>JAHBTD010000001.1 GCA_019638775.1 Fimbriimonadaceae bacterium | reverse complement strand
GCAAGGTGCGTGGTCAATTGGTTGGCAAGTAGTTCGGAAAAGTTTCCACTGACCAAAACGACTTGCTAACCAATTGCCAACTATTTTCCAATCATGTTCAAATTACTTTCCTATCATTTTCCTATCATTTTCCTATCACTTTCATATCATTTGATAACCGCTTGCCAACTCATTGCCAACACGCCTCTCACTCCCCAACCGCATACTGCTCCAGCCTAAGCCGCATCTCCGAAACAAGCTCCGCCTCGATGTAGATCCCATCTTCTCGGTAATCCACCGTAAGCACACGCCCATAGTCGTAGCACGACTGCACCAGCCCTGACTCCGAATATGGCACCAGCGCCCTTACCCGCCCGAGCAAGCCCTTGACGTGCTTTACAATCAAGGCCATGAGATCGGGGACGCCCTCGCCCGACAGAGCGCTGATCGCCACCGAGTTTGGCCATTGCGCGATCAATTCACGCAGGACTGTGGGGTCCTCCACAAGGTCGATCTTGTTGAACACGGTGATGGTGTCCTTCTCACCCGCCCCAAGCGCCTCAATCGTCTCAATCACCGCGTCGCGCTGGATCTCCCACGATGGATGCGACACATCGATCACGTGTATCAGGATGTCGGCAAACGTCAACTCCTCAAGCGTGGCGCGAAACGCCGCGACAAGCTGAGTTGGAAGCTTCCGAATGAACCCAACCGTGTCGGTGAGGAACATGCTGTAGCCATCCGGCAGGTCGACTTTCCGCGTCGTCGGATCAAGCGTGGCGAACGGCATCGCGTCGGCAAGCAGTTCCGTCCCCGACAAGTGATTCATCAAGGTCGATTTGCCCGCGCTCGTGTAACCCACGATAGACGCAAAGGGGAAGGGGTACTTCCGCCGACTATCCCGCTGTTGATTCCTTACGCGCCGCACATCCTCAAGATCGTCCTTGAGTCGAGAGATGCGCTCTCGAACCAGTCGGCGGTCGGTCTCTAGCTTCTGCTCACCAGGACCGCGCATACCGATACCGCCCTTTTGCCGCTCGAACTTAGTGTAGAGCGTCATCAGTTTGGGCAGCAGATACGTAAGCTGGGCGAGCTCGACTTGTAGCAATCCCTCCCGGGTGTGCGCACGGCGGGCAAAGATATCGAGGATGAGCTGGGTGCGGTCGATGACCTTGCACTTGACCGCTTCGGTCAGGTTTCGAGTCTGCACGGCGTTGATTTCGCCATCGATAATCGCGACGTCGGCCTGCGTTTCTTGCACCAGCGCGGCAAGCTCTTCAACCTTGCCCTTGCCGATGAAAGTCGCCGAATGAGGACGTCCCAAGCGCTGGCGCAGGCCAGCGAGTACGCCCACTCCGGCGGCTTCGCAAAGACCTTCAAGCTCCTCTTCGACGTAGGTGTCTTCGTGCTCGTCACTGTTGATGTAAACGAGAACCGCCTGCTCTTCAATTTGGATTAACGGATTCTCCGCCAATTTCGACATTCAAGTTCCTTTGCGACGGCCACCGATGTCGTATTGGCGGAACCGTCGGCTTTAAAATCGGACCAAGCCGAACGTGATTGCGACCGTCATGCCGCTAAAATCGAGTCCGTCCGTCTTGCTGTACTGGTCATACCGGAAGCTGAGCGCCCATCTTTTGTCGAACACGAAGTCAATTCCTGCGTTGGTGTTCCACCCGAAAGTTCGATCCTTCACTCGGCCAGAGGTGCGCATGATCGAATAGTCGTAATAGGCTGGACCAGCGCCCACGCGAACGATAGGAATCACTCGGGCATCCGGGTCGGCAAATTTTTTCGAGACCGAGGCTGACACGGGAACGACGAACAGACGGCTTCCGTCGCGGCTGGCGGTCAGAAACTTAATGTCTCCGATGACTTGCCAGTCCCTTCCGATCTTTGCCGTAAACGGCTGGATTCCAATCGAAGGGAGAGGATCGCCAAACCGATCTCGGAGCTCTGAGCTGGTGAAGAAATATGCACCTGCTTGGAGAGCGAACCACGGGCGGTTCGAGCCTGACTGTGCCATCGCGCCAGTTGCGAGAGTCGCGAACGCCGCCGCGACAACCAAGGTTCTGTTGATCATCTCTTCACATCATCCTCCGAGAGTTTTTGTCCGGTTCAATTGAGCCCGACCGAGACGATGATACTCTATTGGGCCGGAACGGGCGTAAGGATGGTAAGGGTCGTAAGGCGGGAGCAAGGTCCTTAAGCAATGCCGGCCTGCGACAGTGCGCCGTTACGGCAATGCTTCCTTCCCTTGCGTCCTTACCTCCTTACGATCCTTACTGCCCTTACAGTCCTTCAACCCTTACCTCTCCAACCCGCCATAATCACCCTAATGGACCTCTGGCCCCTACTTCGCCCACTCCTCTTCCAGCTCGACGCTGAAGAAGCCCACAACATGGGCATGGCGGCGATTCAGTCGGGCCTTGCCCAAGTCCCCAGATTCACCCATCCGAGCCTGGAGCAAACCCTCTTCGGCGTCCGATTCGCGAACCCCCTTGGCTTGGCGGCAGGTTTTGACAAGAATGCAGTCGCTGTTGACCAGTGGGAGGACCTCGGCTTTGGCTTTATCGAGGTCGGCACCGCCACCTTTCACCCCCAGCCCGGCAACCCCAAGCCCCGGCTTTTTCGCATCCCCGAAGAGCAGGCCATCGTCAACCGCTTCGGCTTCAACAACGACGGCGCGGCCCGCATCGCCGACCGCCTTCGCATCGCCTCTCCCAGCATTCCCGTCGGAGTCAACCTCGGCAAATCCAAGATCACACCAGTGGAAGACGCCGCGAAAGACTACGCCGGGAGCTACCAACTGTTGCACGGGTTGGGCGACTACTTCGTCGTCAATGTCTCCTCGCCCAACACCCCCGGCCTGCGAGGGCTGCAAGAAAAAGGGCCGCTGATAGAGATTCTTACCGGCATGAAGCAGATCGACGACAAACGCCCGACGTTCGTCAAAGTCGCCCCCGACCTCTCTCCCGCCGAACTCCAAGATGTCGTCCAAGTCGCCCACGAAATGAACCTCACCGGCATTATCGCCACGAACACAACCATCCGGCGGGATGTCCTCCAGCGTGATCCGAATCAAGCAGGAGGACTCTCCGGGAAACCGCTGAAGACCCTTTCCGACCAGATGCTTGCCGAGATCGCCCGATCTACTGATCCAAATATGGTCATCATCGGCGTTGGTGGAGTCTTTACCGGGGAGGACGTCGTGCGCAAGATCGAGCTCGGCGCGCACCTGGTTCAGGTCTATACGGGGTGGATTTACGGCGGACCGATGATGGCCCCGAACTCGCTGGCTCATCTTGCTGCAGAGCTGGCAAAGCGTGGGATGAAATCGGTCGAGGAACTGCGGGGTCAGGCCAACCGCTAACACTTTCTAAAGCGATTTGGGAACTAACTTGACTCAACAATGCGTCTTGAATCATGATTACGGATGTAGTCATGAGAAAACTTGCAAAACTCGGAAAGCTTGAATTCGAAGTCCTTCGCTTCTTGGTCACTCGTGGACCCTCAACGGTCGGCGAAGTAGCCGGAAGCTACGGAGAGGAACAAGGCTACGCACGAACAACCGTTCAAACGGTCATGGAGCGCCTGCGCAAGAAGGGCTTCCTCGATCGTGAGATCAAAGACGGCACTTACGCTTACTTCTCCAAGGTGCCCGCGTCGGCGTTCTTCCTTGGCGTCGTGAAAGATTTCGTCCGCGAGAGTTTAAGCCACGACACCTCCCCAATCGTGGCTTACCTCGCTCAGTCGAAGGGGCTCACTGCAGAAGAAGAGGCGGTTTTACGAAAGCTCGCCATGAGGGTCGAGGAAGAGGGCAGCGATGATTGAGCCGAGTCTGCTTCTGGAGCGCTTGATTTGGACCTGCGTTCAAGGAAGTATCCTGCTCGCGCTCGTGTGGTTTATCACGTCACGGGCCGCGTTCTCCCACCCACGCCTGCGCAGCATTTTGTGGAGCATCGCCTTTTTGCACCTGATAATCGGGCTCGCCGTCTCGCTGCCCCTGCCCATTCTTCCCGAAGCCAACACCGGGACCCTCATCATTAGCAAGTTGGAAGGACAGCCCAGCGACACGCTCCTGATGCAGAACCAGCCCACTGCTTCTGCAGATCGTGAGAAGGGTGGATTGCCGTCGTGGCTAATGCTTCTTTGGGTTGTGGGCGCGCTGACCTCCGTCACACTCCTCACCTACCGCGAATTCAGATTCAAGCGCGGAATGCAATCGGCATCCATCGCGGAGCCAAGCCTCAACAGCCTCGTTGAGAAGATCGCTCATCAAGTCGGCCTGAGGCGAACGCCAAAGATTATCGTATCGGAAGAGATCAAAACACCGTGCGTTTCGGGTGTGATCCAACCTGTGATCTGCTGGCCGCAATCCTTGATCGGCAGCCTGGATCAAGCGCGAGAGGAGGCCATTCTCGTTCACGAAATGACTCACATCAAGCATGGCGACCTCATCGTCGGCTGGCTGGCGGCCTTTTCTGGATGCCTATTCTTCTTTAACCCCCTCGTCTGGCTTTCCAGGTGTGCATTCGCCTCTCAAAGCGAACTGCTGTGCGACCGCGAAGTTCTGCGCATCACGAACATCGGCCGAAAAGCGTACTGCGAACTCCTCATTCACGTCGCGTGCAAGCGGCCCTACCCCCCGTCAACGGTTTATTCCGTCACACGAGAGTTCAAATCGCTGAGCCAGCGAATCGAAAACATGAACAGCCGCTCCATCAAGTCACGCGGCGCGGCCAGCATCTCCCTTGTCTCGGCGACCGTCCTTGCCCTACTCGTTGCAATCCCGATCTCGGCGACTCCCCGAAAGGCCACGACGAAGCCAGACGATAGCGTCATCATGGTGCCCCAGGATGCGATCTCCCCAGTCAGCCCCATCAGCGCCGAAGAGGTTCCGACGATCATCCTCGACCCAGACCAGCTCGTGAATATCGAAATGGTCGGAAGCAACGAGCCCCGAGACCTCGTTCTCGACCAGACACTTACGCTTTCGTATTCAGATATCCAGGCTGGCGCACTGCTCAAGATCGCGTCGGACAAGTTGGGAGTGAAGGTCGATCCTGGCGTGATCGACGGCCTCCACATCACCGCCAAATTTGACAAGATCAGTCTGCGGACGTTGCTCGATGTTCTTTCAAAGAGCACTGGAGTGAAGTGGACCCACGTCTCCGAACGTGAGTTCAGGTTTGAGGGATAGCCTAAGTTTCTGGATTGCGCTGTGCGCGTCGGCGCGCCAGAAGAGCCTATGAAACATAGGAGAACCAGTCACATGAAAAGAAACACAATCAAAAACAGAGGGGCTGCAAGCCTAGCAGCGATCGCAGCCCTCGGTTTCGCAACTCTGGCCGCAGTCCCTTTGGGGTCCGCAGCAAAGTCACATGAAAGCCAACAGCCCCTTCAGGCTATCGACATGATCGATAGTACCCATCTGGCAAAAGACGTCAAGTTGATCGACGGCTCGCTCCTCATCGACGACGTTAAATTGCTCGACCCCAAGGACATCGTTGACGTGTCGGATATCGAGTTGTTCGACGGTCGGCACCTCGTCGTAAACGTCAAACTGCTTGACCCGGACAAAATCGCAGACATCGATGAAATGGGCACCGTCACCGTGTTCGACCCGATCGATGTGGCCGACATCGAGCCTACGGATGCTCCGCGACTGATCATTGGCGCGAAGCTGGTCGATGCGGGGGCCATCGATGCCGTGGACGCAACCGAAGCCCAGGATCTCCCCGAGCTCAACATCGTTGAGTCCGTCGATGCAAAGCTTACCGACCACCTTGGTATTCGCCTCGTCGAAACTGAGGACGTCGTTTGTGAATCCCTCGCCATCCAAGACGTGATGGAGACAAAGTTCACGATAGAACTGAAAGGCGCAACCGCCGATCAGATTTGCAGAGCGCTTGCCTCACTCGCCGACATCAAGATTGACGCGAGCAAGGTCGAAGGAGTGGTCATTGACGAGATCAAACTCGACGAAGTATCGCTCAAGCAGGTCCTCGATCTGGTTGCGCGTGCACTTGACGTAACGTGGCAGAGAGTCTCGGAAAGAGAATTCTCTATCGGTTAGCCTTTCATCTCATCTCCCAACCACCCCGCTCCAAAGCCATAGGGGCGGGGACTTACCTTCATACGACCCCCACGGGCGTATAATCCGCTTGTGCTTGTCACCACACTTCTCGCCTACAGTCTGCTCAGCCTTGCGCCCAAACCGTTCGACTTCCACGGGTATGCGCCCTACAATTCGGCGATCCCCAAACCAGAGTCGATTTTGGGATATCAGCCCGGAGAGCGTCACACCGTCTATGCCGACCAGGAGCGAGTGCTCAGAGGGATCGAGCAGAAAGCCTCCGACCGGATGAAGGTCATTAACTACGGCAAGACCCCCGAAGGCCGTCCCCTTCGCGTGGCAGTG
The DNA here is from genome assembly GCA_019638775.1 of Fimbriimonadaceae bacterium. Taxonomy (NCBI): domain Bacteria; kingdom Bacillati; phylum Armatimonadota; class Fimbriimonadia; order Fimbriimonadales; family Fimbriimonadaceae; species Fimbriimonadaceae bacterium. The sequence goes on along the minus strand of JAHBTD010000001.1, from coordinate 1,325,761 downwards.
ATCAGCTCGCCAAAAAACATTGCCAGGCTGGAAGAGATACGCAAGGACATGGAGACCTTGGCGAACCCCAAGCCAGGAACCGACTACTCCGCGATCATCAAAAGGCAGCCCGCGTTTGTGTGGATCAACGAGTGCATCCACGGCGACGAGACGGCCTCGTTCGAGTCTGGGATGTGGCTCATCTACAACCTCGCCGCCTCTAAAAACGCCACCGTTGAAAAGACGCTGGAGAACACGGTTGTCTTCGTGAACCCGGCATACAACCCCGATGGACACGAGCGGTACGTCGTTTGGTACAACTCGGTCGCCGTCGGCAGCCCGGAACGGAACGCCTTCGAGCGCGAAACTCCCAGTTCAATGACAGGTAGGGCAAACCATTACCGGTTCGATATGAACCGCGACCGCATTATCCTCTCCCAGGACGAATCTCGCGCCGAAGTCAAAGAGTTCCAGAAGTGGAATCCCCAGGTGTATGTCGATCAGCACGGGCAGGTGCGCAACTATTTCTTCCCACCCAACGCAATGTCGCAGAACGCCAACGCCGACCGCGACCGGATGAACAAATGGACCGAAGCGTTCGGGCGAGCCATCGGAAAGAACTTCGACAAGAACGGCTGGATGTACTTTATCAAGGACACGTTCGACCTCTATTACGCGGGCTACCTCGATAGCTGGACCTCTTTGAATGGGGCGATCGGGATGACCCACGAAACCGACGGAGGACGTGTCCTCTCCGGAAAGCGTGACGACGACACGATCCTGACCCTCCGCGATGGGATGGCGGGGCATTTCGTCTCGGCGATGTCGGTGATCCAAGAATCGGCGGCAAAGCGAGAAGAGTTGCTGACCTCATTCCTCAGCTTCAAACTCAAGGGCGTTACTGGCGCTCACGCGGGCAAATTCAAGCGCGTCGTCATCACATCCGAAGACTTCCGACCACTCGATAGACTTGCCGGACTCCTACTTCGACACGGCATCGAATTCACTGTCGCTGGAAAGGCTTGGAAGCAAGAGGACGCCAACAACTACTGGACCGGCGTTAAAGAGTCCACCGAGTTTCCTGCCGGTTCGCTGGTTATCGAAATGGCCCAAGCGCGGGGACAGCTCGCCAAAGCCCTCCTTGAGCCGGGAAGCGACTTCGAGCCAGAGTTCCTCAAAGAACAGATTCGACGGCGTGAGCTTGAGAAAAAGGAAGACAGCGATCCTGATTCTGGAAACTATGAGTTCTACGACCTCACCGGCTGGGGACTCCCTTACCTCTTCAACGTTAAAGCTTGGTGGTGTGAGTCCACTCCCGAAGTTGTGGCAACCGGCGGCTGGGAAGTAGGCGGCGGGCTGTATGAGCCTGAAAAGGCCACGGTTGGCTTTTGGCTCCCTTACACCGATCAGGACGACATCCTCGCCATCGCTGCACTTGCCCAGCAGGGCGTAAAGTGCTACGGCACCAGCAAAGACCTAAAAATGGCAACGGGCACGATTCCCAAGGGCTCGTTCTTAATTCTCCGAGGACGGAACGAAGACGGCTACACCAAGAAGCTCGAAGCGATCGCCGGTAAGTTCGGCGTCACCTTCTGGCCCATCACAAGCGGCTATCCCGAGGCCGAGCGCTACGGCCCCGGTTCCGATCAGGTTGCCCCAATCAAAAAGCCAAAGATTGGCGTCGTCTTTGGCAGTTCAACCGGCTCAACCGGATATGGCCCGTTCTGGTACTTAATGGAGCGTGTCTTTGAGTTAGATTTCACTCCCCTTAGCTCACGAGCCCTCAACGGCGATCTTAGCGAGTACACATGCATCGTTCTCCCGGGTGGCGCGGCCTCGACGGCAAAGTTTAAGGAGTGGGTAGAGGCAGGAGGCTGTGCGGTCTTCTTCGGCGCTAGGGCCGCCGTGGGTGAAAAGAGCTATGTCGATCTCAAAGAATCGAAGCTGGACAAAGATAAGGATCCGCCCTACCTCCCTGGAACGCTCTTTGAAGCAGCAATCGATCCCAAGTCCTTCTTGAGCTATGGCTATCCCCGTGAAAAGGACGAGACGGTTCGGATAGCGATCCCGGTCGATGGAACCACCTATTACAAAGCTAAGAAAGTGAACGAAGGCGCGGTGCTTCTGCCCGCCGAAGCCGAGAAAGTTCGGTTGCTCTCGGGCTGGACGTGGGGCGAAGACACCAACAAAGCCCTTGCTGGGACGGTCTGGGCGCACGAAGAGTCAGTGGGACGAGGTCGTGCGGTGATCTTTATGTTCGACCCGAGCGAGCGAGCAATGTGGCCTGGACACTTTAAGATGCTGCTGAATGCGATGATTTTGGGTAGCTGAAACCTTCGAGAATGGAGTCCGACGAAGACTTGATGCTGTGTCTTGCGACAGAGTCGGCATTGACTGGACTATGGCTCGCCAGACAGCTGTGCCTGCGCTTGCCATCTCTCTGCTGACGCAACTGTCTGCTGTATCTCTTCCACGAGCTGCTTATCTAGCCTATCTCCGGTGGGTATGCACTGCTCCTGCCATAAGCTTTGTATTTCGTCCGCCAGCTTTCTTTCTTCAGGGAATTGACTCTCTATCGAGCAGTCTAAGCCGAACCAGTCGGATGTTCGTTCGAGAATCGTATCACGCAGCCATTTGATGTTGCGTGTGGGGGCGTAAGCGGATACAAAGTCGCTTCCTTGACCGCATTCAACGGTCTGTGCCAGCAAGTAGGCTGCCCGCTTTGTTCGTGTGCTAACTATCTTCTCAATCCATATTGCAGTCGCGTAGAATGTGCGCGAATCGCACTTGTCATCCCAGAGTTGTTGCTCTTCTGCATTGAGAGGAGCACCCGCCCTTAACGCTGCCAATCGATCTTGCTGGACCTGATCGCAGAACAGGTCCGCGTAAGCAGGCTTATACTCTAAGTCGATCATTGGGTAAAAGCAGCCGACACTGACCGTCACATCGAGGAATGCAGAATATTCAGCCTCTGTCAGCTTTCTAGGGAAGACTGACCCCGCCGAAGATAAGCCGTCGACGATTTCGTCCGCTTGCTCGTGTGTCATCTCTTGTCCCAGTATAGCGAGATGGGATGCCGACACAATGCCTCAATCCTCCCCCAAGGATTGAGGCTACAAAGGCATAGCTCCCAACTCCCAGCTCCCACCAACCCCGCTATAATACGATCATGCGCGGTCAACCTCTTTCCCGCTTTATCCTCATCTCCAGTCTTGCACTTGCCGCACTCCAAAGCTTTGCAACGATTGACTACACCGTCGAACCCATGCCTGACGCCGGAGAGCTTCGCGTCGCCGTCAGCTTCACCGCCGACACTACCTTCACCGACATCCAAGCCCCCAACTGGGCCCCGGGAAGCTACCGCCTGCAAGAGATGTCACGGACGATGAAAGAAGTCACCGCCAAAGACGGAGCCGGTCAGACCATCGAAATGCGCCAGCCAAACGCCTACACCTGGAGCATGATCGCCAAGCCCGGAACGAAGGTGACATTCGCCTACACGGTCCCCCGCGCCTTCGTTGCCGGAGCATTGGAGTACCCCGGCCCGGCAACTTACGTGTATGTCGTCGGACGCAAGGAGGAGGACTGTCGCCTAGCCGTCAAGCTCCCGAAAGACTGGAAGATTGCAACCGGCCTCGACCCCGTGCGTGGCTCAGAGCACACCTACTCGGCCCCCACCTACGACGTCTTTGCCGACTGCCCCGTCTCCATGGGTGACCTCATCATCGACACCTATGCTTCGCGGGGAAGGACGCACTCGATCGCCTTGCGAGGGGCCGCGAAGGAGTTCGTCGACCGCGATTATCTCATCCGCATCTGCAAGTACATCTCCGACTTCCAAGCCGACTTCTTCAGCGGCCTGCCGTTCAAGCACTACGTCTGGCACTTCAACGTCAACGACCGGACAGACGGCGCAGGCGGCTTGGAACACCTGAACAGCACCTCGATCAGCATGGCCGCAGGCATGGGAGTGGGCACCATCGGCGTCTATTCGCACGAATACTTCCACCTGTGGAACGTCAAGCGCATCCGCTCCGCCGTGCTCGGCCCGTTCGACTACACTCAGCTCCCCAAAACGGGCGCGCTGTGGTGGCTGGAGGGGGTGACCGACTACTACGCGCACCTCCTGCCCACGCGCTACAACCTCTTTGACGATCAGGAGCTTTACCGCGTCCTCGTCAACAACCACAACGCCGTGCAGAACAACGCCGCCCATTTGGAGGTCAGCCCGCACGAAGCAAGCATGCGCGTCGGTGAAACGAACAACGGACGCGGCAACAGCAACGGCTATCGCATCAGCTACTACAACTACGGCTGGGTGGCGGGCTTCTGCCTCGACGTCGAGATTCGGCGACTCACAGGCGGAAAGCGCTCGCTCGACGATGTGATGAAGGCTCTCTGGGAGATGTGCAAAGACGATCAGGCGGGATTCCCCGAAGATGAGATTCGGCGGCAGTGCATCCGTTTCGGCGGTCCCGAGATGGGCGCCTACTACGACAAGATCGTCATGGACGCCGGGGATATGCCCGTGCCCGAGCAGCTGGCTCGTATGGGCCTGGAGATGAAGGATGTGGAGGAGGAGACCAAGGACCTCGGGTTCAACTGGGCGCCCATGCCCGGGGAAAAGGCGATCCGGGTGAGCAACCCCCGCGCCGACGTCCGCGATGCGCTCAAGGTCGGCGATCTCATCGTGGCGATCAACGGCAAGCCCGCCTGCGGCGACACCACCCGGTCGGGCGTTCTGGCGATGAACGCGCTCATCGAGAGCGTCGCCGAGGGTGAAGTCCTGACGCTCACGATCAAGCGAGAAAGCGGCACCGACACCGTGAAGTCAACGGTCCAAATCCGCAAGCGAACGGTAAAGCGAGTCGTCGAATTGCCGAACGCCACCGAAGAACAGAAAACCCTGCGAGCCGGGTGGATGTACGGCAAAGCGATGAAGCCCGGCACACTGTTCGATCACAGCAAGTAGGCTATCGGCTATCGGCTATCGGCTATCGGCTATCGGCTATCGGCTATCGGCAATCAGCTATCGGCGATCCCCAACGTGATTGCCGATAGCCGATAGCTGATAGCTACTTCGGAATCAACTTATCCAAAACATCGGCCATCCGAGCGGAAGCGAGCAGAATCCGTGTCTCCGCCACTCTGAGCGCGGCCTTGTCGTAGTCGCTAACCAGGTTGTCGGCAGGATAGCCGACCGCCCGAATAGCCTCCTGCCCTTCCATCGCCCAGGACATCGGATTCTGGTTGGCTCGCTTCTTGTCAAAAGCCGCCTTGTCCTCGGCATCCAGCTTTGAATAGCCTTCAGCGTAGAGCTGCTTGGCATATGCGGGCAGGCCCAGACTTCGCGCCTTGTCGTCAAAAAGGTTGTCCCAGTAGGCATGCAGGTTAGAGTTGCCGTGCTTTACGCCGTTGCCGCCCCGGTCGCTCTGCCCGTCGGGAAGCTTTCGGGCGATGCAGTGCAGCGGCTGGTGCAGATCGCCGATCAGATGCGTCAGCCATGCGACAGCCCAAGCCTGCTCGGGTGCCTCCTTGGGAAAATACTTCACGTACGAATCGGTCATGGTAACGGCGTTCGGCTCGCGCAAGAATTCGTTGCGGCCATTCGTTTCGTACGAAAGGTTGATGTAGTGGTGCGCAGAATGCTTCGAGGCTACGGCGTAGTCCCGAATCCAGTCGGCAAACGTGGCGATCTTGGGCAGATCGGTCATGAGATCGGCAATCCACTTGTCCGGATCGCCCTTCTCCTCCATGCGCGAATTCTGCGAAAACCCGCCCGCCTTTAACTCTCGCCACTGCCGACTGTTCGGAAGATGGACGATCAGCTTCTCCAAGCGGGGCTTGAGGTCAGGCCGGAACTCCAGCGCGATAAGGACAGAAAGTCGGTGTCCGTTGTGGTCCCAGGCAAGGGCGTGGGCGGTAGCTAAGCAGAGAACAAGGCTCACAAAAGCAAGCCGCACGCAAATACGAAAAACCCCAGTCATGGTGAGATTCTAATCCTCTCGTGTTAAGAAAGCTATAAGTTCTCAGCCTGACCGGCTAACTGGTGCCAGGAGCAACCCTAGTTCATGCTCTTCCGGTGAAACTCTTCACCCCGACTGCGCCCGACCGGTTTCACCGCCGCCACATTCTCCGACTCATAATCCAGCAGCTTCAGCCAGTCTTCCTGAGTGTCACCCTTCGGGAAGATTTCGTTCTCCTTATACTCCGCCGCGACCGATGTCTCCAAATCCTCCAGAGTAATCCCGTTCGGCTTATCCGGATCAGCAACGGCTCGGCGGATGGCATATTCCTTCGCCCGATCCACGACCGACTTTAGCAACGCCCCGCTCACCAAGTCGCGCCAATACAGCGTCTCCGTACTCGCGTTTCGCAGGCTCACCTTCAAGAACTCCGTTTCCTTAGTTTTGCGCCAGATGAATTCAGTGGTCTTCTCGATCAGCTCAGCGCGAGCACAATCCTCCTCGCCTTGATATCGCTTCATGAGCTCGGGATCAAGCGGAAGTCCGGGCTTGAGATAGATCGAAAGAATCTGTCGGGTGGCGTCTTTATCAGGACGACCGATCTTCACCTTCCGATCGATCCGCTCGGGCCTTAGAACCGCCGGGTCGATGTAGTCCGGGCGGTTCGAGGTCAGCATCAACACAACGTTGTCCAAAGACACCAGACCATCCAACTCCGCGCAGAACTGGGGCACGACGGTGTTGCTGATATTTAGCCAGCGTCCACTGGAGCGCGTTCGCAGGACCGATTCGGCCTCATCCATAAAGATGAACACCAAACGCCCCTCTTTGGCCTTCTCACGGGCTGTTGTGAAGATCTCCCGCACCATGCGCTCCGTCTCGCCCAGCCACATGTTCAAAATCTTAGGGCCGCTGATGTACATGAAGTATTCCTTCACTTCATGGCCCACACGCGCGGCGTATTCCTTCGTGAGGTTGTAAGCGGTGGCTTTGCCGATCAGCGTCTTGCCGCAGCCCGGAGGGCCAAACAGCAAGATGCCCTTGATCGGCTTCTTGTCGTACTTTTCGTAAATCTCGGGGTGGAGCAGCGGGTGTTCGATAGTCTCGCGGATCAAGCTGATGGCGTGCTGCTGCCCGCCCACCTTCTCCCAAGGCATCTCCGGCACTTCCTCAAAGAAGTAATCTCGAACTTCTTGCTTGGGCATGTGCTCGATCGCAACCCTTCCCGTAGCCTCCAGCCGAAGCTCATCTCCAACCTCAATCTTCGCGTCCTTCAGGTTCGCTCCACGCAGGACGATTCGTCCTCCGCTGGCTTGGGGCGTGTCTGAGCCCAATCGGATGCGGTTTTCGTCCAAGACCTCGCCAACCTTTACGATCGGGCCAGCTTCCGATTCTGGCAATATCCCAACAACTGCATAAGCCTCGTTCAGCTTCACGCGCGTGCCACGCACCAAGCGCTCACTGTCAACCTTGGGGTCCACGAGCACCACGTAGTCGGTATCGCCCAGCGCGATCATCGCTTGCTCGTGGTTGTCATCCAGCCAGTTCAGGAAAACGCCGGTCCGATTGGCGGGCGCGGTGAGCTTTTGGTACGCCTCTTCATATTCGGCGACCAGCTTTTCAAGCTCTTCTCGTCCGGCGTCGTCCTTCGCCAGTTGCTGCTCAAGCGCGGCGATGTAGTTTTGGAGTTTGGGGTCCGGAGGCGCAGCTTCGCGTATGCGCGCGAGGATCTCGTAGGCCCGGGACACAGTGTCGCTCATATATCTCAATCATACGCCGACTTCGGGCGTTCTCGTACACGGTCGGGACTTGATATGTGCAGGCGTTGGCATCTGAAATCCGCTTTGCGGCTTTCGTCCCTTGGTGCTGCTACATGAAACCCCGTCAGTCCACCAGACTGAGAGTCTGGAAGACCGCCTCTAATCTCTCCATATCTGCTGATATGGAGGGTCAATCTGAGGGTTGGTACCCTCCATAACGGCAGTTCTGGAGTGATCGTACAGTCAAAAATGGCAACTAAGGGTCACTGTTTCGGATAAGCCCAGACTGGCTTCTGACTCAGCCAAGACTCCATCATCTTCCCGACCTTGCCCAGAGACTCAGCCGAGCACTTATCCGGCGTGTCCGCCAGCGTGTGCCACGGATCGTAAGAGAAGTCGATCAGATCGATTGTCGGGACACCCTTTTCATTCAAGGCTAGGTGATCGTCATAAATCTCGGGCCCGATCTTCTTAGGGAACGTGCTCGACATGCCAATCTTCTGTGCATGGCTGTAGAAGGCGTTCACCAGCGGACCGGCGAGACGCATGCTATTTGGCTCCATCGGTACCTGTAAGTCTTTGTCGCCGATCATGTCCAGCAAAATGCCGTAATCCGGCTTCGGGCTGGGCAGATTCTTGGAAAAGTGAACCGCTCCCAAGAACATCTCTTCCAGGCTTGGGCCAAGGTCCTCGCCGTCGGTCATCAGATACATGATGCCAAGGTCGGCGGGCCGCTTGTCCTTCATCACTCGCATCAGCTCAAGCAGTACAGCGACGCCGCTCGCGCCGTCGTTCGCGCCGGCGATCGGCTGCTTCTGCTTGTCGGAATCCCATTCCATGTCGGCCGTCGGACGAGTGTCCCAGTGCGCCAATACCACGATACGCACCTTCGCATCCTTCCAGCCCTGCTCGCCGATGATGTTCCACATCTGTTTGCGGGCGCGGGTTGCGGACCAAACGTGAACAAACTCCTGAAGCCGCACGTTCTCGGTGTGCTTCTTCATCTCCTCGACAATGTAATCGCGGCATTTCACGTGCTCATCGGTTCCCGGGACGCGAGGACCGAACTCCACCTGCTTCATGAGATGCGCCCAAGCTTTCGCCTGATCGAAGGCGTAGCTCTCCGCTTTAGGAGCGGATTGGGTGGGTGAACCCGTTTGGGACTGGCTTGGGTCGGTAGCCGTAAAAGCACACGCCGACACGACAGCGGCAACACCTACGACTGTGACGAGATATTGACCCAGCGTGCGCGACTTTCGGCGGATTTCTTGCCTTTGAGCGCCTTTTCGACCGTCATTCCCGACAGCGTCGATGTGATTTTGTTCTTGTCCCATATCTTGAAGTACCCCAAGCCGCCACGGCCAAGCGTCGCCGGCATAGCGATATTGTAGGTCTTATTCTCGTCGAGACGCGACCCCCCTGCCGTGATGCTGCGAATTCTCGAATTCGGGTCGGCCTTGCCGTCAAATTCGATTTCGAAGCCGGAGACCTGCAGGAAGCTGGTGTTCGCTTCGGGATATAGGGCGATAGAACGCTCAAAAGCCTGCTTGATCTGACTGCCCTTTAGAGCAACGACCACAATCTCGTCGTCGCCAAACTGCATCAGCGTCGATAGATCGTCGCTGTCGAACTTATCCTTCACCAAACCGGCGGCAAGAAACGCCCCGTCAGCGCCAGCCGCATCACGAATGAGGTCCGCTGCAGCCTGCGAGGGTAGATGCGCACTGTTCGATGGGCTCTTCTGTGCGAAGGCCACCACCGTCAAAACTAGCGCTATGCCAAGGAATAAGTATCTTTTCATCGAATTCGACTTGTGTTTCAAACGTTCCAAAACTTCCTACGTTACGGACCAGTGTACAGGTTTCGGACCTTCGTCCGTGTGACGCACTTCCTATGGGACTTTGAGGTTCAAGCCTCATCATCGGACAAATGCGCCAGTCTTGAAGTCCGGGACTGGGACTTCTTATCAAAGTCTTAACAGGCAATCTTCGTGCCTTTTATAAATGGATTCTGACGTTCCCAGCGATCAGCCTTGTGTGCCCCCCGACTGAATTGCCTCTATCGACACCTGTTTGACCGTCTTGCAAAGGCTTACATAGTATCCGTCGGGGTCTTTCACCGAGAACGTTCGGTCTCCCCAAAATTCGTCGCCGATCTCCTTCTCGATAGCAGTCCCCCTGGATTTGACCTCTTCATAGTAGGCGTCGATATCCGTCTCTTCGGAAACATAAAGCATGAAGACCGCGCCAACACCCTTATTCGCCAGTCCGGGCTGCTTGCTCAGGCCGACGTTGACTCCTGGCCCAGAAGAGACCATTGCGAACATCGCGGAGCCGTCCTCTCCCGGCATATTGAAAAGTTCGGAAAAACCAAGATTGTGAGTGTAAAAGGCAGAGCTCGCTTCAACGCTCTCAACGGCAAGGATGGGAATGATCATGATGGACTGGCCTCCAGTTAGGGCTAAACAAGAGTCCAGTCTACGGGAATCGCACGACTCCCGAACTGAACAATGTCCATATTTTCAGTAGGACAATCTCATGGCACGCGGCTTAGAGAAAAAGCGGCGACAAGGCGATCAGGACGACCACCAGCGCCCGCATCCAAAGCGAAGGAGGGTTTTTCAGCCTGCCCTTGCGGTTGAGCATAACCAACGCCACAAGCCAAAGGATGCTTCCCAAGAGGACGGCGGCTTCGTATTCCACCACTGTCCATTATCCACTTCACTCCAAGCAACCTCATACAAACCGCCGCTACTCAATATTTGATTGAACACTATGCACCTTGAGACGTCAGAGCGCATATTGAGGGAACTCTTCCGGGCGTTGGGTGCTTCCTACTGCCACGAGGGTTTCACAAAAGATTTTCCAAACGATGATATACGCATTCTTAGCCACCTTACTCATCTCCGGATCAAGCCAAGACACCAGCCCCCACAGCGCGGCGATGCTGGTTTCGTCGTCTAGTTTCGTCCAGCCCGGTGTGCCGTTCTGGCTCGGTCTGCGTATGACGATGGACAAAGGCTGGCACAGCTATTGGCAGTTCCCCGGCGACTCCGGGCAGGCCACGAGCATCGACTATAAACTCCCCCCAGACTGGAAGATCGGAGAGTTGAAATGGCCCATCCCCAAGATTCACCCACAAGACGGCTTTACAACCTTTATTTATGAGGATGAGGTCATTCTGATGGCTTTGGTGACGCCGCCAAAGACCGCCAAGGTCGGCACCACCATCACGATTTCAGCAAACGCTACCTGGCTCATTTGTGAGGAATCCTGCGTCCCGGCACGGGAGAAGGTGAGCATCAACCTTCCGATAGCGGCCCAGGCCAAACCTAGCGTAACGTGGGCTCCGCGTATGGCAGCTGTTCAAAAGCAATGGCCGCAGGCGCCTGCCGCATGGCAGTTTTCCGCCTTCCAAGACGGCAAGGACATCGTCCTCAAAGGACTCTCCAAAGGTGCCTTCAACCCGCCAAAGCAGCTTTCGTTCATGCCCAAAGACGGCGACACAATCAAGCTCATGCCGTCCTATAGCGTCAAAGCCGAGCCGAACGGATTCATTATCCGAATGCCCATCTCCGAGTACGCATCAACCAAGCCGACCCGCCTCAGCGGAGTGCTGATGGGCACGGGCAATGCCCCCGGCTTCGAACTCGACCTCAAGATTTCAAACCTATCGAATGAAGGAGAACTCCAATGAAAGTAAAACATCTCATCTCAATTGGCGTGTTCGGCATCTTTGCCGCCACCGCACTTGTAGTCGCACAGGGCCAGAAGGGGACCGAAGCGTCGGCGGCTCCCGGGGCAGACGCTCCCGAATTCACTCTGCCAGCATCCAACGGCAAGTCCATTAGCCTCGACAGCTATGAGGGCAAATATGTCGTGCTTGAGTGGACCAACCACGACTGCCCCTACGTCGTCAAGCACTACGGCGGCGGCAGCATGCAGAAGACTCAAAAGTGGGCGACCGACAAGGGCGTGGTCTGGCTTCAGATCATCTCCTCCGCTCCCGGCAAGCAGGGCTACCTGACCGCCGATCAAGCCAACGCTATGATCAAAGAGAAGGGCTTTAACTCGACAGCGCTCCTCCTCGATCCCGATGGCAAGGTGGGCAAAATGTACAGCGCCCGAACGACCCCGCACATGTTTGTGATCGATCCCAAGGGCAAGATCATCTACGCGGGTGGTATCGACGACAAGGCAACCGCAAACGCTGCCGACATCGCCACCTCCACCAACTATATCAAGCAGGCGCTCGAAGAGGCACTGGCCGGAAAGTCCGTTTCCGTGGCTACTAGCCGCCCGTACGGCTGCTCCGTTAAGTACTAAGAGGCGACATGCCTTAAATAAGCGATCCCTCCACATCTGAAGGATGTGGAGGGATTTTTGGCGAATAGCCATGCCTCAACCCTCTCCTAAGGGTTGAGGCTATATCGCAACTCTCAAAGCCAGCGTTTCCTGCCTTCAGATGCGTCATCTGGAGACTATGGAGCCTCGGAATCAGCCTCCAGACTGCGAATCTGGAGGCAAAGAGGCTCTCGCAGAGGCGCAGAGTTCGCAGAGACCTCAACTCAACCTCTGCGTTCTTTGCGAACTCTGCGTGAAACGATTTCCCGCCCCCTAAATCAGCCTCTATAAACGGCACCGACGGAACGGTGCCCTCCCGCAATCACGCAAACAAAGGCTCGCTGGCCTCCAGACGCGGCCCGTTCGCATCGCAGACCGCGAACCTTGCCCGGCCACTCATACAAACTCCCGCATACCGACCCTTGGCATCCAAAACGTAGAAATTCAGCCCGAACGCCGGGTTGCCCTGAGTATTCTGCAGACGCTTCTCCGTGTTCGCTGCTACCCGTCTCAGCGCCTCAAGACCCGCATCTTTGGGATGCTTGCCCCGCCGCAACTCTTCCACCACCAGGAAGGAACAAAGGTTGTAAAGGTTCGCCTCGCCGCGCCCCGTTGAGCCTGCCGCTCCGACTGCTCCATCCACGTATAGGCCAGCGCCAAGGATCGGCGAATCGCCAACCCGACCAGGGATTTTGAACGCCAATCCGCTTGTTGTGGTCACCCCACAAATCTCCCCTTTGGCGTTGATGCCGTTACAGTTGATGGTGCCGTAGTAGTGCTCAGGGTCGATCATCCCATCGGCAATCATGGATAGCGCCGCACGACGACCGGCCTCTTCGTCAAGGCCCCCACCGCCGCGCTTGGCAGGATCCAGATAATGCTCGGGATCGGTTCGACGCTTCCACTCCAACCAAACTCGGCGCGAATTCTCGGTATTCAGATCGTCCTCGATCGTCATCCCCATCGCTTTGGCAAACGCTTGAGCGCCCTTCCCGACCAGCAGATGGTGATCCGTGCTGCTTGCAACCAGTTGCGCGACCTTGCTGGGGGTGCGCACCCCCTCCAGCGAAGCCACCCCGCCCGCCCACTTTCTTGGGCCGTGCATGCAGCAACTATCGAGTTGCACGATGCCGTCGGCATTCGGCAGACCGCCATAGCCCACCGACGAATCCGCCGGGTCGAGCTCCACGATGTTCACACCGGCAATCAGAGCATCCAAAACGTCACTGCCCTCGGTCATCATCCGGTACGCCGTTTGCACGCAGGTCTCTGTGCCCCCGTTCTTCACAGTGTTGCCGTTGCCACTGGAGATCACGCGCGGCTGAACATGCCCTTGCAACCATATCGTAGGACCATCAAAAGCCTTAACCAAGGGCGATGCCGCCATCGCGGCACCCGCACCTAACAATCGACGACGAGAAATCGACTTACTCATAAGCCCCTGATTCGACAACCAAGACAGGACATCCTTTCTTGGTCAGCGAAGAGTAACGCATGGCGATAAGCAAAGAGTATCAAGCGATGCTGGAGGAGAGGCTTGCGGCAGTAGCGACGGCACCCATCCGAACGAAGTCGATGTTTGGCGGTCTGGGCGTCTACTCGGGCGAACTGTTCTTTGCCGTGGCGGATGATGGCAAGCTGTATTTTAAGGTCGACGACACCAACCGCTCCGACTACGAAGCCGCCGGGATGGAGCCCTTCAACCCGATGAACGCACCCACCCCAATGAGCTATTGGGAGGTGCCCAAAGCTGTCTTCGAAGATGCCAAGGAGCTTGGCGTTTGGATGGAGAAGGCGGTTAGCGTTGCTGAGAGAGCCAAAAGGCCGCGCAAAAAATGACAAGGTACGTCGCTCTTTGTCTGGCAACTTTGGCGTTGACCGGTTGCTCACCCTCCAAGCCGCAGCAAGTCGCTAAGCCAGAAGCTAAACCGGTTGGAATGTCACCGCTGGAAGGCATGTCTGCGGATAACATCGGTGGGCTTTGTCCAGGTTGGCTGCTCGCGGTCTCGCCCGACGGCCAGCGGTTCGCTGTCTACAATCAAGTGAGAGGCACGGTGCGAATCCTCTCCTGGACTGAGGACGATTCTATTACTCAATTTACCGTCGATGAACTCCCGATCCGACTCTACGAGAACTCCCCACATCAGGCGCAATTCTCGCCCGACGGAGAATACATAGCCTTCGACGAGGAGGGGTGGACTGGGGCAAGCACAATCTACTTAGGGAGACCTTACGGCAGCTTACGATTACTCCACGGAGCCGAGGACTATGCAGATATGGTCTTCTCGCCCGACGGCAAGTCCCTTGCTGCGCTCTCCCCTGCCCTCCAAAGGTGGGACCTCAGCACCGGCAAACTCATGGAAAGACCCCCGGAAGGGGAGTTATTCTCTGGTCCAGACGTCAGCTTTGTAGACGGCTCGAACGGGCAGCTCGTCTATTGGATCGACGGGGCTGACGATGGCCCTCAAACGCTTGTTGTCCGTGAGACATTTAGCAAGAAAGTCTTGATGAAAAAGCGGCTGACGAACGCAGATGGGGAACTCAATATTCCTATCACTCTGCCAGGCAAACCCTTGACGCTGATCGGTCGACCCAAAAACGTGCCCGCAGACATCGCGCTCAAGTTTTCTCCGAGCGGTCGTTACGTTGGATTCCGACCTGCGGGCAGACAAAAGCTAATCGTTCAAGACTCGCTGAGCGGCCAAAGCATCTGCGAGATCAATTCGTCGGACCTGGGCACAGAAATAGTCTCACAAAACTGGTGGTTTGTCACGGATAGACTCATCGCCATCTTCAATCGAGTCTTTGACGTCAGCTCTGGCAAGCTTGCTTTCACGATCTATGGTGATTCCGTACCGCTCGGAATGGAGGTATTTGAGGAGGATGAGAATCGTCCCTTCGGTATCGCAAAGAGGGCGTTGATCGTCTTGCCCGACGGAACCTGCAGTTCCGACCCGAGGGAAGCCGCGCATGTCATTGACTCCAAATCAACCCTCATCGCAAACCCGGCCGCCGTTGCTCAGAGGCTTAAAGAGCTCTTTGCAGGAGCCCCGGTTGGCCGATCCTCAGCCATGGTCCCGCGATAAGACTCGACCAGCGTCTCAGAAATCACGTACACTACTTTTATGCTGTTCGCCGTCTTTGGAGTTATCTTCTTTCTGCTCCTTGTCGGGGCCGGATTCGCGCTGGCAAAAGATATCAAGAATAAGGGCCGTTGAGTGGTGGCACATTCGTCCCGAGCGTACGTCGCATAGGCGTCTCGCCCATGCATTCCCGGCTTGCGAAGAACGGCATCGGGTGGATTCTCAGCTTGGCCACGGGCGGGACGCCCGTGGAACGCTTGGGCGAGACGCCCAAGCCACACTCCGCCCCTCACTCATAGCTCCTAGCTACTCACTCCTAGCTACTCACGCCCAGCTCATAGCTACCCAACAAACTTCTCCCGGACGACGTCCCACATGCCGTACCGATCCAGCTGATCGTTGCAGAAGATCACCATGCCAGGAACGCCGGTGTGCTCGATCGTCTCGATGACCCGGCGCATCTTCTCCGGCGGGTAGGGGCCGTCCGGCTCCTCGAAGAAGAGGAAGTTCGTCGCGATGCCGATGTAGAGCGCCTCGAAGTCCCTCGCCCATTCTTTCTGCCGATGGATCGTCTCCTCCAGCAATCCCAGATATTGCTCGAAGGTGCCGGGGAAATGGTCGCGGTAGTCCATCGGGATGGTGATCTCCATGTACGGCGCGAAGGTGCGCCAGTCTTGCCCGATGAAGCGTCCGCTGTGGATGGGGTTTTTGAAGATCGCGCCGCTCAGCTTCATCTTCGGGTTCACCGCCTTTACTGCGGCGTGGCACTCTCGGGTGAACTCGGTGATCCAATGGGTGCGGTAGGTGTAGAAGAAATAATCGAGGTCGCTCCGACCGCCTTGGAAGAACTGCCCTTCCAGCAGGAAGTCGGCCTTCATGTGCCGAGGCAGCGCGTCCCAATTCGGCGGCAGCACGCGGGGGCTCGGCTCCCAGTGCGACTCCAGAAATGGGCGATCGTAGAGGGGATGGTGAAACGACTCGTCGGGGAAACTTTCATGGATGAGGCTGTTGAACCTCGGCATGTTCTCCAGGCAATAGTCGCAATAGCAGTACTGGTCTGGGGCAACGTCTCCCGGATAGCGCACATAGTCGTGGTGGATCGACGCCCATTGATACCGCTCGGCAAAGTCGGCATAAAGGGGGATCAGCCACTGGTCCGTGTAGCCGGGGCGCTGAGCAGGGCACATCCACATCCCGCCAAACCTCTTGCCGCGCAGGATCACCTCGGCTGTCGTTGCGCCGTGCTTGTCGCGCATGGCCCACTCGGGGTGCTCGAGGAAAATCGGGCTCTTCTCGCTCTCGAAGAAGTCGAAGAACCAAGCGTGGGGCTGGATGCCGCGCTTGGCACATTCTTCCTGGAGCACGGCAGGCAGATCGAACGACTTGTACGGCTCCTGAACGAGGTCGGGGAATCTTTTGCTGGGCCAGGCGATGGTGCCGTTTCCATGCTTCACGCACATGAAGAAGGCGTTGATGCCGTTGGCCTGCAACTTGTCAAGGAACGCACAGACCGATTCCCTCGTCGTCCCCGCCTCATGAGAACTGCACCAGACGCCACGTAAAGAAAAACCCGCCACGGCCCAGTTTAACTGCGCCGCAAGATGTTTGTCACCGGATTACTTTCATAACCACCGAGACCAATCAAATGGACACACGCCCAGCATTGTCCAGAGCCAAGCGCACAATCCGATTCGCATGATCCATCGCATCTTGGTCTGTCATGTGGCTAAGCGAGCCATAGCGCTCGCTACTGTCGAGCCGGGCACCCACGGCCTCCGCACGCAAAGCGAGATACTCTTGAAGATTTGCCGAGGGTATATCGCTTAGCTGGATGTTTCCCAGCGCGAGCTTCCAGGCTCGCTCTAGACGCTGTTGCACGCTCCCCTCACCCAAGCAGATCATATCTGCCGCTTGATGCAAAAACCGCCAAAAGCGCTCGGGCTGATCGAGGGTTATCGCTGCCATGGCCCAGACGTACTTAATCTGGTCATTCCATTTCTCATATTCGTTTGGCTGAACGGTCATTACTCCCTCCGTTCGTATCAAACCCTCATATGTATTATTGTGCGGATTTCCCCCATTTGTAAAAAATTTTTTGTAACGAACGAAAAATATGCGCATTTAAGCTCATCTTTCACCTTAAATGTATTCGCCGAAGTTGAGATATGATCAGAATTCTTTACAGTTATGTATGGTTTAAGCGTGCAATCTGTCCCAACTAATACTTATTCTAAAGAATCAACAAA
Organism: Fimbriimonadaceae bacterium; assembly: GCA_019638775.1. Taxonomy (NCBI): domain Bacteria; kingdom Bacillati; phylum Armatimonadota; class Fimbriimonadia; order Fimbriimonadales; family Fimbriimonadaceae; species Fimbriimonadaceae bacterium. Next base: position 1,308,384 of record JAHBTD010000001.1, on the reverse strand, counting down.
TACTGTCATAAGTGCCGCAGCGTCGTGTGCATAGGACCTCATATTAGTTCAAAACGCGGGCCTATGCCGCTGGGCTTCCAACACGCCATAATCGTTTGGTGAGACTGACGCGAGCCCCTGGAGCCCTCCTTCTCAAAACCGCGTCCCAACTTTTTCGGGACGAGGAGGAGCGCGAACAGTTCGTCAAGGCCCTCACCGAAGGCGTCGCGCGTGAGCAAGCCCTCATTCTTCTCGAAGATCGCCCAGAAATTCGTGCTTTCCCAAAATTGACTGCGGTCGAATGGCAGCCCGACTTCGTGGTCCGCATCCGCGACACATTCCGCCCTGGCAGACACCCGCTGCACGATAAAGGCGCTTATTACGTCCTCGACTTCTCGTCTATCTTCTCCGCATCCGTGATGCTGGCGATCGAAAGCGCACCCAAAACGATCCTCGATCTTTGCGCTTCCCCCGGAGGAAAATCCATCTTCGCGTCCAAGCTCTTCCAGCCCACGTTACTTGCCTGTAACGAAACGATCCGAAAGCGCTGCGGAACGCTCATTGCCAACCTCAAGCGTTGCCACATCGAAAACTCGGTGGTGTGGTCTGCCGATCCTTCCGTTTACGCGAAACGATTCCCGGAAGCTTTCGACCTAATCCTTGTGGACGCCCCTTGTTCCGGGCAGTCGCTGCTCGCAAAGGGCGAACCGAACCCCGGCTGCTTCGCCCCAAACATGATCGACATGAATGTTGGGCGTCAGCGCAGGATCACCGGAAATGCGATTCAATGCCTCCGCCCCGGAGGACACCTTTTCTATTCCACTTGCACATTCGCCATCAAGGAGAATGAGCGGATCATCGAATGGCTGCTAAAGGAGTACGACGACCTCGAAGCCGTCGAGATTCCCCACCTCGCCGAATACAAATCCAAGTATTCGGAGGTGACGTGCTACCGGCTTTTCCCCCATTACGGCCTCGGTGCGGGAGCCTTTGCCGCCCTCATCCGGCGCAAAGGCGAGCCCGACGCGCACTACCCGGAAACGCTAAAAGAACTGACTGGACTGTGGCATTACGGCAAAGAAGAAGACCCGGCACGGGATTCGAGGCCGGAGTCGAAGCGGGAGTACAAGAAGCCCGAGCCTAAGCCTTTCGTCATTCGCCGTAAGAAGCGGTAGCCGCAGGCTGCTCATAAAGGGTAAGCCTCTCCCGTGCAAGCTGAAATTGAAATCCTCCTTCGCGCCCGACGAAAGAAAGCGGCAGAAATCTGGAATCTGAATCAACAGATCGTCCTGATTGGGGCCGGAAGTCCAATCAACATCCCCGGTGGAGCCGACCAGTGCTTCGAGTATCGCCCCCACCCCGAATACCGCTGGCTTGCCGAACGCCAAAGGCCCGGCTCGGTCCTTGCCTATGATCCGAATGAAGGTTGGACCGACTTTGTTCCGCCCGTCACCGAACTTGAGCAAGTGTGGGATGGCGATGTTTCCATCGATGAGCCCTACTTGCCCATCACCGAACTAAACGGCTGGCTCAGTCAGCGAGCCGGAAGGCCGGTCGCGCTACTTGGCGTACCTCATGCCGGGATTGAAGAGGACCACGAACTCACCCTCCTCCTACGCAATCAACTTAGCCATGTCCGCCGCCCCAAGGATTCTCATGAGCTCGTCCTGCTCAAGCGAGCTGCATCCGCTACAGCTGCCGGACACGCTGCTGCCGTCGAGTTCATCCAACCCGGCGTCACCGAGCGCCAAATCCAAGTCGTGCTCGAAGCTGCGACCTGCCTCACCGGAGCCGACGGCATGGGCTATCACTCCATCGTCGGCACCGGAAGCAACAGCGCCGTATTCCATTTCACGCCCGGTGATCGAGTGGTGCAAAGCGACGATATGGTGCTGATCGACGCCGGTGGCCATGTCGACGGCTACGTTGCCGACGTCACCCGAACCTATCCCGCGTCGGGCAAGTTCACGCCCGAGCAGCAGGCGCTCTACGACACAGTCCACGCCGCTCTTAATGCCTGCATCGAAGAATGCACCATCGGACGCGAGTGGCACGATGTCCACCACACCGCTGCCCTCACGATGGCTCAAGGCATGAAAGATATGGGGATCTCCCTCGTCAGCCCAGAAGACCTCGTCGAAAGCGAAGCCATCGCCCTATTCTTCCCCCACGGAGTCGGCCACATGGTCGGGCTAGGCGTGCGCGATGCCAGCGGAGGCCTGTTGGGCCGGGATCGCCCATCCCGATGCTGCGGCGTCAACGTCCGGGTCGATTTGCCGCTGGAAGAAGGCTATCTGATGACTGTTGAGCCCGGGCTCTACTTCATCCCCGCCCTGCTGCAAAAAGCCGAAAACCGCGACCGCTTCCGAGACGTACTGAATTGGGAAGTCGTTGATCGCTGGATCGGTCAGGGTGGTGTAAGGCTGGAGGACAACATCCTCGTCACCACCGACGGGCCGATGAATTTGACCAGCGATATTCCACGATAGCAACAACTCTCCAATCTCCAATCCTCAACCCGATACAATAACCAAGAATGTCCGGTTTTGCCCTGCCGCCCGAACAGCCATACGTTGACATCACAAACCAGGCCCAGGCCTGGGTGGCCGAATTCGCCCCGCTCGTGATGGACGACACCCCCCTCACTGAGCGTGAGGTCCACGAACGCCTCGACATCCTCGAACGCCTCCGAGATTCCGGCCCCAAAATTCAGACCCGCCTCAACGCCGCCGACAACTACGAGCACTCCCGCCTCGCCTCCACCATGGAGCACGCGATCTCCCAAATCGACAGCATCGAAACTGATCTGCGCAAGCGCCTCGCCCGGCTATCCCCCGGCGACCCCGAAGGCATCGTCGATCTCAACACTCTGCAAGAGCGGCTAGAGCAGCGATCCGCCAAGTTGGAGATGGGCGTCCCCACCGACCTCGAAATCCCACCCGTTCTCAAGCTCAAACTCTCACCCGGCAACATTGGCGGCGCGCTTTTTATCGGCCTGTTTGGGCTGGGGTGGACGGCCTTCACCACTTTTCACGCCGTGCTCATGATCGGGGGGATGCTCACTGCATTCGGCTGGCCAGCGCTGTTTATGCTCCTCTTCTACTCCATCTTCTTCGCCGCAGGTTTTGCCATGTTTGCTGCGGCTTACAACGCTGCAGCGAACGAAGAAATTGAATTGGACGGATACGAGCTCACCATCCGCAAAACGCTCTTTGGGATTAAGCGAGAGAAGAAGTATCGTCTGCCCCAAGACGCGAAAGCTGAGTGCGTCGCAAAGATTATGGAGGTCGAAAACGAAGGCTTCAGACAGTCGAATTCAAGAAAAACCGTCACGGCTATCGTTATGACCGACGACCAAGATCGCCAAATCACCTTCGGCGCCGCTGCCTCTCAGCGCACCCGCGAGAAAACAGTCGAACACCTGAACGCATATTTAAGCGCTCAGGAATAATTTCCCTCCCCTTCCATTTTTCTGGAAATGGAAGGGGAGGGTTAGGGTGGGGAGGTCCCCATGCCCAGCATGTTTCGGTTCGCCATTCAGCCGACGAAGTCGGTGCGGGCTGCGTAGCCGAGAACACCTCAAGGATAAATAGCTATCGCCTCAAATCCGCCGTTGCCCCTAGAAGCCAAGACATTCACGCCCATCCGCGCCGAGCCGATCTTCGCCGAAGACAAAAACGCCTCCGCATCCTCGGCCGACTTAAACCCATAGCTCGAAAAGTTGCCCATCAACTTCGATCGGATAGCATCCTGCGCTTGCTTTGTAACCTGCGCGAGGTTCATTCCTTTGTCAAGCGCAGCCAAAAACTCCGACGTTGACGTGTCCTTTGCCCTCGCTCCCAAGTGTTCCAGCGCCTTCACAGAAAGCGTCTGCATCTCAAGCTGCATCTTCGCCAGGTGCTTCGACACCTCTTCAAAGTCCTGCGCCCAGACCAGTCCACCGGTGCGCTGCTTGCCCAAATACTGCAAATGAATAGAGCGAGGCGAAACGCCATTCAAGTATCCAGGGGATCGACGCGGCGGGTCCCCAGGCTTGGCTTTTGGAATCAACAGCGGATTCTTATTGAGCTGCTCACGCACTCCCGGATTGTAAGGCTGGCTAAAACTGAGGCTCACCGACTGCGAGCCCGATTGTAAAACAACTCTCGCCACCGGCTCCATCGCATAAGACGATTTCTCGGCTGATACTGCCCCGCAAAGCCCGCCAAAGAAGTCCTTTACAAAGGTCGAAAGCCCGGGCTCGATATCGCCCGCCACCACCCCATCCTTAGCTGCCAACACCGCGCGCCAAAACCCCGACATCTTTTCGATCCGCTCCTGCTGCGCAAGCTTAGGGTCAATCAGGTAAAGCTTCCCTCCGGCAGAAAAGCGGACATAACTCTCCCCCTCCAACTTCTTGACGGCATCCTCCACTGTTGCTTTGGAAAGCGTCTCAAAACGGTCCTTGGGGATCGGTTCCGCTGTCGCAATGACGAAGGTGTCTGGGAAGCCGCCCCCATCCTGCCCAACCGCCAACGCGCCAACTGCCCCGGCAATCACCGCCAACGCCACAACCAGCAATCGGCGAAGATCGCCCGCCCGCCACATCAAAACTCCCACGTCAGCAATGACGCCCCTACTCGGCTCAAGTTCGACACCGTGCTGCAAACGTCACTGATATCCAACCGCGACTATATCATCGCATATCTACATGCGAAAACAATAACGTGTCCTATATCCCTTCTGACTCTACGAAGACAGGAAGGTACCTGTACAATCGACCAAGAGATTCTACATCCTCGATTGGCACACAAGTAAGTGGCGACTTCGCACTACGATCAAAAGGCATTTCACGAATTAGACAAGCTAGTTCTATAGCAGTCAGCTTCGGAGGGTCAATCTGATATGGCACAGACGTTGCATTGATATGTTCTATATCCGCAAATCTACAAGAATCAAGCTTCGACCGATCACCTCCTTGATACAATACATAACCTACTGTATGCATATGCACACTATCACAGTAGCTATAATTAAATATTTGCTTAGCTTCAAAGCGAGTTCCTTGTGCCTGCCCGCTGTTACGCTCTAAAAGTGCGTTATCTAATTCTGCCTGAATTATTTTAGAATTAACCGAATATATTCCTTCTCCATAAGTATCACTCACGACAATATCTTGCGGGAAACGCTCATCAGTCACTCTTTCCCGCAAAGTTTCCCAGCGTCTTTCTTGCGCTTTGCATGCCAACGCTTTAAATGTCAGCATTATGATACTTCCGCTCTGTGCACTTTTGCAATATATTGAAAGGTCAATGAGGTGGCCCTCGTTCAAGTAGTCTTCGTAATCAAGCCATAGTATGGTGCGTGCCTCATATCCGATCGATTGAAGGACATCCGTGCTCTTCTTAAACTCCAATTTTATACATTTAAGTGGTAGGTTGAACTCAATTCTCTCTCTCAACCCTTGCTTATGCTCTATCGAAATAAAGTCGTTAATTGCCAATGCTTTGTGGAATAGAAGAAAATCTACAAAATAGATACTGCCGAAACCAATATAGCGGTAACTGTCCAGCGCTCCGAAATTACTAAGCCTTTGAAAGGCTTCAACCATCATGCGCCTTTCAATCGACTTAGAAGGACGCAGGCGGTAATCAACTTTTGGTCGTATTATAGCTTGTTTATTCATCTTCACATTCGTACTTATAATAATACTCTAGGGTTTTCTCGCCAACCTCGCGGTTTGTTCTTACCTGCAGGCACTCTTTAATCTTTTCGACTATCTCCTTATCGTACTGAAAAGCAACTTTAGCAAGCCCCTCCTGATCTTCATCCATTACTTCTAACTCACGTGCAGAAAACTTACTCTCCTTCGCCAGAGTAAATAGTTCATATCGGCCAGTATCGTCAAGCGTCTTTTCAATTTCGACACGTTCCTCGTCTTCCTTCCCTCTATGCTTTTTGTATGCTTTCAATTCATCTAGCCAACGCAGTACGGGATACATGCTCTCAATCATTTCCTTTAATGCGATAGTGTACACAAAAGAATCTGTATCCAAATCTGTCTTTGTAGTATTCCAAGGTAATGCGTCAATATTTACACTTTCAAACATAAGAAATCCGCGAAATCTGCTATACTGATTGTGATAGCGTGGTGTTCTACCCTTCTTGTTCCACGCTGTAGTCTCGCTTTTGTCAGCTTGCAGTAACATACGGTGGTTGCAGAATACATACCATCCCGCTTCTTCAGGAACTCCTTTGGATAGTCCTGCAATAACCCAAAGCCGAATTGGTGCTTCCTCACCAATTGGTACGTTCCTAATTCTGACCTCTGGTCTTATCTCATCGGAACTAGCGACGCCAAGATGAACACTTTTGACGTCAGTTCCGTTTACTTTTATGGTTAAGCCGTCCATCATATTCCAAAGATGTCTATATGATAACATACGCATTAGTCGCGAAATGGTTTGTGAGTTATGAAATTGTTCTGAAACAGTGTCAAATAGCTCTGAAACTTCAACTGTGGTACCGTACCCATAACTAGGAGCGACTTGCGGAGACTCATCAAGTTTGGTGAATCTGAATTGCCATGGCCCTTCTTCTTTTTTCCATTGTTCAACATCTACATCAATTTCAAAACTAGATTGTTCAGCCGTTGATGACACATTGAAATGTCGACCCATTTTAAAAATGGCACGTTTCATTCCGATTCCAAATCGCCCAACTGACTTTGTATCATGTAAAAACTCATCAGGTCTTCCAAATTTAAATGCACGTTCACGGGCCACCTTTGCATCCATACCTCCGCAATTGTCCTTAATCGTAAATGTCTGCTTATTCAAAAATAGTTCAACTCTAAATCCGTCGAGAGACACATTACTGCTGCGACGCGCTGCGTCTACGGAATTATCGACTAGGTCTACCACTGCACTTAGAAGATCAATGTCACGAACGATCATCGAAATAAAGAATTCTTTCTGTGGATCAGCTTCTACTATGATGGATTGATCATTGCTCATTTACTAGTGATATCCTCCAGTGCTACGGCGACCACTTTAGCAAGAATAGGGGGTACAGCATTTCCTACTTGGCGAAATCCATGCCAATGCGTCGGATGAAATTCGTGAGCATCTTCGAAGCTGTGCAATCTTGCAGCCTCCCGTACTGTAATGCATCGCGGCTGAGAAGGGTGAATTGGGCGAGCGGCCATGAAGGAGCCTTTATCGCGCCCGGTTCCTGCCCTCAACGTGTTGGAAACGCTGTCCCACGCTAGCCGTTTGAATCGTGAGATGGCCTCAAACTCGCCAGCTTTTGTTGCCTCGAACCGCTTGATGACAGCGTCTGAGTGAGTTGGAAAGGCACAGCAGGTTAGCGGGTCGCTGCTTGAATCACGGCCTTCTCGGAGCTGTTTGGCGTATTCACTGGGGAAACCCAGCTCTCCAGCATAACGATCCCCAACAATCGAATCTGCATCGATCAGTTCAAGGTCCCCTATCGCGTCACGAACCGTGATACACTCGGTTGCGCCTATGGGCTTCGGTTTCTCCGGTACAGGCATGCCTCCCCTCTTAGCCACGATAATAACCCTCCGCCTCGATTGCGGTACACCGTAATCTACAGCATCTATCACCCAAGGGTCAAGCACTTCATAATTTTCAGCTTCAAGCAGTTTTCTTAATGCGTCATAAAATGATCGGGTTGCACCGACGAGTAACCCAGTCACGTTCTCTGCAACGATGTAGTTTGGATTGAGTTCCGTCGCAAGACGTCCAAACTCAAGGAGAATCGAACTCCGAGGGTCATCAAGGCTACGTTTTCCCATCAAGGAGAAGCCTTGACATGGCGGACCGCCAAAAACGACGTGAATCTCCTTACGGCCAAGCTTCGCCAAAGATCTTAGCTCGACCGCCGAAAGGCATTCAAGGTCCTCTCGAATCGCCTCGCATTCAGGAAAGTTTCGATGGTGATAGTCGACATTGATGGGATCGTTATCGACTGCTGCGCGGACATCGAATCCGGCATCGCGAAATCCCGCACTCATGCCGCCGACGCCGCAACAGAGATCAATTCCGATCAAGTGCTTCCCCATGAATTCATACCAAGAGACGATCGAAGAATAGCATAGTTGTCGCTCCTGAACCTAAATCACGATAGAATGAGCCATGGATCGGCTTTCACCCGAACGGCGGACGCGGCTGATGAAACGTGTGCGATCCAAGGACAGCCTCATTGAGGTCGCCCTTCGACGAGCCCTTTGGAGTCGAGGTATTCGGTATCGAAAACACGTGCGAAAGCTCCCGGGCACGCCAGATATCGTGATTTTTCGAGCGCGTATCGCCATCTTTGTCGATTCGGAATTCTGGCACGGGTACAACTGGGAACGCCAGAAAGTGAATCTGGACACAAACAAAGAGTTTTGGATCGCAAAAATCGAGCGCAATATTATGCGAGATCGAGAGGTGAATGCCGCTCTTGAAAGTGCAGGCTGGACTGTCATGCGGTTCTGGGGCAAACAGATTCAGAAGGATTTGGAAGGCTGTATCCGCAAGGTGCTGGAAAGTCTTAATCCACCCTTAAGCGAGCCAATTAGGATGGTGGCAGAGAAGCGCAAGCCATACGCCTCATGACGGGCTACACACCCCGACCAACTGCTCCACGTGGTAAGCATCATGCCCCAGAATATGCCCGGCATAGTCCGCTACCGACAGCTTTCCAAAATGGCTGTGCGCAAAGCGCTGCTCAAGCTGCTCCTCGCTCAAACCCTTCAGCCGGACAGTCAGTTGCGCCCGCTCCGTCGCAAACTTCTGCATCATCGACGCCACATCCCAAGCGTCGTAATTCTGCTCCACACACCGCGCGCCCTCGTCATAATCCGGAACCTCCGCGCCATCCTGCCCCAAAGCCGCCTCAATCCGCGAAAGATGGATCGCCTCCCAATCCGCCCAGTGCGCCAAAGCCTGCCGAGCCGTGAACCGACCCACCCCGGTGGGAACGTCCAACCGATCCGCCGGAACAGCCCCCGCAAGCCGGGCGTACAGGCTCATATTCTTCTCCAAACCGATGAAAATGTAGGGGCTGAGCATAGCCGGATTCTACCGTCGCAGCGCTGATTTGGGAGAGATCGGAAATCGGAAGTCGGAAAGCCCATTTCAAAACTCTTCACCCTAATCCTGTGCGCGACGCTTACAGCCTCTCCCTCAAGGGAGAGGAGGTGTAAAGGTCGGAGATCGGGGACTCAATTCAAGCGAATCTACAATCCAAAATCAGAACTCCGCCCTCCCCCAACAACAAAACCGGGTAGCCCTTCTACAGGACTAACCCGGTTCCACAAACCCCACCCAGAAAGCCGAAAGGACCGCTAAAGCGACCCTTTTGAGCTTAGAGAAGGGTTAAAGTAGGCGTTGCTCCCGCTCAGCGAAAACGAGCGCTTGCCTTCTTTAAAGGTGCACTTGGTTGCGGTTGCCTGCATCACGGTTGAATGCATCACACTATTGATGTTGCTGTAGGTGATCGGCGTCTTTTTATCGCCTCCAAGAACCACTTTCGTACTCAAACTCATAGCCTTGCCGTCACCGACGCTGCATGAGTAGTTGCCACCTTTGCCGGAGATGGTTATCTTCGAGCTATGTACACCATCGAGTTTGCCCCAATCTTTAAAGGCAGCCGTCATAAACTCGGTGCACGCTTTCCGTTTTGCATCGTTCGGGGCATCGATGTAGAGGACCAAATAGTCACCCGGTTTGACGGCATAAGCGCCGCGAGTGCCGTCGAAGTTCTTGCCGTTGTAGGTTCCGCTCGTGAAAGAAAAGAACCCTACGCCTTCGCATCCCATCTCAACCCCGGTGAGTTCACACGGGCAAGGGGCAGAGCAACTGCAACCCTCGACATACATGCCCTTAAATGAGAATGAAGCTTTGCCGGGTACGGGTGAGCCCGTTGTAGAGCCGGCGGCCAACAATAAACCTGTAGCCAATAGTAAGCCAGTATGCTTGAAAGTCATTGAGACCCTCCTTGATAAACCCGCGAACTAGGCGGGTGTCTTTACAATGTTATCAGAAGGCAAGGACTGCTGAGACTGAATATTTTCTCAGCAATCTTTGGGGGACAAATTGAGAGTCCGTCACGATTCCAACCCTAAGGGATGACACCCTCAATCTACAATCTACAATCCCAAAGGCTCCGACCCTCTACCGCCCAAAATACCACCGCATCGCCTTCACGCCTTCGCTCTTCCACATCTCCTGATCGTGCCCGCACACGCGCTCATTGAACTTCAGAATCCCTTTCCAGTCCATGATCTGCCGCGCGAAGATGGTCGTTGCGCGCAGAAAGCCCGGCTCCAGCGTGCCTGCACAAAGGTAGAACTGCGGCATCACTTTGGGCTTGGTCAGCTCGGGCACGATGCCGACCGAAAGCGGCACCGACAGGCCGAAGACGTCGCCCTTTCGGAGGCCCACTTCTGCGGCGAACACCCCGCCGTTTGAGAAGCCGATCACCCCGCGATTCTCGCGCCGACCGCCGATGCCGTACTTCTTCTCTGCCCAGGCCACCGCCTCTTCCGAGAAGAACTTCAGGTGTCCGTCGAACCTTTCTTTGCCGATCTCGCGTATGTACTCTTTGGCCCGCATATCCTGTTCGGGGTCGTAGGACTTGCCCTGCTCGCCCCGGTAGCCGCCGGACTCCAGCCCGACGATGGCGATCGGCGGAAGCTCCCCCGCCAACATCAGCGGCTCCATCACTTCGGCAAACATCTTTGATGCGCCGTCTGCCGCATAAAGCGCGAAGATCTTCTGCCCCGGCTTGAGCAGGGAGGACGGGGGCAGATAGAGCGAGCCTTTGCGCTTTTCGCCGAGGGCCTTGCTGTCGATCTCGAACGGCTCGATCTTGCCTTGGAGGGGGTCAGCGACCGTCAGCGCAGGCTCAGCCTTCGGCCCGCGATAGACCCCATCCGCCTTAAAGCTGGTCGGCCTCACCGGACCGGTCAAGAGGAAGCCCCAGGTCACCACGGCTTGGTCGGCGTTCGGCACGCGGATGCGCAGCGCCCAAAGGTCTTCGGTATCCGGCACCTTCTGCAAAGGCTTCTGAATCCCGCCCATGAGCTGAACGCCTTCGACTTTCCCTTGATACACAAAGGTCATCTCCTCCCCCGTGACCGAGAGCTTGCCCACGTCGGCGAGCTGCTTGGAGAGTTCGGCGGCAGGGGGCAAGGGAAGGACGGCGTAAGGCTCGCGGACGGAACCGGTCTGACCCAGGGAGATGCTGAGGAGGGCAAGCGCTGCAGAGACGATCATAATTGGGACTGTACCACTTATGAGGATTGGAGAGTTCCCGTTTCTCTTAAAACGGAAGGTTTACCGCTTGCAACACCATAGCACCGTCTCACCCCAAGCTACTTCGCCAGGGTGACCCAGTCCGGGTCTAGCCCACGCGCCAGCAGAAGCTCCGACAGCTGCCCCACATGCCCCTGCAAATGCCGCAGATTCAGCAGCTCGTGTGACATCTTGCTGATGCCACGCTTGCGGTACCAGTCGATCCCGCAGTCGTCGGTGTCCAGGTCCAGCGCGTCGATCGTCGGATCGAGAATCGAATCCAGATAGCCTAGATAGTCCAGCATCTCTTGCTTGGCCATCGGCTCGGCGTCTTCGGGGAATTCGTAAGGCTCGGTGCTCCACGGCGGCGACCACATGTCGTCAAAGTAGCCCGGCTTGCGGCCGGGCCAGGGCTTGAAATCCGCCAGGGTTTGCCCAAGGTAAAGGTGGGTGAAGAAGACGGCGTGGAAGGCGATCCGCCAGAACGCGCGATAGATGATCCGGTCGTCATCGTCGATGGCGGGGTTCGGGGTGGTCCACAGATCGTCCGGGCACTTGCGGATGCAGTCGGCAAGCATGGCCAGCCCGGCGTGATACTGCTCCTTCAACGCTTGGCGGATGTGCATGAGGTGGAGGATACCAATTTGGAGTGCGGGGCTGACTTTGGGAGTGCGCGAATTCATTCGCGCTTCCACAGGTGGTGATTTATCGCGGGTCCGGTCACTCCTACAGGTTCGTAATTATTCCTTGAACATCCACTTTGTAAAGCTTCACAGATACTATTGAGTCTGGTATCTTAATACATCTACAACTTCCACACTGCTAATTGTGCCAAGTTAGCCATCCATTTCGTACGCTCTTCAATTTCCCAAGCACCCCATACAGCGGCATTAGCAACAACAGGATCTAGTTTTATTCCATTCCTAATAAGGATCTGCTTTTTCTCATGAAATGGCAAATCACGTAACACCTCATTATTTAACTTAGCCGGCACTAACACCAGATTTCCAGCTGAGGAGATCGTTGCAATGTCCACGCCATTCTTCAATTCCGACTCCGACAAAATGTGCTCTATTGACATCGACTGCCTGTCGGACCCCAACGCCGGATTTAGGTGTTGATGAAACTTCCAAAGCACATATTCGGTCAGCGGCCTATTCTTGGATCTGGACTTTGCAAAAAATACACGCTGAGAATAATTTGCCGCAAACTCAGCAGCTGCTGGTAGCCGATTCTGCATCTTAGGCTTGAGACTTCGAATAGCTCCAATACGCTCGTCATTGTCTGTAGCTTCAAAAAGGTCACGACCATGCTTACTATACATGGCAGCAATGCCGCCTGAACCTCGCAAACTCGTAATGGCTGTGTATTGAAAATGAAAGTTTTCTACTAGTAAGATCGCCTCCTTGGCATGTGCATATTTCAACCTTCCAGCGAGCCACTCACGTAGGACGGATAACACAAACGGAATTGCCTGACGCAAACCAAACTGATCAATGGATTCTATCGAATCTTTCAGTGCTAAATGTTCCCTATTCCAAGTTAAAATATCAGCATCATAAATAGCATTGTAAATGAGGGAGTCGTTAGACAGCTCATCGAGGAACTCCAGTGCCTTTTCAGAGCTAATACTTCTACGCACAGATTTGTAAAGTAATCGACTTGGCAAATACTCTCTTGTAGAAAGCCATTGGTGATGCAAAAAAGTATCCATGTCTACACGACTGGCTTTCATATGTTCAATTCTTTGTCTTATTACCTCCCACTTTTCCTTCGACGTATCTAGGCGCTGGTCTTCTGGCTGGAGAGATCGCAGCAAATGAGTCTTAACTAGATCGGCGACTGCGAGATCCTTACCACGCGTGTTTAATGTTTCAAACACTTCGTAAGCATCTTGTTCATTGGCGATATCAGTAAATATTACTTTAAGTTTTAAAACTTTGTCTCTCAATCGCTTGAGTTCTGTTTCTATGGCATTTTTCGCGTCATCTCCGTTTAATCCCACACTTACGCGTTTGAGTCTCTCGTTCACCTTATAGAGAAGAAGTTGGTAAGCATTTTTAAGTGCGAGCTCTTCCGGTGAAACAGCGGCCGGTGTTTTAGCACTCTCCATTCGTTGAATATGGTCGTGAAAGTAAGGGTATGATGTTTCTGTCTCTATCACGAAGCGCTTGTTGGCATTCAAGTCGTCTCTCTCAATCAGATTTTGCACTGAAGTGGCGAGCGGCGCTAACCCGAATTCCAACATAGTATCTCTGATGGCAGCGATAAGCATCGTAATTGTTGTCAGTCGCTGTTGACCATCGACGATTCCAAGCTCAGGACTCTTACCGTAAAGGACCATGGATCCTATGAAGTAGTCCGCCTCTGTATCGCGAGTAACGTCGTCCCAAAACTCTTCAACCAGCTCAACCTCCCAAGAGTAAGGTCTTTGGAACCTTGGAACGAAGTAGAAATTCGTTTGCAGAATATCCCTAATTTCCCGATCGACGCTAGTAATCTTCATCGTCTCGCCCCAGCGATAATGCGGATGCCTTCAGCACCTTCTATCTATCATAGACCAAGAGCAGGCTGCACGTTGTACAGACGGGTTGATTACAACGGAGCAATCACGAAAATGCCAATCCCTTTGGCACGTATAGTAGCGCTGAGCAACCCCGCGCCTTGAAGATCAAAACAGCCTCAACCTGCTTGGCGTTTAAGCGCGGAAGTCGCTCGCCCATCAGACCGCTATCTTCTTCTCGACGGCACCGGGTTCAAGCTTAATTGGGGCCGGTTCAAGGTAAAGCTCAATAGCTTCCTTGATACTTGTGAGAGCCTCTTCCTGCGTCACACCCGCAGACACGCAACCCGGCAGTTCCGGACACCAAACCGCCCACTCTCCAGACTTCGCGTCTTGTTCTAGCACGACTCGCCAATTCATAAGAACAGTTTAGCCTACGCTTACTTGAAGTCAGAGTAGAAAAGGGTTTCAGCAGACAGACCGTAGCATGGGCGTCTCGCCCATGTGTCTCACGGGCGTCCCGCCCGTGAATCTGACAAACCTCAAAAGCCATGACCGAGACGATCATGGGGCACACGGGCGAGACGCCCGTGCCACGGTTGATCCACCAACAAGGGAGATCATAGCAAGCTCGGCACGCCATGACCGAGACGATCATGGGACACACGGGCGAGACGCCCGTGCCACGGTTACCCCACCAACAAGGGAGCTATCACCACAGTTGAACTTAGCCACCATAGGTCGAGTCTTCATTCTTAAGCAAGACCCTTACGCAAGGACGTCAAGTCAACCAAGTCCTGCTTCCTTCCGGCCGCTTCCTTTGCCGCAATCAGGTCAGCCAGTGAAATGAAGGCAACTTCTTGCCCTCCGATATCGACGAGGTTACGTCGATCCCAGGCTTGATTGAAGTCAATGCCCTTCACTTCATTGAGAATGTCGATTCGTGAGGGGGCTCGGCCGATTGAGATCATACTGTTTGGGAGTTTCAACTGGTCCGCAGCCTCATCAGACATGGGAAAACCAAACTCCTTCAGTGCTTGACGTACACCTTCGATGTTAGAAGGTGCAATGCCGACCGCGATATCCAAGTCCTTCGTGTAGCGCGGCTCGGTGTACTTCATGACCGCGTAGCCTCCAACGACCAGATACTTAACTTGGAATCGGTCCAAAAGCGCCAACAGTTCTTTGAAGTCTGAGTTCAGCTGGATCTCCACCCTTGATCACACAGGCCGTTTCGACCAGTTCCCAAGCTGCCGCAAAAATCGCTTCAGCCGGCTGGGCCTGCCAGAACGCCAAATCGAAATCCTCAGTGCCTTCGCTGATCGAAGACCCCTGATACCACCATTCCCCTTGACGCTGGATCATGTTTCTATTGTGCCTCAATAATGGGTGCAAGCAGGGGATGTCTGCACCACAATCTTTAGCCGACCGAGCCTTCCAAGCTCACGCCCAGCAGCTTTTGCGCCTCAACTGCGAACTCCATCGGCAGCACCCGGAACACATCCTTGCAGAAGCCGCTGACGATCATATTCACCGCTTCTTCGGTGGCGATGCCGCGCTGATTCATATAGAAAATCTGATCCTCGCCGATCTTCGACGTTGACGCCTCGTGTTCCACCGTCGCCGTCGGGTTCTTCACCTCGATATACGGGAAGGTGTGCGCACCGCAACGGTCGCCCATAAGCATGGAGTCGCACTGGGAGTAGTTGCGGGCGTTGTCCGCGCCGGGGTTCACCTTCACCAGACCGCGATAGGTGTTCTGCCCGTTGCCTGCCGAGATGCCCTTGGCCACGATGGTCGACTTCGTGTTTTTGCCGATGTGGATCATCTTGGTGCCGGTGTCGGCCTGCTGCTTGTTCGCGGTCAGGGCCACGCTGTAAAACTCGCCGATGGAATCGTCGCCCATCAGAATTACCGACGGGTACTTCCACGTAATCGCCGAACCCGTTTCCACCTGCGTCCAGGTCACCTTGGAAGCCTGCCCGATCGCCTTGGCGCGCTTGGTCACGAAGTTGAAAATGCCGCCTTTGCCGGTCTTGGGGTCGCCGGGATACCAGTTCTGAACGGTGCTGTATTTGATGGTCGCGCGGTCGCCTTCGGCAACCAGCTCAACCACCGCCGCATGAAGCTGATTCTCGTCTCGCATGGGAGCCGTGCAGCCCTCCAGATACGACACATAAGCGTCCTCTTCGGCGATGATGAGCGTGCGCTCGAACTGCCCGGTGTTGGCGGCGTTGATGCGGAAATAGGTGCTCAGCTCCATCGGGCAACGGACGCCCTTGGGCACAAAAACGAACGAACCGTCGGAGAAAACCGCCGAGTTCAGCGAGGCGTAGTAGTTGTCGCTGACCGGAACCACCGATCCCAGATACTTCTTGACCAGTTCGGGGTGCTCACGCACGGCTTCGGAGATCGAGCAGAAGATTACACCCGCCTCGGCAAGCGTTTTCTTAAACGTGGTCGCCACGGAAACCGAGTCGAAAACCGCATCCACCGCCACATTGGCAAGCAGCTTTTGCTCATGGATGGGGATTCCCAGCTTCTCAAAGGTGCGGATCAGCTCAGGATCGGCCTCGTCCAGACTGTTCAGCTTGGGCATCTGCTTCGGCGCGGAATAGTACGCCAGCTTTTGCAGGTCGGGCTTTTCGTAGTGGACGTTGGGCCAGGTCGGCTCTTTGAGCGTGAGAAAGTGCTTGTACGCCTTCAACCGCCATTCCAGCATCCATTCTGGCTCTTCCTTTTTGGCGGAGAGTCGGCGAATGACGTCTTCGTTCAGGCCGGGTTCGAATGTGTCCGCTTCAACGTCAGAGACAAATCCCTCTTTGTATTCGCGGTTGGCATAAAGTTCTAGTAAGGCATCGTCGTCTTGCTCGACGACGGTCGTCGTGTTTTCGCTCATATTGTCCTCGCCTGACGTCCACCCGGCAGCACCGGCATCACGCCAAAGCAAATCTTTCTACGTTCAATTTTACTTGATTTGAACTCAGGCCCAAAGGGACTGAAACATCGGCCCTTCCCACAGCTTGCCCATCCGTTATAGACTGAATCATGAAAGCGATTCTGCTCGGTGCGCTCGCCGCGCTCAGTTTTCTGCCTTTTGCCAGCGGCACAAACGCCCAAGACCAACCTAAGAACGATCTTCCGCCTCCCACCGCGCCCGATCAGGTCTGGTCGATAGACGCCGGAAACGGACGCATCAGGATTTGGGTGGTGTGGAAGGACGAGGGCATTACCGGGCTGCGCGACTACTACTGCGACAAGATGTGCCGGGGCAAGAAGCACCTTCTGCATTCTCAGTGCGACGATTCTTGCGACCGGGCCTGCGAAGAAGTTCATCGGGTAACGCTTCCTCCCGAGCTGACGTCGCTGCATGATCTGGGCTATCCGAACAAGATCGAGGACATCACGAAGGACTTTCAGAAGTTTGGAGCGACATTCAAGGGAGGCGATGTCGAATGGAATCTGCGCGAAGCAATGCAAAAGGCTATCGACAAAGACGCTGCGAAGTGGACGGTGAAGCTTGATTGGAGGCATTGGTTCAACGGGGCTTGCGGCGGACAGAAACGCCGACTCAAGGCCCATCGGTATTCCGGCAAGCTGCACTATGAGATGTACCGCGAAGTGCCCGGCCCGGACGGAAAGATTATCAAAACCACTGGGCCGACGGGCTCGATGGATATGTTCGAGTTCAAGGTTTTCCTCGACCAGTACGATGCCTCGCCTGCCTATACGTCCTGCCGGTGCAGCGTTATCTCCGAGGAGCCGAAGGAGCACGGATATATTCCTCCACCATCCACCGAAGAGGTCGGCGTGTGTATGGTCACTCCGCAGGGGACCGTCCAGTGCAGCACAAACGCCCTCGCCGAGATGAGCTTCAACGTCTCTTGCCAAAACATGGGGCTCGCGCTTATCACCGCTGAAAACCCAACCACCAAACCTATCGCGCTGGAGCTGTATCCAGGCACAGTACTAAGAAGCGATGATCCGAACTTCCAAGACATGCTCATCATCGCCCTGATCAAGATGGTGCTTCCACCAAAGCCACTGTACGCATCTGCGCTACCGGAATGGATCGTCCCTCCCGCAAAGGTCACCGCACGTGCGCGCATCGCCTGCATGAACATGCACAAGAAACAACCCGAACCCTCGGTCAAGTACGAAGTCGGGCTGCCCTCAGATCGAGGTTGGGCCAAGATCGCCGGACTTCAGGCTAAGCTCCGCACAGAGGACCCCTACGACCAGGCGCGACTCTGGGTGTATAGCGACAAGGCAACCTATGAGGACATCACAACGAAGCTCTTCCCAGCTCCTTCCAAGGGTCAGTACGCCCGTGCGTTGTATCAGCTAAAAGCCGACTGCGAGATCGACTTGAGCGGCGAAGAATACAAAGGATGTTTCGACCCAATGATCCTTGGTGGCACCGACGCGCCACTGAACACAGTCCCTTGGCTCGTGAAGGAGGTCGATCAACGCGACCCTAACAAGCTGGCAAAGTGGGTCGAAGGCAGCGGCAAAGACTTTGCCGACGCGTTTGCAAAAGCGGGTAAGGCAGAAATCGCCTTTTTCGCAGCGCTCACAAACTCACTGGCAGCCTCAAGTAATCCTGCGGTCCGCGCGTCTGCCGCCAGGTTCATCCTAACTGTCCTGCCGCAAAGCCTGCAAGGAAAGGTTGCCGAAGCCGACGGACTCAAGGGCATCCTTGGTTGGCTATTTAGCGCCGACGCAGCCGAAGCCAAAGCCGCGCTCGACGTGTACGAAGCCTGCCGCCCCACAAGCGGAGCGCTCTATCTGCGCAACCTCAACCCAGCCCTGCCCGAGGACATCCGAACGCGCGGGGCCAAACTCCTCGGCAGCCCTGGTTAGATCACAAAAAACTGCCCCGAGTAAGCTCGGGGCAGTTCGTTATCTTAGGATCGCAGGCTTAGCCTACAATCGTCCACTGAACCCAGTCAATGTGCTGCGAATAGGACGCGTTTGGATCCTGGTCACCCTTGAATCCAAGCCTTGCCCTAATCTTTCGCGTACCTGTTTGGATAAACCGATTCACAGAAGCTGGAGCCACGGTAACAACGATGTTATCGTTAGTCTGTGTTGCAAAGGCATCGACCTGCTCCCAAGCATTGGCAACGAAGTCGAATAGCGAAACCCGAAGGCTTCCTTCTGGTGTCTGCATGTTCGTCTCCGCACGGAACGTAATGCTCTGTGCATTGGCGATCGGCGAAGTGGACTCAAGGTCCATCAAGAGCGAGACGCCCTTGTTGTACTCCACATAGGAGTTATCGCTGGCAGCAAGGCTTGCAGCGTTACCGAACACAAACAGACCGCCGGTGTGCGAGAACGTCAGCGGGTTCAGGTTATACGTGCCTGGGTTAATCGTCAAGCTCGTGGTCACCGTTTGTCCGTCCGGGTTCGTGATCGTCACAGTGCGCGCACCAAGCGCTGCGCCCGGGGTAACTGTCACATTCATCGTCATCTGCGACGGGCTGTTGAAGGTCACCGAGTTGATGGTAACTCCCGAACCGGTGATGCTTGCAGCAAGCCGGTTGGTCGACCACGTCTGAGGAGGATCGTAGAATCCAGCGCCACCAGCCGTACTGCCCGTGACCACCACATTAGTTGTCGTACCGCCCGCTACACCTGTCGGCGCACATGTCGGCGATTGGGCAGGAGGCGGAGCAAGAAGCTCCACGACACGCACACCCCAAGAGTTGTTTGCGTCGCAATACTCTTGGAACGACCACATCGTCATTCGATCGGTCGGATCAACCGCAACGTAGGAGTAGTCTCCCCATCGCTGGGTACCCGTCGTTTGAATGTTATAGTCCGAAGAGCTTGTCTGAATGACGGTCGGTGATTGGGTAGTTCCCAACGGGTCGGAAGCAAAGCGTCCTGCCGCTGCGATCTCTGCCCGTTGAGCAGGTCCTGCATTGCTAAATGAGATCGCCATGTGGCCCTGACCCGACATCGCCGCCGCACCGAACCAATAGCTCGAAGCATTCGAAGCTGCCGGATCAAAAACGGTGCCCGATTGTCGCAACGACGGAGTTCCCGTAAAGTTCTGAATCTCGTACCAGCGTGTGCCAAGACGGGTGCCCGTACTGCTAGCAACGCCTGCGGAGGTCACTCGGAAGTGATGGGCTGTCCAAAGAGTTGTCAGACCGTTAACGGTGTCCTTAAAGATTTGTGCACAGTACAGCCGGTCGTCGATCGCATCCAACGGACGTGTGCTGCCGAGAACTGTTCGCGCCGAAGGCGAGGTCGTCGACGGAACGGTAAGGTTGATGTTGCCCGAAATCGTCGGGGTTGTCGAAAGGTTGGTGACGCGTCGAAGAACGAGCACACCAAAAGAAACGTTGTCAACGCCGATGAAATATCCTTCGGTCGCTGTTGGGTCGTAGTTATCGACACCCTGAGGAGTATAAGGACCCGCGCCGCCCGCCGGAGCCAGCCCTCGGAAAGCGACCGCCTCAATCGGGCCACCGCTCAGAACGGAGCTCTTCTTCACAACCCATGCCGACGTGCCCTGGAAGCTAGCGCCGAACATGTTGCCACCGATATAAAGAGCCTGATTGTCAATACCCAGAGTCGGATAATCGCAGAGCTGGCCAGTGTTTCCAGCCGGAGCCACCAGGTCCTGCTGGAACTGATAGAACGTAAAGCTGGACGAGTCGGTGATTGTCGGGCCACTGCTCACCGCGATCAGAATTCGGTTTGGTGAAGATACGTTAATGATCAGGATAAACCATCGCTGAGTCAACGGATCAAAGCGAACGCGAGGGTCGGAAGTTCCCGAACCGTTGCGCACACTGTTAAAGAACGTGTTCGTTGTCACGTTCAGCCCGCCCATAACTCCATTCTTATCGAAAACGCGGATTCGGCCGTTTGCACAAACCACGATCTGTGTGGGGCCAACACAGCCCTGAGTATCCGGCGGGATCGCGCCCGAAGCGGAAACGTTGATCGCGTTAAAACTCACGCCAGTCGGCTGAGGCGAATAAGAAGGCGAAAGGAGCTCCAGCAAGGGCGTCGGTCGATAGGCAAGCAATCGCCCTTTCGACGGAACGGGCCACTGAGCCACTTGTGGAGATCGGGGGTTCTGCCTAAGTTTGCTGCGATCGGGATATTCACCCTCCTCACGACCCCAGATGTCCGGAGAAATCTGTTCGTATCCGATCAAATCCTCAGGACGACGCGGACGCTCCTGAGCCATGATGTCGGACACCTTGACTGTAATACCCGGCGCACCTTTCCAGTAGCCAGAAGTCTTCTGACCACCCGACTGCGCAAATGACGATGTTGTAAACACTGACAGCAGGACTAATCCTGCCGCTAACCACGAGCAACGTTGCTTCAACTTTTTGCACCTCTCACTTTTGACCAGGGGTCGAATTGGACCACACGCCTCTAAGATGGCTCAACTTCGACCGAATCGTCTAACTTTGGGGCAAAATTCAGGTGATTTTGCCTGCATCTATGACCAAACTTAAATATCTCGTACAAACCCTACCAACTCACTGCATCTCTGCGAGGCGCGACTTAGCGACTTCTCGAATGAGGCTGACCGAATCATTAGTCAGCTGCTCTAAAATGGCCTTGGGAACCTTCGGATTGTAGACAATGCCTTGACGGACCCCTTCGTCTTCATCGGCAGCGAGTTCGCAAAAGAGATCAGGAGTGAGTTTTCTCTTAACAGCTACGGAAAATCGAACTCGGGGTTCGCTGTCCTTTGCCAATATCTTTAGAATTGAAATGGGAACTGTCTTGTTGTGTGCTACCCACTCCCTCAATTCTGGATAGCGATGAATCACATCCAGCCAAACCTCCTCAGAAGCGGTGCCATGGGCTGCTCTGAGAAATTCTTCTGAGACCTGGCTCTCACGGAGGCGCTTGAACTCCTCGGCGTCTTTCAGTATGATCCCGGGTAGCCCTTCTTTGGTCGTGCTCATTTCGCTTCAACCCCGTGCGCGACGACCCCCAGCCGGATACTCTCCATCAAGGCTTCAACATCCATCGACGAATGAGCGCTTGACAGCGTAAATCGGAAGTGCCCACCGGGAGGAGAACCAGGATAGTCGATAAAGGATGGGAAGATGCCCCAATCCTTTAGGTGGTCGCCAAAACGCTTATTGCGCTCCGCATCCATAAGCGTCACCGACAAGATCGGAGAAGCCGATTCGAACTGCGGCAACCCAAAGGATCGCAGCAGCTTTTTCGCGCTAAGCGCATAGTCGCGAAGTCGCAAGACCCTATCCAAGTCTCGGTCTAGAACCTCCACTGCTTTCTTTGCTGCCGCTGCCATCGGAATCGGAATCGGCGTGCTGCCGATAAACGCACGACTGGTCGAGCGTACTTTCGAAATCAGTCCATGCGAACCCAGAACAAACCCACCGTACGTGCCAAAGGCCTTGCTGAGTGTGCCCACCTGAATGATCGACTCACGATTCAAATGCCACTCCGACCAAGAGCCCTTGCCGTTATCACCCACAACACCGACGGCATGGGCGTCGTCCAGCACCAGCATCCCGTCGTGATCCTCGGCGATCTTTACAAGATCAGTCAGTGGCGGGGAGTCCCCAACGCTCGCAAAGATCGAATCGGTGGCGATGAGCGGCCTCTCCTTTGGCTGTAGGTGCTCCTTGAGCTTGGCTTGAAGGTCCTCAGGGTCGCTCGTCTTGTAGGTGATCATCTCCAGCCGAGCACAAAGCGCCGCATCCACCAGGCTTCCATGCGCGCGCTCGTCGAGGAAAACTTTGTCAAACTCGTCGGCAATGCCCTGAAACAAAATCGTGTTCGCGGCATATCCGGTCGGCGTCAAGAGGGAAGCTTCGGTGGCAAAAAAACGAGCGAGCGATTCTTCAAGCTCGCCATAGATAATATGGTTCGCCGTCGTCACCCGTGACCCGGCAAGGCTCAGCCCCTGATCGTCAAGGGTGACCATCAGCGTGCGATGCACGTCGGGGTTTTGGGTGAGACGGTGATAGTCATTCCCACCGAAGAACAGCAGCTTTCTGCCTTCGTGATAAACCCTCAGTCTGCCAGTGAACTGTAGAGGAGGGCCTAAGTCCACCCGAATGCGGTCTCCCGTTTACTTGGATTCAATTTGATTATTCCTAACACACAGATCAATCAATGGCAAAGTGGGCGCCCTCAATAGACCGCCTAAGACTCCATTGTAAAGCACCGGCGCTCCGGTTTACAATGGACCCCTATCGACGTTCTTATGAAATGCTTCGAGCAACAGACGCTCTGCACCGGCCTTATCCCCAGCGATAAGGTCGCCCTCCAATACCCTTTCACAAAGAAACGCTTTCCACCTGCCAACCTGCTCCCCGGGCTCAACCCCTAGGACCGCCATGATCTCGTCACCAGAAAGCGGGCTGTCCAGCGTCTCTACAGGAGTAGACGCGTTGACTTGCTCTAACCGTTCGCGTATCGGACCCAAATCCAAGGTCGGCATCCCCGGGCGATGCGCGTCTCGATCCGCCTCAATCAGCCTTAACAATGCCCCCAAATCTTGGCCCAAGTCTCGGATCAGACGTCGCGCCGCTGTTGCGGTGAACTCAGGCGATGAGCCAAGCCGCATATGATGGCGGACTAACTTGGCTACCTGATCCGCCTCTTCATGTGAAAATTTAAGTCTTTTTAGAATGGACTTAGCCATTTCCGCGCCGACTGTCTCGTGGCCAAAGAAACGTATGCGCCCAGCCTCATCTATCGACTTACAGCGGGGCTTCGCAATATCATGAAAAAGTGCGGCAAGGGCCACAATTCTGTCTTCGGGGCCTGCATTCTTCACCACAAGTCGCGAATGATCCCACACGTCCAGATGGTGATAATCGCCCTGCTCCATGCCAACCCCCTCTTCAAACTCGGGAGCGAACTGATGAAGCAGGTTCAAATCCATCAAATCTTTCAAGCACTCATCCGCATCGGGGAGCTCCAGCATCTTCGTCAGCTCGTCGCGAATCCGTTCGTCACTGATGATCTTGAGCCGGTCTGACTCTGCTCTGATCGCCTCGTACAGCCCGGGTGCAGGCTCAAAACGAAGCTTCCACCGAAACCGCACCGCCCGCAACATCCGCAAAGGATCGTCACGAAAGGTCAGCGCCGGATCAAGCGGTGTTCGCAAGACCTTGCTCTTGAGATCGTCAAGCCCATTTCCAAGCGGGTCAAAGAGCTCTCCGGTCGTTACGTTCTTTAGCAGGGAATTGCAGGTGAAGTCTCGACGTCTGGCATCGTCCAACAAGGTCGCTGGCTCAACATTCGGCTTGCGTGAGTCGGCGTCGTAGGACTCCTTCCTCGCCCGCACAAACTCAACCGGAATACTCTCAATCTTCACCATCGCTGTGCCAAACCGAGGGTAAGTCACAGGCAGCGATTCTGCTATGCCCGCCTTATCCAGCATCTCCACCAAAGGTTCCACCTCAAGCTCGGTGACGATATCGATATCCGTTGGCTCCGGCAACCCCAAGAGCTCATCGCGCACGCACCCGCCAACAAGCCAAAGCTGCCCCGCGTAGTGGGTGCCCTGGATAGCTTGAAGGATGGATTCAACCGATGAGTTCATTAAGGTTGCTATTGTACTGGTGCCGGGAGGTCCCCGCCGAACGAGCTCAACATATGTGTTTGCGCATTTCCCCATGCCTCTACCCTCCCTAAGGGTGGAGGCTAAGGTCAGACGAGACAATAAGCTCTCCTTTCACTTTTCCGGAATGGACGGAGGGGAAGGGGTGGGAGGTCCCCAAGAAACAAAATTTGAAAGAGCAGGCAGGTCATCCCCCACCCCACACCGAAATAAGCATTAACATGAGCGCCGCGCCTCCTCAGCCCACAGTCGCCCTCACCGATGACCAAGTCCGTTTCTTCCAAGAAGAGGGGTACCTCGTTCTTCCCCAAGTCAGCGCTCCTGACGAAATAGAAGCTATCCGTCGAATCTACGACCGCCTTTTTCAAGCCCGCGCTGGTCGCGAAACCGGCAACCAATTTGACCTCGCCGGAGACGACGAAGAGGGAAGCGAAGCTAAACTCCCCCAAATCCTTGATCCTAGTGGCTTTGCACCTGAGATGAAAGAAACCCTTGCTTGGGCAAATGCAAGAGCCGTAATGGAACAACTCCTCGGAGCGCCTCTAAGCTGGCAGGGCGATCACGCGATCCTCAAGCCCGCCGGGCAGGGCGCTCCCACACCTTGGCATCAAGACGAAGCGTATTGGGATGAGACCAGCGACCACAGCAACCTAAGCTGCTGGATTCCCTTGCAAGATGTCGACATCGAAATGGGGTGCATGCACTACATCCCCGGCTCCCACCTCGGCGAAGTTCTCAAGCATCAGCAGATCGGCAACAACCCGAAAGTACACGGACTGGAGATCGCACCCGATGCAGGCGTCGATCTGACGGCAGCTGTCGGAGTACCTCTCCCTGCCGGGGGATGCGTAATCCACCACCAACGAACTCTTCACTACGCTCCCGGAAACACCTCCGATCAAGATCGAAGGGCGTGGATCATCATGGGCGGCCTCCCCACTGTCAAGCGCGAAGTCCCCTATAACTTCCCTTGGCAACACACTTGGAAGACTGCCCGCCAAGAAAGGGCCGAACAAACACGCTGATCTCTGTAAAGCAGTAAGGATGGTAAGGGGCTCGAGCTGCAAAGCGAAGGCTCGCGTAAACTGAAGGCACATCCGACTCCCTCCCAGCTACTCCCACCTAGCCACTTACCCAAAGCTACTCACTCCCAGCTACTTACTCCCCGCTACAATCATCCACGGCGGTCGCAACTTCCGAATCTGCTCCATCACCGCACAATCCTCGTCGTGCGCCCCCGGCAGATAGCCAAGACTCATCAAAAACTCGTTCACGATCTCCCCGCCCGTAAAGCGGAAGGCCTTCTTAAACACCTTCACCCACTCCTCCTTTGTGAGAGGATGATGGGCGTCCAACCAGCCTGCAAACGACCCGTGGCTTTCACGAAGCCGCTGCACGGTCCGCGCATTGTCGATTGCGGCAAGCACCTTCAGACGGTTGCGGATGATCCCCGCGTCACCGAGAAGTCGCTCGATATCGCTATCTCCAAAGGCTGCAATCTTGTCCACATCGAAATCGACATACGCCTGCCGGAAGCCGTCGCGCTTCTTCAGAATCGTTTCCCAGCTCAGCCCTGCTTGATTGATTTCTAAGATCAAGCGCTCAAAAAGAACCGGCTCATCCGCCGACGGAAACCCATACTCCGTGTCGTGGTACGTGACGTGAAGGGGATGCGCTTTCTCCGAGCGGGTGTATTCGCAGTAGCTGAAGGCCATGTCTTCTCAAGATTACTTGGACCAGAGCACATCAATTCCTCAAACCTGGTGACGACAGGCCGAACATCTCAGAGAATCTTCCCGTCCTTGTAGTGGCGGCTCTGTCGCCAACCTTTACCGAGGGTCCGTGCACAAGTTCGTCGCCGGGCCCTTTAATTTTCTCAACTTTCCTCAGGACCGGGATCCTCACTCAACGCGGCAGCACCCTACATTTTGAGTTCCTATCGTAGCACCAATGACGCTGTAAGAGCTCTTTGCATGAGACGCCAAAAAATCCTCAAATCTTGGTCCCATCCGTTGGAACTTTGGCATTTATCAAAGCGTTGGAAATATTGACTTGACAGCATTAGACTTAGATCAAGTCATGCTCATACAGCTAACATTGGAGAAAAGAGAATGAGTGTGTTGATGAAAAGAAGGCCGTCGGACACTGCAAACGTGTTCGACCAAATGGACAGACTATTCAATTCGATCTGGGGACAGCCGAGCATGGGCCCCATGACGCCAGGGAACCCGATTCCCATCGACATCTACGAGCGAGAAGGGGCGTTCTTTGTACGCGCCGCAGTACCCGGACTTAAACCCGCGGAGATCGACGTGTCGATCGACGATAACGTGTTGACGATCAGCGGTGAAACAAGCCAGGACATCGAGTCTGGTGAAGGGACCAAAATCTACCGTCGCGAAACGCGATACGGAAGGTTCTCTCGCTCAATCGCACTGCCGGAAGCTCTCGATCTGGACGACATTCAAGCCCAGTTTGAAAACGGGTTTGTGACCATCCGCATTCCAAGCAGCGAAGTGCGCAAACCAGAGCCGCGAAAAATCGAAGTGAAGGCGATCGACTCAGGTTCGAACTCTTCTCCGAAGAGCTAAGACCTGCTCAACTTTCAAGGCGCCCTTGCCATACGGTAGGGGCGCTTTCGTTTTCGGAGACTGACTCTTCACACGCTATTGTGGTGAAAGGATACAAAGGGCTCAGTTTCAACTCGGCTCAAACTCAAGCTCAAAACATCTTGGGAACCTCGAAGCTACAGAGCGACTTATGCTTCACATGAAAAGCCCCACCCCATCCAAAGCGCTTCTATCCCTGGGCGTTCTCGCCGCAATTGCCATTCCCGTCGCCGTGTTTGCTATGCGCACCGGTGATGAAATGGTCGCAGCCAGCGCAAGCGAAGTCAAGCCGATTAAGGTTGGCACTGCTGTCCCCGACAGCAGCGTCTTAACGCTCGACAAAAAAGAAACCACATTCAAGAAGGTCCTCAACGGCAAACCCGCCGTCGTCATCTTCTACCGTGGCGGATGGTGCCCTTTCTGCAACCGCCACCTTTCCGACTTGATGACGGTCGAGGCCGACCTGCGCAAACTTGGTTTCCAAGTCATCGCCGTGACCCCCGATACCCCCGATGAGCTTAGCAAAACGATGGAGAAGGACAAGCTGAACTACACGCTCGTCTCCGACTCCAAAGCCGAACTCATCAAGAAGTTTGGAATCGCCTTCCGCGTTGACGATAAGACTTTCACGATGTATCGCGATCAGTACAAGATCGACCTTGAGAAGTCGTCTGGCGGGCAGACCCACCACATCCTTCCCGTGCCAGCTGTGTTCCTGATCGACGCCAAAGGCACGATCCAGTTCGTCTCCACAAACCCGGACTATAAGGTCCGAATGAAAGGCGCTGACATCCTCGAAGCCGCCCAGAAAATGGGGATGTAAAGCCAAATCCCTCCCCTTCCATTTTTCCGGAAATGGAGGGGAGGGTTAGGGTGGGGAGGTCCCCCTTACTCGTCGAGTTTCAGCCTCCACCCTTCGCCGCACCAAACATGGAATACATCCCATAGACCCGGAGCTATTCCATGTTCTCTTTTGCCAGCCTCTTCATTCAACTGGTGATCTCAGTCGTGATCTTCGCCGCTTTCGGTGGGCGAAGAGTTTGAGAGACTGATGAGGTGGCGAGCGGCTCCTACTTCAGAGCAGACTTGACGGCAGTCTCTACCTTCTTGGGATCAATATTCCCCTTGAAGATTTGTATGACCTTTCCATCCTTCACCAAGACCAGGGTCGGGATCGTCAAGATTCGAAAATGCGCCCAGCTTTGACTGGAGTCCAGCGCTACCGGATTCTCCCACTTCGTCTTCTTGAAGAAGTTCTCAAAGTCGGCGGGCTTCTCGTCGATACTCACCGACAGCATCTCAAACCCTTGGCCCTTGTTGGCCTCCCAAATCTTGTCGATCTTCGGCTTCAGCACGAGGCAGGGCTTGCACCATGTCGCCCAATAATCCAGAAGAACGACTTTTCCTTTGAACGCAGCCGCATCCCATTTCTTGCCGGAAGTGTCGGTGAGCTTGAGGTCTGGCAAAGGCATTGGCAGATTCAAGGGCATGTAGAAATCGGGGTTCTTTTTAAAGGTTTCGACCTCTTTCGCGTTACAGAAATAGTACGCCTTGCCCTTGTACATCACGCCTGCGACCGGCTTCTCTTCGCCGTGCGTCTCCCCGCCTGCGTTACAAACCACACACTCTGCCTTGGCTGGCAGGTCTTTCTTAGCGATGGTCTGAGGGGTGTCTTGAGCAAACAGTCCAAGCGAGATAGCAATGAGTGAGATGATTGTATTCATAGCTTAAAATCCAATACTGAAGCTGATCCCCGGATGCTTAAACCAAATCCACATCAGAGATACGCTCCAATTGTCGCGTGAGTGCGTCAAGAGCAGATGGCTCTTGCGACCGTCGTTCATAAACATCGTTGTCCAATTTTCGGCGAGCCCGTAATTCACCCCGAACGGAAAGTTAATCGCTTTGTCAAACTCCGAATAGTTGATTGAAACATAGGGCCCCAATTTGCACTCCGGGAAGCTCTTCGCAAACGTAACGAAGTAGGCATGTGGCCCGGCGGGTGTGCCAATCCGATCACTGCTCGTGCCCAAGTTCACCATCGGATATTTCTCTGACTCTGGGTTCAAAATCCAGTTGCCGATGAGCCCGGCCTCGTGCGCCAATGGATTCCACTCGATCCCAGCTTGGAAACGTGGAGTGAACCGATACGTGCCGGTGAATCGCCAACGTGGGCGCTCCAAGTCGATATCGACAAACCGTCCGCTGAATGTCCATGTCTTGCTAATCTCCCCCGAACCGAGGAAGCCACCCTCACCGGGTCATCCAGTTCACGTGGGCACCTGAATCGTCGGCTTCGGCGGCGTCTGAGAAACCGCTGCCGCAGAAATAGCCAGCAACCCTGTGCAGAGTAAGGATTTCCAGTTCATGATAATGTGCCTTCTAACGAAGAGCCGCGCCCTCCCGAGAAACGCGTGCCCCATTCGCATCGGCCGGGCAACAACCCTCAATCCTAAGGCGAATTCGACTCTCCAGCCTCGCGGTGTCAAGCTGCAAGCGCTCGTCGGCAGACAGGAGCTGAACAAAAATCGTCTCCAAAGAGCCGCGAACCTCCGGCGAAATGCTGTAAATAATCCACGTGCCTCGACGTTCGGTTTCAACGACACCCGCGCTGCGCAAAGTCTGAAGGTGTGTGCTAAGCGTGCTTTGACCGATCTCCAGCGCCTCCATCATCTCGCAAACGCAAAGCGGCTCACGCCGAAGCGCATGCAGGATCCGAACCCGCGTGGGGTCGGCAAGGGCTTTTCCAAAGGCTACAAGGGTGTCCATAAGATCAAATATCGGGAATCACCGATATTATACCACGCATTGATCCCCAATCCAGAATCACTATGCCCCTTTCCGATCCTTACCCCTTCCTCTTTACAACCCTTACAATCCTTACCTCCCTGCATCCAATCCCTCAATCCCCACGTCCTTATGTAGACACAAGGTAACCTTTCCAAATGATAGGCCGGTTGCGCGGAGAACTGCTCGAAGTGAGCGGAGGGATGGTGGTGGTCGATGCCGGAGGCGTCGGCTATGAGGTCATTTTGCCCGACTCTGTTCTGCTTCAAATGCCGCCCGTCGGCGAGCAAGTGAACCTTTACACCCGCCAAATCTTCCGTGAGGACAGCGTGACCCTTTACGGGTTTATAGAATCGTTCGACCGTCGCATGTTCGACCTTCTCATCGGAGTCAATGGCTGCGGCCCCCGAATCGGAATAGCCCTCATTGGTCAGCTAGGCGGACAAGCCGTCCTCCACGGCATCGTCACCCAAGACGCCAAAGCTCTCACCCGGGCCAACGGCGTCGGCCCCAAACTCGCCGAGCGCATCATCGTCGAGCTCAAAGGCAAGATGGCCGAGGAAAGCCTCGCCCTGAAGGTAGAAGGGGCAACCCGTGGAAAAGCCGTTGTCAGTGTCCACGTCGATAGCGAACTAGTCGACGCCCTTCTCGCTCTTGGGTACCGTCGAACCGAAGCTGAAGCCGCTGCCCGTGACGCCGAAGAAAGCGGAGGCAGCATCCAAGACCAGCTTAAAGTCGCGCTAAGGAGTCTGGCCAGATGAGCGAAGTGACCGAACGCGACAACACAAACCTAGATCCCATTCGCAAGCCGATGGAGAACCCCATTGAGCTCTCCTTGCGCCCAAGAAGGTTAAGCGAATTCATCGGCCAGGAGAAGCTCAAAGAGAACCTTGCTGTCTTTCTCAAGGCCGCCCAACAGCGTAGCGAACCGCTCGACCACCTCTTACTATACGGTCCCCCCGGCCTCGGGAAAACCACCATCGCCCACATCGTCGCCAACGAGATGGACGCGCCCGTCCACGTCACGAGTGGCCCCGCCATCGAACGACAGGGCGACCTCGTTGGCATCCTCACCAACCTCGAAGAGGGCGCGGTCCTGTTCATCGACGAGATCCACCGCCTCGCTCGCCCCGTCGAAGAGATCCTTTACCCGGCAATGGAGGATTGCAAAGTGGACATCATGATCGGCAAAGGCCCCGCCGCCCGGTCGATCCGCCTTGATGTCCCCAAGTTCACCGTGATCGGCGCGACCACCCGCCAAGGGCTTCTCACTGGACCCCTACGCGACCGCTTTGGCATCGTGATGCACTTCCAGTTTTATGGGGCTCAGGCGCTCTTTGAGATCATCACCCGCTCGGCCGGGATACTCGGTTATGGGATAGACCGCTCAGGAGCAGAAGCTGTGGCTCGGCGTTCGCGCGGAACGCCACGCATTGCAAACCGCTTGCTCCGTCGTGTGCGGGACTTCGCCCAAGTTGATGGACATGAATCCATCAGCTCCAAGATCGCCGACAAGGCCTTAGATGCGCTCGAAGTCGATCATCTCGGCTTAGATCGGGTGGACCGAACGCTTCTGCGCGTCATCATCGAAAAATACGCCGGTGGCCCTGTCGGGATCGACACGCTTTCTGCCACCACCGGCGAAGATTCCGGCACCATCGAAGACGTCTACGAACCGTTCCTCATCCAGCAAGCGCTCATCCAACGCACTAACCGAGGCCGCATTGCCACGCCAGCCGCCTACGAGCACCTCGGATTCGAGCAGCCCAAACGACCCGAGAAGCCAGTGGAAAGGGTGAACAATGGTCAGGAGGAGCTTCTATAGTTCGTAACGCTGCAGCACCTGATCCCTCCATATCTGCTGATATGGAGGGTACTTCCGATCTTTTGACCCTCCAGAACTGCAGTTCTGGAGGGATCTTCCTCGGACTAAAGCGAGGAGGCTTAGCGCTTGCCTCCAGATTCGTAATCTGGAGGCTAATTCGACTTCGCCGTAGTTGGCATAGCCCCCAGACGGCGCGTCTGGAGGCAGCATAAGAGAGTGAAATCCCCGAACCTCGACGCCGCCATCCAGGAGTTCCTCGACAGTCAGCGCGCCAAGCGTTCGCCAAACACGGTGAAGAGCTACGGTGCCGACCTCTCCCAATTGGCTGAGTTTCTTGCCGGGGATAGCCAGGAGGTCGGGCTTAGCGCCCTCACCCCCCTCCGTATCCAGACCTTCCTCCGCCACAAAGCTCCCAACCCCACCACCCGCGCACGCAAGCTTTCCGCGCTCCGAACCTTCGTCAAATTCTGCAAGCAGATGGGCTACCTCGCTGAAGACCCCACCGAAATGCTCGAAGCCCCGATCCGCCGAAAGCGGCTCCCAAAGGCGCTCTCCCAAGCCCAAACCGAAGACCTCTTGGAACAGGATGACGTGGGGAAGAGCCCCCTCCGCGACCGTGCCCTTCTCGAAATCATGTACGGGGCTGGCCTGCGTGTCAGCGAAGTCGTCGGGATGAACCTGCCAGACATCGACTTCAAGGAGGGCTCGGTTCGGGTTCGTGGAAAGGGCAACAAAGACCGCGTCGCGCTGTTCGGCAAACCCTGCCTTGAAGCCCTCGAACGGTACATCCAGGGGGAAAGAGTCGAGCCGAAGAAGGGCCAAGCTCTATTCACCAACCGTTTGGGCGGTCGTATCATCACGCGCACGGTTTACAACGTCGTCAGGCGGTGGGCAAAGCAAATTGGATTACCACCGGAGGTCTCCCCTCATAAGCTCAGGCACAGCTTCGCGACCCACCTTTTGGACGGCGGCGCCGACCTTAAAACGGTGCAGCAACTGCTAGGTCACGAGAGCCTGGAAACAACCCAAATCTATACCCACGTGAGCATCGAAAGACTTCGCGAAGCGGTTGAAAAAGCCCACCCAAAGGCCAAGTAACCCATAGCGTCTCACATCCTCACTCACAGCTACTCACCCCGAGCTAGCCAGCTACTGAGCCACAAACGTCCCCACTGCCTGATCCGGCTTCATCAATAGGTGCAGTTCAACCTCAACCTCATCTGACATCGCTGTCGGCGCTATCCCATAGCTCATCCCAAACTCGCTGCGCTTGATCTTCGGCTTGGCGGCAAACCCGACCATCGTCCCCCGCGTTCGCGTGTCCAGACCTTTCCCAGTGATCGTGAAAGGAAAGGAGATCTCCTTCGTCACGCCGTGCATCGTGAAGTCCCCGGTAAGCACGTACGCTTCACCCTTTTTCTCAACCTTCTTGCTCACAAACGTGATCGTCGGAAACTTGTCCGTCTCAAAAAAATCCTCACCTTGCAGGTGCTTGTCCCGACCAGCATTGCCTGAGTTCACACTCTTCACCTGAATCTCTGCGGTCACCGTCGACTTTGTGATGTCAGCGTCGTCGTAATACATCTTCACCGTAAAGTCGGTAAACATCCCCTTCACGGTAGTCAGACCACCGGCATAGCCCACGCCAAAGCTGATTGACGAATGAACCTTGTCTCCGCTGTAATTGGCTTCCGAAACAACCGAATGAAAGCCCCACAGCGCAAGCAAAGGCAATAACAAAAGTACCTTTCGCATATCTCCACCTCACTTGTGACTTACGTTGCAAGAGGCGACTCTATTTCCAAGAAAAGAACTGTTTTGCTTTAGTGTTAAAACATCCACAAGAGAGGGGTCCGAAAAGCGTAAGATTTAGGCATGCTTTTCATGGTGATCGAACGGTTCAAAAACGGTCAAAGTGAACCTGTTGGCGAGCGCTTCCAAAGGCAAGGGCGGATGTTCCCTGAAGGCGTCGAATACGTTTCAAGCTGGATAGATCCGGTGGAAATGCGCTGCTTTCAAGTGATGCAAGCCCCTTCGATTGAGCTTCTAAGGCAGTGGACCGCCCGCTGGGATGATCTGGTCGATTTTGAAATAGTGCGCGTCGTTACATCCCAGGAGTTCTGGAACAAAGCACCCCAACCCCCAGCAACTCACTCATAGCTACCCGCTACTCATTCCTACCCAAAGTCCCCCGACTTGAGAATCCAGCAAAAATCTGCCATAATATGCCTTCGTCGGAGGACAACAAAGATTTGATCTACGTTTCGGTTAACAACAACGAATCGATCGACTCAGCTTTGAAGCGCTTTAACCAGAAGCTTCAGCAGAGCGGTCTACTGCGCGAACTCAAAGAGCACGCGCACTACGAGAAGCCCAGTGAGCGACGACGTCGACAGCGACGCCGAAGAGCCTCACGCAGCTAAAATCTTTGTTACAATTGGACGTAAGTCCAATGCAGATACAAAACTCTCTCGGTAGCGATTTGATGACATCTCGGACAGGGAATCGACCCGTCCGAGATGTTCGTGTGTTCGCACACGCTATTTTTGCCCTCACTGATTCGTACCAGATGTAGGCGCATCAGCTTCCACTATGGAACCCCCCAGTCGTTACCGAATCCAGATTACCAATAGCTCCGGCAAGCGGGCCATCCTCAAGCCGTTGCGCCACGGCGTCCAAGAGGCCCTCAGAGCCCACAAGGCCCCGGCGGGCGAGCTCAGCATCCTTATCTGCGACAACGCCCACATCCAAGCTCTTAACAAGACTTACCGCCAAGTGGACGAACCCACCGACGTTCTCACTTTTCCCCCCACTGAGACCCCAGGAGAAAGCGGATTGCTTGGCGATATTGCCATCTCCCGCGAATACGCCGAACAGCAAGCTTCTCTCCGAGGGGTATCGCTCGCCGTCGAAATCGCGTATCTTGGAATACATGGGGCGCTACACCTGGTGGGCTTCGACGACGAGAACGAGCGTGATCGACAAGCGATGATGCGTGAAATGCACCGCATCGGGCTCCTCGCCGGACTCCCGCCCGAGGAAGAATGGACCTCAGTGCTCCACCAAGAGCCAACCGTAGCCGGGGGGTCGCGATGAGCAAAACTCAGCGCCGCGACCTTTTTGGTCCGTTCCAGGTGGCCCTACGCGGTCTCGTCTACACATTCCGCACCCAGCGGCACATGCGCTTTCACGTTTACATGGTCATTGCGGTGATCATCATGGGTGCGTTCTTCGGTTTCCGACTCCGCGAAATGATGGTTCTGCTGTTCACCATCAGCCTCGTCCTCGTCGCTGAGATGTTCAACAGCGCCATCGAAGCCACCGTTGACCTTGTCCAGCCCAGCTACCACCCGCTCGCCAGGTTTGCAAAAGATATCGCGGCAGGTGCGGTGATGATCACCACCATCATTGCTCTCGTTATCGGCTCGCTCATTCTTCTCGGCGAGAACCGCTGGGAATCCATCAAGATCAACCTTTCCGCCGATTCGCTCGGCCTGCCTGCTCCACTTAGGATCATTCTTGGCAGCGTCGTCGTATTCATGATCGTGGTTGTCGGCAAGGGTCTTGGACAAAAAGGCCAGGTCTTAAAGGGTGGGATGGTCAGCGGTCATGCCGCATTCGGTTTCTTCTTCGCTATCGCGATCATGTTCAGTACGGACAGCTTTGTCGCGTCCGGTCTCGCCATCGTTTTGGCGGCGATTATTGCTCAAAGCAGGTACGAAGCGAAGATCCATTCAGTGTTCGAACTCACGCTCGGAGCCACCGTTGGGGTGGTCGTAGGGCTAATCTTCTTTGGTTTGGTGCCGAAATGATAGGAGGGAATCGGCAAAAGAACCCTGTGAAGACGGTTGTTCTTCTCCGCAACTGCGGAGGAAAAAACTTTACAACCCATGAACGATAAACCTAGGGAACGAAGCCGGCCAAGGCGAAGCCGCCAAGGCCGATTCGACAAAGGGCTGGCCATTGCGCCAGTCATCGGACTCGCTGTCCTGTGGGCAGTGGGCGGATGCGGAGCCAGGGCGGAAGGCCAACAGGCCACGATGCTCGTCGGCATGGAGGGAGTGGCAGGACCCACGATTGGGCTTCTTGTCGTGCTCATGATCGTGAACGCGCTCTTCGTCGCAGCGGAATCTGCGCTCGACGTTTTACGCCCCGTCCACATCCGATTGATGAAGGATGTTAGCGAGCAAAAAGCTGCCCGCCTGCAAGACCTCATCGAGGACCAGGAAGCCTATCTTGCCCGCTGCTCTCTCGGCAATCAGGTCGTCCGGCTGGTCATTGTTTTTGCCGCACTCATCCTTGCCCCTGGAGTGCTCTCGCTCATGCAAAATCGCTTTGGCTGGGCCGAGAACTATCCGAATCTCCTGTGGAGCGCTGCACTTATCATGCTGCCCGTCGGGCTCGTGCACGTCATCATCGCCGAACTCATCCCCAAGAGTTTCGCTGAGACGCGCCCGATGCTTGTGCTGCCGTTGCTATACCGGTTCATCAAGCTGCCCGCCGCGTTCTTTGCGCTACCCGCCGCGTTTATGACCGGCGCGGCCCAGCTCATCACAAAACGCTTTGGCGGAAAGGCCAGCTTTAACGTGCCGAACGCCGCTGAAGAGGAGATCAAGACCATCGTGGAGTCCGCTCAAGAGACCGGTGAGATCAACTCCGACGAGCGCGAATTGCTCCACTCTGTCTTCGAATTTACAGACACCGTTGCCCGAGAGATCATGACGCCCCGCGTCGATCTGGATGCCATGCCCGTCACCAGTGACCCGTCCGAGGTCGTCAAGATGATCCACGACACTGGTCACTCGCGCATCCCCCTTTATGAGGAGAGCGACGACCAGATCGTTGGAATCATCCACGCCAAGGACCTCTTCCTCTCCATGACCAACGGTGGGAATCCGACCCTCCGGACCCTGACACGGCCCGCGCTTTTCGTCCCCGAAAACAAGAAGCTGTACGAACTCCTCAAAGAGATGCGCCTGGCTCGAAGCCAACTCGCTATCGTACAAGACGAGTTTGGCGGAACTGCCGGAATCGTCACGATTGAGGACATCGTCGAAGAGCTTGTCGGAGACATTGTTGACGAATACGACGTTGATGTCCCTGACGTTCAGGAGTACGAAGGAGGCTGGCTTGTCGCTGGCAAAGCAAATATCGACGACGTGTCCCACGCCATCAGTGTGGAGCTGGAAACTGAAGAGTTCGACACGATCG
The DNA here is from genome assembly GCA_019638775.1 of Fimbriimonadaceae bacterium. Taxonomy (NCBI): domain Bacteria; kingdom Bacillati; phylum Armatimonadota; class Fimbriimonadia; order Fimbriimonadales; family Fimbriimonadaceae; species Fimbriimonadaceae bacterium. The sequence goes on along the minus strand of JAHBTD010000001.1, from coordinate 1,271,600 downwards.
GAGGCTACGTGTTTGGCCTCTTTGGGCGTCAGCCCAAGCAAGACGAAAGCATCGTTGCCAACGGAATGCGCTTTGCAATCGCCGAAACCGACGGTCGACGTATCGTCCAGCTAAAGGTGGAGCCGTGCGAGCCGGATCACGAAGAGATGGCTATCGAAGGATAGTGAAGACGACGAAGCAGGCTCCCCTGCACAAGGTCGAAGTGATTCCCCCTCCCTTGATGGGAGAGGGGTGAGGGTGATTACAACCACGGACTATTTCTGTGGGTGAACCCAGTTTATAGTTGGCCGACCGAGCGTTTGCAACTCAGCCCACTCACGGCAGAGGTGGCCCCTACTCACCCTCAGCTCTCAATCCCCGGCCTCCCATAAAACCGCACGTTTACCAACAGGCACAACACATTAATCACAAGCAGCAAGATCGCCACGGCCCAAATCGCGATCTGCGCATTCCGACTCCCGATTCGCTCCAAAATCTTTGCCATCCCCGCCCCAAACAGCAGACTCAAGGGCGCAAGAGCGGGGAAGAGAAGTCGCCCCTGCGGCTGGGTAAACGTCAGATTGTAGTAGAACAGCCCGCCAATCGTCAGCACCACCCAAGCCGTCGCAAACCACCACACGCTCTTTTGTCCCAACTCTTTCAATCCCTTCCACGAAGCTAATAGGCCACCAAACAGCAATAACGCAAGGGGGATGATGTAGGCCAAAGAAACCGTTACGTTCATCCACCCAAAGTGGCCAAAGAACGTCCGCGCCGTAATCCGCTCGAAGTACCCCCTAAAATAGGGGTCGGCAAGGGTTTTGGGCTGCACAAGCTCCGGCATCGTCCTTGCTTCCATCCGCGTTCCCAGAACGTCGTTGTACGTGACGATGTTGCGTACAAATAGCCAGCCGCACGTGAGCAAGAGCACACCTGCAAACACTCCCGCAAACCTCAATCGCAGAGAGCGCACTGAAGCCGCATCCTGCACAGGCGCAAGCATTACCCAAAGCAACGCCGCCGGGACGATCACCAAGTTTGATTTCTTTGCAAGCACTGCCATCCCAACCCAGAATCCAGCCCATGCCCAGCCCTTCAAGTTCTGTTCGAAGAGTCCCGCCCGCAACAGCGCATAAAGCGACACGCAGCCAAGGCAAGCCGTTAGCGCGTCGTTCGAGATCGACCCCCCTATGAACTGAAACTGAGGGAGTGAAGCAACGAAGAGCCCTGCAAAAAGCGCGTACGGCTTCCCAATCACAAGCCTCGCTGCCAAGGCCGCATAAAGCGCGGCTAGCGCGACAAAAATGGCGTTCAGCACCCGCAGCAGATAGAATGCTGTCTTGTCCGAGCTTTGCATCAGGTACGTAAATCGCTGGCTAAACCGGGGCACGTCATCGCGATCCTCCGACAGTCGGTGGGGCACGATCTGATAATCAATCGGCTGTCCGCTCTCGACAGCCGCAAGAAATGGAGCCGTGAGGAAATAGTAAAGCGGGTGATGATGCCCTTGCCCGATCCTCGGACCGTCGCTCAACTGGTACGGCATAGTCCAGTGCTGAGAAACGTAGTTCACATAATCCAGGTGAGCGGGCTCGTCAGGGGCCTCAAAAATCGGATTAGTCAAGGCAAAGACAAGGCTAAAGCCAAACGCCCACAGCACAATCAGGTTCAGGCAAACACGTTCCCCGCGAGACATACGGCTATTCTGCCCCTTTTTCCCTAAAAACCCCCTCCTTGTTCGAGCGTAGCGAGAATGGGGAGGGGGAAGGGGGTGGGGTAGGAACCTTGGAATGAGGCTAACTCGGGAGAGCAACGCTCTGTTGTTGCCGGATAATGACCGTACTCCCAGCTCCCAGCTCCCCGCTTTCAGCTACCAGCTACCAGCTACCAGCTACCAGCTACCCCAACAGACCCTTCAACAAGTCCTCGGGACTCGGACTCTTCACAAGCACGCTTTTCACGTCCCCATACCCCTCAACCAGCAGCTTCGCCGCAATCGCCTGCCCCTCACGTCCACGCACCAACAATCCCTTTGGCGTCTCGGAAATACTCACCTCAAAAGGCGCCACGAGCGCACGAACACCTGGCTGATCTTGCGTCTCCACCAAAAGCTCCGTTTCAACACCGTTTCGCAAAAGGTCTTGATACCGCCCCGCAAACACGATCTCCTTGTCGCGAAGCACCAGCAAGGAGTTCATCTTGGGAATCAACGCAGGATCGTTTGAGGCATGCACGAGCGCCGCCCCTTCCGTTAGCCGAAGCTCAAGCAGCTTCCACACGCGCTCCCTCACCCACGGATCAAGCATCTCAATCGTGCTGTCGACAACCAAAAGGTTTGCGTGAGAAGCAAGAACCGGCAGCAAATCGCACCCTGCTTGCTGCGTCGGCGAAAGCTCCGAAATTGTCAACTGCCGATGATCCCATAGCCGCAGTGCATCAATGGCCTCTCCCGCCCTTAGGGCGCCCTCTCGCCCCGAAATGCGCTTGGCAACGACCTGTGGACTGCTGCGCCGGTCCTTTGCCGAGAGCCCCATCGTCGCCACGGTTCCGCGCTGTGTTGCCGTTCCTTCCGGGCTCTTGTCGATCCCCGCAAACACACGAAGCGCCCACGATTTCCCGCTCGCCGCTGGACCAAACACCCCGAGCGACTGCCCCGAAAGAAGCGTCACCGAGAGCGTCGGTCCACGCGAAGTCAGTCGAAAGCGGTCAATTTCGAGCCGGCGGCTCATGGCGTTCCTTCGGGCAACACGGTCAACTCTTTCGGGAAGTGAGTCAGCACCTCCACACCATCCTTCTTAACGACAACATCGTCTTCGATGCGAACCCCGCCAAATCCCTCAATGTAAACGCCAGGCTCCACTGTCCAGATCTGGCCCTCTTCCACGATGTCCGTCGAGCTCGTCCCCAGCCTTCCCGAATCGTGAACGAGCCGACCAAGCCCGTGCCCCAACCCGTGTCCAAAGTACTTCGCCAGACCTATTTCATCCAAGATTTCACGTGACATCTTATCGATATCGACACAGCGAACCCCCGGCTTGATCGCTTCAATGCTCGCAACCTGCGCCTTCAAGACCTGGTTATAGATTTCGCGATGCCGTGGGCTCGCCTCGTCGACCACAAATGTTCGCGTGATGTCGCTGCAATATCCATTCAATCGCGCCCCCAAATCAAGCGTCAAGAAGTCACCGGATTCAAGCTTCTTCTCCGAAGCGCGACCGTGCGGTCGGGCGCTGCGCAGACCGCTCACTACAACCGGATCAAATGACGACGTTGCCCCTTGCCGACGGAAGAAGAACTCGATCTCCATGCCGATGTCCCACTCCGAAACACCCGGCTGGACCAATCGCTTGATATGCTCAAGGCACGCATCGGCAAGCTTGCAAGCCTGCCGAACTTTTTCGATCTCATCGCTCGACTTCACCATCCGCAGCTTCGAGACTAAATCGGGGGCCAGTTCAAGCTGTACCCCCTCCCACGCCTTCGACCAGTCCAAAAACGTCCGGTGGCTTACCTTTGCCGCGTCAATGCCCAACCTCCGAACGCCCAACTTACTCAAATGAGCGCCGATAAACTCAATCGCCGTTACCGGAGTGGCAAACGAGTCTACGGGCAGGCCCTGCACCTCTTCTTGAGCCTGCAACGTATAGCGGCTGTCCGTTAGAAAAATGCCCGTATCCGCAGTCAAAATCACCCAACCTGCGCTGCCGGTAAATCCAGTTGCCCAGGTGTATCCATCCGCATCCGCGATCAGCAAAGCCTCAATCTGGTGCTCGGCCATCGCGCTTCGCAAGCGCTCAAGGTTCTTCATTAAACAGACTCTCTCTCAAGGTTTCTTAGCGCCTGCAGCGCCAGCACATACCCATATCCGCCAAAGCCAACGATCTGCCCAACCGTGATCGGAGCAATCACCGAATGCCGCCGGAACTCCTCACGCGCATGAACGTTTGAAAGGTGAACTTCCACGATCGGGAGCCGAACCGAGACAAGCGCATCACGCAAAGCGATGGAATAATGCGTAAGCCCGCCGGGGTTGATGATGATCCCATCCGCCCACTTGCGATGCTCCTGAATCGTGTCGATCAGGGTGCCCTCCGAGTTCGATTGCAAAATACGCACTTCTATCGTCAGGTCCTTGGCTGCTATCTGGATATCGGCATCGATCTCCTCCAGCGGCTTTTTGCCATAAACATCGGGTTCACGAAAGCCGGTCAGATTCAAGTTCGGACCGTGCAAAATCAATACGCGCAGTTCTTTTTCAGCCATGCGTTTCTTCCGGGGTTGTCGCGCTCAGGTCGATGGCACACTCGGGCAGAAGTTGTGGGATGCCGTCGAGGATAGGAAAGCCTTTGTTGCAGCTCTTGCAAACCAACATTCCACTCTCCAGCACCAAAGGGGGTCTGCCTTCTTCGAGCGGGCAGGCCAAAATAGCCACAAAATCGGGGTTGAGGACCGCCTGTTCGGGCGCGTTAGGGTTCATGCGTCACTTCGTGATAAACGGCAAGCGTTTTCTCGGCGGTCTCACGCCAAGAAAACGCCTTTACCCGGCTCAAACCGAGCTGCCGCATCACGAGTAGCTTACCGGAATCGTGCAAGATATCCTCTATCGCTTGAGCCCAAGCGCCAGGTTCATAAGAAGACATCACCTTAGCCGCATTCCCCGCCGTTTCCGGCAGAGCGCCCCCATTGCCGCAGATCACAGGACACCCACACTTAAAGCTCTCCAACAGGGGAATCCCAAAACCCTCATGCAGACTTGGTGCGAGATAGAGATCAGCCCCCGAATACAGCGCCGAAAGGTGGGCATCCGAAACATAGCCCGTGCTGATCACCCGATCCGAAGTCTCCTCGTCACCCCATCCCGACTTTCCTGTCACTACCAACTTGTGCGGAATGCTCGTGGGGAGCATCGATACAGCCTGAACAGCGAGATTCGTATTCTTCCTCGGCCATCGCGTCCCTACCGTCAAGATGTACGGACTCTCAATGCCGAGATCGTCATGCACGGTGCGCTGCGCCATATCTTTATCAAACGATTCAATCGCCGGGCCGGCGGCAAGCGGCGTCACCCGAATCTGCTCTTTCACATCCGGGTAATACTGGGAGATCTCCCGCTTCGATGTCTCCGAAACCGTGATCACACGCGAGCTTCGACGCATCGAAGGTGGCACAAAACGCTGCAAGATGAGCCTATCGCGAGGCTGAAACCACTCCGGACAGATCAAAAACGACACGTCGTGAACCGTTGTCACCGCATGGGTCCCTGCGAGCGGGCTCACGTTGTACTGTGTGTGGATCACGTTCGCCCCAAGTCGCCGCGCTTTGAGCGGGAAACGGAACAAACTCCACCACCGAGTTCGACGGGAGTTCACGGTCAGCCACTCGAATCTTGGGTCGTCGGGAATTCCTGCGGGCCGTTCGTTGTTAGAGATAAGTAGAAAGCGAACGTCGTCCTCAAGCTGGGAAAACCCATGCAGCAACCCGTTCCAATAAGTCGAGTCGCCGGTCATATCGCCACCGATCAGCCGAGCGTCGATAGCGAAAAGGGATGAGTTCATAAGTGATCCTGAGTTCTGGCGCGAATCCTGCTACTATTGAGACACGCCGTTTCGCAAAACTGTTTCGCTTGGACCCAATTCGATGAAAAAACAAAAGCCTCCCGTTATCCTAGCATCCGTCATCGTCGTTTTACTCGGCATCATCTTTGCCATCACTTGGCAGGGCAAAACCACCCAAGAGCAGCTCGCCATGGAAGAGCAGATGGCCGAGATGAAGCTCACTGGTGCGCCTCGTGAGGCCACCTCCAAAGAGCAGATGCAAATGGCGACAAAGAAATCCAGTGAGTCCGTTGAGACAAGCATGGACCCTGCTTCGGTCGATCGAACACGCCCACGCAAGCCTCACCGACCCTCCATCTTCGTCGACGAAGTTGTTGGCTCAAAGCCCAAGCCGAACGACACCAACGTCTCGTCGCAGTGGTATCAGCCCGAAAGCAAGAAGAAGTAGCCGGGCCAAACGGTACACTAGCAACCCTTGAGCACGCCTTACCTGGCCGTGGTGATACCGGCGTATGACGAAGAAGAGCGGATTCATCGAACGCTCGAACGCCTCCATGAGTACTTCCTTGAACAGGACTACTCGTGGAGCGTCACCGTTGTCAGCGATGGAAGCAAGGACAAGACCGAAGAGATCGTCCAAGCCTTCGCGTCGACGCATCCCAACTTCCATCTCCTCGCCTACAAGCCCAATAAGGGCAAAGGGCACGCCGTCCGTCATGGCATGCTCGAAGTCGACGGCGAGCTTCTGCTGATCAACGACGCCGACCTCGCCACACCAATCGAAGAGATTGAGAAGCTCCTTCCCGCCATCAACGAAGGCAAAGATATCGCCATTGGCAGCCGCCCGCTCAAAGAGAGCAACCTGGAGATTCGGCAACCCTGGCATCGCGAACAGCTCGGGCGGCTGTTCAATCGAGCCGTTCAGCTTCTCGCGGTGCGAGGAATCGAAGACACTCAGTGCGGCTTTAAGGTGTTCAAAAAGCCCGCCGCCGTTGACGTTTTCAAGCGATGTAAATTCGACGGATTCAGCTACGACTTCGAGGCGCTTTTGATCGCCCGTGAACTCGGATACACCATCGCTGAGATCCCGATCCGGTGGCGACACCAAGACGGGTCGAAGGTCAATCCGCTACGTGACGGCATGCGAATGCTCCGAGATTTGGTAAAACTCCGCCTTAAGGGCAAGAAGGGGCGGTTACGAGAGCGTGAATCCTGAAGAATACGGTCGCATGTACGAGTTGGAGGACCACTATTGGTGGTTCGTCGGACGGCGCAATCTAGCCTTCGGACTTCTCCGGCGCGCCTTCCCCAACCCCTCGATCAAGCCCAAAGTGCTCGATCTCGGCTGCGGCACAGGCGTAATCATGGGCGAACTGACGCAGTGGACCGAGCCGGTGGGCCTTGATATGAGCAACCTCGCCCTGCAGTTCTGCCGAAGGCGCGGGCTGACTCCCCTCGCCCAGGCTCGCGGCGAGTGGCTCCCCCTCCAGTCCAACTCCTTCGATGCCATCATCGCGCTAGACATCTTTGAGCACATCGATGACCACATCGCCGCTTATAAAGAAGCCTATCGAGTGCTCAAACCGGGTGGTGTTCTCGTAATGAGTGTGCCCGCATTTATGAGCCTTTGGGGGCCGCACGACATTGCCCTCATGCACTTCCGGCGATACCGCAGGCGTGACCTCCGTACCGCGCTTGAGGCTGGCGGATTCAAGCAGATGAGGATCAGCTATTCGGTGTTCTTTCTGTTTCCGGTGGTGGTGGTCCTGCGTATCTTCGAGAAGCGCAGAAAGGGCGAGGCCAAGGCATCCCTCATCACCGTCCCGAAATGGTTCAACAGCCTGCTTATTGGCCTTCAACGCTTTGAAGGATGGCTGATAGAGCGAGTCCGACTGCCCTGGGGGTCCAGCCTGATCGCCGTTGCCCGCAAAGACAAATAAGCCTTGGCGTATCTGTCTCTAGCCTACAACACATGGGTGAAACTCGCCCAGCCCCGTCCCTGTATGAGCAAAGCGAGAATGGGAAGAGGGGTAAGCAACCTTGGAACGGCACCGAAACTCCCTTCCCCCTACGGAGCGAGGGGGAAGGGATCAGTGAGCGCAGCGAACTGGGGATGGGGGTCGAGTTCGCCCATCCCTGCCGGTTACAATGCACAAGTTTGCACAGTTAGGAAACTTCAGAACCCCCACCCCTTTATCCCCTCCCCCTCGCTTCGCAGGGGGAGGGGCTGTTGACTTGAATTCGGCATGACGCACTTACAAGTATTTGAATGAATCCCTTCCCCCTGCATTTAGGGAAGGGATGTGCCTGCCCCGACGTGTCAGGGTGAGCGCAGCGAACTGAGGGATGGGGGTCAATCTGCTGTGAGCAGACTCTCCACCATGTCAAACTGAAACCATGTACACCGTCGGATGTGTGCCTTATCTCAACGCCAAACCCCTGGTTTGGGCGTTCAAACACGCAGGCGAAAGCTCACCCGTCAAAGTCCTCTTTGACGTCCCCTCAAAGCTCCCCAAGATGCTCGACGACGGCACCGCATCCGCCATCCTCGTTTCTTCCATCGAAGCTCTGCGCATGCCAGGAGCCCGCATCACCGACGGCGTTTCCATCAGCAGCTATGCAGACGTCATGTCGGTTCGCATCTTTAGCAAAGTCGAGCCCCAAGAGATCAAAAGCCTTGCTCTCGACCAAAGCTCCATGACCAGCAATGCCCTCGCCCAGATCGTGCTCGCCGAGAATTACGACGTCCACCCAGAAGTCGAGCCGATGCCCCCCAGCCTCCCCGAAATGCTGAAAAAGCACGACGCGGGTCTTCTCATCGGCGACAACGGCATGCGCCAGCCCACCGGCGAATACCACATCATCGACCTCGGTGCAGAGTGGCGCGCCCTCACCGGCCTGCCGTTCGTTTGGGCGGTGTGGCTGGGGCGCGGAGGAATGACTGGCGCCCTCAGCGGGCACCTTTTTGCCGCTATGCAAGAGGGGCTTGTGCGCATGTCGGAGATCGTCCCCGAAGCCGCCGAAGAAACCAGTTTCCCACTCGAGATCGCAGAGCACTACCTCACAAACGTGATGGACTTTGAACTCGGCGACGACCATCTTTCCGGCCTCGAAGCCTTCCGCCAACTCCTCATGAAGCACAAAATTCTTAAAGCTTCGCAGTTGCCCGAAGTCATCACTGCGGAGTGGTCCGCACGGTCTTAGCTGGCAACGGAGGGCTCGCAAAGAAAATCTCCTTGCCCAACGTAAACACCCCCAACAACAGCACCATTACACCAAAAACAGGCCGCAGCGCTCGCCCATCCACCCGCTTTGCAACCGTTGAGCCAATCCACATCCCCACAAAGGCAATCGCCGCTACCGGCAGAAGAACCGACCAGTCCAGCGACTGGCCCGCGGTAGCTTGCCCAGCCAACCCGACCGCCGAGTTCACCGCGATAATCAGCAAGCTTGTCCCCACCGCTCGCTTCATCGGCAGGCCCGCCATCAAGACCAATGCCGGGATGATTAGAAAGCCGCCCCCCGCCCCAACAAGCCCTGTGATCAGCCCAACTGCCATACCTCGCAAGCCCATCGCGATCGGATTCATATTCGTCGGCTCCGAACGCTCCGCAAAACCTCGAGGCCGTAAAAAAGCATAGGCCGACCCCAACATGAGCAGCGCAAAGAAACCCATCAAGAAGGAGTCCCTCGAAATAGAGCCCATCTGTACAGGAAGCGCCGGAACAACAAGAGCGCGGGTCAAGTAAACACTCACCAGCGACGGCCCGCCAAAAACTAACGCCACACGAAAATCGATCTCGCCAGTCCGAAAGTACATGATCGATCCGAGCGCCGCCGTCAACCCAACGATAAACAGAGAATCACCCGTCGCCTGAGTGGGCGAAAGCCCAAAGAGATAGACCAGCACCGGCACAGTCAGAATGGACCCACCAGCCCCCATCAGGCCAAGACTTAGGCCGATCAAAAGAGAAGCAATATAGCCAAGAATAATCATGGTCGCCGTCAGCTCTACCATGACAGAAGGGCAACATCACCCGATGGATTCTTCGGATGGGTCAAACACCCAAAAACCTATCCGACCTCCAACTCACAATCGATGCGCTCGCGCACCATCGCCCTCGCCCGGTGCAGTCGCGACTTCAGCGCCGCAATTGTGATCCCTAACCGACGAGACGCCTCCTCTGCCGTCAACTCCTCAATATCCCGCAATTGGTACGCCTCGCGATAGAGGTCGGGAAGGCCGTCCAAGGCCCGATGAATGCAGTCCCTCATCTCGCCCTCCATCGCAACCTCCTCCGGCGTGGCAACATCGGAAACCGGCTGAAACCCCTCCTCTTCAAGCAGCGCCATGCTAAAGAACGGACGCAAAGATTCCCGCTTTTTCAACCGGCCGCATGTCCGCCTGCCGATCTGCGCCAGCCACCCCTGAAAGGCCCGTTCATCCTGCAACTGGTCCTGAAACCGGTAAGCCCTCGCCAGCGACTCCACCAGCACATCTTCCGCATCCTCGTGATTCCCACACATGCGAAAAAGCTGTCGGTAAACAGCGTCCTTATGCCGCGATGCCAGACGTTCAAAGTCCACTCAATCAGTTTATACGCTATTCGCAGACCTCGGCATAAACCGCCTATCACTCAAACTCTGGGGGCCAAGGCTCGCCAGGAAATCGGTCGATCACCGAGCCGTAGTTCACGCCCGCCGGAACCTGCGACCATAGCCACCAGTCTTTGCCATCGGTAACCCATTCCTCCACCAGCTTGGCGTCGAATGCCTTTGTCGAGGTGTCATTCCGCACCACCTGGTAGATACCGATGTACTTTCCGTTGGCATCCTTTTCAAAATCGACGTACTCCACACGGCCTTCCTTTAGGCTTCGCTGGAGGTGATCTTGGCAATAGAACACGACGGACATGGGGTCGAGTCCAAGGCGAGTTTTGTACTCGTCGCCGAGTTGGCGTGGACCGCTCCGATAGACATAGCCAAGGTCAAAACCCTTGACTTTGAGCTGATCTGGGCAGTGCAAGATATCCCGGGTCTTGAAGTATGGTTTCAGGGCTTCGTATACATACTGCTTGCGGGGCGTTCTTGTAAGCAGTTGATCCTTGGGGTTTTGCCCGTCCCAGTCGGTCTGATACATGGAAATGGACAATCCCAGCTGGTGCAGGTTAGACAGGCACTGGGTTCGCTTTCCGCTCTCCTTCACGCGCATAAACACGACCAAGAGGATGGCGGCGATAACGGCGACGATCGCGATGGCAATGAGAAGTTCGACCAAGGAAAATGCACTTGGCTTTCGCCTCATGGATCCAGCTCCTTTCATTAGGCTCACTCTCTTTCAGCCACTACAGCGACGATCGCATAGCAGGCTTGGGTTTCAGCGGCCTGTAAAGTCCTATACCAAGCATTTAAGTCCGTCCAACGTAGACCTTCTCAACCTTCCCATCCTTCTCGTAAAGGATGATCAGCGTCACGGGAGGGTTGAACAGCATCACTTCGCCGTTGGCAGTGGGGATATCTTTGGGAGAAAAAGAGTGAAGAATATTCGCCCGCTCAACCTCGTTAAACGTCTTCGCGTCGTACTTCCACCTTGGCTTGCCCATTGCTGGCTCGACCTCCGACCAGGGCTTGCCGATCAAGCTCCTTGCAAGCTGTTCTTCGTGCGAGGTGTCGAATATCCATATCAGGCCGACATAGCAGACCACGCCAAAGATAGCTACAAGAACTATAGCTACAATGATGTCTTTCTTACTCATGGGTGAGATCCCCTGGACATCTGCATCTTCAATATAAAGACGCCTAACGGAGCACGGCTAGTTTGGGATGAAATACAAAACTCTGAGGCAGCGCTCGGTCTATGCCTGCACTACAATAGATAGGTGACCGCCTTTCTTGTACTTGCTATTCTGGCAGTTCCTCCAGCCGACAGTTGGCACACGCACTATTCAAAGATGTTCCGAGTCGATCCAGGCCCGCCGAACTATGTGGCCCATGTCAGCTGGTACGGCACTCGGTCAGGAGGCTCCAAGAAGACGATGATCGATCTCATCGAGCTTGACGGGGTTGGGGGAAAGGAACTGATTACGTCGACGCGGATTGAAGGAGATCCGCGTATCATTGCTGTTTCGGTTCATGCTTACAAGAGCCATGAGGACTTTGAAGACAAGCAAGGCAGGTTCCATAAGTTCTTTCCTACTTGGATGCTGGCGACAAAGTGGAGTCGCGGGCAGCACGACCACACGACGGTGTGGTGGTTCAACCCGCAGACCATGCGCCCGACCGAACTGCTCGACGTCCTGAACGGGGACGTGAGTCGGCTCGACAAGGGCATTGTGGAGGAGCGCACGTTCTCGCAGTACGTCGATCGCAGGGAATGGCCTGCGGGAGTGCGGGATATCGGAAAGCCGGTGCGTCGGACTTGGCAGATGGCTGAGAATGAGCTTAAGTTTGTCCCCGGCCTTTGGTGTAGGGGGTAACGGGAATGGGTGTGTTTGATTCTCGGGATTCTCAACTAAACGAGCGTGACGATTATATTTTCGCTACCTGAGACTTTATTGTCGGATATAATGGAGCCTTAAGAGGGGAGCATGGCTCTTTCGAAAATATTAGATGCTTTGTTTGAGCATATCATTCAGAAGGGCGCAGATCGCACAATCGGCGCACTTCGAACTCGTAGCAAGCTAACCACATTTAAAATATGGAAGTCATCAGAGGAGGCAAGAGTAGCCTTTTCTGCAATATTGTCATTAGAAATAGACAATCACTTTTTAATAGTCCGTAATCTTCACAGGCCTGAAACTTTTGCTCCCTTTGGTGGAGTCATCAAATACTTTGATAGCGCAAGTTCGTTTCTAAACAGTGTAGAATTCCGGCCTCATATGCTCGCACCAGCTGGCGATGCTCATAATGACCTGCGTGGGTTTCTTCCTCGAAAGCACTGTAGTAGCCTTCTGCACTGGTATACGCTGAACAATGACAGAGAGCAAGGCAATGACTGCATAAGGCGTGAACTAAAAGAAGAATTGAAAGAGGCAGAAGTTTCGATTCAGGTCCCGACCAACATCAGATTCAAACACGTAAGAACAATTTTTGAGGGCCCAATGATTCCGCCAGGAGCTAACTACCAACAAGTGCGACTTTTTGAAGTATGGAGCCCTATTGCTGACAAGACTAACATAAAAAACTTCATTGAAAAGCTGTTTTCTATAAGTGACAACTCTCATATAATTAGCGTCAATTCTGATGATATTAGAGTTGGAAGATCTCGTGATAATCACGTAATCGCTCCTCACTGTGAATACTTGATGACTTCACGGAAAAAGCTACCAGAAAGCCCCATGATCAGGTAATGATACAAGGTATTACGTTTGTTTCTAATAGATTAGTATTTACTGCATTGGGATTCGTGTACCTTATTTAATCATTACACTCTGTTTAAAGTTCAATTGTACGGTTCACCCTCTCTCCACCCAAAGGAGAGGAATAAATAGATTAACTATAGCTCCCTACGCCAACGACCCCATCGGATCCCAGGGTTCCAGTTCCACCGCAGGCCGATCAAGCATCTTCACGTACTCTTCGGGCAGGTACTTCTGGTGTACCACAACCTCATAGTTGAACTCGTCGAACCATTTGTCGGTCATGGCGTAAAAGCCTTTGTCGCCGCCTTTTTCGCCCCAAGAGTTTTCGACGCGCCACTTTCGGGGGCTGCCGTCATCGTCCAGATCGACCCCGGTAAAGACCATCGCATGGGTCATGAGCGACTCGCCGTAGTCCAGCCGCTCGGCCTTATTCAGCGTAGAGTGCGAACCGTAGACTAGGTCATAGTCGAACTGCTCCACGTCCATCCAGCCGCCTTCGCGGTCAAGGTACTTGCCCACGTCGCAACCGAACCAGACCGGCTCACCGTTCTGCATCTGCTTAATGGCGGCTGCCTTCATCACGTCGAGATCGACGTTCAGGTACTTGATATCCTCTCCGCCCACCACGTTGCCCAGATACTTGATGGTGTAGACCTCGTCGAACTGCTTGCTCGACTGGGGGCAGTGGATGAGGCAGATCATATCGCTCAGGTCGACGTCGATGTGCTTTCGATAGAACTCTTGCGGGGTGAGGATGCCGTCGCGGTGGAACGCCTTGTCCTTGTCGCGCCACTGCCACTCGAACTGAGTGGGCGGCTCGCCCAGATGGATGCAGAGCATCTTGTAGACCTGCTCAAGCATGGCGGGCTTCATGGCTCTCAGCTCGTCCATCGACTTTCCGGCGCGGTGGGCTTCGCGGAGTCGGCAGCCGTACTCCTTTAGCCGCAGAGTGATCTGAGAGTTCATCTGCCCCGTGCTGGAGCTGCTTTCGGTCTCGGGCATCACGCTTTTGGGCACCAGGCCGTGCTTCTTCACCAAGTTGATGAACATGTGCCACTGGCCTCCATCTTGGATGGGAGCGGCGAAAAGGTGGGCAATCAGGCGTCCGTCGGTGGGTTCGTCCAGGGTGTCCAGCACCGCCTCCAGAAAGTAGTTGGCCTTTTCAAACTTGTCCCAGAACATGGTGTGGTTTTGGGAGAGCTCGAAGTCGTCGCCCAAGTTCATGTTCTTGATGGCGACCACACGCAGGGTGTTCAGCGCGGCAAACATCCAGCACCGCCCGCTCCCGTTCTGGCTGGTGATCTTGTTCTCGGGCAGATGCACGCTGAAGGTCATGTTGTTCTGGGTGACCTTGCGGCGGTTCAGCGCGACCTTGGGGACCGTGGTGGTGCAGACCGCGTTCATGGCGGCGCGGTTGCGGGGGTCGGCTTCGAAGGCCTTTTGGAAGTCGGCGATCTGGGGAAGGGTGATTTGGCCGGTGGCGGTTGGGGAGGGGGCGGTGGCTGCCATAGGGGCGTTTTACCCCGAAGTTAATCTATCGTGGCTTTTGCGGGATGCGTTCGTCACCGTTGTCCGAATCCTGTACTTCTGGCTTCAGAGCATAAGTAATCCTTACTCCAGAAGCCAGCCGCGCTCGACTGAAGCGCGTCATAGCCACGGGCAGAATCAGCAAGAACGTTGAGACAATCCCAGTATCCTGCGAAATCTCTTTCCATACGTGATGATGCACGGCTACACAAGCCACCGTTAAGGTTGAGATGATAATGCCAAAAACTAAGATAAGGCCTGGCTCAGCTGAAACACCGCGACGCTCTGCGATCCAAAGAACTAAGCATGGCACGACTATCGAGGCAACAACGAACAACTCCATCTCTATCATTGATACAGCTCGCCCGTGTTTGCGTTGCACTACAAAGACCATATCACGGCAACGCCGTCAGAACCTGCTCCTTCTTGCCTTCGACGATTTCAACCTGAGCCCCTCCGGCAACAATCAACCGACCGCTCTTGAGTCGGATGATCGTAGGACCGATGCAGCTTTCGCGGATCGGTCCGTCACCGATACACCCGGCATAGAGAAATCGGCTTGTCTTTGCCGTCCAAACGGTATCGACGACGCCCGCTTGATCCCCATCTGCAAAATAGTCCAAATAGACGGTCACCCCGGGCTGCTTTTTGAGGAAGATATCAAGCCCGGTCAGGATGCGATAGTCGCCGCGAAAGATGAGCAGCGTTGCGACGATAAGCAAGCCGGAAACCTTAGCGATCCCGAACCATAGTTTGCGCGAGGCGAGCAGCTTCTTCATGCGATTGCCCTCACAGAGAGGACAGTGATTGGGCATTGCAAGGTTCGCTTGGGGCATTTCCGAAGCTTGCATCGAAGCCGGGTGCCACCCCCTCCTCGATCCTCCCCCGTTGAGGGGGAGGATGACGTTTGCGGGGGGGTGGGACGTGTGGGAGGCGTTGCCTCCGTGGCAGCTAGCGGATGGCCAGGGCGCTACCTCTCCGCTTGCTGCCACGGGCGAGACGCTTACCACGTTCAGGCTAAGCGTTGCCGCCTATGACACGGGTGAATCGACAGGCTCTATGATCAGTTTTTGCAAAAATACTGAACATGTATTGACAAAGCTTTCGCCATGCATCATAATCAGTTTCATTCAGATATCTGAATATGATGACTATCGAAAAGGAGACTCGACTTCAATGAATCGACTACATAAATGGTTTGGTATGGCTTTGCTTGCGAGCGTGACGGCGCTCCCCGCTCAAGCCAATCTCGTCAACAATAGCGGCTTTGAAACCGGCGACTTCTCCGGCTGGAGCACACAAGCCGCCGCCGCAGGATCGAATTTTGCCGTGATCAATGGATTAGCCCGCAGCGGCACGTTCGGCGCAATGTTCTGGGCCAATCAGGCTCAATACGATTCCATCTGGCAAACCCTCAATACGACGCAAGGGGAAACCTACACGATCAACTTCTGGGTCTACAACGGCGGAATTGAGAACGACAGCCTCCAGGTTGTCTGGGAAGGAAACACTATCCTCGAATCCACACCGATCGGCGCAGAGTTAGAGAGCTGGACCGAATTCAGCATCAATGCGCTCGCCACAACAAACGGCTCGCAGTTAAAGTTCATGCTATACGATGGCAACTCCGTTGCCGGTCTCGACGATATCAATGTGACAGCAGCCCCCGTGCCCGAACCTGCCAGCATGGCGATCCTCGGCAGTGGACTCTTGCTCTTGATTCGCCGCCGCCGCGCTCAATAGAATAGAAGCAATGGCATATTTCCCTGGGCAGGCCGACCGCATGGTCTTCAGCCTCGACCAAGTCAAGGCTCTGGCCTCCCCGGGGACGAACGAAATCTTTTGGGCGTTTTCGGCCCGAACACCCCGCTCCGTACGCGAGATCGCTGCAAGCCTGGGTAAGCGCGCGCCAGCCGTGCATTATCATATCGCTACCCTGCTGGATTTGAACCTGATCCTCGCCGTCGAGGAGCGCAAGCGCTACGCCCGAATGGAGACTCTGTACGTGCGCGCCGGTGTCACCTGCGTCGATAGCGTGCAAACAGCCGGTCCCGAATATCTCAGCTACCGCGTCAAGTCATTCGCCGCAACCATGCGCGAACTAACTCGGCAGACCGAACTCCTCTACGAACTCGCCCCCAATAAGCCCGACGTATGGGATTTCGAGCACTACTGGCGAACCGTCGCTCTCCTCACGCCCGAGCAGGCTGATCACTACAAAGACCGCATCAATCAGATCGTGCAAGAGATCGCCGCTCTCCCGCTCAACCCCGAAGGAGTCCGCGTCAACATTGCTGTCGTTATGCGCCCAACCATCGACCAAACACGAAAGTGGAAACAAGAACTGGGGCCGGACGACACGGAAGAGGAAGACGGGCAGAAAAAGAAGTAACGGAACACTTTCTTGTTCCCTACGCCACATCTCTCGAACAGCCTTGGGAGACAGGCATGAGGGAGTGTGCGAATCAAAAAACAGCCCTGCCTCACAAAAGCACGCATGTCTTCATACAATTCAGGAGGGCATCACTCCGTTGATGCCGCGCAACTACAGCGCATGCAGGGAAGTCTGCACTACAACCGTTTCAACAGGCTTTGCGCCTTTGCGAGAAAGAGAACGGGAGTTCATACATAGCCAAGCTCACCGCTCCTATCTTCTTGCCCACAAGTAACATTGCCAGTTCCCATACCAATCCAGCAATAATTTCAGAAATTATTGCAAAAACTAAAAAAGGTTCGGTAATGTGACCCTACATGCCCGATCCGACCATCGAATCTCGATACGATTCGCCCGACTTTCCCGGCGAAATCAAGGCCACCCTCGCCGAAGTGCGGGACCGTTGCGCCGCCATCATCGAAGCCGTTTGCGGTGGAGGAGCAAGGGCAAAAGATGTCTCTGACCAGTTCGGTGTCCACGCCAAACTTGGTTGGCAACTCTGGAACGTCGCGTTCTCCGATCCCCTCACGAGCTTTCGATTCCTTCCCAACGAACACGGCATCCGCCTCTGGGGAGAGTCGGCTATCAAGCAGGGAGTACCCCAAGAGCTGGTCAAGGACCTGGAAGACGCCATCGCCAAAGTCCGCGGCGTGATCGACCTCCATGCCGAAGACCGCGAAATGTTCGAGATGCTGGTCGACGCCCAGGCCGAGCTAGACAGCGACGACGCCGAGGTGCGATGGCGCAAGCAAGCCTTTACGGGGAATAGCTTCGTCTTTGGAGCACGCGCGAAGTGCGTCCTCGCCAGCGCTATCTTTTACCCTTCAGATCGGCCCAACTGGTTCAGCGTTGTCCGTATGCACGGGCTCATCAGCTTGGTTCGAACGCGCGTCGGCGTGCGCTGGCCCATCTCGACTCTGGTCGTTCAGCAAAGCGACGGCAGCGATGACGTTCCCCTCAGAGAACCCCTTGCCAAAGAATCGGAGTTCGCGAACATTACCGTCCCCTTCATGCCCAAATACTGCACCAAGCCCCTTCCCCCAGTCGAGCGCCGCAGCGATGGACACATGATCTGCGACGAGCTGCTCCCCGGCCTCGTCGGACTCACAGGCGCAAACACCGTTTTCACCGGCGAGATCCTGCACAACATCGGCCCGGCCCACGGTCGAACAGACGGCGAGTTTGCTCACTTCGGAACCGGCGTCCGCACCCCTTGCGAACTCCTGGTGAGTGACCACATCGTCCACAAGTCGTTGTTCCCCAATGCCAAACGCGAACTGCGAGTCTATGGCGAGCTCATCTCGTCCACTACCCGCGATGAGCGCGATCGGCTTGACGTCTCCGAAGAGCTGCAGCACCTAGGAAGCGGGCTTTCACGAGTGCGTACCGCCGACGTCCCCAGTTACGCCGATGCCCTCTGCGACGCCTTCGCCCAGATTGGAATGGACCCCAACGAATTCGATATCTACCGCGTGCGGATGCGATACCCGCCGATGCCCGCGTCGGTGATGGTCAGGCATGAACTGCCCCCACCACCCCAGTCTTAAGCAAAACCAAAACGGAAGATTTCTCCCGAGGCGAATCTCCCCAAGAAGCGAAAAGCAAGCCTCGGAATCTTAGATGGAGAGATACATGAAGAAAACACTATCCCTTATGGGAGTCGTCGCGCTAACCGTAGCCGCGAGCAGTTCCCAAGCAGTCACACATAACTTCGAGAGCCTGTCAGAGGGCTTCCTCGGCACCACATGGTCATCCGATGGAATCACCTACCGCGACGTCAACAACGTCTCTGGTGGCTTTCCCGATGGCAACACATTTGGTCCGGGCGACCTCGGCGATCAGTTGATTATCGAAGATGCAACGCTCTTCTTTAACGACTTTCCCGGATACGGCAGCCCAAACAACGTGCTGACGTTCGGTAGCGCGTTCGTTCCGGGTGGCAACCTGTCCATCGGCGCGCTGGCTTCCGTCTTCATCGACGTGGCCTTTCCTGCCGATTCGGCAAGTCTGGACATCGCATTCTACGAAAACGGTCCTTGGGGAGGGATGGTTTATCACCTGGATGCGCTACTCGGCGGCAATGTTGTGAGCAGCGATTCGTTCACGATCTCGGACCTCGGTGGACGCGATAACGCAACCTGGACGACGATGTCGGTCAGCGGCGCGTCCTTCGATACGCTCCAGTTGTACGCCACCTGGAACGGCGAGTACACCGCCCCACGCGGCATGATCGACAACGTGACGGTCAATAGCCCCGTTCCCGAGCCCGCCAGCATGGCCGTCCTCGGAATCGGCGCCCTCGCCCTGATCCGAAAGCGCCGCGCTAAAAAGGCCTGATCATCGTTTTCCCTCCCCTTCCATTTTTCCGGAAATGGAGGGGAGGGCTAGGGTGGGGAGGTTCCAGGATTTTAGATTTTGGATTTTGGATTTTGGATTGGCGATATCCGATCTCTACCTATAACCAGCAGCGCCTTCCTCACCAAACCACAAGCAACCAGCGCCGGCCTCAGCGATGAGTGACCGGCGCTTAACTTTGCTCAAGTGAGGCTATCCGTTAACGCTGGAGCCACCATCTTCCGAACTTGGTTTCGAATAGCGGAGGGCCATCGTTCAGTCAAAGCCACGAACTTTTCCCCAAATTGCAAGCAGTACTTTGAATGCTATCAAGGCGAATTACGGTCTCATCACAAACGACTCGGATGTCTCGGACATCTAATAATCATCCGAACAAAAAGTCTGCAAACGTCCCGCTGCGAATGGGTGCAAAGCCACCAAAGCCCGCGCTTCTGATAAGCTATCTCCAATGACGACCGTGTCCGTGTTCATGGATGTCGAGGACCCGATCAATCCGCTGGCTAACGACGCCGCCATCGACTTTGGGAAGCTCTTCACCGAAGCCGCTATCCTCGGCTCCTTTTGCATCACCGGCGAGAAGTGCCGCGCGCTTATTGAAGAGGGTCGCACCGACGTTATAGAAGCCATCAAGCCTCACACGGTTGGACTTCATACCAACACCCACTCCTTTCACCCGACGACGATGGAGCTGCTATCCGACCTCAGCTTCGAGGAGGGATGCCAAGCCGCCTACGACGCTGAAAAGCCAGGCGTAGACGCCTTCCAAAAAGCATTCGGCCGCCTGCCTTGCGTATGGGGTGGAGCCGGAAACACTTGGTCGCCGGAGATCACAGACGCCCTCAAGCGCCTGAACATCCCTGCCTATGTCTATGCCCTCACCCGAGTCCCCGACCACGCCGTCCACAGACTCAATGGAGTGATCGCGATGACCCAAGCGCTGAGCATCTCGGAGACCGACTGGAGCGACGACGCCCGCGCGAATGCCGAATCCGACCGACTTCTGCGCAGCTTAAGTGAAATCAAGCAACCGTGGGTGGGCATATTCATCGGCCATCCCACCAAGTTCAGACACACCGATTACTGGGACAAGGCTTTTTGGGGCGGACGCACACCCCCAGCGCTGCCCCTTGCCGACCCCCTGCCTAGGCAAAACTACACACAATCACTTGAGAATGTCCGCCGATTCTTGAACACGCTCAGATCGGAGTTCAAAGTCGTTGGCGTGGACGAGGCCGTCGCGATGCCCTGGACATTTCGCCCAGCAGTGGAAGAAGAACTCGCATATTTCAATGCTCACACCCCGGAAGCCATCCGTAGCGCAACTCGCTGGCCCGTCCATAAGCCCGACCTTGATAACGGACTCATCATCCACAAGACACTGGCCCTAGCCCACACCCTAGAAATCGGCTCTATCGTCGCATAATCCGCAAACTTCATCTATCATGCATAGAGATGAAAGTGAAAGCGGCTCTATTTGGCTTTGTCCTGCTGCTCTGCATCGCAGGATGCAGTAGCGGAACGAAGGCTGCGTCGTCACTCACTGGTAAGTGGACTGCCCAGTTCCCCGAGCCCGACAAAAACGCAGGCATCAAGGAAGGCGATACTTCCACCCAGTGGACCATCACCTTCCACAAAGACGGCACTTTTGAAGAGCACGCATCAACCAAGACCATGGCAAACATGGACCGTAAAGTCAAAGGGACGTTTCGGCAAGAAGGAAACAGAGTCATTCTCAAAGGCACCGCCCAAATCTCCATGGATGACGGCTACAAAAAGACAGCTCAAACCGAACCCTCAGAAATGAGCTTGACCATCGCCGAAGGAAAGCTCGTCATCGAAAACGCTGATCTCGGCAATGTTGTTTTCAAACGGGAAGGGTCACGCCCGACGCTCGAAGCATCTTCCGAGTCCGCCGAAGTTGGAGACTATTCAGAGGCCGCGAAACTCATCAAAGACGTCGAAGGAATGTACGGCAAGCTCAACAGTTATGCCGACGAAGGCACGTTCGAGTCCTCGGGCAGTGGGTTCATGGCAAAGGAAGCCCTATTCGAGACACGATTCCAGCGGCCCAAACTTTTCCGGTTCACTGCAAGCGCAATCGAGAACGGAAAGAAGTACGACACGAACGCGGTATGGTCGGACGGATCAAAATCGTGGATCTACATGGAGATGTCTGGAGGATCGGAAGAGCGAGGCATCGCCGCTGGCTTGTCCACCATCACCGTCGGCACACGCACAGCCCCAACCCTGATTCCAAGCCTCCTGATGCCATCACAGTTCCAGCGTAGCGAACTCTCTCGGCTCTTTGGTGGAGCGACAATGGAGCCTGAAACCAAGGTCGACGGCAAGCTGTGTTTTGTGCTCAAACAAAACGGAGTGGCAGGCGGGACGCTATGGATCGAAAAATCCACCCTGCTTATCCGAAAGCTCGTCATGTCTACCGGAAACGCCGTTACCGTCTACAAACCTCGCCCCAACGCCACCATTCCCAGCAGCGAGTTCACCTTCAAAGCTCCAAAGTAATCCGCGCCAAACCGACTGATGAGTGAAGGTCACAGCCGCAATGGTGGGATCAGAGCGAGTTTCCCCGCTGATAATTTTGCTAGAAGAATGTATAAATTATTCAAATTTATATCAATCCGTTGTATATTCAGTACACGCTGAATAAAGGTGCAAATGCACATCGGCGGGTTTGAGTGGATTGGTGATTGATTATGAAGCGCACATTTTTGGTGGCGTTCGCTGTTGTAGGTGCTGTGGCGGCTAACGCTCAAGTGAACTATGGAACAAATTTTGACCCGGCAACATATGCCCCGGGTCTCCTTAATGGACAAGACGGTTGGGTTGCTGGGTCGGGGTCATCGAACCTTCCGACAGTGACGAACAACGTCTCGTTCTCATCGCCTCAATCGGTAATGCTCGTTGGCAACCCCGGTACAGGCTCGACCTTCAACTCTTCAGGACATCTGTTCGGCGCAGGGCTCCCCTCCGCTGGCACGATGCTTCTCACCGCTTCGGCAATGGTACGCGTCGATAGCATCGGAGCCGATCGATACTTTGGTATCGCTTTTGGCGCGAGCGCTTTGGCAACCGGCGGACGAATCGGAATCTTCCTCGGCGGAAACGGTCTTCGCGGCGGCGGTGGCAGCTATGCGTCGTTCAATAGCCTTGCCGGCGGATTGCTTCAAAGCCGAACGACCGCTGACTTCCTCGGTCGCTGGATTCGCGTCTCGATGACCGCAGATCGAAGCAGCGCTGTCAACAACATGACCTTCACGTTCTCAGGTCTGGACACAACCGGCGGCGCTGCCACCGAGTCGTTCACGAGAAGCGCTGACCTCAGCCTTATCAACCTGACCCACGTGCAGGTTGTCTCCGACTGGAGCAGCAGCAGCGCCCATAATGGTCTGGCATTTGTCGACAATGCTCAGTTCGGCGCTAACCCGGTTCCAGAACCGGCAACTATGGCTGTTCTCGGCATCGGCGCAATGGCCCTCATTCGCCGACGAAAGAAAGCGTAACCAACCCATCTCTATTAGGTGGAAAGGAAAAGCCCCAACCGAAGGATTGGGGTTTTTCTTTGTTTAGACCCAGGGTCTTCTCACGTTCCGCAGGCTTCACAAGATCACGCCCCCACAACTGGACATCCGAATTCGCAAGGCTAACAATCGCCATTCGTACAGCGTAGGCTTATACTGATATCAGCACAGTCCATCTGTGAAGGCTCACCCATGTTCATCGCCTCCCTCCTCTTTGTTTTCGCCCCCGCCATTATCTCCAGCGAAAGTGTTGACCTTGAACATCTGTCGCCCTATGGTCTTGCTAAACCCGTCGTGATCGTGGCAAAGACGATGCCCGAAGGAGTGGAAAAGAGTGAGGAAGCGACGGTTCTTATCGCCGAAAACGACACCGCTCCCGATGGCTTTCAGTTCCTCAAGTCCGCTAACGACACACCATCGCCTGGCCTCATCGGCATCTACATCCCTTCCGAAGCCGCCCTCAAGATCGAAAAGCGGGCGATCACCAACGTAGGGACAGGAAACGTCCTTCTTCGGCTTGCAAAGTCCAGCACACGCGAAACGCGAAGTCTTCTGCTGTCGGGCCGCACGCGGGCGGACTACAACGAGTGGCGCCGCGCCGCCATGCAAAGAACTCTCAGCGATCCTTGGCCCCCAAAGCAGCCAGACCTGCCCAACGTTCCTAAAGGCACCCTCGTCATCGTTGGCGGGGGAGGCATGCCCCAAGACATCGCCAAGCGCTTTATCGACGCTGGCGGTGGTGAAGATGGACACTTCGTCGTCCTCCCCATCTCCATGCCCGACCCCATCAATGTCGAGCGTGAAGCCGCATTTCTAACGCGAATGGGAGCAAAAAACGTGACCGTTATCCCCGACCGCGAAAAGGATAAGCTCGAAGACCCGAAGACGATTGAGGTGCTTAAAAAAGCAACCGGCGTCTGGTTTGGAGGCGGTCGGCAGTGGAACTTCATCGACGCCTACGAAGGCACCAAACTGCCACAACTCTTCAAGGACGTCTTAAACCGAGGCGGTGTCATCGCTGGCTCTTCGGCAGGGGCAACCATCCAAGGCGACTACCTTGTGCGCGGAGCGCCCGCAGGCCCGCAGATCATGATGTGCGAAGGCTACGAGCGAGGTCTTGGCTTCCTGCCCGGCGTCGCCATTGATCAGCACTTCTCCGCCCGCAACCGCTTCGGCGACATGACCGCACTGATGAAAACCTACCCCCAATTCCTCGGCATCGGCCTCGATGAAGCCACCGCGATTGTCGTCCAGGGCAGCACCGCCGAAGTCATGGGTAGGGGCAAAGTGCATTTTTACGACACCAGAAAACCCCGAAAAGAGGGAGAACCCGATTACGACGCCTATCCCGCCGGTACGTTCTACGATCTCAAAGCACGAAAGCCCATCGCCAAATAGCGCTCACGCAAAAGACCTTGCAAGCGCTAGGCAGGTACTCTCTGCGCGCCAACATGACGCCCCAATCTTCCGGCAATCCCCTGTTTCCTGGCTGGTGGGCCGACCCCGAAATCCACGTATTCGACGGTCGATACTATATCTATCCAACCTTTTCTGCGGCCTACGAGGATCAAACGTTCTTCGACGTTTGGTCGTCCAGCGATCTCACTGGTTGGCGTAATGAGGGCCGCATTCTTGACTTTGCAAATGTGCCTTGGAGTACCAACCGTGCAGCATGGGCTCCGTCCGTTACATACAAGAATGGCCCATATTTCCTTTACTTTTCCGCCGGTGACGGAGCCGGCATAGGGGTCGCCCAAGCGGAGCATCCTGCCGGACCGTTCTTCGATGTCCTCGGCAAGCCGCTCATCGAGGAGTATCACCACGGCGCACAGCCTATCGACGCTCATGCCTTCATTGATGACGACGGCAAAGCCTATCTGTACTACGGTGGCTGGAAGCATGCAGTCGTGGTTGAACTGGGTGAGGACATGGTGTCGACCGTTGGGGAGTTCCGAGAGATCACACCCGAGAACTATGTCGAAGGGCCGTTCATGCTCAAACGCAACGGCGTGTACTACTTTATGTGGTCAGAAGGGGGTTGGGGCGATCCTTCTTACAGCGTGGCGTATGCTCGGTCAGATTCCCCATTCGGACCGTTCGTGCGAGAGGGGGTTGTGCTGAAGAGTGACCCTGAAGTTGCCACCAGCGCCGGGCACCACTCGGTTCTTCAAATCCCTGGAACCGATGAATGGGTGATTTGCTACCATCGACGTCCGCTCACCGAGTCGGCAAGGGACCATCGTGTGGTTTGTCTG
This sequence comes from Fimbriimonadaceae bacterium, assembly GCA_019638775.1. NCBI lineage: Bacteria > Bacillati > Armatimonadota > Fimbriimonadia > Fimbriimonadales > Fimbriimonadaceae > Fimbriimonadaceae bacterium. The sequence continues at coordinate 1,246,595 of JAHBTD010000001.1, read as the reverse complement.
GACTGGATGGAGTTTGATGAGCAGGGCAGAATCCTCCCCGTCAAACTTACAAAGACGGGAGTCTCACCCCGCCCCCTCGTGCGGTAGCGCCCAGCTTTACCCACCCTTTAAAACAACGATTTACACCAGCTTCCGCCCTCCGATCGCTGCTCGCTGATCACCGATAGCCGATTAGCTGATAGCTGATCTTCCACCCGCTTGCGGTGGAGGGTCCATCTGGGAGGGTAACGCTTCGTCGTTGCGTACGACACCGCAAGGCGCAGGCAAGGATACCTGCACCACAATCGTTTGAACAGGCTTTGCGCCTTGGCGTCTTTGCGAGAAACAAGACAGGAGCTCACGCACACGCGGAGAGTTCACAGAGGACTCAACCCGGAGAAAGAAGCTTGAACTACACCACCGCGAGCAACGGTTCCGACTCGGACGCGCAATCGACTGCCCGCAACTGCTCAAACAATTCCTCCAGCGTCTGCGAATACTTCACCGTATCAAAATGTCGGAAGCTGCCGTAGCTGCTGGCCAGCTTTAGCCACTGTTTCAGCCGGGAAAGCTCCCGCTTGGGCGCCGCCCCACAATACTTCTCTGTAAACTCGAGAAACACCCCAAACAGGCTGATCCAATCCGGCTCTTGCTCGGCAAAAACCACCGACCTCGGTCCCGCAATCCCAAGCTCAACCGCAATCTGATGCGGCAGTGACGGGTTCGCCAGCGCGCTCCGCCCGATCATAAAGTGCAGACAGCCGGTCATGTCCTGACACCGCTTAAAGTCGTCAAGCGACCAAATGTCCCCGTTCGCCACAACCGGAATGCCAAGGCTTTCCCGAACCTTCCCAATCGGTTCGTAATACACGGGTGGGGCATACCCCTGCATCTTCGTTCGGGCATGAATCGTCAGCCAAGCCGCACCTCCTTCAGCCGCCATCGTCGCGTTCTCATAAATTTCGTCAATCGACTCCCAGCCCAGCCTCAGCTTTGCCGAAACCGAAACCTCAGCCGGAACCGCATCCCGGACCGCCGACACGACATCCCGCACCCGGCACGGATACCTCAGCAAAGATGCGCCGCCATCATGGCGGTTGACCGTTGGGGCGGGACACCCGAAGTTGATATCGATGGATGTGGCCCCTGCTTTGCAGGCATTCACCGCCGAAATCGCCATCCGCTCGGGATCACCGCCCAAGATTTGAACCTGTACCGGCATTCTAGTTTCCGTTCTGCCGCCCGTGCAAATCTCGGGGATCTCCCGTCGGAACACCTTGGCAGGCAAAGGCTCAACGCTCACCCGGACAAACTCGGAAACCGCATACGAAAACGCTCCCGACGCACCCAAGAACGCCCGCATGGGGGCATCGGTGATGCCGTCCATCGGAGCGAGAACCAGGGCCGGGAGTTTGGGGTTAAGCATAGATGTGTTACTTCTATTATTGGATCAAGTCTCGTTCGACATGGGGGACTCTGGATTTGACACTGCCTTTCAACCTGCAACTGTAGCCGTGGCTTAAGCCCACGTTTCGCGTGCGTTAGCTGGAGAGACATTGTCCTCAATGTCCTGATTTAGGGTCGCTGAGGACAGTGCTCCTCGAACCTCAGTCTATGGCCCAACCCTTACAATCCACTTCGTGATCGCTCTGCCACTGCATCCTGATAATCTTCGACGCTCCTGCCTGCGCATTCTGATGGATGCACCGTAATACACCGCCGCCAATCAGCCACCGCCTGATCGTCTATCATCACCTCAGGCTTAGGCAAGAACGCAACAAAACAGTCTGAAATCCCAAGCTCTTGCGCGCTTTGCCGGGCATACTCTCCGCCCCCACTGCTCCAACAGTAAAGCTCCGCGCCCTGCTCCTTCAACTCCCGGACATGCCGCACAACTCCCGGCATTGGCATCCGCTTAGAGCCTGCACTCCTCACCAGCGTATCGTCAACGTCGACAAAGATCACCATGATCCCGCAAGTCTATCGTACGTCGGCAGACCGATCTCCACTTATCGCTACTCACTCCATGCCTTCACTCTCCGTAGGTGACGGCCCTAACTTTTAGTGGAAAACCGATTCGCCAAGATCAAGGCCGCCTTCTGCTCATCCCAAGCCGGAGCGGCACTTTCCGCAGACTCCTCTACCGGACTCGAATCAGCCTCAAACAGCAGCTCCCGAGAAACACGCGACTCTTGCTCTAGTCTCGGCAAATGGGTTCGCGAAGAGATGAGCTCGATGTAATAACGCAGGCTTTCTGTCGCGCCGCCCTGACCTGAAAACGGGCGTCTCGTAAACACTCGGTCCACATACCGCGCCACATAAGTCAAGCTCTCCTGACTGTGCCGGTGCATCGTTGGGCCGACCGCATCGAAGATATCCCGGATTCGGTTCTTGATCTCCTCCTGTGAGTTTGAGCTAGGAGATTGGTCGCCCATATGCTTCGCGCACAAAACGATAATGCGTGTCGTGCTGGCCCGCAAAAACCCGAGAATCGAGTCTGTATCGGTGTAAAGACTGCTGGTCTGATCCAGCTTCAGTCCACCGTGCTTGACCGCTGCATCGCCGTGTTGCTTACTCATTTCGAGTCTTTGGAAGGCTGTGGACTGGATGGCCTCCCGGGCATCTTCGTCAGGCTCCTCAAGCGCCTGCTCGAAACGGTATGCAGCGATCAAAGCATAGGCTCGCTCCAGTGTGTCGTACGGAGCCGATTCCTTCAGTAGGATTTCGTGGTCTCTGTCCTTTGTCGAAGGTTTCGCTTTGGTCCTTGTCTCGCTGGCTACTTTGTCGCGGGAGCTTAGCGCCTTTTCAAGCTCGGTGATCGCGGCCTCAAGCTGTTGAACATGAGCAGCGTTGCCACTCGTCATCAGGCGTGTAAACATGCGCAGTCGGCGATAGTTAATGATACAAAGGTGCTCCCAGTATTCGAGCTCGGTGATGAAGCCCCTAGCGAGGCAGTCCTCAAGCTCGATGGAAGCTTTGCGAAAATAGTTGTCCGAAGCTTCGAACGAACTGTAGGAGAACATGCTGCTTACGGCCATTGCAAGAATGCGCAGCGCCCGCAGATACCGATGCACATCACTCTTTGCGGGGTGAGCGCTCTTGCGAATGTTCTCCTGCCAAGACTGTTCGATGATGCGGCAAATCCGAAACGACTCGGAATAATCCCCGTTGTACAAGGCGATCCGTGCCAAATCGACGCTGATGAACTTGCGAATCGGCTTATGGGTCGGGCTTCCCTCTAACAGTTCGTAGAGCGCGATGGCCTGTCGATACCGCGCGTGATCGCCCTGGGTGCAACGCTCAATCCATCGATTCACGTCCTCTCGACAATCCTCCAGATCAACAGGGGGAAACATCAGCCAGCGCAACATTTCCGAACCATCTTTGTCCGTCGCCAAGACGTCGTCGATCATCCCCAAGTCGTGCATCTGCTGGAAAACGATATGCTGAATGCGGCTTGCCGTCTCATGCTTTTTGTGATGCTCGAAGAAGCTGACAATCTCGGCAAAAAAAGGAAACTCCCAAGCCTCGGCCCCTTGTTTTCGGGCATAGGCGAGCCTTTCCCGGATCGATTCCGGGGTCTTTACAGCGCCCTTTGCTTGCCCCCGAATCCACTTGTAAAGCTCCGTTTTTGAGAGCGAATGCCGGGAAACTGTCTGGAGCAGAAAGTCTCCAAAGGTGAAATCCTTTGTCATCACTTATAGGAGACGCATTTTCTGTGAAACGGGATCAGAAACAAAGAAAACTCTTTATCGATTTAAAGAATTATCTTTGTTTAACAAAAGATAGCAAAGATTATTCTGATTTTGTGTGAATCTCCCCGTATAAATTCTTGGCACCTGTCGTACGATTAGAAATGACAACTATCTCGACTCAGCAAAGAAGCTGGGAAGGAGAAAGACCATGCGAAACAAGAACCTCATCGTAAGCTACTCCGCTTGGCAACATGCCATGTCGGAATTTGGCCCGCTCTGCATTGATGTTCTACTGGGGATGTATCGCGGATATCGGCTGTACATCCAGGAGAAACATTTGCAGGGTTTCACCTACTATCCCGGTGACCCATCGGAAGGGGCTACGGCTATCACGGAGTATCTGCAGCGACAGGAAGTCATTCAGCCGCGGAGCTTCAACGAGACGTTCGTCGTATACACCGCACTGATGCGGGAGACAAATCGGCGCTACCACGCAGAGGACATCTGGACCTATGCGCTGGCTGTACTGCTCAACGAGTCGGATGTACCAGGGATCAAGTTCCTGACAACGGAGTATATATACGGGATCGACGAAGCGGTGCCGCAGATTCTCTTCGGCAGAGACGACGGCCCGGACTGCATCGAGCTCGACGCCGCATAGGCACAACGGTGCCTATTCCTAAAGAGCAGGAGGATCCAGCTTCTCCTGCTCTTTTTCTTTCTTTAACTGCTCACGCTGCCAGTTCCAGTCGATCTCTGGGTGGAATCTCTCAGGATGCTCCACCATCCAAATCTGCTTGCGGATGACGAAGTTATCGCGATCGTATCGGAGGGCCTGTTTGAAGTGAATCGTGGCGTTGGTCTTGTCGCCCGTCGCGAGCAAAGCCGAGCCGTAGGTGAACTGGGCTGGGCTAGATTTGGGCATCTCGGTAGCTGCTCTGCGGAGGTAGAGCAGCGCTTCGCGGGACTTGCCTTGCCGGTGCAGGAATCGACCAAGCTCAAGATTGGCGTGACCGTCATTGGGAGTTTGCGATAGTGCGTCGCGCAGATCACTCTCAATCGCGCGATCATCAACTGGCTCAACACCGGTTCCATCGCTCTTTACGGATGGAAGGGCCAAGAAAGCGTCGATCTCTTTTTGAGTGGCTGGGCTTCGCACTTCAAACCCACCGACCTTTTGATAGCGCAGAACTCCGGCTTCATCGATGAGGAACCCGTTGGGGATGAGCTGGAAACCGAAGGCATCCGCGAGGGCGTTCTGCGAATCGACCAGCGTCAGATAGGTTGCTTTTGCCTTGTCGTAATGGGGTTTGGCTGCGGGGATTCCGCCAACGTCCATCGCCACGGCAGCGAAAACGAAGTCGCGGTTCTTGTTCAATTCTACGAAGGCCTGCCACCCGGGCAGCTGCTCTCGGCAGCCTCACCACGAGGCCCAATTGAAGAGGATCAGCTTTTTCCCTCGGAACTGGGAGAGGCGAACGGTCTTGCCGTTCATGTCCTGGATGGCAACGTCGGGGATCGGCTTCCCGACCTCGATCTTCGCCGGGGTCTGCGCGAGAACGGTCATGAAAAGGGCGGCAAGCATAGAACCATTGTACAGCAACCTCATTTTCTGAGAATCAATCCGCCATGCCGACGCTTCGACCAAGATAGTAAGCTCCATATATGTCTGGACCCTTTCTTGGTTTGAATGCGCGGCAGTATGGGCTGTCGGAATCTTTGTCGCGGGATATTGAGATTCTCGACGCGGCATTGGGCGCTGTCTTGGAGGATCAGGAAGGGCCTGAGTTTGTGGCTCAGGCAAGGCAGTTGGTAGCTGACCCAAGCGCACCTCTCCCGGAAGCACCGGAGCGGATTTTGCGTTTGGCCCGGGCCTACACGGTCGTTTTTCAGCTCATCAACGTCGCCGAACAGAAGGAGATTGTGCGCATCAACCGGGTTCGCCGCGCGGAGGGCCGCAACGAGTCGATCTCGGAGGCGATTGGGTGGCTCAAGCAGCAGGGCAAAACCGCCGAGGAAGTCGAAACGCTCTTGCAAGAGATTTGGATTTGCCCGACTCTAACCGCTCACCCGACCGAGGCTCGACGCAGGGCCGTTCTCGACAAGATTTTGCGGGTGGCGCTGGAGCTTGCCGAGGAGGATGCGGGGGAGGGCTGTAACCTCAAAGACCCGCTGGACGCGACGGGGAGACACACCGACAGGATTCGGCTGGCTCTCACCCAGCTATGGCAGACCGACGAGATGCGCACCACCTCGCTCACGGTTCGTGAGGAGGTTCGGAACGCGCTTTACTTCTTTGAGCGGACGATTTTTGAAGTTGTGCCGTGGCTGTATGACGACCTTGCCCGCGCCCTCCGCAAGCACTATCCCGAAAAAGACTGGACAATTCCGAACCTGATTGCCTATCGGTCGTGGGTCGGCGGGGACCGCGATGGTAACCCCAAGGTCACGCCAGAAGTCACTTGGCAGACCTTGCTAGATCACCGTCAAGCGATCCTTGAAAACCACATCAACGCCCTCGACCGACTTCGGATGCAACTCACAAACAGCAGTCGGCTAGTCCCGGTGAGTGAGCGATTTGAGCAAGTTCTTGCCGCAGACATTCAAGAAACGAAAGTTTCGACTTGGATTCAAGAGCGATACGCACAAGAGCGGTATGTGCTGAAAATCCACACGATGTTGGCGCGACTACGGTCGATGCACACCGACCTTGAAGAGCTTCGAAAGGGGCACCCACACGAGAGCCTTATCGGATACAGCAGCGCCGAAGCCTTTGCCGACGACCTTCGACTGATGATGGAGAGCTTCCGCGAGAACCAGGGCGAGCTTGCCGCCGAGTTTGGCGAGTTGCCGCTGTTGCTTCGACGCGTCGAGGTTTATGGGTTCCATCTGGCCACGCTGGATATTCGACAGCACTCGGAAGAGCATGAGCGCGCGGTTTCGGCGTTGCTGGCTGCGGCGGGGGTGACACCCGCTTATTCCGAACTCAGCGAAGCGGACCGAGTGGCGCTTCTAACGCAGGAGCTTGCGAACCCGAGGCCGCTGGTTCCTGCCGATTTCACGACAGATGATAGGGTTCGGAACGTACTGGATGTGTTCGACGTGATCAAGCGGGCGAAGCGCCTACTCTCAAAGGACAGCATCCAAGCTTATGTCATCTCAATGACGCACGGGATCAGCGACATTCTTGAGGTTCTGCTTCTGGCAAAGGAGGCAGGTCTGGTCCATGTTCAGCCCGATGGGAGCCTGCGCAGTGAGATCGATTCGGTACCGCTTTTTGAGACGGTCGGCGATCTTGAGCGGGGAGGGGCGCTGATGGCTGAGCTTTACGCGCAACCGATCTATCGTTCGCATTTGAGCTCTCGGGGCGGCTGTCAGGAAGTCATGCTCGGCTATTCCGACTCCAGCAAAGACGGTGGCTACCTCGCCGCGAACTGGGCGTTGTACTCGGCGCAAAGCGAACTTGCAAAGGCGAGCAGCGAGGCTGGGATCAAACTACGGCTCTTTCATGGGCGCGGCGGAACAGTTGGGCGAGGAGGGGGCCGCGCGAACCGGGCCATCCTTTCTCAGCCACCAGGGTCGTTCCAAGGGCAGGTGCGCTTTACCGAGCAGGGTGAAGTGATCTCGTTCCGATACGCGTTACGGCCCATTGCGCATAGACATCTGGAGCAGATTGTCAACGCGGTGATCATCGCTTCGGCGCGAGATGCGGTTTCTGATCCGCCCGAGTTTCATGAGGCGATGCGAACGATCTCTGCCGATGCCCGAGACGCCTATCGAAAGATGGTTTACGACGATTCGGATTTTTGGAGCTTCTACTCTCAGGCCACGCCGATTGAGTTCATTTCACTCCTGACCATTGCGTCTCGTCCCGTTTTCCGTCCGGGCAAGATGCTTGGCGGGATGTCCCAGCTTCGGGCGATCCCGTGGAACTTTGCTTGGGTGCAGAGTCGACACGTGTTGGTCGGCTGGTATGGGATGGGCACGGGCTTGCAGGGGTATGCCAATAAGCCGCTGTTGGCGGACATGCACAGCCGGTGGCCGTTCTTCCGCACAGTCATGGACAACGCTCAGCTTGAGCTTGTACGGGCGCATCTACCAACGTCGCGAATGTATTCGGCACGGGTGCAGCCGGTGGCTCTTGGCACACGGATGCAAGGGGATATTGAGGCCGAATATGGACGGAGCGTGGAATCTATCTTGGAGCTTTCGGGTTCGCAGGAGCTGCTGGATAGTGCGAAAACGGTGAGGGCAACGGTGGAGTTTCGGAATCCGATGGTGTTGCCATTAAACCGAATGCAGGTGGCTTTGATGGACCGCTGGGCTGATCTGCCGGAGGATGAGCAGGATGGAGTTTGGCGTGAGGCGGTGCTGCAGACGATTGCAGGGCTAGCGGCGGCGATGCAGAGTACGGGGTAGTAGCTGGGAGTGAGTAGCGGGGAGCAGCAATCGGCAATCTGCAATCAGCAAACGGCAATCCAAAATCCAAAATCTAAAATCCCGCGACCTCCCCACCCTCCCCTCTCCACGACCAGTCGGGATCTTCGACATTTCCAGAAAATGGAAGGGGAGGGAATCTGGTTTCCCTCCCTGGTCAAATCCAGTCTTTGTAGAGTTCGGGCCGGCGGTCGGGGAGGAAGAGCCGTCGCGCCGAGCTTTCGGCATTGGCGGTGAGATCGATATCGGCGATAAGGATGTGTTCTTCGCCTTTGGGTGCGCGGGCGGTCACCACGCCATCCGGCCCGCAAACGAACGACTCCCCGGCAAAGTGCAGCCGCTCCTCTTTGCCTACCCGGTTGCAAAGTGCCGTGAAATAGCCGTTCTGGAATGCAGCTACCCTCATTTCGGCTTCATAGAGTCCATCGGGCCACTCATCCATGGCTCCGGCTTGGGGGACGATGACGAGGTCGGCACCGCCAATGGCAAGGGCACGCATGTATTCCGGGTAGTGCCGGTCGTAACAGATCGCAACCCCTACTCTTCCAACCGCGGTCTCGTAAACGGGTGCGCCAGTATCGCCGGGGGTGTAGTAACCCTTCTCATGAAAGCAGGGATAGTCGGTGATGTGGACCATACGCGTGCGGCCAAGTAGCTTTCCATCGGCGTCGATTACGGGCGATGTGTCATAGAATTGGCTTCCATCCTGCTCATAAAGATTGATGATAGTAACGATTCCACACTCTTTTGCAGCCTGTTGGAAGGCCATCGTTGTGGGCCCGGGGATGGGTTCGGCAAGGTCTGCCCGATTGGGGCCTGCGATGTTTTGTGGATAGAACCTCTCGAAAGCGAGTTCGGCGAAACAGACCAACTCTGCGCCTTGCTCCTTTGCTTTGTACAGATTTCGCAGACCCTTTTCGACGTTTTCTGGTTTTGATAGTCCGGCAAACTGCTGAATGAGGGCGATGCGCATGGTCCAAAAAGTCTACTCATTTCATCCCCACGGTAGGCCTCTCGTCGCTTTGAGTCGTCCTTAGGGCGAGAAGTAGGGATAATCGCGGGGGCTCTGGAAGGCTTCGTCTTGCGTGACGGCAGTTTCCGGCAGTGTCTCAAAAGAAAGGGGTGACCAAGCAAGCATGTCTGTTGAGCTTTTGAGTGCGAATCTGTTGACGCCGATGGTTCTTGCGTTTGTCCTGGGGGCAATCGCGACACTATTGAAGAGCGACATGAAGCTGCCGGATGGGCTTTACACAGCGCTTTCGATCTACCTTCTCTTTGCGATTGGGTTGAAGGGTGGCGTTGCGCTTTCGGAGTCTTCGATTCAAGATTTGTGGAAGCCTGGTGTGGCAACTTTACTCTTGGGTGTCTTGACCGCTTACCTGAGCTTTCTCGTTGCACTAAAGCTTGGAAAGATTGAGCGGGTCGATGCGGCCTCGCTTGCAGCGCACTACGGTTCGGTTTCGGCCGTGACGTTTATCGCGGCGGTGTCTTTCGCCGAGACTCAAAAGATCACCACCGAAGGGTTCATGCCAGCATTGGTGGCGGTGCTGGAGATTCCGGCTATTCTCCTTGCGCTAACGCTGGCTCCACGGTCGCAGCATGCGGAGGCAAGCAAGCTTTTGCGGGAGTTGTTCACGGGAAAGACCGTCATGCTTCTCCTCGGTGGAATGTTGATCGGGCTAGTATCGGGGACGTCAGGGATGGCTCAGGTGAAGCCGCTTTTTGGAGACCTCTTTAAGGGCGCTCTGACGATCTTCCTTCTTGAGATGGGCATTGTCGCCGCTCAGCGCGTGGGCGATCTACGCAAGCACGGACTGTTCTTGTGCGGGTTCGGAGTATTTGTTCCGCTGGTGAACGGGATGTTGGGGGTCTTTGCGGGCACCTTGGCTGGTATGTCGATTGGTGGTGCGGGCGTGCTTGGGGCGATGGCGGCGAGCGCATCCTATATCGCGGCTCCGGCGGCGGTACGGGTGGCGTTGCCTAAGGCCAACCTGAGCCTCTCGCTTTCTGCGGCCATGGCGATCACGTTTCCGTTCAACTTGATCATCGGGATTCCGCTCTTTCTTCAGGCTGCTCATTGGATGAGGTGAGCTTCGATTTGGGCTACTGTGACGGTCTAAACGCGACGACCTTATCCCCGAGCTCCAGCTTGCGATTTACGGCGTCTGAGAACGAAAGCATCTTTCCTTCGGCGGTGCGGACGGCGAGGATCTGCCAGTCTCGTTGAGTTTGAATTTGTCGCAGGGTTAAGCCCAATTCAGCTTCGGTGATGGCGTGATCGACGAGATCAGCTCCCTGACCGTGAGCTAGTAGCTCTTCGATAATGCCGGTCGCAAGGGGAGCGATAGTTGCCGAGGCGAGCAGCCTGCCTGCGCTTACCGATGGGGCGATGACGGTGTCGGCTCCGCAACGTTCGATAAGCTTGACGTTTTCATCTTGGCGGGCGGCTGCGCGGATTTTGACTGTAGGGGCGAGCTCACGTATGGTGAGACAGATCAGAACGCAGGCCTCGTCGTTGTTCGGGACGACGATAGCTTCAGAAGCTTTGTCGATGGCGACATCCCGGAGCATATCTTCGCTTGCAGCATTGCCAAGAAAGGCGTTCGCGCCCATTCGATTGGCTTCGGCGATAGCCATCGGCTCGGAGTCGATGACGATGATGGATTCGGGCGCAACACCGCGCTCGAGGAGTTCGAGCATCGCGGAACGGCCTTTGACGCCGAATCCGCAAATAACGATGTGGTTTTTGAGCGAGCGTTTGAGCTTTCGCATTTCAATCTTCTCGATGGACTTTCGCAACGTGAGTTCGTAGGCTGTGCTGAGGAGGAGCAGCCAGATAAGCACACGAAGCGGGGTGATGCCGAAGGCGACCATGGCGCGGGCTTCGGGTGAGACAGGGACAATGTCGCCGTAGCCGAGCGTGGTGACGGTGACGACGGCGAAGTAGAGGACGTCCATCGCTCCAAGCTCGGCACCTCCGTTGTCGCGCAGGCCGTCGCGCTCGACCCACAGCAACACCCAAGCGACGATGAGGAGCGCCGTAACAAGCAGGAGGCGATTCAGGAGGGCGCGCCACGGTTGCTGAGCCGCTAAATGAAGCCGTCTGGTGTAGGTGCCCGCCGTCACAAAGTAGACATTAGCATATGGGTTGGATGGTGTTGTGGGTTCAAACTCGAACTCTTAGCCGATTCGCGGTCGGGTTTCCGTTGGATCAGGTTTTGCTCTAGGAAGGACCTATTCAGGAGACGCGAAAGCTCGTCGTTCAAATTGGGCCCATTGGACTGCTAGAAAACGGCCCCTGAGCGGGTTGGGCTAGGACATCTGTTCAAGGCCCGCAAGCCAGCGATTATACTGTGCGGGAAGATTTAAACATCTTTGTACGTGCTAATTTACATTAACCTAAATAGGTAAAAGGAGTGAAACATGAGCAACAAATTCATGGGTGCATCGCGTCTGGTTTCATCGGGCGTGTTGGCTGCGGGTCTGGCGATGATCACGATCGGGCTTGGGCACAGTCAGGAGAGATCGGGGCGAAGTTCTACAGAGCCACCGGTTGCCGCTCGCGGAAAGTTTGGACAGGATCTGTTCTTTGCCGTAGATCGTCGGGACGTCGCTGAAGTTGAGTCCCTGCTCAAGAAGGGCGCCGATCCGAATTCTCGCAACGGCCTTGAGCTTTCGCCACTGCACATCGCTTCTGCATCGTTCCAGCCGGAAGTGATGCAGGCGTTGATCGCAGCGGGGGCAAAGCCCGACTTGGACACGATTTATGGCACACCGCTCGCGTTCGCGGCGATGTCTGGGAATATGCCGGGGGCAGGCATCCTTCTTTCTCATGGAGCGAAGGTCAACAGTGTGCGCCAAGACGGCTACACCGTTCTGATGATGGCGGCCAATTCGGGATCGCCCGAGCTTGTCGCGGAGTTAATCAAGCGCAAAGCAGACATCAACGCCAAGAGCGCCAGTGGTTCCACCGCTTTGATCTACACAGCGCGTTCGGGGCATATGGATGCGGCGAAGGAGCTATTGGAAGCCGGTGCTTCCATCGAAGCTGCTGACGAAGAAGGGCAGACAGCGCTGATGACCGCAGCGATGTCGGGACATGCCGACTACGTGAAGATGCTTCTCCAGCGAGGAGCAAAGCCCAACGTTCGCAACGCAAAGGGCCAGACGGCGCTGATTTTGGCAGCGGCTTATGGCGACAATCCCGAAGTGACGAAAGCCCTTTTGGACGCGGGTGCAGACGCAAGCGTGAGCGATAAGCAGGGCCGAACCGCCGCTGCATTTGCATCGGTGAGAGGCAACAAGGGAAATATTGATCTACTTGGCAAGCCGAGCTCCGCTGCTTTGGTGGCGATGAAGCATCCGCAGTCGGTCAAGCAGGCGGCGACGCTGTCGGTGATTGCGCTGCAGTCTTCAATGACGGACTTCACGAGAAGGGCGCTTTGTGTCTCTTGCCACCACGAGGGGCTTGGACGGATGGTGATGGCCTCGGCGAAAGACCGCGGCTTCAAGATGGATGAGAACCTTCAGAAGATTCACAGTGGACGCGTGAGCGGCATGCTGGATGCGATGAAGCCTCTGCATGAGATGGCTCTCAAGAGCGAAGAAGCAATGAAGCAGATTCCTCTTATTGAGATGAACGAGGTCGCTCCGGTGGATTCCTGGCTGCTTGCCGGCATGGCAGCACAGAAGGAGCCTGCGAATGCGGCTTCTGCGGCGATGGCCATGGTCCTTGCTAAGCAGCAGTCCCCTGAGGGGTTCTGGGCATTCTCCCTGCCGCGCGTGCCGATGCAGTCGAGCGTGTTTACCTTGACGGCGCTTTCGGTTCAGTCGTTGAACTTTTATGGTCCAAGGGCACATGCCAGCGAGATGAAGGAGCGCATCGGTCGAGCCAAGAGTTGGATGATGTCGGCCCCGGCCAAGACGGCGGACGACCTTGCTTTCCGGCTTCTCGGCTTGAAGTGGTGCAGCGCCACGCTTGATGAAAAGAGCGCTGCGATGAAGGAGCTGCAGGCGGCACAGCGGTCCGACGGCGGTTGGTCGCAGGTTCCGGGCGTTAGCTCCGACTCCTATGCCACTGGTCTTGCGCTTTATGCGCTGCACATTGGTGGCGGGATGCCGACGACGGACCCTGTGTATCAGCGCGGTGTCCAATATCTGTTGCGGACGCAGGATGCGGACGGAACTTGGTTTGTGCCCAAGCGGGCACTGCCAGCCAACAACTATCTGAATGCGGGCTATCCGCACGGCGAATCGCAGTATTCATCCTTTAATGGTGGGTGCTGGGCAACGATGGCGCTGTTGCAAACCTTGCCGAAGAAGTAACGCGCAACGCGGTAATCGAAGCCGTCAACGGGGTGCATCAACGCTCCGTTGACGGCTTTTTTGTCCATCTTGGAGTTGTGCTTGGGTTCTCCTCAGGTAAGCAGTAGGGAATGAAGACGATCGGGATTGTGGCTCACAGCGCTGAGGGCGGGGCGCTTTGCTTTTGACAGCTTGTCGGGCGGGGGCTGAACCTCTGGGCGTCCATATGCACCCGACCATCGTTTTGAGCGCGATCCCGATGGGTTTGAGCATGTCGGGTTGGGAGTCGGGAGACTATTCCGAGGTCGGGAAGTACTTGGCACAAGGGGTGCGGCAGGTCGCGGCTGGGGGTGCGGATTTTTATATCTGCCCGGACAATACAGCGCACATCGTGCTTGAACAGATCGCCGGTGAACTGCCGATTCCAGGGTTGCACATTGCCGATGTGGTGTGTTCGGAGATTGTCGCGAGAGGGTGGACCCGGGTTGGGCTGCTGGGCACGAAGTGGACGATGACCGGTCCGGTTTATGCGAAGGCTTTGGCGGAGCGTGGGCTGGAGCGCATCATTCCTGACGAGCCGACCCGGGAGCGGATCAACACTGCCATCTTCGACGAGCTTTGCCAGGGCCTTACGCCTGAGCCGACGACAGCGATGTTTTTGGGGGTGATTGAGGACTTGCGGGCAGCGGGGGCGGAGTGCGTGATTTTGGGCTGTACGGAGATACCGCTGATTGTCAGCGATGAGAACTCTTCGCTGCCGGTTTTGGATTCCACGCGGCTGCTGGCGAGGTATGCGGTTGCTGAGGCGGTAAGCGAGAGGGAGATAAGGATGGCCTCGGGTTGGATTGAGCCCACTCCCGTGTTGCAAAAATAGCCTCAAATTTAACCTACTCGAACCCCTCGAAGGTGGAGTATGATAGCGCTGTTTAGCAAGGAGATTCTATTGTGATCAAACCTCTGTTTATGCTTGCAGCAATCGGTGGAGTGGTGACCTCCACGTCGGTCGAAGATCAGGCCTACTTCGCAATTCTCGTCGAGACGAAGGTTGGGCGCATGGTGGGCATGCCCGTCATCGATATGAGTGAACTCCCGCCGGGGTTTAAGCTCCCGCCGGAGGCGATGATGTTTGCCGGTGCGCCCGCTCGGGTGGTGAACATGCGACTGTGGTCGCCCAGCATTGCTCCGGCGAATGCGACGGCTTCGGTGGCTCCACCAGCGGGATTGAAGCAAGGGCCAAAGCTTGATCTGGAGCTTTATCGCCCCGAGCCTTCTCAGACCACGGGAGGATCATCGCGCGAGTTTAATCCGGATGCGAACCCGAACTTTACGATCAAGATTTATTGGGGTTCTTCCAAGACTGTGAAAGAGGGCCAGCCGAAGGTGATCGAATGGAAGGGGATCACACCCGAACAGCAGGAGGCGATGCGGCAGACGGCAAGCCAGATGAACGTCCGGGGCGGGGGTGGCTCTTACTTCTATAAGCCGAACTGGACAACTGGATATTGGCCGACAAAGAAACAGGCTGGGAATATCGACAAGGATGCCTCGCTCGTTGGCAAATACACCCTGACGACGAACTACACTGGCAACGTGGAGATTGAAGCGCCGTCGAACGTGAACTTCCTTGCGCCAATCGATATCACGGCGCCAAACCTTGAAAACAAAGTGGACCTGAAAAAGTCGATCAGCTTTAAGTGGAAGTCGATTCCCAATGTGCTGGGGCAGTACGCCTCGATCTTTAGCATGGAGGGACAGAACACGATGGTGATCTGGAGCTCCTCCGAAGTGTTTACCGAGGGCTTGATGGCGGATATGGGCTTTTTGCAGATGGCAGAGGTCCGTGACTATGTGGGCAAGACGATGTTTATGGGAAGCGACCGCACGAGCGTCGATGTTCCGGCGGGGATTTTCCAGAACGCGGACTTTGTGATGATGAACATGGTCGGCTATGGCCCCGGGGCAGCGCTGGATAAGGCGCAGCCTTTGCCAAGGATTCAGACCAAAACATCGCTCATGCTGATGCTTGGTGGGAAGAAGATGGAGGATATCGGGGTTCGTCCGCGATAGTCTCTGCTTTGGAGCAGGAGCTTTGGGGCGTTGGCATTGCCGACGCCCCAAATTTGCGTTAAAGGGTTGTTGAATGGTGGAGGTTCCTGGACGCGATTTGCAACTTTCCAAAGGGAACCACATTGAGGTTCTACCGCGCATCACCTCATAGCGGCGGATAAGCATACGAGTCTGGAACACCTAGGGGCCGACCGCAACACTCGGAGAATCGTAAGCCTGACATGCACGGGCATAAATCGCCTTTAAAGTTTCCGTCTCTCACCATGATTACACTCTTCTTCAGTGACAGCAATTCGTCTTCTTTAGGAGTACCACCGTTGCGAATTCTTAGGTGATAGTAGCCACGGTGAAACATTATGGTAGCCCTTACTACCTTAGAGTCATCAAGTATCCAGTGGCGCGACTCTGGCATGAACCCTTCTGGAGGCCAGTCATATGGTTGAGCTAGAAAAAGGGTTTTCCTAAGGCCATCTTGCCTAGGCGTAACATCTATTAGTTGTCCATCCGGTGTTCGCCATACAACGTGGGCCTCCGCCGTCAAATATTTATCAGCGTCTGACCACAATGCCCATCCGCTGACGCCTTCACCCCCGTAACGATCAACCAAGCTTGTGACGTTAACGTTACATGAAGCAGTGAGTGCGCCGTCAATTTCCTCTATGTCGAGATACTGCAATGTGCCGCCGATAAATAGGCTATTAGCAAACTCTGATATGGATTGGTCAATCGGCGGAGTCCTTATGTGCACAGTGCAATCTCTTCTCGAAATACTCTACTTCAATCTGGTATGTAAGCTTGGCTGCGATTTGCAAATCATGGAGTGGCGGAATTAGGACAGATCACCTAAGCTCCTGCC
This sequence comes from Fimbriimonadaceae bacterium, assembly GCA_019638775.1. Taxonomy (NCBI): domain Bacteria; kingdom Bacillati; phylum Armatimonadota; class Fimbriimonadia; order Fimbriimonadales; family Fimbriimonadaceae; species Fimbriimonadaceae bacterium. Next base: position 1,230,257 of record JAHBTD010000001.1, on the reverse strand, counting down.
ACTCTTGATCCGGGCATCAACCGCAGATCGATTGCGGGTCATTTTTGACTGAGCTTATAGCCGACCCCAAAACACCAGCCACCCGAACCACTTTTTCCACCAAGTTTTCTCTTCGTTGGAAGGCAAAGGCTCAGGTTCTGCTTTTAGCGGCTCGGCTTGCGTCGCCTTTTTCTCCTTGATATCTTCCATTTCTGGTAGCCACTTCACAAGCCCATCGCGGATGAAGTAATGCGAGCGACAAGGAAGGTTGCTGCTCCCTATCGACGGGAACAGTGTGATGCTCTCCCCGTCAAACTCCAGCTTCCAAGCTCCTCTTCGGATCGGCGTAACAACCTTGCGGCCACATCCACAGGCACAAAGGTGGGCCGCTGTCCTATAGCGCATCGACACATAAAGCTTCCCATGCTCCAAAGATTCTGGGAAGCTCTCTACGAATTCATGGTTCATTCGCAACGATATCCTCATTCAGAACCTTGTTCTGGCCAATCCTGAAGGTCGAGTGGTGTTCCCTCTGCTGATCGTGGTAGAAGCCGAAAAGCTTCTTCCACTTAAGGACGGCCATAGCCGCATTGAGCGCGTTCAAGTCCGCAATCTGAATGTTCTGATCATAAGCTGCATCCTCATGCCTGTCCACGAACGACACACGATTATTAACATGGCCGCTCAGCTCCTCGGTGACGGTGGTCGTGCGAAGAGTCCCGCGTAGCTTCCCATTCTCAAGCGTGACACCCATTCCTACATCAATGAACGAAATCCCGTTGGACTTGAGCCAGTCAAAAATCACTCGTTTCGGTTCGTTACGGTCTATGCAAACAAACACAAAATCCATACCTTCTAGGTCAGTGACATTGGTTTCAGTAACGTGCACCTCATGCGGAACGATCCCTCGATGCATTGCCGAGTACATCGCCGCATGGTAAGCGACCTTGCTGGGCCTTCCTTCCAGATCGGAGAGCGATGCCGCACCAGGAGAGCGAAATGCGTTATGGTTCTGAAACATATCTTTATCAAAGAGGTGAATCTCCTTTACGGGCGTTTTAGCAACCAGGTCAAGTGTGTATGAACCAGTCCCACCGAGTCCAATGATCGCAATTCGCCCAAGGCGCAAACGGTCGGGTAGTTCCGTGATTCCAGCTCGACTCGATGCCGTATCCATGTAGACAAAGACACTTTCAGGGTCATCGTTGGGCAATGCAGGAAAAGTCTTGGACGTAACCTCTGGGTCAATCGCTGCTGCTGGAGCAGATAGGATTGCCGCGTAGCGAGTCATCTTTTCGTGATAGTCCGCATATCCACCTTCTGGCTTATTCGAGAATGAGTGCTGAACGTGGAAATCCCCGATTTGCTGGGAACTGGTTTGATGGCGGATTGTCTCAATTGGCTGGCCATCCTGACGGCATGGATAGTCCCCTGAAAACATGATGACGTGCTGCTGAGGCTTTACCGTTGAATTCCCCGACAGTTCCAAGACCGAGACGAGGGTTCCGCGCTTCACTTCCTTTTTGTCGTTAACATACGGTACATCTCGCATAACAAGGTGGTCGGCTACGACAGCGATGTCGTAGCCCTCGTTGCGCAACCGTTGCAGGTCAGGGTTACGAGCGATTAGTTCGGTCAACATCGAACACCATCCCACAGCGGACTTTCACGCTGCCCCCAGCCACGAGCGAGCCTTCAGGCTGCTCAGGAACTCCACAATCGTATGTGACGGTGTACTCCGTCGTATTCGGATCATCTTGACGCCAGTCTGGAAATGCCCAACTCACCACCTGCTCGAAGCTGATTGTTCGGGCATTCCAGTCGTGATGGTGTGTATTCACGATGACCTGGCAAGGCTGCTCGGGCTTCGCGACGATGGTGAACCGCTCCTTACCTGGCGCGCTGATGTCTACCTTGTCGTCAAGTTGAACTACGATGTCATCCTCACCCACGATGATTTGGGTCACGAAGTGCGTTTCCGCATCTTTCTTGGCAAGGTCGAGGATGGTTCGCCCTGTGATACTTGGGCCATCCACCTGATGGGTCGTTTCGTCGATTTGGATCGGGTATTGCCGCCGTCCCGGATTGATTTGCGCTTTATCTTCGCTCATGATTCAATTGCCCCTCTCGGGGACTCCTACATCTCTCATGCGCTTGGCGACGCGGAATTGGCCGAATTGTTTTTCATAACTTTTTTCGTCCAAAATTTAAGAGTCGAGCGCATAAGAGATATATGAGGAGGCTTGCACTGCTCCGTGAACGCTGGCACGCGACGTAAAGGGAACCCATCTTGGACGACCAACTGAAAGCGCAACTAGACCAACAGGATTGGCTGGATATTGTGGGCAGGCTTACTCTTGTGGCCTTGAACCAACTTAAGCTCTGCGGCTACTGTAGCCGGACAAAAGATGGCACCGCCGCCCCTTCTGGATGCTCTGCTGAGGACTACGCCCTTACAGCCATCGAAAAAGCTTATGAAGGCTGCATGACCGGAAAGAACAAATGGGAGCCTGACCGTGGGGACTTGTTTCCTTTTCTTGAGGTTCTGGTGCGACGCCTTATCACCGATGATAAGAAGAAGTACACGAAATGCCCCACTACCATCAGCTACGAAACAGAAGAAGTGGACGTAGCGACCGACCAGGCAACCGCAGAGCTTCTCAATGCTCTCTATGATGACGCCGACGATGGAACCCAGGAACTTATCCTGGCCCTCCAAGAGCAAGTCGGAAACGACGGCTCGGTAAATTGGGGAGAGGTTCAAACCGCACTAAAAATATCCAAACACGAACTCAACAAACGACGCACTCACCTGCAAGCACTTTTAGAAAAACACGATCTATTCCAGAAAATCAAGGAAACCGCCACATGACAAGGATTTACTAATGAGCGAGAAGCAAACGAATTACAAAGTGGTCCGTGAGTTGCTTTCATTCGCATCAGCCACTGAGGGCGATATCGCGTCGCTTTCAAAGGAGGAAGTGGGAGAAAGGCTCCAGTCTCAAGGGATCAACCCCCAAGCACTCGAAAAGGCTACCAATAAACGCCTTCAAATCATTCGCAACAAATTCGAAGCGGCCCGAGCCGCAGAGCAAGCGGAGGTGAACTCATTGCGAACCGCCAAACCCATTTCCAACGGTTTTGCATTTGCTGCCCGCACGGATATCGTGGTGGATCAGGAGGATAAGGAACTGCTACAGCGACTTGCCCAGCCAGATATAGAGGATGATGGCACCGAGGATTGACCTCGCAAGGAAAAAAGCGATTGAGGTTCTTGATGCTCTCGACATAACTGCGATAGAGTCATTGCAACGCATCGAAGAGCTTTGTGCAATGAGGGGAGTGGCTGTACGGGCGGAGAGCCTTCGAAGTCTACACGGGGTGCTGATACGCCATCGCCGCCTCATCGTATACAACGCCGATATTCCCGAGATAGGTAAGCAACGTTTTACCATTGCGCATGAGTTAGGTCATTGGGAGCTACACCCCGGTCTTGAGCATGTGCTTTGCACGGCGGAAGACATTCAGGCTTATCGAGGCAGTTCCCACGAGTTGGAAGCAAACGCCTTCGCCGCCGAACTCTTGATGCCTGGTTTTCTTTTTACGGAAGCTATGCGCTACAAAGCACCGATAGTTGACGACGCTAAGCGACTAGCTGAGCGTTTTCAAACTTCATTTACTGCTGCCCTGCTTCGCATGGTGCAATTTTCTGACCTTCCGGTTTTTGCAGTTTTCAGCGTCGATGGAAAAATTAAATGGTATCAACGCAGTAAGAGGGCCGAAAGCTACTTCTTCAAGCAGATTGGCACTGAGTTGGATGGTGACAGTCTAGCTCGTTATTGCACTGACGGTATAGATGATGCTGTCGCGCCCGAGACGGTCGAAACTTCTGCGTGGTTTCCCGATGATTTCAATCGTGATCGCTTCAGTGTGATTGAGCAGTCGGTCGAGCTAGGAGATTACGGCGTTACAGTCAGCATCGTGACCGTAGATGACTGATTGCCCACCATAAGGTGAGTAAGCCATAGTTATGTATGACAGAATCTGAAGGTGCCCTTACGCTCAACAAAATGAGCCGGGAAGAGCTTTACGAGGCGGTTTGGTCCGAGGCAATGGCAACCCTCGCTCCTAAGCTTGGCATCAGCGATGTGGGGCTCAAGAAGCGGTGCAACAACCTTGGGATTCCGACGCCAATGCGAGGGTATTGGGCCAAGTTGCAGAATGGTAAGAAGGTCAAGAAAGAGCCTTTGCCTGCAAGTTGGTCAGTTGTGAGAAAGAAGAAAAGGATTCCCAAGAGCGCGGATGATCTGAAGAAGTACACACCGCCAGAGCGCGATTATTCACTAGAGAAGCTACCTCCCATTGTGGCGGCAACAAAGAAGGCGTTGCTCAAGCAGAAGCCGAACTTCGATTACGGTCTCTCCGATGTCTGGCAACAGGGAGTTCTCCGAACCAAAATTGCTCCCCCGAATATTGACCGCGCGATCTGGCTTTGGAACGAACTGATTGAAGCGTGCAAAGGGTCTGGTCTCAGCCTCGTCAAAGATGCTGGAACCGCTTTCACAGACGGCAAGCAGACGGTCACGATTGAGCTAAAAGAAAAGACTGGGCGATATATGGCGGACAAGCCGAAAGTGCGTGATGATCCCTATCCGCGCCTTTATCTATCCGAACGAACGGGGCCAACCCCAGAATATGCGCCGACAGGGTTTCTTCAGTTCCGAGCCGAGGATATCTATGGTGCCCCGTGTCCGAAACAATGGTCTGATTCAGCTTCAACCTCTTTGGATGAGAAGATTTCCGAGATAGCAGAGTGCCTTGTCAAACTCCTTCAGCGCAAAGCTCAGCGGGAGGTTGAGATGAAGGAAGCTGAGATTCGGCGGCATGAAGAAGAGCGGCTTCGATATGAGGAACAGGAGCGGCAAAGGAAGGCGCATGGGCGTGCAAAGCGACTGTTACGTCAGGCTGGTTCGCTTCGTCAAGCCGAGGATATTCGCCTACTGATTGAACGGGTTCGGAATTCTTCGCAAGGCGAAGCGCACGAAGCCACAGAGAAGTGGCTTTCCTGGGCAACTCATGTCGCAGATAGTCTTGATCCGGTCAGTGGCATTGCCGAGACTTTGAACCAAGGGAAAGACCCGTCCGAGCCGGAATATGAAGACCTTTATTCAGAACGTCGCTGGTAGCTAATCATTCGGTGGCCAGGCTTGTGAGCCACCTGCTATCATAGAATCCTATGATGGCAAAAGGTGCGTTGATTGACCTCCGGCAAGTCTTTTCCCTCACCGACTTTCTACGCCATCACCGTCGACATATCGACCGCCTAACAGAGAGTGGAAAGCCGTCTGTGCTCACGGTCAATGGCAAGCCTGCCCTTATCATTCAGGATACCGAGAGCTACCAAGTCCTTCTCGACCGACTTGCTTCCCTCGAAGCGAGTCAAACCGGAGCGTAACACAGATGAACGTAGTGAGCAAAGACGATTCCCTTCTTCCGGTCACAATGGTCAACCGTAGGAGGATTGGATGAGGAAGAAGACGCTGACGCGGGTCAAGGCAGTGATCTATGCTCGCGTCAGTTCCAAAGAGCAGGAAGTGGAAGGGTTCAGTGTCGATGCCCAACTCCGCCTCTTGAGAGCTTATGCCGCCGAACAGCAGGTAGACGTGGTTAGTGAGTTCACCGAAGCCGAGACGGCCAAACAGTCAGGACGACGCGCCTTTGGAGAAATGCTCCGCTTCTTGGAAGCCAATCCCGGCCATGTCATTCTCGTTGAGAAGGTTGACCGCCTCTACCGGAACTTCGCCGACTACGTGAAGGTGGATCACCTCGGCGTAGAGCTCCACTTCGTCAAGGATGGGATGGTCATTGGCGAAGGCTCGAAGAGTCAAGACAAGTTTATGCACGGAATCCGCGTACTGATGGCCAAGAACTACGTGGATAACCTCTCCGAGGAAATCCGCAAAGGGCTGAATGAGAAGGCGGCGCAGGGCATCTATCCCACCCACGCGCCGCTCGGCTACCTCAATGCTCAAGAACCGGGGACGAAACGGAAGATCATTGTTCCCGATCCAGCACGGGCGCATCTCATCAAAGAACTCCTTGAGAGGTATGCATCGGGACTTGAAAGCTACGACACCTTAACCAAGTGGGCGCGTAAGGCAGGGCTCACCACCAAGAAAGGCAAACCCTTGGTGAGGAGCACGATTGAACAGATTATCAAACATCCCGCCTATTGCGGCTTGATACGCTGGCAGGGCAAAGAATCTGTCGGCATCCATGAACCGCTTGTGTCGATGGACACTTGGAAACGGGCGCAGGATATCCGTGAGGGGCGAACAACGAACACCGGATTCGGTGGCAGAGAGTTCGCCTATCGCGGACTCATTCGGTGCGCCTGCGGCGAACTGCTCACTGCCGAACGCAAAAAGGGCAAATACGTTTACTACCACTGCACGGGACGCAAGCGCGAAATCTGTGGACGCCCGTACATCGCTGAGTCTAAGATCACAGAAGCCTTCACCCAGCTTCTCCGAGGTCTTCACATTCCCGATTTCGCAATGCCCTGGATCACCCAGGGACTCGCGGAAGCCGACAAAGACCGTCATGCGAGGCGAGCTATCCACGAGAGAGATTTAACGAAATCCATCGCCGAGATCGAAGGACGCCTTGAGCAACTCTATCTCGACAAGATCGCTGGGGACATCACCACCGATTTCTATCGGGCAACTCGCATGAAATGGGAAGCCGAGGTCAATGAGAAGAAGATCGAGCTTGCCGCCATCGACCGTGTGGAGACCGCTTCCATCGACCAAACGATGCGATTGTTCGAACTGGCCTCAACCGCCCATCTTAGATTCAAAAACGCAGACTCCAACCAAAAGCACGAACTTGTAGGATATATGTGTTCGAACTCGGTCTGGAAGGACGGAAAACTCGAAGTCGAGCTTCATGAGTTCTTCGATTTGATGCTAAATACGGTGATTTCTGAGCTTCCGAAAGAAGCTGAAGCCGAGGAAAAGCGGCTCGTATTCGTCAAATCTGTAGATTGGTGGAGATGATGGGATTCGAACCCACGACCTCTGCAGTGCGATTGCAGCGCTCTCCCAGCTGAGCTACATCCCCATGGAGGAACAAGATTCTACCCAAGGGGGAGGAGAGAGGGGATTATGGGGTTGGTACGGATTGTAAGGGCCGTAAGGGGTTGTAAGGATTTTGGGATCGGGAACTTGAATCCTTGTTGAGCGGCCTCGACTCTGTCTTGTCAGGTGAACTCCGTATGATTCGCATGATCAAGCCAACTGAATTGAAAGACAAGCTCTCCACTGGGGAGCGGCTGCAGCTTATTGACGTCCGGTCCCCCGGCGAATACGCGTCCGGGCATATTCCCGGTACGGTGAACATGCCCCTTGAGCAGGTGGATACACGCCTGGACGACCTGCACAGCGCCGATCCGGTCGTGATTGTCTGCCAGAGCGGAGGCCGGGCCAGCATGTGTTATGAGAACCTAAAGGGCTATCGCGACGACCTTTTTGTCCTTGAAGGGGGCACGTCCGCGTGGATGGCAGAGGGGCTTCCAGCTGTGAGTTCGACGGCTAGCCGTTGGGCTATTGAGCGGCAAGTACGCCTTGCGGCAGGGCTGCTGGTTCTTATGGGCACGGCGCTCTCGATTATGGTGTCACCAGCTTGGATCTATCTGGCGATGTTTGTGGGGGCAGGACTCACGTTTGCAGGCTTGACGAATGTTTGCGGCATGGCGGCGCTTTTTGGGGCGATGCCTTGGAATAAAGTCGCTCGGAGCTTAGAGGGAGTTAAGTAGCTCGGAGCCGGGACCTCCCCACCCTAACCCTCCCCTCCATTTCCAGAAAAATGGAAGGGAGGGAATTGGTTCGTCGCCGATTAGACGTTGCGCTTTGGCTTGCCTTTGCCGGACCAGCCTCGGTGGGTTTTTCTCACCGATGGGGCTTCCGTTGGGATCGTCGCGGCGGCTGTCTTTCGCTTCTTGGGCTTGGCCGACTTGCTGCTCGTAGTTGACTTCGACCGTTTCGTGGGAACGGGAAAAGGCTCGCTGAAGGTGTCGCGGTGCCGCTTCGGGGTTTCTGCCGATTTGGGGTCGATCACACGTCGTGGGGCGCGCTCGCCATCTTTGTGGACGGGCTTAGAGTGCTTCGGCGGTGGGCCACTCTTTCTTTCCCACGGCTTGGAGTCGGCGCTGCGGGCGGGCTTCGGCGGGCGAGGTCCATCCTGACTTCGGGAGTCGAATCGCTTGTTGCCCTTGTAACCGCGGTCGTCCGAATGTCCGGGCCTTTGAGGGCGATCCGAATTGTAGGGCCGATCGTTCGATTGCCCGGGGCGGTACGGCCGGTCGGAGTGGTAGCCACGGTTGTCGCGGTTGTCCTGTCGAGGAGCGTCGTTTCGATCTCTGCTGAAGTTGCCCCGGTTTGAGCTGTAGCCGCGATTGTCGCGGTTGTCCTGTCGGGGAGCGTCGTTTCGGTCTCCACTGTAGCCGCCCCGGTTTGAGCTGTAGCCGCGATTGTCGCGGTTGTCCTGTCGGGGAGCGTCGTTTCGGTCTCCACTGTAGCCGCCTCGGTTTGAGGTGTAGCCACGATTGTCGCGGTTATCTTGGCGGGCGGCACGGGGCGCGTCGGGCGACTCGAACCTTCTCTGCGTTCCACGATCATCGTAGTTGTGGTGCCGAGGAGCGGGGGGAGCGTCGAGGTGTCTCAGCGACTCGTGCTTGCGCTCGACACGGGGAGCGTTTCTGCTCGGGCGCGATGCCTTGCCTACGGGGCTGATGCCCTTGGGCAGCGATGTGCTGCGGTCGGAGATCGGAAGGGGCTTTCGCAAGAGGTTTTCGATGTCGCGGACGTCGCGGGATTGTTGGGGCATGGCAAACGTGATCGCCTTGCCGAGGGCTCCGGCTCGTCCGGTGCGGCCGATGCGGTGGATATAGTCGTCGGGGCACTCAGGAACGTCGTAGTTGACGACGAGGGAGATGTCCTTGACGTCGATTCCTCGCGCGGCGATATCGGTGGCGACGAGGACGCGGTAGTGGCCTACTTTGAAGCCGTGGAGGGCTTCGCGGCGTTGGGCCAGACTGCGGTCGGCGTGGATTTCGGCGGCGGTGTGTCCGTTATCGCGCGTGGCCTTCGCGAGCTTTCTGGCTCCGTGTCGGGTACGAGAGAAGATAAGGACGGTGCCTTCGTGCTCGTGCAGCAGATCCCAGAGGAGCGGCTGCTTCTCTTCGTGCTTTACATAGAACAGTTCCTGCTCCACGAGATCGGCGCCTGCGCCGCCCGATTCCGTCTGCACGCGCTGCGGGTCTCTCATATACTCAGCGGAGAGCTCGACGATGGCTTTCGGCATGGTCGCGCTAAAGAGGAGCGTTTGGCGGTTGGTGGGGACTTGGTCGAGGATGCGCTTAATGGCGGGGGCAAAGCCCATATCCAGCATCCGGTCAGCCTCGTCGAGCACGACGATAGAGACGTTTCTGAGTCGAACCGTATTGCGAGCAAGGTGGTCGATCAGGCGGCCGGGGGTGGCGACGATGACGGCATACCGTCCGCGCAGTTGGCGAACCTGTTGGGCGATGGATGCGCCTCCAACGATGAGGACGCTTTGAACGCCGAGCTTATCGTAAGTTTCGCAAATCTGTTGGGCGAGCTCACGGGTAGGGGCGAGGACGAGGCCGAGGTCTCCCTGGCCAAGCCTTTCGGCCATGGGGAGGCCAAAGGCGAGCGTCTTGCCGGTGCCGGTTTGGGCAACACCGATGAGGTCTTTCCCTTCCAGCACGGGCGGAATGGCCAGAGCTTGGATGGGAGTGGGGGTGACGATACCGTGTCGGGCGAGCAGATTACAGAGCCTGCTAGCGACATTGAGGGCGGCGAAGCCCATATTTAACTCTTGTGACATGTGTGATTGAGCGCGTCTCGCGCTTGCCGCTGGGATCGTGACAGGCAGGGGCCGGGGCAATGGTCGGTGGCCTGTGCGTAAGCGCTTTCTCGCTTTAACTGAGATCCTCACGCGGTTTTGTCGAAGTCGGTCTATTGGACGGACGGTAGAAATTGTACCGAAAGGGGCGTCTGGGGCTTTGGGACACAGTAAGTGTATGCGGAAGGGATGGAGGTTCGCTGAAACCCCGAACCTAGTGGCGCGTATTATGCATAGCCGGTGAAAACACAGCCATCGCGTTCGTCAGAAGCCGATGAGGCGGGTGAGCAATCTCACCCTAACAACCGTTTTCCCACACCAGTGAGCAACCTCAAATATCGGATCGCCGTTCAGGCTTTTCGATGGCGGCGTCGCTTACTGGATTCTAGGCTGAAGATCGCCCGGTTTGAACCATTGGACATTCCGAAGGGCGCAGTTGCCCTTGCCGAATCTCGCACGCCGCTGTGGTCGGAAACCGACCCCGCCGAGCAGCGGCTCCAAATGGGCAAAGTGCAGAACCTGCGCATCGTGTGCCGAGCCGTTCACAACATTTGCGTTCCTGCTGGAGAGACGTTTAGCTTTTGGAAGCAGGTCGGCTACCCCGGGCGGGGGCGCGGCTTTGTGTCAGGGCGGCAGCTGCAGGAAGGCTGCATCGTGCCTGCCATTGCCGGGGGTATCTGCCAACTCTCCAACGCTCTGCACGATCTTGCACTACAGACGGGATTGGAGATTGTGGAGAGGCACGGGCACTCGCGCCAAGTCCCGAACTCTTCCGTGGCAGCTGGCCGCGATGCGACAGTGGCGTGGAACTACATCGACCTTCGATTCAAGGCCAAGGCTGACTTTTACATTCAGGCTTTTCTCACGGCCGACGAAATGGTCGTTCGCATTTTGGGAACGAAGAAGCAGGAGGCGACGCTGGTGAGCCTGTTGGAGAGGAAGGCGTTTCGCGCGAATGGCGTGATTGCGAATAGCTGTGAGACGTGCGGGCAGGACGATTGCTACCGGCATGGTGCGCATGATCACACTCCGATATCGGGGAAAACCGCGTATCTTGTCGATCAGCGTTGGCCCGAATACAACGCCTATATCCGCGACGCGATCCAGCCGGAAGACACCCTTTGCGCGCCGATAGACGCAGAGCGGTTTCGGATGGCACGATACTCTTGGTCCGCCCATGCCGATGTACATCAAGTCACGGCGACACTTCCAACACTTCGTCGTTCTTGGATTTCACGAAAGTTAGCAAGCCAAGGTCCGGAACTGCGGAAGGCGGCATTCCGGTTTGACGAAGAGCTAGCCCGATGCTATGCAGGTCAGCTCATGTTTGACGTTCGGAGGCTCTGCGTCTACCAATCGCTCTTACCGTTTCTCTGGCGTGACGGAGTGCTGGGCGGGCGTACTTTCGATGTTCTTATGCAGAGGTTGCCGATTTTTGCCCTCCAGGAGATTCTCGACGAGGAGTTTGCCAAGCATCCCGAACGGCGGTTGCTTGCCGATTACCGCGCTCCGGATTGGGTCGTCAAGGCCGAGCGGGAAGCTCTGGAGGCAGCGGATCGGATCATCACGCCCCATGCCTACATCGCATCGCTGTTTCCAGATAAGGCGGTGCTGTTGAATTGGCACATGCCTAACGCACCTGCCAACATTCAGGCCGGAAACCGAGTGGCGTTTCCGGGCCCTTCGATTGCGCGAAAAGGGGCTTACGAGGTTCGGGACGCGGCTCTTCGGCTTGGCATTAGCCTAAGTCTTACTGCGGCTAATCACGAGGGGGACGACTTTTGGGATGAGGTGGATGTGCGCAGGCCGGATTCGGGCAAAAGCTGGCTCGACGGGGTGGGACTGGTTGTGCAACCGGCGTTGCTGGAGGACCAACCGCGCAAGCTTTTAGAGGCACTGGCTCTGGGGATTCCTGTGATTGCGACGCGGCAGTGTGGACTAGGCGAGCGCGACGGTGTAACTGTTGTCGATTACGGAGGTACGGAGGTTTTAGTTAATGCTATCCGTGCGGTAACGAGTACCTGAGTATCGTCATCTGACCATAAGAATGTATCTCCCACCAAGGCATAGCTCCCTCTTGAATCTCTGAGTGTTCATCTATTCATTGCAAAGACGAAAGTTCTTGAAACATCGGCTACTATGCCCTTGTACATAGTTGCGTTGCGTGTTCCCGTCGAAAGCGCGAATGAATTCGCGCACTCCCAAGAATGACCTTCCATAACTTCAGTTATGGGGCAATCGGAGCGCGACCATTCAAACCGGCAACGACAAAGCGTTGCCCTCCCCGGTTTAGACCGCCCAATATTTCGGAGCCCCCTCCTGGAAGAATGCAAGTACAGGGGCGAAACGTGGGGTAAGCGGAGGGCAGCTTTAGCGCAGGGCATTTACCGCCGCACGGGCAACTTCTGCGATTGCGCGTTCACGTTGTGCATCTGTGCCTCCGGCCCCAGCGAGCAACGCAACAATGATGATCTTACGACCGTTTGGCAAAGTCGCGATTCCTAGATCGTTCACCGCACCGGCCCTTCCTTGGATATCTCGACCGGTCCCTGTTTTATGGGCAAGGGTTGAGCCTTTGGGCAGTCCGGAAATGAGGCGATTCTTACCGGTGGTTGTCTCGGTTAACATCTTGGTTAGAATCTGCATGGAACCAGGTTTCAAATACGCTCCTGCCCGAAAATGACGTAAAAAGTCCATCATGCCCTTGGGCGTCGCGGTGTCTTGCGGGTCTAGCAGATACCGGTCCATTGCAGCCTTCTGTTCGGCTTTGGATACCTTTTTCATCGCTACGGCAAAGCCATCATCCGTAGCCATTGCATAGGTGAAAGAGCCAAGTCCACAGGCATCCCTTTGCATATCGCGTTCATAGCGGTCGATCCGAATCCCCCTCACACCCATACTTGTCAGCTCTTTGGTTACAGCGGCTGGCCCGCCGAGCATCCTCATGAGGATGTCAGCGCCGGTGTTGTCGCTGGACTGTACCGTGAGCTGCAATATCCTCTGGAGTGTGTACTCCTTCTTGCCTTCGAAGAACCAGCGATTGATTTGACTGTAAGGCACACTGAGGTCCGACTTTTGGATGGTTAGCTTGGTGGCGAGCTGATAACTCCCCTTCTCGACGGTACGTAAGAGCACCACCCCGAGAGGCATCTTGAATGTGCTTTGCATCGGGAATCGCTCATCACCCCGATAAAGCCAGCTCTCCCCGGTAGATTCATCTCTGATTGCGACCCCTAGCTTGGCCTTTGGCAGCTCTGACTCGATCTCACGGACCCTCATTTGGAGGTACGAAGTGTCGAGTGCGGGGAATTGTTGGGTGGCCTGTGCAGCAAGACAGAGGAAGGAGATCAGCATTGATCTGGATTATGAAGGAGGAGGGTGGCGATCAGCAAACCATTAGGATTGAGATATCCGAGCCTCAACCCTACGGTAGCGTTGAGGAGTGTGGGTGCGAATCGCTTGGGGCGAGGGGTAGTAAGCGGAATGAAGGTCACGGCTTGTTTTCGATGAACTCCTTCCAAAGCTCGTCGGCGTCTTTGCCGGTGAGGTCTTTGAATACGGGCATCGGATCTTTTCGGGTTCGGCAGGCGGCATCAAGCGCAGGGACGAGCCCCATGTTGTATTTGCGGGAGGTCCAGGCCAGGAAGTAGGCGGTGGTGCGGTAGGCATCTTTGTAGCTGGCCTTTTCGTAGTTGATCTTGGGCCGTGGCGCTTCCGGTTCGTATCGCCACCAGCGCACGTAGTCGGCGATCCCTTCGACCAGCCAGCCCGGCGTAGTGCGGCTGCCCGGATATTGCTGAACGACATGGGTGAGTTCGTGCACCATCATGCCAAGGTCGTCGGGGTGTTCGGTGATCCACTTGCCGTTGACGGTAATGGTGGAGCCACTGGCATAAGCAGGGGCGCTGATCTCCTTTTTAAAGACGAGCGTGATTTTTGCGGGGACCTTGTAGTCAGCCGTGGACAGCAGTTCGGTGACCTTAGGAAACCACATCGTTACGACTTTCTTGGCGGCCTCGGCCCATTCTTTCGCCTCGGGGAAGTCGGTGGTGTCAATGACAACCTCGGGACAGGCGAGCGGCTTTGACAGCGGGTAGATGTGTCGGTCGAGCGAGGGCTTGTCCTGGGGCGTTGCGATAACCGTGGAGAGCAAGATAAGGGCAGCGAGTTTCATGGGCGTCTGCTCTGTTTACCCGGAAACCTCATACTTGACTATCTGTCCAGGGCGGGTTTAGCCCGGTTTCCAGTTCACAAACTGCTCCCATTTTTTTGCATCGACTTCGTCCTTGATGCACTGAATAAAGGCCTTGCTCGCTTTGGTGGCCGCATCCTTGGCTTTCTCATGATTTGTCTTGTCGTTGGCATCCTTCTTCTTCGATTCGTCGTTTTTGTTCGGGCTATCTTTCGACTTGGCGTCATGCCCATACGGATCGCCTACTGGGTCCTTTCCGGTGCCCTTATCATAACCGGTGAGTTGGACACTGTCGGGCATTGGCGAATTGGGATCGGTTACAGCTTTGTCGGCCGCAGCCTGATCTGCCGCGCTGAGGTCTACATAGTTCGAGTGGGAATAGAAGTCCTGAATGGCGTGCAGGGCAGCGCCAAGGCAATTGAGAGCTTTTTCGAAGTCGCAAGCCTGAATCGCTTCTATGATGGCATCCTTCTTTCCCTTGACGTAAGCTGCTCCGTCTGCCGCTGCTTGAGCATTCGTCTTTGGTGGATTCCGATCAAAGTGGTGCGCTGGATTGTACTTCTCGTTCGGAACGATTTGTGGCGGCTTCTTCGTGCGGTCAAGCTTCATCTCTCCCGTGTCTTGAAGCAGGTTTGCATTGACAACTTTCCTGGTTGCTTCAGCCGAGAAGTTAAAGCCATCCATAGCTTCTTCAGTAATGTCTTTATGAATCCCTGGAATAAAGATTGAGGCATACGACACACTTAGGATCGTTAAATATAGAACTATTAAACTCAGAATTATTCTCGAAGTGACGTTCATCTTAATTGCCTTCGGTTTCGTATAATATAATCTATATATCAAGTATGGGCTACTCAGAACAAGTAGAAAATTGTGCGCTTGAGAAGTTTTTTCATCGCGGATATGATATGAAAAAGTAGAAGGGAGACTGCCTGTGACAAGATTCACTACTGCAACATTCACGGTTTTAGCTTGTTTTAGTACTTTGATAGCTTCTGCAAAGGGCTACGCACAGCAGAGGGCTTCAGCAGCTCCGGTGCCGCCTGCGCTTGTTTACATAGGGCCGAGTACTTCACATGACGAGGTTGTTGATATTGCTCGAGACTCAGCAGGAAGTGTGTACCTAGCCGGGATTACGGAAAACCCTTCTCTTCCTGCGCAGAGGTACAACGCGCTCCTTGCAAAATACAGTAGCGCCGGTGTCCTCCAATGGCAAGCAACTTACAACGGACCTGGCTCGAATTACGATAACGGGACTCAAGTCGTCATAGACTCTTCAGATAACCCATACCTAGTTGGCGCCGCCCCTCATCCCGTATCGGGCACCGATGTCTTTGCTCGTAAGTACTCCTCAGGAGGGGTTCTCCAGTGGACCTTTAGCTGGGATTCTGGGATCAACGTTGAGGATTCTCCAGTCACAGCCGCAGTTGGGCCAGGAGGAACGCTGTACATCGGAGGTGAACGCAGGACGGCCACGGGAACAGATCTTTTTCTGATTAAGTTGAGTTCAGCAGGGACGCTTCTCTGGCAAATCGTGTTTGATAGCGGTTTGGGGGATGACACTATTTCGGCGCTTGCAGTTCTATCCAATGGCGATGTATGCGTCGGCGGAGCGATGGCGACTGGAAGCTCCGGCGAAGACGCACTTGTGGCAAAAGTAAGTTCAGCCGGTGCCGTTTTGTGGGCCGCGATCTACGACAGTGGAAATGGTCGCAGAGAGTGCACCACGTCTCTTCAGATTGATGCCACAGGCAACGTTTACATTGCTGGAACTACTTGGAAGCCGGATTTAAGCGGAGTCTTGGTTTCGCAGACAGACATGTTCACTGTCAAATACAATGCGTCCGGAACGCAGCAGTGGGCGACTGTCGTTGATGGTGGGTCGGATAAAGCTGAGATTTGCATCTCAATGTGTCTTGATTCGTCGAACAACGTCATTTTGCTCGGAAACTCTTACGGAGGACCCCCAAGCAGCGGTGGAACGGGCGACGACTTCCTTATAGCAAAGGTTTCTTCAACTGGCGTTTTGTCATGGACCACCCGATACTCGGGGCCTGTGCCTGGCCCGGACCAGCCAGAGGCGATTATGGTCAGTTCAGCTGGCTTCATATATGCAACGGGTGCATGCTGGGATTTAGCGTTTGGGACGACGTTTGAGACTGAGTCCATCGTCACCGTGAAGCTTAACGGGGCCGGGAACATCCTCGGTGTTACGAAGTACCAAAGTGCCGCTGGTGAAGGCGATCACGCTGTCGATATCCTTCAGGCCACAAGCGGCAACCTTTGGGTCGCTGGAAACTCCTATAATCCTGCCACGCGACTTGATATTGTGCTTCTCAATCAAGCGCCTTAGACAAGTGGGGTGGGCTGTTGCGCTTAGTCGTTGCCCTTGCCGACTTTGCGTTCGAGGTCACGGATACGTTTGAAGAGCTCGGGGAGTTTTGGGATGAGCAGGAAGACTCTTTTGGCCTGGCTGATCGGCTGGGCAGGCTGCCCAAAATAGATGCCGGGCTCGGTGATATCTCGGTCTACACCAGTTGCCCCGCCGAGGACCACATCGTCGGTGGTGCTGACGTGGTCGCGGAAGATGGTTGCTCCGCCGATAATGTTTCGCGCGCCAATGTGTACGCTGCCAGCAACTCCGACTCCTCCAGCGATGACGGTGTGATCGCCAACCGTTGTGTTGTGTCCGATCTGAATTTGGTTATCGAGCTTCACGCCATCGCCGATGACCGTCGCTCCCGTTGTGGCGCGGTCGATGGTTGTATTCGCCCCAATCTCGACGTCGGAGCCGATGATCACACGTCCGATTTGGGGGACTTTGATTTGGCGTTTGCCATCGAAGACAAATCCGAAACCATCGGAAGCGATGACCGTACCGCTGTGGACGATGACGCGGTCCCCAATCTCGGTGTTGGCGTAGATCGATACATTTGCGTGGATCGTTCCGCCCGAGCCAATTTTGCAGTTCGCGCCGATGTAGCTGTGGGGGTAGATCTCGGTGTCATCCCCGATGGTGCTGCCTTCGGCGATGACAGCGAGTGCTCCGATCCGTGCAGTGGGTGCAATCTTGGCAGAGGGGTGGACCACGGCGGTTGAGTGAATACCCTGGTCAAGCCTTGTGGGCGAATCACAGTTCTGCAGGAGTCCCAGGAATGCGACCTTGGGATTGTCAACGCGGATGTAAGGGACGCGTTTTGCTGCCATCTGTCTGCCCACGATCACGGCAGCGATAGAAGAGGCTTCGGCAAGCTCCAAGTAGTGGTCGTCTTGGGCGAAGGTGATGCCGCATGGGTGACTGTCTCCAGCAGAAACAGGAGACTCGATCACCGCGTCAGGCGGTCCGTGCAGTTCGCCCTGAACCATCAGGGCGACTTGGCTTAGCGTCCAAGGCGGCGTTCTCTTCTCCATTCGATAAAGTCCTTTGTGAGATCGACGCCTACAGTCCTGTCTGTCGTGCGCTCGTAGTTGCGTACGGAAAGGAAAATATTGAGGTCGCGCTCCATCTCGCTCCGTCTTACTTCTTCCGTTTTGGGAGCTTCTGCGCTCCATTTTGGCAGAGTCGTGGAAGGGACACTTAGTCCAATGGTGTCGTTCGTTGCGGGAAGACCTCTGGAAGCCTGTCCTGGGCGTGAGACAAGGATTCCTTCGTACAGGTTCTGGTCTTTCTCAAAGATCTGCTCCGTTTCCTTTTTTGCCTGCTGCTGCAGTTCGTCGATCCGGTTTTGGATTTCAATCTCCATTTCGATTCGGCGCTGGGCAGCTTGACTGCGGGCGTCGGCATAGATGGCGGCCTTGTTCGCAGCGAACTCGTTATCCAGCTCAATTATCTTCTCCAGCTTTGTACGGATGGAGAGCATGAGCTTTTTGACTGCGGGGGGAGCGTCTTCGGTCGTCAAGAACTTTTCGAGCGCGGGTGGGGGAAATCCGGTGTAGGGGTTGATGGCGTCGACGAGCGGGTGTCGCTTTTCGGCAAGCTCGTGGAGGAGGACACTGATGCGTTCGTCCGCTTTGGCAAGCGTGAGGTCGTGCTCTTCCTCAATCTTCTTTGTCTCGTCCTTTCTGAACTGCGTGACCTGCTTGAGGTAGTGCCGGAAGAGCCTATCGGTGGCGGAACGTTTGGCGTCGGCGAGGTTCTTTTCGATGGCGGCACGGGCTTCGCGGATGGCGTCGGTGTTTGTTCTTGCTGCCAACTGCTCAGCGCCCATTTCGGCGGCTCCGACCTCGCGGTTCACCGACCATCCGGAGGTGCCGTCCACAACTGTCGGCGTGAGGGCGGCGACCTGAGCCTCTGCCAAGGCCGCGGCCTCTAAATCGACGAAGGCCGTCGGCTTCTGCGATGTGCAGCCGACGGCCAAGATCGATATTCCCAGGATGGCGAGTTTATTTGTTCGCATTCATCGCTTTAAGCGCGGCATCCGTCATGTCGTTTGCGGCATAAGGAGCGATGCTCGCATCGAGCACGATCGAGTAGCCCTGCTGCTTTGCGGCTTGCTGAATGGCGACGCGGGTCTTATCCAGTCCTTCGGTGCGGGTCTTGTCGTCCCACGTTTGAAGTTCTTGGGTGAAGTCGCGGAGCCAGCGGTTTGCGAGCTCGATGATCTGCTGGCTGCGATTGGTGTATTCGATCAGCAGTTGGCGCTCTTCAGGCGTGAGGCTGGCCTTCTGGCTGTATTCCTTTGCCTTCTTGTCGGCAGCGATCACGTCAGCCTTTAAGCGCTCAAGCTCGGCCTTTTCGGCGGCAGTGACCGTCGGCTTGAGGCTGAGTTCGCGAATCCTCTGCGCCTGCTCGATGGTCATCACACGATACGTGTCGAGAAACTCAAGAAGGCCCTCGCGGGCTTGCTTGAGGGCTTCGCCTTCGATCTTGCGCTTCTTGCCAAACTCGCTGTCGTTGAAGACGGTGGCGAGGTTTACGACCCCCATCTTGTTTGTGTTGTCCTGGAAACCGCTGAAGAGCACGACGGCTCCCATCGCTGCGGCAACAACCCAGCCCATTTTCATAAATCCACTGTTCTGCATAGCTTTATCCTTGAAACTTATTCTCATGAATCCTAATTAGAACGACGTTCCGATCTGGAAGTGCGTTCTGCTGCCTCCGCCCTGGCGGAAACCAAAGTCGAGTCGAATGGGACCAAGCGGAGATCGGAAGCTAAATCCAATTCCGTAGCCCAACTGGAAGTCTGGGCGCTTGGTTTGGGTGAAGTCGTTCACGGAACCGTATCCGCCCCAAACGCTGCCGTAGTCGACGAAAAGGATTGCATTGAAAGCTTTTTGGATGGGGTGTCGATACTCGACAGTCGCGTTCGCAAAATACTTGCCCCAGAAGCGATCGTCGGGATAGCCGCGGAGTGAGTCTGCTCCACCGGCGAAGAACTGCTCGAAGAACGGCACTTCACCGCTGATGGCTCCGAGACGGGCTCGGAAGGCAACGACTCTGCGAGGATCGTCCAGCTTCGTTCTTGCTGGCTGCGGCGACCAGTATTTTCGGTATTCCAAGCTTGTCTTGAACGAGAAGTTGGAGCCGAGGATGTTGTCGTTCAATGCATCGCCCCCAATCTTTGTGATGTTGCTGTAGAGCGGCTCCAGCGAGACCCGGAGATAGTCGCCCTGTGAGGGCTCAATATCGGTGTCTCGACGGTTACGCGTCACGGCAAAGATGATGGAGGCGACGTCTCCGTCCTGTTGGATGAATCCTGTGTTTTGGTTGAGGTCGTCGAGGTTGTTCGAAACAACGTTCTCAAACCGGAAAGCGGTCGAGAAGTATGATGTTCCGCCAGACTTGATCGGGCGGGTGATCGCAATCGTCGTTCCGGTGCGTCTCTCGTAGAATCGGTTGTCTTCTGTGGGCGTGTCGTTTCCACCAAAGCCGACACCGGAGAATCGGAAGAGAACGCGGCTATAGACCGAGGCCGAGAAGTTCGTTTCACGATTGTCGATGAACGGATTAGCGTAGTCGAGGTCAACGCTGGCTCCGCCGGTTGATCCGTGGAGCAGGCTGATGCCTACGGTTTGGCCCGAACCTTTGAAGTTTGTATCGGTGTAGCGTCCAAACCCTGCGATGTTGTTTCTGGGGTCGAGCTGAAGACCAAAGTTGATGATTCCGGTTCGCTGCTCTTTGACATCGGCGATAAGGTCCACGCGGCCGATATCGTCGGTCGCTCTCTCAAGGCTGTCTACTTTCTCGAACCACTGCGTGTTGTAGAGCCGGAGGAGGTCGCTTCGCCACTTGTTGGCGTTGAACGGTTCGTTGGGTCGGGTGCGAATGAGCTTGTTGAGAACGCTTGGCTTTGTGCGAGTTGCGTTTTGTACGGATACGCTGTTGACCGTCAATTCGATGATCTGGACGTTGATGACTTCGGGGGCTTCAGAGAGCGGCCCAAAGACGTCAACTTGTCCAAAGAAGCCTTTCTTGGCGTACAGATTGCGGATGCCTTCTGAGCAGGCGCGTACCGATTTTAAGTTGAAAAGGTTTCCGGGAATGACGGGAAGGGCGGGCGCGGTTTCGAGGACTTTGAGAATCTCTTCGGTGCTGACCGCTTTGTTTCCGACGACCCTAATCTCTTTGATCTTTGGGTATTCGATGACTTCGACGGTGACGATCCAAGAGCCGTCGCCCTGCTCACGTGCGCGAACGTCAACGGCTTGGAAGAAGCCCAGGTCCTCAATCGCTCGCTTGTCGGCTTCAAGCTGCGAGACGATGTAAGGCTGACTCACCTTCGTGCGCATCGTGGCTTCGATGATCTCTTGATTAACGTTGACCAAACCCTTGATCTCAATCTGGGTGATCACGTTGTTGGCTTGCGCAACCCGTGAGTTTTGCGTGAACGCATAATCCTTGGTGATTGTGGCTTCGCTCTGCGCAAAGGCCGAAGGTAGCGTCACCAGAAGTAGAGAAACGCTGATGGCTCGGGCTGATCCGTTGCTAGTCATCCTGTGTGTATCCTTTGATTGGGCAATCCTAGCCCACTCGCTTAGCATAGCAAGAAAGCCTACCGGTATCTCCGCAAAGTGTACGCTCTGGCGCACTCGGGATTCTCCTGAAATCCAAAAATGGGGGCGTTTTTTGCGCTTCCAGCTTGGAACTTCGTGGCGTTCTCACCCTTCGCGGATTGGACTATTCACGCCTGACTGCGTTTCGTCGTATGGGTCCTTAGAAGCGGATCGTGTACTCAATGCCGATCTTGTAGGGCCTATCTTGATCCATTCCAGCTGTGAAGGAGACGTTTCGGAAAGAGCCCCTCCTTTGGAACGGGCGATAGACAAGGCTGAGGTCGTACCGGATGATCTCGCCAGGGCGGTCTTGCAGCTGTCGTCGACCTTGCAGGGTGAGATTTCTGCCGAGCGATTTTCCAAAGGCAACCACAGCGCCTTCGTATCCGTTGTACTCGAAGTTAAGGAAGTCGAGACCAAGGCTGCGGGCCAGTTCACCTGTAACAGCGTCGAAGACGACCGGCAGCGCCACACCAGCGAGAGCCTCTTGCAGTTGGCGCTGGAGCTGCTGAGAATCCGCTCCTGGATCGAGGTTCTCAAAGATTTGGCTTTGCCCGAGCAGGGCGAGAATCTTCTGCTGGGAGAGGTCGGCGGGTTCGCTGGTGGCGAGAATACGCTGCCCCTCCGGCTCAAGGAGGTTTCCGGTTACGGCGATTCGGATTTCGTATCGCTCGACAAGTCCCGTTGAGCTTCGTGCGGATAAGCTCGTCCGTCCGGTGAGGTCCACATCCAGACGCGTCTCAGCTTGGTCAGGGCGGCCACCCTTGTAGATGAACCGCATCGTACCGCCGTCGTCCATCATCACTCGGGCGTTGGGGAGGCGGATCGTCCCTGATGAGAGCGTCAGATTTGCGCGGGCGTCGGGCTGCTCGGTTGTGCCTTCGATACGGCCCTGACCATACATGGCAAAAACCGCGTTCGAGACGTTGACGTCGGCGGGCTTGGAGGCAGAGCCGACCACAAAGTCGATGCCGAGTTTGGGAGCGTTGGGGGAGGGCTCTTGATACGCGCCACCCTCGAACGAACTGATGAACGTGCCGTCGACATTTGAGAGGATCAGTGGGGAGTTGGTTTGGATCACTAGGTTTCCTAGCGTTCCTCCAACGAAGACCTCTCCATCAACCGTTCCCGATCCTTTTAGCCGGGGCTCTGACTTTCCACCAATCCGTTCTTGCAGGTCCTCGCTAACGGCAAAGTTGGCAAGCTTGACGTTGGCATCCACGGGGATGGAATCGAGGTCGGGCGATGCGGAGAGGGCTTGAGTGAGCTCACTTAGACCCACTACGGCAACGACGTCAACGCTGCCCTGGCTCTTGTTGGAAGAAGCCCGACTGCTAAGTGCGGTGGCGCTGAGCTGAAGTCTGTCCTCGTCAATCTTTACCGATGCATTAAGGTCTGTGAGATAAGTTCGCATCGAATCGATGGCGAGAGCTTTGGCATTGACGAGGACCGACCCATCGACAACGATATCGGCCTTTGTGCCAGTGATCGTGAGCGATGCCGTCGCTTCGCCTTGCGTTCGCTTCTCGTCGAGCGAGGGAATCAGCTCTTTGAGTTCGGTCAAGCTTCGCTTTCCGAAGTCGAGTTTGGCAAAGATCGGCTGATCTTCGGGGATGGTGAAGGGATATTCGAACGGTACCTTGGCGTCAATCCGGCCTTGGAAACCTCCGTAATTGAGTCGACCCTGGGCTGTGATGGAGCCTTGTTCGACTTCGATGGTGTCGAGGACCAACCCAAGAGGCGCTCGTCCGGTTTTGGTTTCGGCGGCGATGGCTTCTTCACCCGCGAGCGCAGCGCTTGCGACCCGCTCCGCCACAATCTCACCATCGAAGCTGGCGTGGATGACGGGGCTTTGGGTCGGCCCGGTGGCGATAAACGACATCGTGGCTTCGCCGGGGATGGTGGGGAAATCCCTCAAAACGGTGGCGAGCCATGCCGGTTTGAAGTTCTTGACTTCGCCGTCAAGGTCCATTTCGCCGTGCTCATCGACTGTTCCGGTGATTGTGAGGTTTCCGGGGCCACCTTTCCACGTGAACTTTTCGACATTCCAGACCTGGTCTTTGCGGACGAACGCAGTGGCAAGCTCTCCGGCGGTCTGTCCGTCAAGCTCCATTTTTTCGAGCGTGAGGTCGGGGCACTCGATATTGACGCTATCGAGCGTTCCCGAAAGGATGAGACCGGCGTTGAGCGTGCCCTGGAACCGGTCAAGTTGCTCTATGAGCGCGGCAGGCATCTCGAATTTAGGGGGCGCGGCTTGACCGGATTGTACGGTGACATAGGGTCTGCCCAGCCGGTAGAGATCACGAACGGGGAAGCCCTTGACGTAGACCTCGCCCGAGGTCGCTTTCGTCGATATGTTGTACTTTAAATTGTTAGCTTCTATATATGCGTCGATTTGACCAATGGTTGCCGAGGCCGAATAATCGTCCCCATCGATTCTTGCCGACCACTGCCCCTGCCCCAACGGTGTGCGGTTGATACTGAGTGCGCTGACGGTTCCCTCGGCGGTAGCCACAGAGATTCTGCCGTCTTGAATGGTGGCAACGGCTTGGACCTGTCGGAGGGTGCCGTCGATCTGGGTTTGCTCGGGGAGTTCGGGCAACACTTCTGCGAGGACGACCTTGTCGCAAGTCGCCTCAAACTGTCCACTCTGCGTCTCCAAGTTGTAGAAGCCTTTACCAGTTGCCGCTCCAGCGTCACCTTGAATACTGAGGGAAAGAACGTCGAGCGTCTTGCCGTCAAGCACGACAGTAGCCTCGCCCGAATCCAGCGGGACGCTGTGCAGAAGGAGAGCTTCGACGAGAAGCTTTCCTTCAACGCGGGGGTGTTCGAGAGTTCCACCGACTTTGGCTTTATCGAAGTCGACGAGGCCAGATATCTCTTCAGGGCCCCATTCGGCAAGCTGGATGGATTCACCCGAAAGGGTGCCGTCGAGCTTGCCGCTCTCAAAAGCGTATGCCACCTCACCCCGAACCTTTGATGCGCCTCGGGTGAGCAGCATATCGCTGGCAAGCACACGATCTTTTTCGATGACGAAATCAGAGCTCGCGAAGGGGAGTGCGTAGTCGTAGATCTTCGCGGCGTAAACCTCGGCGAATCCGGATAGCTCCGGCTTCTCGGCGGTTCCGGCGATTGTAATCTCTGCGTTGGCGGTTCCGGTTGTGTTCTCAAGCCAGTCTTCGAGCTGCAAACGACGTACGCTGCCATCGATTGAGAGCTTGCCGTCTTTGGCGTCCCACTGCCCCGTGAGCATCGCGGCAGTCTCTCCGTAGTAGACCTTGAGGCGTCGTATGTCCAGGCCCGCTTCGGTGAACATTCCGCCGAACTCGATATTCGATGTCGGCGAGTAGCGGTTATCAGCGATGACGACACTGCCGAGCCCGTGGGCGCGGAGTTCGATAAGAGGGGCATCCGTGGTGCCGTTGAGAAGTACAGAGACTTGCCCAGTGCCTTTCATGCCTCGGTCGAGATATTTCTTTCCGACGCTGGAGAGGTTGATATTGCTGACGTCAAGTTCGCCGCTTAGCTTTCCCGTCTTCTCTTCGTACTGTAGGATTCCAGACGTCGTGCCGCCCAGCACCGAACCTCCGCGAACATCGGCGACGAGCCTGCCGTTTGCATAGCCAAGATCGGCCCGTGGGGAGCGAAGCGATTCGTCTTGCCACTGGAGGGCAGCCGCCTTCACCTCGCCGGTGAGGCTCGGTCCATCCTTTGCGTGATAACCCACCCAACCCTCGAAAGAGGCATCGCTGAAGTCGGCTCCGGCGGGGATATCTTTACGGAGGCTTGCGGGCAAACGGCTTAGGCTTGCGACTCTTGCCGAGGCTCGGCCTGCGATCTGCAGGTCGCCGGACCAGTCGGCACGACCGTCGAAGTTGGCGGGCTGTCCACCAGCGACCGCTTTGATTTGACCGGTAGCGCCACTCTCACGAACTTCACCGAGGAAGTTTGCTTCTTGCGCTTGCCAATCTTTGCCGTAAGCCACTCCACGCGCCTGGACATCGAGCCTTGACTTCATTGTCCAGTCACCATCTTTGGGGAAGATGAGGGTGGCCTTACCGTTCAGAATAAGTGTTTTTGCCGAAATGAGCCGGGGCCACTCTTCGTCTTTAAAGTCTTCAATGCCTGCGAGTTTGCCCACGATGTCAGCGCCTTGGGCATCAAGGAACTCCACTTCGGCGACGAGGGCGGAGCTTGGATCTTGCCGAAGCGAGGCGAGGATGGAACCGGCGGCTCCCGAACGGGCGAGGTCGAGCTTGGCGACCCACTGCTCTCCGAGCCCCTCCACTTTTGCAGAGCCGATTCTGTATTCGCCGGTGAGGAGCCCGCCATCGGCGTCATCTTCTACGGTGAGCTTTGCCCCTTCGATCTCGACGGAGAACGGGGTTGTGCTCGGTTCGTCGGTGGACTCAGGCAGATAGTTCAGGGCGGGGAAGCTGCGATCGGCGTTGCGCTTGAGCACGGCCTGCAACCCGCGCACGCGAACGTTTACGGGCCCATTCCACTGTTGGTCTGAGCCGGGCATCGTCGCGGTCAGGCGGTCGGCTCCGGCAAGGAGGCTTCCGTCGGCTTCATAAATCCTCACCTTGTCGGCGATGAGAGCCCCTTGCCAAATACTGATGGAGTAGCGATCAGCCTTGAGCCGGAGGTCGCCAGAGCGGGTGGGTATGGAGACATCAAGCGGCTTGCCAGGGGAGAGCAACTGGTCGAAACAGGCAAACACGTAGGTTGCACCCCAAAAAGTGAATATCAGGATGGGGGCAACGAGGGTGAGCCAGCCAGCAAAGCGGGTAAGCAGCTTCATGCGGGCCTCCCTTTCGCGGCGTCGGCAACCACATCGGTTCTTCTATATGTGGCTTGGTCCCTGGTGGTCATTCGTAATAATCAGGTTCTTCAACGACCGTGCAAATACCTACAACATGAGCCTGAGACGGTGGTTGTCAAGACAGTTGGCGGAGGCACTCTTGGGCGCAAGAGACACCACTCCTCCAACTGTATCTCTTTAAGACGTCAAAAGGCGGGGGCGCTATTCGCAAAATGTTTGGGAGCGGGGGTTGGATGCGGCAGATCGAAGGTTCGCGATCATTCAGCGATTGGTAGGGGGATACCCTTGCCGACGCCCTTGCGGGCTTCCTGGGCATCCATCGCGGCGAGCCGTTCGCCCATGACTTTCTTGCTGAATTCGATGGCGTTGTAGGAGCTGCGGATAAATGGTCCGCTAGCGACAAACGCAAAGCCAAGCTCTTCACCGATGGTTTCGTACTCTTTGAACTCGTCGGGATGGATGAAGGAGTGGACGGGCAGGTGCTTCATCGTCGGGCGCAGATACTGCCCGATGGTGACGGCATCGACGCCGACGGACCGGAGGTCTTTCAAGACCTGCAAAACCTCATCTCTCGTTTCGCCGAGACCGAGCATAATGCCCGATTTTGTATAGATCGTTGAGTCGTACTCCTTGACCATTTCGAGCACTCGAAGCGTCCGGCCGTATTTTGCCTGTGGGCGCACGATCTTGTGCAAACGGGAGATCGTTTCGATGTTGTGGTTGTAGATATCGGGGCGTGCGTCGCAAACGATCTTGACGAGTTCTGGCTTGGCTTTGAAGTCGGGGGTAAGCACCTCGACAATCGCAAGCGGCGACTTGTGCCGCATCGCACGAATGGTTTGGGCAAACTGCTCCGCTCCCTCATCGGGTAGATCGTCACGGGCTACGCTGGTGACAACAACGTGCTTCAGTCCGAGGTCGGCGGAGACTTTGGCGACATTGGCGGGCTCGAACGGATCAAGCTCCAGCCCCTTACCGACCTTGATCGCACAGAATCCACAGGATCGGGTGCAGGTATCGCCCAGGATCATAAAGGTCGCGGTTTTCTTGCTCCAGCATTCGGGAAGGTTCGGGCAGCGGGCGCTCTCACAAACAGTGTGGAGGTTTTTCGAGCGCATCATCCCCTCAACTTCCTTGATGACCTCCGGCCTTGGGAGGCGGATTTTGAGCCATTCGGGGAGACGCTGCGTCATGAGTTCAGTTTACCAGCGGCATGCTCAGTGAGGCGGACCTGCGACTTACGTGGATTTGCTGGTGGGAAAACACGTATGCCTTATGGTTTGAAGGCGGTGGCGCTGATCTCGGTTCCCGGCTTTGCTATTCCTCTGGGCTCGGGGGTGTCGGGCCATATTCCGTACCACTCGGCGGCGAGTTCGACATCGTGGAAGAGCAGCCAGGTTTTCTTGGGGACGCTAAAGCTGCTGAGAACGTCGCGGACGATGGGAAGACACGCCGGGACATTGGTTAGGGCGAGTTCTATTGAGAGATGTTTTGTGCCAAATCCGCTGCCTATGACACAGCCAAGCCCTTTGGGGACGAGGGCGTTGTCGAGAGCGTCCTCCATGGTCGAGCGCGTTGCGATGCTGTGGGGTAGCTCTTGGGCGCTGTTGTCGATCTGTATGAAGCAGAACGTTTCTCCGTGGCGCGAGTGACGGACCGAGTAGAAGAGCGGACCGGTTAGGAACGCAGCGCCGATCTGAGAGTCGATGGTGAGCGTGACGAGATCATCGCGGGACACGTCGTCGGTCTGCTCGCGTGTGTGCTTTCCAAGGTCAAACATGCCATAGTTGATCCCATCGCCTGGATTCTTCCATCGTGGCGATTGCGGAAGATCGGCACAATAGCGATGGATGATGCTGTCGACGGCAGGATGCAGACCGGCAAGCTTAAGCTTGCCGCTTCCGACGAGTGCGGACCGGGCGCTAATCTGCCCAATCCAGATATTCAAGACCTCTTCGCCGAGAAGAGTTTCGGTGAGAACAAACGCCTCCTCGAAGGCGGTTCGCTCGCTGTATCCGATGGTAGGGAAGTAAAACTCCAGGTCGATCTGGCCGTGCTTGCTTGGTCGAACATCGACGCCTTTGCAGGTGGATTTGCGCCCAGTGCGCGCATAGACAATCGACTCGGCCATCTCAGCAGATTCGGCAACACGGCAAGGGAGGAACTCCCACCCGTCCATCTTTGGCGCTCTTCGGATAATGTCCCGAACCATAGGTCGGAGACAGTGAATGTGTTCGCATGTGATCACGAGTCGGTGCCCGCTGCCCCGTGTTTTTGGCCCGAACTCCCACATCAAGTTGGGGTCGATGGCGTGGAGCGATTCATGCAAGAAAGCCGGGATATCGAATTCGTTTTGGTTCTGGAGTCGCCCCAGGATAAGCGGCGTAGCCTCCTTAAACGCTTTCCACCACCCATCGATCCTGTCAATCACCGCCTCACGCCGCGCGTTCTCAGCGTGGTCGTCAGGGTCGGGATAGCGCCATCGCATGTATCCGTTCATACGTTTGACGTCGTTGATAGTTCACCCCGGTTTGCTGTCCTTAACCAGAATCGGGACCATTACAATTCCGCATTTGTGCTTCCAACAATAGCCGAATCACCCCGTTGAATGCATCAGAAATCTTCAGTTCGTGAAGATTTTGTTTGGACGGATGCTGGAACACTATGGGTTGTGAGTCGTTAATCGTGAATCGTAAAGACTCAAGCCTTCAAGGCATGCCGTCAGATACGTTCTCATTGCGCGATGCCTAACGCGTGATGCCAAAACGGTCCCATAATCAGATTGGAGCCAGCTGGGCGACGGCTATCGTGATGCGGGCAACCGCATCCGGTAGAGGAAAGTCCGGACTTCATAGGGCACGGCGCCCATCAAGCTTCGGCAAGGTGGGGCGGGGCGACCCGACGGAAAGTGCAACAGAAAGAAAACCGCCGGTTGGCGTTGGGCTTTAGGCTTTAGGCACCGGGAAATCCCCGAACGCCACACGCCTAACGCCCGATGCCTTCCGGTAAGGGTGAAACGGTGAGGCAAGAGCTCACCAGCGCATTGGGTAACCATGCGGCTCGGCAAACCCCGCCGGAAGCAAGGCCAAATAGGGAGGGGATGACTCGGCCCGACGACCCTCCGGGTTGGCCGCATAGAGAAATCGTCGCACAAAGACAGAATCCGGCTTATAGGCTGGCTCCGGAAGATTTGTAAAACTTGGGTAAGGAGTGGAGAAACGGGGTGTGGAATCGCTGAGTGGCTCTTTTAGCCTCCACCCTTTGGGAGGGTGGAGGCATGGGTGTTAGCATCCAACCGTAGCTATCAGCTATCGGCTATCGGCTATCAGTTCTATGACTTGCCGGACTCCATCTCTTTGAGGAGTTTATTGACGGCGTCTTCCATCTGCTCATCCCGAAGGTCTTTGAAGCGGATGACGCCCTTGTGATCGATGATGTAGATCGTGGGCCAGCCACGAACGTTCCACTTTCGGGGAAGGTCACCATTGGTCGAACCAAGGATGCCCTGTCTCCATGTGATTCCCTGTTCCTTTAAGATTTTATTGACGACTGCACGGTCGCCATCGCTGTTGAGCCCGAGGAGAGCAAAAGGTTTGTCTTTCAGACGCTCCACCATCTCTTTCTCGTGCGGCAACATCGCTCTACAGGGACCTCACCAGAACCCCCAGAAGTCCAAGACCACCACTTTGCCTCGGTAGTCGGAGAGCTTCCACTTGACACCATTCTCGTCTTCGAGTTCGAAGTCGGGAGCCACTTTGCCGATCGAGAGATTGTCCATCTCGAACAGAGCGCCTTTGGCGCGCTCGGCGTACTGGGTATCTCCGTACTGTTCGATCACACGGTTAAAAACCCGTTTGGCGGCGGCGATGTCTGGCTTCTCCGTTTCGTACGGCGAGCTTAGTAGTACTCCCCTTTGATAGAGAGCGGCTACCCGCACCTCTTTGTGGGGCGATTTGGTTTCGATCGTCATCAACGCCTTCGTCGTTGCCTTGTTCGATTCCTCCGTGTTCCACCCCAGCATCATGTCGTAGCCCATACAGATCGGATAGAGCTGCTGTGCCAGATCAGGTGATGTGATATACATCCCGAGCAGCTTGCCGATGGATTCCTCGGTAGCCTTCTTGTCCCTATCGCCGGCAACTTGGATGACCATCCCTTCGGCGAGCGGCCCGGCTTTCAAATCGCCTTCGGCTCTCTTGGCAAAGCTCTTAAACCTTGCGAGGAACAGCAAGGCTGGGTCCTTCGATTTGTCGAGCTTAGGCGGGGGCTTGCCATCTTTGGCCGCCTTTTGGTAGGGAGCGTAGTACTCCTCTTGCGCTTTGTAGAATTCTTGCTGGAGCTTCGTAAACTCCTGCTTGAGTTGTTCACTTGTCGGCTTCTTTTGGGGCGTTGCCGCTATCAATAGCGGCAGCGCCAAGGCCAAAATGCCGACGGTTTTGATTTTCATCATCGACCTCCGTTTGCAGTGAGGTGAATCCTCTCTACAACCTTGAGTATTTTAGTGCGATTTGGGCCTCTTTGCGCTCGTTTCTTTGGCTGGCATGTGCACACTTTTGAAAGAAATCATCCTTTTGGAACTGAGGGGAAAGAGGCCGTCGTAATCAGTCCGAACGCATGACGTTCGGCGGGGAATTGGAGGAAGGATTTGCGATTTGCGGTTGTGGGCGGGCTCCTTATGCTCGTGCATGGTGTTGTGTGGGGTCAGGAGTCGGCGAGGAAGCTGCCGGCGGCAAAGATTGTGACGCCGCCCGTTATCGACGGAAAGCTCGGCGATGGCGAATGGGAGCAGGCCTCTCATTGCACCGGCTTTGTCGAGCGGTTCGACGGTTCGGCTCCTGTTGAAAAGACAGAGGTATGGATCGGCTACGACGACAAGGCGATCTTTGTGGCGTTCAAGTGCTACGATTCTGAGCCGCAGAAGATCGTCGCCCGAGAAATCAAGCCGGGAGTCGATTTGAGTGGCGATGACGTCGTTGTCTTTCGTATTGACCCCTTCAACACCCAACAGTACGGCAGCACGAGTTTCTTTCGCGTGAACGCGATTGGGACGCAGAGTGAAGAGATTGCCGGAGGCCGCGCAAGCAAGCGCGAGTGGCGGGGTGACTGGCAGGCGGCGGCTCAAAAAACTGATTTTGGCTACGTCGTGGAGATGCGAATTCCTTGGGAGGTCATCGACCACCCCACCGGAGGCGAGCCGCGCGATTTGAACTTTAACTTTGTGCGCTGGCACGGACGCCAAAGCAAGCTCTCCATTTGGAGCTTTACAACTTCCAGCGAACGCCCCGAGCTGAATGCGACCTGGCAGGGTGTGCAAATGCCGACTTCGCGCTCGAAGCCTAAGATTCAACTTCTGCCGTATACCGTTGGCGAATGGGATTTTGAGAACAGCAAGATCGGCCTTGATGCTGGCTTGGACGTCAAGATTCCAATCTCGTCGCAGTTGACGGGAGTTGCAAGCTTCAACCCCGACTTTAAGAATATCGAGCAATCAGTTGTGGGGATAGAGTTCACGCGGTCAGAGCGTTTCCTCGGCGATACAAGGCCATTCTTTGCCGAAGGTGGCAGCCTGTTTAATCTGACTTGGCAGCACAGCATCGGCAGACTTTTTTACAGCCGGAGGATCGCTGATTTTGACGTGGGAACGAAAGGCTACGGCAAGCTGACTGACAAGATTGCTGTCGGAGCTTTGGCGACGTTGGGACAGGACGACGAGGTGAACGGTGCGTTTAATCTCGATTACGACGCCGACGCAATGACGCAATATGGTTTATTTGGGACCACCCATAACGGTTCGGGCAGGCAGAACTCGGCGGTTGGCGCCAATGTCTTGAAGAGGCTCGGCAACTGGTTTGTGTCCGGTGAAGGGATTCGAGAGATGGATGCGAACTACAACGCGTCAGCATATTCGTATTCCGTCGACTATCAGGTGCCCACGCTGTTTGCGACGTTGAGGCACATGGCGATTGATCCGGACTTCCGTCCGGCGCTGGCCTTTATTCCGTTTAACGACCGTCGAGGGACTTACCTGTATTCCGAGTATGGAAGGCAGTTGAACGACTCTTGGATTCAGAGTTACGACGCCAACTTCTTTGCATCGAGCTTTGATCATTACGACGGGACTGAAGACGAGCACGGCTGGGATTTGAGCCTTGGCTTGCGCACACGCAACGATCAGCGGACGTCGGTGAGCTATGAGAATCGGGTGTGGGAAGGTGCAAGGGATACCGTTTGGGGCGTAGGGCACACCATCGGTCAGAGCAACCGTTTCCAGAGGTTTAACATTTACCACCAATTCGGCAAGAGAGCCGATCAGTCTTACAAGCTCTACAGCGCCTCGGGAAGCCTGCGGGTGATGCGAAGGATCGACGTTGGCGCACAGTACAACAAGCAGGAGTATTTCGGCACTGACGACCAGTTTGTCGGTACGGTTTCTTGGGAGATCGACGCAAAACGATCGTTAAGCGGGCGGCTAGTACAAACCAATGGGACCACAAACTGGTATGTGGCCTTTCGGAGCGCGGGCTTTAAAGGCGCGGAGCTCTTTGTAATTTTGGGCGACCCCAATACGGCAGAGTTTCGTCAGCGGCTTGCGATCAAGCTTGTGATTCCGGTCGGGTAGCGATTAGCCGTGTTTGAGTTCGCGCCAGAGCAGGCTAAGGGCGGATAGAACGCTTCTTTCACGAACGCTTGAACGATCTCCGCGAAAACGGTGCTCTTCGACCTGCACTCCTCTCGGGCTTTGCAGGCCGATATAGACCAGACCCACAGGTTTGCCAGGGGTTGCCCCGCCCGGTCCTGCGATTCCGGTGATGCTGAGCGACCAGTCGGTTTTGAGATTTTTGGCGGCTCCTTGGGCCATCGCTTCAGCGCATTCGGCTGAAACCGCGCCGGGACCGCCTTCGCTGAGCATCGCAGGATGGACGTCGAGATGGCTTGTCTTGACTTCGTTGGCGTAGCTGATGATGCCGCCGACAAACACATCGCTAGAGCCGGGCACGTTGGTGAGTCTTGAACCGAGCCCACCGCCGGTACAGCTTTCTGCGACGGAGAGGGTCTGCTTCGCTTTCCGCAACAGTTCCAGAATGACCTCTTCAAGCGTTTGATTCCCCTTGCCAAAGATGGCGTCTCCGATGCGACTGCGGATTTCGGCTTCGAGGGGGCGCAGCATCATGTCGGCTTCGACCTTGTTTGACGCCTTTGCGGTAAGCCTCAGATGAACTTCACCGGGCTTTGCGTAGGGAGCAACGCTTGGGTTATCGACCGACATGAGGTCGCGAAGTCTGTCTTCGACGATGCTCTCGCCCATTCCGACAACCTTGAGGAATCGGGAGCGGATGACCTCGTCGGCAGCGAGAGAAGTGAGGAACTCGTGAACTGGACCGTCAACCATCGGGACGAACTCACCCCGGGGTCCAGGCAGGGCGATGACGATCTTTCCATCCTTTTGGCAGATGAGGCCAGGGGCGGTTCCATTAGGATTCTTGATCGGCTCGGCGCTGGGGGGGAGCATGGCTTGCCGGATTTGAGTCTCCATCCAGGGCAGATTGCGGAGCGCAAAGAGCTTACGGAGCCTTTCTTCAAGCACCTTATCCAAGATCAACTCTTCCTGAAGGGCAGCAGCAATGCCGTCGCGAGTGAGATCGTCTTCGGTTGGGCCGAGGCCGCCGATGGTAAAGACAATGTCTGCGCGGGACAGCGCTAGCTTAAGCGCCTCGGCAAGGCGTTCGGCGTTATCGCCGACGGTTTGGCGGTACCGATGCACGATGCCGAATTCTGGGAGAAGCTGTCCCAGGTGCTGGGCATTCGTGTCGACGATTTGGCCCATGAGAATCTCCGTTCCTACGGAGACGATTTCGGCAGTCATGTGGAGAGTTTAGTCGGAAAGTTTAAATGGTCAGCGGGCACCGACTGTGATCCTGTTTCTCGAGATGGCGCAAAGCCGTCCCACAGGACTCTCTTAGCTGTCAGTGTTTCTTATGTGTAGGTCGCACGGCATCATCGCGGCGAGGCTCTGTTGCAGCTCATCCCCACTGCCTCCCACTCCGCGTCTCGACGGCGTAAGAGCCAAGGAGGGGGAGGAAGGTTGTGGCTATCGGCTATTAGCCGATAGCCACAACAGTTCCTTAACTGCTAACCGCCCCCGACCTTTGTCTTATCGGGCCAGGATGGCTTTGCAACCGGCTTCACAGGATTATTGGCAATCTCCTTCAGCAAGATCTCAATCGCCTTTTCCAACTGTGGGTCACGGCCCTGACGCCACAGCGCCGGGTCCATCTCCACTTCAACGTCGGGAGGTGTGCCCTCATTTTCGATCATGAACTTGCCGTCCGGTGTTCTCGCGGCAAATCCAGGTGCAGTCTGAGTTCCGCCATCGATCAGGTCCGGCGTGCCGCCGATTCCGACCAAGCCGCCCCATGTCCGCTTTCCAACCAACTGTCCAACCTTATGGAATCGGAACAGGTAGGGAAGGTAGTCACCACCGGAACCAGCGTACTCGTTGATGAGCATCACCTTGGGTCCGTTGATCGCCTGAGCCGGAGACGCAAAGTCTTCGCCCTGACGCCCGGTCCACACGCTCGCCACAGGCCGCCGCATCATATCAACGATGTAATCTGCAACGAATCCACCGCCGTTGTACCGCTCATCGATGACCGCGCCCTCTTTTCCTATCGCCGCGTAATAGTAGCGATTGAAGAACGTAAAACCGGGAACGCCGGTATTCGGCAGGTAGACGTAGCCCGCCTTGCCGCCGGTCGCTTCTTCCACCTTTCGGCGGTTGCCCTCGATCCACGCGATCTGGCGCAGACCACCTTCACCGCCGGTCGGCACAACGACAACTTCACGCGAGCCCGTTCCGTCAGGATTGGGGCCTACCTTCAGTCGAGTGTGTTTGCCCGCAGTGCCTTGCAGGAAAGCATAAACGTTATCCGACGCGCTGAGCGCTTTGCCGTTGATCTCCAGCAAATACTCGCCTGCCTTCACGTTTACGCCCGGCTCCGTAAGGGGAGCGCGCAGGCCAGGATTCCAGTTCTCACCGTTGTAGACCTTGGCAAACCGGTACTTCCCGTTCACGATCTCATAGTCTGCGCCGAGCGCTCCTGTCAGAGTGCCCGAAACGGAAGGCTGATCTCCCCCGCCGATATACATGTGGCCGATGCACAGTTCGCCCATCATGTCGACGAGAAGATAGTTCAAGTCTTCGCGGGTGACCAGATTCTCCAAGAACGGCGTGTACTTTGCCTTGAGAGCTGCGAGATCGACGCCGTGGTAGTTCGGGGCATAGAAGAAGTCGCGCTGAATGCGCAAAGCTTCGTCGAAGATCTGACGCCACTCTTCGCGAGGTTCAAGCTTCATCTGAAGCCCAGCCACGCTGACTGCGCCCTGCCCAGGCTGAGGCGGAGCCATCGTCGAAACAACGCTGGGCGATGCACCCTGAAGCAGGAGAATGTGCTGTCCGCCCGCCGCAACTTCGAAGCCAGTCACGCCCTGCGCAAACGGCATCGGCCGGCGCGAAGCGAGATCAAACTTGAACAAGACGGTGTTTATCGCACCTGCCCCAACCAGACTGCCGATGGGGGCAACTTGCAACACAAAGAAGCTGCCTGCTGGTCCCGAATGCAGCGCCGCATAGTTTCCTTGTGGCATCGGAAGGCTAAGCGTTCGCTGGCCGATTCCGTCAAAGTCGATCCGCACGTCGGCGGGTGGCTCCGGCTTCTGAGGAACCACGTTCTCTTGATCGTTTGGAGCGGATAGCGGCGAGGGCTCATCGTTGCGAAGCACGACAAGGTACACCGAGCTATTGACGTTGATCGAAGTGAGGCTCGACATATCCAGCCAACCCTTCGATTGGCCCGAATCCGTACTGGCGTAGAAGTACAGATACTTTCCGTTTCGGTCGAAAGAAGGGGAAGCGGCATCGCTCATCCCGTCGGTGATCTGGGTGCTCTTGCCACTCTCCATCGAATAGACAAAGACCGCGCCCAAACGGCTCTTGAGCTGTCTAGTGTAAGTAATCCACTTGCTATCGTGCGACCAAGAGGGGTTCATCGGTGTTGTGAAATCCGATGCCAAGTAGGGCTGCTCGTCGATCGCCTTGTTCGCGCCCGTCTCTACGTCGATCACCCATAGCTTTTGGCTCTTGTCGGTGTAAGCAATCTTCTTACTGTCCGGCGACCATGTGGGGTTGTAGTAGAAGCTGGCTCCGGAGCCGAGCTTTAATCGCTTGATCACATTGCCGGTGACGGGATCGGCGAGGACCAACTCGTAATCCCCGGTGGAATCGCTCAGAAAGGCAATCGACTTACCGTCTGGCGACCACGAAGGAGCTCGCTCGTGTGAGCCGCTGCTGCCCGTGATGTTCTGGGTTGTGCCTTTGCCAACCGGAACGGTAAAAATCTCACCCCGTGCACTCGCCGCAAGACGTACGCCATTTGGAGAGACCGAGCCGCCCGTGATGGAGTCGCCAACATTGATGTAGCGAGTGCGGACCTCTTGGAAGTCGGCGTTGATCTCTACCGGTACATGGGTGAGCTTCTTCGTCGCCAGATCATAAAGCTTGATCGAGCCAAACTGCTCCAACACAATCGCACCAGGACCTGCGCTTGCCGATTTAAAGTCGAAGCCTGTATTGTCGAGCACTCGCCCAACTCGCTTGCTGTTTACGTCGTAGTCAAAAAGCTTGACCTTGCCTTCGCGGTCAGAGAGGAAGTAGACCTTGTCCTCCACCCACATCGGCATAAAGTCGTTCGAGTTCTTTCTTGGGATCTCGGTCACTGTCGAATCGCTCATCTTGGCGATCCAGATCGGGTAGGTTTGGCCGCCGCGATAGCGCTTCCAAGCCGCTTGAAATTGGAATTTGGGCACGTAGGCAAGCCGCGCCCCATCGGGGGAAAAGGAGGCCTGATGGCCCTCTGGGAACGGAAGCTGCTTGGGCAGTGACCCGTTCAGATCGACGGTAAACATCGCGGGCATACCCAGCGCCTGCCGATATCCCGACGAAAACACGACGCTTTTGCCATCGCGACTCCAGCCGATCACGCTGTCGCCCTCCGGGTTATAGGTCAGCCGCTTGGGCACTCCGCCCGAAGTTGGCATCACATAAACATCGGTGTTGCCTTCGTACTGACCGGTAAAGGCGATCGTCTTGCCATCCGGCGAGAAGTAAGGATTGTCTTCGTTGCCGGGACTGGTTGTCAGTCGGACGGCGGTGCCGCCATCACGGGGAACGGACCATAAGTCTCCTCCAAACGAGAAGACAATGTGAGACGCATTCACGGTGGGATTCTTCATGAGCAAGGGCGATTCCGCAGAATTCGCACTTACCAAGCCTCCGCCCACCGAAAGCGCCACGAGGGGGAATAGATACATCATTGGGCTACCTCCGGGCTGTCTCTGCCAGTCTAACCGACCGCGTGCCCACGGTAATGAAAAGAGCCTGGCAGCAGGACCGTCAGCCCATACGCACCCTTGTCAACGCGGGTTGCAATGAGATCAGCGCCCCATCCGAAGGTCCTGAGGCCTTTCTTTAGATCGTCGTCTGGCATTATCTACCTATTCATTGCGCATTCTAAACGGGTGAGTCAATTAGCAGTTGTCTATCTAATTTCCAATCTCCCGTTTTAGTTGCTCAACTATTTTTCTCTTAACTTTTTTGTCATAGTCATCAGTAGATAGGGCAATTACTCGTTCGTAGTAGCTAATGGCTGCCCGCGCGTCAGGCTTATGCTTTTCTATACTCCACGCCGAAGAATAACAATGAGCAAGAAGCTTCATTGTCGACAAGGTTTCCCCCGTCTTCTTTAGCAACTCCTTAGCAACGGCAATGCCTTTTCGGCAATCCGCAATGTTACTGTTGCATGCTAGCAGGAAAGCATATTTGTGTGTAGCATATACATCACCCTTGTCCGTTTCATGCAATCTTTTAGCTATGGGCAAGTGTTCAATTCGAATTCTTATCTCTGCCTCAAGCACAAACCGCGCTCTGGCGAAAAGCCTATTCTTCGGAGACGGAGCTTTGCGCACAAGTTTCCATACTGCAATGCCTTCGTGCTGGAAATCGGTCTTCAAATTGATATACTTAAGCGTTTTTTCATAATTGCCCGATGATAGGAGCAACATCCATCTGTACAGGTGTTTGGGGTCATTTGGATTCTCAATGGCCTTACTGCGTACCTTAGTGTACAGATCTGTAATATCAGACTTCTTGTTTATGGAGGCTTTTACTTCGCTTGCTATCTGTTTGTATGCGCGCTCATCACCTGCCCATTCTTCCGTCATCCATCGAAAATCAGTGTAGCTACCTATTGGGTCTGCATTGGGGCCTGATCCTTGAGCAAACGCAAAGGCGACAGCAAGTAGTGTGGGAATAACTAATATTGCTCTCATTACTATACCTGTGGACCGACAGGAGGATCGCCTCCGTCCAATGTAAACGTGGCCCAAACGTCAGTACGTCCATCTCGTCGATTGAGAACCTTACGAATTGGACCTTGATAGCCATTGTTGCCTCGGTAATCGTCAGCTTCCAGAAAGTGTTCAGTTTTGCCAACCATGTAAACGGCTGTCATTTTGTAACTCTCCTTCATTAGTGGATTGTAGGTAGGCAGGTATTTCGATGTCTCTCTCCCCCAATGAATTTCAAAGGCGGCTGAGTGCCCTTGCATCTCTTGCTCAATAATCTGCTCAGTCGCGAGCCCAACAAACGAAACCAGACCCGCCACAATAGGAATCGAGACAAAGTCAGCACCTGTGCCTGCCCAATCTGGAACCCAATTTACGTAGTCAATCCATCGGGCGTTCTGGTCGAATGAGTCCCATTGAAAACTGTCGCCAGGACCGCAGCCGTCAGGAGACGGTTGTGGATTGCGGGTCAGAGTGGGAAAATAACGCTGAACGTCTGGGCTAAACCTAGTCCAGTTCTCAAACGGATAGTGCCAACGAACCTCGAAAGGAATATCAATCTCGGGGTTGTTCTCGTTCTCGCGGTCAACAACATGCGCGATAAAGAGACTGAACTGATTCGACGCTTGCCCAGTCGTGGCATCGTAGTACATTAAGGGACGAATCGTGCCCCAGTCGCCGCCAGAGCTGAAATACACACCACGCTCGACACAGTCGCCATGTAGATGATGAGTCCAGTAGACTCGGTTTGAGTCGTAAATGCTCTGCTTAGCCTCAAGAACAGGTTCGGCATACCATCCCGCAGGATGATTGTAAGTAGCATCACGCCACTCTAAAACGGCATCCACGCGGATGAGTTTTTCAGCGTTCCACAGATTTCGCACTCTTTCACCGTTTGGACCCTTGCCAAAGTTCCCAGAATCTTCATGAAAGACCTCATTGCCCGAAATGTATGGATAGGGCAAGACCTGAGAAGAGAACGCGACATTGCCCATTGGTGTGCCATCCACCGATGATAAGTAGGAGTCCACAAACAACATGTTTGTCGGCATCTCGATCAAGCCCGTGCCCTCCAACTTGTAGACACGGCTTCCCGCTTGTCGAAAGCCATGACTCGACCATGACGTTGGCGAACCAAGGCCGTTATTGACCGTGCCTTGCGGAGTTTGCCCCATCGAGCTTCGCGTCGCGCTTGCCGCGTTTCGCACGTAGACGTACCGCGGCGCGGGCATATTGTTTGGTCCAGCAATCCATCGAAACTGTGGCTTTACTCCACCTGAGAGCGTTACTGCCAGTGCATAAGCGACATTAATGTCGTCTTCTTGGTTTAGCCCGTCCGAAAGATGATCTCCAAATGCAGCTGAGCCCCAGTGCCAGTCCGAAGGGTACGTAGCCCAATCTGTAAGTGGCGTGAAACCTTCCGACGCATATTGGTGCAGTTTGTAGCTTTGTCCAATTTGGAGAAGCCGGACTTGCCAGCCATAGACTTGGTTTGGCCCTTGGCCAAAGCTTGTTGCCGAAAGTGCGATTGCTACTCCACCGCACAAGGTTTTAATCGTACGTTTCAATTTGCCTCCCAAACTCACGCACATATATCCTACAGCAACTTTTCGCCGATAGACTCAGTGGCGCGAACAGAGAATCATTATGATTCTCACATGAAATCATACTGAATCTCATACTCACTGTCAAGAGTGATGCCCACAAAAAGAGCCGAATATGCGGTGTTGGGGGCCGTCATCCGTCAAGAGCGTGAGAATTTCGGGCTAAGTCAACGTGCGCTGGCCCGTAAGACGGGGCGGACCGAAACTTCCATCGGGAAGATCGAAGCGGGCTACCAACGAGTCGATCTCGTGGAGTTGCTAGATATAGCACGCGCCCTACGGGTCGAATTGACTCAAATCGTTGCGACTTTTGAGGAAGAGACCCGGAAGTCAGGATGATTCTCCAGCCAAAGCCCGTAGCTAAGCTAAACCTGACTACCCTAGCCATCAGTTGCAAGTCTCCAGATTCCCACATCCCCGCCGATACTTCCAAATATGGAAGTCTCCGGCGCAAACGCAGCCAATGCCGCCTTACAAGCGCTTCAGTCTGCCGAACCGGCGAAAGCAAAGCTCCAAATGGCTTTGCTCAAAAAGGCGTTGGAAAGCGAGAAAGACCAATCCACCGAGCTTCTCAAGCTCCTGGAAGGCAAAGGTCGGATCGTCGATATCCGGGTGTAAAGGTACAATAGCGCTTGCTGTGACCCGGAAAACCTTCCCAAAACCCGTTTGGTATAAGAACACCTATTTCTGGATCGCTGGCATCCTCGTCGTCATTGCCATCCTCGGATTGCCCTTCCTCGCCGGTTCAGAAGCGATCCGCGATCCAGGACAAAAGCGCGAAGGCGGCCTTGTACTCATCTATCTCGGCGGCGCCATCGTCATGCTCATCAATGGCATTCTCAGCCATCGGCAGACGGTCAAGGCGTACGAAGAACATCTCAACGATCCCGACGCCGCCAAGCCGGCAAAGAAACCAAGCAAGCTTGAAACGGTGGAAGAGAGCGCCGAAAAGGAGTCTGTAGAATGATCACCTGTAAGTGCGGAAAAGCGATTGAAAAGGTTCCAGATTGGTTCCAGGCAGTTCAAGTCGAATTTATCTGCAACAACTGCCCCAACCGAAGGCAGAAGCATGGCGGCCTTGGTGCGGACGCTTCCCCCAACCTCCCCAATATGTCGATCGGAGAAGGCGTCGAAAAGATCGCCGACGAAGAAGAAGACTAAGCCTGAAGTGGCCTAAGCCGCAAGCTGCCGCGAAAGCATCACAATGACTCGCCTCGGCGTCATGTGGAGCCCCAGACCTTCCATACAGCGCCGCTGAATCAGCTTGGGCGTGAGTTCGGACCTGTCCGACAAGGTCACGTGAGCCTGGGTCTCGCCTTCGGAGAGCCAGGTTGAGGCATCGAGCACACCCGGAAGCTCAAGCAAAAATCGCTCAATCTGCTTTAGCTTAAGGGCCGGTTCGAATGGAATTGCCTTACCCACGACCCTCATATCGGCGGGATCGCAGCATTCTTTAGAACCAAGACCGAAAAACCAGCATTCTTGTCAGTTGGGACTGGTTCACGCAAAGCCTATAGCGCGGGAAGCGACACTGTCTCGTTTGTAGGCAGCGACCGGTCGTTCAGGTAAGGGTGGCATTGGAATGAGCCCGTGGGCTTCGCCGCACGTAATGCTTGTACCAGCCCAGCTTGAGGCACAGCCAATGAGCGGCGTCGAATACTGAGGCGAGGATTGAAACTAGCCCACCGATGTACCAAACGGCTGCCATAAACGCACTTGCCCAGAACGAGATCTCTGCCATCCACCAAAATGTTAAGACGTTTGCCACACTTGGTAAATAGAACACAAAGAATAGGCTAAACGAAAAGCTGGCCACCCTTGAATACTTCCGAAAGCAGAAAAGTGCGCCAACAATGAGGACGAATGGAACAAGGTCATTTGCAATCGTGACCAGATTCATAAACCAAGGGTGGGACGAACCTATAACTTCAATATTTGCCCGATAGGTAACCTGAAATTCCGCCTGGTAAGCATCGACTGTAAGATAGGTCAGAGCGACCAAAAGCCAGAAAAGGCCCGCAAAAACTGATCCGGCAACTTCCAGCCAAAGGGGCAGCTTGAAGTCCCAATTGACACCCAGGAATTTGCCTTTATACTCCGCCATGGCGATATATGTATCTTACACCAGCGCGACAACCAAGCTACTCCCTTGCCTCAACCCTTAAGCTTGAGGCAAGGGAGCCAAGATTGGGGAAGAAAAAGCGCCTCCCCACTTACAACTCACTACTTACTGCCCACGCCCGCAGCACTTGCAGCCGCACTTGCCACCGCAATTGCAGTTGCCGCCACCAGGGATCACCCTTTGAGAAACGTTTCGACGCGCAAAGCTGATGTTTCCTGCCGACCGGTCCATCCGAATAATCACCCACGGCTGGCTGATCACTTGCGCAACTGGAGTTCCCGGAGCCGGTGAACTCACTACATAGCTCACCACAACATCGTGGGGACGCGGACGGCTGATCGATTCCACATAAACCTTCGTTCCGCCTGCGCGCATCTCGCCAACATGAATCGCTACGGCCATCTCCTTACCCCACTGAATATCGCGCGGGGCTTGGCTTGGCGATTCGCCAAAAGCCTTGCTCCAATAGCTCTGCCACTCCGCCTCGTTGTTGATGATCCGTGTGTGCAGTTCGTTGTGCTTGCTAAAACCGCCGTCCTTGTAGGTTCGCCATTGGATTGCGGGCATCGCCGTCGCTCCGGAGAAGTAGTTGCTCAGGTTCGGGTAGTACACCTCGGTATAGAGCAGGCGCGGCTCGTTGTTGCAGCAGGCACAGCTATGCGGACAACCCCAAGAATTGTAAGCCGGGTAGGTACAGCCAAATCCCCGAATCGGGTTACGACCGTAATAGGTGTCCATCGGCACTGTGGTCAGCTTCTTGATAAAACCAACCTGTCCAGACGGTCTTTCCAGCATCACGATCATGTACGGGCTTGTCCGCACCATCTGTG
Source organism: Fimbriimonadaceae bacterium (assembly GCA_019638775.1). NCBI lineage: Bacteria > Bacillati > Armatimonadota > Fimbriimonadia > Fimbriimonadales > Fimbriimonadaceae > Fimbriimonadaceae bacterium. The sequence goes on along the minus strand of JAHBTD010000001.1, from coordinate 1,187,386 downwards.
TGGGTTCGCCAAAATAGGGATTCTTGTGGGCGTAGTTGATAGTAACGCCGTTTGGAATTGCAACCTGGATTGATTCGACGTAGACTTCGTAACCCGTATTGAGGGTCGGGCCTACGTGAAAGGCCACCAGCATCACCCGATCCCACGGAATGTCAAACCGCAGATGCGATCGCCGACGTCCGAAAGCGGTCTGTAGATAGTCCTCGTATTCGGTCTGATTTTGGATCACAAACCGTCGCTCCGAACTGACCTGGCTGTCGTAGCCATAGTCCACGGGGAACCATTCCGGTGCACGTCGAACGGAGATCTGGGCAGAAGCAACCATTGCTGTGGCCAGTATCAACAAGACAAATAGGGCTTTTCCAATTCGGTTCATAGCTACCTTTTTCGACGCCTACCGCCTGCCAAGGTTTCTGCCAGTAAGTCTTGAGGCTGAGCCTTTGTTCTGTCTCCATCTCTCCGCCGCTTCATTGGGGAGTCTGATCGTAGTACACCCAGCTCTCAGCTCCCAGCTCCTAGCTAACCCCAGCAGGGACCCATCCTCCGACGTCGAAATAAACTCACATGCTCGCCGCATTCTGTCTTGCCGTCACCCTTGTACACCCGCAACAGACGATCCCACCGTACAAGAATTTCCGCATCGACCCGGAAATCCGCGCCAAAGACCTTGTCTCACGCATGACGCTGCAAGAAAAGGTGTCCCAGATGACTCACGGCGCAGCCGGTATTCCCAGGCTCGATGTCGCCCCCTACAACTGGTGGAACGAGTGCCTGCATGGCGTTGCCCGTGCTGGTGTCGCCACCGTTTTCCCCCAGTCGATCGGACTCGGCGCAACCTGGAACGAGGACCTCATGTTCAAGATTGCCGACGCGACCAGCACCGAAGCCCGAGCCAAACACCACGACGCGGCGAGAAAGGGCGACTTCGGTATCTACAAGGGGCTCACCTTCTGGTCCCCAAACATCAACATCTTCCGCGACCCTCGCTGGGGACGTGGTCAGGAAACTTACGGCGAAGACCCATTCCTGACAGCTCGTCTTGGCGTTCAGTTTGTCAAGGGCTTGCAAGGCAACGACCCGACCTACTTCAAGGTCATTGCCACGCCGAAGCATTACGCCGTCCACAGCGGTCCCGACCCCATGCGTCACGAATTTGACGCCAAGGCGACCATGCAGGATATGTGGGCCACCTACCTTCCGCACTTCGAGGCCACGATGGTGGAGGCTGGGGCCTGGTCGATCATGGGAGCGTACAACCGCATCAACGGCTACCCCGCCAACGCGCACCCCTATCTTCTGGAGCAGGTGCTGAGGAAGGATTGGAACTTCAATGGCTACGTCGTCTCCGACTGTTGGGCGATCAACGATTTCTGGGGCGGGCACAAGTTCAGCCACGACAAAGTCGCGGCTGTCGCGATGGCGGTGAAGATGGGCTGCGATCTGGAATGCGGCGAGGCGTACCCCGCGCTGGTTGAGGCCGTCAAGAAGGGTCTGATTACCGAAGCCGAGATTGACCGTTCGGTGCGGAGATTGATGGAGGCCAGGATTCGGTTGGGGATGTTCGATCCGCCCGAGCGCGTGCAGTACACCCAAATCCCAATGACCGTCGTCAACAACACCGCCCATCAAAAGCTCGCCCTCGACGCCGCCCGCGAATCCCTCGTCCTCCTCAAGAACGCAAGGCAGACTCTACCGTTCGATTCAAAAAAGGTCAGGAAACTTGCTCTTATCGGCCCCAACGCCGACAACATCGACGCGCTGGTCGGCAACTATCATGGCACTCCGCGCGACCCGATCACGCCCCTGCGCGGACTCCGCGAATACTGCAAGTCCAAAGGCATCGCCTTCGCCTATGAGCAGGCTTGCGGGCTCACCTCAGCCCCCTCCAACCCCATCCCCGCCGACTCACTCCTTGACGCCACCGCAGCCCGTGGCGGGCTCACCGCCGAGTACTTCTCCAACGACAAGCTCGAAGGCGAACCGACGCACAAAACCGAGGAGGCCGTAAACTTCAACTGGGCTCGCAACGCTCCGAAGCCCGGGGTCCCCGCCGACAACTTCAGTGTCCGCTGGACCGGGTACCTCTACCCGGAAGAGACCGGAGAGTACGAAATCGGATTCACCCACGACGACGGTGTTCGCGTCTGGGTGGATGGCAAGCTCATCATCGACAATTGGCGCGACGACGCTGCCCGACGAAGCTCCGCCAAGGTCAAACTCGCTGATGGCAGTCCCGTGCCGATCAAGATCGAATACTACGACCACGGGCTTGAAGCCGTGGCGATTCTGGACTGGGTCACCCCCGATTCCAACCCCTTCGACAAATCTATCGCCGCCGCCAAGAACGCCGACGTCGTCGTACTCGCCCTCGGCATCAGCCCGCGCATCGAAGAAGAAGAGTTGGACCGCCTCGACATCGGCCTCCCAGCCATCCAGCAGCGGCTCATGAAGGAGATCGTCAAGCTGGGCAAGCCGACTGTTCTCGTCCTCCTCAACGGCGGACCCATCACCGACCTCTGGGCACACCAGAACGTCCCCGCCATCCTGGAGGCTTGGTATCCCGGAGAATCCGGCGGGCGTGCCATCGCCGAAGCCATCTTCGGCGAATACAACCCCGGCGGACGCCTGCCTGTGACGGTCTACCGCTCGCTCAGCCAACTCCCATCCTACGAGAGCTACGCCATGCAAGGCCGCACCTACCGTTACTTCGCCCAAGACCCGCTCTACAAGTTCGGGCACGGGCTCAGCTACACTTCCTTCCGCTATGATCGCCTCCGTGTAACGAACGCTAAAGACGGCGGTTTGGAGGTTCGTGTGCGGGTGACCAACACCGGCAAGCGCGCAGGAGACGAGGTCGTCCAGGTCTATCTCGCTCACGAGAAAGCCCCCTTCCCCAAGCCGATCCGAGAACTGAAAGCTTTCGACCGCATCCGCCTCGACGCCGGAAAGTCTCAGGAAGTCGTCCTCAAGGTACGCAAGCGCGACGTCGGCCTGATCGACCTAAGCGGCAAGAACGTGCGCATCCCTGGAATGCTCCAAGTCTGGGTGGGCGGCCGCCAGCCCGAAAAGGCCGACAAGATCGCTGCGAATTCTGGAGTTGTGGTCGGGGTACGGTATACCATCAAGTGATGAAGCGAATTCCCGGCGTCGCATGTACAATCCCAGCATGAGCCAGTGGATCGAACGTGCGCGGGAGTTGGATGCGCAAGACCCCATCGCGGCTTTTCGCGACGCGTTCGTGATTGAGGATCCCAATCTCATCTACCTCAAGGGCAACTCACTCGGGCGAATGCCAAAGCCAGCCGCAGAGAGGGTTCGACGCACGACCGAAGAGCAATGGGCGGGCAGGCTGGTGCGAGCTTGGAATGAAGGTTGGTACGAACTTGCCTCAGGTATTGGCGACAAGATCAGCCAGATCATAGGGGCAGAACCGGGAGAGGTCATCCTTTCCGACTCGACGACCATTAACCTCTACAAGCTTGCCCACGCGGTCCTTCAAGCAAACCCGGGCAAAACCAAAGTCGTCACCGATACGCTCAACTTTCCGTCCGATTTCTACGCACTTCAATCCGTTGCCAAGCAGTTCGGGGGTGAGGTTGTCGTCGTATCCTCCGAAGACGGCCTGACCGTCACTCCCGAAGCAATAGAGGCGGCTCTGGATGCCGAAACTGCGCTGCTGTCGCTCAGCCTCGTGTGCTTCCGCAGCAGTTGGCTGCATGATGGCGAGCGTCTCACAAAAGCTGCCCATGGTGTAGGGGCGATGGCGTTGTGGGATCTTAGCCATGCAGCGGGTTCAGTGGCAGTTGCACTCAGGCACTGGAACGCCGATCTCGCCATTGGATGCACCTACAAGTATTTGAGTGGTGGCCCCGGCGCGCCAGCATTTCTCTACGTCCGCAAAGACCTCCAAGAATCGCTTGTCCAGCCGCTTTGGGGGTGGTTCGGGCAGGAGCGCCCGTTCGAGTTCGACCTTGAATATTCCCCGGCTTCCGGTCTCGCGAAGTTCTTGGTGGGCACTCCGCCCATCCTCTCGATGGTCCCTATCGAATGCGGAGTTGATCTACTCATTGATGCAGGCATGGGCTCAGTAAGGGCGAAGAGCACTGCCCTCACTGATTTCTTCTTGCAGATCTTCGATGCCGAGCTTTCGCCACTTGGCTTCCGGCTCCAATCTCCCCATGAAGCCCAAAGGCGCGGCGCCCATGTCTCCATGGGCCATGACGAGGCGTACCGCATCTCACGTGCCCTTATCGAGAAAATGAACGTTGTGCCCGACTTCCGCGCGCCCGATAACATCCGCTTCGGATTCGCCCCTCTATACACGCGCTTCGAGGACGTCGCCCTTGCGTGCGAACGACTGCATCATGTGATGGTGGAAAGGGTCTATGAGAGCATCCCCGCCGAGCGCCTCACCGTTACTTAGTCGCCCACCAATCCACAATCGCCTGCTCCCACGACTCCTTGAAAAAGGTATCGACATAGGACTGATAAGAGGCGATTGCCTTGTTATAGTGCACGACAAGCGATTGTGCTTCCGACATCCGAACCCATTCCACCCAAGCCTCTAGCCCGCGAGTGAGCAGGTCGTGGCCTTCATCAGGGGTCGCCTTGCTCGGGTGCTCGCCCAAAACGCCATGAACCTTGGGCTTAATCTGCTTCGGTAGACGGTCAAGCTGAACCAGGTCTGGCCGGATCGCGGAAAGCTGGGAGGTCTCTGATCGTCCCGCATGATCTAGCAGAGCCGGATTGCCCAATAGCTCCAGCGGAGAAGCGGCGAAAACGCGCACATCCCCCTTCTCACAAACGGATCGCGAATAGAGATAAAGCTCGGCCATGTGGCCTTGAGCGTAATGCCCAGAAACCCAACAGATTGTCTTGAATCCGGCCTGGACAAGACCGTTTGTCGTCTCCTCAACGATTCGCCGGAACGTTTCCGTCGAAATCTGAAGAGAAGCCTCGTGGGGAAGAGTTGTCATCGCTCGCCATTGCGTCGGCAGGATGACCCCTTCAAGTTTTTCACAGAGCTGCGAGCCGAAAAACTCGGCGAGCAGTCCATCTAAGCCTAACGGAAGGTGCGGGCCATGCCACTCCAGCGCTCCAAGGGGAACGATCGCAGGTGAATTTCGGTCGATCGCTCCTCGCAACTGGTCGGGATTAGCCTCAGCATATTGCAAAACCATCCATAGAGCTTACTTGGTAGCGCCCTCTCCGAGCGGTTTTACTGGCTCGGAAGGCCCGGACAGACCACGCTTCACCACACAAAACAGCAAGAAACCATGTCAAATAGTGTTCAAAACGCCATTCGCTGATTTTGGTCAAGTTTTGGAGTGACGTTCTCCTCAGGGGCCGATGAAGCCCATTTTCTCGGCTATATTGAGGACAGTCAACACTATGAATCGTCGTGATTTTCTCAAGACAGTCGGCGCCGCAGGAATCGGCGTTGCCACCGGATCGCTCGCAAAAGCTGCCGAAGCAGCGGAGTCATCAACTCCCCAAGCCAGACAGCGCAAGTCTGCCGCTGGGCTCACCGCTCCAAGAATGGACAAAGTGCGCGCCGCTTTCATCGGTGTAGGCGCAAGGGGCCCCGGACACGTCGCCAACTGCCTCAAGATCGACGGTGTCGAGATCACTGCCATCTGCGACCCCCATCTCCCCTCAGCCGACCGTACCGCCGCGATGGTCACCAAGGCTGGACGTCCCAAGCCCGCCATGTACACCAACGGCGACCTCGACTACAAGAAGATGCTTGAGCGCGACGACATCGACGCCGTCTTCATCTCAACGCCGTGGGAGTGGCACGTTCGACAGGCCGTCGACACCATGAAAGCGGGCAAGCACGCTTTTCTCGAAGTCCCCGCCGCTTACACCGTTGATGGGTGCTGGGAGCTTGTCGATACCTCCGAAAGCACGCAAAAGCATTGCATGATGATGGAAAACGTCAACTACGGGCGCGAAGAGTTGATGGTCCTCAACATGTGCCGACAAGGTTTATTCGGCGAACTGCTTCACGGCGAGGCGGCCTATATCCACGACCTGCGTGGGCAAATGCACGAAATCGGACATGGCACCGGATCGTGGAGAACTATTCACTACACCAAGCGAAACGGCAATCTTTATCCCACCCACGGCCTTGGGCCGGTCGCCCAATACATGAACATCAACCGCGGTGACCGTCTGGACTATATGAGTTCGGTGGGCTCACCCGCCCGCGTTCGCGAGATGTATGCGAAAGAACACTTCCCAGAGGGACATGAGCGCCAAAAGCTCAAGTTCGTCTGCGGAGACATTAACACAACCATTGCGCGAACTGTACAGGGCAAAACACTCATGATTCAATGGGATGAGCAACTCCCACGCCCCTACACACGTCATAATCTTATTCAAGGCACTCGAGGGTGCTGGGGAGGCTTCCCAAACCGTCTCGTCGTGGAGAAAGATCCAAACGTTGCGGTAAACGGGACAAAATCCACTGACTCGTGGGCTCAAGGTACGGAACTTGCGGAGTGGTTTAAGCAGTACGATCATCCGTTGTGGAGAAAGATAGGCGACCTTGCCGTAGGTGGCGGTCACGGCGGAATGGATTTTGTCATGATGTGGAGAATAATCTACTGTCTGAGAAACGGTGAGCCGCTTGATCAGGATGTGTACGATGCCGCGACCTGGTCGGTGATTTCCCCACTTTCTGAAAATTCGGTAAAAAATCGGGGGAAATCAGTTGATGTTCCGGACTTCACTCGTGGACAATGGAAGACAATGAAACCTCTAGGAATAGTTTCCTGAGGTCGTATAAAGGTGCGTGGTTCGAAGAGGTTCGCCTCCCCAATCAAATCTCGGAGGGCCCGCACCTTTATACGGAGAAACTTTCTCACCCCTAAACCCCCTTACCCGGCCTGAACGGCCCAACTCTCCCAATCTTTGCCAAGTCGGGATTCTCTCAAGATCTTTTAGTGTTGAACGAATCACGTAAGATCGCACAGCGTCCTCATTGTGTGCGTGTCAAATCGTGAGGCTATATGGCAGTAAGCACCAACGTTGGTGACCCTCCCGCCACCGAGCGCTCAGAAACTCGGTCCCGGTCCGCCCTCGGCATCATGCTCGCCGCGACCGGCATGGCCCTCATCGGGCAAGAGCTGTTGTTCGATGCAGCTACCGGATTCTCGAGCACTCTTTTACTCTTGCTTGGGACAGCGATCACGCTACTCCTACTACGGCAAAGCCTGATTGAGCTAAAGCGCAGTTCGCTCTGGCTTTTCGCTCCTATTGTCGCCGCCGCGATCGGCCTCGGACTAAACGATTCTCGTAGACTTGCCGCTCTGAATGTGCTGATCATCCTCTTTGCCATCGGGCTCATTGTGGTGATCGAAACCGATGATGGCACCCCGAACATTCTCCACACCTTCGTCGTTTCCGCGCTTTACCCAGTTCTCTTTCCGCTCATCTCGCTCTTTCTTCCGTTTCTCGCCGACTGGAAGCGGCTGCGGCCTGCTCCTCAATCTAAGCGGACCTCCGGCGTCATGCTCGGGATTGTCGCCGCAATTCCTGTGATGTTCATCTTGGGCGTGATTCTCGCCCAGGCCGATCCTGTATTTGGACGTCTGTTCTCCCTGGAGTGGAGTATTGACCCCGACACTGTGGTCGAGCGGGGGCTCCTATTCGGAATCGTTGGATCTTTCACGGCTGGGGCATGGATGATGATGTCCTCGCGACTTCGCAAGAAGGCGTTTGAAACTACGGGCATGGGCGATCCGCCCCCCGGCTACACAACCACAAATCCGGCCGCACCGCCTATCGAGACCCAAAAGGCTGGCATTGACGCCACCCATGCCATCAGCGCTTTTGCCACCTTCTTTGGCCTGATCGGTCTGATGTTCCTGATATTCATCCTGGTGCAAGTTCGCTACCTTTTTGGGGGCAACGACGTCGTGCTCAAAACTGCCGAGCTCACCTACGCCCAATACGCTCGTCGGGGATTCTTCGAGATCGTCACTGTCACTGCGCTGAGTTTGCCGATCCTCCTCGGTGCGCAGAGTGTGCTGAAATCGGTCGAGGCTGCCCACCGCAGGCTTTTTAATGCCGTAGCTGTCGGAATGTCCATCCTCCTTCTTTGCCTGCTTGCATCGGCGGGATTCAGGATGTCGCTCTATGTGCAGGCCTACGGCCTCTCGCCCATGCGCTTTTATGTTTGTGCGGGGATTGTCTGGCTTGCTGTCGTGATCGGCCTCTACATGTGGTTGGGCGTGAGTTGGCAACTCTCCCGGTTTGGCCTTGCTTGCATGGCGGCTTTTTTTGCCGTCGGCGTCAGCCTAAACGTCATCCGTCCAGATTCCGTCATTGCATCGGTTAATCTCAACCGTGCCGATAAGCAAAACCTCGACCGCGATATGATCATCAACGCCGGGGCTGACGCTTGGCCCGCTCTTCAGGCCGCTTCCCCGGACTTGCGCAAAGACTGGCTTGATCGCTTTGCCGGGAACAAACGCGGTTGGAAGTCGATGAGTTTGAGCAAGTGGCGTGTGTTCCAAACGGGTCAAGTGCCCGCAGCCTCCGAGTCTAAGAACGAAGACACCGATAGTCTCTTCTGATACTCCAATGCCTCCACCCCCATATTTAGCCTCAATTCTAGGGGAGGATTCAGGCATAGAAATCCTGCGTTTTTACGAGAGACCCGGGAGGGCAACGCTCTGTCGTTGCCGTACAACACAGCGAATGTGCAGGCAAGGACGCCTGCACCACAATCGGTTGAACAGGCTTTGCAACTTGGCGAGAACCAACACGGAAGTTCACGCAGAGGTGCAGAGCTCACAAAGACCTCAACCCAAACTCTGCGTTCTTTGTGAACTTTGCGTGAAACAAAAAAACGCCTCTCTCACAAAGACACGAAGAACCACGAAGGCACAAAGAGGATGGGGGAGGGTAACGCTCCGTCGTTGCCGCAACGACCGCTGAGATTTGGCTCAAACCCGCTTAAAGATCAAGCTCACGTTATGCCCGCCGAACCCGAAAGAGTTCGAGAGTGAATACGCCACGTCAGCCTTTCGCGCAACGTTCGGCACATAGTCCAGATCACAGTCGGGATCGGGATTCTCGTAGTTGACCGTGGGAGGAAGAACCCCTTCCTTCATCGCCAACAGACAGATCATCGCCTCAATCGCACCGGCCGCACCCAGAGTATGCCCGATCATCGACTTTGTCGAGCTCACCGGCACCTTGTAAGCATGTTCGCCAAAGGCGCTCTTGATCGCCATCGTCTCAAACTTGTCGTTATAGGGCGTGGACGTCCCGTGGGCATTGATGTAGCCGATATCTTCCGGTTTTAATCCAGCCGACCGCAAAGCCGCCTTCATCGCCCGACGTGCCCCGTCGCCCTCAGGGTCGGGAGCCGTGATGTGATAGGCGTCTCCCGTCATCCCATAACCCACGATCTCGCCGTAAATCTTTGCTCCGCGAGCGACTGCATGATCGTAGTCCTCAAGCATCATCACGGCTGCGCCTTCGCCCATGATAAAGCCGTCGCGCTCGGAATCGAAGGGCCGAGAGGCGCGCTTGGGGTCGTCATTGCGGTTCGACATCGCCCGGGCCGAGCAGAATCCAGCCAAGCCGATTTCGTTGATCGGGGCCTCGCTGCCGCCCGCCACCATCGCCACCGCATCTCCGCGTTTGATGATGTGATAGGCATCGCCCAACGAGTTTGCACCCGTCGAACAGGCGGTGACCACGCACGTGTTAGGACCTTTGAGCTGATGAACGATAGAGACGTATCCCGACGCCATGTCCGGGATCATATAGGGCACGAGGAACGGCGAAACCTTGCCTGGGCCGCCTTCATACAGACGCTTCGTCTGTTCGGTCATCGTGGTCAGTCCACCGATGCCAGAGCCGACCAAAACGCCAACCTGCTCGCGGTTGTCATCGGTCACCGGAAAGCCGGAATCCTCAAGCGCCATCGTAGCCGCTCCCACTGCAAACGCAATGAAGCGGTCGATACGGCGGGCTTCCTTCTTATCCAGGAAACGCTCGGGCTCGAAATCGAGCACCTCAGCGCCAATCTGTGTGGTGAAATCCGACGGGTCGATAAGACTGATCCGGTCGATGCCGCTCTCCCCTGCGATCAAGCGTGGCCAAAAAACGTCCACGCCGGTTCCCAGGGGGGTGACAGCGCCTAGACCGGTGACGACAACCCGCCCTGAAGGGCGAGGCCAATCACTCATTATTCACTCTTGGATTCGATGTACTTGACCGCGTCGCCAACAGTCTTGATGTTGCTAACTTCGTCGTCAGGGATCTCGATTCCAAATTCATCCTCTAAAGCCATGACGAGTTCCACGACGTCGAGCGAATCCGCACCCAAATCCTCGGTAAACGAGGCTGTGCCCGTGACTTCTTCTTCTTTCACGCCAAGCTCTTCGACTGTGACTTTTTTGACTCTTTCCAATACGTCTGCCGACATGGTTTTGACCTTACCTCACGTCCGCTGCGATTGACTCACGACCCGGACGCATTCCTCATGCATTATGACCGACCAAGGCAAACGCTTTGTCCACCAACAAGCCTATCGCCGGTCAATTCTGGGACGCAGGCCCAGCAAGGTTCGCTTCTGCAATTCGACAACTTCGCAGAATGAATTTGATTTTTTACTCCGTGCGCGAGATCGTCACCCTTGGCTCAAGCTCCAAAATGACCGGCTTCCGAGCGATCTCCGCTCCGCTGGTCGTTGCGGTCGCGGCTCCGCAAGCCACACCCCACCGAAACGCCTCCTCTACCGACTTCCCGCTCTCAAGCCCCCACAAAAATCCCGCCACCAAAGAATCGCCGCTGCCGATCGTGCTCACGGCCTTAACTTTCGGCGATTCGGCGACGAAAACACCTTCCGAACAAGCCAAAACCGCGCCATCTGCTCCACGGCTGATGACAACGAAGTCGATGCCACGCCCGTGCAACTCCTTCGCTCCATCGACACATGCTTCTACGCTGTCCATGGGGCGACCCAAAAGCCGTTCCGCTTCGTGTGCGTTGGGCTTAATAAACTGAGGCCCCGCCTCCAAACCAAGCTTCATGGCTTCGCCGTCCGCATCCAGTGCGAGTTTGCAGCCTGCCTCCTTGAGAAGGCCTCCAAGCGTGCGATAGGCGTCCTTTCCCAGCCCGGGAGGGATCGACCCACCCATACACGCCCACGCTGCCTTAGGAGCCCACAGCGTGCATTTTTGAAGCAGCTCATCCCAATGCTGTGATGTGATCTCGGGGCCACGCTCGTTGAGAGTGGTAGGTGGGCTGCCGTTCCCCTCCTCGATGCTCACATTCATGCGAGTCTCGCCAGCGATCTCCACAAAGTCATACTCAACGCCCTGATCGTTCAGAACGCACCGAATGTATGCACCCGGCCCACCCCCAAGAAACCCAAGCGCAACTGTGTGCCCGCCAAGCTCAGCGGCAACGCGTGAAAGGTTGAGACCTTTGCCGCCGGCGTCGGTCTCTGACCGGCCCACCCTGTTCGTATCCCCAACCTGAAGCGCATCGACAAATACAGTTCGGTCGATGCTTGGGTTTAGGGTCACCGTCAGGATCAAATCGCCATCGCCTCCGCGAGGAGCAACCGGTCGGGGTCGATAGCGCGCTCGGTGCTTAAGACATAGCTCAATGGATGAGAAACGAGCTTGCTTCCATCAACCCCTGCCATCTCCCCCGAGAATCCGTTCAGCAGCCGATTGGTCGCAAAAGCGCCAAGGCGAAGCGCGAGCACGCGGTCGAAAGCGGTAGGCGTTCCTCCCCGCTGCATGTGTCCGAGCACTAGATACCGCAACTCAAATCCGGTGTTCCGCTCGATGAACTCCTTGATATCAACCGCACGAGCCGCTCCCTCGGCGACGACGATAATGCTGCTTTTCTTGCCCTTTGCCGAAGACGATTTGAGAAGGTTACAAACGTCGAGCAATGCATACGGAACCTCCGGGATCAAGATCGCTTCCGCTCCGGCGGCAAGGCCTGCCTCCACCGCGATAAAGCCGTTCTTGCGCCCCATCACCTCGATCACAAAAACGCGCTCATGCGAATAAGCCGTGTCCCGTACGCGGTCGATCGCTTCGACCGCAGTATTCACTGCCGTATCAAATCCGATAGAAAAGTCGGTTCCCGAAATGTCGTTGTCGATTGAGCCGGGCAACCCCATCACGGGAAAATTAAACTCGGTCTGGAGAGAAAGCGCACCGGTGAGCGAACCGTCACCTCCGATCACCACCAGCCCCTCAACGCCAAGCTCCTTCAACACTGCAACGGCTTTCTCTCGACCGGCGGGCTCGCGAAACTCCTTGCTTCGCGCCGTTCTTAGCACCGTCCCACCACGGTCGATGATCCCACCCACCGACTTTGAAGTCATGGGGAAGCTCTCGTTGTTTAAGATGCCGTCGTAGCCGTGGTAAAAGCCCGTGACCTCGACGCCCCTGCCCAACGCTGTACGCACAACCGCACGTATCGCCGCATTCATTCCGGGGGCATCGCCTCCGCTGGTTATGACCGCAATCCTTTTCAAGTCGTCCAGATTATAGTCGAAGCCGTAGAATGGGCGAAGAATGAAAATTCTGCGATGTTAAGGATTGTTAGGAGCAAAGGTTATCGAGCCTGCCTCGGCTATGCGCGGTCTTTACGGAGCCAAGCCGCAAGCTACTCACGACTCACCCCTAGTGACTGACAACCCAGTACAATCGAATCCTATCGAAATGCAGCCCGATTCTCTCGGACAACCGATTTCCGCGCTTGTGCGAACGACCACTGCCCTGGAGCCGTGGGAATCGCTTGCGCGTGCCGCAAAGCTGTTTCGTGAAACCGTATTCGACCGGCTCCCAGTAGTGGAGGAAGATCGCGTTGTCGGAGTCGTCACCCAGCAAAGCCTGGCCCTTGCCCTGGCAGGAGGCGCGATTTTTGAAGAGCCTGTAAGCCTCGCGATGGTTACCGACGCTCCAACGATCACGCCACTTGCCACCGGCGCCGAAGCCCTTCGAATGATGGCGGAAACGGGCGTGCCTGAACTCATCGTTGTCGACAAGGACGGATTTCTCATCGGCATGATTTGCGCCGGAGATCTTGCCGATTCAGGACCCCGATACATCACTCCCCCGATGGTCGGAGGAATGGCGACACCCTTCGGTGTCTACCTCACCACCGGATCGTTGCGTGCCGGAGCAAGCGGGTTCGCGCTCGTCACCACGGGAATGCTCCTATTCTCCATGCTCTTTGTCACCCAATGGACCTCTATCCTCTTGGCGGATTGGCTGCTGTCCCAAGGACTCAGCATCCGATGGGTGGCAAATATCGAGCAGGGGTTGCCCATCATTCTCTTTCTGGTCGCTATCAAGGCGATCCCTCTATCCTCGATCCACGCCGCGGAGCATATGGTCGTCAATGCCATCGAACGCGGAGAGCCGCTACAACCCTCCATCGTCAAGCGGATGCCACGCGTTCATCCAAGGTGCGGGACGAATGTAGCCGTCGGACTCACCCTGTTCTTGGGGATATCGACGACCCCCTGGATCCCTTACTACGAAGTGAGAGTCCTCGCCGGACTTATGGCCGCGATGTTCCTCTGGCGGCCTCTTGGCGGGCTCATGCAGCTTCTGGTGACCACCAAAACACCGAAAGATCGACACGTGGCAATGGGCATCCAAGCCGGAACCGAACTACTAGAGAAGTTTCGCACGACTCGAGGAAGAACCACCGTCGCGACGCGCATCTACAACAGCGGGATGCTGCACGTGATCACGGGCTCCATGCTCTTCTACGGCTTCCTCCAGCTCATCTCTTGGCTCTTTAAGATCAATCTCCCATTCTGAGTAGCCGCCACGGAACATTAGACTTAGGCACTGCCGGAGAACCGATGGTATACTCCTGCACCCAATCGGAGTCAATCGTGCAGACCGTTTATAACATTGTCCTTGGAGTGTCGATATTAGTCGCACTGGTATTCGCCGCGCTGGTGTTTTTCTCCGGCAAGGGCGATGCGATGTCCGGCGGCTCCGGGGTTCGCACGAGCTTCAAAGGCAAGGCGGGATTCGATGACTTTATCTCTCGCTTGATCCTTTACCTGGGTGTCGGGTTTATGGTGTTCATGCTCGTGCTGGACGTTATCGCATCGCGATTTCTTCACAAGTAAACCGACTCAATCTTGACGGCTTTCGACAGCTTCAGCGCTGCCTTCACGTGGGCTTTGTGTCCCGTCTTTTCCATCGTCACGCTCAGCAAACTCGGCGGTAATCCTGAAAGGAGGAGATCGCCTATAGCGTCGAGCATTTTGTGGCGCGCGGGTTCATCGGCAAAGCGGGGTTCATTGACGTACCCTTCCTTCCCCAAGACCAAAGCTTTCTCAAAGTCCAAGCCCTTCGCCAGCCCGGCCTGCTGGATCATCGGAATCTCCTCTTCAAAGCCGAAAGTCCGCGCCGGGGCGATCTCGCCAAGGTAGCTGGCGCATACATTCTCCACTTCAAATATCTGTTCCCTTGGCCACCGTTCACCGGTCAAGAACGAATATCGCCAGTGCCCTTCACCCTTGGCAATACCCATTTTGCAATCGGGTTCCTGCACGAAGACTCGTGTATACAGACCGTCGACCGTGGACCTCCCAATCTCCGTCGTCCCGGCTTTCAGGAGCCCATTGGCAAACTCAAGAGAACTTCCGTCAAGCGCTGGACACTCCCCAGCCGACATCTCAATCTCTGCATCCGTGATCTCGAGTCCGGCAAGGGCGCTCATAAGATGCTCAATGGTCGAAATCGGACCAAGGCGGGTACAGCGCGTCGTCTCCGTGACATTCGCAGCCTTGGCCTCGACCCTTTCTTCCCCAAGCCGAAACCACAATCCACCTTTGCTCGGATGGACCACCAATTGAACCGGCACGCCCGAATGCAGCCCCAAGCCTTCAAAGCGCACCTCGGCTGCAACGGTTCTTCGAACGAACTCTACGGTCATATAGGCTCTCACACTACCCCGATTAAATAGCTGAGATAGGCGCAATCAGAGCCGAATGCCAAACGTGAGAAAAATCTGATTCTGCCCCTGGTTGTTGCCGACAAAACCAGCATTGGAGAGGTGGAGATAGCGGAGTCCATACATGAACTCCCGGTGTCGAGGACCGTGAGAAATCCAGAATGACAAGGCTGGAGAGGAGTTCAGCCGACTGTCCAAATCGCGCGTCCGGTCGCTTCCATAGGTCAAGCCCCAACCCAGGTCTACCAAGTAGGCAGTATCACCGTGCAAGTGCTTTTTGAACCTAAAGAAGACGAGGACGCCGGCACTAATGAGGGTGCTGGGGGGCTCTAGGTCCAGGACACCCCGCCGGTTGTTGCCATAATAGCCTTCCAGGACAAGATCGGCGTTGTGGCCAAAAAGACGTGCGCGTGTGTTCGGGAGCTCGTATTGCAGCCCCAAAGTGTAGCCGCGCCGCAACTCTTCCGATCCCAGAATCGTCAGAGACCGGCCCAGGCCGCCGACAAGGATAAACCTGGAAGAGGAGTTTCGGTAGCCTTGCGCTGGGTTGGATAGCGGCGCAGGCGAAGGCAATTCGTCAGCGGGGCTTAGCCCGCAAGCAGCAAGCAAAGCCAAACTAAGCCATATCTGACGACCGCCCATAACCATCCCTCGCCAAATGATACGCGGGCGCTACGTCCGGGAAGGGACTGAAGGACCGAAGAATTAGGATAAATTCATGCCAGAAAAACTTCCCGTTGTTGTGATTGTGGGCCGCCCGAACGTGGGCAAGAGCACCTTCTTTAATCGGCTCATCCGAAAGAGGGTCGCCGTGGTCGAGGATCAACCTGGCATCACCCGTGACCGCTTGTATGCAGAGACCGAATGGCAAGGCAAGCGGTTTACCCTCGTCGATACCGGTGGAATCCTCTTCAACGATGAAGACCCGCTGGTCGAGCAGATTCGCGTTCAAGCCCAAGTCGCCCTCGAAGAGGCCGATCTTATCCTTTTCCTGACCGATGTGATTGACGGTCTGCATCCCGACGATCAAACGCTCGCCAATCACCTTCGCGGCAACAAGCTGCCCCTCTACGTGGTGGTCAACAAAGCGGACAACTCTCAGCGAGAAAAGTCCGCCGGAGAGTTTTACTCCCTCGGGATAGGAGAGGTCTTCGCTCTTTCTGCACTGCACGGACGCGGTGTTGCCGATCTTCTCGACATCATCGTTGAACACCTCCCCAAAACTAAAAAGAAGGATGAAGCGGAGCAGGAGGAGATCACACTTGCGATCGTGGGGCGTCCGAACGTCGGAAAGTCATCGCTCCTGAATGCCTTCACCGGAGAGCAGCGAGCTATCGTTTCTAACATCCCCGGCACAACACGAGACGCCGTCGATACCCTGCTGGAGTATCGCAATGAGAAGTTTCGCCTCGTCGATACGGCGGGCTTGCGACGGCGTGGAAAGATTCAGGGCACGGTGGAGTACTACATGGCCGACCGAATGGTCCGGGCCGTGGAACGTGCCGAATGCGCCCTCGTATTGATCGACGGTGGGGAGGGGCTCACCGACGGTGACAAGCGTGTCGCCAAAATCGCCCACGATTCTGGAAAGGCGGTTGTTTGGGTCGTCAACAAATGGGACCTGAAAGAGGAGCCCGATGGTCGCCCGAAAACGATGTCTCTGATCAAGAAGGACATGATGAAGATCATCAGCGACCAGGTTCCTGAGCTCCACTATGCCCCCGTCTGCTTCACCAGCGCCAAAGAGAACGCGGGTATGGAGCCTGTGCTGGATACGGCGCTGGACGCGCTTGAGAGCTACAACTTCCGCATCCAAACCGGACAACTTAACCGCCTTGTGCAGGACGCGATCTTTGAAAAGCCGCTGTCTCGAAAGGGCAGAGCGCTGAAGATCTATTACTGCACGCAGGTGACCACTCGCCCGCCGACATTTGTGCTCTTTGTCAACGACCCCGAGCTCGTCCACTTCTCCTATCTGCGCTATATCGAAAACCGTATCCGGCGCGAATTCCCGATGTTCGGCTCCCCGATCCGGCTCAAAGTCCGGAGCAGTCATGAAAGGGCGTAGTAGCGATTCGTTGTCATGTGGTTTGCAAGTGGTCGGCAAGTTGTTTTTGGAACCGACTTGCCGACCACCTGACGACTACTTGGCGACGACCTGTCGATGCTTTCCCCAAAGGTAAACTAACCCCATGTCGATGCCCCTGAGCCGCGAGAACTACTTTTTGCATAAGTTGCACTCGCTCACCGGCATCGTTCCGGTCGGCTTCTACATGGTGCAGCACCTCACGCTGAACTCTTTCACGCTTGCCGGGCCGGAGCGTTTCAACGGCGTTATCGACTTCTTTGAGAGCATCCCAAAACACATCCTGCTGACGCTGGAGATCACGGCGATTTGGCTCCCGTTGCTGTTTCATGCCGTGTACGGGATGTTCATCGCAGGCCGAGCGAAAAGCAACTATTTTAGCGAGAAGTACAAGTGGTCGCAAAACCGGATGTACATGCTCCAGCGCGCAAGTGGCATCGTCGCATTTCTGTTCCTGCTTTATCACATCATCACGACGACTGTTGCAAAATATGTGAGTGGCGCGCATGTGATCAAATATGCCGCTTTTCAAGAGAAGCTGACCTCCTATGGGTACGTCTTTCTGATCGTCTACATGATCGGCGTGCTTGCTTGCAGCTACCACCTGTGCTATGGCATCTGGAACTTCTGCATCCGTTGGGGCATCACGGTGAACGAGAAGGCACAGATCACGGTCCAGAAGCTTTCGGGCGCGATGTTTATTGCACTGACCTTGCTGGGCTGGGCGGCTCTGTTTGGGTTCCTGATTCACAAGCCGACATCTTCGGGCATTGTCGTCGATAAGAGCCCCTCCCAAGCACAGACTATGGCTATCGTCGCGCGATAGCGCGAAGTTACAGATACGTCATCTGCGCGATACAACGGCAACAACGGAACGTTGCCCTCCCATGGCGACTTGGCGTGCAACAAACTTTGATCCCTCATACCGCTTGCGGTGAAGGGTCTTTTCAAACATTTGCTTTGCCTGCTGCGCTTGTGTTGACGTCTCGCGTGAGATGGATTTTGTTTCTCGCAAAGGCGCAAATCCTGTCTAAGCGGCTAAAATCCACTAAATCCCCGATCCTTGAGACTGCCATGTCAGAAACCATCCAAACGCTCCTATCCGAACAACGCTCCTTTGCCCCAAGCGCCGAGTTCACTGCTCAGGCGAATGTGAACGAGCCAGCGATCTACGACAAGGCCGACGCGGACTACCTGGCGTTCTGGGAGGGTTGGGCCAAGGAGCTAAGCTGGTCGGAGCCTTGGACTGAAGTCCTTGACTGGTCCAACAAGCCGTTTGCCAAGTGGTTCGTCGGCGGCAAGATCAACGTCTGCTACAACTGCGTCGACCGCCACGTCGAAGCAGGTCGGGGCAGCCGCACGGCGATCATCTTCGAGGGGGAGCCCGGGGACGCCTGCAGCATCACCTATTCCGAACTCAAATCCCACGTCAGCCGCGTCGCCAATGCCTTGAAAGAGCTGGGAGTAAAGAAGGGCGACCGGGTTTGCATCTACATGCCGATGGTGCCGGAACTCGCCTACACCATGCTCGCCTGCACCCGCATCGGCGCCGCCCATTCGGTCGTGTTCGGCGGATTCAGCGCCGAGTCGCTGCAAGAGCGCACCAACGACGCCCAGGCCAAGATCATCGTCACCGCCGACGGCGGATGGCGGCGAGGCGGGATTGTCGCCCTCAAGAAGACGGTCGACGATGCGCTGGAATTAGGCTGTCCGACGGTGGAGAAGGTACTGGTGCTGGAACACGCGGGTTCGCCCGGAACCGTCACCAACGGCGTCGCCACACCCGACTATAGCCAGGGCACGGCATCGGCTAAGGATGTGAGCTGGAGCGAGATCGTGCCGCGCCAGTCCGACGACTGCCCGTGCGAGCCGATGGACAGCGAAGACCTGCTCTATATCCTCTACACGTCCGGCTCGACCGGCAAGCCCAAGGGGATCGTCCACACCACCGGCGGTTATCTGACAGGCGTTTATGCGACGACGAAATGGGTGTTCGATATGAAGGATTCGGACATCTATTGGTGTACCGCCGACTGCGGCTGGGTGACCGGGCATAGCTACGTGGTCTATGGGCCGATGGCAAACTGCGCAACCGTCGTGATGTACGAAGGCGCGCCAGACACACCCGATAAGGATCGCTTCTGGCGAATCGTCGAGAAGCACAAGGTGACCATCCTCTACACCGCGCCGACCGCCATTCGCACCTTTATGAAGTGGGGCACTCAATATCCGGACCGCTGCGATATGAGTTCGCTGAGGCTGCTCGGCTCGGTGGGCGAACCGATCAACCCTGAGGCATGGATTTGGTATCACGAAACCATCGGCAAGGGCAAGTGTCCAGTTGTGGACACCTGGTGGCAGACCGAAACCGGGGCGATCATGATCACGCCGCTTCCCGGAATCGTCGCGACCAAACCGGGCTCTGCAACAAGGCCATTTCCTGGCATCCGCGCGGCGATCTACAACGAAGCCGGCGAGGACCTCACCGACGCGCACATGGCGAAGGTCAAAGCCGGAGAGGCCAAGCACGCCATCGGCGGCTACCTGGTCCTCACGCGGCCCTGGCCCTCGATGACGCGGGGCATCTACGGCGACCCCGAGCGCTTCATCACAACCTACTGGTCGCGGTTTGACGGCGTTTACTTCACGGGAGACGGCGCGAAGCTGGACGAAGACGGATACTTCTGGCTGCTCGGTCGGGTGGACGACGTGATGCTCGTCGCCGGACACAACATCAGCACGATGGAGGTTGAGTCAGCGCTGGTCGACCACAAAGCCGTCGCCGAGGCAGCGGTGATCGGCAAAGCCCACGAGGTGAAGGGCCAAGCCATCTCTGCGTTTGTCATCATCCGCAGCGAGTACAAAACTCACGACGGCATCATTGACGAGCTGAAGGCTCACGTCGCCGCCAAGATCGGCCCCATCGCCCGCCCGGACGACATCATCATCTCGGCAGAGCTGCCCAAAACCCGCTCGGGCAAGATCATGCGCCGACTTCTGCGCGACGTCGCCGAAGGTCGGGTGCTGGGAGATACGACGACGCTCGCCGATCCGGCGGTGGTTGCCGCGCTGAAGGAGAAGTATGAAGGGTCGGAGGGTTAGTGCAGAGTCTCAACAGGCTCACTTAATAGGATCGCGTATCCGTCGGGGTCAGTTATCAGGAACGTTCTTTCCCCCCAGAGAGCCATTTCAAGACCCCGCAGCACATTCACATGGTTCTTCTCAAGGTTTGTCGCCACCTTGGGGAGGTCGCGAACCCGGAAGTTGATCACCATGCCGCCAGTGCGGTCGAGCATTGGATTTTGCTCTTCGACAGGCTGCTCGACCAAGGTTAACTCGGTCAGTCCTGTGTTCAGTCGGGCAAGACGGTGCCCATCCACTTCTTCCTGATTTCTGATCGGAAGGAGCAACAGCGTGTGATAGAACTCAAGCGAGCGGTCTAAATTTTTCACGTCCAGAATAAGGTTCGTCAACATCCTTCACCGAGCCTGTGTGAGGGGAGTTCGACACCTTGGATGTGGGCTCCTGCTTGAATATTTGGGATTGTAAGGATTGTAAGGATTGTAAGGACGGGAAGCAGGTTCTAGGCTTGAACCCGGGGTTCTTCCGGTCACGCCCTTACAATCCTCACCCTTTACGAACCTTACGGCGAAGCCTAGGCTGTCCAAACGAACGGCTCGGCATCGGTCAGGATGCGGGCGTTCTTGGTGGCTTCGAGCATCCACTCCGGAAGGGTGAAGACGGCGTTGTGGAACCTCGGTGTGTAGTACCGATTTGTCACGCCCCGCGCGGCGAACCGGGCTGCAATCTCATCCATGCTCAGGCTCATCGGATCGTACTTTTTGCTGGCGAGGACAAACCCCCAAGGCTGGAAGAATGTCGTCACGATGCCATAGTAGCCGGCGACGTGGGCAAAGCAGTCCATCGACTGCAGAGTCTTGATACAGCAAGCCATACACTCAGGATAGTTCTCATTCGCGCTGCCGGCTTGCATGGCGAGGATGCCGTCATCGGCAAGCGCATCGGCGGCGATCTGGAAATACTCTTTGGTAAAGAGCATCTGCCCCGGACCCTCTTCGTGGGGATTGGGGAGGTCGCTGAGGATCACGTCAAAGCCTGCGCCTTTGTGATCCACAAGCCATTGCCGAGCATCCATGTGCAGCAGATTGGTGCGAGGGTCGTCAAACGCGCCCTGGTGCCACTCCGGCATGTGGACTTTGACCATATCGACGAGGTCCTTGTCGATGTCGATCATGTGGGCTTCGGTGACGGTGTTGTGCTTGAGCGCTTCGCGCAGGGTAGCCCCCTCGCCGCCGCCACAAACCACGACTTTCTTCGGGTTTGGGTGGAGGGTCATGGCGGGCTGGCTCATGCACTCGTGAAAAACGTACTCGTCGAGAATTGAGGTCTGGATGTTGTAATCCAAGAAGAGCGACTTGCCAAAGCGTGGTATCTCCGCAATCTGATAAGTCTGATACTGCGTTTTGCCCTCAAGGATCATCTTGGCGACGCGGTATTGCCAGATGGCTGCGTCGGTGTGGGTTTCGTTGATAAAAATACCAGTGGCGTCAGAACTCATTTTGAACTCACTTTACGATAGAAACTATACCAATTCAGGCTTACGGACGGTTGGGCTGGCTCTCCTCACCCAACACACAACGAAACAGCCTATTCATTACGCATATGTCACGTAATGAATAGGCTGATCGCTTGAAATCTGCTTACCGGTCGACTTCGCCTTGCAATCCTCGCCGCACGACCAAGAATTTGATCCTCTCGGGCTTAAAGCGCTCGCGAAGTACGCGGACAGCCTTGTGTACCTTCACGGTTCCGCCGCAGTAGAACAAATCCACTGCCGCATAGCCGTGCTCGGGCCAAGTGTGGATCGTGTAATGCGATTCTTGAATCACGATCGCCCCGGAAACTCCGTAGGGTTGGAACTCATGGAACGACTGCGCGACAACTGTGGCCTCGCTGGCAACAGCGGCATCGCGCATCGCAACGCCGACGCTGCGTTCCTCTTCCAGGGAAGCCTTGTCGCAGCCAAACAGCTCCACCAGGAGATGGGATCCGAGCGAATGCTCTTCTCCGCTGCCATAAGGAAGGCCCTCTTCGTCTTTTCCAAGCCACTCGTTGAACGACTGTTCATCGTCACAACTGATGAGCTGCCACCCCGCCTCACGTGAGAGGACGGCGCTCGAATTCATGGGCTCGGCTTTACGTCTGTTCAGAAGGTTCTTAAGCCAAGACACGGGGCGGACGCCCCCGACGGCGATAGCCGCAAACATAGCGGCAAAGCTACAAAGGATGCTGAAATTTGACAATCACATGTACCTCACTTGCGATCCGTGCGCAGACACCAGTGGGGTTCTGGCGCGAGAAACCAAGAACATGACCGCCCCCATAACGGAGCCAGAACCGACTTGCCTTGATGCGTTCGTCTCCATTGACGACGTGCGTTTGCCGCACCCCCACGCAAATTGCAATCTGTTCATCGCTTTGTCTCGACGGTCAGGATCTCTCCTAACGCGAAGTTGCCAGCTTCGCATAGCCACGTCATCGGTCACCCGTGACGCAATTCGGCAGTATACCAACGGCGTGTTGATCTGTCAATCAAACTACGCGCCAATGCCTTACCATGATGCATGATTGTGGCGAAGTGCCTAATTTTCTTTAGTAATCGGTCCAAATGAGGGCAATTTGGTGGGTGAGAGGGTGGGTGATCCGTAATCCGGCTGAAACCAGGAATTACCGGGAAGCACGTCACCAAGACTTTGAGATATCGGATCACGGTTAACAGATCGCCGATCACGAATCACGAATCACAACAAAGTATCCTTATCCCCATGTCGACCAGCGAAGAGTTTTGGGCCGCCGCGACCACCGGCGATGTCGAAAAGGTGAAAGAACTGCTCGCCGAGAATCGGGAGCTTGCGAACGAGACCAAGCCAGCGGGTGTCTCGGTTTTGATGTTCACGCTCTATCATGGACGCCTCGACACCGCCCAGGCCATCGCTGTACAAAAGATGAACTGGAATGTTTTCGAAGCCGCCGCGATCGGCGATTCGCTGATGGTGTCGAGCATGATTGCTGAGGATCCATCGCTTATCTCTGCGTTCAGCGCTGATGGTTTTACCGCGCTCGGACTCGCCAGCTACTTTGGAAAATTTGAAGCCGCCAAAGCTCTCGTTGAGGCTGGCGCCGACCCGAACACGCTTTCCAACAACGATTTTCACGTGGCCCCGATCCACTCTGCGCTGGCGGGAGGGCACATCAACATCGTCAATTTGCTGCTCGATAACGGGGCAAACGTGAACCTTGCTGCGGGCGGCGGCTGGACCCCTCTGCACTATGCCGCCGATATCGGCGATGCTGACTTGACGCTGCGGCTGCTGAAGATGGGAGCAAACACTGGAGCCCTTACAGGGGATGGGCAAAGTGCCGCCGAATATGGCGATCAGGTCGGGCACGGACACATCAGCGACATTATCCGCGACTTTAGCGACTGAGCCCAGGCACACCGGCCAAACGCGCGAAGCTGGTAAAACTCACCCGTGCCGAACCTGGTTCTTGGCGTTTCTGGAAGTGTCGCGGCCTACCGTGCCGCCGATCTTGCTCGCGAGTTGATGCGAGCGGGGTTCACCGTCCGCGTTTGCCTCACCGATGCGGCGCAAAACTTCGTCACCCCCGCACTTTTTGAAACCCTCACCGGGCAGCCGTGCCTGATTGACACCTTTGAAGAGCCCGAGCGCGGACGCATGGCCCACATCGACTGGGCACGCGAAGCCGCCGTGCTCGTGATCGCCCCCGCGTCAGCGAACACGATCAACAAGATCGCCCACGGCATCGGCGACGATATGCTCACAACATTGGCCTTGGTGTTCGAAGGGCCTATGGTCATCGCTCCAGCGATGAACCCCTCGATGTATGCCAACGAGAACACTCAGGAGTCTGCCCGCCGACTTGAGGCCAAGGGGGCTTTCTTTGTCGAACCGACGGAGGGTGATGTTATCGTCGGGGAAACGGGACTCGGGAAATTGGCTTCGACGGCTACCATTACCGAGACTGTCCTAACCGTCGCAAATAGAACGCAAGCGCTGAAGGGCAAGAGGGTCTTGATCACGTCTGGTCCAACCCAAGAGCCGATTGACGACGTCCGGTTCCTCAGCAACCGATCCAGTGGGAAAATGGGGATCGCACTGGCGAAGGCTGCCTTGCTGATGGGCGCTGAGGTGACGCTTGTCACGGGTCCGACCGCCCAGGCGGTGCCTTTGCGAGCAGTAGTACGGCGCGTTCACACTGCCCAAGAGATGCTAGCGGAGGCTTCCAGTTTTGCTTCTGACGCCGATCTGATTATCGGGGCAGCCGCAGTCGCTGACTATCATCCCGTCGAGCGGATCGTTGGGAAGCGCCGCAGCACCATGGAGAACTGGTCGCTGGAACTGACGCCTAACCCAGATATCATCGCTGCGCTTTCGAAGCTGAGCAAGCCGGGGTCGATGGTGATCGGGTTTGCGGCCGAGCCGACCGGTGACTTATCGGTTGCCCGGGCAAAGCTTGCCAAGAAGGGCCTACACGCCATCGCCCACAACGACGTTTCTAAAGAGGGGATTGGGTTTGAGTCGGACGAGAATGAATTGACGCTTATCTGGCCGGAGGGCGAGATGCTGTCAAGCGGAAGACTGAGCAAGCTCGGGTGCGCGTTGTGGCTCTTGGGGCAGCTCGTGCGATAGCCCGCTATAAGACTTATAGGACCTCTATGTCAAACAAGTCTTATGGGGGTCGAAGCCTAAGCCGTTCTTCGCCCACGGCTGCTGAGCAGACGTGTCCGATCTCGATACTTGTTCACCGTCCTTCGGGCGACGACCACTCCGCGGTCGGCCAACAGCCGAGCGATCGCCTCATCGGAAAGCGGTGTTGACGGATTCTCCGTCTCCAAAATCTCTTCAATCATCTTTTGGATGCGCAGTGCAGGCTTAAAGAAGACCTCGAACGGCACGATCTCGCCATCTTCAATCTGCACAAATTTACCCATGGTCGCACGGCTGACGGTTGATTCGTGCAATCCCAATTCTCGCGCCATGATCGACTTCGTCAGCGGCTGCAAATACTGGTAGCGCCCGGTCGAGATAAAGCTGGTTTGCTTCTCGATCAAGTACTCTCCGATCCGCCGCAGAGTCTTCTTGCGCTCCTTGATCGACTGAATAAAGTTATCCGCTCGACCAACATATTCGCCGAGGTGCTTCTTCTCGTCCTTGTCGGCTTGTGCCTTCGCTTCAAGCTTTGCCAAGCGCTGTCGATAGCTACGATCAACAACGAGCGATGAAGCGTCCACACCCTCGACTTCGACGACCCAACCAATCTCTGAGCGCGTGAGGATAATGTCTGGTCGAACCGCAATCGGCTTCTGTCGAGCGCTGTGCGAGTTCGCTGCAAACCCCTGGGCTGGATAGGGATTCAGCGCTAGAATCTCTTGGAAGGCGGCCTCCACCATCTCAGTGGGGGCCTTAAACTTGCGGGCGATCTTGCCCGTTCGGCGAGCGATCATCTCGTCCAGATAGTGCTTTGCAATCTCCCTTGCCAGCTTTTGCTCAACCGTATCCGGGTCCTGAAGCTGCAATAACAAACACTCTTGGACGTTGCGCGCCCCGATCCCTGCCGGGTCACACTGCTGAAGCTTGTGGAGTACGGCTTCAACATCTTCAACTGTCATGTTTGTGGATGCAGCGACTTCATCAAGGGGCATGATCAAATAGCCTTTCTCATCCAAACAGCCGATCACAAACTCTGCGAGCTTATGATGCTCAGGCTCAACAATCGGGAAAAGCTGGGCTTTCAAGTGGTCCGAAAGTCGAGTCTCACACGCGGCAAAATCCAGCCAGTCCATGACGTCTTCGTCGTCGCGGATCGTGCTGCGCTGAAACTCATAATCGTCGCTAGAAGGCTTCAACTCCTGGGGAGCCACGGACTTGAGCACGCCCTCTTCGGTAATCGGCTCAGTATCATCTTCAAGTCGCTCAAGCGCAGGGTTGTCGGCAAGTTCGGCTTCGACGGCCTGCTCCAGGTCGGCCTGAGAAAGCTGCAAGATATGGCTGCGCAAGACCAACTGAGGGTCAACGCGCAACCCCTGCCGAAGCTCTTGATTTTGGCTGTTCCAATTCCCAGGACGAAATGCCATTTAGCTCTACCTTCACGCTGCATCCTTGCAGCGCCCACAGTAGAGTTATCGGCTTGATTGAGGCTGGAACACTTGAGAGAATTACGGGGATTTGACGGGGCATCGGCTGTTTACTAGGCTCGGCGTCAGACCTCGGAGCATTCTCGTGTGTTGCCGTTTCGACGTCTTGACACGACGTCCTGAGTGTGAAACATCAGGCACCTATCGGACCGAAACGCGCATTCGCGCTCCATACGAGACACACCGCCTTAGGGTTGCGTTGCATTAGGCTGGTTCGTGGAGAACCCGTACCGCCCAACCCCTTCCAGCACTTCTCGCCCGATATAACGCCGCAACGGCTCAGGCACAACCACCGTGCCATCTTCTTGCTGGAAGACTTCAAGGATCGACGCAAACAGTCTCGGCGTCGCCAGGCCTGAGCCATTCAAGATATGCACAAACTCCGGTTTTGCGCCTTGCTCACGCTTAAATCGGATATTTGCCCGACGCGCTTGGAAAGCCTCGAAGTTAGACACACTGGAGATCTCCAGATACTTGTCCACGCCCGGCGCCCAAACTTCGATGTCGTAGCACTTGGCGTTGCTAAAGCTCATCTCGGGGCCGCAGAGCAGCGTCACTCGGTAGTGCATTCCTAAAGCCTGTAAGACAGATTCGGCATCGGCAAGCATCGCTTCAAGCTCGTCATAGCTCGTCTCAGGCAACGAGTACTTCACCAATTCGACCTTGTCGAACTGGTGCATTCGTTGAATGCCACGGGTGTCTTTGCCGGCTGCACCGGCTTCTCGGCGGAAGCACCCCGAGTAGGCGGCAAACTTCATCGGGAGTTGCCAAACGTCCAAAATCTCGTCGCGATAGAGGTTCGTCACCGGCACTTCTGCGGTTGGAATTAAGAAGAGATCGTCGTCAACTTTATACAAATCATCTTCGAATTTAGGAAGTTGCCCTGTTCCGATCAAGCTATCCCTGTTCACGATGAACGGTGGATAGACTTCATAATAGCCGCGCTCTTCGGTCTGCCAATCCGCCATAAAATTAAACAGCGATCGTTGTAAGCGAGCGCCGAGACCCGTATAGACCATGAACCCACTGCCGGAGATTTTTGCGGCGCGGCCCGTGTCGAAGAGCTTTAAGGTATCGGCGATCTCCCAATGCGGTTTCGGCTGAAATGTAAACTCGGGCTTCTCGCCCCAAGTCTTGATGACCACGTTATCTTGCTCGCCATCACCGACTGGGACGCTCTCGTGGGGAAGATTTGGGAATTGAAGCTCAAGCTCGTAGAGTGCCGCATCAAGCTCTCGCTCACGGACTTCACCCTCGGCAACCGCTTCGCTCAGAGCTTTCGCACTCACCTTAGCAACCTCAGCCTCTTCCTTCTTCCCCTGCGCAAACAAGCCGCCAATCGACTTGCTCACCACATTGAGCTCGTTCCGCTGTGAATCAAGCTGGACTTTGAGCGAGCGATACTCCTCGTCGACCTTCAAAAACTGCTCTACGGGCGCCGAGATGTTCTTCACGCTTGCGCGCTGCTTAACGAACTCGGGCTCGGTGCGGATGAGATTGCGGTCCAGCATAGGGAAGTTTTACCCGTGTTAGGTTCAGGCAAAAACGCTGGTTGAGGCATTTGACTAGTGAGGTCGGGACCGGGAAAGGGTGATTGATGAATGAGGTGCCCTGGTCAAAGCCACATTAATACGGACAACCGCATTCCCCTATTCACGGTTCCAACTCCTATCTCCATGCTCTTAGCTGATCGCCAATAGCTCTTCCCTTAACTACCCAAACCCAAACTCCATCGCCGCGATGGGATGGTTCGGATCAAGTTCATACGCCTTCTTGAAGGAGTTTCTCGCCTCTTGATCCCTTCTCAGCCGCCGAAGGGCGATCCCCTGCTGCGCCCAAGCCTCCACATAGTTGGGGTTCACCTCAAGCGCTTGCATAAACTCAACCAGCGCCTCGTCCACCCGGTCGGCCTCCAGCAGAGTCTGCCCAAATCGACAACGGATATCAGGGAAAGTCGGGGCAATTCTTGCGGCCTCTTCAAAGGCCAGCATCGCGTCGTGCATTCGTCCCTCGCGTGCAAACCTGTCGCCGTCATCCTTCAAGCGATTCGCCTGCACGGCGGGGTTGTTCGCTAGTTCGGCAAACCGAGTTTCCGCCTCTTCCCACTTGCCAGAGGCAGCGTCCTCAATCCCCTTCAGAAAGCCTTCGCCCGCAAAAATTCGGCTCATCGAAGAAGCCTTTTGCAGCCACTGCACTCCATCGTCCGACTTCCCGATCTGATGAAGCCAAAGCCCTTTTCGGAAAGCAGCCTCCGCAAACGATGGGTTGATCGTCAGAGCCGCAGTAGCGTCGTTCACCGCATTTAGGAAGTCTCCAGAAGCGGCCCGAGCCATGCCTCGACGCAGATAAAGATCAGCGTAATGCGGGAAGATTGCGAGCGCTTTCTCGTAACACTCCATTGCCCGATCTGGCTCGCGCGATGCCAACGTCACGCAAGCTTGCATGAGGTCGTTTTGGGCCATCTCTCGAACCTTGGGGTTTTCTGTCGCCCCAAGACACTGCTCAAAAACGGCGATTGCACCGTCAAAGTCGCCTCCACGCAGCTTGCGCACACCCTCGTCGTAGAGGGGATCCAAGCCAAAGCCAAACCATTTCCCAGTGATGGACATAATGCTGCCCTCCAAGGTACCTGCGAATAGCAAGAAATGTGGGAAGTCAGCGGGCAAAGAAGATAGAGGCCATCCTAGCCAAGCGCCCGCCAATCCGTTGGCATGGGATAGGACGGCAGGACTCTCTGAAAAGCATCATCAAGTTTGCGAATGGGACGAAAGGAGCGGAAGGGACGGAGATCGGAAATCGAATCTCATATCTCTTGGCGCCTCGCTCCAGGTTGAGCGTTACCCGAGCAGAACCCGTTCTGCGAGGATCACAGCAACGAAGTCATCCACCGGGTCCGGAGGACTCTGGAGTGTCGATGGCAACAATCGTCGCCACCCCTTGCGTTTATGATGCTGCCAATATCTTTCCCGCGCCTGCAGAGTCGTATCCTTCTCGTCAACAACCAGGATGCCCATGCTCGGCATTCGCTCACGCAGTTCGTGCACCAGCGGCCTTGAGCGCGTACCCGAACCAACAACGACCATCGAAAAAGGCTCCGATTCATGCAACTCTGCAAGCTTGTCGGCTAACTGGTCGGGAGGTACGATCGCGCGTTCAACGAGCGTTATTGAGCCATCGGCTTCGCGCCGCACAAGCGCAACGCCGCACTTTGCGCTTCCCGGATCGACCGCCGCAATGGTTCGTACATCCATAGCTACCGGAATCTAAAGACGAACTCAAGGCGATCTCCGGCGCGAGTTTGCTTCACAGCGTGTGCAGAAACTCGAACGGGCGCGTTGACGTCTCGGATGCGACGGATGAGTTGAAGGACGTCTGAGGTCGAAAGCGAGCCAAGACCGCTCTCCGAACCAAGGGTCGGGATCATGCCTTTCTTGATCGCTTCTGGGCGAACAATTTCAGAGAAGAACTTGGTCAACTCGTCAAAGATTTCGCCATCAGACCTCGACCCGTCAATGCGCACATCGGCGATCTGCTCGTTGACTTCATAAATCACTGGGTTGTGGAAGAGCCGCACCTCAAGAGCAACCGGCTCGTTGACGAAGGCGTTCAATCGAGATGTCGCGGCGATGAACGTGTAGTCCGGCAGGTTCCGAATTCTCTGGATAATCAGCTCAATCTGCTCGCGAGTAGAAACCTCGGCGCCCTCCGGCCCCGCTGGCATAATCATCGCCGCCGACGGCGTTTCGTTGGCTGCCGCCCCGCGAGCCTCGGCTGCCGTGATCGACTGCCTCAACAGGGAGTTCAGGAGCCCCCGAGCTTGCTCTTCGGTTAAGCGCGGCGGTAAGAAAACGCGTACCAGCTCCTCGTTTTGATAGTAAGTGATCCTCTGCGTCCGCGCATATCCAAAGGTGTTTTGGAGCTTCACATAATCGCGCTGGGCTTCCGAAAGCTGACGCTGAGTCTCCGTCAGGCTCAATTTGGCGGCGTTCAATTGGTTGTTCAGCCCGTTCAACTCCTTCTGATAGTCCGCCTTTGCCTGCGCGACCTGCTGCTCAAGGTCGGTGCGCTCCTTCTCAAGTTCAGTGATCTTTCCTTGCAGCCCCTCAACCTCAGTCCGCAGCTTTTCCTGATCTCGCTCAAGTTGCGCATTCGCCCGCTCGATCTCGGTATTCCGAATGCTGATCTCCTTAAAGCGATCGTTCTGAATGTCGAAGCTCATCTTCACGCGGTCGTAGTCTTTCTTCGACGCAAGGTACTGCGCATTGATCTTGGCAGTCTGCTCTTGAAGCTTGCGAACACCCGCGTTCAGCTTGCCGATGTCGCTGTTCAGCGTGGCGACCTGCCCTTGCAAGGCCAGTCTCTTTGCCTCGATTTCCTTGCGTTGCTGCAGAACCGTCAACAGCTCCTTGTTCTTCTGCTCAAAGTCCTTCGCCGTTTGCTCTTTGAGCTTCATCAGGTTGTCGACTTGCTCTTGCAAATCTGCTGCCTGCTTCTCATAACGCTTCGCGTCCTCATAAGCCTGTGCACCGCGCACAAACCATTGCCGATACGATGAGCTGATGGCAATCACAACCAGGAGCGTGACGATGGGGATGAGAAATCCGGCGGCGAAGGTCAAGACCTCAGCGGTCTTGCGCGGGCGCATGCCAAAGAGCGTGTGGCGACTCTTGCCCAGCTTGCGCCCAAGACGGTCCGCAAACACTGCGATTCCACCGCCCATCAGGGCCATCAAGAGCAAAAATCCGATACTTCCGACGTCCAATGTCTTTTCCTACGCGCCTATCCCGACGCTCAGCCGTTCTTCTTCCAAATCGTAATCGCAGCAGCCACGAGCCCGATCACACACGGCATAAAGCTTGCAGCGGCTGGAGAGATTAGGCCGCTCCTCGAATATACCGCCATAAAATTAGCCAGGGTCAGATACCCAAAACTAAGCAAAACACTTAACGCAAACCCTGCCCCCACACCCGTCCGGTGGTTTCGTATCCCAAGCGGCGCGCCCAGAAGGCCGAACACGACCGCAGCAAGGGGAAGCGCGATCTTGTTGTAATAGCCAAACTCAAGGTTCGCAATCTGCCTCAGGTCCGGGTTCTCTTGTCGCCGCATCCTTTCGATCTCTTGACGAATTTGAGGCATGCTCAATACGTCCAGATCGGTCAAGAAACCGGCAAGCAGATTCTTTGGCTCGAAATCAGGCTTTGGTACTTCAGACGGTAATGCGCCCTGCTCCAGTTCGATTCTGTCCACTCCGTCGACGCTTCGGAGCAAAGCTTTCCCCTCAATCTTCCAGTCCTTCTCGTCCCGATACACCAGCTTCTCTGCCGTGACCAAGTAGGTGGGCTCGCCATCCCGGCCCATCACTACGATCACAACGTTGATCAAGCTCTTGTCGAGCAGGTTGAAGTCCTCGGCAAGTACCCATGCCGAAGAGCCATTCGGACCCTTGATCTTTTGGCTCACCGAACGTGTCTTCCGATTGTCCGATATCTGTTTTTGCAGCTCCTCTTGAAGCGCATTGGCCTTGCCCGCCGCCCAAGGCACGAACGACTCGTTGATAGCAAAGGTCAGCCCCGCAACCGCCGTGCTAAAGATCAAAACCGGCAAAACAAGCCTATATAAGCTTGCCCCTGCCGCCCGCATAGCCACAATCTCGCTGTCGTTGCTCAACCGCCCAAACCCGAGCAACGAGGCCAGCAACAAGGCCATAGCAAAGGTCTTCGTCATGATGCCCGGCATCAACAGCAGCGATAGCTGCAAGATCGTGCCCGGATCGACTCCACTGACTACCCAGTCAGAAATCCGATTCAATAGTGCCGTCGCAAAAACTAGCGACGTAAAGATGGCGACACCAAAGCCCCAAGGACCGATTAACTCCCGGATGATGAGCCCGTCGATGCGTTTCAAACTGTGCCCTCTGTCTCCCCGCTCGGATCGCCCGTTTCCGACATGGCGCGAACCCCTCGCCCATCATCGAACTGCTGACCCAAGTAGTGCTTCCGAACGTGCGTGTTGGAGGCGATCTCCGCTGACGTTCCTGACGCGATGATCTTGCCGTCGATCAAGATATAGTTGCGGTCGGTGATCCTTAAAGTCGCCCCGACGTTGTGGTCCGTGATCAAAATGCCGATCCCCTGATCGCGCAGTCGGTGGATGATCTCCTGTAGCTCCTCAATGGTCACCGGGTCAATCCCCGTAAACGGCTCATCCAGAAGGATGAATTTGGGGCTGGTGGACATCGCCCGGGCAATCTCGACGCGCCGTCGCTCACCACCGGAAAGCACACCCGCTTGCGCATCCAGAATGCGCGTGATGTGCAGCTCTTCGGCAAGCTCTGTGGTCTTGTCATGTATCTGAGCCTTCGAGTGCCCAGCAAGCTCCATCACCAGCCGAATATTGTCGCGAACGCTCAGCTTGCGAAAAACGCTCGGCTCCTGCGGCAGATAGGCTACTCCGGCTCGTGCCCTTCGATACATCGGCAGTCGGGAGACCTCCTCTTCATCGAAGAAGACCTTGCCCCCATTCGGGCGAATCAGGCCCGTCACCATATAGAAAGTGGTCGTCTTCCCGGCGCCGTTCGGCCCAAGCAGCCCCACAATCTCACCCTGTGTGATCTCGACGCTTACGCCATCCACAACCCGGCGGCCTTTATACTGCTTCACGAGGTCATTGGTTTTAATCTTCAAGCAGGCCTCCAATGGTGGCTTGGGAGTCCCGCCCGTAGAGCAGAGTCGCG
Source organism: Fimbriimonadaceae bacterium (assembly GCA_019638775.1). NCBI lineage: Bacteria > Bacillati > Armatimonadota > Fimbriimonadia > Fimbriimonadales > Fimbriimonadaceae > Fimbriimonadaceae bacterium. Next base: position 1,154,359 of record JAHBTD010000001.1, on the reverse strand, counting down.
GCCGGTGGCTTAGTCTTAATCACCGTCGTCCCTGGCTTGTCGTCGGCCTCTCCTTCAACCTTTACAGGCTTGCCGTTCGCGTCGAAAGTGATCGTAATCTTCGATCCCGTCATATCCCCGATAAAGACCGGCGCATCGCCCTTAACGACAACATTGCCGATGAGCGTCAGTGTTCCGGCGGCCTCGTTAAAAACCATCTTGTCCGCGTTGCCGTGTGTCGTGAACTTCTCCCAAGTTGTCGCTTTCGTCTTCTCATCCGTCGATCGATAGCGACCCTTGATGAGGAAGGTTACGTTGCCGCTGATTGTCCCCGTCTTCACGGGAAAACGCGTCTGCTTGGGGCGATCGTCGCCAAAGAGTCCAACCGTGGCTTCTCGGCCCTTGATATTGACGACGCGTGAAATCGAGGGGTCCTCCTGATCCACGGCAATTCCCCCATGCAAAACCCACTGCTCTCCGGACCGCGTGTACTCCGCAGACGTCGAACGAAGCTCCGTCGTGCTCACTGCATCCTTGATCCCAGACTCCGACGGCTTCACCTGCTTCACATAGATGCCGCCCGTTAAAGTTGCGGCGTCCAGGGTGATCCCCCCATTCGTCGAGCGAATCACATCCCCGACTGCCTTCTGGGCCTGAATCGTTCTGCCGTCAAGGTCCGATACCGCGCTGAACGGGTTGCCCTCTGCCGTAAATCGAAACTTGTTCTCTCCGATGGCTTCGCTCGACCAGTTCTTGGCATAGATTTTTAGGTTCTGGCTGCTTAGTATCGGCTTTTGGCTGGTCTGAGCGACAGCCGCCGCGATGAGAACGATGGACGCGAGTGGGATGAGGGCTTTCATTTGGGCTCCTTAAAAAGGTCCGGTGTGGAAACGTACTGCAATTCTGGCGAGCAAAGCAAGCGCTCGAAAGGACCAAGCGTGTAATCCTTATACACTACGGTGACGACTCCAGACGCCTCCAAGACGCCTCGGTCAGCATGCCAGGTTAGCTTCTCGCAAGTGAGTGTGGCTTGATGCTCCTTGGAGCGGACGGTTACTTTGCCCCATAGTTTCAGAGTGTTAGTCTCTTTGTCCGCGTCTGCGCCCTCTGCGTCAAAGGTGCTGGCATCGGCCCCATCTTTATACATAATCCCGGTGACGGTCTTCATCGAACCGCCCATCGCCTGATCGTCCGAGAGCGCGAGCTGCACCGACTGCCACTCGATATGCCAAAGCTTCGTTCCGCGATTCGTTTCGGAAGACCGAGTCATATTCCCCGGACCGCTGTTGATCCGTCGAGACTCCGGCGGTTCCTCCTTCTTAGAGCCCGATTGCTTGCCGCCATCCTTGCCCTTTGACGGCTTGCCACAGCCCCCGATCAGGCCCAAAGCCAGCATAGCGGTCACGACAAGAGCGGCAATGCGGATGGTTGATCCCTCCTCGCGAACTTGCCCTTGTGCTGACCAGCGAGCTGGCCGCACGCTGCCGCGATGTCGTGCCCGCGCTCCATACGCTCGGTCACATTCACACCCCGATTCTTAAGCTCCTGCTTGAAGGCTCGCACGCGCTCGCGCGAAGGGCGTTTGAAATCTTCCTCGGTCGCGACCCAGTTGAATGGGATCACATTCACCACACACGGCAGGCCCTGAACAAGCTTTGCTAACTCCCTAGCCTGCTCGGGTGTGTCGGTGAGTTCGGATAGAAGCAGGTACTCGAAGGTCACTTTGCGTCCTGTGGAGTGGTGGTAGTCGCGCATCTCTTGCACAACTTCCTGCACCCGCCACTTATGATTGACGGGCATGAGGCGGTCGCGTATCTCGTCAATAGGGGAGTGCAGACTAAGGGCGAGGTGAATCGGCAGTTTTTCCTTGGCGAGCTCACGAATCTTGGGAACGATGCCGACCGTGGAGATAGTGATGTGTCGATAGCTCAGACCGATCTCTTCGTGCATCAGCGTCAGGGTTTTGAGTACACCAGCGAGGTTTAACAGCGGTTCGCCCATGCCCATAAAGACGACGTGGGAGATGCGGTCCTTGGAGATTTTTTGAAGCAGCAGATACTGCCCGACGATCTCTCCAGCGCTCAGATTGCGGTCGAATCCGCCGAGGCCGGTGGCGCAAAAGGTGCAGCCCATCGGACAACCCACTTGACTTGAAAGACAACAGCTGACGCGGTCTTGGTAGGGCAGAAGAACGCACTCGTAAACCTGGTCGTCCCCGTTGTGAACGAGAAGCTTCTGCACCTTGTCCGTGGATGTCCTGTGCGTCGCCACCGTCAGCGGACTCACCCGATACGCCTCCTTCAGTCTTTCACGAACGGTAGCAGGCAAGTCTGTCATCTGGTCGAAGTCGTCAACGGCCTTCGCATAAATCCATTTTGCAAGCTGAGACGCCCGCATTTTGGCAGCCTTGTGCCCACCCAGCGCGTCGTCGTTTGTGACAAGCTCGGTCAGCTCATTCCGGTCCATGCCGATCAAGGCAGGCTTGGCGTCAGCCATCTGAGAAATTGTACCGGCGGAGGCGTTTTTGGCCTTGGGAGAGCCCGGTAAGTCGCACAAGGAGGGCTTAGGAGCGAAAATCTTCGTGCGTTGATGCGATCGCATCTCGCGAAACCATCCCGCGTGGATCAGGCTTCTGTACTCGACCCGCCAGCCTTCACAGCCTTACGACGCATCGCTGAATTCGTTGCAAGCCAGAATACAAGCCAACTGATCCCTGTCGGCACCATTGCTTGCATGAACTTAAACCCGATAGCGTAGCCCTCAATCTCCTCACGCGGCAAACCCTCGGTTAGACTTGCCCAGAAGATGCCGAGCCCGAGGAGGGCAGCGATGACGACCATCGAAACAACGCCGTATAGCCTGCTTAAGCTCCTCGACACAGCGAGACGAGCAAACCCTTCCCATAGCAGCCCGATTCCCACGATTAGAATTCCAAGGCGGATTCCTAGTTCCTCGATCCCGGAGAAAGCCCATCCCATGAGCCAAATAGTAGCCACGGCTCCCAAGATGGTTCCGATGCTTCGGGCCGCATCTTCTTTTTGCTGGGCAGGGTCGGGCGGCGTGAGCGGGAAGAACTGCGGAGCTGGGAGGATGAGTTCGAACTCTTCATCATTCTTTAACAGGACGTCTGCGTACCAATTTGCGAACTCAGGACTCCAGCCTGCTTGTGCAATCTTGGCTGCAATCTCGGCCATAGACTTGCCTTTTGCCTTCAATGCTGCCGTTGCAGAGGCTAGGTCGTTGATATCGTCCGCGCTGGACGACTGATACTCCTTGCGGAAGCGCTCTGGGAGTTCGATTTTTGCCATAAGCATGTTTTATCACATGTAGACAAATGATGCAAGAATGATTTGCATTTAGCCGTAGCTAAAAGAAACTAATCTGTCTCCGCCCACACCTAACTACTTGCCAATCCGAGCTTTCGTGCGGTCGTGGAGATCCTGTAGCTTGACAAGCAGAACCTCAAGATTATCGTCGAGGTCCAAGAATTCTTGGCGAAGCTCCTTAATCCAGAACTTGAAATTGCCCGTGTGTCCAAGGAGTTTTCGCAGGCTACCGTCTGGTGGCTCTTGGGCGAGAAGTTTGCTCCAGTTGTCAAGAAGCATGCGGACAACTACCGCCGCCTCATATCGGCTCCCTGGGCTCCTTTGGCCCGTGAGGGTTGTTGGTCTGAACCATAACCCCTCCGCCGCTGTCTGATTGAGAAAACCGCTTATCCTTGCCTTGATTGGCGTTCGATCATGAGGATCGTTAAAGTTGCCGTTCGGATAGCCTCGCAGAATGCCAGCGTCCTTTAGGTTCTGGACAGCGGGCGAGGCCCAGTGGTTGGCGGGGACGTCGGGGAAGGGGCTGCTTTGAAGCGCAATGGTTAGGGCGGCGACGGTGATGGATAGCATGCCTGTGCCTCGTGAAACTACTGTAACACGGAATTGTTGGGGAAGACGGTTATTCGCGGATTGATTTTCACTTGCAACACCGATCCCTCCATAACTGCCGTTATTGAGGGTACTTGTTAGATCCTTTCGAACCCCAGTTATGGAGGAATTGGAGCCCGGATATACCCCACCCCTAGCCCCTCCCCATCAATCCTTCGGCTTGACAAGGAGGGGGATTTGAACGCGCCTAAATCTTCGCAGCCGTAAACCGCATCTTCACCAAATGCTTGATCTGCATAGTGGTAAACCCAATCAGGATGCTGCCCATCACCCACGCTGCAGCCGTGGCGTAGCCGAACTTGAGGAACATGAACGCGTTGGTCCAAATCTCCAGCCCGATCGTGTGCGTGGCGTAGAGCGGGCCACCGCCCGTGAGGATGAAGATGTTCTCCATCGCTTTGAATCCTGCGATGAAAACACCGAGCAGATTGATGAGGATGAGCGGCGTGAGCGCCGGGAATGTGATGTACCGAATCTTCTTGAACCAGCCCGCACCATCGAGATCGGCGGCTTCGTAGCGCTCTTCGGGGACGTTCTTAAGCGCGGCAAGGTAGAGAATCGAGCCCGGCCCTGCCGCCGCCCAGATGCCGGGGAGCACCACGGCAAACAGCGCCAAAGTCGGATTGCCGAGCCAGTCGTTGGCGATGGGAATGTCCGAACTCAAAAGGTGCATCTTTTTATGGAAGAGCCAATTGATGCCGTTAATGAACGGAGCGAGGATCGTGTTCAATAGTCCAGCTTCGGTCTTGTCGTAGAACTGCCGCCATAGGAAGGCGATCACGATGCCGCTGGTCATCGCGGGCAGATAAAAAACTGTTCGGAAGAAGACCTTGAAACGCGGGATTTCGTTGAGCGCGAGCGCGAGGAAAATCGGCAGGAAAAAGCCGATGATGAGCGTGAGGGCAACATACAAAAAGCTATTGAGGAGTGAGCGCCAAAAGATGGGGTAGGTGAAGACGGCGATGAAATTGTCGAGCCCGACCCATGACGTGCCCTTTACGATTCTGTAATCCTGGAATGCGATGACAAGCCCGCGCAAGAGCGGATAATACGCCCACGCGATGATGCTGCCACCAGCCGGAAGAATGCACCAGAACATGAACCGGCGGATGCTCGAACGGCTGATTCCCGCTGGCAGCCTCTCGATGAAGACCTCCGTTCGCTTGCTTGCCCTTCGCCATGCGATAGCGATCCAAACAGCGACGATGAGGAAGACAGTGACGAGGACGATTCTGGCGACGCTGCGCTGCTTTTCGAGGACATCGGGTGGAGTGTAGCCGAGCAGCTTTGCGTTCATCTCGGCGCTGACGTCGCGCAGGATCTCCCTGGCTGGTATGTCTTTTTCGAGCACTGCACGATCGAGGGCGTTGTCGACCACGACGTACACTTGCTGAACATTACGCCCGTACGGTTCGGGATGACCCGTTTGAAAAATCTCTTCGTTGGCACGAACGTAGGCGGGATCGACCTGGCCAAGGAGATCGTCGTGTCCGAATTTTCGGAGGTAGACGGGACTGACGAGGTTGCCCATGCCTAGCTGAATAAACTGCTCCGTGTTCACGCGGGCGGCCTCTTCGCCAGAGAAGTATTTGATGAATCGCCAGCAAGCCCCCAGCCTTTTAGGGTCTTTCACAGCCGCGTTGATCGCCCACATTCCCGCGTTGATCTCGTTTTTGCGGCCTGCAGGCCCGGCGGGAAGGGCGGCAATCCCAAGCAGGGCGGCGTTGAGGTCCTGCATGTTCAGCAGAACGTCGTTTGTGTAGCCGAACCACATCGATACGTTACCGTTACGTATTTCGTCGTTGATATTGCCGACGATGTTGGCGACCGGTCCGTACTGCTTGCCGTCTTTCCCGGTCCACTTGTTCATGACCAGGGTGCGGTAAAAGTCGAGGGCGACGGCGGCTTCGTCAGAATCCAGGGCTGACTTCCAGTACCCCCGTTCTCCGGGCTCGACGTACTCTCCTCCGGCCTGCCAAACGAAGTTGATCCACCAATAGGCCCGGCTTCCCGAGCCTTGCCCAAAAACGAATCCGTAGCGACCTGTTTTCGATTCGGTAAGGCGCTGAGCGTAGGTGTAGAACTCCTCCCAGTTTTTCGGCGGTTTGGTGGGGTCGAGGCCCGCTTCGAGGAAGTGGTCGCGCCGGTAGTAGAGCGCCATCGCGACCTGGTACCACGGCACCGCGTAGATCTTGCCGTCGTAGCTTTCAAGAACCTCCATGATGAGGGGGTTCACGCGCGCCATACTTTCGGGGTCCTTGGCGATGAGATCGTTTAGCGGGCGGCAAAACCCTTGATCGACAAAGTTGTAGTACTGCCGGAAGTTGACATAAAAGACGTCGGGGGCGGTGTCCCCCGCCATGGACATAAGGAATCCACTTTCAGCGCGGTCGCCGGTGAGTTCAAGACCTCCAGCGTTGACGACGCGGATGTCAGGGTTTTGGCGATGAAATTCGTCGAAGACCGCACGCCGGGCTTGGGAGCGGGGGTCGGTGGCTTCTTTGGGTGGGATGCCCATTGCTGGGCTTGCCATCATGCGAATGGTGATCGACTCCTGGGCCCCAGAAATGCAAGCCAGGAGAAGCAATATGGGGATCAGCCATTTGCGCATGATGAGGTCATTATGCGGGGTTTTTGAAGTTGCACAACTTTCGCTCGAATCTGTTCGTCATCGTTATCAGCAAAAAATACATTTGACCGTTGCATATTTGTTTTCTTTCCTGTAGACTTATGTAGACAAAGATTGAGGTGTATTCATCAATGGCAACCGAACGTACTATGACTCGTGATATTTCTCCGGACCGCGAACGCGCGCTTGATTCTGCGCTGAGCCAGATTGAAAAGGCCTTTGGAAAGGGCGCGATTATGCGCATGGGCGAAGGTACAAAGGAACCTGTCCCGGCTATCTCCACTGGCGCGCTGAGTTTAGACATGGCGCTCGGCGTTGGGGGCATCCCCCGCGGACGCATCACCGAGATTTATGGGGCGGAGTCGAGCGGAAAGACCACTATCGCTCTGCATGTGATCGCGGAGGCCCAGAAAGCTGGCGGATTGGCCCTTTTTGTGGACGTGGAGCACGCGCTGGACATCGAATATGCGCGGGCTTTGGGCGTTGACGTAGACAAGCTTTACATCTCTCAGCCCACCAGCGGCGAGGAAGCTCTTGAGATCGTGGATGGGATGATAAAGTCTGGGGCGATCGACATCGTGGTGGTGGACTCGGTGGCGGCATTGGTGCCGAAATCGGAGATTGAAGGCGAGATGGGCGACGCGTTTGTCGGTTTGCAGGCTCGTCTGATGTCCCAAGGGATGCGAAAATTGGGCGGTAGCATCAGCAAGTCGAACACGGCAGCGGTCTTTATTAACCAGCTACGTGAAAAGATCGGTGTGATGTACGGTAATCCAGAGACCACCCCTGGCGGACGCGCGCTCAAGTTCTGGTCATCGATTCGACTGGAGGTTCGACGTGGTGATGCGATCAAGGTCGGAGCCGATCAGATTGGTGCCCGCACCAAGGTCAAGGTCGTCAAAAATAAGGTCGCTCCGCCGTTTAAGCTTGCTGAATTTGACATGATCTTTGGGCAGGGCATCAGCCGTTCGGGCGATCTTCTCGATGCTGCGGTATTGCGTGGGGTCGTCGGGAAGTCAGGCACGTACTTTAACTACGGCGAGACTCGCCTTGGCCAGGGTCGCGACAACGCGAGGAGCTTCCTGGAGGAGAATCCGGAGATCTTTGCCGAGATCAACACCAAGGTCCGCGATATTGTTAAAGGCGAGCGTTTGATGGCCAAGGGATCGGCAGTTGTTTCAGCAGAAGCAACAGAAGAGGAATAGGCCGGACATGTGCAGATTTGCGGGCGGTTTGGAGTTGATCCAAGCCGCCCGCTCTTGTTTTTGTGAAACCTCATGAAACCGTTGCCGAATGTAGCTGGAGATGCAGAGAAGGCGCTGTTGAAGGCGCTGCGCATGCTCAAGGCTGCGGACAAGCTGTCGGCGGAGGTTGAGAAGCGGCTGTTGGGGGCGGGTTTCTCCGCGGAAACCACAGCTCTCACCCTGCAGACCCTTCGGGAAGGCAATCTGATTGACGATCTGCGGACCGTCGAGCAAGCAATCAAGCGTATGAGCGAACGGCGCGGGTTGGGGAAGGAGCGCGTCCGCGCCGAGCTTGTTGCCAGGGGGGCTGAGGAGGCGTTGGTTGACTCCTGCCTCGCTGCAGTGACCGAAGAGAATGACGCAGAGCGGGCTTTGGCGCTGCTCCGATCGAAGCCAGAGAAAGATACTCCTGCCAAAGCAGCAAGGTTCTTGATCTCGAGGGGCTTTTCAGAGGATATTGTTCGGGAGGCTGTTGAAGCTCACTTTGGAGGCGGGTTTGAGGGCTAATCCCGCAAAGTCGAACGAACCGCCCTCCGGGTATTGTCTTCGGGTTGCATGAGCACTTATCGCGTTCTGTTTATTGGGGATGTTGTTGGCAAGCCGGGACGTCGGGCGTTAGAGGAGTTCCTACCGGGGCTTGTCGACGATCTCGACCCCCTTTTTGTGATTGTCAACGGTGAGAACGCTGCGGCAGGGGTGGGCATCACTTCCGACATTGCAGACGACTTTTTAAAGCTGGGAGTGGATGCGATCACACTCGGCAATCACGCTTTCCAAAAGCGCGATGTTCATGACTATTTGAACACAAACAAGCCGATTGTGCGGCCCTATAACGCGCATCGAAACAGTCCTGGGCGGGGAGTCTGCACTGTTACAAAAGGAGATATCCAGCTTGCGGTCATCAATATCTGCGGTCGGGTCTTCCTTGATGGCTACGACGATCCGTTTGCTGCGATCGACGAAATCCTGCCTACCCTTGAGACGTCTCACATTTTGGTTGACTTTCACGCAGAAGCCACCAGCGAGAAAATCGCTTTTGGATATCACTTGGATGGACGCGCAAGTATGGTTCTCGGAACGCATACTCACGTAACCACCGCCGACGAGCGGATTCTCCCTAACGGGACCGCAGTGATAACGGATGTAGGCATGACAGGCCCACCAAACGGTGTTCTTGGCATGGATCGAGGGATTATTCTGAGGCGGTTCTTAACCGGATTGCCCGAACGATTTGAGGTTGCAAGCGGAAGTGGTGTAATCTGTGGAGTAATTGTCGACGTCGAAAGAGTCACAGGGCGCGCTGTTGCGATCCAACGGGTGCGCCGAGAAGACGTTGAGAGGTAAACGAGGAAGGTATCCATGACAAAGATCTGGACAACAATAGCTTTTGGTGCAGCCGCCGTAGGTGTGTTTGCACAGAATCCTGCGCTTTATAACCCGGCACGCACGATTGAGGATCAGAAGATCTCGGTGCGAGGCTGGGGCAGCGGCAGCATCGCTCAAACGGATGAGCTCGCCTATCAGGGCGTTTACTCTATCCGCATTTCGACGCGCAACTTCTTCCAAGGTGGAATCATCACGATGAATGAGCCCATCGACATGAAGAGCGCCTATGCCGATAAGAATAACCTGCTGCGCTTCACGATCCGTGTGGCCGACCTGAACACAACGCTCGGCGGTGGCGGCACTCGTGGCGGCGGTTTGGGTACGAGCGGTGGCGGCGGAGCCGGTAACGCAGTTGGCGACGATGGCGGCGGCGGACAAGGCAACCGCGGCTCAGGCGCGGGCAGTTCGGGAAGCACGGTTTCAATGCCAGTGACTTCTCTCAAGAATTTGAGGCTCATCGTTACCACGACAGACGGTAAGAAGAGCGAAGCCTACATTGCCGTAAACACCAGTATGACGATGGATCGTGGCTGGCTGAACATAGCCTCCCCGCTGAAAACCATCACCGGGCTCGATAAGACCAATATGCAGATCAAAGAGATTGCGATCTCTGGCGATGCCGTCACTACCTTCTATATTGGCGAGATTCGAGTTGTTAACGACACAACGCCGATCACGGGTGATATCGGTCAAGGTGATATGAACCTGGCATTGGGCGACGAAGTGACATTCTCTGCACGCGGTTTTGGTGGTGCAAGCATTCTGAAGTACACGTGGGACTTCGATGCCAAAGACGGTATTCAAGTTGACGCGGAAGGACAAGCAGTTAAGCGTAAGTTCCGCAAAGCTGGCACGTATACCGTGACGCTCACTATCTCTGATGCGAATGGGCTGAAGACACCTTACAAGGCGACGATTAAAGTTAAAGTCAACCCGTAAGCGAGACTTCTGTTACCTTCCTCCAAGGCGATCTTCATCCATGGGATGGGGATCGCCTTTATATTACGCCAGAGTGATGTGTTTACTCCCTCTCTTATCTACTCATCCTTAGCTAATGTAAATTAAATAGGGGCGATTTGTAAAAAGTTATTGACATCTGAGAAATCCTGACATAGAATGATTAAGGGGAAGTTCCGGATGCTATCTTGCGGGCCGGGGCATCAGATGGCAAACCGCATGCCGCTTGGTAAATTGTGGCTTTCGTAGCGGAGATTTTTGACCAGAACAGCTTTAGCTGTATGCAGGATGAGGAGGTCGTTTCGCTTGCTCGGAGCGGCAATCCCATTGCGACCGAGTTTCTGATTACTCGGTACCGTCCGCTTGTCGAAAACAAAGCCCGCGCTTACTTCGTTATCGGGGCTGACCACGATGATGTGATTCAGGAAGGAATGATTGGGCTGTTTAAAGCCATTCGGGACTTCCGCGAGGATCGCCTCAGCAAGTTCCGACCGTTTGCCGAACTTTGCGTCACCCGGCAGATCATTACCGCAGTGAAAACCGCCACACGGCAGAAACATGTGCCCCTGAACGGTTATGTCTCGCTAAATCGAGCAATGGGAGACGAGCCTACCGATGGCTCTTTGCTGGACATTCTGCCCGACCAGAAAGCCGATTCGCCCACGGTTGATGTCCTGTGTGAGAAGTTGCCGAGAAACTTGCATGAAGCCGTGCGAAACATCCTTAGTGAGCTTGAGAGAAGCGTACTGAGATGCTACTTGGAAGGGATGTCGTACCGAGAGATGAGCTCGGAGTTGCAGTGTCACACCAAGTCGATCGACAATGCTTTGCAGCGAGTAAAGCGAAAGATCGGCGTGATGATGCAAGATTAAACTGCCGCAGGCTCCACGATTTGATTCAAGCTTGAATTCCTTGACGCTTTGTGATGAGTCCAAGTAGTCTCTTCATAGAGACTTTCCAGCTCAGCGTGGAGAACCTTTGAAAACTCGAGTATTGACCGCCCTTGCCCTTATTCCTGTCGTTTTGGCGGCGGTCTTTGTCGCGCATCCCTTGCCTCTTGGGCTTTTGCTGATTGCAGTGTCCTGGATTGCCTCGGCGGAGATAGGGAGTGTGGCGAGCGAGAAGGGGGAGAAACCACTCTTAGGTCCACTTTGTGTTTTGGCTGCCGTTGTGGGACTGACAGCACAAGCGTTTGACTTGATAGACTTGCAGCTTTTAAATATGGAAATTGCCTGGGTGGGCACTTGCCTTGGTTTGACCATCATCGGAGCTGCCGCACTGACCAGTCAAAAGCCGGAAAAATCCAGCCGCTTAGCTATTGAATTTAGTTCCCTATGGGTGGCGGCACCCTTATGCTCCCTGCTGGCCCTCCACTCCTCAGCCTATGGAGGATCGCTCTGGAACTGTAAGTCGACGATTCTGATCCCGCTTTTTGCCCTTTGGGCGGGCGATTCGGCGGCTATCCTTGCCGGAAAGTATCTTGGGAAGCATCTCTTGGCTCCCAAGATCTCTCCTAAGAAAACGGTTGAGGGCGCTGTCGCCAACTTCATCTTCTGCATTCTGGGGGCGATGCTGGGCGGGTATATCGCTGGCATCCCAATGGTGTGGAGCGCGGTGTGTGGAGCGGCGGCGGGAGTCTTCGGACAGGCAGGCGATCTCTTTCAGAGTGCATGGAAGCGGAAGTTTGATAAGAAGGACAGCGGCTCTCTGCTCCCAGGCCACGGCGGAATTCTGGACCGAATTGATTCCTTGCTCTTCACGGCCCCGGTTGTGGCGCTGATAATCACGATCTACTATTGGAACACGATTGTACGGTAACGAGGTTCACCTCACTACCAGTTCAAATTAGCTCTGGTAAGCTCCCTGTATGCCTGCGATCGTCGTTCAAGACTTGTGCAAGACCTACGTCTCGCACAAAAAGCTGCCCGGTGTGGGCGGGGCGATCAAGAGCCTTTTTACCCGTGAAAAGACTGAGGTTAAGGCGGTTGTTGACGTCTCCTTTGAGATCGAGCAAGGCGAGATGGTTGGGTTCCTCGGACCGAACGGGGCAGGCAAAACAACAACGCTAAAGATGCTTTCCGGGATCCTCTATCCCACTTCTGGCAAGGCGGAGGTGTTCGGCTTCACTCCTTTTGACCGCAAGCCCGAAATGCTCAAGCAGATTGCAATTGTGATGGGCAACAAGCAGCAGCTGTGGTGGGACCTGCCCGCCTGGGACAGCTTTGTGGTGCTAAAGGAGCTCTATGAGGTTAGCGATGCCGACTTCAAACGCCGAGTAGACCGGCTGATTGAGGAGCTGCAGATATCCGGCAAGGTGAATACACAGGTTCGAAAACTGAGTCTGGGCGAGCGGATGAAGTGTGAGTTGGTGGCCGCTCTTCTCCATGCACCGAGGGTCGTTTTCCTTGACGAACCGACTCTGGGACTGGATGTCGTCAGTCAAAAGCGCATTCGGGAATTCCTTAAGGAGTTGCACAAGCAGGATGGCAGCACGGTCTTGCTTACAAGCCACTATATGCAGGATGTGGAGGAGCTTTGTAAGCGGGTAATCGTCATTGACCATGGTGAACTGGTCTTTGAGGGCACGCTGGATGGACTTACCAAGCAGTTTTCTAACACACGAAAGTTGCGACTGACGTTCGGGTCGGCCGTATCTTCCGATGCTCTGAATGCGCTTGGGTGTGTTGTGGAGTCGGACGAAACGTCGGCTTTACTTGAGATTCCGCCCGATAAGATGGCCACGGTCACGGCTCAAGCTTTGCAAACACTTCCGGTTGCGGATATAGCGATTCAGGAAGTGGATATTGAGGATGTGATTCGGGAGCTGTTTAGTCAGAAGCGGTGAAGATGTTTCTTGTGAAACATTGTTGATTTTTCCTCCCGCGTGAACTCCGAAAGACTCATGAGGGAGGGGATTAAGGGGCGGGAGAAAAGAGCTGTCTCCACCCCCTAACCCCCTCCTCATCAAGTCTTCGACATTGACGAGGAGGGGGAGCTGGAATGTTTCACATGAAACCCGATTAACCTGCCAGGGCCCTCCAGCGCGGCCTATTTGAGCCTCTTCCGCTATAATGAAGCCTAAGTCTTTCATGACAGGAAAGGTGACAATATGGCAAACGATAACGAGCTTTCGACGCGTTACGATGCGTCCGCAGTGGAACAGAAGTGGTACGCCGAGTGGGAGAAGGCGGGGCTATTCCAGCCTGATGAAGACCCCGACAAACCCGTCTACTGCATCACCATCCCCCCTCCCAACATCACCGGCTCCCTTCATATGGGCCACGCGCTTTGCTACTCCCTGCACGACCTCTTAGGCCGCTATCATCGACAGATCGGCAAGAGCGTCCTGATTCTGCCTGGCCAGGACCATGCTGGAATCGCCACGCAGTCGGTGGTCGACAAGATGCTTCGCAAAGAGGGCGCCAGCGCGGCGAAGATCGGGCGCGAGGCTTTCATTGAGCGTGTTTGGGAATGGCGGCAAGAAAGCGGCCACACCATCATCAAGCAGTTTCGGCGGCTCGGCTGCGCCTTCGATTGGCCTCGATCCCGCTTCACCCTTGACGAGCGCTACGTTGAAGCCGTATTGAAAGTATTCATTGACTGGTTCGAGCGCGGATTGATTTACAAGGGCAAGAGGGTTGTGAACTGGGACCCGAGCCTGCAAACCAGCGTCTCCGACATCGAGATTGAGCGCCAGATCATTAAAGGCAAGCTGTATCACATTCGCTACCCGTTCACCGACGGCTCGGGCGAAGTGGTGATCGCCACCACACGCCCAGAAACGATGCTCGCCGACGTCGCGGTTGCTGTGCATCCCGACGACAAGCGTTATCATGGCATGGTCGGGAAGACCCTGCGGCTGCCTCTTATCAACCGCGAGATCCCGCTCATCGCCGACACTTACCCCGATCCTGAGTTCGGAACTGGCGCGGTAAAGATCACCCCCGCCCACGATCCCAATGACTATGAAGTGGGCGTCCGGCATAACTTGGACATGCCTGTGGTACTGGACGAGCGTGGCAAGGTCAACGAGAACGGAGCGCAATATGCCGGTCTGGATCGACAGGAGGCTCGTAAGCGCATCGTTGCCGAGCTTGAAGAGCAGGGATTCCTGGTCAAGATTGAAGACCACGAGATGGCGATCCAGATCTCCGACCGCAGCAAGGACATTATCGAGCCACTCCTTTCTGAGCAGTGGTTTGTCAGCCAAACCAAGCTTGCCGAATCGGCAATCGAGGCTGTAAAGAGCGGGCGAACACGGTTCGTACCGAACCGCTACGAGAAAGTTTATCTGGACTGGATGGAGAACATTCGCGACTGGTGCATCAGCCGTCAGCTCTGGTGGGGCCACCGGATTCCTGTGTATTACACAGAGAGCGGGGAAGCCGTTGCCGCGCATTCATGGGAAGAAGCCGAGACGAAGTCGGGACAGAAGATCGTCAAGCAGGACGATGACGTTTTGGATACCTGGTTCAGCTCCGGCCTGTGGCCCTTTGCCACACTCGGCTGGCCCGAAGAAACCGCCGATTTGAAGCGGTTTTACCCTGGAGATGTGCTGATCACGGCCCGCGACATTATCTATCTGTGGGTCGCCCGCATGATCATGATGGGCGAGGATTTCATGGGCAAGGAGCCGTTCAAGGATGTGTTCATCTACGCCACGATCCTCACTGAAGACGGCAAGCGGATGAGTAAGTCACTCGGTACGGGCGTGGACCCGATGGACATCATCGAGAAGCTCGGCGCTGACGCGCTGCGCTGGACTCTTTTCAGCCAGACCGGGCACAACCAGGAGATTCGCTACAGCGAACGCCGGACCGAAGACGCACGAAACTTCTGCAATAAGATTTGGAATGCGACGCGGTTCGTTCTGATGAACGTTCCAGAAACGCCCACCAAGCCGGAAAAGTTTGAAGCTACGGATCAGTGGCTGCTCAGCCGGCTATACGCTACGGAGAAGATCTGCAAGGATGCTTACGAGACATACAACGTTCAGGAAGCTTGCTCTGCGCTGTATAAGTTCTTCTGGTCAGAGTTGGCCGACTGGTATATCGAAGTCTCGAAGGCTCGCCTTGCGGCTGGGGATGCAGCGCCGCGGTGGGTTCTTATCACGGCTTTGAGCACGTTCTTCAAGCTGCTGCACCCGCTCATGCCCCACATCAGCGAGGAGCTCTATCAGCACCTGCCTGTTGAAGGCAAGATGCGATTCCTGATGGAAGAAGCCTGGCCGACAGTGCCCGCCGAGTTCCATCAGCCTGCTGTAGAGGCGCAAATTGAACGTGCGTTTGAGATCACACGGGCTTTCCGGGCGTTGCGCGCGGAGGTCGGCCTCACTCCGATGAAGATAATCGAGGAGGCATATTTTGAGGGCGATCTGGGAAGTGGGGCTTACATCGTTCAGACGCAGTCGTGGGTAGCGATCTTGACCCAGGGCAAACCGACAGATGGGAAGTTTATGTCGACAACGGTCGAGGGCGTTGACTTGCACCTGCCGATTGACGACTTGGTAGACCCCGCGAAGGAGATTGAGCGGCTGGATAAGGAGCATGAGAAGGTGAACGGAGACCTTGAGAAGCTCTTGCAACGGCTGAACAATGCGGACTTTGTGAGCCGCGCGAAGCCGGAGGTTGTGGAGCGGGATCGGGCACTGGCGGAAGAATTGAAGGGGAAGTTGGAGAAGATCGGAGAACGACGAAAGCTGTTTGGAGGATAAAACCCTCCGTTGTCTGAGCGTAGCGAAGATAGGGCGAGCGAAAGGCTTGCGTCAACCTTGATTAGCGATCGAACAGTCGCGACCCCCATCCCTCTGTTTGCTTTGCTCACAGGTCGCTTCCCCCTAAATGCAGGGGGAAGGGAATCTTCTGCCCACCTTTACCAATCCTTCGACATTGACGAGGAGGGGAACCCTATCAAATCACCGCCCCACGATCTCAAACCCTCTTTCTCCGGCCTCAAAAGTAATCGTCCCATCCCGATCCGTGCGCAAAACCTTTGCCCCGGCCTTTTCTGCTCGAGTAACCGCCTCCGCCGAAGGGTGACCGTAGCTATTGTTCCGCCCGCATGTGAAGATTACATACCTTGGCTGAACTGCTTTGAGCCATTCTGGGCCGGTTGAGAACTTGCTTCCGTGATGGCCGCCTTTCATCACCTGGGCTTTCCAATTTCCCCTCTTCAGCATCGTCGCCTCCGTGAACATATCAGCGTCACCACTGAAGACTGCCGACGACTTTCCATTGCCAAGCCAGACGAACATTGAGCCTTGATTATCGTTGTCGCCTTGATCAAACGAAGGCGAGACAAACCGAAGTTGCCACTCTCCCGATTGCATCTGCATTGAGCGTGCTATCCATAAGATGTTTCGGTCGGAGATTCGACTTCGAGACAACACATCTTGCAGCGTCTTGTGCTCCTTAAAGTGCCTGGGAACTGCCACGACACGAACCTCAATCCGCTTTGAGAGGCTCACAAGGCCGCCGATATGGTCGTTGTCGGGGTGTGAAAGGAGAACGAGGTCAATTCGATTGACTCCAAGGTCCCGCAACTGCGGATACAGCAACGTCCTTCCAGCATCTGAATACTCATTGGCAGGGCCAGCGTCGATCAGAATATTCAATCCATCGTGCTGAAACAGTGCGCAATCCCCTTGCCCCACGGAGAAGAAGATCAGGCGAGTGGGCTTCGGAGATGAGGGGCGCCAGCCAAGCCAAAACCCGGCAATGACCGCAACCAGTAGGATCGCGGCGAATCTAAGCTTGGCGAACACGCGGCCTCCAAAGCGCAATGAGCGCTGCGTAAATCGGCACAAGCCACAGGGCATTGAACGCAGGAATCTCCATCGCGGCAAAACTCAGCGAACCTAATCCGTTCACCACCCATGAGATCCAGCCGACAAAAGGAGTGACAAAGATGGCAAGAATCCCGGCGCTGACCGCTGGAAGCAGGAAAGAGAACAACCACCCAACCACCGATCCCACCATGATCGGCAAGATAGCGGCGGCGATGAGGAGGTTGGCAAGCACGGCGATCACTGAAACCAACCCGAAATGATAGGCAACAAGGGGCGCGGTGGCACCTGTCGCCACCAGGCTCTGCCAAGCCAAATGACCGATTCGAACCTTAAAGATGCCGGTTAAGCCCTCGATTGTAGATTTCTCATGGAGTCGGAAGTAGGCAAGCGCGAAGACGG
Source organism: Fimbriimonadaceae bacterium (assembly GCA_019638775.1). NCBI lineage: Bacteria > Bacillati > Armatimonadota > Fimbriimonadia > Fimbriimonadales > Fimbriimonadaceae > Fimbriimonadaceae bacterium. The sequence goes on along the minus strand of JAHBTD010000001.1, from coordinate 1,137,043 downwards.
CGACAAAGGAGAGCTGAAAACCGATGTCGAGCAGCGTCAGCGGTTTCCAAAGGAGATATATGATCGCGGCCAAACTCAGTGAGGAGAGGGCATCGGGGACTCGTTTGCAAAACTCGGAGCCCATGTAAGCAATTCCCATAAACGCCGCACGCACGACGGGAGGACGAAATCCAGCGGCTGCGGAATAAAGAAGCAGCACAAGGATGAGAAGGATGAACTGCATCCAGCGCGGCATGGGCAAGAAGGCGAGCAGAAACTGAACAGCGAGCGAGAAAAGAAAGACATGAAGTCCTGATGCGGAGATGATGTGGATCGTGCCTGTGCGTTGGAGGTTGTCGCGGAATTCCTCGGGCAGCTCACCGTCAACATTGAAGCAAAGGGCATCAGCCATATCGGACACTCCTGCCGGTAATGACTGTTCCGAAAATCTTAAGAACGACTCTCGCCATGCAAGTCCAAGACGAAAGATGAGCGGCCCTTCATGAACGATTTGTATATCTTTTGCTTCGTTTACTGTTATAGAACCCTGCAAGCCCTTTGCGCGGAAATAAGGCTCCTGGACCTCAGAGACGCCTTTCATCACACCCTTGACACGAATATTGTCACCAAGGGAGATTTTGCCTTGTTTTAATACGATACGATACTGTCCCGTATCATTAATGATTTCGGCAATAAGTCCATCTTTTATGGCGCGTGGCATAGACGTTACCGTAAAGATTTCGTCAACCTCCCTCTTGGCCTCAGAAGATGGGCTTGGCAATCCCGGCCACAAGAAAACGCCTAGAGCAAAGAACGTGACGGCTATCGCACGTCTTTGCAGGGTCTTTAACAAGACAAGGATTGCGAGAAGGAAGGCGGCAGCGGGCAGCCAGTGAGCGGTAGCCAATCCCACGACAAGCGCCATAGCCCCCACGAAGGCGGGCCTATGCTCAATCTGGTCCCTCAAGGGGCTTCTCCGGGGCTGCCTCCATACGGGCGACCCTGCGTTCATAAATCTCTCGAATGCTCAGGCCTTCGCGGTCGTCCTCCGAGGGTGGGGAGGGCGCTTCCTCGGGGGCGAGGGCCTCATGCTGATACAGTTTTCGAACTCCAAAGCGCACGTCCTTGAACAGACCTCTCTCGCCGGACATCGCCGTCAATTTCTCCAGGATTTGGCTCTTCAACATACGCAATTCTTGCGCCCAACTCGATCCTTCGACAGCCACCCAAACGGTTCCGCGATCATAGCGATCCGGCCAAGAGCGCTTCGCCAACCCCTCACCGACAACCTCCACCCACCTACGGAGGCATGTTTGGGCACGGGCGGTACGCACAACCTCCTCTTGCATGAAGCTCTCGTTCAAAACGTGCTTGATTCTTCTCATCTTGGGTTTACCGTGCCGTCGACCACATCAAAAATCCTCGTTCGGCTCAGAATCGACTCCCCTGCGGCTTCTGCTTCAGTGCAAGTCAACACCGTCTGTCCAGCATGCTCCAGTACCCATTCGACAAGGCGTGATCTTCTCCCTGCATCAAGGTCGCTCAGAACGTCGTCGAGGAGTAAAATCGGTGTGAATCCGAGCTCACTTTGAGTGTGGAGCAGCGTTCCAAGCTTGAGCGCGATGACAGCTGTCCTTTGTTGCCCTTGGCTGCCAAACAACCTGCCCTCACGACCCCCGATAAGGATTTCGAAGTCATCTCGGTGGGGGCCGATGGTTGTGGTGCCCCGAGCGATTTCATGCCCTCTGTTGCCCGATAGAGCCACTGCAAATGCTTCTGAGTCCTGGGCTTCATCTTTGGGGCGGTAAACGAGTTGGAGGACCTCCTGCTGCCCAAGAAAGGCATGCGTGGCGGAGGCATGAGGCTCAAGCTGTGTCAAATAATCGCTTCGGATACGGCGAATGCTCGACCCGTGTTCGGCTAGATGCTGTTCCCAAACGGCAAAGGTATCGGGAGGTTGAGGCCGCTCTTGGGCGAGTTTGAGAAGCGCATTTCTCTGTTCGAGAGCCCGTTTGTACAACGACAGGTGCCGAAGATAACTGGGGAATAACTGGCTCAGTTCAAGGTCCAGAAACATCCTTCTTTCTGAAGGTTCACCGTGAACCAACGGGAGGTCCGCGGAACTAATGCAAACACACGGCATTCGTCCAAGGATGTCGGAGGCACGGGGAAGGTCGGCACCGTTCAGGGATGCTCGCTTTCGAGAACCACGTTCCAGCCTAACGGCAATCTCGGTTCCCGTCTCGAGGAGCTTGACCGAGACGTGAAACTTCTCATCACCTTCACGGATGGCCTCAACGTCCTTGGAACCCCGCAGAATCCGTCCAGTCGCGGCAAGATAGATGGCTTCAAGAAGGTTCGTCTTGCCTTGGGCATTGGGTCCGACAACGATATTGAACTCGGGCGATAGCTCGACAGAAAGATGGGCGTAGTTTCGGAATCCTGACACGGAGATTCGTTCCAGCCCCGCAAGGCGTGGCGGCGGTCGGATATCCCCATCCTTCTTATAATCACTCCTTGTTAGCATGAGAATTTATATTTACTGTTAACGGGAACCTAAAATGTGGAAAACCAGGTTCACCGTGAGTCCCGTGTCTAGGATTTGGCCCATATTTGAACTTAAATCCAGTGTATTGCCCCTATTGGCGTGTGTGGATAAACGTGTGGAATATCGACGTTCTGTATAACTTTGATACCTCTAGTTTTCGACACATTCTTAAGAATCCACTCTTTCCACCGACAATCCACAGGTTGTCATAACAATCCGTGTGTTCTTCCGTAGCGCATGACAGCGGCCTCTGCAACATAGATCGGATGGACGTTTGCGAGCTCCGGTATTCCGCGCGTTCGGGCGATGGGCTTCCAGACCTCTTCAATCATCTTGTTTTGAATGTTTGTGGAGAGTTCGGGGAAGCGGTCACAAAATCGACGCAGAGCAAGATACTCCTCCATGGTCATCCCCTTCAATTCTCCGACGGAGTTTTCGAGAGGGTGGGTAGCGACGGCATGGGGTGCAACCGTGAATCGAACGGGCGCTGTCCGTTCGTAGACGACGATGGTGCCCGATATGAGGTCGCCGATACGCTGGCTTCGCGGATTCGTAAACATCGCGATGACTCCGGCGAAGTATCCAAACGGGAGGAAGTCGGCAGCGCGCATCAGGTTACGTCCGACAGCCGACCCAAAGCGCACGGCTGTGCCGTCCACCATGCGAACGCGAATCCCTGCAGCTTTTTTGCCAATCGTTTGCCCGTTCCAAAGCCCCTCAAACAGAATGAAGTAGAGGAGGGGACCCGCAAACGCAAGGATCATGAAGATCGCCTCAAAGATGCTGGAGGCAAAAACACCCATCAGTCCGCCAGCCAGCGCGATGATCGAGACCAGGACGGTAAGGGTTACCCAGACAATGATCACGTCGAGGATGTTCGCCAGCGCACGCGAGCCGATCCCGGCTAGGCGGTACGTGACAATCGTTTTTTCCGGGCTTAACAGCGCGACCTCTTGGGCCATACAGAAATGCTACCCGGCTGCAGTCGCGATCTCCATAAATGCAGAAGGCTCCCCTATTTTCTTTCACTGTCGATTGGATTCACTGTTCAACTTCCGGCAAAATGAACCGCAATGGTTCCGACACGGCGACTTTGGTTCCTGTTTGTCCTGGGTGTGCCTTTGGCGGCCCTGTTTGCCGTGTTCGGGTACGGGTGGGCGATTTGGGCTTACAACTTCGGCCTTCTGCTTGCTGCAGTGATCAGTTTCCGGCTTGCCCCCGATACCAAGACCCTTCGCATTCGGCGGAAGTTTGACCCCGTGCTCTCTGTTCGAGTGCCGAACCGAGTTGAGGTTCTCATCGAGAACGAGGGTGTAGAGAAAATCGGAGGGGTCTTTCGGGATGAGCCACCTTTGGCATTTACGACAACTGAGAAAGAGTTCCCAATGGACTTGGAGCCGGGGCGAGCGATGTCTTTGGACTATCACATCACGCCACCCGAGCGCGGGAGCGATTTCTTTCGTGGTTCTTATCTGAAGCTGCGTTGTCCGTTTGGGTTGGTCGACCGGATCGTTCGGCTCGGCACGGGCCAGCCCGTACGTGTGTATCCCAACGTCTTGGCGCTGCGTGAGTTTGACCTTCTCAAGCAGCGAGGAAAGCTCAACCAGATGGGTATTCGTAAAACGGCAATCCGGGGGTTGGGGTCGGAGTTCGAGAGCCTGCGCGACTATACCGAGGGCGACGACTACCGCAAAATCGACTGGAAAGCCTCGGCTCGACGCAGCAAACTGGTTGTGCGGCAGTACGAAACCGAGAGGAATCAATCGGTGATCATCGTACTGGACATCGGGCGCAAGATGCTCAGCGAGGTCAACGGCGTTTCCAAGCTAGATCATGCTCTGGATGCGTGTTTGATGCTGGCTCATGCCGCTCAGGTGGCAGGTGATCAGGTGGGTCTCCTCGTATACGCAGATACCGTTCGCCGGTATATCCCCCCCAAGAAGGGCCGCAACCAAGTTGGGATCATCATCGAAGCGATTCACAACATCATGGCGGAACCGGTCGAGAGTGATCAGATCATGGCCTTTAGCTATCTTGCGACACGATGGAAGCGGCGGTCGTTGGTGGTGGCGTTCACCGATGCGGAGGACGAGGACCAGGCGAAGGATCTTGTGACGGCGCTCGGGCCGATGGCAAGACGGCACTTGACCCTTCTGACCCGGGTGAGCGACCCGAGGCTCAAGGAGTCGGCGGAAAGGGGCGTTTTTGAGCTGAACGATCTTTACTTCAAGGCCGCGGCTCTAAGCTTCACCGGCGACCGGCAGCGTGCAGGAACGCGGTTGCAGTCGGCCGGAGTCCACAGCATCGATGCCGAGCCGCAAGAGCTTGCGGCGGCTTTGGTGTCGTACTATTTTATGGTGAAGGAACGGTCTCTGCTCTAGGTAGCTGGGTGCTGAGAGTGAGCAGCCGTAAGCGATTGTGAAACCAAGGGCAAAGATAGCTGATGTCCGTTAGCGGATCGCCATTCAGGTACCAATTTTCAGGGTGGATCGGCTAAGGTTGAAACGGTTTGGTTTCTTTGAGATGTCAATGGAGACAATGATGAGCACCGTACAAGAGCCTGTCACTAACGTCGAACTCCTGTCTATGGGAGCGATGCTTCGTAAGTCGATCCAACGATGGCCGGAGCGCGTGGCGATGCGCGTTCCCGAGGGCTCCGACTTCCGCTCGATAACCTACACTCAACTCGGCGAGCTCGTGCGGCAGTATGCAGGCGCGCTCAAGAGTCTGGGATTGGCGAAGGGCGACCGGATTTGTCTCCAGAGCGATAACTGCTACGAGTGGGCTTTGACGGACTGGGGATGTCAGTCGCTCGGTGTAATCCTCGTGCCGATCTATCCCACGTTGCCCGCGGATCAAGCTCAATACATCGTTCGCGATTGCGGGGCAAAGATCGTGATTGCGGGCAATACCGACCAGTCAGCTAAGACAAAGGGCATGGCTGGAGTTCAAACAACGCTCTTGCGCGGCGCTGAGGGTTCGTTGGACGAGATCTCTAAAAGGCCAGGAATCGAGCTAAGTCTTGAAGACTGGAATGCCCATATTGATGCAGTGGACCCTGAGGAGGTCGCCACGTTCATTTACACGAGCGGGACAACAGGGCAGCCTAAGGGTGCGATGCTGCCTCACCGGGCGATCACGTGGCTCTGCTCGGAGATCAAAGAGTGTTTGCCGATCGACGAGAACGACACTTTCCTCTGCTTCCTTCCGATGTCGCACGTGTTTGAGCGCTTTGCCGGGCAGGCCCTACCGATTTCGAAGGGCGCTTGCATTGGATACGCCAAGAACCTCGCCTCCCTGGCGAGCGACATGGTCAAGGTCAAGCCCACCATCGTGCTGTGTGTCCCTCGATTCTTGGAGGCCACGCGAGAGAAAATTTTGGATGGCGTCAAGAAGCAGTCGGGGCTCAAACAAAAGCTATTCAATCTCGCACTCAGCCAAGGCGTCACTCGGGCGCGGGGTGGATTTGCCCCGGTAGCTGGCGTGCTCGACAAGGTTGTCGGGAGCAAGATTCGCGAGAAGACAGGAGGCCGGATTCGCTTTTTCGTTTCAGGCGGGGCTGCTTTGCCACAGCACGTCGCCGAGTTTTATATGGCGATGGGGCTGAACGTTTTGCAGGGGTATGGCCTGACGGAGACCACTGCCGCGACCTGTGTCAACCACCCGGACGACAACAAATATTGGACGGTGGGCATGCCGATCAAGGACGTGCAAGTCAAGCTTGCCGAAGATGGGGAGATCTTGGTGCGCGGCCGTAGCGTCATGCTCGGCTACTACAACCTCCCAGAAGAGACTGCCGCCGCCATCGACAGCGACGGCTGGTTCCACACAGGGGACATCGGCGCTTGGGAGGGCAAACACCTCAAGATCACCGACCGGAAAAAGGACATTCTTGTCCTTGCCAATGGAAAGAACGTTGCTCCACAGCCGATTGAGAACAAGATCAAAGAGAGCGCGTACATTGCGGAAGCCGTGGTTTTCGGTGACGGTAGCGAATGTTGCTACGCGCTGATCGTTCCGAACTTCGAGAAGATCAAAGCTGAGATTGAGTCGAAGGGGATGCAAGCCCCAAGTGAGCACCAGATGGCTGAACTTGATGCGGTGAAGAAGCTCATAAAGGACGAGATGGAAAAGGTCAACAAGGACTCGGCAGATTTTGAACGCGTGAAGAAGTGGGTCCTTGTGGACGCAAGCTTCAGCGTCGAGAGTGGCGAACTTACTCCTTCGCTCAAGGTCAAGCGAAAAGTCGTGGCGGAGAAGTTCGCCAAAGAGCTTGAGAGCCTGCGCCGATAGAGGGCGAGGGGCCCAGGCCTGGTCAAATACGTAGGTATCTTTCCTTGCGCCAATTAGGCCAAATTCCGCCTTTTCTACTCTGTCGGGCACCATTAGGCGTCTAACAGTATTGAGCGTTATTGGAAAGATGAGGCTACAAAACCTCTACAATTCGGAAGCTTGGGCTGTGCTGAGCAGCCTTTATCGTGCCGTCGCGATCGTTCATCGTGACGGACGCGTTCTGCTGTCTGGCGGCGAGTTCGGCAAAAACCTTTCCACATTCCTCGAAACGCTGGACGAGCCGTACCTTAACAAACTTGGGCGTGGGCTGTCAGGCGAAGCGATTGAATTCCTGCACGACATCAACCGAAGCGACTTACCTGAGCTTCTAAAGCTGAAGCCGCTAGAGGGTGAGGACGGCAAAGTTGAAGCGGTCCTTGTGACAGCGGAAGATGCCCCCGCTGAGATGCTCAGGCAGACCGACGTGCAGGCGCGTCTCAACGAATACGAGTTCATCATTCGCAACATCCGGCAGGGGATTTGGCAGCTCGACGACACAGGAATCGTGGTGGAATGCAACCCGTATCTGGCGCAATGGCTCGAGTACGAAGAGTCGGAAGTGATCGGGGCTCACGCCAGTCAGTTTATGGTCGGAACCGACTTGAAGTCGGTGACGGCGAGAGAGACCTGTGCGAATTTTGAAGCGGAGTTCTTGACCAAGAGCGGTATCCGTCGCAATGCACTTGTTTCTACCTGCCCCACCTTGAATTCGGAAGGGCACGTTGCTGGAACGATCGACATCATCACGGACATCACCGCCGAACATGCACTTCACTCACGGCTTGTGAGCGAGGTTCAAAAGATGGCGAAACTCGCCAGCATCGACGCCCTAACGGGTGCGGCGAACCGACTGACTTTTGACACGGTTTTGGAGAACCTGACGGAGGAAGCCGAAAAGGCTCCATTTGGCGTGGTGGCCATCGACCTCGACTTCTTCAAACAGGTGAACGACACGTACGGTCATCCGGCTGGTGATCGCGTGCTCGTCGAAGTCGTAAACAAGCTTGAACAGTTAGTTCGTAGCTCCGATATCGTGGCTCGGCTCGGTGGCGATGAGTTCGTCGTGCTGCTTGCCGACGCCACCCCCGAGCGAACGGAACAGATCGCCAAGCGATTGCGTGACCGTCTGCAGTTCTATTTGCCGGTGGATGGCAACAAGATTCCAGTTCATGTGTCTGTTGGCTGGGCTCATAGCTCGGAGGGTGTGGCAGATATCGTTTCTCGGGCCGACCGGATGCTCTATGAGGGCAAACGCAAGTCCCGCGATGGACATTCTATCGCCGACCTTGCGGGATGGATCGATAAGCGACCCGAAATCTTATGATTCGTGGGCAACGCTGAACCTCTGCTTTACGTTTAGCCGTATAGGACTAAGCCGGGTATGAGACGATCCCTTCACGAACAGATCGCAGCGAATAAGCGCGCGAGCTTCATCTACGCCACCTTTCTTGTCATTTTGCTGGCGGGCATTGGGGCGACTACGGCTGGCCTTTACAAGCCGGAGTATTGGCCTCTGGGCGCAGGCGGAGCCGCGCTTTTGGGGCTGATTGTGGCGTTGGTTGCCCGCTATGCAGGCTCCAAGATCATCCTAACAATGTCGGGTGCTCGCGAGGCCACCGGTGAGGAGCACCGAGTGCTGAACAACGTCGCCGAGGAGATGGCGATCGCGGCGGGAATTCCCGTTCCCAAGGTGATGGTGATCGACGATTCGGCGCCAAACGCCTTTGCCACCGGGCCCGATCCCAACCGCGCTGTCGTTGTGTTTACTACCGGCATCATCGCCAAACTCGACCGTGAAGAGCTTCAAGGGGTGATGGCGCACGAGATTGGCCATATCCGAAACTACGACATTCGGTTTATGACCACGATTGCGATGGTTGCCGGCTTAATCCCCCTGTTTGCCGATGGTCTTCGGCGCTCACTTTGGTACGGTGGGGGACGCCGGAGCCGCGGCAGCGGCAACAGCAATGACAACAGCGCCATCATCTTCATGGTGTTGGCGATCTTGCTGGCTATCCTTGCTCCGCTGTTTGCCAAGCTGCTAGAGCTGGCGGTAAGCCGTCAGCGGGAGTTTCTTGCCGACGCCACCGCTGCCGAACTCACCCGCTACCCTGAGGGCCTTGCGCGGGCGCTGGAGAAGATCAGCGGGGATCACGAGCATCTGGAGTCGGCCAATCGCGCTACCCAACATATGTACATCGTCAACCCGATGAAGCTGAATTCCGGCGGGGCGAGCCTCTTTAGCACCCACCCGCCGATCCAGGAGCGGTTGAAGCGTTTGCGCGGGACGATGGGGCATCGCGCCGAGGCTCCTAAAGATTGGTACGATCCGCTTGATGAGGTGGAGTCGCAGGTTGAGCAGAAGGGCGGGTAGCAGCCGTGCTGAGGCCGTTGTCAGCAGAGGCGACTACCCCCCAAAAACCAACCGTCCAGCCACATAGACCGCTTTCGGCTTGACGGTTCGGAAGTCCACACCCTTTTCAAAGGGCGACTTGTTCAGGACCACAAAATCGGTGTGGTAGCCGATCGCCAGCCGCCCGACCTCGTTCTCCATATACATCGCGTAGGCTCCACCGCGAGTGTAGGCATCCAGGGCTTCGTCGATGGTGATCGCCTGCTCGGGCACCCACACCTTGCCCGTGAGGATGACGGAGCGTACCGCCGCATCGATCCCGGCCCAAGGGTCGATGGTGACCACAGGCCAGTCCGACCCGAAAGCTAGCCTCGCTCCCGACTTCAATAGGCTGCGGTAGGCATAGCTCGACTCGCTGCGTTCGTGGCCGATGATGTCGTCGCAGTACCGGCCGTCGTCGGCCTTGTGATACGGCTGCATCGAGGCGATGACGCCAAGCTGGCCGAAGCGGGGGATGTCGGCAGGGAGCAAGTGCTGCGCGTGCTCAATCCTGAACCGCTTGCCGTTGAGCTTTGGAACCTTTGAAAACAGGTCGAGCACGTCGTGATTGGCCTGGTCGCCGATGGCGTGGACGATCACCTGATGCCCCAGCTCGCCCGCTTCGACAAAACGCTTGGCGTAAGTGCCATCGACCGCGCCTGGCATCGGCACGCCGCGCCAGTCTTGAGCCTGGTTTTCGAGCGGCTTGGTGAAAGGATTGTGCATGAAAGCGGTTCGGGATCCGAGCGAGCCGTCCATATACGCTTTCACCCCGTTCGGGAAGAACCAGCCTGGAATTCGGGGTGTGTTTTTGAGCGTTGCAAAGGCCTGTCCCCAGTCGGTGCGGCTATAGAATCCCACCCTTAATGAGGGCTCAGCAGTTTTGTAGTAGCGCTGGTACAGCCCGACATTGCCCGGACTTGAGATGTCGCTCACTGCCGTCACACCGTAGCGGTTGGCCTCTTTGACAGCCGCGAGAAACCCCTGGTATTGGTCTTCGAGCGTGGTGTTGGGCATCTTGATGAGGCCCATCGCGGTCTCGCGCAGCATTCCGGTCGGCTCTTTGGTGACGGGGTCGCGGTCGATCACTCCACCCGGAGGGTCGGCCGGGCCATCCTTATCGATCTTGGCGAGCTTTAGCGCGGCGGAGTTGGCGACGAGGCTATGGCCGTCCATCCGCCTAAGAACCACCGGACGGTCCCCTGTGAAACTGTCGATCCAGTCCTTCGTGGGCTGCGGAGCCCCGGGCCAGCTCTCCGCCGACCACGCATAACCGAGGAGCCATTTTCCTGCGGGGAGCTTGGCATTGAACTCACGGACGAGACGAATAAAATCTTCTTTGCTCTTTGCACCGCGCAGGTTCAACTGCTCGCTCAGTCTGATGCCGCCCTCCATGAGGTGCGCATGGGAGTCGATCAGGCCAGGGATCACAACGGCGCCTTTGGCGTCGACGGTTTTGGCCCCTTCTGCGAGAATCAGGTTTGATCGCTTGCCGACGAAGATGATGCGCCCATTCTTAGAGCCAATGCAGTCAGCGGTTTGCAGGCTTCCGTCGGTCCAGACTTTGGCGTTGATGACGGCAAGGTCAGCTTCAGCGGTCTGGGTGAGAAGCATGAGAGCGAAGGCAAGCATGGGATTATTCTACAACTTGCTGGGAATGTAAGGATTGTAAGGGGTAAGGGTTGTAAGGGCAGGGCGATTCTCTAAAAGGACTCGTCGGGCACGCAACGGTCTCCATCCGGCTTTGCTTGAAGAGGGAAAGAGACTTTCAGTTATCTTTGCCACCCCCCACCGCGCCGAGCGGGAGGGTGACATCTTACGACCCCACGCCTTACAATCCTTACCCCTTTACAACCCTTTCTTCTCTACATAATTCTCGGCGTAAAGTCCGTGTCCGGCTTCACCTGTCGACAATATGCCGCCATCAGCCGGGCGCAGTCCTCGACGTCGGTGATCGAAAGCAGCTCGCAAGGCGTGTGCATATACCGCAGCGCCACGCCCAGAATCCCGACCGCCATGCCGCCCATGTTGAGCTGCATCGCGTTGCCGTCGGTGCCCGTCCCGCCCGCCGCAACATCCACCTGATAGGGGATCTTCTCTTTCTTTGCGCCGTCCAGAAGCAGCTTAAAAGTGATCGGGTTCGTGTTGGCTCCCCGCATGACCGACGGCCCCTTCCCAACGTCCAACTGACCGTAGCGGGACTTGCTGAGGCCGGGATAGTCGATGGCGTGGTTTACGTCTACGGCGAGGCCAGTTTGTGCGCCGATTCCGTAGCTTGCCGTCCGCGCGCCGCGCAGGCCGATCTCTTCTTGTACCGTGGCAACGGCGTAAACACCGACGTTCTTATCCAGCCCGCCCTTCTTTTTGAGCAACCGCAGTGCCTCGGCCACGATAAAGGAGCCCATCTTGTTGTCAAACCCTCGGGCTACGGCGCGGTCGCCCATTAGAGCCTGATACTCCCACTGATACGTTGCCACGTCGCCAAGGCTGATCAACTTCTCGACCTCTTCGCGGTTGGATGCGCCGATGTCGATCCAATAATCCTTCACCTCGGGCTTCTTCTTGCGCTCGTCGTCTTCCAGCAAGTGAATGGCTTTGCGTCCAATCACCCCGGGGACTCGCTCTTTGCCGTGAATCCACACTCGCTGACCAACGATGATCGCGCTGTCGTGTCCGCCGATGGTGCTGAAATAGAGCATTCCCTGATCGTCGATGTAGTGGACGATGAAGCCGATCTCATCCATGTGCCCGGCGAGCATAATCTTCATCTCGGCGTCGGGGTTAGCGATCGCCCAGACATTTCCGTGGACGTCGGTGTGAATCTTGTCGGCGAAGTCTTTGCAGTATTGGCGGTAAACCTCCGCCGCGTGTTCTTCATAGCCGGACGGAGACGGCGTGTTGACGATCTCTTTGAAAAAGTCGAGGGATTCTGCTCGCATGGGCTCTAGTTTGGCGCAAAGAGGGAGCTTGGCGTTCTAACGGTGCGTTGCCAAACAACGAAATAGGCGGCAAGCTGGGTCATGTTTCACACAGAGGCGCAGAGTTCGCAGAGGGGCCGGGGGTTAAAGCGCTGAGAACTCTCGTCCAGTGATGCGCCGGAACGCCTCCAGATACTTTTCTCGCGTTTTCATCACGATCTCGTCTGGCAGCTCTGGGCCAGGGGGTGTCTTATCCCAATCTAACTTTTCCAGATAGTCGCGGACAAACTGCTTGTCGTAGCTGGCCTGGGGTCCGCCCGGATCGTAGGAAGATGCCTCCCAAAAGCGCGACGAGTCGGGGGTCAGCACCTCATCAATGAGAATGATCCCATCATCCGTCACTCCAAATTCGAACTTCGTATCGGCGAGGATAAGCCCTTTCGTGGCCGTGTACTCGGAGGCTTCTGTGTAGAGCTTTAGTGTCCAGTCCCGAAGCTGCTCGGCGGTTTCTCGGCCTAAAACGTTGATCATCTCGGCAAAGCTCATGTTCTCGTCGTGCCCGGTTTCGGCCTTGCTGGCGGGGCTGAAGATCGGTTCTGGGAGCTGGGAGCCGTCGACAAGCCGGGTGGGTAGTTTGAGTCCGTGGACGTCGGGGCCAAGCCTTTTGTACTCTTTGAAGAGCGATCCGGTGATGTAGCCACGAGCAACGCATTCCACCGGTACGGTCTTGGCTTTTTTGACCAACATACTTCGTCCGTACAGATCCGGCCCAAATCCTTCGACCTTGGAGGCGATCTCCACGGGGTCGATGCTGATCATGTGGTGAGGAACGATATGTTGAAGCTTATCGAACCAGAATGCACTGATTTGGGTAAGAACGCGCCCCTTGTCGGGGATGCCGTTCGCCATGATAACGTCGAATGCGGAGATGCGGTCGGAGGCGATGAAGAGGAGCTGATCGCCCAGATCGTACACTTCGCGGACCTTGCCTTTTCGGGGCGGAGGCAGGTTCGGGAGAGACGTGGCCATCAGGGCGGTGGACATGCGGAGAATTATGGCATTCCTTAGCTGATCGCCGACAGCTATTCAGTGCCAAACTATCCCGCATGGGCAACGCTCACCAAACTATTCAGGAAGCTTATGAGCGGCTCAAGGCGCTTCCGGGGTTTGTCGAGCGGGAAAACCAAATCCAACTCTCCTATCTCATCTCCGACTGCATCGAAGGCAAAGCCACCGGCGCATTTGAGGCTCCCACCGGCCTTGGAAAGTCTCTGTCCGCGCTGATTCCTGCCATTGCCCACGCCGCCGAATCGGGCAAGCGCATCGTCATCGCCACCTACACCAACGTCCTTGCCGAGCAGTACTGGCGCAAGGATTTGCCGCTTGCGATGAGCCTCTTTGAAGAGCCGGATATCAAGACCCAATTCCTGATTGGGCGGCAGCGATATGCCTGCCAAGCCGAGATCAACCCTTTGAACGCGGCAGCCTTGCGCGAGTTTCAAAGAGAGGCCAAGCTGGGGATCGAGAGCGAATTTCGTGCTTTGGTAAAGCTCCCCACACGTGACCAGTTCAAGCTTTGGCAGGAGATCACCGTCCCCCCGGTATGCCCTTCAAGGCTGTGCCCACTGTACAACTCGTGCTACTACTACAAGGCCAGACGCACAGCAGAAAAAGCCCACATCGTGATCACCAATCACAGCGTTGTCGTGCAGGATGCACGCCTGAAAAGGGTTTCCAAGGGCGAGGTCGGGATGCTGGGGCAATACGATTTCCTCATCATCGACGAAGCCCACGACTTCCCAAACGCCGCCGCCAGCGCGCTCGAATTTGAACTGAGCGAGCGCTCCATCGGGCTGATGATGGGCCTGGCGACGAGGATGGAGACGGCGGTGGTGGAGACCGCAATCCAAGCCGGTGAGGGCAAATTTTGGCAGGCGCTTTGTGAGGGATTTCGGGTTGAGTTTTCAAAGATCCAGGGCGACCTTCAAAAGTATTCGCAACAGCTTGGCCGCCCGGGGATTCTCACCGCTGCGCCGTCCGAGCTTGAGCAGATCCAGCGCATCAAAGACAGCATGACCCACGAACATTTGGAGCTTGCCCAAGATTTGGCAGCGGCTTCTGGCGATTTAGCGATGCACTACTTCAAAGAGTCGGGGCGGATGACCGAACGCTGGCGAGACGAGGAGCGGCTGCCCAAAACCGTGATCGATGAGGCAACGGAGGCGATCCGCAACTATCGGCTTTACATCGAGGACTTTGCGTTCGGCTGCAATCGCATCTTTACGCCGGAAGGTGTGTCTGTCAGTTACGTGGGAGACTCTCCGGCGGGGGCGAGGCTACGGCACGACGTCATCGGTCTGGCGGGCCCGCTTACGGAGTTGCTTTGGAGCAAGACGCCGAGCGTTTCAATGTCGGCAACCCTTGCGCTCGACGACTCGTTTGAGTTCTACCAAGACCTTGTTGGGCTAAGCCTAGATTTTTCAGAAATCCTCCCCTCGCCGTTCGATTTTGACACCCAGGCCGCGCTGTACCTGCCCCCCGCGAACAGCATTCCCGACCCGACCGTTGCTCGACGCGAAGCCCGAGAGCTTGAATATCACATGGCGATCGCTCGTGAGCTATCGCACATCATCAACCTGATGCAGGGACGCACTCTCGCGCTGTTCCACAGTCGGCGCGAGATGGAGATGGTGCACAGCATGCTTGATGTTCGTGCCGACTTCCCGGTTTATATGCAGCGCATGAGTGGGGCCGCATCGGTCGGAGAGCGGTTCAAGAAGAACATACACTCTTCGCTCTTTGCGGTGCGTTCGTTTTGGACCGGGTTCGACGCGCCAGGAGAAACGCTGTCCTGCGTGGTGCTGGTGCGGGTGCCTTTTGAGGTCCCCATCGACCCTCCGCAAGTCACCCGCAACGCATGGCTCGCCAGTCAAGGCCGCGATCCTTTCTTTAGCTATTCGCTGCCGATGGCCAAGATGATCGTGCGGCAAGGGGTGGGGCGGTTGATCCGGCAAGACGATGATCGGGGGCTGATTGTGCTGCTTGATCCCCGTTTGCGAACGAAACCGTATGGCGAAAGTATCCTCGCCAACCTGCCGCCCGGACTGCGAACGTATGCGAATCTTGAGGATGCAGTTGGATGGCTGGGGCTGGGGTGATCGGGATTTCGGATTTTAGATTTTGGGTTTTCGAGTGTCCAGTGTTTGTGCCTCAGCCGTTCCTCCGGTTTAGGCTGTACGAGCATCCATGTGTAGCCTCAATTCTAAGGAGGATTGAGGCATGGAAGGCAGCGATGAATTGGGAAGGAGGAACCCCTCCTCATCAAGTCTTCGACTTAGACAAGGAGGGGCCGTTTCTTATTGCCGCTTCACAATCGAGTCGATTCCTTTGTGCTGCGCGATGCTCTTAAGGCGTTCGACTGTGACTTCAGCAATCACCAGCTTCTTGCCGGTGACGGCAGGGTGGTCGATGGTTGCCGAACTTGTCAGGTTCTTGCCGAGGAGATTGGAGGCTTCCTCCGAGCAGGTGATGTAAACCATCGCCTTATCCTCCGGCTTCATGTCGCGGAGCTCTTTGCTAACACGTGTGATGTAATAGAACTTCTCGCGGTCGGCAGGGGTGAGCTTGGCGACCAGCTTTGCCATCGACTCGGGCTTGACCATTCCGGCGATCTCGATAACCTGGTCGGGGTTCTCCCTGAGAGCCTTTGCCAGATCGTAGTTCTCTCTGACGACGATCGAGTTGTCGGATGGGTCATAGCCGATGTAGGCTACGTTGCCTCCTACCGATTTGTCGGCAGAACTGGTTGCGGGTGGGCCAGAACCTCCACCACCGAAGCCACCCCCGCCTGTGCTACCGCCTGTGCCACCGCCGCCGCGCGCGAGACCCTTAAGAGTTGCTCCGGTCGATACAAGCCCTTGACCAGGCGATAGACGGCGATCCATTTCGCCGCTGCCCATATCCACGCCATCGGCCATATTCACGGGCACATCGACCGTGATCTGCTTGCCGCCGACGTTCACCACTCGCTGCTCAACGGCAACGAACGACGTGTACTCCGTCATGATTCCATAGCGCAGCCCGATGTTTGTGATCTCGGTGACGAACTGCTTGAAGTCTCTGTTTTGCCACTGCGCCATCATCATCTGACCCTGAAGGTCGCCGACGTGACGTCGAGCCCAAAGCGTCGAGATGGCGGAACCGTCTTGATCCCGCTCGGGAAAAGTGACGGGAATGACGCGTGTCCACGGCTCGCCACCAAGCTTGCCGGTGACCGTGATGCTTCCACGTCCGGCCTGGGTGTAGCGTCCGGTAATGACCACCGGCTTGGCGCTGAAAACGTCTTCAATGGCGCGGGGCGTTACATCGAAGATCGGAACACCCTCCACCTTTACCGTGATGTCGGTAAGAATCGGGTTCTGGGTGCGCTGGACAAACCGTTCGACTGCTTTGTCCGAATCGGCAGCCAGTGTGACCACTTCGGCATCGCCACGCCCGGCTCGGCTCATCTCGTCGATGAGGAAACGGTTGACGCTGTTGCCGATCCCGAAAGTGAACATTCGGGTGTTGCCGCTTCGTGCTTCGATTGAGCCGATGATCCGGCTTTCATCGCCCACATAGCCGTCGGTGTTGAAGACGACAAGGCGCAAGCGACTGGAATCCTCAACCACGTTGAGAGCGGCCTGAACCGCTGCGTAGAGCTGCGTACCGCCATTGGCCTGGAGGTCGCCTATGAACTTGTCGGCAACCTCAAGCAACTGGCCCGAAGCCTTCTGCGGCGTCTTCCAGAGGTACTTTACGTCGTTGCTAAAGCCGAGCACGGTAAAGGTGTCGTTCGGGTTCAGCGTTCTAATCAGCTTCTTGGTCAGCTCTTTGGATTTGTCGATGGGGAATCCGCTTTGGCTCCCACTCTGGTCGATCACGAAGATCACCTCTTTTGGGGCGATTTGATCGGGAGCCGGAATCTTCGGCGGGTTCAGAATCAACGTAAAGAAACCGCCCTTGTCTGCATCGGCGTGAGTGAGGAAAGCATCTTGAATCTGGTTTCCAGCCACGGAGTAACGCAGAATGAAGTCGCGATTGGGAATCTCGTCCTTCTTCGCGAGGGTGATAGCCGCCTTGTTCGGTCCGTTCTTTTGCGTTGTGACCTGGTGCAGCTCTGACTCGATCTTGCCCAGGGCCGTGCCCGCGTCGAGGTTCACCTTGAGCGTGATGTCCGTTCCGACGCGCACTCCCGGGGGTGCGGTCGGCGGGCTGATCTTGCCGGGATCGGGAGCGTTGCCGAGGAAGCGCGGGCCCACGACCATCGGATAGACAAACTCGAACTTGTCGTCCTCATACTTCAAAATCTGCACGTAGCTGATCTCGACCTCAATCGTCGCGCCAGGCATGATGTTTGCCACCGACTGCGTAAAGATGTTTGGTCGTTCCTGGTCGAGCAATCCCGCCACGCGTCCTTGATTCTTGGCGGTTTCGTAAATCTTTCGTGCCTCCTCGCGCTTTTTGATGACGGCGTTTATGACGCGGTCGCCCATCCGCAGGCTCATCCGATCCACGGCGGCGTCATGGGGTAGCGGGAAGGTGTAGATTGCCTCGATGGGCGTTATTGATGGGTTGGTAAAGGTTTGGCGCACGTTGACGCGCGCTCCGTAACCGGCAATATCGGCCTGGACGTCCGTCTTCTTCAACGGGCACATGCCGAGCATTTTTCCGTCCGGGCCGACGATTTCCATGCTGCCCGGTGTTTGTCTATCGGCGGGCGGGAAATACCCTGCGCCTCCTGGATGTTGTCCTGTTGCCACGATGGCAAAAGTAGCTAGCAATGGTAAAAGTAAAGCCCCTCTCATTGTCTTCTTCTCCCGCAGGTCAGACCTTTCGGACCGCGCCGCGTTTCGGTTTTTGTAACTTTTGAGTGTCGGACAAGGTGGGTATTGTTCAATGAAGGAAGTAAGGGCCGTAAGGAGCAAGGAGAATTCTGGGGACCTCCCTCCCCCAGCCCCTCCCTCCATTTCCGAAAAAAATGGAAGGAGGGGAGTCTGAGCAGCTTCCGGGCCCTTCTTGACGCCGGATTCCGGCATGGGCCACAATAGGATTCCTTCGTGTGGGGGCATAGCTCAGCTGGGAGAGCGCTTGCATGGCATGCAAGAGGTCAGGGGTTCGAGCCCCCTTGCCTCCACCAAAATCCTTCGGGATTTGCGATTTTGGATTTTGGATTTACACCTTCCGATTTCCGATCTCCAATCACCTCTCCCATGCCACACTTCCCTCATGGCAGAGATTCGCGTCGGGATGTCAGGGTATGCGTACCCAGAGTGGCAGGGTGAGGGGCTTTTCTATCCGCCTGGACTGGCGAAGTCCAAATATCTGACCTTTTATGCCAGCCGGTACGGGACGGTGGAAGGCGTTGGGATGTTCCGGTCGATGCCAGCCGAATCCACCGCCGCCAAGATCATCAAAGAGTGCCCGCCGAGCTTCCACCTTTCCCCAAAAATGAACCAGTCGGTGACCCACTTCAAGAGGTTGAAGCCTGAAAGCCTGCCCGTCGTTGAGGAGTTTTTGAAGCCTTTGGCAGAGCTGGAAGCCAAAGGCATGATGGGGCCGACTTTGATCCAATTGCCGCCCAACTTTGCCGCCAACCTGGATGTTTTGGAGGCGTTTTTGGCGGGCATTCCGCATCGACCGACGCTGCGGTGGGCGGTTGAGTTTCGGCATCCGTCATGGCAAACCCCAGAGACGGAAACCTTGCTGAAAAAGCATGCGGTGGCTTGGGTTGCCGACGACACCGACGATGCCGACGCTGTCATTCGTGAAACCGCCGACCACCTTTATGTGCGGCTGAGGAAAACCGAATATTCAGATGCCAACCTAAAGTCTTGGGCGGCACGCCTGAAGTCGGTTGGGCAAGATGCGCACGTTTACGTCCGGCATACAGATGTTGAGTCGCCGTGGCTCTGGGCAGATCGTTTGGTTGAGTTGGTCGGAGAATAGGGTGAGGGCAGTAGAACGCCAAGAGCAGGGTCTCGGAATGCCTTCGGTCGTTGATCTTGCAAGGAGTCATACGTCCGGCCGGACCGGAGTACAATCCCCCCATGACAGTCAAAGAAGTGATGGCCCGGCTGGAGTCGATGGGCGACGAGAAGCTGAAGAAGATCAACCTCCGTAACGGGGCGACCGAGAACCAGTTCGGCGTCAAGATGGGCGATCTGCGCAAGATTGCGAAGGAGATCAAGCTCAACCCCGAGCTGGCAAAGCAGCTGTGGGAGACGGGCCACTGGGAAGCCCAGCTCCTCGCCACGCAGCTGATGAAGCCCAAAGAGCTGTCGGCGGACGAGCTTGAGGCAATGGTCGCCTCGGTGCCCTTTTCCGAGACGGTGATCTTCTCCCAGCTTGCCGACTGGCTGGTCTCCTATGTCGTGAAGCAACACCCGCAGAAGGAAGAGCTGCGCCAAAAGTGGATGGCCTCTGATCATCGAATGCTGGTCCGGGCGGGATGGAGTCTCACCGCCGAGCGCATCGCCAAATCCCCCGACGGGCTGGACGTTGTCGGGCTGCTCGATAGGATCGAACGCGAAATGGGAAGCGTGCCGCCCATGTCGCAGTGGCCGATGAACCACTGCCTCGCCGAGATCGGGATCAACTTCCCCGAGCTGCGGCCTCGCGCCATCGCCATCGCCGAAAAGATCGGAGCGTTCAAGGATTATCCGGTGTCAAAAGGCTGCACGTCCCCCTTCGCCCCCATCTGGATCGGGGAGATGGTCAAGCGTCAGGGGTGAGGGGAAGCCGTTCTCATATCCCTGTGCACAACAGCAGCGAATGCAACGGAGACTTGCGTGAGTGGCACCCCCTCCCTGTTCGCTACGCTCACAGCCTCCCCCATCAAGGGGGAAGACACGTCTTTGATGCTTTTAGATTGGGGTCTTCGTTGCTATCCACCGGAGGCTTTAACAAACGCCCCTGCCCCGCCAACCACCGGCAACACAATCCGCGTTGCGTCCAGGTCCACCGTCAGCTTCGTCCCCGCCTTGGGCCAGATCGTAAAATCCCGGTCGCTGGAAAGGATCATCAGCGCAATCCGCTTTCCAGCCGGGATGATCTGATCGTCCGGCTGCAGGTCAAACGTCAGCGTTACAAACTCCCCAGGCTTCAGGGGCGTCCCCCGCTCCATCGAATCAAAGTTGCCGCCCTTCGTCAGCGACTTGTGGTTCTGCGGGTCGGCCCAGCCCCGCGTGATCAGGTTGGACGTCCCGATCGGCCCGTCGGTCCAGGGCAGCTGAACCAGATAGACCGACAGGTTTGCCGCCGGAGCGCTGGAAGCCAGCCGAATCGTGATCCGTGCTGTGCCAGAAAGGTGAACCGCCTCGGTCAGCTCGGGCGTAGCGTAGATCAGACGGTTGGGCGATTCGGCAGCCTTGGCAAGCGTCGCTGCGTCGAACTGCACGTCGTCGGTCAGATCCTCTTTCCCGGCTGCCGGCGACTTCTTCGTACCCAATCCGCCCATCTTCGACCCGCCCGCCGATAGGAAGAAGGTGACCGGCTTGGCGTCGGGGTGGGGATAGTCGGCATATTCGGTCGGCGGCGGGTTGGGTCCGCGCGGAGCGCCGGGTTCACGCTCCCGCACGATGTACGCCTTCGGCCCTGTCTCCACGCCGTTCTGAACCCCATAAAGGAACCGCGTGAACCACTTGTTCATCAGCTCCAAAGGGGGGTCGCCGCCGTGCCCACCCTGATGGAAATACTGCACCAAAGGCACCCGCCCGCGCACCGCCTCGCTGATGCGCACACTGTGCTCGGGGATGACGTTCCAATCGTTGAAGGCGTGAGCCATCAGCACGGCGCATTTGATGTTTTTGGCATACGGCAACAGGTCGCGCCCGGCCCAAAAAGCGTTGTAGTCTCCCGTGACGCGGTCGCGGCCCTTGACGAACTCCCCATCCCGATACAGCCGATTCGCCGTCTCTCGCCGCGCCGGATCGCCGCTGTTGATGAAGTCGTAGAGCGAGTCGATGTCCTCGCCCAGCCACCCGCCCGGATGCCGCACCAGGCCGTTCGAGCGGTAGTAGTGGTAGTAGGAGGTGTTCGGAGCCACCGGGATGATGCACTCCAGCCCATCCACGCCGGTCGTCGCCGCCGCTACCGGGAGCGTCCCGTTGTAGGAAGTCCCCGTCATGCCGACCTTGCCTGTACACCAAGCCGCCTTCACCTCAATCGTTCCGTCGTAGCTGGTGAACCCCTTCGCCCGACCGTTCAGCCAATCGATCACCGCCTTCGGGGCAAGCCGCTCTGCATCGCCGCCCACCGTCGGACACCCGCCCGAAAGCCCCGTTCCGGGGGCTTCGGAATGGACCACCGCAAACCCGCGCGGAACCCACGTCCGCACCAGCGAATTTGAAATCATCGTCCGGTTCGGGTCGAACCGGACCTCCGGGTGAGCCGTCCGTGCGGGCGGCTCCACGCCCAGCTCATGCTTCACATCCCAGAGGATCGAGCGTCCGCTTGCCGTGCCCGCAAAGTAGGGGGACGACTCGTAGATTACGGGCACCTTCAGCCCTTCCGTCTCGGTCTGCTTTTGGCGCGTCACATCCACGTGCACACGATCCTTCTTGCCGTCTTTGTCCGAATCGAACTCTGTCTCCACCCAAAGCCGCTCGCGAATCCAATCGCTGGCGTTTGAGAATGCAGGCACGACCTGCGCCTGACCATTTTCGAAGATGGGCTTGGCGCGCGCCTCCTGCGCTATTGCTATGGCAAGCGGCAAAGTGGCGGCAACAAAAGCGAGGCCAACACGGGAGATAAGCGATTTGACCGGAAGCATGACATTCCGATTATAGAGGAATAAGGGATGGATCATGCTTTCAACTTTGATTGAGTCAATCTCGGTTCAAGAACCCTTCGGAGCTGGGTTGACCAAATACGGGGGCAAGCTTTGGCTTCATCAATCATTACCGAGGGACGTTCATTCTTTGACTTCTCTGGCGGTATGATTCGCAAAATTATGGATATCAATGCATTCTGGAACACCATTGACCAAGCACGTGGAGCCGCTCCTGGCACGGCCGCACCAGACAAACCCAGCGCAAGTGAAGATGCGCTGAATTCGATCCTCTCCAAGCTCCCCATCACAGAAGTACAAGACTTCGGCAGACACTTCAACGATCAACTCATCCGCCTGAATAGGTGGAGCGTTTGGGGTGCTGGTTATGTGATCGCTGGCGGCATGAGTGACGACAGTTTTCACTACTTCCGGTCATGGCTAATTGGCAAGGGCAAAAGCGCAGTTGAGCTTGCCCTTTCCGATCCCGATGCGCTCGGCCCGTATGTGACTGAGGAGGATGAGGAAAACGGAGTCGATAATGAAGGGCTGGAGTACGTCGCGGTCGGCATCTTAGAAGAAGCCGAAGTGGACGACCCAAGGGACAATGCAGACACTTATGCAGACGACGATCCTCAAGGGGAGCCGTTCGATGAGGACACCGTCGCGGAGCAGTATCCCAGGCTCGCCCAGCAGTTTTGGGATTAGAGTCAAAGTAGGCTAGTGAATCAGAGCAGTCCTATTGCTCGTCCGGGTTCAGGCTTTAGTAGCACTGGTTCACTATCCAGTACTCTTCTGCTTGTTGCTTTTCGTTGTATAGCTCGGCTGTCTTTCTCGATCCGTTGCTGAATCCGAAGCGCTATTTTGACGCCAATTACTATTATCGGGGATTACATTGATCACGGTGTTGCAACCTTCAACTCTCCATAAACAATCTCCGACCCGTACAGGCTGTGCGACGTCGCCAGGATCTCCCCTTCCGGACCGTAGATCGTGGAGAACCCATACCCAAACCAGGGCTGAGGGCTGTCCACGCTCCAGTTGGCCCCGACGACATAGTGCTTGTACGGCTTGATGCGCGCGGGCAGGAGGTGCCAAAACCAGTCGGCGGGGTGGCTGTCCGAAACCCAGGCGATGGGATACAGCAGCGCCCAAATCTGCTTCGGCTTGAGCTTCTCCAGGATGGTGTGGATGTCGAAGCAGATCGCTAGGCCAACGCGACCGTACTCGGTGTCGTAGGTTTGCACGCCAAGGTCGCCGGGGCTTGCCCACGACTTTTCGGGGTAGGGCCAGGGCGTGAGCTTGCGGTAGTGAGCCACAATCTCCCCTTTCGGCGACGCGAGACAGACCGTGTTGTAATACTTGGGAATCTCCTGATTGGTCGAAGGCACCACCTCCACAAACGGAACCGTCACGTAGATGCCCAGCCTCTTCGCCAGCTCCCCGAAGGCTTTGGTAGACGGGCCAGGAACCTGCTCGGCATGAGTCTTGGGGTCAAGGCCCTTGGCATATACGGGTTCCATGGGCCAGCCGTCCAGCCGCCAGTTTGTCTTGAGGTCCTGCGAAAGGTAGCCCGTGATGCTGGCTTCCGGCAGCACGACGATCTTCGCGCCGTTCTTAGCGGCTTCTTCCACCAATGCGATCAGCTTTTTGCGGTTGGCGCTGGGGTCTGCCATCATCGAGGAACACTGGATGGCGGCGACCTTGACGGTCTTGGGCTTTGGCGGTGCGGCGTCTTGGGGGGCCGAAGCGGCGATTAGGAGAGCGGGGATGAGCGAGAGCATAATCGGGGTAACGATCTGACGCGCGTCGGGTTCAGTGGGTGCTTCTCTTATTGTGGATTTGGGATTGTGGAGGCCTCCCTCCCCTGACCCCTCCCATCCTTTGGCTTGGGCTGGAGGGTCATCGTCCCTGATGACCAAGAGCTTTTGGACACTGAGGACAGTGTTTCTCCAGCCTGAGCTGAGGAGTGCGGGGCGTCCAAGATTGTGGAGCCCGGACTTTCGGGTGGAGCTTCCACGGGCGGGACGCCCGTGGAACGCATGGGCGAGACGCCCATGCCACGCCCAAACCCTGCTCATTTTCTACCCTCCCCGGATAATGAACCCCCACCCCCTGACCCCTCCCTCCATTTCGGAAAATGGAGGGAGGGGGATTCTTGCCACGTTGCCAAAATCCCGGGCTGGAAGGGATTCGGCTAAACTAGAATATGTCGCACGGAGGCCCGACGGCTATCGCCCTTCTGCTGGGCGCGGTTTTCCTCGTTCTGTGCGTCTTTGCGAGCAAACTTTCGTCACGGCTGGGCGTTCCTGCGCTGGTTCTCTTCATCGGAATCGGGATGCTGGCGGGCAGCGAAGGCCCCGGCGGCATCCCTTTCAGCGACTTTGCCCTGACCAAAGAGCTGGGGATGATCCTGCTTGGGTTCATCCTCTTTTCGGGCGGGCTGGATACCGACTGGAAGCACATTCGCCCGGTAGTGTGGAGAGGACTCTCGCTCTCTACCATCGGCGTGCTGGCGACGGCGGGCCTGATCGGTGCGTTCGCCAACGCCTTTCTCGGCTTTACGATACTTGAGGGTCTGATTCTGGGCGCGATCGTCTCCAGCACCGACGCGGCTGCGATCTTCAGCGTTCTGCGCGGGCGCGGACTGGTATTGAAGCATCGCATCGCTCCGCTTCTTGAGGTCGAATCCGGCTCAAACGACCCGATCGCCGTGCTCTTGGCGGCTGGGCTGACCGACCTTGCCACGAACCCCGAAAGCTCGCCGTGGACGCTGGCGCTCAGCGTGGCCCAGCAGATGCCGATGGGGATTCTCGTCGGCTTTGTGATGGGCAAGGGCGCGGTGTGGCTGATCAACCACTTGCGCCTGGAATATGACGGGCTGTATCCGATGATTACGATTGCTGCCGCCGCCGCGACCTACGGCATCGCGCCGTATGCGGGCGGGAACGAGTTCATCGCGGTGTATGCGGCGGGCGTGACCTTGGGGAGCAGCGTCTTCGTCCACAAGATCAGCCTGGTTCAGTTTCACGACGGCATCGCGTGGCTGCTGCAGATCGCGGTCTTTGTCGCGCTTGGGCTGCTGGCGTTCCCTTCGCAGGTCTTGAAGGTGGTGGGCCCGGGCATTGCGCTGGCCTTGTTCATCATGATCTTTGCCCGCCCGATCGCGGTGAACATTGCGCTGTTCCGAGTGAAGATGACACGGCGGTCGAAGCTGTTTGTGGCCTGCGCGGGCCTGCGCGGGGCATTCCCGATCATCCTGGCGACGCTCCCTGCGCTTGCCGGACAGCCGAAGGGACAGACCATCTTCAACCTTGTGTTCTTCGTCGTGGTGGTTTCGGTGTTGGTGCAGGGCGCCGCGCTGCGGCCCTTGGCGAAGCGGCTGGGGGTTTTGGCAGAGCGTCCGGCGGGCGGCGATCTGCAGCCTGCGCAGCATTCCGAGCTGATCGAAATCGTTCTGGACCCGCAGTCGCCTTCGGTTGGGAAGCAGGTGGTGGAGCTGGGGCTGCCCGCGACCGCGCTGATCGTTCTGCTCAAGCGGGGAAGCTCGAACTACATTCCGCGCGGGAGCACGATTCTGATGCCGGGGGATCGTCTGCTGCTCGCTACGCGCCGGGAGGATCACGACGAGCTGAGGCTGAAGATCGGGGGTGTGCAGACTTTGCGGGACTCTGAGGCCGTCGCAGGCGACCCGGCTTAAAATTCCTCTTTGCGTTCACTTTTTCGGCCTGCCCGACGCTCTTGCATCTTCCGCTCGTAGCCGATTTCTGTGGGTTCGTAGTAGGGGGTCGACCAGTCTCCTTCCGGCATGTACGGCTGATCCACCCAATGCCCGGGGTGGTCGTGCGGATACTGGTATTCCTTGCCGTAGCCGAGGTCTTTGTAGCCCTGGACAGGGGCGTTGCGCAGGTGGTTGGGGATGGGGGTGAGCGGCTTGTTCGCCACATCCTCCTTGGCTTTGCCGATGGCGAGATAGGCGGCGTTGCTCTTGGGGGCCTCGCAAAGGTAGGTGGTGACCTGGGCCAGAGTCAGCTGGCCTTCCGGCATCCCGAT
Organism: Fimbriimonadaceae bacterium; assembly: GCA_019638775.1. Taxonomy (NCBI): domain Bacteria; kingdom Bacillati; phylum Armatimonadota; class Fimbriimonadia; order Fimbriimonadales; family Fimbriimonadaceae; species Fimbriimonadaceae bacterium. The sequence goes on along the minus strand of JAHBTD010000001.1, from coordinate 1,111,013 downwards.
CCGCTCGACCGTCTGTGCGCCGGCGGCGGCAACCACGAGACCCTGCGGGTCGGCGTTTCCGATGTCCTCGCTGGCAAGGATAAGGAGTCGGCGCATGATAAAGCGGGGATCCTCCCCCGCCGCGAGCATCCGAGCTAGGTAGTGCAGAGCCCCATCCGAATCGGACCCGCGCACGGACTTGATGAACGCGGAGATGGTGTCGTAGTGATAGTCGCCCTGCTGGTCGTAGCGGAGGGCAGGCCGCTGAAGCACCTGCTCGATCATCTCCAGCGCGATCTCGCCCGCCATGACGCTTTGCATGGAGGCGGATTCCAGTGCGTTGAGGGCGAGGCGGGCGTCGCCGTCGGCACACTTCACCAGATGAGCCAAGGCCTCATCCGAGATCGTCAGCCTTCGCCCGCCCAGCCCGCGCTCCACATCCTCAAGCGCATTCCGAACGAGCTGTTCGATGTGTCGAGATTCCAGCGGCTTCATCACGAGCACTCGCGCGCGGGAAAGCAGCGCGGGAGCCAGCACGAAGAACGGGCTTTCGGTGGTGACCCCCACCATCTCGAAGGTGCCATCCTCTAGGTAGCCTAGCAGACTGTCCTGCTGGGTTCGGTTGAAGTGGTGGATCTCGTCGAGGATGACGAGCGTCCGCCGACCGTTGAACTTGAGGCGCTCTTCGGCGGCTTTGGCGATGGCGCGGACGTCGGCGACGCCGCTGGTGACGGCGCTTTTGGCTTCCACCTCGGCGTCGGCGTATCTGGCGATGAGGTAGGCCAGCGTGGTTTTGCCGCATCCGGGCGGGGCCCAGAGGATGACCGAGCCGAGGGAGCCCTCCTCGATGGCGGTTCGGGTGGGGAGTCCGGGGCCGATGAGGTGTTCTTGCCCAACGTATTCGTCCAGCGTGCGCGGGCGCATCCGCGCAGCCAAGGGGAGGTTCTTGGCGGCGTTGGCTTGCTTGCTGGCGGCGAAGAGGTCGTTTTGGTTCATCGGTCGGGCTTGCTCTTTCTACGCAGGATACAGGGTTGAGTCAACATACGGTCAGACGTCTTTCGGCAAAGTGTAGAGAAAGGCGCACAGGGGTTGCAGGTCATGCGCGTCCGCCTTGCGAAGCGCGTCGATGTAGCGGGCCCGCACTTCTCCAGGCTCATCGAGGCTTGCCGCGCCCCAATCCGGCATGGGCCAGCCACGGCTCATGCAGAGCAGATCGGTCGCCAGCCGCGCATGTCTGCCGTTGCCGTTTGGGTAGGCATGGATCGCCACGAGGCGATGATGAAATCGGGCAGCGATTTCCGTCGGGGGATAGGTTTCGGCCTGCATCCAGAGCTGAGTATCTTCCGTCAGATTCTTGATCTCCTCGCCGATGCGATAGGCTTCGACGCCAAGGTTTTTCTGCGTCGTGCGGTATCGCCCAGCCCACTTCCAGGTGCGGTCGAACATCCGCTTGTGCAGCAGTCTGAGCGTCTCGGGCTCCAGCAGGCGGACCATCATGCGTCGGCTGTTCTCGGCCCAGGCAATCGTTTGCGCGATGTTGACGGCTTCGAACTCGTTCAGTTCGGCACGGGCAGCGAGCTTGGGTATGAGCCCCTCTGCCTCCGCGGGATCGATCGGCGTCGCACCGACGGGAAGGCCTTCATTCATTCCCACAGCCGCGCATCCCCCCGCTCCACGATTTCGCGAGCCATACTGCCGATCATCTCCTGCAGCACCGCGTCGGAAACGCTCTGCGATTCCAGGGCCATCGTGTGCCCCACGCGCCCGATGCGCTCTCTCGCCAGTTCAAAAGCGCGGTCTTCGACCGCTTCGGCGAGCGGTTTGCGCGGGATCAGGACGACGCTGACATCGCACCCCAGCGCATCGGCGGCGGCGCGCAGGCGATTGAGCGTGATGGAGCCGGAGATTTCGGCTTGCTCGATCTGGTGAGCGGTCGACTGTGCGATCCCTAAGCGACGCCCAAAGGCGGCAAGGCTCATCCCAAGGGCTTCACGCACCGTGCGCACCCAACCCGTCTCCGGCGTGGAGGGCAGCAGACCCTTCAGCGTTTGGATCTGCCGGTCAAGCTGGCGTCTTCGCAATAGGCGCTGCCCTTGGTTCATTCTTCTATTATATATGATGTTTACATCAATAAATCTTCATTTATAAATGGAGATTTAAATATCTCTGATGTATCTTCCGGTCAGGACAGAGTCATCTGAAAAGGCCTGTGAAGGTGATGCAAACTCATCCTCAAGCTTCTGGAAACGCCAATCCTCGCCTATCTTCCTCAAAACCCAAGTTCCCCTGAGCTTCACCCCTTGGAAGCGCAGGAGGACGCGCCTTTGGTTCATGCCTTCTATCATCGCGGCTTCTCGGCTCGTGCCGGGTTCTGCGACGATCGTGAACGTGCCGCGATCCCACATGAGGAGTGGTCCGGCTCCATAGTGACCGGCCTCAATCCTCAGCTCAAGGTCCAGACATCGCTTGTCATGATCGTTCATCGGCAGGGTCCTGACGGACCTTTTGGGGTTTGGCGAAGGCTTTGAGACGAGCACCCAATCCTGAAGGACCTTCCCGAGCTCAAGGCGCAGGTCGAAGTGATGGCGGGTTGCCCAATGCTCGTGGACGACGAATTGGAGCGGATCTTCTACAGCGCAAAGGAAGCTGTACTGGAGCGGGCGGGCGGGATCGTCCGCCCGATACTTTCGAACTGGCATAGCGAATCACCTTCAATAATAGTAGACATTATTATACATAAATATTCAAGATAACTCAAGCACTCAGGCAGTGCGTGGACGCATCGTTTTAACAGCTGAGTTGTCTATGATCTAATCGGCCTCACGATTCCCTATTTCTCCACACTCCGAATCTTTACCGCTCTCCCATCCGACTGAACCTTGAGCATGGTCTTAGAGCGGACGGGGGCACTAGTTGTGGGAGTGGATGAAGCAGGGCGCGGACCGCTTGCCGGACCAGTGTCCGTTGCCGCGGTGGCCCTGCCGGATGGGTTTGACATCACCGGCATTCACGACTCCAAGCAGCTTTCCGAATCCCAACGCGCCGCGGCCTTCACGCGCATCCGGGAGCAGGCGCTCTGGGCCATTGAGCTTTCCGAGCCCGATGAAATCGACCGTCTCAACATCCTTCACGCCACAATGGCGGCGATGTGTAGGTCTATCGAAAGGCTCGGCTTTGAACCGGAACTGGCCTTGATCGACGGCAACAAGATTCCGCCAGGGTTAGGGTGCGCCGCTGAAGCGGTGGTGAAGGGGGACGGGAAGTATGCTTGCATTGCCGCCGCCTCGATCCTCGCCAAGGTCACCCGCGACCGTTTGATGGTTGAGTACGCCAGCCAGTACCCCCAGTACGGTTTCGACAAGCATTTCGGCTACCCCACGCCCGAGCACCTCGCCGCGCTTCGCGAGTACGGCCCTTGCCCGATCCACCGACGGTCTTATGCGCCCGTCCAGGAGGCCGCCCTCCAGCCATGTCTAATCTTCGAAGCGTAGGCGCAGAGGCTGAGGATCAGGCGGCGGCTTACCTTGTTGGCCTCGGTTGGACTGTCATCACCCGCAGGCACAAAACCCGTCGGGGAGAGCTTGATATCGTTGCGCTGGACCCTGCATCAGAGTCGGGCGAAACGCTGGTCTTTGTCGAGGTGAAGCAGCGGAGCAAGGGTGAGCATCTGCCCGAAGAAAGCGTCGACGCGAAGAAACGGAGGCATGTGATCGAGGCGGCGAACCTGTATCTGGCGGAGTTTGGAAATGAGGATCGGGGCGTACGGTTTGATGTGATCGCGATCGACGGTGACGGGCTGAGGCATCATCGGGATGTCTTCAATGCGGACGGCATCCTCTGATTCCCTCCCTTCCATTTTTCCGGAAATGGAGGGGAGGGTTAGGGTGGGGAGGTCGCGCTACTTTAAGAAGAAGTAGACAACCATGATAAACCCATAGATTGCAATGGCGATGCGGAGCTTGTCTGAGTTCACCTTCTGCGAATACTTTGCGGCGTAATAGCCCCCGGCAATGCCTCCTAAAGCCAAAGCCACACAGCTTATCAGCCAAATCTTGCCCTGGACGAGAAAGACAACCGTCGCGCTAAAGTTGATCGCCAGCCCCAGCCAAACCTTCATCGCATTCAGCTCGTGGATGTTGCCCTCGATATAGAGCGCGAAAGCGGCGAGCATCATGATCCCCATTCCCGCGCCGAAGTAGCCTCCATAGAGCGATACGAAGAACTGAAGGATCACACCGGCAACCGGTCCCATCTCCTTTTGATGCTTTAGTGACCACGCCTTGATCTTTGGCTGAAACGCCAGCAAGAGCGCGGCAAGCAGAATCAGCCACGGCACGATCGCTTTGAAGAGCGCTTGTGAACTCGCCACAAGAAGCCAGCCTCCGAGGGTTCCGCCAAGAATTGTGGGAATGGCAAGGAGCTTGAGATAATGCACTGTCTTCGGCAGCAGGTTCCAGAACGCTACTGCACTTCCAATCGAACCAGGCCACTGCGACGCAGCATTGGTGGCGTTAGCCTCGACCGACGGCACACCGATCCCCACCATAAACGGGAAGGAGATGAGCGACCCACCACCGGCGACCGCATTGATGGCCGACGCTACAGCTCCAATGACGGCAAGAGCAAGCAGGGTGAGCCAGTCTTGGGGAAAGGCAAAGTCGTGGGTGAGAACCTGCACTTAGCCGCCCTTCACCGCGTCGATTACGTTAGCTAGCTCAAGGGCGGCAAGCGCGGCTTCGCGGCCTTTGTTTCCCATCTTCATACCCGCACGGTCAATGGCCTGCTCCGTGGATTCGGGTGTAAGAATTCCCCAGGCAATAGGTGCCTTGTACTCTATTTGCATCCGCATGAGAGCGTCGCTGACATCGGCTGAGAGGAGCTGCGCGTGGGTGGTTGCGCCTTGGAGAATGCACCCTAGAGCAATGATGCCGTGCGGGCGCGATGGCTCGGGCCGTTCGTAAAGGACTTGAACGACAGGCGGAATCTCCCAAGTGCCTGGAACGCGGATGACTTCGATGTCGTTGGCCCCGTGGCGTTTTAGCTCGTCCAGAGCGCCTTCGACAAGCTCCTTGACGACGAACTCGTTCCAACGGCTCGCCACAATGGCAAAGCGCTTTCCAGCAGCATCCATACGAACGAGAACCTCTTCCACAGGGAAGAGTATGCACAAAAAAACCCCGACGGGTTGAAGGAGGCAGACCGTCGGGGCAATGGTTGGTGTTCTACGCTTGGCTTGCTTATATCGCTCGCTCAATTCGTTGCTTAAAGCAACTTATGTTAACAATATGACCCGAAACACCAATTTGTGAGACGCCTTTTCTTGCGCACTTTCTGTTCGTTTCCCCGAACATAGGTTCCTTTTGCGCATGCGAGAGCAAGTTTCGCCTACTATGGCGCACAAAAAAGCCTGACGAATCACGAAGGAGGAGATTACGTCAGGCGATCAATGGTGTTCTTTGCTTGGTTTGCTTAGCCGGCGCTCTTTGGTGCCCTCTGTTGCGTCGCGTGTGACGCTGAACACATTCTAAAGCTTCATTCCAAAGAAGTCAAGAAATTTTTGCGTGTATTTACCCGATGGGTTTCGCAACGAAAGCAGTGAATCAACAGAGACTGCTGTTCCTAAATGCGTGAAATTCGTGCATAGATCGACTTCGAGGTGGGTCGGAAAGACCAGGGGTGCCAAAGGGGTTCGTACAATTCAATCATGACTCTAAAAAACTTGTGTCTTGTCGGCTTCGGCATAGCGTTTGGTGTCTGTATTGGGATCACGGTTCCCAAAGCACAGGCGCAGTCGCAACAGGGTGGTGGGCAGGGCGTTCTCACAGTGCGGGATTTTCCGGACCTCGTCAGCGGCCTCAAAGCAACTCCAGGTTGTATGCAGGTCAAGACAAGCTCATTCAACGACGGCAAGCAATTTGCGATCTATGCCTGGTTTAAGAATAAGGCGGCGGTCGACGCTTGGTACAACTCGCCGATGCATCGAGAAGCGATGAAAAAGTTCTTCCCGAACATGCCAGGTAAAGCGCATTCGCTCACCGGGTTTAAGGACGAGAAGTCGCCACTTCTGGTCGTCGCGACTGTCACGCCTTCGGATAAGCCGACCGTAGAGGGCTCACCCTTAGCAGTTTCGCAGATTGCGATCGAAATCTACACTCCGGTGCCCGGTGGCGTTGCCGTGGGTGGCAGTTTTGGTCCGAAGGAGATGGAGGTTCCTGGGCTGATTAGGATGCAGTGAGGCTGGAGTCAGAGACCTACCGTTGCAAAGGAAGATGGCGCCCTCAGCGAGACTCGAACTCACGACCCACTGCTTAGAAGGCAGTTGCTCTATCCACTGAGCTATGAGGGCGCAGATGCGAATATTATGACGCCATGCAGTGTGACAGATTTGGGCTCAGACCCGTACTCAAGAGTATGAACCGACTTTGGGCCATCTTCGCAGTGGCGGCACTCTTGTCTACCGTCGTCTGTGGTTGCAAGTGGGAGACCAAAACGCACATCGATCCTGCGGAAGAGCAGGCCAAAGAGGCCAAAAAGCTAGAGGCCCTAGCTGAAGCTAAGCGGACGCTGCCCGACTTCTGGGCCAAGTACGAAGCGTACGGCGGTACCGACGCAACTTACTCCGTCAAGGTGCGGCTAAAGGACTCCGTGGGCAACACCGAAGACTTGTGGGTGAGCAGCTTTGAGCGCATCGATGAGACTCGGTGGCGTGGAGGACTTGCCGATGCGCCCAAAAAGATCACCGGCTTCAAGCAGTTCCAAATCATCGAGTTTAATCCAGCGGACATCGTCGATTGGTGGATCATGGACTCTCGCGGAAGCAGCACGGGTCGCTTCACGGGATATGACTAGTCCGACTCCAAAGTAAGGATGTCTACTGTTGGCGGGCAAAACAGTCTGGACGGAGGCCCGGTGGTTCCAATTCCACGCGTCACAAAAAGCGGGGTCGAGGCTTCTGGGTAGAACCCATCGACGTACTTCTTTCCCAATCGAGTGTACATAGGCGCCCAGCCATTGGGTAGTCGGAACTGGCCTCCGTGAGAATGCCCGCTGATCATCAGACACGCTCCGCTTGGCAGCCAGTCCACGAGATCGGGCTCGTGCCAAACCACGATAACGGGGTCCTCCATCAGGCTCGTCACGCGCATCGTGGCAAAAGGATCGGCGGCAGACTCGGCGGCAGAATCCACGCCTGCCCAGGTCACCCCACCATGCCGCCAAGCCTCGTTTTGGAGGAGCTTGATGTTCAGTTCGTCGTAAATCGGGCGGATCAATGCGGGAGTACCACTCCAGTACTCGTGGTTTCCGGGCACGGCTACGACGTTGCCATTCATGAGCAACAAGGGTTCAAGGACGTCGGCGAGCATCCCGAGCGATTCTGGCTTCCAGTACGCAATGGTATCCCCCGGGAGAACCACCATGTCTGGCTCTTCGGCAAGGGCAGCGGCAATGGCTCGGCGTCCCAGGTCGCATGTGTATTCGTCGCGCAAATGCAGGTCACCAATCACGGCAATCTTAAAGTTGGCGAGCCTTTCGGGCCAGCCTGCCAGACGAAGTCTTGACCGTTGGATCACCAGTCGGTTGGATTCGACCAGTGCGCCGTAAACAAGCGTTGCCGCGCTAGCCGCAGCCACGCCAAAGATCAGGTTGCGGAGTTTTATGCCTCACCTCGCAGAGTAAGGATGGAGACTTCCGGAGCCGAATACAGTCGTACATCGGGGCCGACTGTACCCACTCCCCGCGTCACATAAAGCGGCACGTTGGCATCCGGGTAATAGCCGCGGATGTAATCTCGCGCTCCTCGGGGCGTATGAACGGCATAACCGAAGGGGAGACAAACCTGCCCGCCGTGACTGTGCCCAGCAAGCATGAGGCTGATGCGTTTATCGATCCGTGTCACAAAATCGGGTTCATGAAAGAGCGCAATGGTGGATTTTCCGTCGTCCTTTGAGCTGAGGGTGTCGTGGCGGTCTCGGCCTGCGATGCCGTCATCAATGCCCAAAATCGTGACTCCATTGACCTGAGCGGTTTCATTTCGGAGCAGCTTTACTTCACTGCGTCGAAGGCGGCTAATCACGCGTTCGGGATGGTCGAGCCAGTAGTCGTGATTCCCAAGTACGGCATAGATTGGGACCGACTCGCCTGCCGCAGCTCTTAAGAAACGATCCAAGCCAGCATCTGCGGCGGGAGTGTTTTGATTCAGGAAGTCTCCACCGATGAGGATGACGTCCGGTTTTTCGATCAGAGCCAAACGGAGGGCTTCAATCGCGCGATCGGCCTGCGGAGTGTTGTTTGTGTGGAGGTCGCTGATGAGACCCACACGAAAGCCATCGGCATCCCACCTGGGCAGTTTCAAAGTCGTTTTCTCAACCGAAAGCCGACGTGCTTGCCCCCATTCTGCCGCTGCCGTGAGTCCAATTCCGCCATACAAGAGCGTCTTGAGAAGACGACGTCTTGAAGTGCTTTTTGCGTTTGAGGAGCTTGACTCGGGCACGGCTGACCTTACCTAACGCGCCGCTTCCATGACACGTTCCGCAAGGAGGAGATTGCCCGCCGGAGGCATCAAATAGAGACCTTGGGCGCACTTGCGGATGGCAGCAGCAAGCTTTTGCGACTCTTCCACGCCCGCTTCTATGGCTTCCTCATCCGTATCGGCATCGGCCATTCGTTTGCGGAGCCAATCGGGGATCACGATCCCGGGGACTTCGTTGTGCATGAATTCGGTATGTCGATGACTTCGCAATGGCATCACGCCCACAAAGCTCGGCAACCCAAGTTTCGTGCAGCACTCGATGGCCTTATCCACCATGGCTTCGTCGAAGACGGGCTGGGTGTAGACCAGGTGCGCGCCCGCATCGGCTTTGCGCTTCAGTCGGTCGTATTCCAAGTCAAAGTCGAGAGCCATCGGGTTGAAGGCCACGGCGATGGTGAAACCGCACTTCATGCCCACGCTGTACCCGGCAAGGTCGTTGCCTTCGTTCAGGCGCGAAAGGATTCGCGTTAGGCCGATCGCGTCCACGTCGAAGACGCTGGTCGCGCTGGGGTAGTCGCCAATGTTTGCGGGGTCGCCGGTAACAGCGAGGATGTTTCGAACGCCAAGTGTGTGGCAGCCCAAAAGGTCGGCTTGTATAGCGAGCAGGTTTCGATCGCGGCACGAGAAGTGCATTGTGGCGTCGATGCCAAGGTTCGTCTGAATCTCGTGGCAGACCGCCATCGGGTTCATCCTGAGCCGCGCCCGCGCGCCATCCGAAATGTTGATGACATCGGCCCCAGCATCGCGCAATCGTTCAACCGCCGAAAACAGCTTTTCAAGTCGTAATCCACGCGGGACGTCCACTTCTACCGCGACGACAAACTTCTCACCCAGCTTTTCGCGCAATGCCGTCGGTGGTGTTGTCGGAAGCTCCTTGGCGGCGCCTGATGCCAGGGTTGTTGTGGCTCTTTTGCGAACCTTTACCGGAGCTTCATCCAGCGCTCGGCGTATCTCGCGAATGTGATCGGGCGTTGTTCCGCAACAGCCTCCGATGATGCGCGCACCTTCCTCAATGAGCTTGAGGGAAGCCTTCGCAAAGTACTCCGGCGACGTGTCGTAGGCGATCTCTCCTTTGACCAATTGCGGCAATCCGGGTGTAGGAAAAGCGAGCACAGGTAAATCGGAGGCTTCGCTGAGCATACGGACCAAATCGGTCATCCGCTGTGGCCCGACGACGCAGTTGGCTCCCACCGCCGCAACACCCCAGGACGCCATTCGCTCAGAACACCGAAGGGGGAACCCCTCGGCAAGCGTTTCGCCATCTTCGATGTAGGCTTTGCTGACGATGATCGGGAGATCGGAAACAGCTTGGAGCGCTCTGACGGCGACCTCCAATTCATCGATATTGATAAACGATTCGAGGATAAAGCCGTCGATGCCACCTTCGATTAGGGGTGCTGCAACCTCAGTAATGGACTCGGCAATGTCTTTGGGAGAGAGCTGGCCGATCGGCTCCATCGACTTTCCAGCCGGGCCAATCGCACCGAGAACGAGCTTGGTTCTCCCGGCTGCTTCGCGTGCGAGCCGTGCGCCTTGAAGGTTGAGCTCAGCGATGTCGACTTTATGCCCCGCCATCTTAAAGCGGTTCGAGGAGAAGGTGTTGGTCTCAACGAAATCGGCTCCGGCGTCGAAGTATTGCCGGTGCACTTCTATGACCAACTCTGGAGCCATAATATTGGCCAAATCGGTCGGTTGGAACTTGAAGCCCATCGCGGCCAAGACGGTTCCGTTGGCCCCGTCGCCAATGAGGCAGGGCATCGTCAGCGCCTCGGTTAGTCGCACTCAGAGAGTGTACCTATCGAAGCCAAGAACCCAGCCAGACAAGGATCGTCGGCGAATGTCCATCGCTTCATTTCGTAACTTTCGGAGGCTATCAAGCTCTCGTGAGCTAACTTTCGTAGCAGGACGGTTGAGAACGAGCGGTCCCATAACGTCACCGATCTGGTCGCTATCGTTCAAGCCAAGAATGTGTCCAATCTCATGAGCGCTAATGTGTCGCATCTGAGCGACATTCATGGCTTGTCCGTTGGGGGCAACGGTACGGATGGAGATGTTGGCTTTGAACTCGACGTCGTAGCTGCCGTCGTCCAGTTTGCGGACGATTCGCCGCCAAGTCGCATGACCGCCTACCTGGGCTGCGTAACCTTGCACATTCCCACGGAACCCGACCACAACATCTGCGTCTGACCGCCGATCGGTTTCGATGAAGCGTACGGTGTTCTGGATAACGGGAGCCCACATGTCAGCTCCATCAAAAAAGATCTCGCGAAGCTGGGCCTGCTTATATGCAGGAGCGGTAGCAAGGTCGAAGTAGACCTTCACATCGGAGTTTAGGAGGATGGCGTCCGATTGAGCCATTGCGCCTTGAAAGTCGTTCACCTTGAGGTTGTCGTTCGCGCGGTTGAGGTGGGTTTGCAGATCGGGCAAGAACCCCGGTCCCCGGAGAAGGTCACCGTCGCGGGCCGCTCCAAAGACTGTCGTGCCGGCCAAGGCAACGCACAGGAGCGCTCTTTTGATTTGTCCACACGCAATAAGATGCAAGGCATTCCTCCCGAGCACGTCCACCCTTCGAGTTGCCTTGCCGCCCTAAAAACCAATAGCCCTCGACGTGCTGTATTCAGATCATCGGTAAGAGGCGCGTGGAGCCTTAGGCGATACAGCCGGAAACATCAAAAAACCCGCAATCTGTTTGGCGTATGCCGTATATGCGCAGCCCTGTCTTGCAACGCGATGGTGCCGATAGCGTTAAAATCATCAGGTTTGCAAATCAAAGACTTTATCGAGGTCTGCCTCAAAGACCTTCCTGATCCGAAGCCTCGATTCCTGACCGGGGAGTCGATGTTGATTCAGGTTCAGGAGCCGGAGGCCTACCTGGTCCGCTCTCTGCGCGACATCTACGGGCGTGCGGAGAGGTTCGTCACTGTGCTGCGCAGCAGTGGCATTACCCTTGCCGACCTCGATATGCCCAAGTTGTTTGAGCCTCCGGGGCCGGAAAAGTCGAAGGAGCTAAACCAGTGGCTCAGCAGTCGCGCATGCGTCGCTTCTTCGCTCGTTCAAGGCTTGCCCAAACTTCTCGGGACGGGATTCAATGGACGGCTCGCGACGAGCCTCTCGCATACGGATGGCATGGCGGTTGCCGCCGTTGCGGCGCTCGACGAGGGGGGCACCAACCTCGGAATTGGCATCGACGTAGAGAAGGAAACCCGCCCGGTTGCTGAGCGCATTGTCACCCGAATCTCACTTCTGGACACACCGGGGTTGCCCATCGAGCCGCTCACGCGGTGGACGATCAAAGAGGCCGCGTTCAAGGCGCATAACGTGAAGGGTTCGGTGATGAAGGATTATGCTTTGCTTAGGGTTCGGCAACAGCCGGACGTGTTGATCGCGGAAGGTGTGTTTGGCGATGTGGCTTTCCGAACGTACACAACGACCCTGACGGGGCACAAAGTGACGCTTGGAGTGGCATGGCAGAGCGATCAGCCCTCAGCTGTCAGCGATCTGCCCTCAAAAGAGGAAGGATCGCCGATAGCTGATAGCTGATCACCTCAATAAAGAATCTGCGCCAGGATGTAGTTCGCAACGTAAACGAGAACCATCGAGATCACGACTGTGTTCGTGGTCGCTCGTCCAACGCCTACGGCGCCGTTGGATGTCCGCATCCCCTGTTGGCATGCGACTACAGCGATGATCAGTCCGAAGATTGGGGCCTTGATCAACCCGCCGACAAAGTCCCAAGGCGTCACAAACTGCTGCATCGAGTTCAAGAACAATCCGCCTGGCACGCCGCTTGCTTGGGCGACCAGCATGCCTCCAAGAACGCCCGAGTACACGCCCACCATGCACAAAATGGGCAGCATCACCGCCGCAGCGATCATACGCGGAAGAACGAGATAGTTGCTCGGGTTGACGCTCAGCATTCGCAGAGCGTCGATCTGTTCGGTCACATTCATCGATCCGATCTGGGCTGCCATCGCCGAGCCGCAACGTGCGGCAACCATGATCCCAGCCAAAACTGGAGCGATCTCACGGGTGACAGCAAGGCCGACCGCACTGCCGACAAACTGGGAAGCCCCATATTTGAGCAAGAACTCGGACGAGTAGAGCGCCAGAACCGCGCCAGAAAAGAAAGTGGTCAGAGCCACGATGGGAACGGAGGCAACCCCGATGAAAGCCATTTGATTGATCGTTTCAACGATCTCGGCGGGACGACGGAAGATCCGGCGAGCAGCTTCCCAGACGATCAGCGTACATTCGCCAACGAACGTAAAGACGCCCATCGCGACATTGTTGATCGGCTGGAATAAACCCACTTGCTTCGCCATCGCTTCCAACATACCCTTGAGAGAACAGACGGATCAGAAGATGGCTAGCGTCAGGATGACCAACAGCAAGTTATGAGTAGCGTGCATCACGATCGCGGGAATCAAAGATCCTCGCATGTTGGTGAGGATCGAAGCCGTAATGCTGATCATCGCCAGTGGCATCCACGCGGGAATACCGGTTGGGTGGATTGCAGCAAAGGCGAGCCCAACAACAACCGTCGCAAGCACCGGTCTTCCCATTAAGCGCACCAGGCCCGGAAGCATTGCCCCCCTAAAGGTCAGCTCCTCAATAATGGGGGCGCCAATAGTTGCGGCAAAGAACAGCACGAGTAGGGTGAGCGGGCTTTGATTGGTTTGGAGCTCGACGCTAATCGGGTGTTCCGCAGGCGGCAACCAGGAAAAGATCAGATTGGAGATGAGCGCAACAATGAGCAGCACTGGAAGATTTGCAAGCGCGCCGCCAACTCCCCAAAGAATGTTCTTGCCCAAATCCTGGCGTGAAAAGGACAGACGGATAAGCGAAGGTTTAGACTGCGAGAAAGGAAGGCTCGCTATCCAGATCGCCGCTACAATTCCCATTCCTGTAGCGAGGGCCATCGCTGCTTCTGCATCCATCGCCGGCAAGAACAGGCTCGCGGCGATCCATTGAGTGCCGAAAAATGTCGCGAGAATCCGTGCGGCGCACATCGCAAGTCGATCGCCTTCCGGTTGTGTAAGCGTCCCGACCGGGTGTCCTTTCGGCAGCCAATTGCCGGAGATGCGCATGTAGAGGTAGCCGATCAGCGCGATGATGCCAAGCCCAATGCCCAATGCCCAGATGCTTGTCACGACCACCGAAAAGGTGATTTTTGAAGTGGGAAGGCCCTCAACTCTCGCGGTTTTTGACCCGGCTCTTTCTAGGGCGTGAACGCCCGCCCAGCGAAAAGCAAACTTGCTCGATTGGAGCTTGTCGTAGATGACCTTGGCGCGCTCAAGGTTCGGAGGGGTCTCGGCGTATGCTTCAGCGATCAGCTTGTACTTTGTTGTGTCGTCTAATGGAACGGCGTCGCCTGGCTTTGGCTTGGCAGACTGCTTGTCTTGCTTCGGAGGTTTCTCCTGGTATTCGTTGAGTGTCTTGAGCAGTTCGGGCGGCACGGGCTCGTTCCGCTCAAAGTGCATGGTCGCCAAAAGCGCAGCGGCTTCTGGTTCGGCTTGGGCTTGCTCTTTGAGCTCCTTCATCGGAGTTACAAGAGCATCAAGCGGGTAGCCGATGCTCTTCGAACCAGCCCGCTTGGGAGCTTCTACTTGCAGAATCACGCTGCGGAATGTTGTATGGTGCTTGGAAAAGTCCGTGCGCGACTCACGACCGCTCCCGAGATAGTTGGCAAGCGATAGTGAAATCAAAAGGAGCAGCAGCAGGCTGAGCGCGATAATGCCGAAGTAGGAGTTGGGCTCTTTCGGCTCAACGGGCTCTTCCAATAATGGGGGAGCTTCAGGCACATCGAAGCCCGGCGTGGGCTCGCTCATTGAGCCCCCAGGGCGCGTTCATTGAAGCTGATCGTATAGGAACTCTGTTTGGTAATCAAGGCCATTGTCATCCAGATCGTTTCCGCCGCATATTCACCGAGAAGGATGCCCAAGGCAACGTTGCGCAGCTTGTCATATCCACGAAGGCCGTAATAGCGCTGCACGAAGTTCTTCACGAGCAAAGCGATCATCAGCCCAAACCAATAGTAGTCCACTCCGAAGTTCATAGACAGGACGTACCCAACAGGATGGAGGGGGAATGCTGGGAATCTGAACCGAACGGCGTCGAGCCCCACGACAATCGCAAAACCCAGGAATGTCATTGCAATCCCAAGCAGATCGGGGCCCTTTCGCCCGTTCACCATGTTCTGGGTGTAGGTGTAGGCGTCTGTCCAGCGCTGATGCCCGCCTGTGCGATAAACGAGCGCAGTATAGAGGTGCATCGCCAGGAAGAAGGAGACAACCATCGCTGCGGTGACATACCAAAACATCTTGCGCTGGCGTATGTTGGCGAGCTGCCCCATCTTCATCGATTCGAGCTGATACGGCATCACATGAGTTCGGTGGATGCGGTTCATGAAGATGAACACGTTGTTTAGCCAAACGATATTCTTGTCCGATAGCCAACTCGTCCCAAGGAACCGGCCCATGATGCTGTTTGGCCCGAAGAACGCAAATTCATGCGTAGGTGGGCCCAAGGCTGCTCGGATTCGCGTAACGACGGTGCTGAACGCGAGGAAGAGGGCAAAGTAGATGGCGGTGTACCAAGGGGGCAGGTCGCCTAGTGTGCCAACGACAACGATGAAGCTAAAAGCCACGATCAGCCCCGTGAAGGCCCAACGGTGACGTACTCCGTCGTCCTCGCTTGAAGCTCCGGTTTTGATGTCGCTCCACACCCGCTTGAGATAGCTCCGAGCCATCCAGATGGCTGAGATAAACAGCGCAATGACACCTCCCCACGATTGCTCGTCGAAGTAGGGCGGTCCGGGCGCGATATAGGTTCCCGAAAAGGTGTCTTGAGGGATGCCGTTGGCGGCAAGTACGACGTGCGTGATCTTTCGCAGAAAGTAGAAAAAGATGATGCTAAAGAGCAGATCGCTGGGCATCAGGAGCCCAATTGCCGCCATGAACGGATAGATGGCGAGGGGCATCGACCCCATGTTGCTCAGCGGGGGATCGGTGAATAGATCGCGGATGTTGACGATGTCTTTGGTGGGGACGTTCGGGAGGCTTGGGTAGAGAAAGTTCAGCCCATTGAGCATGTCGATGGCGAACATGATGCCGAACGCCATCCACATATATTTGCTTCGCCACATCGCTCCGGCGCCGTTGTTTTCCGACATTGCCACGGGAAGCTGGATCAGGGGGAAGGTGAGGCGCTCCTCCTTCGTCCACATGCCGCGCATGAGGCTATTCAGACAGAGCATCGCCATGCAGGCGCTTAAGAAGATCGCTCCCCAAGCCACATAGGTCAGCCAGTAGACGCCCACCTTGCTGTTTGTGTAGGCAAGGTCTCGCCCACCCCCGCTCATGTCCTGGACTTTGGCAAGGTCTTTGACCGCCAGCCAGTCCGGCATGTTGGGCATGATGATGTTCTTGACCGTTGGGTTCGTCTCTGCCGCGAGCGGATAAGCATGCGTGAGCGCATGAAAGGTCTTGATCCATTCCGCACTGACCGCTCCTGCCACCGCGACAACCGAATAGATAATCACGAGATCGGCAGTGGTGAAGACCTGCTTTGGCGCAAATCGCCGCAACCCCAGGTTCGCCAAAACCATCACCATAAGCACGCTGATTGGGGCCGTTAGCAGCGAGAAGATGTGCGAAACCTCTTGGTTTACACAGGCGTAGCAGACCGGGATGCACCACAGGATGGCCAGCCAGACAGCACGAAACCTGCCGCCGACGAGGGTTTGAGTCTCAGTAGGGGCGGTGGCGCTTTCAGGTGGGGGATTTGGCAGTGCGGCCATCGGGCGATTCTCAGTTCGCCATTAGCGGTTAGATTCCTGCTTTGCTGGCTTGCGGGCGATCAGATGAAACACGTGCCAGTGCTTCAAATCCCCTTGCACCGTCTTGCCGTCGCGTTCCACTTCTTCAAAATGGATCCTCTCCATCCCACGTAAAAGACGGCTCACTTCTTGGCGAGAGTGGGTGAGACTGTTCGACGCCCACTCGTCGTTCGGGCCAAGCAGCTCGCCCATGAAAATCCCTCCCGGTTTAAGGGCACGTTTGATCTTGCGCCAAACCTTCGCGAAGTCCTCTGGGCTCAGCATGAAAAGACAAAAAGCGGCAACCACGACATCGGCCTTCGGGAAGGGCATCTTCTCCATCGTGGCAGTCTTCACGGTGATGTTTGTGCGGTCTTGTAATCGGCCCTTGAGGATATCCACAGCCTCTGCTGAGGCGTCGATAGCGATGACGTTGAGGCCCTTGTCGGCGAGCCAAAGTGCGCCATTTCCCACTCCGCAGCCCAGTTCCAACGCAAGCCCCTGCTTTGGCAGAAAGGGCTCCAGCGTATGGTAGATCGGGTGGACGGGTTTGGCGAGCACTGCGCTGAAGTAAACATCGTCAATCGTTGGCTGCTCGGCGCGTTTGGGCATGAGGATATTGTGCCGGATTGGGAGGGTGTCCCATACTGTGGGATGAATCCAATCTCAGCACGGTCTGTTGCCCCCTGCCCTTGCTCCCATCAAAGTATCATCACACCATGATCCTGGTGATCGACAACTACGACAGCTTCACCTACAACCTTGTGCAAGAGCTCGGCAAGATCGGGGTTGAGGTTGCCGTCCACCGTAACGACCAGATCGACATCAGACAGATCATTGCGCTTAAGCCGGCAGGGATCATGCTCTCCCCCGGACCGTGTACGCCTGAGCAGTCGGGGGTTTGTCTAAACGTTGTCGCAGAAGCCCTCAAAGCGGAGGCTGGCCCATTCCACGGGGTGCCCATCTTTGGCGTTTGCCTTGGGCACCAAGCGATCGGACTTGTTTCCGGGAGCGTTGTTCAGCAAGCAGGGAAGATCATGCACGGGAAGACCTCACAGGTGAGACACGACGGCAAGGGGCTGTTTGCGAATATGCCCAATCCGTTTCGGGCGGTGCGGTACCACTCCTTGGTCGTGACGAGAGAGACCGTGCCCGATGGTTTCGACATCACGGGTTGGAGCGAAGACGACGATGAGGTGATGGGATTAAGACACCGAACGCTTCCTGTTGAAGGCGTTCAGTTTCACCCGGAATCGATTCTCACCGAGCAAGGCGAAAAAATCGTACACAACTTTGTGAACATGGTCCACGCTGCCCAAGTCTAATCTGCTCAGTGCCACCACGATATTGGGTCGCTGCGGTGATTTTCTCGACAATTCTTCACCGCGCGACAAGTCAAGAAAAGTGTGAGAAATCGGTAGGCGCAAATTCACAAGAACGAGTTGAGAGCGTTACATAATGAGCTTGGGGCCAATGAAATTTATCCTTCTAACCGCAGAACAAGAGCTCGTTGATGCTGCCAAGGAGGGCTTCCACCCCTCCGACGAGTTGAAAACATTCTCGGATTGGCAGAAGGCGCTCGACGCTTGCCACGAAGCGGACATGATTTTTGTCGATCAATTGTCCACCCTTGACGAACCGCACAAAGTCGCAGGGTATGAGCGGTTTGCCGAAGCCAAAATGGCCCATGAATCTGCAAAAGATGTGCCTCTTGTGTTGATCGCCCCACCGGAGGACTATGAGCTGGACTTTATCGTCGGTTGGCCCGATTTTGTTTTTGCCCGGCTTCAGCGCCCGGTCACCCCGAAGATCTTTCGCCGCGCGACAACTTGGGTGTGAGAAGAGCTGTCCGCTATCGGTGATCAGCCATCAGAGATCGGAAATCGGCCTTCAATTCATAGCCCAGACCATCGAGTGATCGGCTATCCGCAGCGTGTGATCCAAAACGGCTGTCCATGACCTTGGTTTTCCCATTCATCACTCATCGCTATCCGCCAACTCCGAGCTACTTTGATCGCGTAGCGACAGCCAAACCCCGCCCAACCGTGCCAGAATTCCTCAATGGCTCGCATCATCGTGGAAGAGGCCGAGGCGCTTCTCGATCAGGAAATCAAGGTTCTCGATAAGGGGTTTGTTCGGCTTGTGGACTACCTCGGGGGAGATCAGCGCATCGTCCAAGCCGCCCGGGTGAGCTATGGCTCTGGAACAAAATCTTTTCGCCAAGACCGGGCCCTGATTCATTACCTTCTCCGCAACGAGCACACATCGCCTTTTGAGCAAGTTCAACTCTCCTTCCACACCAAGATGCCGATCTTTGTGGCGCGTCAGTGGGTGCGCCATCGAACAGCAAGGTTGAACGAAATCTCTGGCCGCTACAGCGTCATGCGCGATGAGTTTTATGTGCCTGATGCCTCGCGAATCCAGTTGCAGAGCGCCGACAACAAGCAGGGAAGCTCGACCGATACGCTGCCTTTGCCGGAGGCGATGGCGCTCATCGACCGTCTTGAGCAAGAGCAGAAA
Source organism: Fimbriimonadaceae bacterium (assembly GCA_019638775.1). Taxonomy (NCBI): domain Bacteria; kingdom Bacillati; phylum Armatimonadota; class Fimbriimonadia; order Fimbriimonadales; family Fimbriimonadaceae; species Fimbriimonadaceae bacterium. The sequence goes on along the minus strand of JAHBTD010000001.1, from coordinate 1,092,168 downwards.
GAAGTTTACGGGCACTACGAAGAGATGATCGAGAAAGGGGTCGCTCGGGAGCTTGCTCGGATGAACCTTCCGATCTCGTTGTACACGGAGTGGTATTGGCAGATCGACCTCCACAACCTCTTTCACTTTTTGGCTCTTCGAATGGATGCTCACGCGCAGTACGAAATCCGGGTCTTTGCCGAGGCGATGGCGACGTGTGCGAAAGCAGTTTCCCCGATCGCTTACGAGGCGTTTGAAGAGCATAAGCTTGGCTCGGTGCGATTTAGCCGTGGAGAATGCGTGGCCCTAGCAAAGATGCTCGAAGGGAAAGAACATGGCCTCGAAGGGAGGCCGCTTGCTGTTTTTGAGGATAAGCTGTGCAAGCTGCGCTCAACAAGTGCAGCGGAAGAGCCCGGCGAGCCGGAATTGCCGAGTTCGAGCTAACAATCTGTCGAAGTTTCATTGTAGGAACTGACTCTTTCCAGAGGTTCGTAATGCGGGTTATGAATTACAAGTTCGCCATCGCAACAATGGTGATGGCGATAGCCAGCACTGTTTGGGCTCAGAACTCACAGGCTGAGCAGCTTCTGTCCGACATGCGCGCAGCTTATCAAAAGCCGCAGACGATTCACATCAAAACGCAAGCGACGCTGTTGATGGAAGCCGCAAAGTCCCCGCAAACCATGCACTTTGACCTCACCTTCAAAAGACCATATAAGGTGTATTGCAAGGTGACACAGTTCCCTGGACAAGAAGGGAAAGACATTTATTGGGTTACCGACGGGAAGACGCTCAAGAGCACCGGCCCAGAAGGCACACGAAAGGGCACCATCAAGCCAGATGAGATCGGCAAGGGTTGGCCGATCAACCTTGAGTGTCTCTCGTTTTGGGATTCAGACAGACAGCTCTCCACCAAGGCCGGTGCGAACATGGAGAAGAGCAAGTTCGTCATCCTTGAGAATGAGGCTTGGAACGGCAAGGAGTGGACGGTACTGGAGGAGACGGCCTTTGGGCAAGACGTCTTCGTTCGCTATTTCATCGACCCCAAAACCTTCTACATTTGGCGTTGCGAAGTATGGGATTTGGAGCGCAAGACCGCCCGCTACGATATCAAAGTGACTGAGCTTGAGATTGACCCCGTCGTGGACGACAAGATTTTTGATATCTCTAAGGAGATCGTTCGCTAGCGGGCATCCCAAATGCGATACGCATAGAAGAATAGCGCGCGTTTGATCGCCCGAAGCGATTCGTCACGGGCCGCGCTCAGGCTCGTTCCCATAGCCTCTGCATCTTCACGTCCCAGTTGGAGCAACTGCTTTCTGCGCGAGGTGATTGCTCCGGCTTCATCAAGGGAAACCTCATAGAGCTCTGGCACTTGGTCGAAGAAATCGTTGAGCCTTACCGCTACCTCTTTAGCGCGGGCTTGGGCGTCCGTTCCACCGAGAACGAATAGGCGTGTGTCGTTGAAAACGCCTTCGACCTTGCCCCCTTCCGTCTCTTTGAGCACCACGCGAAACGTTGTGCTGGTGGCAGACCGCTTGATCGGAATCTTGGCCTCTTCGAGGTATCCCGTGATCTTCTCAGCACGTTCGCGAGAGGGTGGGTGGCTTCGGTAGATGCCCCAGTCGATGGCCTCCATCGCACGTTGGTCCCGCGCGAGCCGCTCCATAAAAGTCAGCAGCCCAACTGGGTTGTACTGCGTCAGCCGTAGATACTGGAACGAACCATAATCGGCAGAAAGCTCTGCCTTCTGGCTCCAACCGCTGCTGGCGGCTTGACTGGCAAGCTGAGCCAACGTGAGAGCGCCCTGAGTGCCGCCCCGGCCCCCGGAAAGGATGGTGACGAGGATCAGGGGGAGCGTGAGGATATCGAATTTGCTTTGTTCGCGGGAGAGCGTTGCCAGGTGCCGAAAAGCGGCATGAGCGACCTCGTGGCCGATAACGCCGGCGAGTTCATCGTCACTCTCGGCATACTTGATCAGTCCTTCATAGAAGTAGAGGTATCCGCCGGGGATGGAGAAAGCGTTAACCTGGTCACCTTCAACGACCTTGATGGAGTAGTCGAACGGGCTCAGCCGCTGGTCGCCCCAAGTCACGTTCACGAGAGTGGATTGGGCGACCTTGAAAATCGGCTCAGAGACCCGCTTAATGCGAGCGATGTACTCTTCGTTCTTGCTGAGCTTTACCTCCTTTTCGACCTCTTTCGAATACTCTTTGCCAAGCTCCTTGTCGGCGTCGATATCCTTCTGATTGGGGAGTTCTTGCTTCTGGTCTGTGGCTTTTGCCTGACTCCAGGCTGTCGATACCAGATACTCGACGACGGGGGGAAGCTCTGTATCGACTCGCTTAAACGGACGGTCTAGATAAACATACACACCGCTGTAGTTCACCCGTGATTGAGGGATCTGCACACTGGCAGATGGAGAACTGGTTAGGAGTGCAGCAGCGAGGGCGGTTACGATCATTTCTTATCCCTTCGACGTATGGGTCGAGGACTCCGATACGGCTATTGAGTCCTTCGATCCGTCCTCCAACAGCACGGGACGGTCCCTTTCACGATTGACAATACATAAGATACCGAATGGTTCCCTATTTCGATTTCGAAACTGATGGGGTTCGCCACCCGATACGCGAACGACGTCTTGTTCGGTAACTTGAGTCCAATTGTCGCCTAATCGAACCTCACCGATGCCGCGCAAAACGATCACACAATGTTCGTGTTCGTGCTTCTCGAAGCTCGTGTATCCATCGGGGGCGATCTCAAAATACCGGACTTCAAACTGAGCGTCGGCAGCTTCGGAGAGATTTCGCCGTGTGACACCCACCCAGGTGCCAGGCTCGTCTTTGTACGTCTGCACTTCGACACCAGGCCAGCTCCAATTTCGTCCGAAGTGAATCAATCGAAAACCACCATAGCCTTTAAGATTTCTCCGCGCTTCATCGCTTCATATGCCTTTGGCAACTCATCCAGAGAGACGAAATGGCTGACGATCTGTTCTGCTTTGACCTTGCCGTCGGCGATGGCCTGCATGGCAGCCTGAGTATCGTCTGGGCCGCATGAGTAGCTGGTGATGAGCGAATAGTCTTGGAAGTAAAGACGATCCCAGTCTACCGTCGGGGGTGATCCGGGGGGAAATGGCGCAAACAAAACGATTCTCGCCCCGGGGGTTGCCACTTCAAACGCCAAATCCAAAGCTGATTGATTGCCAGGACAGACGAAGATGGTGTCCGCCGGCTCTTTATCCTCTGGCTTGCGCGCATCCAGCCCGAGGCTCTTCGCCCACTCCAACCGGGCCGGATTGATGTCGTACCCGACGGCGTTATGGGCCACTAACATATGGCCCAAACCCATCGCCCCTAGCCCGATCACGGCAACCCTTGAAGACTCCCAGCCCGGAACTCGGGAGAACGCCTTCATCACGCAGGCCACAGGCTCGATCAATGCTGCATCGACAGGGCGGAGTTGATTTGCGATCATCGTATCGTTTAAGTTTTCTTTTGAAACATGAAAATATTCAGCCATTCCCCCCGGTTGGAGCTTGGTCGATTTCCACTGTGGGCAATGAACGTACTGCCCACGCTTACACAGACCGCAGTCCATGCACGGAGCATGATGGTGCGGAAAAACTCGGGCTCCGATGGGGAATCGGGGATCATCGCTCCACTCCACAATCCCCGCAACTTCATGTCCGATCACGTGCGGGATCTTGCGATCCATATACCAACCCATGAGCTCGCCCGAGCAAAGCCCACAGGCTTCCGTCCTGACGATCAGGCCGCCGGGTGTTTTTTCGGGCGTCGGCTCGTCGACGATCTCAAGGCGTCCGTTCCCGACATAGCGCGCGAGCTTCATGGGCGAAAAACGTACTTCAGCCCTATGCCTCGGCTCAGATCGTCGAAAACCATCATCCCTTCGCTCAACTCCCGTTCGCCAGAAAGGAGCGGAGAGAGATCAAACTTCGGATCGGTCAGCCATCGACGAGCTTTGCGGACCGCACCCGTACCGAAGTGGAACGGACTGACGAGGTTAATTTGATCGTAGTGCAACCGTCGTGTCTCAAAACATGCATTCGTACCTGAAGGGCACCCGCCGAATAGCATCAAAGTGCCGCCCCGACGTACGTAATTGATGCTCCTCTCCCACACCTCAACGCTGCCCGTACACTCGATCACGGTGTCAAACCCACGACCCTTAAGAGTGGGAATCTCGTCAAACGGCACCGTCGTCGCGCCAAACTTCTCGCCAACTTCGAGCCTTGTTTTATTCCGCCCAGCAAGCGTCACATTTTCAAATCCGAGATGCCTCAGCACCGCCACGAACATAAGTCCAATCGAACCCGGACCAATGATGAGGATCTCGTCCTCGTTCTGAGGGCTGAGGTTCTCAATCCCCTGAGCCACACACGAAAGCGGCTCCAATAGCGCGGCTTTTTCAAAAGTGAGATCGTGGGGTTTTGGAAAGACGTTTAGTCGAGCAATGCGCTGAGGGATCAGCAGATACTCCGCGTAAGAGCCCAAAACCTTCGTGGACATGATCGTCTCGCAAAGGTTCTCTTGTCCGCGCAAGCACCAGTAGCATGTCTGACAAGGGGCCGAGTGAACACCCATGACGGCATCGCCTTTCGCAAACGGTGCGCCCTCTCCTGCCTCTTCCACAACGCCGCTGTATTCGTGCCCAAAAACGCCGGGCATGGGAATCTGAGGATGACCTCGGGTGAACGCTTTGAGGTCGGTCCCGCAAGTGGTCGCGGCTTGAACGCGGATGAGGAGTTCGCCCGGACCAGGGGTCGGGATGTCGATATGGTTGAGGAGCAAGCGTCCCGGAGCTTCGAGAATGAGCGCGCGCATCTTCGGAGCATTGGAATGGGGGACGTTGGCTTGAGAGTGTTGGCTTGCAGCTTTCAAAACTTGGCCCTTGTAGGTGCCTTCATTTGTACCCGAAATCGGATAATGGCGTTAAGGGCTGAAGGGCAACGCTCGTATGTGGGGAAACGATGAATGATGAACGAGGAGTGATGAATAGGGAGGTCTGGGACTGCAACGGCTCTGTCGTTGCCGTGCACAACACCCGGGAGGGCATCGCTCTGTTGATGCCGTGCAACACCACAATAGGCAGGCAAGGATGCCTGCACCGCAACTGTTTGATTGGGCTTTGCGTCTTTGCGAGAAACAAAACGGAAGCTCACGCAGAGGCGCAGAGTTCGCAGAGACCTCAACCCTACCTCGGCGATTGTTGCGAGCTTTGCGTGAGAGAGGCTATTTCTCACAAGGAAGCCAGGAACCACGAAGTCGCTAAAGGAGGAATACCATGCTTCCGCCCTCCCAAGAGAGGAGGCTACACGAATGTCGAGCAAAGAAGGATTGAGGAATGAAATGAGAATATCAGCCCCATAAGCTCACTAGACCAGATAGCCGATCACTGATTGCTGATCGCTAAAGAAGCGGTACAGTTGCAATCATGCCGACCGTCGAGACCACCGTCTGGATCAACGCCCCGCTGGAGCACGTCTACGAAATCGCCAAGGACAACGCTTCCTTTCCCGAGTTCATGGATGACCTCGTTTCCCTCACCGTTATAGAGCAAGAGGGCAACCGTGTTGTCAGCGAATGGGTCGGGATCATCAAGCAGTTTCGCGTGAAGGTGCGCTGGACTCAGGAAGACATCTGGGACGACGCTGCTCATACATGCACCAGCAAACAGGTCAAGGGTGACTACGATCAGCTCGACGCTTTTTGGGAATTCAAAGAAGAGAACAACGGCACTCGTTTTAACAGCACCGTCAACTACGAATATAACGTGCCGACGCTTGGCATCTTGGTGAAGAAGGTGATCCACGGCATCGTTGTGAAGAATCTGGATAATACGCTCAACGCGATTAAAGACCGAGCAGAGAAGTCCGATTAGCAAAGGCAGGATTAAACTTACTTAAATGAGACAGCTTTGACACTGGCTTTAGGGGAGACTAGGCCATCATGCGACGCCTCACTGGATTCACGCTCATTGAGCTTCTTGTCGTCATCTCGATCATCGCCATCCTTTCTGCGATTCTCTTTCCGGTGTTTGCCCAGGCGAAGCAGTCGGCAAAGAGGACGGGCTGTCTATCCAACCTTCGGCAGATCGCCATCGGCAACGAGATGTACATCAACGACTATGACGATCTCATGCCTTGGGTTCAGGATGCGTGGCTTCAGCTCACCCCGCCGGTGAATTCGGGCGGAAAACGGTATTCGCCGGTCGGCTCTTTCCTTCCGCTCTGGCATCCCTACGTCAAGAACGTCGGCATCTATCACTCCCCGGTCCTGACGACATCCCAGCTGAGCGGATGGAAAAGCCACTTCAACGGTGTGTGGAAGGAGAACGGAATCGACGATCCGACAAGGGGCTTCAGCACATACATCTCCGACCTCCTTGCCGAAACCGACCCCACATCCCCGCGCTTCACTCGCGGCCGTTCTCCGCTCTCCGTCTGCGAGGCCAAGAACGTCGGGGTCAGCGAGCAGGAATGGCTGATGACCCCCTTCTACGAGACAGGCTGGTGGTCTTACTCGCACACGCTCTGGGCAGTGGGAGGAAGCGAGCCCCCGCAGAAGGGATGGAGCGCACACAACGGCGGCCGCAACCAGGTCTTCTTTGACATGCACGCGAAGTGGATCAAAAAGGATATCGCCCCCTAAAGCCCGCGACCTCGTCCCGGTATGATGATGCTATGGTCAACCCACTCGTCGGCATCATCATGGGCAGCAAGAGCGACCTTGAGACGATGCAGGCTGCCGCCGACATGCTGATCGAATTCGGCGTCCCGTTCGAACTCGAAGTCGTCAGCGCCCACCGCACTCCAGAGCGAATGGTCGAATACGCCAAGTCAGCGCGTTCTCGTGGGCTGAAGGTGATTATCGCCGGGGCTGGGGGTGCGGCGCACTTGCCGGGCATGACCGCCTCGCTTACTACTCTGCCGGTGATAGGCGTCCCCATTCACACTAAGGCGCTCGGAGGCGTAGACAGTTTGTACTCCATCGCGCAGATGCCAGCCGGTGTTCCAGTGGCTACAGTTGCAATCGGTGGGGGCAAGAATGCGGGCTTGCTTGCTGTGCAGATTCTGGCGACGGCCGACGAGGCATTAGCAGAGAAGCTACAACAGTATGAGAGCTCGCTCAAAGACCTTGTGCGCAGGATGAACGACGAGATCCGTTAGCGTTGCCTTACTTGATCACTTTGACGAACTTCACGGTCGCCAGAGGAAAGGCCATTAACTGCCCCTCGACGTTGACGAGAATCATGATGTTGTCGACGGCTTGAAGGATGCCATGAACCGTGTGGTCGTTTGAGATGCTGACGACAGCAATGTTCTGGTTGACAAAACGGCGGAGAATGCTCGGTTCCATAGCGTTGATGTAATGTACCGGATTTCGGAGAGGGCGAATCGCCATCTCAAGGGACGTGGACCAAGTGCTAAACTCCGGCACAGGAGTCTTGCCGCATCGCATGAAGCGCACGTTTACCGCCATCGTTGGGTCTCAGCAGTTTGGCATCTGCGTCGTAATTCTTCTTCTGGGCTCCGTCCTCACGAACTTCGCCGGCACTTACACGGATCGTACAAGCGGCGCTGTCGTCAACACCTTCCTCAACGCCAATACGATCTTTCAAGTGCTTACCGATACTTCGGTCTTTGCGATCATGGCGGTGGGGGCGACGATCGTTATCATTTCAGGAGGTATCGATCTCTCGGTTGGGGCGATCTATGCCTTGGCAAGCGTTGTCATGGCGATGGTCTTTAAAGGCTATGCAGACTCCGGTCCGCTCATGATTGGGCTTGGGTTCCTTCTGGCTTGTGGGATCGGTGTGGTTTGCGGGGCGCTGAACGGCATCATGATCTGCGGACTGGGAGTCCATCCGTTCATCATTACGCTTGGTACAATGCTCCTTTTTCGAGGCGTTGCCTTCGTTCTCACCAAAGCCCAAAGCATCCTTCTCCCGACCGAATTCACCGACTTTGCCAAGGCCACCTTCGGCATGGGCAAAGGGCTCTATCCGGTACCGATGCTGATGATGATCGTCATCGCAATCTTGGGCTGGCTGTATCTCACCAAGACTGTGGCGGGGAGGAATATCTACGCCGTCGGCGGTAACTTGATCGCGGCTCAATACAGCGGAATACGCATCAAGCCCGCGCTGATGCAGGTGTACGCGATGAGTGGCCTCACGGCGGGCATCGCCGCTTTCTTAGCGGCCTCGTACTATGGTTCGGCGAGCAGTGGAGATGGAAGCACCTATGAGCTGATCGTCATCGCTTCTGCCGTGGTGGGTGGGGCGAGTTTGCTGGGAGGGAAGGGCAGCGCAATTAGCGCGCTTTTGGGGGCATTGTTGATCACGCTGATGAAACAAAGCGTCATCACCCTGCATCTCGATCAGAATTATCAGAATATCATCGTTGGTTTCGCTATCATTGCAGCAGTGGTCATTGATAGACTCAGTACACGATTTGGGGCTTCGAAGTCATCGAAGTCGCTCGATGGAGGATCAGCATGAGAAAGACACTGGTTTTAGGTTTGACGGTCTTTGCGTTGTTCGCAGGGCTCGGTTGTGGCGATAAGGGCAGCGGCTCCGCAGACAGCCCAACGCCAACTGCTTCGAACGACAAGAAAAGCTACACGATCACGATGATCGCCAAGAGTTCGAGCAATGCGGTGTTTGCGGCATCGCATACAGGCGCGGATGCGGCAGCGAAAGAGCTTTCGGAGAAGCTGGGCGTCGAGATCAAGATCGACTGGCGAACGCCTCCCGATGAGGACGGCCAAGAGCAAGCAAATCGAATTGCTCAAGCCGTCAACGACGGTGCCGACGCCATCCTCATCTCATGCTCCGATGCGGCGAAGGTTACGGGAGCGATCAACGACGCGGTTGATAAGGGCGTGCCGGTGATGACCTTCGATTCCGATGCGCCCGACTCAAAAAGGTTTGCCTTCTATGGTGCGGACAATATGGAGTGCGGAGTGCAGACCATGGCGGAGCTAGCCGCGTTGAACGGTGGCAAGGGCAATGTTGCCATCCTCGCCGGAAACCAGAACGCTCCGAACCTGCAAATCCGCGTCAAAGGTGCACAAGAAGAGGCGAAGAAGTACCCCGGCATCAAGATCGTGGGTGTTTTCTATCACCCCGAGACTGCCCAAGATGCGAGCGCTGCCGTAGTTCGGGCAATGCAGGCAAACCCACAGATCGACGGTTGGGCGATGATCGGCGGCTGGCCTCTGTTTGCGACCTCGTTGCTGAACGACCTCGACCCAAACAAAGTGAAGATCGTGGCGGTGGACTGCCTTCCTGCACAGATGGCCTATATCGAAAAGGGGATTGCCCCCGTTCTCCTGGCGCAGCCGGTTTACAACTGGGGCTACGAAAGTGTGAAGATGATCGTGGACAAGATCGTCGAGAAGAAGGAAGTCAGCGGCGTGTATAAGATGGAACTGGTCAAAGTGACCCAAGCGAACCTGAACGATTGGGGTAAGCAGTTGAGGGATTGGGGCTTTAAGGACGTTGATCCGAAGTATCTGCAGTAGGAAGCTCTCGGCTATCGGCGATCAGCTATCGAATGAGGAGATTGCTGATCGCCGATAGCTGATAGCTGATAGCTGATAGCTGATAGCCCTTTGATTCACGATTGGACTCTGGATAATCGCAAATGATGCAAGACTGGTTCCTCGATGCCAAGCTCGGCATATTCATCCACTGGGGCATTTACGCCGTCAACGGCACCAGCGAAAGCTGGTCTTTCTTCAACAAAGAGACCACATATCCCGAATACATGAGCCAGCTCGACGGCTTCACCGCGTCGAAGTGGGACCCCGATGCTTGGAGCGATCTCTTTGTGCGTTCGGGGGCGAAGTACGCAGTCCTCACCACCAAGCATCACGACGGCGTGGCGCTTTGGGATACGAAGCAGAACGACCTGAGCGTGGTCAAGAAGACCCCCGCCGCGCGCGATCTCATCACGCCCTATGCCGAATCCCTGCGCAAGCACGGGCTCAAGGTCGGCTATTACTTCTCGCATCTGGATTGGTCGCATCCCGACTACGCCTCCCTCACCTCCGGCAACCCAGAAGACAAAGGCAACCCTTTCGCCTACAGCCAAGACGGCGATCATCCTGAGCGTTGGGAGAACTTCCTCAAGTTTCATCGCGGACAGCTAGAGGAGCTTTGCACCCAGTTCGGCCCCATCGACCTGATGTGGTTCGACGGCGACTGGGAGCGCACAGCCGAGCAGTGGCGTATGGCTGAGCTTCGGGAACAGCTTCATCAATGGCAGCCGAACATGATTCTGAACTCGCGCATGCGCGGACACGGAGACTACGCCACGCCCGAGCAGGGGCAGCCGATCATCCCGCCCCCAGGGCCGTGGGAGTTCTGCATGACCATCAACGACAACTGGGGGTATCGCCCGGTCGATACCAATTTCAAAAGCCCGCGCCAGGTCATCCGCATCTTCGCCGAGGTGCTTTCAGGCGGCGGAAACCTCCTCCTCGATATCGCCCCTATGGAGGACGGCACGGTCCCTGACGAGCAGGCGAACGTTTTGGAAGAGTTGGGAGCGTGGATCAAGCGAAACGAAGCCGCAGTTTACGGCACGCGTCCCGGCCTGCCCGCGACCCACTTCTTCGGCCCGACCACCCAATCTGCCGACGGCACCAAGCTCTACCTGATGTTCTATGGCAAGGCAGACGAGTTCATCGCCGTCAAGGGCGTGCGCAACAAGATCCTTGGAGTGAAACACCTGGCTTCGGGACAGCCGCTGGAGTTCAAGCGGCAAGGCGGCGCAGGCTGGCTGGAGACGCCTTCGGTGGCGTATATCGGTGTCCCGGGCGAGCTTTGCGACCCTTACGTTACCGTTATTGAAGTGGCGCTTGATGGTCGGTTGGATGTGTTTACAAAAGAGGGTTAGGGGTCCGTCATTGCCAGCCAAAGCATGGGATAAGCTCCCATTGTATATCCCAGGGCAGGCCAGCGTGAAGCCGTACGCGGAAATGCTCTGAGAAAGGTCATTCAGGTTCAAATGCCCCCGTAATTATGCCAGTTACACAAAAAAGCTAAGGTCTGTATACTGGGGGGACGCAGATTGAATATTCCATTTAATTTGTGAATTTGGAGGATATTGATGATCAAGAAAACTTTGTTGGTAGTTTTTGCGATGGGGGCAACACTGTCCCAAGCATACGTCTTAATTGACAAAACGCCAGATGTCGGTCCGTTTTGGAACCCACTCGGCACAACCCCAATTTACGCGAACAGCTTCATCCACAGTGGAGCTACCGGCGATTCGGCCTCTGTAGGTGGCGCATACATGTTGGCTCAGGGCGCTTCGCCAACCACGTTCCAATTCCTGCTGCTGGCGGATGGTGGAAACGCCCCGACCAGCACGGTCTTGGCTTCGTCAGGCTTTACGTCGACAAGTTCGACGACGCTGACATTGGTAACGGCTGGGCTCTCGGCTAATTCATTGGTCAACGGCACACGGTACTGGCTTGCCCTAAGCACGGTCGGTGGTAGTGGTGGAGACTCCTATCAGATGGGAGCTCACACTCAGAACAGTGTTTATGCCGATAACGGCACATTCTGGTTCTCAAACGCTGGCGACCTGAACAACTGGGATGGCCAAAATCGCACGCCTGAGATGGCGATCTACGTGGAAGCTCGTCCGGTACCGGAGCCTGCAACGATGGCTGTTCTCGGAATTGGCGCACTTGCCCTTCTCCGACGACGAAAGAAGTCAGCTTAACCTAAGTTATCTGACACACGAGTTGACCCCCGCCCCATCCTTGGGTGCGGGGGTCATTTTTTGTCGCTGGATGTCGCTCTCTAGTTGCAGAGCAAAGGTTGAGTTTGGTGGCCGGGCCACTGGGAAGTCGCTGAACCGTACTAAGATTACATAAAGTAGTAAGGGTAACTGTAGTGCGACTTGGAGAAGCAGGGAACCTGCAATACTGCGGTCGCCCATAACGAGCCTTTGGCAGGCCACATTCCCCGTAATTGTGCTAGCTACACTTATGTTGCGGTCGTTTGTATACTGGCGTGGCCTGGTTTGTATATGCGAATCAGGGTAGAAGTTTGGAGGATTCTGATGATCAAAAAAACTTTGTTGGTAGTTTTTGCAATGGGGGCAACCCTTTCTCAGGCCTATGTGGTCATAGACAAAACGCCAGATATCGGTCCGTGGTGGTTCCCATTAGGGGCAACACCAATCTATTCAAACAGCTTCATTCACTCGGGTGCAACCGGTGATGTTGCCACAGTAGCTGGCGCTTATATGCTGGCCCAAGGTGCATCGCCGACGACATTCCAATTCCTTCTACTTGCCGATGGTGGCAACGCTCCGACAAGCACAATCTTGGCTTCGTCGGGCTTCACATCGACAAGTTCGACGACCCTGACACTCGTTACCGCTGGTCTTTCGCCAGCTTCGTTGACGAACGGACAGCGCTACTGGCTTGCTCTTAGCACAGTTGGTGGCAGCGGTGGAGACGCTTACCAGATGGGCGGTCACACCCAGAACAGCATCTATGCCGATAACGGCACTTTCTGGTACTCCAATGCAGGTGACCTGAACAACTGGGACGGCCAAGGCCTGACGCCTGAAATGGCGATCTACCTTGAGGCACGACCGGTTCCGGAGCCTGCGACCATGGCAGTTCTCGGGATGGGCGCTCTTGCCCTTCTCCGACGACGAAAGAAGTCGGCCTAACGATAGGCATCTGACAAACGTAGGAGTCTCCCGCCCCAAACAAGGGTACGGGAGACTTTTTTGCTTCGAGTTGGCTCCTCGACCAACCATCAATCCTATGGCGAGGCTCTTGGATAGAACGGTGCTTTAAGAGGTAGGAAGGGGTAGCTGGAAGCCGTGAGTAGAGTTATTTTGTAGGTCCAAGGGTAAGGACTATCGAGGCACAACATCAGTTTTCTTGGGTGCGATGTTTCCCCGTAATTGTGCGAGCTACACTAATGTTGCTGTCGTTAGTATACTGGCGTGGTCGGGTTCGTATATTCGATTCGGCATGAAGGTTTGGAGGATTCTGATGATCAAGAAAACTTTGTTGGTAGTTTTTGCCTTGGGAGCAACTTTGTCCCAAGCTTACGTGGTGGTGGATAAAGCGCCAAATACAGGCGGCTGGTCGCCCCTTGGACAGCTTCCTTTCACTCGGATTTATGCGAACAGCTTTATTCACTCTGGAGCGACGGGTGATGTGGCTACGGTCGGTGGAGCTTATGTTCAGTCTTCAGGCCAAGACCCCTCGACGTTCCAATTCCTGTTGCTTGCTGACGGTGGAAACGCACCGACGAGCACGGTATTGGCTTCTTCGGCGTTCGTGTCGGACAACTCTGGCGCTATGACCTTAGTGACCTCAGCACTGTCGTCGAACTCGCTCGTCAATGGACAACGCTACTGGCTCGCCTTGAGTGCAGTCGGGGGCAGCGGCGTAGATGCCTACAGTCTGGGGGGCCACACACAGAACAGCGTCTATGCTGATAACGGCACGTTCTGGTTCTCGAATGCGGGCGACCTGAACAACTGGGATGGTCAAGCGTTTACGCCCGAGATCTCCATCTACGTTGAGGCTCAGCCTGTGCCTGAACCCGCGACAATGGCTGTTCTAGGAGTTGGCGCGCTTGCCCTTCTCCGACGGCGAAAGAAATCTGCCTAAGCTAAGGTCTAGGTAGCAAAAACCTCCCGCATCCCAAAAGGATTGCGGGAGGTTTTCTTGTTTGCTTGTGGCCCATCACCGATAGTCATCCCCGTCCCCAGGCAGCCACCACTCCTTCTTTTCAACGAGTTCATGCGCCGGGACGAGCTTTACCGACCCGTCCATCGTCGCCACAAGGTTCTTTCCAAGCGCATCTCCGGGGTCGCTTGGGCGAAACACCGACTGCACCGAGCCGTAAAACCCATCGGTTGTTTGCTTGGCGCTCCATCCAAGACCGCTCTTAATGGGTGTGACTGCCAACGCTGACCCTGGGAACTGTGCATCACAAACCCAATCGCGAGTCTGCGCTAGGAGAACAGTAGTCGATGGGTTCTGAAACACGAACATCGGAACTGGGGTTTGGGTGGCGGGTCTCGTCTCCGTGCCAAGCTGATCGACGATCGCTTCAGAGATTCCCCACGAACTGACGACGCCAAAGTTGCATCCAGAATTCAGCTGAGTCTTAAACGGTTCATTGGGGTCAAAGAACATCGGAGAAAGGTCCTCAGCAAGCGCCATATTGATCATGCCACTCGCTTTAGGATTGCTTCCCAGATAGGAGCTGATCTTCACCATCCAATAGCCACGTCCAGTTGGGTCGGGCAAGCCGATGCTTGTTTTCACATCATGGTAAGGGACATACATTTCGTCGTAGTCGGTCCCATACATCTGAATTCCCATGCTGAGCTGGCGCACATTCGCCGTCGCCGACGCCTTCTTTGCTGCAACCTTTGCCCGCCCAAAGACAGGGAACATCAGCGCTGCTATGATGGCGATGATCGCGATCACCACAAGCAGCTCGATTAGTGTAAAGCCAGTTTTAAGTTTCATGATCTTCTCCCATGCCCTTACAGGCTGCCTTTCTTTGCCAGAACAATAACCGTTGTTCCCACTGAAATCAGAACAGCAGCTCCAATAATCCACGGCAGCGGATTCGATCCCGGTTCTTTCTCCTTGACCTCTTCATTAATCCTCCTGGCCTCTGTGAGCTGATCATCAAGAGTTCCGAGAGAATCGGAATATCGGATTCCCATGGGCTCCCCAAGACGGTTGTCCTGAACGTTCGACTCCGGGCCTAAAAGAGACTCAATCGTGGGAGGAAGATCAGCCTTATCGTTTACCTTGGCCTCGATCAGCTTCCAAACATACTTAATCTCGCCGCGGCTGTCAAAGTGGGTTTCCTCTATGTTCCCAGGAACCCAAACTGAGCCAGCCTGAACATGATTGGACTGAATTGAGGCTGCTCGAACATTGTTGTCTGGGCTTGCCCCCGTAAACTGGGCCAGAGCGGTGTCTCCTTCCTTCTCGACAAGGCTAACTTCTCCCTCCAAGGGATTTCTCTCTCCGGGCCGACCATCAGAACCACCCCATACAATTCCTTTTGCCTTCGCCGTCATTTGCGCCGATACCGGACTCGTTAGCGTGAAGGTGTCGCGCAACAATAGTTTGCCAGGCAACATAGGCATATGCCAATAGCCTAGGGGCACTCCTGAATAGACGTTAAAAGTCGGCTCATCATCCACCCATGCCAAACTGCTGTAAATCGTTTGTCCGTTGGCAAGAACCCGGTGTGACCAACTATCGTCTTTAATACTAACATACAGGGTGTTGCCTGACTTTAGGATTCTCAAGTCGATCTTAGCTTGTTCGTCTTGATGTACCACTATCCCTTCGTAATGCAGGCTCACCCTATCAGGCCATTGGCTTCGGAAAGTGTTTGCCAATGATAGCAGGGATGCTGCAATGAGCATGAATGATAATATGTATCGCATGATTCTACAGGTGCGCCCACAAGTGCGAGCGCACCTTCCTCCTATATTAAGTTACAGCTCCGTCGGTGGAGGAGTTGTAACGCAAGGCTCATCAAGTTGACGCCCTGTCGTGTAATTGATTGTTGTGTTCTGACCCGTATGAACACAACCAGCATCACAGTTATTGTTATTGCCGGGCATCCACAACGGCAAGTTCAGAGCGCCATTTATTACAGCGCACTTCTTGGCATTTCCGGATCCAGGACATCCTCCGTTCTGAGCCAAGCTGGGCTGAGAGCAAGATGGTGTTCCAAACCAGTTGGTTGTACACACACCACCAGGGTAGTAAGTTGCTGTCTTAGCATTTCCACATGGTGTAGTCGCTGCCGCAAGTGCGAGCGAACCGATTAGTGTAAGACTACTAATCCAAGTCAATTTATTAATTTTCATTTTCCTCTCCTGCAAGCCGTAGATTGCTTCTTAGGCTTGCAAATCGTTCAATTGACATGCCGAGGTTAGGGCCGTGAGACAGCATAAACACATTTCCGTCCTCTGTTACACCGAGCAATAACGGAACTGATGTTCGTCCCCAGCGTTGTCCCAATGTCTTCTGACTCGACACCATCGCGAGATCGTCCGCCATGATCTGCGATGCATCAAGTTTGTGATAGTCCTTTTGTTGATTGAGCGCCTGGACTATTTCGTTGTTGGTGGCTTCAAATTTGCCATTGCGAGCGGCGCTCATCGCAATTCCACCCAAAACCAACGACTCCCCCTCTGGATCGAGAACAGGATTGATACCTACACTTACAGAGAAGCCATACCACCGCGCAAGTTGTGGCAAGTCACGAAGCAGTTCACGCGAATATGGGCATTTATAGTCAACAAAAACGACAAGGTGCTTACGTCGTGTGCCCTCCTGCAAAGGGATGGTGGACGCGAACTCATCTGTCTTTGCAACCCCCAAATAGTACAGAACACGCTTTGGTGTTGTGACGGCCACAACCTGCCTGGCACATACGAAAGTAAGGACGCCGATAGTCAATACTGAGAATGCTAGCGCCGCATAGCGATCTTGCTTGGGTGCCGACCTCCAAAAGATACCGATACGATGAAACATCGACTTATGAAGCCCAAAGGCGACTACTGTACCGACAGCCAGACTGCCAGTGATAACCATCATTGGCGTTGGAGGTAAGTCCAGAGCAGACCCAAAACAGCCACAAGAGGTGAAGTCTCCTGACATGATCTTGGCGAAGTGATAGGCAGCAAAACTGCCAAAAAGCCCCGCCATCAACGTGCTGCCTAACTTTCTTGTGCGTGGGATCAGAGCCAGAAGCGGAAACAAAATCTCGAAGACAATGATGCTCACAGCCAAGGTTGGAATGAGCTTTGCAGGTACAAGTTGTGTCTTTTCAAGGTAGCTGTACCAGCCACTCATAGACGCCATTTTAAGAGATGCTGCGAGCCACAGTCCGAAGACTGTAATGAACACTATAAAGAGCCTAAGGTAATTACGTAAACGCATCGCCTCCCCCTTTGGCATAATAACACTAAATTGTCATGCACGCAAGAGGAGATTGTAATTTTTTAATAATCGCGCTGAGAATGTGATATTTCAAGAGTAAACTATTAAAGTTTTAAAAAATAATTGTTAAACGATTCTTGGCGTCATTCTGCGACTTTAAGAACGCTTAGAAAGGCCTCTTGAGGCAGTTCGATGGAGCCTATCTGCTTCATGCGCTTTTTACCTTCTTTCTGCTTCTCCAGAAGCTTGCGCTTACGGGTGATGTCACCACCGTAGCACTTGGCAATCACGTTCTTGCGGAACGGCTTGATCGTATCGGCGGCGATCACTTTTGCCCCAATCGCGGCCTGAACCCTGACCTCATACTGCTGTCTTGGGACAACTTTGCGAAGTTGCTCTACCATGGCGCGGCCTCTCTGGTAAGAGAAACTCTTGTGCACGATGAAGGAGAGCGCATCGACGACATCGCCATTAAGAAGAATGTCGAGCTTGACCAGATCTGCGGTCTGGTACCCACCCAGATCGTAGTCGAACGAAGCATAGCCTCGTGTCGAGGATTTCAGCTTGTCGAAGAAGTCAAGAAGGATTTCACCGAGGGGAAGCGTGTAGTACAGGATGACGCGCTGAGGGGTGGGGTATTCCGTTCGCTTATAGGTCCCTCGTCGCTCTTGGCACAGCGTCATCACCGCCCCGACATACTCATTTGGCACCATGATCGTGGCATTCACGATCGGCTCCTCAATGGTTGCAATCTCATTTGCGTCCGGGATGAGGCTCGGATTGGCAACATGTAGCGACTGCCCGTTTTTCAAGGTGACCAGATAGTCGACACTGGGAGCAGTCAGGATAAGGTCAAGAGCAAATTCACGCTCAAGCCTCTCACGGGCAATCTCCATGTGCAGAAGCCCCAGAAAGCCACAACGGAATCCAAAACCTAGGGCAGCTGACGTTTCTGGCGTAAAGTTCAAGGAAGCATCGTTTAATTTCAGCTTTTCAATGGCGTCGCGGAGGTCTTCGTACTGGTCGCCATCGCTAGGATACAGACCGCAAAACACCATCGACAGCGCTTTCCGGTAGCCCGGCAGAGCTTCCAAGGCAGGGCGGTCTGCGTAGGTCACGGTATCGCCCACCTGAGCGTCCCCAATCGCTTTCATTGCCGCGGTGACAAACCCAACTTCGCCACAATCTAACTGATCGGTCACTTCAAGGGCCGGTCGAAAAACACCCACCGAGTCCACATCGAATACCGACCCGGTGGACATCATTTTAATCCGGTCGCCTTTCTTCACCGTGCCATCCTTAACTCGACAATAGGCAATGGCTCCCTGATAGGAATCGAAGTGCGAGTCGTAGATCAGGGCACGCAGAGCAGACTGGGCATCCCCCGCAGGGGCAGGGATTCTGGCGACTATGGCTTCCAAGATGTCGTCAATCCCGATTCCAGCCTTCGCTGAGCAAGGGATGGCATCACTTGCATCTATAGCAACTGCGCTCTCGATCTCCTCCCTTGCACGGTCCACATCAGCATGGGGCAGATCAATCTTGTTAATGACGGGGACGATTTCCAGGTTCTGGTTC
Organism: Fimbriimonadaceae bacterium; assembly: GCA_019638775.1. Taxonomy (NCBI): domain Bacteria; kingdom Bacillati; phylum Armatimonadota; class Fimbriimonadia; order Fimbriimonadales; family Fimbriimonadaceae; species Fimbriimonadaceae bacterium. The sequence goes on along the minus strand of JAHBTD010000001.1, from coordinate 1,073,608 downwards.
ATCGCCATGCCAGCATTCGCGATGGTTTGGGCTTCGACACCCTGGCTGGCATCAACAACCAGCAACGCACCTTCACAAGCGGCGAGTGCGCGTGAAACCTCATAAGTGAAATCGACGTGCCCGGGCGTATCGATTAGGTTCAGTTGATAGGTAAGTCCGTCTTTCGCGGTGTAAAGAAGCTGCACAGCCGCCATCTTGATGGTGATGCCGCGCTCACGCTCAATATCCATCGAGTCCAACATCTGCTCTTTTGCAGTGCCACGTATAGCCCCGCAGCGCTCGATCAGCCGGTCGGCAAGCGTGGACTTGCCGTGGTCGATGTGAGCGATGATGCAGAAGTTACGGATGCGAGACTGGTCCATGGGCAAGCCGACGATGCAGGCTCAATTCTACCGTTCACAGAGCCAAACTCAGTAGCCGGTCCCAACCCGATATTGAAACGAACGGATGATTCAACGGTCCTCACGCTCAGCATGCGTATCAGGTACCATCCGCGAGTCCGCGTCGGTAGCTCAGCGGTAGAGCAACGCCCTTTTAAGGCGTGGGTCCTGGGTTCGAATCCCAGCCGACGCACAGAAATCTCCCTTCTTCCGCCTACTCTTTGGCGATGCATGATGGCCTTTGTTGCCAGGTTCTTGGCAAAAAAGCATGCTGTATTTGGCCCGAAACATAAGGACAAACCAGTCATCTTCCGACGATTGGTAATACCATGTCGAGCAAACTGGAATATCAGCGCATCGGTGAGTTGCTGGTGGCTGATGGATTTTTAACGAAGGGGCAGCTAGAGAAGGCGCTGAAATGGCAGCAGAGGACAAGAGCACGCTTCGGTGAAGTATTAACTGAACTTGGATTTGTCCGTGAAGAGCAAGTCGCTGAGGCAATCGCAAGGCAGTTTCATCACGCCGTTGTCGACCTCAGTTCCGAAGAAGTCAGCCCCGAAGCGGCTAGTTTGATCGACTATGAATTTGCCACGGAACATCAGTGCCTTGCCCTGAATGTTGACGACAGCCGCGTCTTAATGGCGGTTTCCGATCCGCTCGATCTTGAGGCGCTGGATTGGGTGGCAAACAAGACTCGAAAGAAAGTGCAGGCTGTATTGGCAACGCCTACTCAGCTTCGACGCGCCATCCAGGCAATCTATGTGCGTGGGAAGTCCAAGACGGAGCGCGCCCGCAAGACCGGTAAGCGACGCGACTTCGACGCACTCCACGAGATGCTCGACAATCAAGCTCCAACACAAGCGCCAAGCCGAGTCGAAAAGGGGGCAGCATGAGAGTTCTTGCAGTTACAGGGGGCAAGGGCGGAGTCGGAAAGACGACGCTCTCTATCGCGTTAGCAATGGCGTTGGCAGAGAAAGGGAAAAGAGTCGTTCTTTTCGACGCCGATCTTGCACTGGCAAACATCGATGTGATGCTCGGGCTAAAGCCGGAATTCACACTTCAGCACGTGCTCAGCGGCGAGAAGACCGTCCGCGAAACGATTCATGAGGGGCCCGGTGGAATTCGGATGATTTCCGGTGCGGCGGCGGTAGGGTCGCTGATGTCGGCTGGACCCAAGCGCCTCGCCAAATTCTTCACGCAGCTCTTCGCTATCGAGTCGGAAACGGATTATCTGATCTTCGATACCGGCTCAGGCATTGATCGTCGAGTCATGGCTTTTCTTAAAGTTGCCGACGAGGCCTTGGTGGTTTCAACTCCCGATCCGGCCAGCGTGACCGACGCGTACGCCACGGTGAAGATGCTGTCTCGGCAGAAGAAAGGCGTGCGCGCTCATGTGCTTGCAAATGTGGTGGACAACGAGATTGAAGCCCAGCGTAGCTACAAGACGCTCGCCGCCATCACGATGCAGTTCCTAAAGGCCGACCTAAATTACCTCGGTTTCATCCGGCGCGACGACGAGGCTTCACGATGTGTGCGCCAACGTCGTCCATTTATGCTTGCAGCTCCTGACTGCTTGGCTGCCCAAGATATGCGAGAGGTCGCAAAGGCGGTTCTTGAGCTTGAAGGTCTTCCAGTCAGGTCGTTTACCGAGCGTATCGAAGATCAGTACTCGGCAGCGTAACGATTTGTGTGTTCAATCTGAAGGAGGCCGCCAACTTGGCGGCCTCCTTTTTTCTGCTTGCTTCCTTTGACGCATCTCGTCATAATGGGATTTGGACGGGGGATTTTCTCCCTTCAACTGAGAAAGTACGCAGGACGCGAAGGAAGGCTTGGGCGGGCAGGCTTTTTGCAACCTACAGGAAACTCAAGGAAAGTTGTAGGCTACGAATCCTCACTCGCACAGCGGCTTCGTTCGGGTTAGCGCACTCCAAGACACAAGGAGCAGTGTAACCATATGAAACGAACGTTCGTTTACGCGCTCAGCGCCGTGATGGCAGTGGCTTTGGCCGCTCCCGCATCTGCGCAGGACGCATTTCCGGATACCCCGGACAATCACTGGGCATACGAAGCCCTCGCACGACTGAAGAACGCCGGCCTCTTGGTCGGTTACCCGGATGGCCTCTTCCGAGGTGGAAGACCGGCTTCCCGATACGAAATGGCAGTCGCCCTTAACGCCCTCTACATGAAGATGATGGGTGTGACGGACGGCCTTGCCGGACAGATCAAGGCTCTGGAAGAATCAATTAGCCATCGAGGCTTTGCCAGTGCCGCCGAGCTTCGCCAGGTGCGAGACGCTCTGGCTGCAGCACAATCCCAGATCGACGGCATGAAGGCTTGGGGAGACGAAATCGCTAACCTCAAGCGCATGGCAGCAACTTTTGAGAAGGAGCTTGCTTCCATGGGTGTCGACGTCGAAGCCATGAAGAAGGGCTTTGCCGACCTCGAGAAGCGCGTTAAGGCTCTTGAGGATCGCAAGTTCCCGATCGCGGTTTCTGGCGATCTGAACCTGTGGATGGGCAACGGCTACAGCAAGGATGAGCGTGTGGGAATTACAAAAGATGGCCGACCCACGGGCATCAAGAACGGCAACACCGTTGGTGTGGGCCGCGACTTCACCGTTCTGCACGAGATGGGCCTTGAGATTGAAGGCACTAACGAGACCGGACCCAAGTGGGGCGGCACCCTCGTCATCGGCAACACGTTCGGCACGACAGCCAGCTTCACCTCCGCCGGGTTTAACGGCAACAACGCGTTCGACCGAGTCGCCTTCGGCGACATGTCGGGTGTTTTCACGGGCAGCCCGTTTGAAGAGGGTGACACCGATGTGATGTGGCAGACCCTTTGGGTGAAGTACGACACCAGTCTATGGGGGCAGAACTTTAGCGCAACCATGGGTCGGCTCGGACATCAGGTCGGCAGTTACTTTATGAAGCGTCCCGACAACACGCCGTACTTCCGCAGCGAGTATTGGGACAATGGCGACTGGTACTTCGATGGCGCCATTCTGGACTTTAAGCTGGGCAACGCCGACCTTACGGTCTTTGGCGGACGTCAGAGCGACCGGTTCACAACAAGTGGCATCGACATCAACCCGATGGCTGCCGGACGTTCCGGGCACTCTTATCAGGGAGCGGGTGACACTCGACCACGCGGATACGGAAGCAACGGCTTCAACATCTTTGTGGATCAGCACCTCGGCTTTACCGCCGATCTGCCGCTGGGCCAGAACGGCAACCTACAGCTCAACTACCTCATCTTCGACTCGAACAGCACCACATCGCTGATCGGCAGCTCCGACGTCTTCAATCGCGTCGTGGTCTTCGGCGGCGACTTCAACTGGAAGGTCAACGACCGGATGAAGCTCAATGCTGGTTACTCGCAGTCGAACCTGATGGAGAACGGCACAACCCGACTTGACGAGGATAACTCGGCATGGTGGGCAAAGCTGAAGTATGACGGCGGACGCTGGAACGGCTATGTCGGCTACCGAAGCATCGACCCGCAGTTTGCCGCACCGGGCGACTGGGGCCGAGTCGGTATCTGGTGGAACCCCACCGACGTGCAGGGCTTCATGGCTGGGATCGGCTTTGATCTCAGCAGCAGCACCAAGGTGCACTTCGGAGGTCAGTGGTACACAGGTCGCGATGTGATGCTCGCCGACGGTGGCGGTCTTACCCAAGACGATAAGCTTCGGGTTCTGAGCGCTTCGTTGAAGCACAGACTCAGTTCAAGTTGGAACTTGATGCTGGGAGCTGAGTGCGTAGAGTGGGATCTTAACGCCTTCAGCGAGAAGCCTCGTGAGAGCTGGTATCGCTTTGGCCTAAGCCACGACATGGGGAACCACTCGAAGCTGAGCTTCATGTGGGAGATGAGCGACTACAACGGCAAGGGCGTGACCGGATTCAATCCGTTCAGCGGCAGCAGCGATTCCCGAGCCACGGGTGGATTCTTGACGACGCAGATTTCGATCCGCTTCTAAGTCAGGAAAATGCCAACGATCAGTGCAAGAGCCTCTCGGTCTACCGGGGGGCTTTTGTACTACAGATAGGAAACGAAAAATTGGTGGTAGTCGTCGGATAGCGTAGGGAGAAGAATAAGAGATGAAAGTCAACAAGAAACTGAGTTTAATCGTTGCCGGGTCTGTCCTGATGTCGACGTTTGCGTTTTCGCAGCTTGATAAGATTTTGAAGATCGGTGGAGTCATCGCCGTAGTCAACACCTTCGGAAAGGATATCGACAAAGGCATCAACAAGCTTTGGGGCCGCGAGCAAACCAAGAAAGTCAAGACGAAAGTGGTTCCGATTTACAGCGTCGGACTCAACTCGGACCAGGCCATTGGAGCGGCTCAAGTGATGGGCCCGCCCGACAAGGTGGATTCGGTCGTTGCCGTGGCTCAGCCAGAAGCTAAGATTCTTGGGAATCAGCTTCGATTGAAAGCCCTGATCCCCGTTGCCAGCAAGAACTGGAGCAACATCAAGGGCGTCGAGGAAGTCGGCGTCAGCGGGATCGTCGATATCAAGCTGTAAGCAGAAGTCACAGATCAGAAATCAGAAATCGGATATCAGATATCCGATTTCTGATTTCAAACAGTTGCTTACCGAACGGTTCCTTCCTTAAACCAAAGCCCAAGTTCGCGCTCGGCGGCTTCGGCATCGCTGCTGGAGTGGGTGAGGTTGTCGTCGATCGAAAGAGCTAGGTCGCCCCGAATCGTACCGGGAAGCGCGTCCAGCGGGTTTGTTGCCCCCATCATTGAGCGGATAGCCTTCACGGCGTTTGTACCGCTTACAGCCATGGCCACAATCGGGCCGCTTGTCAGATAATCGCAGACATCCTTAAAGAATGGGCGCTCGCGATGCTCGTCGTAGTGCTCTTCAACAGTTGCCCTGTCTGCATTGATGAGCTTCATCGCGGCGATGCTGAGGTTGCGGGCTTCGATCCGTCGAGTGATCTCGCCGATCAGATTTCGCTCTACGCCACCCGGCTTAATCAGTACAAGCGTTGTTTCCATAGTTGAACAAATCCTTTCTCGGCGCACGCAGAGCGGACCGAATATGGAGTGAGGATACCTTGAGGCTATCGGCCCCATTAGGCATGAAAGGGCCCTCTTCTGCCGTCATATGGCCCACCTTGGGAAGAGGTCGTAGTAAAGTAAAACATCGTGAGCGTTGCCTCAATACGAAATCTGACCGTTCGTTATGGACAGTTCACCGCGTTAAGCGACTTCTCTGTCGAGATACCTCCCGGCTGTGTGGGTCTGCTCGGGCCTAACGGGGCGGGGAAGACGACTCTCCTTAAAACGATCCTCGGCTTTGTTGCCTCTGCCGGTGGCGGTGGCTCTGTCCTCGGCTACGACATCGGCTCGCAAGGACGCTTGATTCGGCAGCGGCTTGGGCTGATGCCAGAGCAAGACTGTCATATCCCAGGCATGAGCGCTGTTGGCTTCGTCGCCTACGCGGGCGAGCTTGCCGGTATGCCTGGAGACCAAGCCCTCAGGCGAGCCCACGAGGTCCTGGAGTACTGCGGCCTCGGCGAGGCACGCTATCGCAACGTCGAAACCTATTCGACAGGCATGAAACAGCGCATCAAGCTTGCCCAAGCGCTCGTCCATGGCCCCAAACTCCTCCTTCTCGACGAGCCGACGAATGGACTTGATCCCGCAGGGCGCGAGGATATGTTGGAGTTGGTGCGCTCCATCACCCACGGCAAGGGCATTAATGTGATCGTCTCCAGTCACCTCCTACCGGACATTGAGCGAGTCTGCGACCATGTTGTCGTGGTGGTCCGAGGGCAATTAGTAATGGAGGGCTCAATCCTCGAATTGCAAAAGATTGAAGGGCAGCCGGTCGACGTTGAGCTGCGCGAAGAAAGTGGAGCATGGGTGAATGCGATAGCAATGTTGGGCGGACAGCTTTTGAGTGTTTCGCACCAAACCTACCGCATCCAAGCCCCCGGCACACCCGATGAGATCGCCAAGCTCGTGTTTGAGGCGGCTCGCCAAACGAACACCCAGGTTCGCGGCTTCCGTGTCGCCCAACGCAGCCTTGAGGAGGCGTTCTTGCAGGCGGTGAATGTGTAATGTCCGAGTATCAGATCAGCTCTTCCCCAATTGCCGACCTCACGTATCGCGGGTACGAGGGTGACCTTGAGTCGCCGACCATGCGATGGTGGGTCATCGCGCGCATGACGTTCAGGATGGCGATCAAGAAGAAGTGGATGTGGTTCCTGCTCATCCTTTCGGCAGGCTACTACCTTGCAATGATGACGATCCTGTTCTTCGCCGAGCAGGCCGCCACGTCGCAAGCTCCCGTCACAGGGGCAGCAGGCGCGGCGAATCCGTTTACGCAATTCATCACCCAGATCATCTGGAAGGATCAGTTTGTCCACGGGCTCTCGACAGGTCAAATGTGGTTCCTGATGATCGCTGTGCTCGTCGGGGCGGGCAGTATCGCCAACGACAACCGCGCCAACGCTTTGCTCGTCTATCTGAGCAAACCCTGCGACAAGCGCGACTATCTGCTGGGCAAGTGGTTTGGTGTTTTTCTACTGCTTGTGATGTGTATGGCCGTCCCAAGCGCGGTCTTTTATGGCTACGGGTTTATGAGCTATCGAGACTACGGGTTCCTCAGCGATGTATGGGTTCCGCTGAAGATGGCGGCTTTCGTGATTGTCTCGGCTGCGTTTTATTCCAGCTTGGTCATCGGTATCAGCTCACTCTTTAAGCAGGGACGCATCGCGGGGGCGACGATGGCGGGGCTGTACTTCTTGACGAACTTCTTCACGCAGTTGATGGCCGTGAGTTGGGCGATCACCATCATGCAGCAGAACCGTGGGCGGAACGACGCACAAGCAACCATTACGGGCCCGCTGGAGATCATTGGACGCTTGTACTACGCATCGGTAGACGGCATCAATATCGGCCTTGGCAAAGCCATCCTCGGAACGGATGGAAGCCCCTATTTCGGCTTTCGAAGTCCGGTTCCATCGGTTCCAGCCCCCAATTTGTGGATCATGCTCGGCATTGTGAGCGTGCTCAGTGCGATTTTCCTCCGAATAGCATGGTCGAGGATTCGTGCGGTGGAGGTGGTAGGTTGATCGAGTTTACAGGCGCTTCGCGCTGGTATGGACAGGTGATCGGCATCAACGATGTCAATTGTCAGATCATGCCGGGAATCACCGCTTTGCTCGGGCAAAACGGCGCTGGCAAGACAACGATGATGCGCCTGATCACAGGCCAGCTAAAAACGACGACCGGCTCGGTTTCGGTAAAGGGTCTTGATCCGTATGCGAACCCCGATGTCTTTAAACACCTTGGCTATTGCCCGGACATCGACAACTTCTACGAGCATATGACCGGGTATCAGTTTGTCTTCTTCCTTGCCCGAATGGCTGGATTCGACAACTCGGCAGCAAAGAGCCGGACATTGGAGATGTTGCAAAGGGTGGGGATGCTCGAAGCGTCGGATCGAAAGATTGCGGGTTACAGCAAAGGTATGCGCCAGCGCATTAAGCTCGCCCAGGCTATGCTCCATGACCCCGAGATCATCCTTCTCGACGAGCCACTGAACGGCCTTGACCCGATGGGTCGCCGGCAGTTGATGGATCTCCTTGGTGAATTGGCAAACGAGGGCAAGACGATCATCGTGAGCAGCCACATTCTTTTTGAGGTGGAGCAGATGACGCGAAACGTGTTGCTGCTTCATCGCGGCCGTTTGCTCGCCACCGGAAACATTCGCGTGATACGCGAATTGATCGACAAGTACCCGCAACGGATACGCGTCGATACCTCGGAGCCACGGGCTGTGGCCTCCAAACTTGTCGAACTGCCGTATGTGCTGAATGTACGTTTTGAGCCAAACGGGCGCTCGCTGGAACTTCAGACCAGAGAGCCCGCTCAGTTTTACGATTTCTTGCCGACGCTCGCGCTGGAGCATGGTCTTCCCATCGAAGGCTTTTCCAGCCCCGACAACAACCTTGAAGCGGTTTTCCGATATCTGGTGGAAGCATGATCGAGCTGTATCTGTTCAAGACGACCCTAATCGAGCTCATCCGAGCCAAGCGCCTTGTCGTCTGGCTGTTGGTCATCGCTGCGTTTTTTGCGTTCGGCAAAGTCTTCACGATGGTGCGGGCGGTTGAGGACTCGAGATCAACACGTGTCATAAGAACGCAAACGCCCGCGCAGGACGGCAGCGAGGGGCAGCCAAACACCTCGAATCAAGTCGAGGGCAATCGTGCACAGCCTGATAACGGACGAGCCGTTGATTCGCCGGGTGGCGAAGTTGAGGTCAACGAATCGGAGCCGGAAGTCGACGTGTCCGAACCGCCCGTAGCGCTCACAAAGCAGGAAAAGGAGCGCGATGCCTATGCGACATTGAGCGGCTGGCTCGTGTTTCGTTTGCTTGCCTTGATCGCGGCAATCTTTGCTGCGGTCGTTGTGGCCCAAGAGGTTGAGCAAAAGACCATCGTTTACCTACTGACGAGGCCAGTGCCTCGCCCCAAAATCCTTCTGGCGCGTACAGCGGCTGCCATCGTGGTTACCTTCGTGATCGGGGCTATTGCGGCCCTCGCGGTCAGCGTCTCTGTGATGGGGACGGCAGGGTTTACGAACGACCTTATGCTGCGGGACATCAAGGCGCTCTTCGTCGGGGCGGCAGCGTATGTTTCGCTTTTCGTGCTCATCAGCCTTTGGCTTAACCGCTCCATGCTGATCTGCCTCTTGTTTGCGTTTGGCTGGGAAATGGCGATTCCGAACATGCCGGGCACGATGTACCGATTATCCATCTTTAGCTACCTCACCGCGATCGCTGAAAGACCGTCCTCCGGTGGGCAGTTAAATACGCTTGGGACGGGTCTTTCGGGCGAGCTGTCGAGCAATATCTTGCTCCCTTCGACGGGCTATCTCACGATGGGCTTCTTGATTGTGGCCTGCCTCGGCTTAGGGGCCTGGTGGTTCAAGAACTTCGAGTATGTCCCACGCGAAGATGCGGAGTAGCGGGTAGCTGTGAGCTATGAGTGAGTAGCTAGGAGCTGCGAGCACAGAGTTTGGTGCTGGGAGCAAGGTCCTGAGAGCTGATTCCAGATGCCCGATCTCTGAGTGCTGATCGCAGATCCACTGATCCCAATTGCCGATCACCGACAGCTTGAAGTAGCTCCCCGCTCCTAGCTACTCACTCCAAGCTCTCAAGCTACCGACCAATGAACGGAATGCGGAGACCGAATAGGCCTTCTCTGAGGAAGCGGTCGATGAAGAACGCAGAGTTCACAGCAGCGCCAATCTCATTCAGGTTTGGCGTCTTTGTGCGCGGCACGTAGACGATGTCACCCGGCTCAAGCGCCACATTCTGCGCATAGTCTCCGTTGTTCAAGAATCGAACGAGGTTCGCCTTGATTTCGACATACTGACCGGGGAAGCCCGGTTGCTCACGCAAGACTTTGACGCGGCTCAAGAATGTCTCGCGCTGAATCTCGCCTCTTGCCATCGCAAGCGCATCCATCACGCGCATCGGCTCTTTGTAGGGGAAAGCGCCGGGCGCTTGCACTGTTCCGATGACGTAGATACGATTTCTTGGGTTCTCGGGGACGATAAGTTCGTCGCCGTCCTCAAGCTGATAATTCTGGGAAGTATCGCCACGATAGAGCAGCGAATACAGATCGACGGGGATCTGCTCGACGGAGTTTGAACGTCGCAGCGTCGCCCGTCGCAGGTCGGCTCGATCCAGATCGGGGTTCCCTTGACTGATAAGGGTGGCAATGGTGTCGCCGGGTCGGATCGGCACTCTTCCGGGTCGCTGAACCATTCCGCCGATGGTGGCGTAGAGTTCGCGGAACTTCTCGATGGTGACCGAAACTTTAGGATCGCGGATTCGGAGCTTCTTTTGATACTCCTTTACGAGGTCCTCTTCGAGCTCGGAAGTGGTTCGTCCCTGAGCGCGGAGAATCCCGACAAACGGAGCGCTGATGTTTCCATCGCGTCCAACGGTAACCAGAACATTGATCTGGACTTCGTTATAGACCTGGATGCGGAGGATGTCTTCCGGTTGAAGACGATACGTTCCTTCGGTACCTTGGGCAACGCCAAACACAGCACAGATAAGCATCCATGCCACTACGAAGACTTTCTTGTCCCACCGGGCTCTCATAGCACCAACCGCCCGCAATTCCCTGCAGGTTCCTTTAAGTTTACCACCGAATTCAAAAATATCCCTACTGGCGTCGTTTTCCCTCAATGACGATCGTAAATTCGCCCTTGTTCGGGACTTCTTTCTCCGAGGGCACATTCGGCAATCGTTCGCGATAAACCTGTTGGTGGAGCTTGGTAAGCTCTCGGCATATCGCATATCGCCGCGGCCCAAGGACGTCAAAAGCCGCCTCTAATAGTTTTTCGGCACGAAAGGGCGATTCGAACAGGACAAGAGTCATTGGCGAGTCTGAAAAAGGGGCAAAAACCTCACGAATAGGTCCAGGTTTTCGAGGCAGAAACCCTAAGAATGCGAATCTTTGAGCATAGAACCCGCTCAATGCAAGTGCATCGACAGCAGCGCAAGGGCCGGGTATCGAGTCTACTTCGACGCCTTTTTCGTGACACAAATCGACAAGGTGCGCGCCAGGGTCGCTGATCCCCGGAGTGCCCCCATCGGTGATGAGTCCCCACACCGCTCCTTCGGCAATCTCCTCAGCGTAGCTCTCTACCTTGGCTTCGGCAGTGTGCTCGTTGAGCACCTTGAGGGGTGTCTTGATGCTGAGGTGAGACATCAGCTTGCCGCTGATCCTCGTGTCCTCCACAATGCATGCCTCGACAGAGCGAAGGACCTCAACCGCACGCGGGCTGAGGTCCCCTAAGTTGCCGATGGGCGTCGCGATCAGAATCAGCTTGCCCTTTTCGGCCATGTCTCTACCGGCCTGTTGAGCCTGTTGTTCCGGTTGAAGTCCCCGGAAGTGTTGACGGTCCAAACGGCGACCCCGTTGTTCCGGTCGTCGCGCTCGGTCCAGTTGTCGGCGGCTTGTTTGCTTCGGTAGCGGCTTTCAGGTCAGCCGCTTTCTTCGCTGTCGACCATTTCGCCTGCACCTGCTTTAGTTGGTCAGCCTGGGCCTGAGTGAGCGCACCGAGTTTCACCAACTCTTGAATGCGTCCGTTCAGTTCGCTCCAAGCTGCTTGTCCGGCCTGGGTGTAGTCTGTGTTTTCTTCAGATTCTTTCTTGAGAGAATCGAACAAGCCAACTTTCCATTGATCCTGCAGCTTCTGCAGTTCCGCGGTTTGGGTTGCGTTCAACGCCCCGATCTTGGCAAATCCCTTGATCCGGTCTCCAATCTCCTTCCAAATGCTCTGTCCGCCCAGGCTGTGGTCTTTGTTGTCCTCCGCCTCAAGCTTGATCGCATCGAAAGCTCCTGCCTTCCAGGTGGCCACTGCCTTGTCGATCTTGTCTTTGGACTCCTTATCGAGCCATCCCTTCGATTCAAACTTCTGGACATCCGCCATCAGCTTGTCGTACTGGGTGATCGACTCGGCTCCATAATCTAAGAACCCTTCTGCGCTGTAGGCAAGGTCGCGGGAAACCTCATCGCTCCAACGCTTCAACTCCTCGTTCACCTTCTTGACGTCAGCATCTTCGATGAGACCAGCCGACTTAACCTTGTCGCGAAGACCGGCAATTTGCGTATAGTAGCCTTGAGCGAGCGGTCCGGTCGTGTTATTGGCTTGGGCAGCAAATACGAGCTGCGCGCCAGCTTCCTTGTCCTTCGCCTGCAGATACTCGCGCACCAGCTCAAGCCGTAGCTCAACGTTCTCGACGATGCTCGTCAGTGCATTCATCGCCGCCACATAGTCCGCCTGAATCTCTGGCTTTTCGGCGGGAGTCGCAAGCGCGATCAAGCTCTTTTGGACGGCATAATTGGCAAGAATGCCCCACTTGGGATCGACGGTTGTATCATCAAGGTCGGCGGCTTTTGCAAGCTCGGAAGCCTTGACCAGGAGTTCCTTCTTCTTGACATCGTCGGTGGAGTAGTTGACGTCGATTTGGGCGAGATTCCACATGAACAGTGCCTCAGCGCCCTTGCTCTTCCACTGGATCGCACCACCATCGCGACGCTTGATAATCTCATCCCGAAGTCGGCGGTCGGCCTTGCGCTCAACTTCGACCTTCATCAGTTCAGTTTTGTTTGTTTCAAAGTCGCTGGGGATCGTGGACTTCACACTGATGAGCTTGAAGATTCCGGGGCCTGCCGAAGTTTGCAGGACGCCACTGACTTCGCCCGGCTTGAGCGTTGGGATCGAAGTGAGGGAGGCGTCGTAATCGATGATCGATTGCGTGATGTCCGTTGTGGAGTCGCTCTTGGCTTTATCGGGCCCGGGAGCAGGATCCATCGTGTACTTGTTCATCGCCTCATCGAACGTGATCTTGCCCGCCTTGATGTCGCTCAAGACCTGCTTGGCCTTTTCTAGCGCTTCCTTGGGTGGAACTTCGTCGGGCCGTCCAAACACGATACGCTTAGTGGTGTACGCGTTGAAGCTGCGCCTTAGCTCTTCGTCAGAGACCTTGGTCTCCGCGACGTACCTTGTCTTCATCTTTTCGCTAAAGAACCGCGCAGTTTGGCTCAGCCTTCCTGCTTGCGTTGCCAGCGACTGCTTCACGTTGTCAAGCTGCTCTTCACGGACAGACTGAAGGGTTCGACCGGTAATGCCCTGATACGCCTTGTCGATATCCGCCTGCGATGCGCCGGGCTTAACCAAACTCATGTTTTCGAGCATCTTCACCATGTCGGCAAGCTGCTTCTCGACCTCTTTCTTGGCTTCATCAAAGAGTTGCTCGTCGGTGACGTTCAAACCCATACTGTGGCCAAGATCGACGATGAGAGCACTGCCAACATGAGCGCTGACCATCGAAGCGTACAAAGACACCGTATCGTCCGCACTCAGACCGGTCTCGGCGTTTCTTTGCTGATCGGCCATCGCGTTAAACGAATCGTTAACTGCGATCTCGGAGACCTTGTACTGACCAATCATGGCAAGCGCAGGCGAATTCGCCTCAAGATCACGCGGAGTTGGTTGGTCTTGCCCACGCGTAAAGATCATGGTTAAGATCATCGCGGCGCCCGCGATGATGATGAAAACGGTTCCACACCCGCTCTTTTCGAAGAACTTTCTAGCTGACGTAATCGACACTCTGAATCACCTTAAAACTAAGCGCAAGTATGGCATGAATTGGTTCCCGGACCAAGTGACCGATAGACACCGGCGTTGACAAGGTAGACAAAATTCGTGCATACTGCGTCTACCGGTCCGTAACGGACGTCTATGGCTTTGAGGAGCAAAAATGGCAAAGGGACTTACCAAGCGACAACAAGCGATTCTCGATTTTGTGGTGAATTATGTTCAGGAGGAGGGTTACCCTCCTTCTATCCGTGAGATTGGGGCGCACTTTGGGATCGGTTCCTTACGTGGTGTAACTGTCCACCTAGACGCTTTGTCCAGAAAAGGATTCATCAGCCGGTCTAACACACCGCGCTCGATCAAGCTTATCCACCCCTCCACCCAGCCTCAGACCAACAGAATCGTGATGGTTCCGCTCCTCGGCTCTATTGCCGCAGGATCGCCCATCGAAGCGATGGAGAGCGCCGACGAACAGATTCCCGTGCCCGCCGAGATGGTGCGGAATATCCGAGATGCGTTTCTACTTCGCGTCAAAGGTGATTCGATGACCGGTGATGGCATATTGCCACGCGATCTTGTGCTGATCAAGCCACAGGTGAACGCCAACAATGGCGATCTTATTGCCGCGATGATCGACGGCGAAGCGACAGTGAAGCGCTACTATTCGGACACGAAAGGTGTCCAGCTGTTGCCCAGCAATCCCAATTACGAGCCGATCCTTGTACGATCCGAAAACTCCAAGATTGTCGGGAAGGTCGTCGGGCTAATCCGAGACTACACGGGAATGGCGTTTTGAGTGTGTGTCATGGACGAGGAATATCTCCTTGGTCCCTTCTATGACATTGACGGAACGGAATTCCTCCCGACCGGCTTTGACGAGACTTTTGAGCCGCTTGAACTGGCGATGGGGTCCTATGTGGTCACAAGCAATGATCCCGCGCTGACTTCCAAATCGATAAAGGTCACGAATCGCGATCTGACGGCATACATTCAAGCGGATTGGGAGCGCGTCTTTGGGCCAGAACCCACAAAAGGCTTTGTGATGGCCTACCGGTCCGGAACCTATGCCGCCGGACGCATTGCCGAGGAGATCCTTGTTAGGAAGTTTTTTGAGACTTCTACCCTGTTTGGCGAGCATGTCCAAAATGTGCAACCGGCCATGGATGTCCCTTCGGACCTCTTTCAGCGCGTCTCTGCGGGGGTGCGTTCGGACGATGCCGTTCTTATCACGACTGAACATGAAATCGTTCTTGTCGAGAGCAAAGCCAGCTTCAGTGGTTTTTCTTACCTGTCGAGGAGCGTTCCCAAAGCCATCGCTCAACTGTCGGCAAGTTTACAGGTGAATTTCAATGCTCTCGGAGGTGTTGTTTTGCTGACAAATCTTCAAAACAGACATTGCGTTGTAGGCACATTTCCAAGAGACGATTTCGTGAATCGCCAGACGCATGTAGCCGAGCAATTGCGCGGATTGATTCAATCAGGGATGAAGCAATAATGCTAGGATCCGATTTCAAATGCGGGTTTATTCCCGTTACCGTTCACGCCTCGAGCCATTGCGATCAGTTCGGCTTCTTCTTCCTCGGCAGTGGGAAGGGTCTTGAGCACTTCACGGGCGTCAATCTGCTTCTCAACGACCTCATCGGCAACGATTCTTCCATCCTTAAAGCGAATGATCCGCTTGCAGTGGAGGGCGATATCCGGCTCGTGTGTAACGATCACGACGGTTTTTCCATTGCGGTTGAGGTCCTGAAAGAGCGCCATGATCTCTTCAGACGTGCGCGAGTCGAGGTTTCCGGTTGGCTCGTCGCCAAGGATCAAAACCGGGTCGTTCACGATGGCGCGGGCAATCGCGACGCGCTGCTGCTGTCCACCCGAGAGCTCGTTCGGTTTGTGGTGCATTCGGTCGCCCAAGCCAACCGTCTCGAGAGCCGTCTTGGCGTTGTCGCTTCTGTTCTTGACTCCGGCATACATCAACGGTAGCTCAACGTTCTTGAGAGCCGACGTACGCGGGAGGAGGTTAAAGGTCTGGAAGACGAAGCCAATGTAACGGTTCCTGATTTCGGCAAGCTCGTTGTCGGTGAGTTGGGCTACTGGCGTGTTGTTAAGAAGGTACTGTCCAGCCGTTGGGCGGTCGAGGCAACCAGCCACGTTCATAAACGTGGATTTGCCGCTTCCTGACGGCCCCATGATCGCGACCATGTCGCCTTCATTGATGGTCAGTGAGGCGCCTTTCAGTGCGTGGACGACAACGTCGCCCATCACATAGTCCTTGGTGAGATTGTGAGCTTCAATGATCGGTTTCATGGTGAATCGTGGGTAGTGACTCGTGATTTGTGAGTCGTGACTCCTGAATGGGACTGACAGTTAGTATTCATCAGAGTCTAAGACCAACTCCCTCGAAAGTCCCACAGTGTCCGCGGCGTAAGGGGCCACTCTTTCCCGAACTTGACCAATAGGACCATCGAGACTAGCGATCAGCTTCGTGAGCATTCGACCGATGTGATCGGTTTGCTCTAACAACGGCTCTTTTCGTTCTTGTAGGAGCATCTCAGCCCGTTCGGCGATAAGGATCAAAGTCTCAAGCTCTTTCAAGGAACCTCTTGCGATACGCAGAAAGTGGGCAAATTCAGAGTCGCGGCCTCTTCCCCAACCTTCCGCTATATTTGCAGGCACCGACACGGCAGACCGGCGTATTTGAGATGTCAGGCCGTACTGTTCGATACGCGGAAAGCTTGAGGTCAGGTCGTAGAGTTCTACGGATAGATCGACAGCTAATTGCCAGACTCTAAGTTGTTGGTAGGACTCAATCCGCTCCTTTGCCATCAAACACGTCCCTCGGTTCTGCTCGCAATTTACGACTCACGACTCACAATTCACGACTCACGACCTTCTACTCATGCCTGAGAGCCTCGATAGGCTGGAGTGCGCTTGCGCGCATGGCAGGATAGAGGCCGAAGAAAAGGCCGACCATCGCCGAGAAGACAAAGGCCACGATCACCGACTGCATACTCACAATCGGAGGCACTTTCATCGCTCCTGCCACGAACTTCACGCCGAGCGATCCGAGAAGGATTCCGATGCTGCCACCGACCAAGCACATCACGATGGACTCAAAGAGGAATTGGCTCATGATGGTATGCCTCTTCGCCCCGATGGCTTTGCGCAGGCCGATTTCTCGCGTTCGCTCGGTGACGCTGACCAGCATGATGTTCATGATGCCGATGCCTCCCACAAGGAGTGAGACCGATGCAATGCCGGCAAGGAGATAGCTCAGCAAAGCCGTCTGCTGCTCAATCTGCTCGATCATCTCACCTTGGTTGAAGACTCGGAAAAGCGCCTCACCAGCAGCGTTTTTACGCGTGGCGTACAGGGTGTCCTCGATAGCGCCTTGTGTGTAGACCAGGATATCGCCGTTCTTGACCTGGACAGAGATCATGTCCAGGTAGGTCTTTCCCATGAGCCGTTCTTGAGCCGTTCGCAAGGGGATATAAATCTGATCGTCGGGATTCATGAAGCCCGATCCCCCCTTATAGGAGATCACACCAACGACCTCAAAATTCTGATTCTTAATCTTGATCGTCGCCCCGATGGCGTTCTCTCCACCGAACAGATTGTCGTAAACCATCCAGCCCAGAACTGCTTTGCGCTCCAAGAGGGTGTTGTCCTCAGCTGTGAACCATTTACCCTGATGCAATTTGACAGCATTGCGGATAACCGCCATCTGCGGCTCGACACCGTAAATGCTGGTTTGGGTGCTCTGACTTCCAAACTTGACCCGGTCGTTCGAGCGCACCGCCCCCGAGATCAGCTCAACCGTAGGGACGTTTTTCTTGATGGCGCGCACATCATCGTCGCTCAACCGGCCCGCATTGCCGATGCCAGAGCTTTGCCCACCCCGACGCCAGTCGGGAACGATGGTGATCATGTTCGAGCCCATAACGGCAAGGTTTTCGATCGCCTTGCTCTTGGTGCCCTCGCCAATTCCAATCATCGCGATAACGGACCCGACGCCGATCACAACGCCGAGCATCGTCAGGATAGAGCGCAGCTTGTTCGCGATAATGGCGCGCAGTGCGCTGTTCAAGCTGTCGCCAACGGTCATCGGTTTCCTCCGCCTCCACTGCCGCCCGTGCCTCCGGCGGTTGCCGCGCTGGTGCGTGTTCGATTGCCTCCGGGCCTACTGCCTCCACCGGCCAAGCCTCCGCCCTGCTGGGCCTCGACCATGCGTTCCTGAATCTCACGCAGCTCTCGCAGGTTGATCTCAGCGACAACGACCTCTTCACCCTCTTTCAGGCCTTCAAGAATCTCTACACCGTCGTTGCCGGTATCCCCAACCTTGACTTCCCGTCTTTCCGGCTTGAGCGGGTCTGTGCCCTTGACGCGCACAAAAGTCTTTCCGTCTTCACGGATAAGCGCCTGTCCAGGGATTCTCAAAATGTCCGGCTTGCTGAGCGTGATGAATTCGCAGGTCGCGTTCATGCCAGGCATGATCTCAATCTTGTAGCCGGGCTTGATCTCAACGCGGACCTTGATGGCGGTGATGTTCTGAGCGGTCAATGCCGCAGGGTTCACGCGGACGACTTCACCGTCAAGCGCGACACCCGGGAAAGCTTCCGTGAGGATGCGTACGCGCTGCCCGACCTTTACGGCGGAGATGTCAGCTTCATCAACAGCGCACTCGACAAAGAGCCGAGTTACGTCGCTGATCTGCACGATGCTCGTGCCCTGGGCGAACGTGCTGGTGCCCGGAGGGATGATCGTCCCCTCTTCCAAGTACTTGAGCGTGACAACGCCATCGCGAGGCGCCAAGACCGTTGTACTGTCGAGCTGGACTTTGGTGTTCTCCAGTTGAACTCGGCTTCGAACAGTGCCAGCTTTGGCAGCGCTGAGTTCGCTCGCACGGAGTTTATTGTTTGCGAGCGCGTCCTTGGCCTTCTGAATATTAATTTCAGCCGTTCTGACTGCTGTTTGGGCATCTTGTAGGCTTTTTAAGGCGATTGCGGTTTGGCTTCCGTTCGCCTTTGCCTCATCAAGCGAGGCTCCAGCGCGATCCCTCGCCAACTTGAGCCGGGTAGTTTCAGCTTCGATCTCTTTGTCGAGAGTAAGAAGCCTCTGTTCGGCGACGCTGAAGGTAGATTTTGCCCCTTCATACGTGGACTGCGAGCGCTCTACGACGGCCTTTGCCACATAGCCCAAGCTATAAAGTTCCTTCTGTCGTTCGAGGTCGGCAGTTGCTGCAGCCAAGTCGGCCTTCGCTCGATCATGAGTTCCCCGCACGTCTCGTCGGACTTGGGGGGCTGTGATGTTGATGTACTTGTCGTAATCCGACTTGGCTGAATCGAAAGCAGCTTGCGCAGAAGTGATATTTGCTTTGGTCAGCGTGGGTTGACGGTCTGCCTCAAGCTTGGCCCGGTCGTAGCGAATCTTGGCGGCAACCAATGCGTTCTCAGCATCTTTGACGGCAGTCTGGCTGTTCGCAATCTGAAGGTCGTAGCTGATAGCCGCTTGGTCGGCGCGTGCCTGAGCCGTTTCCACGTCTGCTGTGGCTTGATCGTAGGTGGCTTTGGTGTCGCGCGGGTCGATCTCGGCGATGAGATCCCCCATCTTCACCTTCGAGCCTTCATCAACGGCAAGCCGTACAATCGTGCCGCCGGCTTTGGATTTGACGTCGACCGTCGTGAGAGCAACGAGCTGCCCGGTCGAGCTAATTGAACGGACAAGCTCGGTTCGCTGAACCTTCTCGTATCGATATTCGATTTCGTCGTTGCCGGAGCCGCCCCTTAATAAGAAAAACCAGCCCAGGAAACCCAGGGCTGCAACTCCACCGATCCAATAAATGCCTTTTTTCATCCGCTATGGCAATTCACCTGGCAAAACTTCCCCTATCGCAAGTTTGAGGCGAATCTCCGAAATATAGTAGTCGTAAATCGCTTCGACGTAATTTGACTCAGCTGTCACTAAGCTTGTTTGCGCGGTCAGAACTGTGATCAAAGTCGTTCCTTCCGCACCAAGCGCCTGAGCTTTACTCGCAGCATCAAAGTTCACCTTTGAGGCTTCGAGAGCTTTCTTGGCTGCTTGAACCCTCAGTGTATCTTGCTGCAGTACTTTATACGCTGATTCGATCTCACTGCGCGTCAATCTTTCGGATTGGACGAGCGAACTCTGCTGCGATTGTAGGTTATAACTCGCTTCGTTAACCGCAGATTTTGAACTTCCTGCATCAAATAGAGGAATTGAAACCTGAAATACCAAAGCTTGATTGTCTAAGTTCTCACGTGAGAACTGCTTGGTGTAAGTGGCATCAACACTCCAGATCGCCAAACCGTCGCGCCGTGTTTGGGCAAGGGCGTACTTGGCAGCTTCGATGCTCTCCCTGCGTGCTGCAAGGTCAGGCCGCTGCTTCAACCCTAGTGCAATGACCTCAGAAAGCGGGGGTAGCTGATCAAACTCGGCGGGCTCATCGTAGCTTTGAAGAGCAGGGAGCTCGTCTGCATCGGTCCAGCCTATTGTTGCCTTCAAATCCGACTGACTTGTCGCTGTCCGATTCAGCGCAGAAAGGCGGTTTACCTCGGCGTTGGCGAGATCGGCCTCTGCCTGGAACTTATCTTTCTTGGGCAATTGCTCGTTCTCAATGAGTGCGATAGTTTGTGCAAGGATCTCGCGGGTGCGCACCACTTGTGAGTCGGCAACCCGCAATAGCTCTTGCGCCCGTAGGGCATCGAAGTATTGAGCATGTACACCAAACAGCGTGTCTCGAAGGGTTTGGAGCGCTGAGTATTCACGCGAGCGTTGGCTTCTAAGGCTCGACCGGTAGCTCGTATCCCGCGATCCGCTATCCCAAAGTCGCCATCTTGCGGTGACGCTCGACGTGCTTTCGTCACCTTTTGATAGACCATCGAAGGGGCCGGTGTTCACCTTATTGCGTGACCAGTCGTATCGAAAGTTTGGGGTGAGGGTCGGCCAGAATGCGGCCCATGCCTGCCGAGTGCGCTCTTTGGATGCTGCGGCATCCAGATAAGCTGCCTGAATAGTGCCGTTGCGGTTCTTCGCTAGTTGGATAACCTGCTCAAGCGTGAGAGTATCCCCCCCTTGAGAGAATCCAAGCGTCCCCAGGGCCAGAAAGGCCAAGATGAGCGTACTCCGAAAGGTCCTGTCACAGCGCATAGTGCTTTCAACAATACACCTGAAATTGTATTGACCTATGACCAACGGCGATGAAGTGGGCCAAACCTAGGACCGATTCAGGACTGTTGCCGACGCTTTTTGAAGCTGTTTTTCATCAACCGGACGAATTCCATCGACAGTCAAAGAAAAAGCGGCCGGCAGGATTTTACTAAAGCCACCCGTTGCGGAATCCAGGTCTGCGGCGATATCGAGCATAAGCAGACCGTCGGCAAGCACGTCGTCGAGCGGACGGGTTTCCCAAGGCTTCTTCGTGCGACCCAGAAACTCGAATACACCGCGTATCCTCTCCGAGCCAGAGCCAGCACAGGCATATTGAGCGTTCTGAAATCTTGCTCCGGCGACATCGAAGAAATGCATACTAAACCCACCGGTTTTTGCGTCATAGGCGGCGACGATCGGCAAGAACACACCAACGCCTTCCATCGCTGCGGACAGGTTTCCGGCGAGAGCCCTTGATATCTCCATCAGCTTGCCATCAAGCGACATCTCGCTTAGGACTGTCCGGCGGTAATACTTGAACGAGTGTTTGAGGAACCGGCTTACTTCAACTGACCGCGCAAACGATCCGCTGATGGCAAGGATCGTCGAGTCGTCTAAAGCGATGATTTTCTCGGCATGATCGAACATCACGAGGTTGCCAGCCGTGGCGCGACGGTCGGCGAGCATGAGCACACCGTCTTTGTGCCTCAACGCCAGCACCGTTGTCCCATGCGTCTCTCCAGCATTGGCGGGCATTCGTGAAGTGCTGAACCCAACGAGTTCGGCGAAAGTCTTGTGTTCGGCTTGAATCATTGTCCGGACCGCTGTCTATATTTTTTGGCCTGATCGGGGTCAACCTTGCGGAGGCGCTTGAGAAGCTCATTGTCGCCTCCCGGCTTGCGTATGTCCGGTTTGCCGGGGCCTCCATCGTCGCCAAGCTTGCGCTCGGGTTCGGGGGTGGCGGGCCTTCTAAGGCGGTCGTCGGCTTTGGTAAACATCGTTTCTATCCTCTCAGAGCTTGAATAAAGCTTACTACGTCTAAGCCTTGAAGTCGTTCCCGGCGGTAGGTTCTTGTTGGGTCGAGCTCGATTTCGATAGCCTTGCCATCAACCTCAAAGACAAGCGACCTCCACGATGCCGTCTTCAGATGAGCTTTGTGCTCTTTGACGGCGATGCCCCGTGGAACCGCTCGGCTAGTGTCAAGACGCCCGACAAAGAAGTCCTCCAAGCAGTCTTCAGCATCTCCAAGATCGTCGACTTGGCCCATCTCACGCAACGCAAAGTAAAGCCCTTCGTCCGGGTCGACGTTGTGATACTCAAGGTCGTAAGCCTGAAGGCTATGATCCCGCCAAGTGAGCCCTTCGGATTCGACAATCTGCTCAAGCATGACTTTTTTTGCCGCCCAATCCACTTCCTTCGCAAAAGCGCTGAAATCACTCCTGAGTTTGGATAGCTGCTGCCGCGCCATCGTGATGTCTCGGTATATCTCGGTCTCTGGCGTTTCGGGAATAGAGCTTGGGTGGCGTTGATCAGGGAGAGAAGGCAAGTCAAAGACAGCCTCGGCAGCCGAAAAGTAAGACTCGAAAACTTCGTAAGCCGTCGTCCATGACCCTGAATCCAGCTCAATTTTGAATTCAAAAGTCATATCCCGACTAATCCTTTTGAACGCATCCACCGGGTTCTTAAACTTCCATATTGGCGCTTCACCCACTATCGCAAGCTGTAAAGCCAGTTTCACCAGCCCAAGCTTCATGCTTGAACAATCTGGAGACATGTTCGCATCCCCACTAATCACATGTAGGCGTATCCACTTGTCGGGATCGGCGTGGGGTTCGTCGCGTGTGTTAAAGATCGGCCTTCGGTAGAGCGTCTCAGTGTTAAAAGGCTCCACGAAGAAGTCAGCCCGCTGGCTGATTTGATAGGGAACCCAATCGCCATGTTCGCTGCCGACCTTTCCTGCGCCGGTCAGAATCTGCCTCACCACAAGCATCGGCAGCACAGATTGGTAAATCTTCTCAAAGCCAAGAGACCGCGGCACGAGGAAGCTTTCATGGGTGCCGTACGATGCGCCATGAAAATCGGTGTTATTCTTATACACCTTGACCTCCCGCCCAACCTCCCGTTCAAAAACCTTGGCGGCGCGAAGGACGGTATATTGCCCAGCGTAATCGTGAAGCGCTGTCTCAAAGGATTCAAAGCACTCGGGAGTAGCGTATTCGGGGTGCCCGTGATCGTTATAGAAGCGCGCTCCGTTGGGCAGAATCCGGTCGGATCGGACTTCGTGATCGGACCCACGGCTCTTGCCGGTATCGAACTTGGCGTCTTCGGGGTCATACGCAAGTTGCCCTACCGTAAACCCTCGAAGGTCGGCGCGCGGAGACTCAAAACGGTAATCCCACGAAGCAAAATGCTCGCCCGGATAACTCCGGACGAGCATCATCGCGTCGTCTACCTGACTGTCGGCTCCTCTACCTTTGATCCATAGACCGTACTCGGTCTCGATCCCGGCGAGGATCCGCTCCATTACGGACGAACGACCAAGAACGTGCCGCTTGTACCAAAGGCCGCGGGCAGCGTTCCTGCGTTGAGCGCCCACGATCCGCTTCGGATGTCCGAGCTGCTGCCCGAACCGCCTGCACGGAAGTTCTTGGAAGTAACGTTCAGTTCAACCTCGTTGTCGGGAGCACCGTCGTCAACGTTCTCAATCGGCCATACGTTGATCTTGTTGGTTGCGTAGTTGACCTCACCGAAGTAGAAATCAACGATCTGACCAGCCAAGTTGCGAACGAAGAACATGACCTCTTGCTTATCACCATCTCGATGCTGCGGGAGCATCAGCATGATCACCGGCGCCGGGTTCAAGATAGCCGACTTGCCCAAGTTGTTGGGATCGTGCCACTCACGCCAGGTGCCCTGCTTCGATACGATGCGCTGAGTGTTGGTCAGATCACGCGGGTCGATCTGGCGGAGAGCGTAGGTGCCGTCTGTGTTTAGCGTAACGTTCGGGGGCGAGACAAGGCCCTCAAGCGGAGGATTCAACGGTACGAGAACTTCAAATGGGTTCGTACCGGCAACGATGTTGCCGCTCAGGGCAATGAAGTCACCGCTGAAGTACACGCGTGTTGCTGCCGAGGTGTCGCTCATTTCGGGCTTGTTGGTGACATTGCTGATGTCAAACCCAAAATAGTCGCTGAACGAACCGAGAATAATCCCCTCGTTGAGGTCGTTGTTCAGGTCTTGGAACAACTGATCGTCATAAACGATGTTGTCAAAATTATCAACGTTGAGAATCGCGTCGTCAAGCTGGATCGTGATGCCAGTTCGTCGGCCTGGGAAGGCGCGAAGGAACATCGGATACTGCTCAAACACCACGGGCTGACCTGCAGGGCCAGTCTTTTCGCGGTAGGTGCCGTTAGGATTCTCAATTCGGAGTCGATCAATCTCAAGACTGAACGTCTCAAAGTTTCGACCATTCAACAAGACCGAAAAGCCTGTCATCGGAACGTTAAGCCCGATCTGCTGAGACGAATATCCGTCTAGCTGAATCTGGAGAGCGGGGTTTAACTGTGTCTCGACGATGTCTCGGATGTCGTTGTATGTATTGTCGGAGACTAACAAGTGCCGAAAAACGCCGGTAATTGATCCCGGAGCTCGGCCTTGGCCTGTGTTATAGGTAACGTCGGCACGGCCTGGCACACTCAGCAACGTGGTGTTAACCGCCATTGTTGGTGGAAGGCCACCGCCTCCTCCACCACCGCCGTTACCGCCGCCTCCACCGCCGCAACCGGCGATAGCTAACGACGCAACTACGCATAGGAACGCTAACTTCCTCAAATTCCATTCACCTCTAGCGCAATACCTGAGCCCGGTCAGATGCGTGGCTACAGTATAGCAAGATTGAGTTCATTGTTCTGACGGTTTATAAAACCGCAAACGTTGGCACTTTAGACGATCCGAGGTGGAAAATGCTATATCTGAGCACGATTCTGTTCAGATTTGAACCTACGCGGCCTGATTTGAGATCGCTGAGGAGACTTGTGTAAAGCTTTCAACTTGTGTGCGAATAAGTTCGGCAATTCGGTCAGAATTGTGTTCGCCCACACCAACGCAGCGCAATCCAGTGGGTGCGAGCGCCGGTATCGTGTCGCTCAGTCCTGCGTCGAAGCCCATGGAATGACAGTGACGAACTGCAAGGCTGACGCAAAGCCCGACCGTCCGCTGGCCCGAAGGCTCAGCATCGTGCCAAACCATTCCATCCTGAATGTGAGCGGGCAAGTTACATGCTTCACCGATCACGGTTGCTGTTTCGTCGTGTGAATAGCCGTACGCTTTTTTCTCTGCATCGGCCAGATTTCCGTGAGACTCCTTCACAGCAGAAAGCAATCCTCGATAGCTCTGATTGTGGGTAACTCCCATGAGAATAACGCCAAGATGATGAAACAGACCCGCGCCAAAAGCTTCGATGGGCGGAAACCGGCAGGACCGTTCGGCAAAGATCTCGGAAGCAGTTGCGACCGCGACAGCTTGCTTGAAGACGGCAGATGAATCGAGCCCTGCTATCGGTGATAGAACCCGGATGACTTGGTGATAACAAACCGCAAGTGCGATGGCGGTAGCCTTGACGTCGCCAAGCTGTTCTGACTTTGCGTTGATAGATTCTTCACCGGGCACGAAAACGTCGAGCGCGGCCTTCAGGCTTGGGTGGATGGGATTGTCGGGGGCGATGAGCCGCTCCATGATGGATGCGCGTTGGGGCTCAACTTGAGCAAACATCACCGTGCGCCCGATTAATCCTTCGATCATCGGGTGTTGAGTCAGCTTCTTTGCGGTCAGCCAGACGGCTTGAACGCGTTCATGATCGCTATCAAGGCGTGAACCACTCATGGACACCACTACCTATCGGGTTATTCCGCCCTTTGGGTTACGGGTCTATCAGCATTTACGCAAGAATTCCAACAGGTACACTCGCCCGCACGCCAATGAAACGCGAGCACCTGCTCGATCTGAACGAGGTTCTCCAGCATCCTGGCAAGAAACTCTCGATCGAAATCTCAACCAATTTAGAAAACGATCCGGAGATCGAGCTCATGGAACCCATGCAAGGGTTTCTTGAGGCTGTGAGCACCGGAAACATCCTGTTGCTCACCGGCACATTCACGGCTAAGATCATCGCCGACTGCGCGCGCTGCAGCGGACCGATAGAAGTCCCCGTAGAGTTTGAAGTGGATGAGCAGTTCCCAGTTGTTGGCGTCCCCGCAAGCTATGGCATGAACGACTATGCCCGCGTGGACGAAGAGGAGGAGCCTTACAAGCTCTTCGTCGAGAATTCGCTTGACGTGCAAGCTCTCCTCCGACAAGACCTGATCGTCTCCGCACCCATGCAGCCGCTTTGCCAGTACGGCTGGGATGGTGATTGTCCGCAAGCTGCCAACTCCGGGCTGAAACCCTCGGCCGCCGAAGGCCGTCCCGAATTTAGCAAACTGCAAAGTCTGCTAAAAGGCGACGAGGAGGAAGGTAGCACGAAGTGAGTGCAAGTGGTCCGAGATACATCGCCCTTGATGCGATGGGTGGGGACCATGCCCCAGAGCAGATTGTGCTCGGGGCGATCCAAGCCGCTCCCTTGATGCGGCATCCGATCCTGCTTGTTGGGATTCCCGACCAGATTGAGAAGTTTCTCCCAACCCCCTGTCCGCCAAATATCTCGATTCATCCGGCATCGGAAGTCGTCGAGATGCACGAAAAACCCACGGAGGCCTTGCGCAAGAAGAAAGACTCTTCGATGGCGGTCGGGGCAAACTTGGTGAAGGAAGGGCAAGCGTCGGCCTTTGTTTCTGCGGGAAATACGGGCGCGGCAACGGCATCTTGTCTGCTCTCTTGGCGTCAGATGCATGGCTTTCACCGTCCTGCCATCGCCAGCACGATGCCCTGCCGGAAGGGAGGGTTTCTCCTGCTCGATGCTGGGGCAAGCCCAGATGTCGATCCTGAGCACCTCGTCGAATTTGCCCTCATGGGCCGAGCCTATGCCCAAACGATCATGGGCCGACCGGACCCAAAAGTCCACCTTCTGAACATCGGCGAAGAGGAGGGCAAAGGGAATGCCTTTGCCAAGCAGGCCTACAATTTGCTGCGAAAGCACGAGTGGTTCGCGGGAAACATCGAGGGTAAGGACATGTTCAAGTCCGAGTGCGATGTGGTGGTTTGTGACGCTTTCGTCGGCAATATCGTGCTCAAAACGGCGGAGGGTGTTGGCGAGCTCATCGAAGCGATGATGAAGGACGCTTTGCCCAACAGTCCTCTTGGACGACTTCCTTATCTGCCCCTCAAGGGTATCGTGAAAAAGCTCAGGGCGAAGACCGACTACGCCGAAGTAGGCGGTTCTCCATTGCTCGGTCTGAACGGCGTTTGCATCATCTGCCACGGACGGAGCAGCGCTAAAGCCATAAAGAATGCCCTGTTGCTCGCTCAAAAAGCGGTGGACAATGAACTTGTCGAAACGATGCGCGCAAGCGTGAAGAAGGACTAGGAGAGAAGCAGATGTCTATTCGTGCGGTAATCCGTGGTGTGGGGCATGCGGTGCCCCCCAAGGTCATGACCAATCACGATCTCGAGAAGATCGTGGATACCTCCGACGAATGGATCGTGCAGCGCACCGGAATCAAAGAGCGGCGCATCAGCGAACCTCACGAGACCTCCTCGACGCTTGGCACGACGGCAGCTCTTGAAGCCTTGGAGATGGCGGGTATCGACCCGATGGACATCGACCTGATCGCCTGCGGAACGGTCACCGGCGACATGATCTTTCCCTCCACTTCTTGTCTCATTCAGGAGAACATCGGAGCAAAGAACGCAGGCGCGTACGACATCGGTGCGGCTTGTGCTGGTTTTATCTATTCGCTTGCGACTGTCACCGGGATGATCGAGAGTGGCTCCGTCAAGCGCGCTCTTGTCGTTGGCGTGGATGTTCTAAGTAAGTACGTGGACTGGACAGACCGCTCGACCTGTGTCCTGTTTGGAGACGGTGGTGGAGCCGTGGTTCTCGAAGGTCAGGCGAACACAGACCACGGAGTGATCAAAACTGTGCTTCTCTCCGATGGATCTGGAGCGAAATCGATCACCTATGAAGCAGGTGGATCGCTATATCCGGTCGGCAAAGATTACAGCAAACAGGCCCGTGAGGCCATCTACATGGCGGGAGCAGAGGTTTATCGCTTTGCGGTCCACGCCATGGGCGACGCCTGTTGCCGAGCCTTGCACGAGGCTGGCCTGGAACCGGGAGATATCGATCTTTTTGTTCCCCACCAAGCGAACCTTCGGATTATCGACTCGGCGGCGAGCCGGTTGAATCTCCCTGATGAGAAGGTTTTTGTGAACGTGCACAAATACGGAAACACCAGCGGTGGCTCGATCCCGCTCGGGCTTTACGAGGCGCATCAAGAGGGTCGGCTCAAGTCGGGAATGGTTGTGATGACCGTTGGTTTTGGGGCTGGCTTGGTCTGGGGCGCGAATATTATTCGGTGGTAGTAGGCAGCCACCTATAGGACCTATTTGACCTATAAGTCTTATAGGTTCCTTCAACGCGCCGTGAGACCTGTCTTCCACCCCGGTAAAATTCACCTTCGATGTCGAAAAAGTACTACATCACCACGCCGATCTACTACGTGAACAGCGCCCCCCACATCGGCACCGCGCTGACCACCTTCGTCTGCGACGCCACACGCCGCTACCAGACGATGCGCGGCGAAGACGCATGGTTCGTTACCGGAACTGACGAAAATGCACTCAAGGTGATGGAAGCCGCCGAGAAGTCCGGCAAGCCGACGATGGAGTTCGTCGATGAGGTCAGCGGCAAGTTTGTCGAGTGCTGGAATGACATCAATATCGACTACGACGACTTTATCCGCACGACCGAGCCTCGTCACATCCAGGCTGTCCAGAAGTTCTTCGACACCCTGCGCGAAAACGGTTTCGTCTATCAGGACAAATATGAGGGCTGGTACGACGTCGGCTCCGAAACCTTCGTGCGCGAAGCCGATCTAGTGGACGGCAAGAGCCCAGACGGCAACGAGGTTCGATGGGTAACCGAGGAGAACTGGTTCTTCAAACTCAGCGCGTTTGAGCAGAAGCTCCTTGACCACATCGAGACCAACGAAGACTTCCTGCTCCCCTCGACCCGCCGCAACGAAGTCATCAGCTTTATCAAATCGGGGCTGCGCGATATGTGCATCACCCGCAAGAACCCAGGATGGGGCATCCCCGTGCCGGGCGATCCCGACAAGGTCATCTACGTCTGGTTCGATGCCCTCATCAACTACATCGCCGCAACCGGTTGGCCCAACCCCGGCTGGGAAGACCTGTGGCCTTGCGATGTGCACTGGATGGGCAAAGAGATTTACACCCGCTTCCATGCCACCCTTTGGCCTGCGATGCTCATGGGCGTCGGCTTGCCCCTGCCCAAGCACGTCATCGCCCACGGGTGGTTCACCTTTGGCGGCACAAAGATTAGCAAATCCAAAGGGAACATCATCGCCCCGATGGAGCTTGCCAGCCATCTTGTCGAGCGGTCGGGCTGTGCCAAAGAGGCAGCTGTCGATGGTGTGCGGTACTCGCTGGCAGCGTTCTTGCCCTACGAAGGCGACACGAATTACACGATCGAGGAGGTCGAGGGACGATTTAACTACGACCTTGCCAACGACCTTGGAAACGCCCTAAACCGAAGCCTTTCGATGGCTCATAAGTTTGTCGACGGTGTTGTGCCAGAGGCAGAGATTGATCCTGATGTCATGGAAGCTGTCCAGCTTGCGAAAGAGAATTATGCGGTCGCGATGATGGAGTTTCGCATCGACCGCACTTCGCAGATCGCTCTCGATTTGGTTAGGTTTCTGAATAAATACATTGACTCTTCGGCCCCTTGGGCGCTCGCGAAGAACAACGATCCTCGGCTTGGCACGGTTATCAGGTCCATGCTGTTCTGCTTGCGATCCGCCGAAGCCCTTTTCTGGCCGATCATGCCAACCGTTTCCGGCATGATCGCGGCCCAACTCGGCTGCCAGCCAGACTTTAACTGGGACAACATTGGCAATCCGGACACGCTCCCGGCTGGTACGAAGCTTGAACAGCCGCAGCCCATCTTCCCGCGTATCGACCTCAAAAAGCCGATCGAAGCCAAGCAAAACAGCGATCAGCCATCCGCAAGCGGCGATCAAAAGAAGAAAATGAACAACGAGAAATCAGAAAGCAACGATCAGGAATCGGCAAATCCAAAATCCAAAATCCAAAATCCAAAATCAGAGCCCACCAGCGCCCAAGATGAGCTCATCACCATCGACGACTTCGCCAAGGTCAAGCTTCGCGTTGCCCGCATCCTCGAAGCCGAACCGTTGGAAGGCACCGACAAGTTGCTCAAGCTCCAGGTCGTGATCGGGGAAGAGAAGCGCCAGGTTGTCGCCGGTATCCGCAAGAACTACGACCCGATGGACCTTATCGGCCGCCAAGTCGTTATCGTTTACAACCTCAAACCCGCCAAGCTGCGCGGAACCGAAAGCCAAGGCATGCTCCTGGCAGCCACAGATGAAGAGGGCGGCGCGATCCTCCTCCAACCCGACAAAGAAGCCCCCGAAGGCACGACAGTTCGATAAAGTCGTGAATCGTGATGCGTAAGTCGTGAGTTCCGAAGAACCGGTGGGCTGCGTAATCTTCGACATCCAAAGCTGCAAGTCGCTCCTGAGACTTCGCGCTGTTTCTCAAACGTTGCTCTCTATCACAACCGCCTCACTCGCGACGACTCACCAATCACGCCTCACGACTCCACGATTTGTCCACACCTGACGCTTTCTTTTTCATCCCTCCGTCCCTATCACAAGGAGGAATGGATTCCCCTATGGCAGAACTCGCAGGCAACTTGTGGGAATGGAATCTCGCAAAAGTCGTCGTCGTAGACGTATCCGATGATTATCAATACATGCTCGGACCCATGCCGTCCGAGTTTTATCCGGTTCTACGCGAAATCTGGCTTCCCCGGCATGGATTATCAAATGTTGTGCAATCCGACGACTTAGTCGGCGGCTACCTGTACGACTGGCATGAATGCCTTGACGAATCGCTGGGCGACTGGTACGTGGGTGTTGTGCGCCAGGAGCTAGCGAAGTCGTTGCTCGACGGCTTGATCAGAAAGGATAACTCCTCCTCCATCTAAGAAAAGGCCTGCATTCGCAGGCCTTCCTAATCCTCGATAGCCGGTGAGAATCGCACCATGGCGCGGTTGATCCATCTTCGGATCAGTTGCACGGCGTTGATCCCGGCAAGAACGGACGACCCCAAGGCGATCACAGACACAAAGCCGACCACAACCCATTCGGCGACGGTGTTTGATCCCACAAGGATCCACACGAGCAGGGCTCCGGCAAGGAGCGCAACGGCAAAGGCGAGGCTTGCCCTCGCAGCGAGTTCTTCGTTTGTTCGTACGATAACCGGATTAGATTCTACGATTTCAGCCCAAGAGCGCTTCACATTAGCCGCCAACCAATTCGCATAAGCCTCGGAGCATCCGCCGTGAATAAAGTGATCTGAGAGATCCCCATCGTGACCCTGAATGTGAAGCACAAAGGCCTCAAACGTAAGGGCTTCGATCAGTTGTCCCCCAATCTGCCGGTGTTCATCGATGAACTCATTAGGCGGCATGAGTTGCATAGCATTCGTATGATTGCACTATGTTTGCCCCATATGAGAAGCGATTTGAATAAAAACTCGCGGAACTACCAGTACAGTTTTTAGTTCAAGACTAAACCTTTTAAGCGTCGAAAGTCACATTCGAGAAATTTATCTGTGCATCTGGGAGTTGCTTTCGAACCTACGATGCGTAACGTAGATGGTCCCCAAGCCCGCCAATCCTGAGAGAATTGCGGTGATGGCTTCATAATGGGGACAACGTCTGTTAGGAGGAAGCACTTGATTGTAACCACATGCATTGCGGCAACGCTGCTCGCTGCACAAGGCAACTCGGTTGAGATGCGCTTGATGCGCTATCCCGACGTCCACGGCGACACGGTTGTCTTCGCTTATGGAGGCGACCTTTGGTCGTCGAACGTCGATGGGGGAATGGCGAGGCGTCTTACGTCTCATCCGGCTGAGGAGCTTCGCCCCAAAATCTCGCCCGACGGGAAGTCGGTCGCCTTTACCGCTGCTTACGACGGCAGCCCCGATATATACGTCATGCCCATCGAGGGAGGCGAGCCCAAAAGGCTGACCTACGAGCCAGGCAACGAATATGCGCTTGGATGGACGCCTGATGGCAAGTATGTCTCTTGCGCCAGCGCTTATGGCTCGGCATTTACGGCTCAGCTATGGCTAGTCAGCCCGAATGGCGGCATGCCCAAGCCCACCGCAATCAGCGAGGTCAACCAAGGCACGTGGATGGCGGATGGCACAACATTCGTCTATCATCGCCAACCAGTCAACATGCAGTGGTGGCGCATGTATCGAGGTGGACTTCACGGCTGGATCTCGTTCTACGACACCAAGAACAACAAGTATTGGGAACTGCCCCACGGCAAAGAGAACTCGTGGTTCCCGATGGCTGTCGGCAACTCGGTCTTCTTTATCAGCGACCGGAATCAGCGAACGGTAAACCTATTCCGTTACGACAACGATTCTAAGCGGACAACGCAGATCACAAACTACACGGACGCCGACATTCGTTGGCCTTCGAGCGACGGCAAGTCCATCGTTTTTGAGCGCGACGGGTTCGTATACCGCTATCAGATCGCGGGCGGAAAGATCGACAAGATCGCCCCGCGTGTGATCAGTGACCAAGTGTCGTCCCGACCAAGTCGTCAGAGCGTTGCCAGCAACATCACCGACATCTCGCTTTCTCCGAGTGGAAGCCGCATTGCAGTTTCGGCACGCGGCGAAGTCTTTAGCCTTCCCGCCAAGAATGGCGAGACGCGCAACATGACGGAAACGCCCAACGTTCGCGAAAAGCTCGTGGCGTGGTCGAACGACGGAAAGCAGATTGCTTACTTTAGTGACAAAACCGGCGAGTATCAGCTTTATGTACAACCCCAGATGGGTGGTGAAGCAGTTGCCCTGACCACGGACAAAGCGCTGTGGCCGCTCTCGTTGGACTGGTCGCCAGACGGTCGTTACCTGACCTTCACGACACGCACATACAGCCTTTATATGGTTGATGTTGCCGCGAAGAAGCTGACCCGAGTTGCGGAGAATCAGTTCTCAGGTCCAATCCCTTACGACTGGTCCCCGGATAGCAAGTGGATCGCAATGACCTATGCCGGCGATAATCAGTTCGGACGGGTCGCCCTTTACGAAGTGGCCACCGGTACGACAAAGGATGTAACCGACGGTTCTTTCAGCGATTCGCAGGCCGTGTTCGATACGACAGGCAAGTATCTATTCTTCATATCCGACAGAACGTTCACGCCGAGTTTTGGCACCTTCGAGTACAGCTTGAAGGTTAGTGACTCTTCTCGGATTTACGTCATTCCCCTTGCCAAGGACACGCCCAATCCTCTCACCCCAAGTGTAGATGAGGAGGGTGGCGGGCAGAAGCCTGCTGGCGGACAAGGCGGTCAACCAGGAGGCGGAGCTCCCGCGACTCCTGCCGTCAAGATCGACTGGGACGGCCTTGCTGACCGAGCGATCCCGCTGCCGATCGGCCCCGGGAATTATGGATTGGTTGCTGGACTTGCCGATGGCATTCTCTACGCCGGTGGTGGCTCGTTAAGCATGTTCGACTTCAAGTCGAAGAGCAGCCAGACAGTTCTCACAGGCCCGCTTGGCGCCCTATCGCTAAATGCTTCACGAACCAAGTTCGCATATGCGGGGCAGGGCGGCTTGTTCATCAACGACCTTCGACCGGGCGTCCAAGCCGGTCAGGGCCGTGTGAACACGAGTGGAATGGAAACGATCGTCGATCCTCGGGCCGAGTGGAAGCAGATGTACTGGGAAGCTTGGCGCTGGGAGCGTGATTTCTTCTACGACCCAACGCACGGCGGACAGGACTGGCTCGCGATCGGCAAGCGGTATGAGAAGTACCTGGACTCGGTGCAGAGTCAGGCCGACCTCGGCTATGTACTCGGCCTGCTCATCAGCGAGCTTCAAACCGGACACTCCTATATCCAAGGCTTCGGCTATTCCATCCCGAATCCGGTACCGACCGGGTTGCTGGGCGCAGACTACGAAGTCGTTGGCAACAACATTCGGATCAAGAAGATTCTGCGCGGGCAGAACTTCGACGAATCCACCCGAGCGCCGCTGACCGAACCGGGCGTCGATGTCCGTGAAGGCGATTACATCCTCGCCGTCAACGGCAAGCCGGTGACAGCCGCTGTCAACGTCAACTCGTTCCTTGTTGGCCAAGTGGGCAAAACGGTTGTCCTGACGGTCAACTCCACACCGACGATGGCAGGTGCACGCGAAGAGCGTGTGCGGCCCGTCTCAACCGAGGGGGCCTTGCGATACACCGACTGGGTGGAATCGCGAGCCAAGATGGTTGAGAAGCTGTCGGGCGGACGGATCGGCTATATGCACATTCCGAACACGAGCACCAACGGCGCGATTGGCCTTATCAAGGGCTTCTACAGCCAGGTTCATAAGGAGGCTGTCGTCGTTGACGAGCGCTTCAATGGCGGCGGATTCATCCAGCCTTGGTTCGTCGATACCCTTGCTCGCAAGATTCGTGCGGGCATCCACAGTCGATGGGGCACAAAGGAATGGTCCGATGCCGTGGCGATTGAGGGACCGAAGGCGATGCTGATCAATGGCTATGCCGGTTCGGGCGGAGACTTCTTCCCGTGGATGTTCCGGCAGTCGAAGCTCGGTCCGCTCATCGGGATGCGCACGTGGGGTGGCCTTGTCGGCATCAGCGGCGCGGTGCCGCTCATGGACGGCTCTGGCGTGACCGCGCCCGAGTTTGGCATCTACGACCGCGAAACCAAGACCTGGATCGCGGAAAACAAAGGTGTCGACCCCGACATCATGGTGGATGCAGATCCCTCCATGCTATCGATTGGGCGCGATCCTCAGCTTGAAAAAGCCGTGGAATATCTTCTTGACCAGCTTAAGAAGAATCCCGGCAAGAAGCTGAGCCCGCCTGACTTCAACAAGATTCCACCTCCCGGTGGCGGTCAGAAGTAGGTCGAGTCAAGAGAACAATAAGTAAGGCCCTGGCGAAGCCAGGGCCTCTTCTTCTTTGGTCACCTCGATAGAGACGGAATACTGGTCCCACCCCGGAACTCTCCTTGAGTCCCTTTGCGTCCTATCTTCGTGATGGCTTACCTACGATTTATTTCGTTGTTTCTGATCGCCCTTGCTTTACCAGCCTGCGCACAGAGATATGTCGCCAAGAAAGATCCCACAGAGCTTGGCATCCCCTTTGACCGTTACACGTGCCAAGACAAATTCGACCGAGCCATCACCTTCTATCTCTCAAAGCCCAAAGTGCAGGACAAGAGGCCTCTGATTCTATTTGTACAAGGGTCGGGCGGGCAGTCGGTATGGAGCAGGCGCGACGGAAGAATCAGTGGCGGCCTCCAGAACCTGCTTCTCAGTGCAGCCTCAGACGCAGCCCGTGTGCTGATCGTCGAAAAGCCAGGAATCGAGTTTTGCTATGAGCCCAAGCAGCCCGGCACCGCTGAAGGCTGTCCCAAGGAGTTCCTCGAAGAGCACACATTCGAGCGCTGGGCAGAGGCTAATGCGGCGGCTGTCAAAGCGTGCTTGGCGATGCCGGAAATCGACAAGACGAAGGTGTTGGCGAGTGGGCACTCCGAAGGCGGGATCGTTGCGGCGGGTGTTGCTGCCATCGTTCCTGAGGTCACCCACGCGGCTTCACTCGCGGGTGGTGGGCCGTCCCAACTCTTCGACATGATGCAGATCACGAACGCTGAGATTGCCATGAAGCAGTGGGAAGAGATTCAGAAAGACCCGATGAGCACCGAAAAGTTTGTTTGGGCTCATCCCCATCGCCGCTGGTCCACCTTCCTAGCCACCTCGCCTATTGAGCAATTGCTAAAATCAAAAGCCAAGATTCTGCTTGTCCAGGGCACCAAAGATCGCGCGGTCTGGCCCACGACCATCGACATCGCGGAGGCCGAACTGCTGAGCCACAATCGGGAAGTAAAGGCTGTCCGCCTCGAAAACGCCGATCATGGCTTCGCCCGTCCCGGCATGGAGCCAGCGGACGGGTTTCGCAACGTGTTCAGATTGATGCTGGAGTGGTTCCTGCCAAAGCCGGATTAGTCCTTGTGCTGGGTGAGGCTAAACCAGTTGCCGCTGTCGTCACGAAAAAGCGCTTCGATCCCGTAGAACTCCTCAGTTGGCGGCTTCATAAACTCCACTCCCTTGGCCTTGAGATCCTCATAGGTGGCGTGGATGTCGGAGGTGTTCCACACTCCGGCCCCCATCTTGCCCGCCTCAACCAACTCTCGAAGTTTCGCCGCAGATTCGGCATCGAATGCCGGTCCTGGGGCAATTGCCATGAGAACGATTTCGAGATCGGGCTGACCTGGCGCGGTGACGGTGATCCACCGAAAGTCGTCGCCCATCTTGGCGTCGGTCTTCACGGTAAATCCGAGCTTGTTCGTGTAGAAGTCGAGGGCTCGGTCTTGATCGAGCACAAAGATCGAAACGTGTGAAAGTCTTTGAATCATGGTTCTCTCCCGACCATTCGGAATGCAATGAGTATCGCAAATTGATGCGGCGCTTGGCTTCTCGAATCTTGCGGAATGACAGGAACGCTCAGATCACGGCCTCAGGCCGGGACAGCCCATTCATCGCCCGCACGCATCCAGGGATGCTCTTCAACTCCCACAATCCAGGGAAAGAAAACACACGTCGAAACTCGGTGGGCGGACACCCCATTTTCCGTGCGAAAAGCGTAGAGAACGATCCTAAGCTGCTGTAGCCGACCTCCAAGCAGACCTCGCTCACGGTCAGGTCACGACCCCGCAAAAGAGTCTGGGCATGCTCCAGGCGTAAGCGTGTCAGAAACTCCTGCGGACTCTCCCCAAACGCCCGTGTAAACAGCCTTTGATAGTGATAGGGCGAGAAGAATGCCTGCTCTGCGGCTTTGGCTAGGGTCATCGGTTCTGCAAAGTTCTCAGCCAAAAACTCGCGCGAAAGGAGCATCCGCCGAAACGTCTCCATGTCGAGGAGGTTTCGACGGTATACCAACGGCACGCTCGTATTCAGGCTTTCAAACGGCAACACCACCCCTATTTTAGTACAGCCGAGACTCTTGTCAAGGTGCAGAGCGAGCGCACAGACCTAACGCTCTGAACCCAGAGATGCTTTCAAGTGTTTCACAATAGGACAATTCGATGGAAACTATCATTTCCGGGACCTATCATCCGGTCTCTTACAAAGAGGTTAAGACCCACCCCAAGGTGATCGCACTGATCAACGGCGCCAACGAAGTCATGCGGGCGATGGGCTATACCGAACATGGGCACCGCCATGTGGGGATCGTCGCGGGCATCACGCGCAGCATCATGGTCGAGCTGAATGCACCGTCGCGCGAGGTTGAACTAGCCCAGATCGCCGCGTACCTTCACGATATCGGCAATGTCGTCAATCGTATCGGGCACCCGATGACCGGGGCAAACATTGCCTTCACGATCCTGAATGAAATGAATATGGACCCGGTCGAAGTCGCGCCGATCCTGGGAGCCATCGGCAATCACGAAGAGCTTGCCGGAGTGCCGGTGAATACGATGTCGGCCGCGCTGATCATTGCCGATAAGTCGGACGTCCACTTCAGCCGCGTCCAAAACCCGATCATCGAGTCGTTCGACATTCATGACCGGGTGAACTACGCTGTGCAGAAGAGCCACGTAAACATTGATTCCGAAAAGCTCACCATCGAGCTGGAACTGGAGATCGACACGAGTTACGCCAGCGTGATGGAGTACTTCGAGATCTTCCTCTCACGCATGGTGATGTGCCGGCGAGCGGCCGACACACTGGGCTATCGCTTCCGACTGATGGTCAACGGGACGCTGTTGGAGTAGCTATCAGCTATCTGCGACCCGATCGCCGATAGCTGATAGCCGATAGCCGATAGCTTATGGATAGATTCCGCGCATGACGGTCGCATCGGCGACGCGCTTCACACCAATGATCAGCGCTGCTGTGCGCATGTTCGTCTTGTGACGCATCATCGTGTCGTGCACGTGCGCATAGGATGCCCGCATGATCTTCTCAAGGTTCTTGTTGACGATGTCCTCTTCCCAGAAGAAGTTCTGCAGGTCCTGAACCCACTCGAAGTAGCTCACAACCACACCACCCGAGTTCGCCAAGATGTCCGGAACGACAAGGATGCCCTTGTCGGAAAGGATGTCGTCGGCTTCAGGAGTTGTCGGTCCGTTCGCACCCTCGGCGATGAGCTTGGCTTTGATGCGGTCGGCATTGTCGCCAGATATCTGCGCAGAGATCGCGCTGGGGAATAGCATGTCGCAGGGCAGTTCGAGGAGGTCCTCGTTCGAGACCGCTTCCGCCTCTTTGTACTCCTGAAGTCCGCCATCGCGGCCAGCAAAGCGGCGACAAAGCTCTCCTACGGGAAGACCCTTTGGATTATAGATGCCGCCTCGGGCATCGCTAACACCGACGACAATCGCGCCGCGCTCTTCGGCGATACGGGCGGCGATTGAGCCGACGTTGCCAAATCCCTGGACAACGAGCTTCGCGCCCTGGAAATCCATTCCAATGGTCTTTGCCGCCTCTTCTGCGGCAACGACTACGCCACGTCCGGTGGCTTCGACACGACCTTCGGAGCCGCCTAGTTCGAGTGGCTTACCGGTGACGACGCCTGGGGTGGTGTAGCCCTGGTGCATCGAGAACGTGTCCATGATCCAGGCCATGACCTGTGCATTGGTTCCGATATCGGGGGCGGGAATATCTCCGCGCTCGCTCACGACGATGTTTATTTCGGACGCAAAGCGCCGTGTGAGCTTTTCAAGCTCTCGCTTGGATAGTTTCTTGGTGTCCACCTTGACGGAGCCCTTTGCGCCGCCGTAAGGGATGTTGGCGACCGCGCACTTCCAGGTCATCCACATGGCCAAGGCTGTGGTTTCATCCACATCGACATCGGGGTGGAAGCGAATACCGCCCTTTGACGGCCCACGGCTAATGTTGTGCTGAACTCGGTAGCCCTCAAAACATTCCACTCGCCCATCGTCCATCACTACGGGGAAGTTGACGATGAGTTGCCGCTTCGGGCTCGCCAGCACTCGGTGGAGGCCGTCGTCGAGGTCGAGATATTTGGCGGCGATGGCAAGTTGTTGCCGCGCCATTTCAAAGACGTTGATTTTGCTCATGATTTTCGCGGTCCTGCTACCGATAGACCGGCTTCAGAATTCGTTGTAAGAGAGCGTGCAACGGCAGACAAAGTACGCCATTGTACAGCGCCGAGAGAATTGTAGCCCCCAGGAAGCCAGCGATGCCCGACGGTGGGGCAAAAAACATAAGGACGATCTGAGAAACAAGGGTAACTCCCGCCATTGTTGCGAAAATCGTCGGCGCTTTTGGCGGATATTTAGGATTGCGTGACTTTGCCGCCAAAAAACCGCCCAGCACACGGCTGAAGATGTAATGGGTCAGATTAGCTCCCGCAATCGCCCCGTTCAATGCTCCCGCTACAAATCCAAGATACGCCCCTCCAATCGGTTTGGGAGAGAACAGACACAAGGCCGTAAGTGCTACCAGCAGGAAGTCGGGACTCGCGCCAAAAATCCCCAGCCGAGCGGCTAAAGCCTGCTGCATTGCGGCACATACCCACAGAGTCACCGCTGCGGTCACGATGTACTTGGCAGGGTTCATCGGATGACAAACACCTCATGAACATCTCCGATTTGTACGTTCGGGAAGACGATGCAGCGCTTCGAGCCGTTGTCCTCGTCGTCCTCAATCCGAATGATCCTACCAATAGGAATCCCTCGGGGGATGTGATCCGAGAAGCCGGAAGTCATCACGAGATCGCCAACCTGTAGGGTCGTGGCATAGTCGATGCCATCCAGAATCATAGCGCCCGGGCTGTCGCCTCGCAGGAGTCCTGTCACGGCCGGAGTTCGGTCGATGCGCGCCCCGATCTGAAGGGCGCGTGAAGAGATCAGCAGGGCCTGACTCGTCTTGGCATCTGCGCTTTGCACCACTCCGACGAAGCCAGCCGGAGTCAGGATGGGTAGACCAGCCTTAATGCCAGCCTCCGTCCCCTTGTCCAGAGTGATACGGTTCTCATACGGCGAATATCCGATAATGCGCGTGGGGATCTTGGTTCGGCCCGGGAAAGTGGTGAGCG
The DNA here is from genome assembly GCA_019638775.1 of Fimbriimonadaceae bacterium. Classification (NCBI taxonomy): domain Bacteria; kingdom Bacillati; phylum Armatimonadota; class Fimbriimonadia; order Fimbriimonadales; family Fimbriimonadaceae; species Fimbriimonadaceae bacterium. The sequence continues at coordinate 1,033,617 of JAHBTD010000001.1, read as the reverse complement.
AGAGGTCTTTGCGCAAACGGTCAATCTCGCGCCGGTAATACTCTGTTTGCTCGTCGTAAATTGCAGCCCTGGCCTCGATCTCTTTGAGTCTTCGGTTCTCAATGGTTAATGAGGAGGCATGCGTGATGCCATAAAAGAAGCTTCCAACGCTGTCGGCGATGCTGGTGAACACTATCGTGCCCGGGCGAACTGCCATTTGCACGCTTGAAGTGAAAAAATCGAGGCCTCCCGCGTTGCGCGCCGAATTCTGGAGGCGACCCAGCAAAACTCCCACCGCGCAAAGCACGATGACGACAATCACATCGCGATAGGGTTTTGGCTTCACAGCTTCGAGGACTTCTCTAGCATACGACGGATCTGCGGGTTTTCGTGCAGCGCTTCCACAACCATTCCTGTTCCAAGCGCGACACAGCTTAAAGGATCGCGAGCGATCAACACGGGCATCCCGGTTTCTTGATTGATAAGACGTTCGATGCCCCTGAGAAGCGCCCCACCTCCCGCAAGTACGATGCCAGTGTTCATCGCGTCGGCGGCAAGTTCGGGCGGCGTGGCTTCGAGGGTGAGTTTGACGGCTTCAACGATCTGATTAAGGGGCTCGGCAATTGCCATCCGCACCTCCTCGCTCGTGATGACCGCGCTCTTAGGCAAGCCTGTGACAAGGTCGCGACCCTTGATCGTGACCTGCATCTCCTGCTCAAGCGGAAACGCGCTGCCAATCTCGAGCTTGACCTGCTCAGAAGTCCGGTCGCCGATAAAGAGGTTGTAGGCTCGGCGCACGTAAGAGCTGATTGCTTCGTCGATCTCATCTCCGGCGATGCGGATCGAACGAGAGTGCACAATGCCCGCAAGTGAGATCACGGCAACCTCGGTGGTACCCCCGCCAATATCGACGATCATCGAGCCAATTGGCTCTTCGACGGGCAATCCCGCTCCAATCGCCGCCGCCATCGGCTCTTCGATGACATAGGCCCGAGTTGCGCCTGCTCGCTCGCTAGCCTGGATAACGGCACGGCGCTCGACTTCGGTGACGCCGCTGGGGATGCCAACCACGACGGTTTGCTGCAATACAAAACGTCGGGAGACCTTGCCGATAAGGTCACGCAGCATCTTCTCGGTCTGATCGTAGTCGGCAATGACACCGTCTTTCAGGGGGCGAATCGCGACGATATTCGCCGGGGTCCGTCCGAGCATCCGCTTGGCCTCTTCGCCAACTGCTAAGACCTCTCCAGTGTCCTTGTTGATAGCAACGACACTGGGCTCGCGGAGAACAATGCCCTGACCTGCCACGTGGACAAGGGTGTTCGCAGTACCCAGATCAATGCCGATGTCACGGGTAAACCGATGGCTGATGCGACGCCAAAGGCCACCATTACTCTTCGTCAAGTGCGGCCTCCCCGGTGCTCAAGCGTTTTGCGAGCGTCTCCTGAGAAATCGCCGAGAGTACAACCGCGTCTCCAGTTGTAAAAATGATCGACTTTGTGCGTCTTCCTTGAGTGGCGTCGATGAGATTGCCCGACTTCCTAAGCGACTGGACAAGCCTTCGCATAGGTGCCGATTCGCTGCTCACGAGGGCAACGATCTTATCGGTAAGCACGTAGTTGTAAAACCCTACGTTAATAACGGGCGGAAGGGGCATCTAATAAAGACTCCGGGTTCGGCGACGGCCAAAGATAGTGTGACCGAAACCGAACCCGATTCTCAATAAAGCTAGGTAACCAGGCCGCTAAAGAGTAATTTAGCCGCCGGAAACGCCCAATGAAGGACGGCTGCGGCCACCAGCTGCACCACCGCCACCTGCCGGAGCGTTAGCCTGCATTCCTGGGGAGCCTGCTCCACCACTGCCGCTGCTGTTTGCGCCGGGAAGTCCGTTCGTATAAACGACGTCTCCTGTCGGATACGCCGGATCGGCGACGTTGACTGGCGTCGGAGCCTGCGGCTTGTCCACTTGTCGCCGCATGGCAAAGAGAATGCCAGAAATGATGAGTGCAAGCACTATCGATACTGCAAATACGATCCAATCTGTCTGCGTTTTCACGGTTGACCCTCTGAGCTTGTAGACGATACCCTATTCCGCGAAGGTTACATCAATGGCGGAAATGTCTCGTACCTGTAAAGACCATTGCGATTCCTAATTCGTTCGCTGCAGCCACCACGTCAGCGTCCTTTTTGCTTCCGCCAGGCTGAATAACGGCGACGATCCCTGCCTTTGCTGCAGTCTCAATGCTGTCGGGAAATGGGAAAAAGGCATCGCTGGCAAGACAAGCCCCCACTGAGCCCTCACCGGCTTGGTCCAACGCTAACCGAACAGATTGTACGCGGTTCATCTGTCCAGCCCCAGTACCCAACAGCCGATCTTTCACGCCAACCACGATCGCGTTCGATTTCACATGCTGTACCACGGCCCAAAGGAAACGCAAAGCCTCCGCTTGTTCGGGCGTCGGCTTCTTGTCGGTCGCAATTTGCCATTCGTTGCCGGGGTCCTCGTCCGTTCCTTGAACGAGCGCTCCGCCGCGAATACTGCGGATAGAGAGGCTGCTCTTTTTTGGCGGCAATGGTGTTTCCAGCAACCGGACATCCTTGCCCCAGCCCGAACGCTCGGCAAAAACCGTACGCGCCTCATCCGTAAAGCCCGTGGCGATCACCACTTCAAGAAAATTGCCCTTCTCCGCCATGGTTTCGGCAGCTTCCAAGTCCACTAAGCCATGAAAAGCCGCAATCCCTCCAAAGGCAGAGATCGGATCGCTCGACCGCGCTGTGCGGTAGCTCTCGGCAAGTGTCGCCCCTTTGGCCGCGCCGCAAGGATTCCCGTGTTTGATAATCGCGCAAGATCCTTCCGGCAAGTCGGCAACAAGCTCCCATGCCGCGTCTCCATCAAGGATGTTGTTGTAGCTAAGCTCTTTGCCCCAAAGTTGATGGGCGCGGGCAATACCGGCATCCCCTAATGGATCGACGTAAAGCGCGGCTGTCTGATGTGGGTTTTCGCCGTAACGCAGCGAAAGAGATCTCCGCATGCCAACCGTAAGAGTGTCGGAAAGCTCCTCCTCGCCAGATGCTCCCGTGAGGTAGCGGGAGATCATTGAGTCGTAAAACGCCGTGTGCCGGAACGCTTTGGCGGCAAGTCTAGTTCTCAAATCGCGCTCTGTACCGTCGGATAAGGAGGAAAGCACAGAATCGTAATCGTTCGGATCGACGACCACGCACACATTCGCATGGTTCTTGGCGGCAGCGCGGATCATCGCTGGGCCGCCGATGTCGATAGATTCGATGGCCTCTTCAAGCGTGTGTGGGTTGGTGACGGTCTTCTCGAACGCGTAAAGGTTGACGCAAACGACCTCAATCGGAGTGATATCCGCTTCAAGCATCGCCGTGCGGTGGCTCTCCTGTCGAACATCACCGAGCAGTCCGCCATGCACCAAAGGATGCAAAGTCTTCACCCGTCCATCCAGCATCTCCGGAAACCCCGTGACCTCCGAAACGTCCGTCACGGCTAAGCCCGCATCGCGCAGCGCCTTCGCTGTGCCGCCCGTGCTCACAAGATCGAAACCGAGGGCAACCAGCCCTTGTGCGAATTCGACGACGCCTGATTTGTCGGTAACCGAAAGCAACGCACGTCGCATCCTAAATGCCGCCTCCGCCCGTGGTTGTTCCCACACCGACTGGGCTTGCCGTTGGTGAGTCAATCGGCTTCACTCTAACGGTGACCTTTTGGGAGACCTTCTTGCCTTGGGCGTCATAGCCCGTGATCGTGAACTCAGTGGTTTTCTCAATAAACACATCTCTTGTGCCAGCGGGACTATCAAGCAAGATCGTGGATTGCCCATCGTTCAGCTCGATCCTTTCGGCTTTAGTGAGCTGCCAAGTCAACATCACGCTGCCAGGGAAGTCAAGCGACTCCTTGTCTGCGGCGAACTTCACAATCGTGGCTTCGCTAGAATCGACCACTGTGACGACGACATCCTTGCGAGTGGTCTTCCCGTCGGCATTCTCGGCGACGATGGTGTAAGTGACCTTGCCAGTAACGTTCGCCTCAACCGTTACGGAGTCCAATTTCGGGTCCAGCACAATGCCATTTGGGGCCAGCGTCGCCCGGACTACCGAGTCGCTGAATTTGTATCGCACCACAAACGTTTCGCCGAAACGGAGGCTCTTTGAACTCACGTCAAACTGCGTGATCTCGGGATCGGGATAGGTCAGAGGAAGGCTGACTTCGTAGCTTCGGTTTCGAACTTCCGATTCCCGTCCGTCTCGAAAAGCGACCGCAGACACAGTCCCCGACTCCGATGCGACAAACGTTTTGCTTCCTTTGGCAGAGCCTGCCTCCTCAAGCATTAACCCATTCAGAGTGATGCGCACGCCCTTGGCGTTAGAGGCTTCCCAAGTCACTGTTACGACGTCGCCTTTAGTTGGGGTGACGGTGCTGAGCATGAGCGAGTCCACGGTTGGTGGCTTCGGCAGTAGAGCAAACCACCCAATAAAGAGGATCAAGGCAAAAACAACTGCAACAAGTGCCGAAGAGGAGAGCAAAGGACGCACTTCGAGGTGAGCCTGCGTCGAACAAACTACCGACGGCACATCGACGCTTCGCGCACTAAAGGACAGAGCATGAAGCCGCGGACTGGCAAACCGGTTACGCGCCGTTGGCGTAACTTTGGCCTGGATGATCTTTGTTTGCCCCGGCCCAATCGTGACGGTTCCCTCTTCAAAGTCCACGACGATCAGGTCATCAATGTCGCTCCCAAAGAGCTGCATCGTGTTCTCGTGGTTGCCGAGGTTGATGAGCGTGAGCTCGTACGACATGCTGTCCGCGCGCCCCGAAAGAGATGCCTTCTTGGGGTCAATCTCCATGCTCATGTGGTGGAACGGCTTGATCTCCAGCACGGCTTGGGCGGTACGCACCTCGCCAGACTCCAAAGACCGGACCTTCACCACAAACGGATAATTGCCCGCCAGACTTTCGCTCACTCGCGGAGGCTTGAAAAAAACCTTCTCGTTGTGAAGATCGTTTCGATCGACCGTGAAGGATGGCACGGGGACGGCTGTCCATTCCGGATCAAGCCCCTCGATTTCCAGTTCGTAGCGATCCTGGGTTTCACTGCGATTCGCGATCTCAATCGAAAACGGAATCGTGGATCCAGGCTCAACGGAAATGAGGTCCGCACCCAGTCGGACGATGAAACTCATAGGGACTGATTTTAGCAGAATTGCCAGGGGTGTTCTGGTTCTATTTAGGCAGCTCGACAAGCGCCGAACTCACGATCCCTTTGCCTGCTTCCCAAATGTATCTGCCGATGTACTTGCCGTGCGATCCACCCTGACAGATAAAAGTATCGCCAACTCTTGCGGGTGACTCCAAGATCGTGTGCGAGTGCCCGCCGAGGATGATATCGATAAGAGGGCACTTCTCGGCAAGCTCTTGATCTTGCCGATACCCGATGTGTGTGAGAGCAATGAGGCAATCCACGCCGCCGCGCATGGTCTGCGCTTGTTGGTCTGCGACGGGGATCGGTGCATCCCAAAGATAAGCGCTGGCAGCGGCAGTGGCCATGCGCTCCGTGACCATTGGAACCATCACGCCGATCACCCCCACTTTAAGGCCGCTGAGTTCAAAGATATGGCTCATTGGCAAGGGGTGTCCGCCGGACTTCTTCCTTAGATTTGCACAAACGAGGGGGTGCCGATGCCCAGTTATTTTCTTCGCAAACGCGCCTTCGAGCACGTGGCTTTCGCGGTTCCCGATCACCCCGATATCGCATCCTGCATCTCCCAAGAAGCCCCAAGCAGGGTCGGGTTTCAGGGGGATTGCGAGATTGCCTGCCTTGATGCAGTCGCCCGAGTCGCAGTAGAGGATTGGGCCATCGGTCTCCAACTTGAGGCTGCGAATGAACTCCGCCTTTGTGGCGTTCAGCGAGCCGTGAAAGTCGTTGGTATGGAGGATCGTCAACTGCATCGAATCACTCCCACGGGTTCTGGACCAGGTACTTCGCACAAAAAGTCCCTGCTTCCTCAAAGCCGCATCTCAAATACAATCGCTTCGCGGGGTTGCCTTCGGCGACCTCCAGCGTAACCTTCGCAAATCCGTTCGCTCGTGCGTAATCCTCAACCGCCTGCAACAGCTTTTCTCCTACCCCCTGCCCGCGACATTCGGCGAGCACGATAAGGTCGTGGACATTGATAAGGCGTTTGGCTGAAAAGGTCGCAAACCCGATAAAGCAGGTGGCCTGCCCAACTGGCTTGTCGCCAGACCAAGCCAGGAAGACAACGCCAGCCGGGTGGGATGCGATCTCATCGGGAAGGCGTTCCAGCACGTCGTCGGGCAAGGACCGTCCCAGCGCATTTGAGTCCTTTGCGTAGGCATTCGTGAGGCCCCGCACGGCCTGCTGGTGCTCGGTTTTTGAGAGATCGGCAATCTCGACCCTGACGTCTTTCACCTATCGAGATTACTTGAGAAGAGGCTCGTAGACCAGCCGTTCGGTTCATATCGGAATAAGGCACGTAGCGGCGGCGAACTGCAGACGGTATCCAGGTGTTGTCTGCCTACCTAAACAGCAGTCGGTCTTTATGCTGTTTATGCCGATAATCTGCTTGGTATAATGTGGAACCTCAGCGGAGAGATGGCTGAGTGGACGAAAGCGCCCGCCTGCTAAGTGGGTAGGTGACGAAAGTCGCCTCTCGGGTTCGAATCCCGATCTCTCCGCCAGTCGATTTCACCCTTGCCGAACGCAATATCGAAGACCAAGCGTCCTGAACTATGGACACGGACAAGCGGATATGAAAGCGGTTATTTGGAGAATGGGCCTGATTCTCAGCGCGGCAGCCGCCGCGATGAGCGCATCTGGACAAACTCTGACCGACTACCTCGCTCAACGAAAAAAGTACGGCATTACTCAGGCTGCCGGAATCCAAGCGCTTGAAGTTTTTGTTGGCAAGCGCGTTATCGAAGTTCAAGGCAAGATCAAAGGCACTTTCTCAATCGACACGAAGCATATGCTTCTGGTCGAGCGCTCAGATGGCCTGAACTTCCAGATTGAAAGCGACTTCTTGCCCGACTGGATCGGCGGTGGAGTGGTTCCGGCAAGGCTTCTTGTTCATGCCCAACGGGTTGCCGAAGGCGGAGAACTGCAAGCCAAGCTGATCTCATTGGCGCCAGAATCCAAAATCGCCGCGCTTGAGGCTGAAGCGGCCAGAAAAGCAGCTGAGGAAAAGGCAAAGCGCGATGCCAAACGCCCACCGCCTAAAAACACACTTTCGCGAGGGGACATCAACAAGTCCGCCGAGAATTGGAATCTTCCCGCCAGCGAAGTTCAACCGATTTACGCAAGCTTCATCAAAGGTCGCAACAAGCGCCTGACCGACGCTCAGGCGAATGAGATCGCACAGGGGATCATTGGGTTCAGCATTCGTTACGGAGTCGACGCTCGACTGATTTTGGCGATGGTGATGGTCGAAAGTTCGTTCAACCCCAACGCAACGAGCAGCGCCGGGGCACAAGGGCTGGGGCAGTTGATGCCAGGCACGGCGAAGAGCCTTGGCATCACCGACCCTTACGACACGCTCCAGAACCTTTACGGGACCGTAAGGACGATTCGCGGACACATCGACCGTCAGGGCAAGAACAGCGAAGACGCCTTTGAAAATCTCGTCCTTGCCTTGGCCGCATACAATGCGGGAAGCGGCGCGGTACGGAAGTATAACGGCGTTCCCCCGTACGCGCAAACTCAGAACTACATCAAGAAAGTAGTAGGGCTGTACTACTCCTTCCTCGGCAAAAAGTGATCCCTCTTTGGGAGTGCGCGAATTTATTCGCGCTTTGAGTGGCGATGGCTCATCGCGTTCGGGAGGACAGCGGCTTGTCGTTGCCGTGCAGCATTTTTCTCACAAAGCCACAAAGCACCAGCAGGTCCCAGAGGCTAAATCCCCGACTTTGCTTTCCAAGTCGTGCCGTCTGGCGTGTCGATCAACTCAATGCCCTGCTCGACAAGTTCATTTCGGATCGCATCAGCCTTCGCGAAATCCTTGTTCTTTTTGGCATCGGCCCGCTCCTGGATTTTCGCTAGAATCGTAGCCTCATCGAGCGCTAGCTTCGGTCCTAAATCGATATCCTCGGCGATCTCCGTTTCGTGCCGGACTATCCCGAGCAGCGCGTTGATCTTATTCAGGAATTCGAGGGCGCTCTTGCCAGAGGCTTTGGATAGGTTATCACGCTCGCGCAGAATCACCTTCGTGCCTTCGTAAGCCTTAGCCAGAGCAACGGAAGTGTTCAGATCATCGCACATTGCATCCAAAGTCTCTTCGTAAAGCTGGTCCAATGCTGTGCTAACTGTATCCGCACCGCCCGAACCCTTCTCAGCCGCTTGGGAGGCAATCTTATCGCACTCCTTAAACCGCTCAATGGCGAGCGTTGCATCCTTGAGGGATTGGAGGGTGAAGTTCAATGGCTTGCCGTACGGGACGCTGATGAGGGCATACCGGAGCGCCAGGGGGTCAGCGCCTTTGTCCTGCACCAAGTCGCGAACGGTGTACCAATTCCCGGTTGATTTAGACATCTTTTCGCCATTGACTTGCAAAAATCGTGTGTGCACCCAATGCTTGCAGAACGGCTTTCCAGTCAGAGCTTCCGATTGAGCGATCTCGCATTCGTGGTGGGGGAACATGTTGTCTTCGCCGCCACTGTGGAGGTCCACGGTGTCGCCCAAATACTCCCGCGCCATCGCCGAGCACTCGATGTGCCAGCCCGGGAAGCCCCAGCCCCAAGGGGAGAACCACTGCATCAGATGGCGGTCGTCCTTCTTCCAAAGCGCGAAGTCGGCAGGGGCGCGCTTGTTGTCGTCCTGCACCACGTCGCGCACAGCCTGCCTCAAATTCTCCTGGGTGTTGCCGCTGAGCTTGCCGTACTCGGGGAAACTCTCCACGCTGTAATAGACTCCCGTGGGAGTCTCATAGGCATGCCCTCGGTCGATCAGTGCCTGTGTGGCAAGGATTTGCTGACGAACGTGCTGGGTGGCTTTCGGGCGGACATCGGGCTCAACCATGTTGAGCCTTTTCCAATCCAATTCGAAAGCCTCGGTGTATCGCTCGGCAAGCTCCCAAACGTTGTTAAAGTCTTCGCCTTCCTTGCTCTTGAGCGCCTTCTCTAGCTTGTCCTCGCCTTGCGCGTCGGCAAAATCGTCATCGGTGAGGTGCCCAACGTCGGTGATATTGTTGACGAAGGTAACTCTCCAGCCGATGGCTTTGGCAGTGCGCACGATCAGGTCGGAGGTGAGAAAGCTGCGGAAGTTGCCTATGTGGGCGTAGGAGTAGACCGTCGGTCCACAGGCATAGAAACGTAAATGATCCGGCTCGACGGTGGCCAAGGCCTTAGTGGTCTTGGACATCGTATCGTAGAGTTTGAATTCACGTTTCTTCATGGTGAGGCTGAATTGTACTTTGAGGCAGGAAAATGGTGGGGGGCCGGCCTTGCGACGTGGCTCTCCATGGGTACCGCACCTACGCGCGTGATCGTGCGGTGCAACGCGTCTGAAAACGTCACTATAGTTTCGTAAGTGACTCTATTTCTTGCCTGCGTCAGCCTTTTTCTTAGCGTCTCCAACGGCATCCTTGACAAGCGATGAGCCGTCCTTCATTTGCTCAGCCACGAGGTCAAGTTGCTTTACGAAGTTCTCCGGGTCATCGGATCGATAGTTCAGGAGCTTCAGGTCCTCCTTGTTCCCGATTATCGTCATGGAGCCGATGTCAAAGATACCCGAGCCACCGCTCGCAGTGACCCAAAAGCGGGCGTTGTCGCCGCTTTCCCAAACGTACATCTGAGCAGTCTTGCCTTCGGCCTTGCGAGTGGGCTCACCGGTCTTAGAGAGAAAGCTTCCGGGCTCTCCATCGGACTTCTTCCTTTTGGTGACAACCAGACCAACAATTTTGCCATCCTTTGATGCAGCCTCAAAGCTCACCTCATTCGCCTCATCCATCCACGCCCAACCTTCAGGCGCAATCATTGCAAAGGACAATGAAGAGTCGAATTCTTTGGCGTCTGTGGGGGCAGGGAATGCCTTTTGTGCAGCTGAAAGGTCGTCTCCTATGCTCACCGTTCCCCCTGGGCCTTCCAGTTCTAGAGGTTTGTGCGCCTCGGCTACGGGTGCAGGTGCGGAACTCAGGGGTTCTGCTTGCTTATTGCAACCGGCCAATGTCGCGAAACACGCCAATGCAAACAAGACTGATAGATAGCTTTTCATGTCCACAATCTACCGCTATACGTTGCCTAAGATCAATCGAATAACACCTGGAAGTCTTAAGCCGAGCATGATGCAAGGAGAGCACGGCCTACTGACTCTGCGAACTTGCATCTCAGCGCGAGGCCTTATTCTCAATCCAACAGCGCCCGCAAGTCCAACGCAGAAGGCACACCCTCAGGTGCATCCATCGTCGCCCCGGTCAGCACCAACAGCGTTTGGCACCCAGCCCGCTCTCCCGCGACGATATCGGTCTCGTAGCGGTCGCCCACGACCAACGCTTGATCCGCTTTCAAGCCTGCATCCTCAAGAATCCGCTCAACCAAATACGGTTCCGGCTTTCCGATCACCAACGGTTCAACTCCCGTGCAAGCTTCAATCGCCGCAACAGTTGCCCCCGCACCCGGTTCAAATCGCCCGCCCTCAAGCGGATAAGTTGCGTCCCGATTCGTGGCGACAAATCGAGCGCCATTGCGAATGAACTGAAGTGCGGTGTTGATCTGCGCATAGGTGAGCGATCGGCAAATACCGGCAAGGACGACATCGCAAGCCCCTGACTCGTCGGTCACAAGCTGAAATCCACCATTCTCCAAAGTTGCTCGGAGCCCGGGTTCGCCAACGACATAAACGCTTCTTGCACCAAGTTCACGCAGCTTCCAAACTGCCCCCATCGCCGTCGAATAGACCTCCTCAATGGCAGCTTCAAAACCTAGATCCCCTAGCTTTTTGGCAATACGGGATGGTTCAAGGCCTGAGTTGTTGGTGAGAAAGCGAATCTGCTTGCCGCGAGTCCGCAAAGCTCGCACAACTTCCACGGAATGAGGCACAGCCTCCTGCCCCCGATAAAGGGTGCCGTCAAGGTCGAAAATGTAGAGGTCGATCATCCCTGTCGGGTGACGATCAGCTCTGCAAGCACCTGGAGCATCGCCGACTCCTCCGATTCGGGCAAATCGCAAAGCGCCTTCTCCGCCAACCGCACTTCATGTCGAGCCGCCTCTTCAGCCTCGGCGAACGCGCCTCGTGTATCCATCCACTGGCAAAGCATGCGGATGTCGTCCTCGGAGCATTCGGTGCCGAACTTTGCTTGGGTTTGCTCAAACTCTGCAGGGCTTAGTTTTGGCAACAGGCAAAGCAGCGGCATCGTCGCGCAGCCCTCTTGAAAATCGGTGGCGACGGCCTTGCCGGTGACCGCATGATCGCCCCGGTAGTCCAGCAGATCGTCAGCTAGTTGGAAAGCCAATCCGATCCGGTAGCCATACTCGCTCAGGGCCTCGCATGTGGGCTTATCAGCTCCCGCCAGCATCGCGCCAACCCGGCAGCAAGTTTGAATAAAGGTCGCCGTCTTCAGGTGGAGGATTTCGTAATGCTTTTCTTTCGTGAGGTCGAAAACACCCCGGACCTCAAGCTCGGCGACTTCGCCCTCGGCCAGGTCAACAACCGACTTGGACACGGTGCGGATGATCTCAATATCCCCGTCTTCGGCAAGGATGGCCATTGCCTTCGAGAGCATCACATCGCCAGAGAGGATCGCCGCAGTATTTCCAAAAACTGCCGCAGCCGTTCGCACGCCCCGACGGGTATCGGCGTGGTCGATCACGTCGTCGTGGATGAGCGTGGCCATATGGATCAGTTCCATACAAGCCCCCAAGAGATGCGCTCGGGCGGGATCGTATTCAAGCCCGGTTGCGGAGGCAGCCAGGGCCACCAATGCTGGCCTTAGCCGCTTTCCTCCTGCCCGCAGGGTATGCGAAGCGACATCTCGGACAAGCTTGACTTGCGAGCCGACCTGTTGCTCAAGGACGTGCTCAACTTCATCCACTTCCCGCGCAACGCGGGCTACCAGCGCCTTGTTAACGCTTGATGCCGAAGAGAAAGCGCCGACGCTCACGCCTTCACCCCCCAGTGCATACAGATGTTGCCAAACATGAAATCCTTATGTTGGACGTCCAAAAAGCCCGCTTCCTCCATGAGCGCCCGCATTTCGTCGCGTTCGACGAATTTTGCTGTGCTCTTGGGCAGGTAAGTATAAGCCTTCGTCTTGCCGAAAATCGACCCTAATCGGGGAAGGATTGTATTCGTGGTCCAAAGCGAAACCTTGCGCACGACAACGTTTTTCGGCTTGGCCATATCCAGGGTGACAAACCTTCCACCAGGTTTGAGCACCCGATAAATCTCTTTCAAGGCAAGCCTAATATCCGGGACATTGCGAAGGCCCCAACCCACCGTGACAGCATCAAAAACCGCACTTGCCACCGGCAATTGCCCCGCATCCCCAAGCGACAGACTGGGGTGATGAAGTTTCTTTTGGGCGACCAAAAGCATCGGCTGGCAGAAGTCCACGCCTGCAACCACTCCTGTTGGCCCAACCGCTTTGGTGAGAGGAAAGAAAAAGTCGCCAGTTCCGCAGCAAACGTCAAGCGCCTTATCGCCAGGATTCAGCTCAAGAACCTTCACGGCAGCGGCGCGCCACTTCCCGTGCCGCCGAAACGACATCATCGAATTCAGCAGATCGTAAGTCGGCGCGATCTCGGCGAACATGCCTTGCACAGCTGTTCGCTTTTCTGTCCCCTCGGTTTGCCAAGGAGCCTTGTCCATGGATGTTGACGCCATATCCTCGTGGGCTTGCTCGATCCCCTAGCCACCTGCTGAGGTTGAGCGTTGGCTCTATTGTACTTAGATCGGTGTACTTCGGCGAATGAACTGGGTGCTTTGTTGGGGAGCTGCGAACCAGGATTACCGGGTTTTGGCGATCAAAAGCCAAAACGAGGCAAAATCGTCATTCATCCATGATTCTTTACTTCGCCACTGGCAAGTTCACGAACACGCTCAAAACGCTCATGAAGCAGTGGCAACCGCACCTGCAGCAAGTCGTTCGCCCGATGAACTACGCCGAGCTATTCGCGCAAAATCGCTTGCCAAAGGCCACTTACATCTTTAGCGACCACGAACGCATGAGTCCAGAGCTGCTCCGAATGGCAGCCGCCTATGCCGAGCAGATGCGCCCGTACGGAAGGATCATGAATGAGCCCGACAAGGTGCTCACCCGGCATGGCCTCCTCAAGAAGCTAAGTGAGCAGGGCAAGAATCGATTTCGCGCCTATCGACTGCATGAGATCACTCCAGAAATCCGTTTTCCTGTGTTTCTGCGAGCCGACAACGATCACAAAGGCCCTCGATCGGGGCTGCTCCAGACTTTCGCCGAAGTGGAAGAATGTGCGGCTTCGCTCATAGCGGAGGGCTTCGAGATTCATCACCTTCTCGTCGTCGAATACATGGCAGAAAAGGGCAAAGATGGGGCATTCCGTCGCTATGGCGCTCACCGAGTTGGGGATCGAATCCTGCCCCAAATCCTAACGTTCGACTCGGAATGGCAGGTGAAAGGTGTTGGGGTTCGAAGCCCTGAAAATGCTCGTGAGGAGCTTGACTACATTCGAGACAACCCCCATGCTCAGGCAGTTTGGGAGTCTTTTCAGGCAGCAAATATCGAATACGGCCGGATGGATTATTCGGTTGTTGATGGGCAAGTCCAGACCTACGAGATCAACACGAACCCTCTCATTATGTGGCGAAAAGGGGACGTGCCGAGACGAGGACGACGGCTCGTGAGCGCTCCCTTCTCCAAACTGTTTGCCGCAGCGCTTCTTCAGCTCGACTCCCATGGAACGGGCGAATTTGAAGTCGATAAGCAACGGATTGCGAAAGCCACCCTTCGGGCATCCTTAGAGTCGGACGCCGAAGCGGCGATGGCAACCAGAGCATAGTTATTCACTTCCCGAAAGGCAATTGTTCGGGTAGTGTCCAGAAATGACGAGCAAGGACCTCATTGTGCGTCTTACCGAAAACTCCTTCAAGGAGCTTTTTCGCACGGCGCGGACAACCCAAGCCGACAAGCTAGATTGGAAGCCTGCCGAAACAGCCCGAAGCACCATGGAGATGTTGCAAGAGTGCGCCCAGTCTCCTATCTGGACGGTCGGGTTGCTGAACGAGCGTAAGATGCCGGACTTTGATCAGGCAATGTTTGAGGAGATGCGCAATGAGCGAGCTCAGTGGACCACGATCGACGCGTGTGAAGCCGAAGCTTTGAACCGGCTTCCCAAACTGCTCGACGCCATTGACCGCTTCCCCGAAGCTGACATGGAGCAAACCATGTTTCTTCCGTTCGGCGGAGGAAGAGCGTTTACGTTCTGGGAGCTGATGATGTTTCCCTACTGGAACGCCGTGTATCACGTCGGACAAATCAACTACATACAGCGGATGTATGGCGACGTCGAGATGCACTAACGCGAATCTCAACTCGTGAAGAACATGCCTCAACTCACGAATTGAGCACGTTCGGATTCGGTGAGCTGAATCCCGAACACAGATTCAAATCCCGCGATAAGATGGGGAAGAACTTCCCCTTGAGTAACCTCACGTCCCAGCTGTTCAGAGATGCTTGTGACTCCGTGCGTCTTGATTCCGCACGGAACGATGTACTCAAAAGGCTTGAGGTCGTTGCTGCAATTCAGGGCGATCCCATGCATCGAAACCCATCGCCGCATCTTAATGCCAATCGCGCAGATCTTCTTCTCATCCACCCAAACCCCGGTGTTTACGTCTGAACGATAGCCCTCAATCCCAAACGGGCGCAGGCTTAAAATCACGGCTTCCTCTAGGTCCCTTAACCACTTGTGTAGGTCTTTACCAAGCTCGGCAACGTTGAAGATCGGATAGCCGACCAACTGGCCCGGGCCATGATAAGTCACATCTCCGCCGCGTTCCGTCTTGTGAAGCGCGATCCCCTTCTCAGTGTAAAACTCCGGCGGATAGAGCAGGTTAACGGGTTGAAAACTCGCTCCAAGGGTAAGCACCGGCGGGTGTTCCACAATCAGCAAGGTGTGCGGCAACTGCTCGGCAAGGACTCGGTCAAGAATGTGACGCTGGAGTTCGGTACAGGCCGCATACTCCATTACCCCGAGATCGACCCAGTTCCCGATCATCCTTGTCCTGTGGGATCGAGCGCAATGTAGGTTTGATAGCCGTCGATCAGCCCCTTCAGTGGGATTAAGACGTCAGGATCAAGCTGGGCAGCAACCGGTTCGGTGACGGCGATACCGCCCACGGGAGCAGTGTTCTGAGCGTGGGCAGCCACGTCAATAACGTTCGTAAACTCGACGTCTTCAATGCTTGCCACAACATCCCCACAGTGAATGCCGACCCGAATTCGGAACGGAGAGTGAAGGCGGCTTTTGGTGCTGTTAAAGGTCGAAATCTCAGCTTGGAGCGTTTGTCCTGCCGTAAATGCCGAGCGCACATCCCGGAAGGAGATGACGGTTCCGTCTCCTGCAGTGTATTGCACCTGGCCGCCGTACCGTTCGCAAACTTTCAAGACGAAGGCTTGATACTCCCTAAACGTCCATTCCACCACGAGCGGGTCCACAGCCGACTTCATCTCTGAGCTTTTGGCAACGTCGACGAACATCACACATACGGTGGTCGTGCGTGGTGCGAGAACACTCTGAATGCGAACGATCTCAGCGAGGAGCGTCGCTGGGTCACGACGGTGAAACCGCCGCTCAAGCGAGGCCCGGGATTCAATCTTAGATCCGCCAAAGGCGATAAACGCGATCAGATATAAAAACGCCGTGCCCAAGTAAAAGTCCGCTGTTTCCAATTGCTTCATGAGGCCGCTATATCCATAGCCAGGGACGGGCAGCAACGCCATGAGCGTACTAAACGCCAGCAGAGCCGTCGTGGCTAGCAGGGCCTGCCAAAAGGCACGTGAGAGAAAAGCGGGAATTGCGGCGGCAATGATTGAGAAGATCAGGACGGCAAACGTGCCGAGTAGGACAAGGGGAGTTGGACTTGTATTGGGGGACGGGAGTCCTCCCATCATCAAACTCTGAAGCAGCACCTGAATACTGCCGCTGATTATGCCAATCCCAATACTCCATAAAAGCCAATGTTCGCGGAACATCGTCGCCCAGCGATCATAACTCCAAGTTCTGACCTCAAACGTCTTTTCGGAAGCCTTTTGCAACTCTTCCTGAAGGTAGAAGAGGCGAGCAAGCAACTCTTGCCGAGTGAGATTCCGCTGACTCTTCTCCTCTTTCTTAACTCGCCATGCGCCACCAAGAACCGAGAAGGCAAGTCCCGCTCCCACATAGAGCATGCAAAGGAACAGCATGACGATTGGGATTACAATCATCATCACGCCCTTTTGACCATTCGCCGGGGAGTTCAGATAGGTGCTCACCATCGTGACGACTGCCGAAATCACCCAGCAGACGACCCCGCCCAAAAGGGCATAGCGCGCCATTCCATGCCTCAGATAGCAGAGCATATGAAGGGCAAAGGTTGGTGTCGCAAAGGCAACAAAGACAAGCCCGCCTGTGAGCTGCAAAGAGCCCTCGGAACCGCTTCCTGCGTTAGTGCCAATGAAGTAGTTCAGTACGGCATGTCCGAGAATCGCCACCAAGGCCGTGATCCAGATGAACTTTAGGGGGTCGGCGGTGAGCCGGCGAAACAAGGCACGAGCCGACTGAACCAGGTCATAAACGGGACGTGCGGCATCCTTATCGTCGTCCGGATCAGCCCGTCTTTTCTGGGCAGAGACCTGGCTAATGACTTGTTCGACAAAATCGGTCGGCAAGTTAAACTCAAGTGCGAGTTCTTGGGGGTTCGAACGGACAAGTTCGGGCCGCTCGCTCAGTCGTTTAGCGAGCGCCTGTGCAGCATCGATGGATACTTCCATAGTTATGCGTGCCGACATTGCCCATCTCCTCGCAGGGATTCTACCGGACTGCACCGGTAGGTTAAGCCCAAAGCTCTAACGTGAGTAATGGCCTTCGGGTTCCGAGTGAGGACCAAGTAAACTCTGCATTCCGGCAGAAAGGGCCGCCGCTGGACACCATCATGAACGCAACGCTGACTTCCCGGGATCAACTCTACGTCTCCTCTCTTCGCTTCCTGTCTGTCGATCAAGTAGAGCAGGCGAACTCCGGTCACCCAGGCTTGCCGCTCGGCGCAGCGCCGATGGCTTATGTCTTATGGAGTCGGTTCTTGCGCTTCAACCCCGCAAACCCAGAATGGATCAATAGAGATCGGTTTGTCCTCTCGGCAGGACATGGCTCTGCACTGAACTACTCGCTTCTCCATATCTTCGGCTACGACCTGCCGCTCGACGAATTGAAAAGATTTCGCCAGCTCGGAAGCAAAACGCCCGGACACCCCGAATACGGTCTTACAACGGGTATCGAAGCGACCACCGGGCCGCTCGGTCAAGGATTTGCCATGGGCGTGGGTATGGCCATTGCTGAGCGCTTCCTAAATGCGCGGTACGGCGATGTAATCGACTATCACATCTATGAGATCGTGAGCGATGGCGATTTGATGGAAGGCGTCGCGGCTGAGGCGGCCTCGCTCGCAGGACATCTCAAGCTCGGAAAGCTGGTCTACCTTTACGACGACAACGACATCTCACTCGACGGACCCTGCAGCCTGAGCTTCTCGGAGGACGTGAAGACACGATTTGAGGGCTACGGCTGGCACGTCCAGCGCGTCGAGGACGGCAACGATCTCGTTGCAATCGAAACCGCCATTGCCAACGCCAAGGCTGAAACCGAGCGTCCCTCCCTGATCCAGGTCAAAACGCACATCGGTTACGGCAGCCCAAAACAGGACAGCGCAAAGGCGCACGGTTCTCCTCTTGGCGCTGAGGCGACTGTTGCGACGAAGGAAAAGCTGGGCTGGCCAACCGAGCCTGCATTCTATGTGCCCGAAGATGTCGCCGCACTCCAAGCCGAGGCGCGAATCAACGGAGCGAGACTGGAGGCGGATTGGCGCGGGGCTTACGACCGTTATTGCGCCGAGGAGCCGACTCTCGCCTCGGAGATCGCAGCGCTCCAGCGCGGAGAGATTCTTGGTGGGTGGGACGCTGCGCTCGACAGCTTGGAATTTGCAGACAAGCCCATCGCTACCCGTGATGCCGGGAAAGCTGCATTGAACGCTGCAGCCAAGGAGATTCCGTTCTTGATCGGCGGCGGAGCAGATCTTGCCAGCTCCACAAAGACGATTATCGACGACAGTGGCAATTTCAGCGCGACCGAGCGTTCGGGCAGAAACCTGTGGTTTGGCGTGCGCGAGCACGCGATGGGGTCGGCAATGAACGGGATCGCCCTTACTGGGTTACCCGTTTTCGGATCGACGTTCCTCGTCTTTAGTGACTACATGCGCGGCGCGATCCGCCTCGCCTCGCTCATGAAAACGAAGAGTCTCTTCGTCTTCACTCACGACAGCGTTTTTGTCGGCGAGGACGGCCCCACCCACGAGCCGATTGAGCACGTGATGTCGCTGCGGCTTATCCCCGGTCTCACCGTTTTCCGGCCCGCCGATGCCTACGAAACGGCACAGGCATGGAAAGAGGCGCTCAAGCTTGAAGGACCCTCGGCGATCGTGCTTACACGTCAGGTTGTCCCCGTGCTTTCTGCCGATAAGGAGACTGTCCAGATGGGGTTTGAGATGGGCGGATACGTCTTGCGTGACGCCGATAACGGCAAGCCCGATGTAACGCTGATCGCCACGGGTTCAGAAGTGAGTCTGGCATTGTCGGCTGCTGAGGTCTTAACATCGGAAGGGAAGCAGGTGCGCGTCGTCTCTATGCCTTCATGGGAGCTGTTCGATAAGCAGCCAGAAGGGTATCAAGAATCGGTGCTTATCCCCGGCTCTAAGCGAGTCTCCCTTGAGGCAGGCGTGGGTACCGGATGGCAAAAGTATGTTGGTGATGGCGGACGAATCGTCAGCATTGATCGCTTTGGAGAATCCGCCCCGGGAGAAGTGGTTTATGCACATCTCGGGTTTACGGTAGAGCGTGTTGTCGCCGAGGCAAACGCACTCCTCGCGTCCGAGTGAGTTGGTAGCCCTCCCGAGGGCAACACCGACTGAACAGAAAGGTACCAATTTCGTGGGTCAAGTAAACTGCCCTGCAACCACGACAGCCCGATCCCGGTTTACAACGGTGGGATAAACGCATCCATGGCAGTACCTGAAGCGGTCGAAAAACGGAAGCCCCTATTACGTCGACCAGCGGTCGCACGTCTGCTTCTCATCGCCCTTCTTGCCGAGATCGGCTACGCCGTTCTTAACCTATCTACGATGCCGGTCTACCTGCAGTTCGACCGCGGGTATTCGGCATCGGTCATCGGCGTGGTATTGGTTGCCTTCGTCCTCACTGAAGCCCTCTTCAAGAGCCCAATGGGGGCTCTTGCCGACAAGATCAGTCGTAAGCGGCTCGTCGTCATCGGCCCGGCCTTAACTGTATTCACGGCTTTGGCGACGTTGATCGTCCCCCACGATGTAGGCGCTTGGGAGACCATTGCTTTGGTTACTTTGCGCGCGTTCGACGGCATCGGGGCGGCGATGCTCTGGCCTGCTGCATTTGCGCTTATGGGCGATACCGTGGAGGATGATGAGCGACAGCAGGGCATGTCGCTGCTGAACTTGTGCTATCTCGGCGGTGTCGCGTTTGCTTTCCCTGTCGGCGGGTTCATGAACGATGTGATCGGCCCGCATCTGTCCACATTCACCGGGGAAAGATCGGCCTCGCTGTGGCTGGCGGCGATCCTCTTTGCCGCCGTCGCGGTTACCGCTTACTTCTTCCTGCCATCAGACACCAAACGCAGGAACGAGGCCAAGGCCGCTGGCGAACATCAAGAAGCCTCCTTCAAGGACCTCCTTCTTTCGATGCGCGACATTCCCCAGTACCTCGCGCTGGCTGTCGTGACGTTTATGGGCGTAGGCTTTCCGATGTCTATCGTTAAGCTCTTTGCCGAGGAGCAGTTTGGAATGTCGGAGTCCTCATTTGGGCTGATGGTCTTGCCAGCGGTCGCTGCGATGGCCCTGTTCAGCGTGCCCATGTCAAAGCTCGGAGAGCGAATCGGACGTGCTCGGGCCGTGCATGTCGGCCTGTTCTTGTGTATGGCTGGCACAACCGTTATCGCGCTAGGTGCCTTTCTCCCATTCATGCGATCGGCTTGGGTGATCGCTATCGGTGGTATGCCTGTCGGTATCGGATTCTTGCTCACGATTCCGGCTTGGTATGCCAGTGTTAGCGACCTTGACCCGAAGAAGCGCGGTGCAAACCTGGGGGCAATCATGACCGCGCAGGGTGTTGGCGCGATCATCGGCCTGCCCCTCGGCGGAGTCTTTTATGACAAGCTCCAGCCCGTTGGCGTCCAACTCGGACTTGGCGAAGCATTTGGGCGCTACTCACCCTTCCTTGGGTGTGCGGTTTGCATCTTTATTGGGTGGTTGCTTTCCGTTCGCGTCCTCAAGTCGCACGTCTAATGGCCTACCCAAAACCTGTATCCGCGAAGCATTCTTGAATGCGTTCAACGAATTCGCTAGGCCCAGGAACGAGCCCCCACCGCCACCTGCGTAGCTCCCTTCGACAGTTGTTCTTTTGCTTGGTATTGCTCGATCACGAAATACGAGGAGAACACAATGATCGGCAAAGTCGGCTACGGATTGAGAAGAACGCTCTCAATCACTTTCGTCACCTTATCGCTGCTTGGAGCCATTGTTTGGGCTGTGCGGCTTCCCGCGTCGAACGAGCTTTTTGCGGCGGTTAAATCACAGTCGGCCCAGCGCGTCCGACAGCTTCTTTCAACTGGAGCGGATCCCAACGTCAAAGACAGCAACGGGATGACCGTATTAAATCTCGCATGCAAGATGGGAAGTTCGGATATCGTCATGGCCCTTCTTGACGCTGGGGCAGACCCAACTTCTGAGAGCGATGAACTCTCACCGTACGCATGGGCAGCGCTGTCGGGAAGCGTCGAGGCGATCACGGCACTATCAAGCTACGCCGAGGTTGCCAAAGTGGATACGGCTACCGAACCCGCGCTGTGCTATGCGTCTTCCCCCGAAGTTGCGCGTGCGCTCGTGCGCGCAGGAGCCTCGGCGGTTGGAGTGTCCAAACGTTTCGGGATGTCTGGGCTTCAGCGAGCCCTCGTTGAGCAGAAGTATAAGGCGGCGACAACGATGATGACGGAGGATCACAGACTCAACAAGCAGAGCTTGATGCGCAGTCCCATTTTGCATCTGCTCTCACGCAGTATCCCGGCGGAGCCTCATCCGGAGCAGTGGGTCGATATCGACGCTTTTGTGAGAGCTGCACTTGGCAAGGGCGTGACGATTGGGCATTGCGACGAGGGAGGGAAGCTGGCATTCGATTACCTGCGAAGTGATGTTCAACGGGCACACTTTAGCCAACTCCTCGGGCTCGACCTGTTTGACTCTGCAGAGCCAACGAGAGTGCGACCGTCCATCTCTGCAACAGTGCGAGAAAGCGACAGATAGTAGGCGATTTCTCTGAGAACGCGACCTGCGTTGGCGGGACGGCTCATCGAATCGGGCCATGAATCGGACAAAATAGGTTCATGGCCCTTCCGATCCGAAAGAACATCCTGGCGATGGCCCCATATTCGCCTGGAAAACCGATCGACGAGGTCCGTCGTGAACTCGGTGTTGAAGAGGTCATCAAGCTCGCGAGCAACGAGAATCCGCTGGGCCCCTCTCCGAAAGCCGTACAGGCGATGGCCCAGGCCTTAACCCAACTTCATCTTTATCCAGATGCGGCCTGTTTTGAACTGAAAAAGGTTCTCTGTGAAAGATTCGGAGTGTCTCCAGAGCAACTTCTGATCGGCAACGGCAGCGACGAACTGATCCGCATGATCGGCTGGGTTTTAATCGACTCGCCCGAAGATGAGATCATCACAGGAGATCCTTCGTTCGTTGTCTACAATCACGTCGCCGAGGAGGCGCCTTGCAAGCTGATCCGAATCCCCGTCGACAGCGGATTGAGGATCGATCTTAAGGCGATGGCGAAAGCCGTCACCGACAACACCAAGATCGTCTTCATCGCCAACCCAAACAACCCCACCGGTACGATGGTGGGAAAGAGCGAAGTAGACGCCTTTCTGAGCGATGTTCCGAGCACCGTTTGCGTTGTGCTCGACGAGGCGTACTTCGAGTTCGCGGCGGGAGAGCCGAACTATCCCAACAGTCTTGAATATCTAAAGAATGGTCATAACAACGTGGTTGGCCTGCGCACCTTCTCGAAGGCATACGGATTGGCTGGTATTCGCTGCGGCTATGGCTGGGCGAGTGCCGAGCTCGCAGATGCGCTCAATCGATGTCGCCCGCCCTTCAATGTCAACAGCCTTGCTCAGGCAGCGGCTATCGCTGCGCTAGAGGACGACGAGCATCTCGTGAAAACACTCGAAAACAATCATCAGGGTGCAACGCGCATGGCAGACGCTTTCCGCAGCGTCGGCGCGACGCCCTACCCAACACATGCCAACTTCATCCTTGCCGACATGCACACGCCCGCTGGCCCTATCTTTCAGGCCATGCTCAAGCAGGGTGTGATCGTTCGATCCGGCGAAGCCCTCGGTCTGCCGACCTTTCTGAGGGTCAGCATCGGATCCGATCATGAAGTGGACGCCTTTATTGAAGCCCTGCACTCTACCGTTCATCGGGAGGTGCGCGCATGATTGTGGTGATGCGCCCGGGGAGTAACCGGGAGGAGATCGATCTTGTTACTTGGCGGCTTGCCGAAATCGGCTATGTCGTAAATCCCATCTTTGGCGAAGAGAAGACGATCCTTGCCGCAGTTGGCGGGAAAGAGCACGCGAAGGTAGACCTCATCGACCAGCTCAAGGCGCTCGACTGTGTCGAAGATGTCTTGTTCATCACCAAGCCTTACAAGCTTGTCTCCAAGGAGTACAAACCGACGCGTTCGGTGGTCGATGTGAACGGCGTTGGCGTTGGTGGCGATGAAGTCGTCATCATGGCTGGCCCATGCACCGTTGAATCGGAAGATCAGGTGATGGAGACGGCGGCAGCGGTGAGCGCAGCCGGAGCCAAAATCTTGCGCGGGGGAGCCTACAAGCCCTCGACTTCGCCCTACAGCTATCAAGGCATGGGAGTGCCGGGGCTTGAGATTCTACGGGCCGCGGCAGATCGTTACGGACTCAAAGTCGTTACCGAGGTCATGGACGTTCGCAAGATCGACATGATCGCCGAGTACGCTGACCTGCTCCAAATCGGCACTCGAAATATGCAGAACTACGATCTGCTACGCGAGCTCGGGCAAGCACGAATTCCAGTTCTGCTCAAGCGCGGCATGAGCGCGAAGATCGAAGAGTGGCTGCTTGCCGCCGAGTACATCGCAAGCAACGGAAACGAAAACATCATCCTTTGCGAGCGTGGCATCCGCACCTTCGAGCCTTCGATGCGCAACACGCTGGACCTGGCGGCGGTGCCGACCGTGAAATCACTCAGCCACTTGCCGATCATTGTCGATCCCTCGCAGGGCACCGGAAAGCGCGATCTGATCGGGCCGATGAGTCTTGCCGCCATCGCATGTGGGGCAGATGGCTTGATTATCGAGGTGCATCCGAACCCGGATCACGCGATCAAGGACGGGTCGCAGAGCGTGACAATTGGGGCATTTGAAAAGATGATGCCGGACTTTGCACGCTTGGCTGAAGCGGTCGGTCGGAGCGTGCAGGCGCCTGTGCCGAGTCAGCGGTGAGCGTTTAGAGGCACCCTCCCTGAGTTCGCTACGCTCACTCTTCCCTCCCTCAGAGGGAGGGAAGTTCTAAGCGAAGCGTGAACAGGGAGGGTGAATGATTTGCGAGGTTGACACTGTGCCCTATAGGACTTATTTGACCTATAAGTCCTATAGGGTGAGCCCCCAGAGCTAAAGCCCCTGCCCCACAATCCCCTCAAGCTCCCCCACACACCGCTCCAGATCGTCGTTCACCACCCGATGCAGATACCGGTCCGCCAGCGCAATCTCCCCCAGCGCGTTCCGCATCCGCTTTTCGATCACGTCCGGGGAGTCTTGCCCCCGACCTTCGATCCGTCTTCGCAACTCAAGCTCGCTGGGAGGCAGGATGAAGACAGAGATTGCATCCGCACGCAGCTCCATCACGGCAAGAGCGCCCTGAACATCGATCTTCAAGATTGCAATCTTGCCTTCGGCAAGCATCGTTTCCATGTCGGTGAGAGGCGTTGCATAGAAGTTACCGTGAACCTCCTTGTGCTCCAAGAATGCTCCGCTTGCTGCAAGCTTGTGGAAGCGCTCCACCGAAACAAAGTGGTAATCGACATCGGGAATCTCACCCGGTCTGGGCTGTCGTGTGGTGTAGGCAACAACCCGCTCAACTCGAGGGTTGGCGTCGCGCCAAGCATTGATTACGGTGTCTTTTCCGACCCCACTGGGGCCGCTAAGGATGACGAGCTTTCCGGGCATAGGCTTGCTTAGACTCTACCGCGTCAGCAGGCTCATCAGCCGCTCTGCAACCCGCATCGGGTCGTGACGGACAAAGTCCGTCTCACTCATAAAGTCTCCGCCGATCGCTTTATATCCCATCGCACGAATCCGGTCCATATCCGCCTCCACGACGAACTGACCCGATTCTCGGTACTTCTCAACGAGGTGAGAGCTTGGCAAAGCCATGTTGACCAGAACATAGTCGAACACTTTGTGATCGGTATTGGCGCGGATAACCGTGACGTGCTCCGCTGCGGTAAAGGCGTCGCTCTCGCCGGGCTGGGTCATGACGTTGCAGATATAGGCTTTTGGGGCGTGAGATTCCATCAGCGCCTCCGCAATCCCGGGGACGAGAAGGTTTGGGATGATACTGGTGTAGACACTTCCCGGGCCGATACAGATCAAATCTGCCGCACGGATCGCTTCCACCGCGCCGGGGTGGGCCACGACGTCTTCGGGGTCCAGATAGATGCGTCGAATCCGCTTCCCGGTCGCCGCGATCTTCGTCTCTCCGCAGAGCTCAGTGCCGTCCTCCATGAGCGCACGAAGTCGTACATGTGAGAGGGTCGAAGGGACGACTCGTCCGCGAATGAGCAAAACGTCGCTTGCTTTCTCAACCGCCTTTTCGAAGTCCCCTTGCGACTGGTCGACGAGCGCGGCGATGAGCAGATTCCCGATGCTGTGCCCGCTGAGCGTTCCGCTATCGCTCTTAAAGCGATGCTGAAAAAGGTCGGTCATCGCCTTTTCTGCATCCGCCAAGGCCACCAAGCAGTTGCGGATATCACCAGGGGGGATCATGCCCTTTTCTCGGGTAAGACGTCCGCTGCTGCCGCCATCGTCGGTCACCGTGACAATGGCCGTGATGTTTGAAGAGTGCTTCTTTAAACCGCGCAAGAGCGTGCTCAGACCGGTGCCGCCCCCGATTGCCACAATCCGGGGTCCTTGTGAAAGATCGCGTCGTCGCTTGTAGACGTCCATGACCTCGCCCTTTTGCCCAGTCACCGTCTCGACGAACTGGATGATCACGCCGCGCAAGCCAAGGTAGATGAGATAGAACCCAAGGAAAAGAAGAATGCCGCCGACGAAGTGCCGAGCCTCCTCCATGTTCTGAGAGCTTACGGCTGTAGAAAGAGATTCGTTGGCCAGCCGCTCCACGGATTCGAGGACGGGCAGGATGATGAGCTTAAAGCTCAGCGCGGAGCCAACCACAAAGCACAGACCGCCCAGCGCGAGGATCAGGAATGCCGTTCGCATCCCCTTCGCGCGGGCTCGGAGTCTTTGCCAGCGGTACCGGTTAATCATCTTTATCTTTGTTCTCTTTCAGCAGGCCGCGCAGGATGCCGCTCACCGCTGAAATCACAATACTTCCGAAGACGGCTGACAAGAACTGTTGCCAAGGCGTTCCCGTAATCGTGAAGCCCATGTCGAGCCGTGAAGTGATCCACAAGATCAGCCCATTGATAACCAGCGAGAATAACCCCAGAGTGAGACAGTTCAATGGTACCGTGAGTAGCTTGAGAATCCTGCCAAGCGTTGCATTGAGGAGCCCTAGGATAGCCACACCCACCAAAAGTTGGGCGGCGTGCCCCCAAGTTTGGATGTCGGCTTTAAGTGTCAGGCCGACCAAGCTCGTGAGCCACGCGGCAACCACAACTCCCACCGCAGTGAGAACCCATTTAAGAAGAAGGTTGGACATTGGTACTTTTGCGCCCTCATCATTGTATCTCGGCGCAGGCAAATTGACGAGCCCTGCACGTGGGTCATACTCCAAGGTGCGAGAAATCGCAAGGCAGGATGCTTTGCCGTGAGTGTACGTCGTAGCAGCCACAGGCTTTAAGTCTCAACCCTGGAATGCAGGCTTAGTGTGCGGCTACATATTCGTTACGTTTGATAGGAAAACCGTGAAAGGCAACACCCCCATGCTCAAACAATACTTCGCCCTCAAGGCGGAGCATCCGGGTGTGCTCATGGCGATCCGTGTGGGGGACTTTTACGAATTCTATGGCGAGGATGCCGAGAAGGCCGCCGCATCGTTGGAGATTACGCTCACTTCGCGCGAGGACGGAGGCGACCGCATGCCGATGGCGGGAGTGCCGTATCATGCCTTTGAAAAGTATCTCGCCAAGGCGCTTTCGCAGGGGATAAAGGTTGCCATCTGCGAGCAGCTGGAAGACCCCAAACAGGCCAAGGGCCTCGTCAAGCGCGGCATCACCCGCATCCTTACGCCTGGAACCTTAGTTGAGGATGCGATGCTCCAATCCGGGCAGAACAACTTCCTTGCCGCGATCTGTTCGCTTGATGGACGAATCGGACTTGCCGTACTCGATCCCAGCACCGGGGAGTTTGCCGTCACGGAAGTTGAAGGGAGCGATCTGGATGACCGGATGGTACAAGAGCTTGCCCGGCTCAAGCCTACCGAGCTTTTGGTCGGCCCCTCGTCGTCGCCATTTGGCGAAATCTCAGCGACAGGCTTGGGCTCTGCGGTGACTGAGGTCCAGCAACCTGCACTGGATCGAGCACGCAGAAGACTGCTTGAGCAGCTCAATGTGGCGCAATTGGATGGCTTCGGCTGCGACGACAAACCGAGCGCTGTGATCGCGGCCTCAATGGTTCTCAGTTACGCCGAGAAGAACGGCCTTCCGCTTGCTCATATCGACTCGCTATCGACGTATTCCGTTGAAAGCTTTATGCGTCTGGACGGCTCCACCCGCCGTTCGCTGGAGATCACCCAAAACCTACAGGACGGTTCCAAGAAGTACACCTTGCTATCGGTTGTTGATGCCGCGCGCACCCCGATGGGATCGCGCCAGATGCGCAGGTGGTTGGAGCAGCCTCTGCTTGACCGCAAGACGATCGAGCTGCGTCATGAAGCGGTGGAGAAGCTGGTCCGGGAGAATCTGATCAGGGGTGATCTTCAAGACGAGATGCGCAAAATCTCCGACATTGAGCGCCTTGTCTCACGATGCGCCACCGGGATGGCGGGACCGCGCGATCTCGTCGGCCTGCGCAACTCCCTCCAAGCATTGCCGTCGCTGGTTGGAAAGCTCGGGCGGCTGTCAAGTGGCAGGTTGTTGGAGTTGTTGGGCTTGGTCTCGGATCATGACGAGCTGAAGCATCTCTTGAATTCGGCCCTACAGGACGAGCCACCGCTAACCATCCGTGACGGAGGCATCATCAAAGAGAGTTACGACATCGAACTGGATAAGCTGCGCGACCTCTCCCGAAACGGGAGGAAGTACATCGCCGACCTCGAACAGGCCGAGCGCGAATCCACTGGAATAAACAATCTGAAAGTTGGATTCAATTCAGTTTTTGGCTATTACTTGGAGATATCGAAGTCGCAGTTGGACAAAGTCCCTGACCACTACATCCGCAAGCAGACCACGGCAAATGCGGAGCGATACATCACCGCTGCGCTGAAGGAGCACGAATCCCTGGTGCTGGGAGCCGACGAAAAGGCGATCGGGCTGGAGACGGATGTTTTTTACAGACTGAGAAACCGTGTAACGGAACATTCTCGGGCGCTGCTCCAAACCGCTAAGACGATCGCCGAAATTGATGTGCTGTGTGCCTTTGCCGAGGTCTCTGCGTACCGGGGCTATGTGCGGCCGGAACTGGTTGACGAGGATGTACTGGAGATCGAGGCAGGGCGACATCCAGTCGTTGAGGCGCAGAATTCGGCGTTTGTGCCGAATGATTTGGAGTTGGGAGATCAGAGATCGGAGACCGGAGAACGGGAGGGTTCAAGCGATCAGCAATCAGCTATCGGGGATCAGAAATCAGAGATCGGAAATCAGAGATCGGAGACCGGAGATCGGGAGGGATTAGGCGATCAGCTATCAGCTATCGGCAATCCTGTAGAGGCCGGAGAGCCAATCAATCAACAATCTGCAATCAACGATCTACAATCCAATGCCCCCAACTCCGCTCCCCAAATCCAAAATCGAATCGTCATCCTCACCGGTCCCAACATGTCGGGAAAGTCCACCTACCTGCGCCAGACCGCGCTCATTGTTCTGCTGGCTCAGGTAGGTTGCTTCGTCCCCGCCAGGAGTTGCCGCCTGGGGATATGCGACCGCATCTTTGCCCGCATCGGCGCGAAGGACGAGCTTGCGCTGGGGCAGAGCACCTTCATGGTCGAGATGATCGAGAGCGCGAACATACTCAACCACGCGACCGAGCGGAGCTTGGTCATTCTCGATGAGGTTGGGCGAGGAACCAGCACCTACGACGGCATGGCGATCGCCTGGGCGATGATCGAACACCTGGCAATGGTTGGGGCAAAAACGCTTTTTGCGACTCACTATCACCAACTGAACGCCCTCGCCGATCAACTTCCCACTGTCTCTAACTACCGTGTGAGCGTGGAGGAGATTGGGGACGACGTGGTCTGGACGCACCGCGTCCTTCCCGGCGGCACCGACCGCAGCTACGGCATCCACGTAGCGAAGATGGCGGGCGTGCCGCATTCGGTGCTGATCCGTTCGCAGGAGCTGTTGGACGAGCTAGAGCAGGGCTCTTCTGCGCCAAAAGTCTCCACCACCAGCCAAAAGCTTCAGCTCACGCTGTTCGACGTGGAACCGCCTCCGGTGATGAAGGAGCTGGACAAAGTGGACGTGAACCGGCTAACCCCCATCGAAGCTCTGCGCTTGATCGACGATTGGAAGCGAAAGTTCGGCGCGAAGAGCTAAGCGCTCGTTACGTCCAGGTCGAACAGCACCCTCCCTGTGTCACGCTTCGCTTTGAACTTCCCTCCCTGGAGGGAGGGACGGTGAGCGATAGCGAACCGAGGGCGGGTGTTCTACCCTAAGGCTTCCAAAAGTCCATCCACCCCAAACCGCACAGGATCAGTCACGTGCAGTCCCGTTTCGTCCTGTGTTCGTTGGATGACCTCCCTCGCAGCGGCTTCGTCCAACCCGAACGTGTTCACGCAGATTCCCGCCGTCTTGGGCCGGGGAAATGTGCCGCAAGCTTCGGCAAGGTCTTCATAAAGGCGCACGTAGTCGCGAAGGGGCGGCACCTTCACCCACGACACGCGATTTAGCATGTCCATGCCGGCGATGTGGCATAGGATGAGGTGGGTGGGCATCGAGCCGCGCAAGAGAGGAAGCGTGGCGGTGCTTCCCGGATGAATCAGCGCGCCTTGACCTTCCACGATGATCAGTTCAGCCTCGGCAACGCACATCACTTCGCGTTCGATGGCTCCTGCGGCATAGTCCACACGCACGGCGTCAAGTGGTACGCCCGAGCCCATGATTGTGATTCCGATCTGGCCGGTGGCGACGAACTCCGCCTTAATACCCCGGCTCAGCGCGGTTCGGTAAATCTCCAGGCCGGCCGTCATCTTGCCGACCGCCATACTTGTGCCGATCATCAGCACGCGCTTGTTTGGGAGTAATCGGGCGCGGCCTTCGTTCACGCCAAGGTCTTTGGGTTCGAGTCGAACATCCCAAACCCACTGCCCGGGTTTGAGATTCGGAAACCTTGGGGCCAGGAGGTCGTGAAGGCCATTGACGATGCTCAGTCCTCCATTGATGGCCTCCTGAATAGCGCTGTTCCAAGCTTGCGGAATCAAGCCTCCTGGTGGGGCAGTTCCCAGCACAAGCACTTCTGCGCCCTTCGAAATGGCTTCTGCCACGCTGCCGACTACCGGACAAGAGCGGGGTATGCGAGTGATGTCTTGCTGATCTCTGCCCGAGAAGCGGGAGTCGATAACGCACGCCACTGGGTTCGGCGAATACCGGAGAATCCCAAAGCCCATCTTGCCGATATCGACATCGAGGGCTCCTTCCATGTATATCGCAAGCGGCTGATGGCGTTGGAGCATCGGTTGTGCCGTGAGGGTACCCAGTTAGCAAGGTTGAGGGATGAAGAATGGGAAGAGAGGCCAATCTCCGTACTCGATGCCTTGAAGAAAGCGATCCAAGCGGCATGACATCGCAGCCTCCTCCCATGCCTCAATCATTCCTAATCCGTCACTTCTGGCTAAGCGTTGCCCCTCCAAACCCAACGCTAAAGCGAGCGCACCAGATGGATACGGCTTTGTACTCGTCGAGGTTCACCGAATCTGGAATGTGATAGTTCTGATCTCCGATATTCCCCTTCAGCTTGCCCAGCTCAACGTAACCGTTTTTCTTGACAGAGTCCTCAGCGCTGTCCGAGCCCTTCACCAAATACACACGGACGTCGGGGCCGTTCGAGGTCGAAAACTCGCTTAAACGAAGGTACTTCTTACCGTCGCTTTCAACAACGCTCGCAATCCCCTTGGTCTCGTGAGCATAGCTCTGAAAGCTCCCTTGCGAGATCGTCTGAACCATCTGCCCAGCAGCAGGGAGACCTTCGTTGACACTTTTGTTCACGAACAGCAGTTCGGGATGAAAGAGATACCAACCGATGGCGAGGACGGGAATAGCGACGAGAAGTGCGATCTTTTTGATGTTCATCTTTGTCTCCAGCGTAGTGCTGGAGGAGAAAAGGGCGGAACGAAGAAAGATGTTCCTAAGGGCCTGGGCCTGTATCTCAGAAGGTAGGCGCACAAAAGCGGCTGGATCGTGCCGCCATAGATAAACATAGAGGCCATCGCTAACGATGGCCTCTATGTTCCAATCGGGTCTGGACTTAACTCAGACGGAAGACAAACCGCGCGTTGCCCAGCGCAAACTCGGTGCCATCCGCCAATTCGGCCTCTTCCACACGCTCAAAGTCGTCGCGTAGAACGAAAGTGCCGTTCGATGAGCCGAGATCGACGATCTTCCAAACATCATCCTCACAAGTGATCTTGGCGTGCTTTCGAGAGACATAAACACCCTCGGGTAGATCGGCAAGATCGACATCGATAGGGCCAACACCCGGATCAAAGCGTCCAATTGTCGAAGGAGGATTAAGCGGAAAAACGCTGTCGGTCTCAATGCCTTGCCGTTTAACGATCAAACGCGCCTGACCTGCAGGGGCAAAATCTTCCTCCTGCTCCGGTGCTTCTGGCGCTTCGACATCGGCTGACGCATCAGCGGTTTCAGGCGTCT
Source organism: Fimbriimonadaceae bacterium (assembly GCA_019638775.1). Taxonomy (NCBI): domain Bacteria; kingdom Bacillati; phylum Armatimonadota; class Fimbriimonadia; order Fimbriimonadales; family Fimbriimonadaceae; species Fimbriimonadaceae bacterium. Next base: position 1,002,055 of record JAHBTD010000001.1, on the reverse strand, counting down.
CTTCGACGACTGCATCGGTCGGTTCTTCGACCTCTGCTACAGATAGGTTATCGTTCTCAACCATGGTGCTTACCCCGTATTATGGCTAGGGTTTTGCCTAACCCAAGGATAAAAGCTGAAATTGCCAATCCTGGGGCCAGCGTTCCTATGCTGAATGTCTTTCCTAACCAGGTGACGGTTAGAAATGCGTCTCCGGTTCGCAGTCCGTAGATCAACAAGCCCAATGTCGCAAGGGACGAGACGACCATCGAGACAATAATCCAGAGCGGCGAGACATTCAGACTTCTCTTTCCATACGCCGAAAGAGCCGGGATTAAGAGGGCTCCGACGACAATTCCACTCCACAAATACCACAGACTAACCACCGATTCGATGTTCAGCGCAAGCGTAATCGCCAGTCCGGTGGCGATACCAAAGCCAATACGCGTCCAGAGCTTGATATGGGCATCGTCAGCGCCTGGCTTGAACCGAGCAACGATATCGCGCCCAATGCTTGCTCCGCTCACGAGCGTATAGCCGACCATCGCGGAAACGATCGTGCCAAGCATCCCGCAAAGAAAAACGGCGTACAAGCCCGACGGCAGGACGGCTTGACCAAATGAAGGGAAGAGGAGCATCCCGCCAAGAGCGCCTGCCTCAGAAGGCGATTGGTGATTCATGGCGATCGCGTACATGCCAGTGGAGATGGTCAGTAAATCAAAGAGAACCCAAAACCCAACGCTGACCAATACGCCCTTCTTTCCTACTTCTGGACTCTTGCAGCTTGCAACGCGCTGATGAAAACCTGGATCGACCAGCGTCCACGCGCCGATGATGAAGAAACTAACAACTTGAACGATGCCAGCCCCGCCGTCCCATTGAAGGAGATGCCCCTGTTTTGGCGTGTTGCCGATGGCAGCGACTGCCTCTCCTGGAGACATCCGCATCAGGCACCAAATCACGATCACGGCAAACCCGACGTACATCATCAGAAAGGCCAGAACCGATACCCGAGCGTCCGCAAGAAGCCCGCCCTTATAGAGGAACAGCGTGCCGACAACTGCCGCGATGAGGACGGACGCGCCGAGGCTCCACCCGGTCAAGAAGTGGACAAGCGCCCCTAGCATCAGCACATGGGCGGCAGGAACGGCGAGCATCAGGACGAGGGTCGCACCGATGACGGCAACACCCCGCCCGTAGCGTAGCTGGAGCCTTTCAGGGATGCTGATCTGGTCCGCTTCACGCACCTTCTTCGCCAGGAAAAACGCATAGATGAGCCCAAAGACGTAGAAGGGAACCCCGAACATCACCCATGTGCCGATACCGTAGAAACTGACAGATTCGGCGATCCCCAAAATGCCGCCGTACCAGGTGCTCACCAAAGTGGCGACAAAGACCGGAAGAGTGAGCGCGCGCCCAGCGGTGAGATACTGCAGAACCGAATTGTCGCGCAGTTTTGCTGAAAATCCGAGCGCAAGGATCAGCCCGATAAAGGCGAGAACAACCACCCAATCCAGCGTCGCTAACTGTCCCAACCCGCCTCCATCACCATTGGGGAAGCTCCTCTGGGGGAACTTCAAGAAAGACCGCTGCCGCACCGTCGATCAGATGCACATGAACGTGCTCCGTAACTGCGCGGTTGGAGATGCTCGTCGGTCCGAGGGGACTTAGAGGAGATTTCTCAAGGGGCCACTCAACCCCCCTGAAACTGCAGCTTTCCACGGCGGTGAGCGGCAATAAGGACACTTGCCTCCCCACACGGGTCGCAAGATCGACCTCGTCTCCGGCACGCAAGACCCAGCCTATTCCCGTGCGCAAGGCCAGTCGAATCGAAAGCCCCGAGCGAGCGGCGCTGTGCAGCGTGGCGAGCATGTGATCCATTCTATCGCCCTCGACGGCGGCAAGGGTGATCGCGCTGTGTCCTTGGGCTTCCACATATTCGAGCAACTTGTCGCAATCGGTCACCTCTTGACCTGGTAGGTGTATCACTTCTGCAAGGGCTTCGGCGAGCGGTCCGCCTTCGGCGGAGTCCATGTCGCCGATCACGACCGTGGGCTTTATCCCAATCTTGTGAAGGCGGTTGACACCTCCATCGGCGGCGAAAAGGAGGTCTGCGCTGGATGCCCATTTCATGAGCAAGTCATCTGGCATGTCTTGCCCAGCCAGCACTCCCAACGCTTTTGTCATGGAACCATTGTACTTGTCCGCGAGAGCGTTGCACATATCACACATGTGACATGTATTTGGCTAGGTTTTAAGTTCAAAATAACACTCAGCATGACACCTAAAGTCACTATTTAGAGCAGGTCGACCTTTTCTTTCAAAATGATCTCCGAAAGCCCTTTTCACGCCCGCCAATCCTGTGTATAATGCTGTTCCCAGCTCTCGGCAAGAGAGATTTCGGGGCCCTTGATTTTCCTTTAAGTAGGACCTTATGGACCAGTACAATTTGGACGATTCCGATTTACAGATACGGCTGCGCGGCGCATGGGAGCAGGTGCTTCGGCGTTTGTCTGCCGAGATCTCACCGGCTTGGTTTGAGCGCTTTATTAAGCCGCTCAAGGCCGCCGGATTCGAGGAGGGTGTGGTCGTTCTGGCTGCCCCTGGAAGATTCGTCCACGAATGGGTCCGCGAGCGATACCTCGACAAACTGACCGAGATGCTCAGCGATGAACTTGGCGAGCAGATCGCCGTCAACCTGTTGAGCGAGGCCCGTGAAAAATCAGCCTTGCTTGGTAAAGCAGATGACTCCAGCGTGAAGCTGTCCGTTGGGGCGGATCCCTCGTTTCGACCTGCAGAGAAGTTCTGCTTTGAAACGTTCGTGGTTGGCCAAAGCAACCGACTCGCCTTTGCCGGAGCAAAGTCCGTCGCCGACGAGCCCGGTGCCAAGTACAATCCCCTATTCATTTACGGCCCATCTGGGCTTGGCAAAACCCACCTACTCCATGCGATCGCAAGGACGATCTTAGCCAAAGACCCGCGTTACCCGCTGGTTTACATCTCGGCGCAACAGTTTGCCGAGCAGTTCGTCCACGCCCTGCAAACGAACCGAATCGAGCAGTTTCGACGCATGCAGCGCAACGTCGGGATTTGGCTCGTGGATGACATTCAGTTTGTCGCTGGCAAGGACAAAACTCAGGAAGAGGTGTTCCATACGTTCAACTATCTTCACTCGCTGGGTAAACAAATCGTTCTTACATCCGACCGACCGCCACGCGATCTGACACTTATGGACGAGCGACTCCGATCACGCTTTGAATCGGGTCTTGTCGCAGACATCGCGATGCCCGATACCGAAACGCGTTGCGCAATCCTGCTTTCGAAGGCTGAGCAAGAGCGGGTGACCGTGGAGCCGGAAGTGGCGATGTTCCTCGCCGAGAGCGTTCCCGGAAACATCCGAACACTGGAAGGGGCGCTCACCAAACTCGCCGCACTCGCAAGCATCGAGAATCTTCAGATCGACCGTTCGCTCGCCGAAAAGCTGATTGAGGCACACTACCGCGAAAGACCGAACTCCAAGCCCGGATTCACCGAGATCGTCGATTCGGTGAGCAGGCACTTCAAGATCCCCGTCGAAGACATTTGCGGCATCTCGCGAAAGGCTCCCATCGTGCACGCTCGCCATATCGCCGTCTTTCTTACGCGCGAACTGACTCGCGACAGTTGGAAGCATATCGGCACGCTCTTTGGCGACCGCGACCACACGTCGATGATGCACGGATACCAAAAGATCAGCGATATGATCACTCGGGATAAAGAACTGCGCGTCCAGGTGAAGAGCCTGATGCGGAGCTTGTATCCGGATCATTAGGTTGCGTGGCAGTCAGAAATCGGAAACCGGAGATCAGATTTCTGATTTCCGGTCTCTGATCTCAGACATCAACTCATCAAGAAAGCCAGAATAAGCCGTGGACCTCAACCCCGGCCAATGGAACGCCAAGTGGATCGGCCCTGCCGCACATCCGAGCGAAGACCTCGGCGTCTTTGCCTTCCGCCGCACCTTTACCCTCGAAACGAAAACGCCCGATTTTTGGGTGAGGGTCAGCGCCGACAACCGCTACAAGCTCTATGTGAATGGGCAGATGCTGGCATTTGGTCCCCAGCGCGGGGACGAGAAGCATTGGTTCTACGAGACGCTGGACCTGGCTCCTTATCTAGTCGAAGGCTCCAACGAGATCATTGCGCTGGTCTGGAACTTCGGGCGTTGGGCGCCGATGGCCCAGCACACGGTTCGGACGGCGTTTGTGATGGAATCTCTTCGTTCTCCCTCCCCCTTGACGGGGGAGGGATGGGGTGGGGGTGAAAAGGGCCAGAGCGGGGGCGTTGCCTCACCCCCACCCAGTTCACTAACGCTCACTGCCTCCCCCCTCAAGGGGGAGGAGCCTGGTTCTAGGCACCCCGCGTACTTGCAACATGCTTTCATATCCACCCCCGCCGACTGGAAAGTTACACGGCTGGACGGCTGGACCTTCGACATGATGCACTCAGGAATCGGAGAGTTCTATATCGACAACGGTCCGGGGGAAATCATCGACACCAGCTTAACCCCCTCTCCTCGTCTCGACGAAGTCGCGATGGGGAGGGGGGCAGGGGGGTGGGGTACTCCCGCGTCTGAAGAACCGGAGCCCAAACCCGGCGGCTTCATTCCTCCCTACCTAACGAGCTCGCAGCCCCCTCCCTACTTCCCCCCAGAAATCATTCTGAATCCGTGGGATACACTGGAGTGGCGTCCCCCCCACGTCATCAGCCAAGCCGAGGAGCGCGGAACATTGAGCGGAGGCACGCCGTGGATGCTGATTCCGCGCTCGATCCCGCTGATGCGGTATGAGGTCCGGGCCGCTTCTCCGGCTGCGCGATCGGCGATCAACGATCAGAGATCTGACATCTCCCAGCCGACCGATCAATCCAAAATCCAAAATCCAAAATCTAAAATCGATCTGTTTCCCGGCCAACCCCTGATCCTCGACTACGGCGAGCTCCTTTGCGCCTATCCCCGGATCGCGGCAAGAACCCTACAGAAGGGGCAGAAGGCGACGGTGAAGGTCACCTATGCCGAGGCTCCGTGGGTTGTCGGCAAGAACGAAAAGGGCCACCGCGACGAGCTTGAGGGCAAAGAGATTCGGGGCTATCAAGACCGCTTCCTTTTCGATCATGGGGGTGGCGTCGCCGAGCCACTTTGGTGGAGAACCTATCGATACATTCAAATAGAAACCGATATTCCTGTACAGATCGAGGCTATCGACGCCATCGAAACGGGCTACCCGCTTCAAGAGGAATCGAGGTTCACGGCGGACGATCCTTGGGTCGAGAAGATTTGGCGTGTCTCGGTACGCACGGCAGAGCGATGCGCCGGAGAGACCTACTTCGACTGCCCCTACTACGAGCAGCTCCAGTATGTCGGCGACACCCGCATCCAAGCGCTGATCGGCTATTACCTGGGCCGAGACCGGGCGCTCACCCGCAACGCTGTCGAGACGCTCGGCTGGTCGATCATGGAGAATGGGCTGACGCAGTCGCGGTATCCGTCGCGCCAGCCGCAAGTGATCCCGCCGTTCAGCCTATGGTGGGTGATGATGGTATGGGATGCCGTCTTCTACGACCCAGAATTTGCTCACAGTATAGGCGAGGAAGCCCGCGCCGACCTGATCCGCAAGATTGACCGAATCTGTGAGGCGTTCAAGAGCCTGCCTGAAGCGGCTCCCTTCTGGTGCTTTGGCGACTGGGTGCCAGGATGGCGGTGGGGTGTGCCAAGCGGCGGGCTTCACGCGCCGATGCACCAGATTCTTCTGCGGTTAGCGCAGGCTGCCAGGGATTGGCTGCAAGACGGGAGCTTCGGTGATCCCACCTTCCCCAAGATGGAGCAGATCGCTGATGAGCATTCGGAGGCGCTGCGCCGTGTGTTCCAGCTCTTTCACGGCAACGCCCCCTACCCCTGGCCCGCTGAAGCCCTCAAAGCCGCCAACGCCCCCGAATGCACCTACTACTTCCAGTATTACAAGCACCTCGCCATGCAGCCCGACGACTATATGGCGTTGATGGGGCCGTGGAAGGAGATGATTGAAAACGGCCTGACGACCTTTGCCGAGACGCCGGAGCCCACGCGGTCGGACTGCCATGCCTGGTCGGCACATCCGATTCTTGGCTTCTTCCAGCTCGTTGCCGGGGTCACCAGCATTGCACCCGGATGGAAGAGAGCCCGCATCGCGCCCAAGCCAGGGTCGCTCAGACGCTTCGATGCCCAGATCGCCCATCCTGACGGGCTGCTCCGCGTGCGGTACGAGGATGAGAAAGTACTAGTGGAGACGCCAGTTGAGGCTGAATTCTTCTGGCAAGGCATGAAGCATGTGCTGATTCCAGGAACGCACACCATAGGTTAGATCGAGCAATCGATCCCCTAAGATTGACTTCACAGCAGTGCCCTTGTGGCTAGAATGAACTTGCCATGATTGCTTGTCTTGCTGCGCTTACGTTTTCACAGGCCACAGCCGCAAGGGACTTGCCTCTCCTCCCCCAGCCTAAGTCGGTGATCCAAAGACAAGGCGAGGGTTTGATTCTGGCGAAAGATGTCCCACTGAACTTCTCTGACAAGACGCTGGCCCCGTACGTTCAAGCTTTTATGCAAGACAGTACCGACGCGGGCCGATGCTCCTGGAAACTTGTTCAAAACCCAAAAGATGCTGCCTTGACGCTGAAGATCGACCGCACTCTACCGACTGCCTATCGCATCGAGAGCGGTGAGAAGATTGAAATTGTCGGGCGCGATCCACAAGCTCTGGCTTGGGGAATGACCACGCTCCTCCAGATGATTGACGTCAAGACGATGAATCCGAATTCGCAGCAATCCCATGTTCCCTCCGTCACCATCCGCGACACCCCCGACTCCGAATATCGCGGGGTCCTCGTCGATGTCGCCCGCAAGTACCACTCCATCGACACGCTTAAGCAGATCGTGCTGATGTGCCGCTGGTACAAAATCAACTATCTCCAACTTCACCTCACCGACGACCAGGCTTTCACGTTCCCCAGTAAAGCCTTCCCCAAGCTCAATTCAAGCAATCAGCACGGCGGGCCGACGTATTCAGAAGCAGAACTGAAAGAATTGGTGGCCTATGCCGACGCAAGAGGGGTCACCATTATCCCCGAATTCGACATTCCCGGGCACACCGCGGCGATGATACGCACCATGCCCGAACTGTTCAAGATCTTCGGCACAAAGCCTTACGAGCATCATTCCACGCTCAACTTCGCCAATGAAAAGGTGCTGAATGCCGTCGATACGCTGATTGGGGAGATGTGCGAAGTCTTCAAGTCATCGCCCTACTTCCACATCGGCGGCGACGAGGCCGACTATTCCAACGCCCACCAACACGCCGACTTCCAGGCAGCGTTTCTCAAGCATGGGCTATCCGGCAATGCCAGCCACGAGATCTTTCGGCTCTTTCTCACCCAAGCCAACGAGATGGTGAAGAAGCGGGGCAAGAAGATGATCGTGTGGGAGGGGTTCGGTCGCAACAAGAGCAGCAAGTTTCCCATCCCAAAAGACGTCACGATTATGGAGTTCGAGTCGGCCTATTACTTGCCCACCGATCTCCTCGACGATGGCTATACCGTCATCAACGCCGCGTGGACTCCTCTGTATGTCGTGAATAAGCACGTTTGGCCACCCAAGAAAGTTTTTGATTGGGATCTGCGTAAATTCGGGCGACACACCACTTTCTATCCGGCTGCAACTTGGTTTGAAGTGCCCACTTACGAGCGGATCATCGGTGGGCAGGTGTGCGCCTGGGAGCAGCCGGAGTATCTGGTCTTTGACCACCTTAGGAGGGTGGTCCCGGCGATGGCAGAGCGGACGTGGAACCAGAATCCCAAGATCACTTACGAACAGTTCGAAACGAGGCTAACTGAGACGGACAAGGCTCTGCACATATTGGCGGCGGGGCCCGTCTTCAAAGTGTCTGGATTGATGCAAAACGGACCCGACGATTACGATATCGCAAGGTTTGAGGACAGCATCGAGGTCCGTCTCCAAGCTGACTCAAGAAACCTCACCATCCGATATACCACCGACGGCAAAAGACCGACGCCCGACTCTCTGGTCTATAGCAAGCCTATCATGATTGATAAAACAACAACGATCCGCGCCATTTTCACCTCACTCAACGGCAAGAAGCTCGCTGCACTGCGAGAGTCCACCCGTACGTTTTACAAAGACGTCAGCGGAAAACCGAACCTCGCTACCGGAAAGCCGGTGACGGTTTCGGGAGGGACACAGGGCCCCCAGGTTCCCGAGTTTGCAGTGGATAATAACCTCAATCTCGGCTCAAGCTGGTGGGCAAGCCCATCACCCCAGTGGCTCCAGGTCGATCTACAAAAGGTCTACAGCATAGACAAGATCGACGTGTTTCCTTACTGGGATGGGCGGCGATATTACCGCTACACAGTCGAGGTTAGCGCCGACGGCAAAGCCTGGACAAAGGTCGTGGACAAGAGTGAGAACTCCGTTCCCGTGTCGGCTTCAGGAGATGAGCACACGATTAGCCCCGTTTCTGCGCGATACGTCAAGGTGAACATGCTCTCCAACTCCGCCAATGAAGGTGTTCACCTTGTGGAGTTGAGGGTTTGGGGGAGGTGAGATAAGCAGCGGTTAGCCCCGAGCGCAAAAAAGATAGCGAACGGCTGATAAAGCCATTCGCCATCTTTGATTTGCAGGTTCTGGTTGTGCTTATGCTGCAAGGGTGAGCGGATGGCTGTTGTCTCCGTCATCACCGAGTGTGAACTTGGCGACCAGCTCTTGCAGTTCAACAGAAACTGCCATGAGATCGCCAGCCATTCGGCTAACCTCCGAAATCCCAGCCGTCTGCTGCTGAACTGCGGCAGAGGCCTCTTCGGTTGCTGCAGCCATCTCCTCAGCAGATGCGCTCATCTCTTCGGCTCCTGCAGCCGTCTCTTGACTTACGGAAGCCACATTGGTGATCGCGTCACTGACGGTGCGTGCGTTGGTACCCATGCTTGCAACCAAGGTCGCATTCTGCTCTGCCAACTCTCGAACATTCGCGATAACCTCAAGGATTTCCGCAAGAGCATTCTTGGTGGCATCGCTGAATTTTGACCCTTCGGCAACCTCTTCGGCGCTTGTCGCCATCGAGTTAGTAGCACGGTCGACGCCCGCTCGAATCGTAGAGATAAGCGAGGCGATCTCTTTAGTCGATTCGCTGGATCGCTCGGCAAGCTTGCGAACCTCTTCGGCAACGACGGCAAAGCCGCGGCCATGCTCGCCTGCTCTTGCTGCTTCAATAGCGGCATTCAGGGCAAGCAGGTTTGTCTGCTCGGCAATCTCGTCGATAGCTTGGACAATCGCGCCGATCTGAGCCTGCTTTTCACCAAGGTCACGAACCGCTTCCTCAGAGATAGCAACCTGCTTCGAGATGCGATCCATGCTTTCAATTGTCGCTTGAACAGCTTTGCCGCCTTCCATTGCCGTTTCATTGGCACGTGCGGTGGCAGTGGTTTGCTTTTCGCTGCCTTCCTGAACCTGGGCGACAGCGTTATCCAGCTTCTCCATCGCGATGCTTGCGTCGGAAGCGCCGATAGCCAGCTGTTCGCTGCCACGAGCAATCTGTGTGCTCGTTTCAGCGGACTCTGTAGCGCCCGTCACAACCTGCTGTATCGCAAGGCTGATCTCTTCTGATGCCGAGCTCGATTGAGTGGCGATGGCGCTCAGTGACTCGCTGGACTTCGTCACATTTTGAGTCGTTTTCGCAACTTCTGAAACCAGGTTTCGAAGGTTATCCAGCATGCTTGAGAAAGCTTGCCCGAGAACGTCATTGGTCGACTTAGGTTGTACATGAACGGCAAGATTTCCGCTTGCTACTGCTTCCGCAGCTCGTGCAATCTGCGACTGCTGGTCAATCAATTCTCGGAAGTCCGCCGCAAGGTCGCCAAATTCGTCCTTTGTATTGATGGTGATCTCTTGATTGATGTCGCCCACTGCTAAGCCTTTTGCAGCCTTTTGCACCTGAGATAACGCTCCACTGATCGTTCTTGTGATCATTAATCCAGAGGCGAGAGCAACTACGACGACAAAGACGATGAGCCCAATCATCGTTGCTCGAGAAGAAGAGATGGTCTTTGTGGCGATCGCTTTTTCCTTTTCGATCTTGCCAGCAACGTAGACCTCAAACTCCTCCATTGCACTGTCGATCTCGTCAAGGTATTTCCGTCCACTTCGTGACTGGGTTTGCGCCTCGATATCTTTTTCAGCATTCGAAAGTACAAAAACCTTGTCGGCGTTAGCGTAATACACGGGCAAGAGCTCGTGCAGCTTTGCACTGAACTTCTCTCCGTTGGGTGTGTGCAAATACTCTTCAAGCTTGCCCAAAGCCTCTTCAGACTCTTTCTTGAACTTGGCAGCGCTTGCTTGGTGCTTCTCCCTCTCGGTAGCGTTCTCAGACAGAATGTGATTCTTTTCCGCACGAACAAACTTCAGAATGTCGGCGTCAAGGTCTCCAAGCAGTTCCAGAAGAGCAAGCTCCTTTGTAAACTCCACAGACTGCGACCCGAGCTGAGATATGCGCTGCATCGCAATGATCCCCATAACACTCGTCAAGAGGATACATATCCCAAACGCGATAGCCAGCTTTCGACCGATTTTCAAGTTAGAAAACCATTTCATTTTTTAATCTCCCATTCGGGCAGTGATTGGGCTGTTCAACAGCCGTGGTCAGTTCTCTCCACCGTCGTAATCGGGCTTGCTTTCACATGTCAATAATCGCCTGACAGTTCCCCCAATCAAGCCAACACCCCGGTAATCGTACAGTTACGTACTAGCCCACGATTGATAATCGGCATCGCGATTGTAGATGCGTATGTACACTTTTCTTTAACAACCAAGAATTGTGCAAAACAAGGCAAAAAGTGGTTAGTAGAGTTGGCAGGTAGGAGCTTGTAAATTTCGGGAGGCCCAGACGATATCGATAAATCGATCCCCTTTGGTAACAGATAGTCAAAGTTCCGGGGCAAACAGAAAGTAGGCACGAGCTGAGGTTTGAGTGCCTCTGCTTGTGCCCACCTGAGATCGTAAAGTGGCCCCTTTATGCCGCTAACCTAAGGCTCGCGCCCCCGAATTGCGGAGCGCTTCCGAGAACTTCAAAGTTGGCGACGCGCCGAACTTCCTGGATTGAAGTTTTGCCCTGCAGAATGCGACGGACGCCATCTGCCTGCATCTCTTCATAGCCAGCTACGTGCGCGAGCTCGCGCAGGCGGTCTACCGGCACGCGCTCGGCGATGGCAGTGGCGACATCCCCCACGACGGGCATGATCTCATGCAGCGCCATGCGACCTTTGTAGCCTGTACGGCTGCACTTGACGCACGTGCCTGGGCTATAGGCGCTCACATCTTCCTGACCAGAAATCGTACGCAGCAGCTCAAGATCGGCCTCGTTGGTCTCTTCCTTCTTGCAGTGGCTGCACAAACACCGGACCAGGCGTTGGGCGGTGACACCGATCAGCGAAGTGCTGAGAAGATAAGGATCGATGCCCATATCCAGCAATCGCGGGATTGCTCCCGGCGCGTCGTTTGTGTGGAGCGTGCTGAGCACCAAGTGCCCCGTAAGAGAAGCTCGGATCGCGGTTTCGGCGGTCTCTTTGTCGCGAATCTCACCGACAAGGATCACGTCTGGGTCTTGTCGCAGTGCCGAGCGCAGCAGTGACGCAAAGCTCAGTCCAATCTTGTCGTTGACCTGAGCCTGACCAATGCCGTCGATATCGTATTCAACCGGGTCCTCACAAGTGAGGATGTTGTTCGTTCCGGTCTTGATCTCTTGCAGCGCCGAATACAAGGTCGTTGTCTTACCGCTGCCCGTGGGGCCAGTGACAAGGATCATCCCATAAGGTCGTTGAATCATCGAGCGGAAAGTTGCTTCGTTTCTCTGCGAGAAACCGATATCCGCCATATTCTTGAGCGAAACCGACTTATCGAGAACTCGCAAAACGATGCGCGGTCCGTGGTGGTTTGGAATAACGGAAACACGAAGGTCAACCTTCCTCCCATCGATTTCAGCGGCAACGCGTCCATCTTGGGGCATCCGAGTTTCGACGATATCGAGCTCAGCCATGATCTTGATGCGCGTGGCGAGCATTGGCAAGATATCTACCGGCATCTGTCGAACGCGTACAAGCTGCCCATCCACGCGATAGCGAACCTCGACACGATTGGCATACGGCTCAATGTGTACGTCCGACGATCCCATCCGGATCGCATCGCTCAAAATCTGGTTGGCGACCCCAACGACGGGCCGAGAGTCTGCCTGGTCAAGCATCGCCTCTTCAGGGCCGCTGCTCGCTCGTCCAAACTCCTTAATAGCCTGGTCGACAAGGTTATCGATCGACTTTCCGCCACGGGCAGGCAGAGTTTGTAGTGTAATTTGAATTGCGCGCTGAAGACGCTCGCCGTTTGCCAGCACCGGCTCAATGCGCATCTTTGAGAGGTTACGAGCAAGGTCAATCGCTTCTGTATCCATCGGATTTCGCATTGCTACGGTCAGGAGGTCGCCGCGCTTTTGCACGGGCAACATTTGGTAGCGGTCACATGCTTCCGGAGAAAGGACATGCGCAACATCCTTTTGTGGTGGTTGAGTTTCAAAATGCCACGGAGCGACGCCCATTTGGGCGGCAAGAACACGAAGCAACAGATCCTCGGTAATCGCTCCCATCGAAATGAGAATGCTTCCCAGTGGAGCTGAGGTGTCTCTTTGCAGTTCGAGCGCCTCTTCGAGTTGCTTCTTTGTGACCAACCGTTGTCCAGTCAATAATTCGCCAAGCTTTTGCTTTAGTTGAGCCATAACCCTCCGGGCGATCCGACAGGACGGATCAATCCCAAGTAAGTTATCGGGGCTGAACGGAGCCGTTGAAACTGATGAGAGTACGGGGATTTAGAACCGCGGCCCTAAGCCGATGCCGCTTCAGAGGCTGAGGCCTCGGCGCTTCCATGCTGAGCCTTAAAGATCAAAACCCCTAATCCTGCGCCAACGAACGGACCCACCAGATAGAGCCAAAGATTGCTCCAGTTTCCATCACCAAACAGCGCTCCGGAAACGGTTGCGCCGATACCAACTGCGGGATTGAACGCACCGCCAGAAATCGGCCCCCCGACGAACGCCGCCGCCACAATCGTAAAGCCTATGGCAAGTCCGTAATAGGAGTTTCCAGCGGTTGCTTTGGCGGTCGCCACGTTGAGAATCACTGTGACCAACATGCAGGTGAAGAGGATCTCAACCGCCAATGCTTTCGCAGGTGCGAACGCTTCACCAGGAGCGAGAGTCATCGCCGAGCCAAGCAGCCAGTAACCCATGAAAAAGGCAGCAATTGCGCCGAGGATTTGGGCGACGATGTAGGGAACGACGTCCTTCAAGTCCATCTTTCCTCGTAACCAGACAGCCAGTGTCACCGCAGGGTTGTAGTGTGCGCCCGAAACGTGTCCACCCATATAGACCATCACCATGAGTGCGGCGCCGATTGCCAGCGGGGCCAAGTTCCCAGCATTGCCAATGGCCAACGGAATGGCGAGCATAAACAGGAACGATCCGATAAATTCTGTAAAGACCTTCATTTCTCAACCTACGCAATGATCGTTGAAAAGGACGGTGGGGCAGTAACAATCGGCGCGAGTCGTGGTTAATCTTTAACCTGGCCCTTCCTTGCCGCAGGTTCAGATACCGTCCACAGCGCCAGCGCACCAATCACAAGCAACAACCCCGAATGCTCCGCGTTCAGGAATGCCATCGGGGCGAGCGCCGCTGCGACGACCGGGACGATAAAGCTCATGCCGACCGCTCGCACGGCAAGGACCGCGGCGATGAACCCGCCGACCAGCAGCGCCAGGAACATCTGCATGTAGCCGAGCAGCACCGCAGTTGAGGCGAATCCAAGAGTCATGCCCGCCAAACCGAGGAAGAGAGCGCTCAGATTCGCCGATTTGCGCATGCGCCAACCCCACCAAAGCACGAGGATCGGAAGCAAAAGGAGGGCAGCTGGCTGAAACACCAACGCCTTCGTGATAGCCTCTTTGCGGGCTTGAAGGGTGGGGAATGTGAGCTCGATGTTTTGGGTGGTGATGATGTCGGACAAGCTCCACGTGTGCGAGTTGTCGTTCGAGGTTGTGGGGAACAGTCCGCCGCGCTGGAACCGCACTTCGCTGTTCGATTTCAAGTTCAGCGTGAACGCCTCGACGCGCCGCCGTCGTGAGCCGATGTTGTAGACCCACGCCCCGCCCCCCTGACTCTTGTAGGCGACCGTCGCGGTGCGTGTCTCGCCGGGCTGGAGCATGCCCTCCCAAACGTAGTTCTCCATCTCGTCCTGATTACTAACCGGCTCTTCGCCGACCTTGAACGAAAAACTGCTCAACAGACCCGATTGTTGAGGCAAGGGGAAGGTCATGCGGACTTTGGCGACTTCGGAACTTGGGTTTCGAAAAGTGAATTCGGACCGGAAGTCGACGTCATAAACCTTCGAGCTGGTGGATTCGGCATCCCGCATGTGCACGTCGACATTGACGACGGCGTTTTGGATGGGCAGCGGTTGCTCCTCCATCCGCACGACCTCCCGAGTGAAAACCGCATCCTGTCCGCTCTTGCGGAAGGTGTCGCTGAGTTTGAGGATGTTCGTCGAGGACGGGTCTTGCAGGTAAGGCGTGAGCGACTGGATGCCTTCGGAGCCGAGCCGGTCGAGAAATGCGGGTGGGAGGGTAAGTGTTCGGGTGTAGGTCTTCTCCACGAGTCCGGCTGCTGACGGACCGTACTGATAAATCCCGCCGAGGGAGGGGTCGTCTTTAGCCGAGTACTCGGCGTTCTCGGCGATGATGCGCTGGTCGTTGACGATGCCACGGATCGCCACCAGCATGTAGCCTGCTCCGAGTAGCATCAACGCATAGAGCGTCCAGCTTCCGCTCTGCTTTGATGTGTTCAAAAGCCCCTGACGAATGGTTTCGAACCGGTCGCGGTCGGCGATATAAAGGGCGACTCCCGCGACGACAATGGTCACGAAGAAGAGGAGAATGACGATTTGTCGCTCGGCTAAGAAACGGCCGACTTCGGTGAATCCCGACCAAAGGGTTTCCAAAAAACGCTGTAGCATACGCCCTCATGGGTTAGGACGCTTAGTGCACGCTATCGATTCAGGCAAGTATGATGGCGCACCTATGAACTGTTCTAAGCGTATTCATCTCGTATACTTAAAGAGCTTTTTTTTGGCTTATGTGACTGCAATGAGACCCTTTGTCTTACGTTTTGGCTTTGCCCTCACCTCTTTGACTGGCCTTTGTTCCTGTATGCAGGCTCAGCCGCAGTATCGGATCAAAGAGATCGCTCCCCCAGCCGGGTACAGCGCTTTCGCTCCGACGGCTTTGCACTCATCGGGCGCGATGGTCGGATACGTTGATCCGCCTAACTTTCTGGAAGGGGTCTATGCAGATGCGTTCGGAACGCCGACTGCTATCCCCCAGTATGGAAGCGGTTTTAGAGACGTCTCTTTCTTCGACCTGAATGGCTCTGGCCTCGCCCTTGGGTATGCAAACTCCAATACAGGCGGTCCTGCCGCTATGCTTCTGTGGGATAGCGTCAGCGGATACCGAAGAATCCTTCATCCGGGTACGGACAATGTGAGCGTCAAAAGAATCAACGACGCGGGACAGACTGCCGTGATGGCTGAGCTGAGTCCTGGAGTTCTCACTGCGTTTATCTGGGATGCTGTCAACGGATTCCAAACCCTTGCCGATCCAGGGGGAGAGGCGAGCGTGAACGACCTTGCCGAGTCGGGCAGGAGCGTTGGAACGGCAACGATCTCTGGCTCCAGCGTTGGGGTCGTGTGGAATCCAGATCGAACGGTAGCGCATTTGATTCATGCAGCAGGAGGCTATTTGAGTGTCTCTGGCGATGCGCTGAATTCTTCTGGGCATGTGGCTGGCATGACCTTTCTTTCTGGCACTGGCGATGTCGGATACGCCTGGTCTGAGTCGATGGGATTTGTGCCGACGGGCTCGTTCCAGAAGGATGGGCTGGAATGGTACATGGGGGCGCGAAGCGTCTCCGAGTCCGGCGTTGTCCTCGGAGTTCGTGTGACCGCAAGTACTAGCGGCCTTGGGGGTCTTGAAGGGGGTGTAGCGATTTGGACGCATCAGAGTGGGATAGCGCCTATCGAATCTTTGCTGAGCCCTGACTCTGCCCAGGCCCAGCATTACTAC
Source organism: Fimbriimonadaceae bacterium (assembly GCA_019638775.1). Classification (NCBI taxonomy): domain Bacteria; kingdom Bacillati; phylum Armatimonadota; class Fimbriimonadia; order Fimbriimonadales; family Fimbriimonadaceae; species Fimbriimonadaceae bacterium. The sequence continues at coordinate 985,842 of JAHBTD010000001.1, read as the reverse complement.
CTGTCTGCATCGGCTTCCGACGGCTCCTTCGTAGGCTGGGCGATTCGGAGCGATCAGAGCCAGTTTTACTACCACGCTGCGCCCGTTCCCGAGCCCGCGTCGGCTCTCGCCCTTGCAGTCGGCTTAGCCGCCATTGCTCGCAGGCGCAGAGCGCATCGGCGCGAGAAAGTCGGCTGAGCGCACAAAACTCAAGAGACTGGGGAGAAGTGAACAATTGCAAGAAGAACTGACCCACCCCCCGGAGTATGTGGCTGAATACCACTTGGCTTGGAAGGACGTCAGGGAGTGGCTTCTGATTCTCAGCCTGTTGGTGGGATTGGTCACACTTTCCGTCTGGGATGAATTCAGCGGCCTTTCGACCAGGCTGGTCCGCGCGGATGAGGGCTATGAACTCCTGGGGTCTCATTCGCCACCTTTTGGGGGCAGGGCAACACTCTCCTACAAAGGCAGTCGCTATCACGCAAACTATTCAGGTCTAGCCGCTGCCTTCTTCGTCGGCTACCCGACCAGCCTGCAGAGCGTCAATGGACTCTCTGCATATCTCGAGGACGAATCCGGCAACCATGCTCCCGTAAGTGTGCGCCTGCCGAGTAATAGCGCGTCCCCAGTAACGCACCAAGAGGCGACTGAAGACAGAATTGTGTACTTGGGCGTTTTGCACCATTTCCCTCCGAGCTTTTGTGAATCAAATTTGATACTGAAGGCTAACGGCGCGGAAGTGGGCCGCTGGAGAGTGTCAGGACTTCGCCCGCCACGCAGAGTCATTGCAAAAGATCAGGCTCCCAAGATGCAGGCAGTGGTGCTTGGAAGAACGATCGGCTTGCGCCAAGGCAAATACACGGTCGATCTGTTCTTGTCTGGCGGGCACGATCCTCGCGACCAGTACGAGATCAGATTCGCCTACACAGGAGAGTGGCATCACGGCAACAGTTCTCGGCTTTGGCTTCAGCAGGGAACTCAGCATGATTCGGTCAATATGCTCGGCTTCGGTCAGAGACCAAGCCCTGGCCAACAACTGATGCATGTATACGGCACCGTGACGCGCTATCGAACCTGGGAGGAGACTCTTGAACTGCCGCCGATCCACTGGTTTAGCGATTCAAACCAGCCTGGCTGGAGGATTACTTCGCCCCTCGGTGTTAGGGTGGAGTGCCCTGATAGTTCAGCACGATTCGTAGAATCGCTAAACAACCAGGCACTGGTTACATTTCAGTACAATCTGACTCCAAGCGATGCCGTGACCTTGCTGAATTGTCCGCTCTATCAAGAGTTTCGTAAGCCGATGAAAGTCCTTCTGGCTGGTGCCAGCGCCGAGGACGAAATTGCGTGGTGGAGGATTGATGAGTTGAATATGAGATCTAGGCGAGAACATCCTCACTCCTTCTATGCGAAGATCCCTATGCCGGATCAGCCTTGGCCAGAGCCTGCGACTGGAATCAAAGCAAGGCTGGTCTACCGCGTCGATCTTGAAAACGAACGGTTCGATCTATATGTTCCAACAGAGTGGGCGCAAAGGACTTACGCAGAGGCACAGGAAGCGCATCGCCAATCTTTGGCAGGGCTGAGAGAAGAGCTTGCCGCAAAGAAGCGCGATCAGAATGGCAAGGCAAAGTAGCGGCTACAGCCCCAGTCGACTCCAAAGCCCATCGATCTTTATTTTCACGTCGTCCGACATCTTGATCAGCTTTGGATAGTCCCGACTAAAGCCGTTCTCCCCAGGCCACTTGTGGGTGCAATCGAACCCGATCTTCCCGCCAAATCCTTCTTGCTGGGAGGCGTGGTCGAGCTGGTCGACCGGACCCCGGCTAAGCAAAACATCCCGCCCTGGGTCGCAGTTTGCGCCGATGCGGAAAAGCACCTCTCCTATGTCTTGTACATTACAGTCTTCATCGAAAACATAGACAAATTTAGTAAACGCAAGCCCGCCCAATCCCCAAATCGCGTTCATGATCTTGTACGCGTGGCCGGGATATTTCTTCTTGATCGAGACGAACGCTACGTTGTGGAAACACGCTTCCACGGGAAGGTGCATATCCACGATCTCGGGCACGGTCAGCCGGATCATCGGCAAGAAAATCCGCTCCACCGCCTTGCCCATCCAGCCGTCCTCCATCGGGGGAATGCCCACGATCGTTGCCGGATAGATCGCTTTGCTGCGCATGGTCACGCAGGTCACATGCAGAACCGGGAAATCGGAGGCGAGGGAGTAGTAGCCAGTGTGATCCCCGAACGGCCCTTCCAGCTGCCGCTCGGACGGGTCGACATAGCCCTCGATGACGATCTCACAGTCGGCGGGGACCATGATGTCCACGGTTTTTGCCTTCACCATCTCGACCGCTTGCTTGCGCAAGAACCCGCAGAACACCATCTCGTCGATGCCGGGGGGCAGGGGAGAGATCGCGCCAAAGGCGTAACAGGGATCTCCGCCGATGGCGACGCAAACTTCGATCTTCTTGCCCTTCTCGCCAGCAGCTTCCATATGCCGCATGCCGGTTTTGTGCATCTGCCAATGCATCCCGCAAGTGTTCTTGTCGTGAACCTGAATGCGGTACATGCCGACGTTGCGTTTGCCGGTTTCAGGGTCGTAGGTGAAGACCATCGGCAGGGTGATGAACGGGCCGCCGTCTTCGGGCCAGCAGGTGAGGATCGGAAGCTTGGTGAGGTCGATATCATCCCCCTTCAGCACAACCTCCTGACAGATTCCTCGACTAACTTCTTTCGGCTTGGTCGTGCTGAGAATCTCCTTCATCAGCGGTGCGATCTGGAGGATATCTTTGATCCCTTTTGGCGGGCTGCTCGGCAGTTTCAGAAGCTGTTCGATGCGCTCGGCATGCTCTTCAAAGTCGCTGCAACTCAAAGCCATCGACATCCGTTTCCGCGAGCCCATGGTGTTGATGGCGACGGGCATGTAGGTGCGCAAGTCAGTGTTGGGCCGCAGGATTTTAGATTTTAGGTTTTGGGTTTTGGATTCCTCCCCTCCCTCCATTTTTCCGGAAATGGAGGGAGGGGGTAGGGGGTGGGAGGTCCCCTGATCGCCAATCGCTGATCGCTGATCCCCCACGATATACGCTGGCGAACTCTCCGGATGAATGCTGGGATGCCCCATCACCGCGCTTTTTGGATTCGGCGTGCCCAGCCGGGGCGCTGGCCCGACCACATTCTCAAACAGCAACGCCGGACCAGCGGACTTCATCACCCGATCCGCAACTTCGGTGATCTCCAAATACGGCGACAGCGGCTCCGTAATCCGTTTCAGCTCGCCAGCCGCCTCAAGAGCCTCAAGAAAGTGTTGAAAATCGCGGTACGCCATTCCGGTCAGAGTGTACGCGAATTGGAGATGTGTATTGCTTGGTGAACTAAGGCTTAATCCAACCAATGCGCAGAGCGGACCCCGTTGCACCCAATCGCGGCTGCCAGCAGGGCGTCGTACGGTCCTTGTACGTCAAGTTGCACGATCACTTGCGGTTCCTGGCTCATGATTCGAATCGCCTTCACCGAACCGTTGTCCTTCGTCAACGACTCCATCAGCGCCATCGCCGCTGCCTGCGAATCCAGCTCCACCTGCATCGCTTTGGGGTGAGAATGTGGCACCAGTCTCCTCTCCAGATGATCCACCCAAGAGAGCGTGATCAACGTCATCGCCGCCCCCAAGATCGCGATCAGATAATACGGCCCGCCTGCGCTCACTGCCATACCCACGGCGGCGACGGCCCAGATCGATGCCGCGCTCGTGAGGCCCTTGATCTCTGCGCCCATCCGCAAAATCGTGCCTGCGCCGAGGAAGCCGATGCCGGTAACGACGTTTGCCGCCGTGCGCCCAGTGTCGCCGCCCAAACTCTTTCCAACCTCGCAAAAGAGGGTCACGCCGATGATGATCAGGATGTGCGTGCGAATTCCAGCAGGCCGTCCGTGAAGCTCGCGCTCATAGCCGACGGCTCCGCCGATCACGGCTGCGAGTCCGAGCTTGAGCATCACTTCCAGCGCGAACAGCCAAGATTCAGAAGAGAACACGCCGCGAAAGCTTTCCATGCCAAGAAGGAGGTTCGCGGTCCTTATCAAAAGTCCTTTTCGAGCCAGACAAGATAAGGTCTTCGACCCATGCAGGCTCTGGCCGTCCCTTACAATAGAGTTAATGTCGAATCCGCAACGCCACGAGCCCTCTTCGCTTGACCGCTTCATTTGGTCAAAGGCGACCGCATTCTGGGGCTATTCCGGAGTCAACGGCACCTTTCTCGGGTTCCTCATCCCAGGCGTAATCGTTTCTCTCATTGGCCTTGGGCTCACGCTTGGCGGGATGCTCAGCACCGTCAAAGCGCTCATGATTCCTGGGCTTATCCAACTTACAGTAGGAAGCGTGTTTCTCGGCATCAGCCAGATGATCCGGCGAAGACACCGCAATGTGCCACAACCAGAGGTATCGCTAACTTCGGACGCGAGAGCCCTAATCCAAAGGCTTGCCACGCACATCGGGTGGAACGAGTGGAACTCGCAGCAGCGAAATAACAGCTTCCGAATCGATATCTTTGGCATGAGCTTTGGCGGCCCGCGCACCTCCTCCGACAAGCTCAAACCGTTCACATACGGTCTGCTGGAGCGGTCAGCAGCTTATTACAACCGCATCCAGGGCATGCTCAAAACAAAGGATTCACGTTCGGCAACCCTCCTCCAAAAGCATGAGCCAGCGGTGAAAGCCGCTGCCGACGAAGCCATGATCGTTTCGCTAAACCAAGCGGCGCTAATGGAGAAGTTTCCCGAGAACAGCGAAAACTGCCGCAAGGTGATTGAGGCGCGCATTCGGGACTTGGAAGAGCTTTCAAAGCGGCTGAGCAACCTCGTCCACAGCCAAATGACGGTGACAGAGGCGTTGGCGTCGGGCAGCGTGATGGGGTCCGTTTTGGAGCAGCTCAGGCTGGACGAAGCCGCTCGGCAGGAGCTTGGGCGCGCCGAAGAAGAGCTCGGAGAATCGATCCACCAGCGACTTGGCGAGTGAAGGGAGACTCCTGATCACCGATAGCCGATAGCCGATAGCCGATAGCTGACCGCTGACCGCTGACCGCTGATCAAAAAATCCGCCTGCCCCAAAAGGAGACAGGCGGATTTCTTGTTTAGCTGTTCGATTCCCTTAGAACCGATAGCCGAGCGAGAAGCCGATGCTGTTCGCATGAAGATCGCCACGGATCTTGTCGCTCCAGAAGAACGACGCCTCGGCGAAGATGTTCGGACCCAAGTTCTTGCCAACGCCTACGCGCGCGCCGAACACGGTGTCGGTTCGCGTGAAGTCAGCATTGACGATTCCCGCGCCGACCATCCAGTACATTCCATCTTGTCCGTAGAATCGCTGGTTGATCAGGATCGGCCAATAGCTGCCTTGGTCGCCGTTGAGCGCCTTGGCGATGTAGTCGATCGACAAGAAGGTATCCGAGTTCTTCAGATACTGAGAAGTGAACGTGTAGTCTGCGCCAAGGAGAATGAAATTATCGTTGATGTCTCGCAGATTGTCATTCACTGGGTAGACCAAACCAATGCGGAACGCAAAGTTGTATGGTGTGACGTCGCCCAGCTTTTGAGCGGATGCCGCTGCGCTGGTACCGATTGTTGCCGCTAATGCGGCTAAGAGCATGACTCGTTTCATGGTGACTTGCCTAACCTCCGTATTTCGGACCGAGCTATCCGCCCAAATCCTGTTGAGCACGGTTATTTTACTGAATCAAGACGTGCCAGTCAAACAACCTGGTTCGAATTCGGTCTTAGACATAATGAACTATGCCGACAGGAATCGCAAGTCGGGAGGAGTCATTGCTTCTTCTCGTGGACCTTCAACCCTCGTTTTTAGGGGGGATTGTGGAGTCGGAAAGTGTTCTCAAACGTTGCGAATTCCTCGCCCGAGTGGCCCACGAACTGCATGTTCCGATCTTGGCGACGGAGCAGTACCCAGAAAGGATGGGCGGCACCGACGACCGGTTTATCACTCTCCTTTCGGAGCCACCGTACGCAAAAATGGCGTTTTCATGCTTGGGCTGCGAAAGTGTGCTGGAGTACATCCGCAAGCATGAAAAGGAGCAGATTGTCCTGGTGGGGATCGAGACCCACATCTGCGTCACGCAAACGGCCTTGCCGCTGCTTGAGTTTGGCTATGAAGTTTTTGTTTGCGAAGATGCAGTTTCGTCGAGATCTGACGATAGGCACAACATTGGAATAAACAGAATACGTGACGCCGGAGCCCAAGTCGCCCACACCGAATCCATCGCTTACGAGTGGATGGGGTCGGCCGGACATCCAAACTTCCGTGAGGTTTTGAAGCTTGTGAAGGACTTTGCGTAGGGCGATGATCGCAACTGCCCGACTTGATCTATGCGTATAGCACTCCAGTGGCTGAAGAAAGACAACGTTATCTGATTCGCGGACCGCAAAGCGACCGGCTGTCGTCCTATATCGAAAGATACCGTCCATGTACGTCCGTGCCCGTGCACGACCATAAGACTCCGTATGTCTCGTTCGTCCTCGTAGGCGGCTATGACGAATGGTTTGGGCAGCAGAAGTATGAGTGTCGAGAAGGGACGCTAACCATTCACCCTGCGGGGGATCGTCATTCGAATACGATTTTTGGGATGCCGACGCGCGAGATGTATTTCAGCATTCACCCAAACCTTTATTCTTCGCTGTCTCAGGTGGGGCTCCTCCAAACACGCACCGATACGAGACGCGCGGACCTCAGCCAACTTATGCAAAAGGCGATTCGGGAAGTTGCCGAGCCGGATTCCCTTAGTGTTCTCATTCTGGAGAGTCTGGTTGTCGAGGCCGTCGTAACAGCGCAACGTCTCGCCCGCACCTGTTGCGACGCTCCTCGTTGGCCCGCGCGGGTTGAGGAATACCTTCGAAGCCATCTTCACACGGAGCCATGTCTTGGCGAGGTCGAGCGCGAGTTCGGACGGGATGGGAGCTACCTAGCCCGCATCTTTCGCCAGCACTATGGCGTCACGATGGGCGATTTCGTGCGTTCACTCCGTGTTGAGCAAGCCTTGCGGATGCTGTCTTCTACGGAACAGTCTATTGGCGAGATTTCTGCCGAGCTAGGGTTCAGCGACCAAAGCCATTTCGGCCGGGTGTTTCGAAGGCACACGGGCATGACCCCCCTCGCCTATCGCAAAACTACGTCCAACTCCAGATTCCGCACCCTCGATTTGAACTAGCAGAGTCGAAAACGACATTCACGTTCTATATTTGCGACTGTCCTTCATTCAATGATGGGAGCATGATTCAAATCACCGCGTTCGCCATTCTGGGGACCTTGCTAAACACAGCGCCTGCGCCTCAATCAAACCGCGTCGAATCGCTCATGGCCGCCTCAACAGTGGTGCGCTCTATCGACCCACAAGACGAAGACTACAGCGATCTCATGCCGTTAATCGACAAGATCGGCAACTCCGATATCGTCGTGCTTGGCGAAAACAGCCATAGCGACGGCGCAACGTCGCAGGCGAAGTGCCGGATGATTCGCTTCCTGCATCAGAAGATGGGCTTTGATGTGCTCGTTTGGGAAGCAGGCATGTACGACTGCGAGTATATGAATACCGCTCTTCGCGGCGACATCCCGCTTTATGACGCTAAAGGCATCCTCATGAGGGGCGGATGGGCGACGAGCCAGTACGTACACGATGCTTTCGCCTACGCTCGTTCGACTTGGAAGACCTCAAATCCGCTTGAGATGAGCGGGTTCGACGATGGGCAACGACCTCCAAATGGGGCGGTTTACCTTTCCCGATTCATCAAGGGATTGCTTGATCCCGTGCCCGAGTTGCTGCTTTCGGATCAGGAAAAAGCAAAGCTGGATGAAGTGCTCAAGAGGGTCATTCGCTTTTGGCAACAAAACACACCGACGATTGACGAGCCCGAACGCGTGATGCAGCGGAAGTTCTTACTGGACCTTTTTGACCGGATTGACTCCCATCGAGAGACTCTCGAAAAGGTCCACGGAAAGCGCGATGTCGATCTTGCCCGAGCGGTTCTGAGTTCCTTACTCGTCAGCGAGGAATCCGATTATTGCTGGAGCCAAGCCAGAAAAAACGTACCCGGCGAGTGGCTTACTCGCTGGAATATCCAGCGCGACAAGCAAATGGCGACCAACCTCTCATTTCTCGTGAACGAAAGGTATCGAGGTAGGAAAATGATCATTTGGTGCGCGACAGCCCACCTAGCCCGGGAAACGCGTCTGATCGAATCTTTGAAGTATCCAGGGACTTATCAAACCCCACTTGCCATCGTCCAGGCGGGAGAGTATTTCCATCAACAAGTTGGGCGAAGGCTTTATACCATTGCCTTTACAGCGGGCATTGGCAAAATTGGAAGTAACTTCCCCCATTCAAACCCTCCCAGCATCAATGAAGAGGCTTTGGCCGTGCCCCCAAGTGACAGCCTCGAGGAAATCTGTATGAGAACGAATGAGAAATTCCTCTTTACAGATATGCGCAGCCTACCGAGTTCGCATTGGCTTCGGACAACTGTCCAAGCCCGGCCTCTTGGCTATCTGGACGCCAAGGCGGAGTGGTGGCGGGTCTTCGACGCGTTCTTCTTCATCCGTGAGATGTTTCCGGAGTCTTACTGGCCGAAGGATAAAACCCCAGGTTAACGCCCGTCACTCAGTTTGCTACATGCGGATCGCTGATAGCAGATCACTGATGGCTTCTCTAAACGCCCTAACACCTTTCCCCGAATGATTCCAAAATCAAAACATGCACAGCGTCACCGAGGAGCGCGTCCGCGTTCGCTATGGCGAAACCGACCAGATGGGCCATGCATATTACGCGAACTATTTATACTGGTTCGAACAGGCCAGAGGCGAGTGGTGCCGCGACCGTGGATTCACCTACAAGTCCCTTGAGGACATGGGCTATATGCTGCCCGTGGTCGAGGCGCATGTGCGCTATAAGGGCGAAGTCAAATATGACGACTGGATAACGGTGCGGGTTTGGATCGGTGAGATCAAGCGCGCCGCGATCCAGTTTCAATACGAAGTCCTGAATGAATCGACCGGCAAGGTCGTGACCGAGGGCCACACTTGGCACGTGATGATGGGCTCGGAACGGAAAGCTGTCACCATTCCTTCCGCTATCCGGGAGATGCTTGACCGCGATCCGGCTGGTTATGAGCGGCTGAAGTAGGGGAAAAGTGCGGATAAACCCGCGCACTCCCAAAGTTAGACTGCCGCTGTCTGGCGCAAAGGAATCTTCGCCAGAGCTTGATCCAAATCTTCGATCAAGTCCGCTGGATCTTCAATGCCGATGCTGAGCCGCAGCATCGTCGGAGTGATCCCAATTTTCAGGCGCTCTGCCTCAGACATAACAGCGTGGGACATCAGCGGAGGATATGCCACCAACGACTCCACTCCGCCCAACGATTCGGCAAGGAGGAATACCTTCATTGACTCGGCAACGGTCTTGGCATCGGCGACCGTGCCCTTGATATCAATGCTCAGCATCCCGCCAAACCCGCGCATCTGCTTCTTGGCAATATCGTGGTCTGGGGCAGATTCCAGTCCGGGATAAAACACCTTCGCGATCTTAGGATGCTTCTCCAAATGCTGCGCGATCGCCAAAGCATTGGAACAGTGTTTCTGCATCCTCAACTCAAGCGTCTTGGCCCCGCGAACGGTCAGCCAACAGTCGAACGGACTCGGCTGATTGCCCACGATCTTCACATACTCGTGAACATTGTTCGCGATCACCGGGTCGTTGGTGATGAGACATCCCCCAACGATGTCGCTGTGCCCAGCGATGTACTTCGTCGTGGAGTGGATGACGATATCGACGCCCATATCCAGTCCGTTCTGAAGGTAGGGGGAGGCGAATGTATTGTCCAAAATCGTGACGATCCCAAGCTTCTTCGCTTCAGCAACAATCGCGGCGATATCCGCCACTCGAAGCGTCGGGTTCGTTGGCGTCTCAAAGATCAGCATCTTGGTATTCGGGCTTGCCACCCTAGCGATTGATCCCGGATCGTTTGCGTCGAATTCCGTCGTGGTGATTCCGTACTGCGCCATCTGCTTGTACATCAGTCGGTGCGTTCCGCCGTAGATGTCGCTCGCCATGAGGAAGTTGTCGCCCTGTTTCAGAGTCGAAATTGCGCTTGCAATCGCCGCCATACCGCTGGCAAAACAAGTGCAGTATTTGCCGTTCTCCAAACTGGCGATCAGCTCTTGAAGGATGGAGCGGTTGGGGTTCGCGCAGCGTGTGTAGTCGATGGGTGGGATATCGGACTCGTCGAGGCTGTTCCAGACGAACGTGGACGACTGGTAGATCGGGTTGACGGCGGCTTGGTAGGCCGCGTCGGGGTCTTGGCCGATTCGGATGGCTTTGGTGGCGAAACGCATTCCTAAAGGGTACTGCGTTTTTTATCCTCAGGTCGGCAGAAAGATGGAATGTTAGGCAGGTCGGGCATTGTGCGTTCGGGCATTTGGGCGGATGGACCTGTTGGGTATTGGGTGTTAGGCGTGATGATGGAATCTGAACGTGGTGTAAGTGAGACGCTCACCCAATAGTCATTCATCATTCATCTTTCATCATTCCTACTTCATCGTTCCGAAGCTACGTCCCCCGCTCCCGATACTGCACCGCTTCAGCAAGGAACGTTTTCTCCACACTCTGCGAACCCGCCAAATCCGCTATTGTTCGCGACACCTTAAGCACACGGTCAAACACCCTTGCCGAGAGGTTCATCCGGCTCAAAACCAGCTTCATGAACTCGGTGCATTCGTCGCTCAGCCCGATCATCTCCCGAATCTCTTTCGGGGTCATCTTGGCGTTTGTCCGACCAGGGCCGAGCCGCTTTGTCTGCAACTCTCTCGCCCGTGCCACCCGATCCCGAATCGCTGCACTGCCTTCGCCAGGCAGCATCCCCAGCAGTTCGTCAGGCTTGAGGCGTGGGACATCCACATGCAGGTCGATCCGGTCCATCAACGGCCCGCTGATCCTCCCCGCATAGCGTCCGCATGTCGCGGGTGAAGAGATGCATTTTTCTTCCGGGTATCCCTTAAACCCACAAGGGCAGGGGTTCATCGCTCCAACGAGAATACATTCAGCAGGGAAGGTCATTGTCGCCTGAACGCGGCTAACCGTCACCTCGGAATCCTCCAACGGCTGCCGCAAAGCCTCCAAAACCCCCCGATCAAACTCGGGCATCTCGTCCATAAAAAGAACGCCCTTGTGAGATAGCGTAACTTCTCCCGGCTTCGGCACCTTCCCGCCCCCAACAATCGACGCATAGCTGGCGGAATGGTGGGGCGACCGAAACGGACGCTCAAAAATCAGCCCCTGCTTCCCGCCCTTAGCCCCCGCCGAACTATAAATCCGAGTGACCTCGATACTCTCTTCAATGCTGAGTTGGGGGAGGATTGTTGGCAGCCTGCGTGCAAGCATTGTCTTGCCCGAGCCCGGCGGCCCAACCATCAAAATGTTGTGCCCGCCCGCCGCCACGATCTCCAAAGCCCGAATCGCCTGCTTCTGCCCCTTCACATCCGAGAAGTCGATCCCGTATTCGGGGTTCATGATCTCCGGCGTCATCTGAAAGCGGACCGGCTCAAATTGTGGCGCACCGTTCAGCAAAGAGACCACATCCAGAAGGTTCTCCACGCCGTAAACATCTAAGCCCGGCGCAATAGCTGCCTCATCGGCATTGATCCGAGGCAGGATAAGCCTCTTAAAGCCCTTCTCTGCCGCCATCAGGGCAACGCTCACGGCCCCGTCCACGCTCCGCAGCATCCCGTCAAGCCCCAATTCTCCGATGAAAATCGTCTCTTCAAGCTCAGTCGCAGGGACTTGGTTCATCCCCGCAAGGACGGCAATGGCGATAGGAAGGTCCAGCGATGGCCCCTCTTTGCGGAGGTCACCGGGAGCAAGGTTGCAGACGATAGTCATGTTCGTCCCGAGCAGTTCGCTGTTGCGAATCGCGCTCCGAACGCGGACTTTGCTCTCCTCCACCGCCTTATCCGGCAGGCCGACGAGGATGAATTCGGGGGATTGGGCAGGCGGGCGAAGGTCCACTTCCACCACGATCGGCAGGGCTTCGATGCCCACCAGGGTTGCCGCATTTGCCTGCGCGATCATGCTGAATAGAATTGCATAATCGACAGACTCATTTCTGCGTTTTTGTCGGCTCTTCGTAGCCCAAACGCTTCGGATCGGTTGTGTGATTGCCTCCGAAACTCGTGTTAGGATTCAGAACAAAGCCCGCGCAATTGCCCGACTGTGGATTCCTTATTCGCAAAATCCAGATCTCCTGGGTGTCATCATCAAAGAGCTTGTCGTAATTAAATCCCGAAACCGTTGGGTTTAGCTCAAAACTGATTTTGCGGTTCTGGCCGAACGAGAAGCGTGTGTAATCAGGGAGGTAGGCGCATACCCACTGATCTTCCGCGTACCATTCTTCATCTGGCGCAGGAAACCTTCTCAAGAGGTCTTCAGCTGACTTCACAGTGGGCAGTCGGTGATTCTCATCCATTGATGCCACGAAATCCTTCAAGCAGTATTCGATGTGTATCTTACGCTTGTAATAGGTCATGCTTTGCAACCCCAAATATGGGCGCTCGGGAATCAAGAAGATAATCAAGCCCACCGCCGCGACGACCATCTGTGCCTGAAGCATTCGCAAAAAGATTTTCTTGCTTGAAAACTCAAAGTAGCGCTTAGCCGCAACTTGCCACACTGCGCCCTCAATCAAAGCCGAGAGGACTCCAAACCCAAAGAGTAGGGCAACTGCGTTCATAAGCGGATTCGGATTAAGCTGAGTGCCAACAAAAGCGCTGTGAAGAAAGACCACACAGAAGCACATGGGTAAAGTCGCGCTCACAAAGTTCGCCAAAAGGGAGATCAGGCCCGCTTTGTACAATGGCACCCCTGTTCGAATGCCCATAAACCAAGCCTCAAAGATCACCGCAAAGGCCACATAAGCGAACCAATAGCGGTAGTCGAACATCTGATAGGCAAGGCCCATATCGCCGTTCGCAAACGCGCTTACGGGCAACCCGACAAATACCGCAAACAGAGCCAACTTCCGCGCAACTCTTTGCACATCCACATTGTATAGTCGAATAGAAGGAAGCGATCATTCGCTACATACAACAATTGATGCACACAAGCCGCCGCGCGTTTGTCATTCTTGCCGCTGTTTTGGGAGCCTCAAGCTATGCCGACGATGGCTATATCGCCTACGGCGGTACCGCTCAACTCATGAACGTTGAGCACAGCACCGTCCAGATGGTTCGGGAGACGGTGAAGATCTACTGCGGGCCGAAATATGTCGACGTTAAAGTCACTTTCACGTTCAAGAATCACGGAGAGGCTTGCCGAGTGCCGATGGGCTTCCCGGACTACGGAATGGAGAAGTACTACAACGTGGAGCATCCCGAGTCTGTTGCAGCAAGGAGCGCTTTCCAGTGGTTCAAGACATGGGTTGACGGCGAAGAAGTTGAGGCCTTCCTCATGCGGGACAAGAAAGACGTTGACCTCACTTGGCACGTGAAACACGTCGAATTCAAGAAGGGCCAAACGCGTACGGTGGTTGTTCGCTATCAATACACACCCAGCATCTTCGCGATCTCCCCTCATATGTTCAAACTGACTGAGCACCAAAGCGACTACGTTTATAGACTCGATTACACGCTCCACACCGGCGCGAGCTGGCGAGGCAAGATTGAGGGTTGTGATGTCATGGTGACCTTCGCAAGCTCACATCTGAAGCACGGGGTCAACCTCAAGCCCTGGCCGAAGCTCAAAGAAGGTGCAGAAATCAACTTCACCAGATACGGCAAAGGAGCCATGCTTTACAACACTCGTCAAAAGCCCGCATGGGATGGGAAGGTTCTCCGATGGACGCTGACCAACTTTGAGCCAGACACGAAGGACGACATAAGCCTGCACTATGGCCTACACATCACCGACTGGTCCAAGGAGTAGAACCTTCAAACAGGTACCCTGTTTCCCATAAATGAGCAAAGTTGAAGTGATCGCCCTCGGTGGCGTGGGCGAGATCGGCAAAAACTGCACCGTGATCCGGCAAGACGACGACATTATCGTGGTCGACTGCGGACTTGCATTCCCCAACGAAGAGATGCCCGGCATCGACATCGTCATCCCCGATTTCACGTATCTGATCGAAAACAAAGACAAGATTCGAGGAATCTTCCTCACCCATGCCCACGAAGACCACGTGGGTTCGCTGCCCTACCTGCTGCGCGAGATCAACGTTCCCGTCTACGGCTCTGACTTTACGATGGCGATGATCCATTCGAAGCTGGATGAGAAGGTCGGCCTGAAGGGGCTTATGCTCCGCAACTTTGCCCATGGCGACGTGATCGAGGCCGGTTCGATGAGCGTTGAGCCTATCCGCGTTACCCACTCCATCCCTGAAAATAGCTCCTTTGCGATCCGCACCAAGCACGGGATCATCCTCATGACGGGCGATTTCAAGTTCGACTTCAGCCCCGTCGACGGCAAACTTTCCAATATCACCCGCTTTGGACAGCTTGGCGAGGAGGGCGTTGTCCTCCTTCTGAGCGACAGCACAAACGTGGATCGTCCGGGTTGGGGCCCGTCGGAAAGCATCGTTTCCGAAGGGTTGAGAAAGGTGTTCGAAAAGGCAGAGGGACGAGTTCTTCTCACCACTTTTGCCAGCAATATCCACCGAATGCAGCAGGTCTTCGAGGTCGCCGCAGAAACTGGACGCAAAGTCGCGGCTGTAGGCCGCCGGATGGAGAATAACCTCGACACGTGTTCGAAGTTAGGCTATATCAACATCCCCAAAGGCACCCGCATCAAGCTCGACCAGATTCGCGACTATCCGGCAGATCAACTGGCGATCCTCACAACCGGCAGCCAGGGTGAGCCCCTTTCGGCGCTGGTCCAGATGTCGAAACAAGAGTACGGCAGGCTTCGGATTATGGAGGGTGACACGATCATCTACTCGGCGCGCCCGATCCCCGGAAACGAAGCCGCAATTTGGCGAACGGTGAACCGGCTGTTCCGGCTCGGGGCCAAAGTTGTCTACGACACTTATCCCGCCCCAGTTCACGTCAGCGGGCATGCCTATCAAGAAGAGCTGAAGATGATGATCAACCTGACGCGGCCCTTCTACTTGGCCCCTGTTCACGGTGAGCCCCGGCACCAACACCTCTATTTGCAGATTGCCAAAGACATGGGCCATCCTGAGCATCGGCTGTTCACGATGGTCGATGGCGTGCCTCTGGTCCTTAGCGACAACGACGCTTTCCTTGACGAACGTGTTGCGTGTGGGCGTGTGCTGGTCGATTGCAGCGGAACTCCGGGGGTCAGCGACGATATCCTCCGCGACCGGCATAACCTCTCCCGCGAAGGCTTAATTACAGTCACAATCGCCGTCGATCCTGAAGCTGGAGAAGTCGTGGGCGATCCGCTCGTGCAGGCGAGGGGCTTCCATGGTCCTGAGGGAGCTCTGGATAGCGCGTCCGATCTGGTTTGGGATGCTCTTTCGGCGTTGAACAAGTCCGATTTAAAGAACGTGGACAAGCTGCGACATGACATTGCCGACCTTTTGCGCAAATTTATTCAAAAACAGACCGGGATGCGCCCGCTTATCGTGCCGAATGTGATTGAGGTTTGAAGTAAAGCATGGCGGTGTACTCCCGCTATACCTCTCTGTTAAGCGGCGAGCCATCCACCCCTTACACGGCATCAAAATTATTCTCTAGATTCTTGCAGGACGCGAACAAGTAGATCGGACAACCCTAACTCAGCTGCTGTTCTTTGAAGATAACCCTTGTCAAGTCGGGAAGTCTGTACCGCACAAATGGCAAGAGCATCCTCCCACTGGACTTTTGATCCACCACCTGAAATCCGGTACCAATATAGCTTAGCTAGCAAAGTATCTTCAGGGCTGGCGAAGTACCCCTGAACAGGCGGATCTGTCAGCGGAATTGCAATCTTGATCCGGCGCTCAAACTGCATGTCCAGAAAACTCGATTCCGGAGGAAAAAAGACATCAAACTGGAAGCCGCTCCCTTCGTGAATTAGGTTAAAACAGTCACGCTCTTTGATCGCTCTTTCGAATGCCACTTCATCCACATAATAATCGCCAGAAAAGGCCTGAATGAGCTTCGAGAGTGTATTGGCACGGGCAGCAAAAACCATATCGATGTCGCGAGTCGTACGCCGTAGGCCGTACATGATAGCAGCAAACGAACCCCCCACAAAGTAGTCAATCCCAGCCCCATCAAGCCGTCGAACGACATCGGCAAGTAGCTCACCCGGTGTTGGGAATATCATCTTTAGCGAACCGGATGTCGTTGGTTGGTCACAAATGCTTTGAAATACATTTGCTTGAGTTCCTCTGGTGAGGCCTGCGGATTGCTACGTCGGATGCAATCCCAATTCGCCGCATGAAGATATCGCATCATCTCAAGCGACTCAGCGAGGGCTTGCTCGTAGGACTGTTCTTGGAGAGTCTCCAAAGCCTTCGGTGCAACTTGACGAGGGTGCATGTGTTTGTCCTGCTGTAATTATAGCCGACTCATGTCTATCAGCGGCCCAAGAGTGAGCCAGGTTCGCCGGTACACTTTCCTCTAACGGATGAACAAGTTCGACGTGATTGTGGTGGGGGCAGGACATGCGGGCATCGAGGCGGCTCTAGCCTCAGCGCGCATGGGCCGCAACACAGCATGCGTCACCCTCCGGATCGACCGCATCGGGCACCTACCGTGCAATTGCAGCATCGGTGGTCCAGCAAAGGGGCATATCGCCCGAGAAGTGGACGCTCTGGGCGGGCAGATGGGCATCGCCACTGACCACACCCTAACCCATATTCGTCGAGTCGGGACAGGCAAAGGGCCAGCCGTGCAGACCGTCCGCGCCCACGTTTGCAAGAACGACTATCCGCTTTTTATGCAGGAGGTCCTGAGCAATCAACCCAATCTGACACTGATTGAGGCCATCGCTGAGACTGTGCTCTCGGAGAATGGCAAGGTCACGGGGTTGAGAATCAAGCTTGTTGGGTCGGAAGAGTTCATTGATGTCGAATGCCGCTCTATAGTGCTCACTACAGGTACGTTTTTGAACGGTCTTTGCCATATGGGGGCCGAAAAGACGGTCGCGGCGCGGCATGGCGACCAGGCTGTTTTTGGGCTTTCGGCGTTCTTGAAGGACATCGGCGTGAACCTACGCCGGTTCAAAACGGGGACCACGCCACGAGTGAAGTTCAGCTCGCTGAATGTTGAAGGGTTGGAAGTGATGGAGAGCGAGCCCGAAGCGGGTGCTCTCAGCTTCCTTCACGGCAAACCAAAGCCGAAGCGCACGCTCTTTGGCTGCCACCAAACCCGAACAAATCAAGCAACCCACGATTTCTTGCAAAGCCGACTCCACGAAAGTGCGATGTTTTCGGGGCAGATTGAGGGCGTTGGCCCCCGGTACTGTCCGAGTATCGAAGATAAGATCGTCCGCTTTGCCGACAAGGACAGCCATCCGATTTTCTTGGAGATTGAGGACTGGGATGGGGAGTCGGTCTACGTGCAGGGTTTCTCAACCAGCCTCCCCGCCGAGACTCAGCTTGCCGCCCTGCGTACGATCCCAGGCATGGAGAAGGTCGAGATCATTCGTTATGGCTATGCGGTGGAGTACGACATGGCGGACCCGCTCCAGCTCTATCCGACGCTGATGTCCAAATTGGTCGATGGCCTGTACTTGGCGGGGCAACTCAACGGCACCAGCGGTTATGAAGAAGCGGCTGGGCAGGGCATCGTCGCGGGCATCAATGCCGCAAGGTTTGCGGTCGAAGAGGAGCCAGTCATTTTCGACCGGGGCAATAGCTTTATCGGGGTGATGATCGATGACTTGGTGACCAAGGGTGTGGAAGATCCCTACCGGATGCTCACGGCCCGGGCCGAGCATCGCCTCTTGCTCCGGCACGACAATGCCGACCAGCGGCTCACGCCCATCTCTAAGGAGATTGGCCTGTGTTCCGATGAGCGCTGGACCCGGTTTAACATCAAGCAAGAGTCCATCGAGAAGGGTCTTGAAGCCTTGCAAACCACTTACTTCACGACCAACCGCCACCAAGAACTCATTGAAGAGCGAGGGCATTCCCCTATCACAAACCGCGCCAGCCTGTTTGAACTGATGAAGCGCCCAGGTTTCACGCTTTTGGAAGCGGAAACGATGGCTGAATTGGCGGGCCTTGAAGTCGTTCCAGTCGGCCTTTCCGATCACCCCGATCTCAATCGGGAAGTCCGCGAACAGGTGGAGCTTGCGGCAAAGTACGACGGCTATCTCCAACAGCAACAGAGGGTGGCCGACCAGTCGCAACGCCTGGAATCTCTCAAAATCCCCGCCGCGTTTGATTACCAAAGCCTCAAGGGATTGAGCTTTGAGACTATCGATAAGCTGTCAAGAGTGAAGCCGCTCACCATCGGCCAGGCTTCGCGTGTGCCGGGTGTTCGCCCGAGCGATATCGCACTGCTGATCGGATTCCTGCGAGGTCGATCGGGCAAGAAGCAAGAACCAGTGAGCGCTTAGCTTCACTGTCGGCGCATCTCACAGTTCTTCTTTCTCGTAAATGTGCCAAGTCCCAGGGAACCTGACACGGCTTCCACGCATTTGACGTATAGTTCAATGAACGCGCGGGATATGCATGGGGTGTTGTACCGAACCGCTGGAGAGGATATTAGCCAGGCTCGATGAGATCGCGCCCGGAGTGCCGTTGTTGGCCCTTGGGCAGACCGTCCTTTGGGACGAACCGATGAAAGCGGGGGTGGCTCTCGCCGCTCAAAAGCTGGGTACAGGACGCAAACTCATCGCCGGTGTCCACGACACCGACTACTTCGCCAAGCTCCCTTCGGGTAGCGCCCGGGGACGAGGCAAATTCAAAGCATTCCCTCACAACGACACAAGTACCAAGGGCCTCTGGAGCGCCGCAGCCGAGTTCTCGGCCCTCTTTGGCTCCGAGACGATGGCGACCAAGCAGGACCTCGTCAATGCTGGCCTTCGCCTTAACCGCATTCAAAGTACACGCCCGCAAGCGCTCGACGTTGCCACGGAGGCGTGGGGGTGGCGTGGTGTCGTGTCGCTAGAAGACGACCCGCCCATCGCCGCAGAAGTGCCGTTGAGCGAAGTCTGGCCAGAACTGCAGTCGACGTTCCACTGGGCTATCGATACGACACTCGATTGCCTTTCAGAGAGCGATGGCAAAGTGGCGGAGCGTCAGGCCGACAAGCTCAAGACTCTGTACTGCGACCACGTCGAGAGCGTGCCGAACGGCAGCCTCAGCGATTTTTATGAGAGCATGCTCGGCGATTTGTACGATTTTGCCGCCGGAGAACATGTCGATATCGAATCCACGACAACGCGCAAACTCTTGCAGTTCAACCTCAAAACCTGCGATGCCCCACGGTTTGAACTGCTCGGCAAGTTTCTCGACCCAGAGACGCGCCAGCAGACCGTCGAAGCCTATAACGACGCACTTGCGGGCACCGAAATCTACACACTCGACCGCTTCGGAACCGGCGCAATTCCGTTCGACCTCGTCATCCCCGGCAAGGGCCGCGGCACCATCAGAGTAGGCAACAAAGGCATCGTGATCATGACGCCCAAACCGCAATTCATTAGCCTGCGGCAACCGGTCACGAGTGTCTGCGAACTTGCACAGGTGGTCGAGAAGAAGTTCGGTACCGATTGCACCCTCATTGGCAAGGCCATCACGCTCATCGGATTGCTGGCTCGAGAGTTCGTTTTTGTGTTTCACGAGGGCGCGAGCAGCTATGTGAAGTACACCCGCAAGTTTCACGTAGCCCTGAATGACCGCGGCATTGGCCTGGACTTGAATCCTATCCTCCGCGTCAAGTTCTCAATCTGGGATGCTTTGTCAAACGGCAAGATGTGGTTCCGTTTGCCTCCACCCTTGCAAAAGCCGTTTGGAACGGAGGAACTCTGCGCGCCAAGCTTTGCAGGACGCTGGAAAGAGGTGGGTGCAGAGCAGGACAAACTCCTGGAGACTCTTGGCACGCTACGGCGGCCTGTCGACTTGATCAACTACTTGGACCGACACATGTACGGGTCGTGGAACATCCTCGCCAAGGAGTATGCCGACCTCAACGAAAAGCTTGAGCAATTTGCCGAACGGATTCGGGAGCACAAAGCCGAGCGCGGCAAGCTTTACGAGGCGCAAAAGAAAGTGCGTGACGAGCGGCAGACTGCCGAACAGGCCAAGGGCGATCACTTCCGAGCGCACATCTTCGAGAAAGAACCCACCGCCAAGGCGCTAAAAGAACGTGCCGCCCACGAAAAGCACATTCGCGAGATCGGAGTGAGACAAGCCGAGCTTCGACGAAAGATAGCCGACTCCATCCGAGCCCAAAAAGAGATGAGCGCGCAGCCAGAAGTCATCGGATTGCACGAACGCCGAAGAGGCATTGAACTTGAAGCGGAAATCAAGCGCATGCGCATGGTCACAAACGCGATCATGGCTTCGCGCGGACTGCGCAATGCGGCCCAGAGACCAAGCGCTTGGTGGTTCCCGCTCGCCTCACCAGATGGCAAGTGGTTCAGAGATACGGTAAACACAGCTCAGTGCTATCTCGAACCGCTCAGCACTTACGCCTGCAAAGAAGCAACGCTTCAGACTCAGTGAGCCTGGGTCGATCTCAACATCTCAACTTCTCGCCACAGACTGCCCACCAAGTCGCCCGCTTTGGGCAGGTCATGAATGGCTTTGATGCTGGTGCCCGCATAAAGGCACATCGCCTCGATGTTGCCGGTCGCTCCCTGCTGAGGGGCAACCATGCTGTAGCGAGGGATTTCATAACCAGAAGCCGTAGTCCCCGTAATCTCCCCTTCATGGGGCCGCTCTCCGATAGCGGGTGAGCCGACCGATTCCCATTCTTCTAAAGTGGAGTTGCGGATGACGCGGGAGGCGGAATAGGGCCATCCATCTTCGAAGCAAACGGTCAAGGCGGTCTCTGACTTGTCCACGAGCAGTTGCTTGTATTGGTCGTGGGCTCGCGATTCCTGGGTCGCGACGAATCGAGTCCCAAGCATCGCTCCCGTTGCGCCCAGTTCCAGAACGTTGTGAATCGCCTTCGCATCGCCGATCCCTCCCGCTGCGATGACGGGCGTATCTCCTGCAATCTCAACGACTCTGGGAAGAAGCTCATGAAGGGAGGATGTGGACTGGACGTGCCCTCCGGCTTCGATGCCTTGGCAGATGATGAAATCGGCGCCAATCTTAAGCGCGCGTTGAGCTCCTGACACAGAAACGACCTGCACCCCAAAACCCGCACCGGCATCGCGAACAGCCTGAATGTGCGGTAAAGGGTCGCCCCAAGAAAAGCTGATGTAGGGACATCCCGCTTCCAAAACTGCCGTGAGGGCATCGGGAGGGAAGTGAAGGGCAAAATTGCTAAAAAAGGGACCCTGAGTTCGCTCGCGAACATACCGAACCCACTCGCCAGCGGTTTCCGGCTCCGTCCATGTAAGGCCCATCGCGCCCATGCCACCTGCTTGCGTGATGGCGGTGCAAAGTTCAGGGCCTGCGATTGAAGCCGTCGGTGCCGACCAGATCGGGATCTTAGGAAGTTTCATAGCGCTCGTCGGGGATTCTAGTCTATATCGCTAAGCCGACGAAGCACCCGTGCGAGCGCATCAAAACTTCAATTGTATAGGGTGAAGATTCGGGCGAGAAGCCTACGAAGCTTCCGAGCGAATCACAGCTTGACGTCGAGTGACATAGCTCTCATATGCTGCGATCTTGTCTTGAATCTCCTTGGGGTGAGTTTCAGCATATCGAAGAGCTGCGGCGAGAGCGCCCTTGGAGAGCGAAGGGAATGTCTCGCAAAGATCGCCTACCGAGCCGACCTTTCGGTATTCCAGAATGACTTCCCAAACCGGAACATGGTTGTCGCTCATTCGCGCAGTTCCACTCTCGGCCTCGATTTCGATGTACTGTTCCCAAGTCTTCGTCGAGGAGCGGAGAGATTCGAGCCGCTTTTCAAGTTCGGCAGCGTCGATGTTGAGAATTTCGCAGGCGCGCTCGTGGTCGATTTCACGCCGATCCACGGCCCACAAAACTACGTCTCGAAGGAGATCGGGCTGGGCTTCCCACACAGCAGCGAGCGCCCGCTCAACCCGGGCCGGATCGCTCACGGCTAAGTGGGCAAGTTGTTCTAACTGCCAGGCTTCAAATGCCAGTTTTGTCATGCGTCTTTCCTTGACTGAGCGAAACCGGCAGTGGTTTCTGAACAGGCACGACCCTGTGCCATTTGCATCTCAGATTTTCGCATCTTAGTTGTTTGAACTCCAGTTTGTTGTCTGAGTTTCAACCCCTAGGACGTCTGCGCTGTGGTCGTTCATTCGACTCCGACTCGGTGATTGTGCCGAATCTGGACATCATTGTCAAGTAAAAAGCAACTTAACGAGCTTTCATACAGGGTCGGATGCTCCCATCGACCTTCGGAGTGTCCACATCCCGGAAGCCACACCAACCGACAACGATCTGGTGCCGCCTCCTTGTTTCGAACGGCTTCTCCGGGTAGAGCAAGCGTGTCGCGGTCGCCGTGAAGCAGCAGGAACTCGGCATGGCTGGCGTCTTTTATGGCTTGGGCAACATCGACTTTGAATGGGTTCACGCGAATAAACAGGCTCGGGAGAAACACGGTCGGAGCGAGAAGGGTTTGCAGGAATCTCCCGCCGACGAACCTCCACCAACCCAAGATTGCCGACGGCAAGCGAGAATATGCCGAATCGAGGACGACGATCGACGACAGGTGCGGATACTTGGCTACGGCAAGCGCCGAAGCCACCGCCCCCATGCTGCTGCCGATGAGCACAACCGGCAGATCAGGATGCTTTGACTTTGCGAACTCTACAGCCGAGCGCACATCTTCAACTTCGTAAACGCCACATCCGCACAAGCCTTTTCCGCTGCGCCCATGCCCTCGAAAATCGTAAGTGAGGCATGCACAGCCCTGATTGAAGAGTTGGATGGCCAATGGCGACAGCTCGGAACGGTTCATGATGTAACCGTGCGAGAGGATGACAATCGCTACCGGATTGTCGGGCTCGCTCCACCACCCTTTGAGCGTGATGCCGTCCGAAGTCGTAAAGAAAACATCCTCTTGCGGAACGCCGAGCGATCCCGGCCCAAAATAGACAGGCGTGCGAAAGGGGTGCACGCTGATCCAACTGATTGCGAGAAGCACGAGCAAGTAGAAGCCGAGGATGCCAAGAATCCAAACCATCGTTAATCCGTTATCCTTACGCATCTTATGCGGTCTGGGTGGCGTCAGGTAAGTTTGGTACTACAAAAACGGGATGTTTGCACTCAACTTTTATTCGGACCTCTACGGAGATGTGCTTCAGAACAACCGCAAGACGGTCACGATCCGGCGTGGAGACAAGTCGGACAAGTACCAGGCGGGCATGATCGTGTGGGTCACCGTCGGGCCTCGCTTTGGCCGACGACAGAAGCTGTTCTCGGCGATCTTAGACCGCGTCGAAGTCAAGCGAATCTCTGAGCTCTCCCCTCGCGACATCGAACGCGAGAGCCCTGAACTGCGCTCGCAAGAGGATGTGATTGAGCTTCTTTCGCGCATCTACGGCGATTTCGTCACCCCGAACGATCTGATCACCGTGATATACTTCTCGCGGGTGGACGACTAAGCCTCACCTACGAATCTTTATCCCTTTCCGCCCGTCGTGGCGATGCCCTGGATAAACGTCTTTTGGGCAAAGAAAAAGAGCACGATGATCGGGATCGTGAAGAGAGTCGAGGCTGCCATCAACAACGCCCACATGCCACCGTGCAAGCTCAAGAACTGTTGCAGGCCGTAGGCGAGCGTGTACTTCGAGACATCGCTGATGTAGAGAAGCGGTCCCAGAAAGTCGTTCCAAGTGCCGATGAACTGGAACAGCGCGCAGGTCGCCAACGCCGGCTTGGACAGCGGCAAAATGAGGCGGGTAAAGATCGTCCAATCACTCGCGCCGTCCACTTTGGCAGCCTCCGACATCTCGCTCGGGATGGTCTTAAAAAACTGCGTCAGCAAGAAAATATAGAAAGCCGAGCCGCAAAATGACGGCACGATGAGCGGAAGATAGGTGCCGTACCATCCCAGCGATCGAAAGAGCGCAAACACCGGGATCATGGTCACCTGTCCGGGCAACGCCATCGTCGCAATCATGATCATAAACAGCGCGTTGCGGCCCCAGAAATGAATCTTTGCAAAGCCGTACGCCACCGTTGCGCTTGAGATGACTGCGCCAATCACCGTAAAGAAGCAAAGAATGAGGGTGTTCTTGAGATAACTCAGTAGGGGCACCGTACTCAGCGCCTCGGGGTAATTGTTCCAAGCCACCGGACGGGGCAGCAGCGAGCCAATCGTGAAGGCCGTTCCTGCTTGGTCCCTCATAAAAAGCTGGTCCTCACCTTTGAGCGAAGTCGAAACCATCCAGATCAGCGGCATGAGCGCCGGTATCGCGAGCATGACAAGAGCGAAGTAGACCAACGCCTTTTGACTAATTGGGAGCTTGGGACGGGCTTCACTCATCGTAGCCCAACTCCTTGCGGCGCTTTAGCTCCTCTCGCATATTCGTCTCAAGCATCTCTATCGCAGCTTTGGGCGTCATGTTGCCGCGCTTGACGAAGTCGGATGCACGGCCTGTTTGATCGTTCAAAAACTGCAAGTAGGGCACTTCGGGCATCGTCTTGCAGTTCGGACTGTCGATAATGTCGATGAAGGCTTGGAACTGTGGGTTCTTCTGAAGCCACGCTTGAAAGGTCTTTGTTTCGGTGATTTTTGGCGAATAGGGAAGCCAGCCTCCCCGGTTGTAGCAACTGGCTCCAATCTCACGATTCTCAATCCCGGTCCAGAACTTGATGAACTCCCACGCTCCCTTTTTCTGCTTAGCCGACGTGGGAATGACCATAAAATTCCCGCTCACAACTCCGGCAAGCTCCTTGCCGTTTTTGGGTGGAGGCACAGGAATGATCCGGTAGGGGATGTCCTGCGCATACTTGCGTATCTCCTCAACACGCCATTGCCCATCCAGAGTCACGGCATACGCTCCCGACAAGAAGGGCCACCCGCCAGTATCGGACCCTGTGTTTAATCCCGACGAGAACTTCTGCATCGCGTCAAAGCCGTACTCGCGGAAATAGTTGGCATACCATTGCATCGCAGCCAGGTTCTCAGGAGTGTTGATGAGGAGTTCTCGTGTCTTGAAGTCGTAGAACCCACCGCCAAAACAGTAGGCCGTGAACTGGTAGTAATCGAGGCTCAACCCGAGGCGGGTGATATTGCCGCCCTTGTCTCGCTTGGTGAGCTTGCGTCCCCACCCCTCCAAGCCTTCAAGAGTCGTCGGAAAGTTATCCGGGTCGAGCCCCGCCTCTTCCAAGAAATCCGTGCGCACATACAGCGCGTACATATCCGCCCCGATGGTGATCCCATACAGCTTGCCATCCACCATGCCGCTGTCACGTATCACGGGGTAGCTCTCATCAAGATATCGCTGATATTCTTCCGGCGACATCATTTCAGATAGAGGCGTCAGCAGGTTCTGCTGGGCGAGCGACGGCAGCGCGCCGTTCCAAAACGACATCACATCAGGTGGATCGCCGCCGGTGACAGCGAGGACAAACTTGAAGTCCGCCCCATACGAAGGAACGGAGAGTGGGATGACCTCATACTCCTCCTGGCTCTTGTTGAAGTCGTCGCAGATGGTCTGCACGATCCTTGCCCACTCACCACCCCACCGATGCCAAA
The DNA here is from genome assembly GCA_019638775.1 of Fimbriimonadaceae bacterium. Lineage (NCBI taxonomy): Bacteria > Bacillati > Armatimonadota > Fimbriimonadia > Fimbriimonadales > Fimbriimonadaceae > Fimbriimonadaceae bacterium. Next base: position 960,077 of record JAHBTD010000001.1, on the reverse strand, counting down.
ACCGCACGACTGTCCGCTCGGGGAATTGCTGCTTCTCGGGGTTCGGCGCAGAAAAGACGTAGACGATAAAGACGAGCGCAAGCGCCACGCCAAACCACCGCACCCAACGCCGCACCAGCGCGTTAGCCGCCATAGTGAACCCACCTCTTTTGAGACTTGAATACAATGGCAGTTAAGGCCACGACGACGACAAAGAGAACCCAGGCCATCGCGCTGGCGTAGCCCATATCCTGATACTTCCAGGCACGATTGAAGAGGTACATCGCATAAAACATCGTGCTGTCTTCAGGTCCGCCACGCGTCATGACGAAGGCCTGAGTGAAGTACTGGAACGACCCAATGATCCCCATCACCAAGTTGAAGAAGATAACCGGCGTCAGCATGGGGAGTGTGATCTTCCTCGTGCGCTGCCACGCATTTGCGCCGTCGATGACCGCTGCTTCATAAAGATGCGTCGGGACATCTTTCAGTCCGGCAAGATAGATGACCATGCTGCCGCCCACTCCCCAGAGCCCCAGCAGAATGAGGCTGTTGAAAGCCCACGGTGTTTGGCTAAGCCACGAGGGGCCTTCGATCCCTATTGCGCGCAGGACGGTGTTGACCAAGCCAATCGTGGGGTTGAGCAGCCACATGAACACAACACTGACCGCTACGGTTGGAACGATAGACGGCAGAAAGAAAATCGCTCGAAAGACGGTCATCCCACGGACGTTGATGTTCAGCAGCAGAGCCAGCGCGACGCCAGCGACAATCCCGAGAGGCACAGCAACTAGCGCGTACTTCACCGTGACCCACAACGACCGCCAAAAGAGATCGTCTTGAGTGAAGAGCTGATTGTAGTTGGCACCGCCAACCCACTTCGGAGAAGAGAGGATGTTGTAGCGGGTGAACGAGAGATAAACGCTCTGCAAGAAAGGCCACAGCGTGAACGCAAGAAAACCGATGACCCAGGGGCTCACAAAGAGCCACCCCGAGAGATTATTTCGCTTCCTTCCGTTCATTGGCTATCTATACTAACCGGACAGACCTAAATCGTGTCGGAAATGTTCGATGCCTGATCTTGCCAATCTTCCGAATGACAGCCCTGACTCCTCGACCCCTAAAGTGAGCCGTTTTGCAAAAGGTGGCGGCTGGAAAGGTGTCGTGAGGAGGTTGATGATCGCTGTCTGGGTGATTGCTGGACTGCTTCTGCTCTTTTACCTGTGGCAACCCAACAGGATCGACCTCGTTCAAAAGCGCCCCAAAGCGCCACTGCCAAGAATGCCAATCGCGGACACTGGCTTGCTCAGCAAGACCTCAAGAGTGCTAGTGATCACCGGTCACCCCGACGATGAGGCGTACTATGTCGGAGGCACTTTGTTTGCCCTGAAAGATGCGAAGGCAAGCGTCAAGCTGATCGCTCTGACCAACGGCGACAAGGGCTACTACTTCTTTAGCGACTCGAAAGCGCTGACGAAGGTGCGCCAAGCCGAACTTCGCGAATCCTGCGAGAAAGTGGGCGCGGAAGTGGACTTTTACAATGAACCGGATGGACGCCTACCCGTCAGCGACGAGATCATCGACAGAGTCGCTGTCGCTATCCAGGCCTATCGCCCAACCCATATCCTCTGCTTCGATCCTGACTACCCTCCTCGCATTAGCCACGGTGACCACCGCGCTGCCGCGGAGATCGCGCGCGATGCAGCAAAGAAGGCGGAGTACAACGGTTGGATGATGCATTTCAGCACGATGGGATCGAACACGGCGGTTGACGTGTCGGTTTTCTGGTCGCAAGCCGAGGAGTTGCTTGCCATCCACAAGAGCCAGTTCTTCGGTGAGAAACTGGAGCGCATTCGCAATACCGTCAGCAATAACGCCCTCAATGCGGGTGAGCAGTGGGGAGTGGCCTATGCAGAGCCGTTCCGAGCGGTGAAGTTGGACATTGGCAAGTAGCAAGTTCGGTGCCTCCCGAGTACGAAGTACACGATACGCGTAGAATGAAACGGTGAAGCCAAGGAATCCCGATAAACCCAAGCTCACAAGGACCGATTACTATTTCTTGATCGGCGGACCGGTGGCGTTTATCGCTTTTGCCATCCTTGGGATTTTGTGGATTCTCGGCCCTCCACCCCGACAAAACCCGATCAAGCTCATCAAAGACGGCGAGGTTCGAGTCGGTATGTCGATCGGTCAGGTTGAGGATGTCCTTGGTAGGCCAAAGGAGATATCGGAGCTACCGGACGGCGGGTTGCGGTACTTGTACGTACGCAATGCGGACACCGCGTTCGTTGCCGACGAGGGGATTGTGGAGTTTAGTCCGACTGGGCAGGTCACTCGGGTGGCGACGGACCAGTTCAACGCCGTCCCGCCTGACCAGAGATAGCCATCAGGCTTTAGCCCCGCTTTCTCTTGATCTTTGCTATAATAAGCAGGTCGAGATAAGGCTCAACGGTTTGAAGTGCCGGCGGATCCTCGAGAAAATCGCGGAACCGCCGGCTCTTTTGTTTGCGCGGCGCCGCACTTTGGAGGAAGCATCAATATGTCCACTCTCGTGATCATTGGCGCCCAGTGGGGCGATGAAGCCAAAGGCAAGCTGGTCGACGTCCTTGGCAGTCAGGCGAATATGGTCGTTCGCTACAGCGGCGGCAACAACGCCGGACACACCGTCATCGTCTCAGGTGAGGAGTTCAAGTTCCACCTCATTCCGGCGGGAATCCTGCACCCGAACGTCACCTGCATTCTTGGCGGCGGCATGGTGATTTGTCCGAAGGCGCTGCTGGAAGAGCTCGACCGTACGCGGGCCGCCCGAGCAGAACTCGGCACCCTTTGGATCAGTCCGGGTGCGCACATCGTGTTCCCTTATCACCGACTGCTGGACCAGCTCGAAGAAGAAGCTCGTGGAGCCAACAAGATCGGCACCACGTCGCGCGGCATCGGTCCATGTTACCAAGACAAAGTTGCACGTTTCGGCATTCGGATGGATGAACTCGTCGATCCGTCAGTCTTCCCGACCCGCTTGAAGGAAGTGCTCAAGGTCAAGAACCGAATGATCGAGTTGCTCGGCGGCACCGCGCTCCCCTATGATGAGCTTCTGAAGGAGTATTCCGGTTATGGCGAGCAGCTGCGGGCGTTCGTAAAGGACACCGACGTCATGGTGCAAGACGCCGTCTACTCGGACAAGAAGGTGATGTTCGAAGGCGCGCAAGGGACGTTCCTTGACCTCGATTCGGGCACGTACCCGTTCGTGACGAGCAGCCATCCGACGGCTGGTGGCGCTTGCTTCGGCACGGGCATCGGTCCACGCTCGATCAACTCCGTATTGGGCGTCTGTAAGGCTTACACCACCCGTGTCGGCTCGGGGCCATTCCCAACCGAACTGCTCGACGACGTCGGCGAATGGATTCGTCAGCACGGAAAAGAATACGGCACCACAACGGGCCGAGGCCGCCGGTGCGGCTGGCTGGATATGGTCTTGCTGAAGCAGAGCGCACGGCTGAACTCCCTCAGCGGCTGGGTGGTCACGCGTATGGATATCCTATCCGGCTTTGAGAAGGTAAAGGTCGCGACGTCGTATTCGGTGGATGGCGAAGAGATTCAGCACGTTCCCCAAAGCGCCGCCAAGTTCGCCCGCTGTGAGCCCGTGTATACGGAAGTGGAGGGGTGGTCGGACAATCTTCGTGTGTGTCGAAAGCTCAGCGATCTACCGGAAACGGCGCAGGCTTATCTGCGGATGATTGAGGAGTATACGGGCGTCCCGGTAGCAATGGTCAGCGTCGGCCCGGACCGGGATGAAACGATCATGGTCCGCCCAGAACTGATCTGGGGTTAATCGTAGAAGATTTCTCTATATCTGCAGATATGGAGGGCAAAGCGCTAATCCTCCAGGCTGCAAGCCTGGAGGCAAAAGAACTCCATTCGTGCGCCCGTATAGACCATTGAAACAGGGATCGGGGCGGCAGATCACGCGCGCAGTTCGAGCCGTTCTCGCGCGCTGGCCAAAAGCAAAATGCACCACTTACGTAGCTGATCTGGGGTCGCAGACAACCAGTCGTAAAGACCGTAGAGAGACCATAAGGCTCCGGTAAGCAACGCTATCGAACCGTATCCTCGATTGTGGATGATCTGATGGATTCCAAACGCCATGATGATGGCTGCTACAAGGATTCTTCGAAGGCCCGAATATCGTCGGTAAAGCGTAAACGCGCCAACCATGAAAGCCCAGGGCAATATCCATGCGAAGAAATCAACGTAATAGCCAAGAATCGGCATCAAGGTCAGGATATTCGTCGTGCTATAACCCGTTGTCTGGTCACTTGGGACAGTAAGGAGATCACGGCTTGTCGATCGCAAAAATAGGCCGATAAGGAAAAAACACACACCGCCGACAATCGCAGCTAAACGGCATTGCCACTCCAGAAACCCAAGAGTGTTTTTCCCACCGTAGAACTCAACGGTCTGCATGTGGGTTATCTTGTTTAGAGGGTCGGTCTCTGGCATATCGGATTGAAACCTTATCTTTGCGAGATTGAAACTTATTCTACAATCCCTTTGCCAACATTCCAACATCCAACTACGTCAGGATAGAAAAGCATGCCGCAGTTTCGCTATCAGGCGACCGATGCCTCCGGGCGGACCGTCGAGGGCCAAATACAGGCCGGTGACGCCGCCGAAGCAACCCGCATGCTCGGCACTCGCGGCTACCAGGTCCGGGCTATCTCCGATATAAACCTGCAACAGCGGGTCCAAACACCGCAACAGCCACCGCAAAGGCCCGTTCAACACGCCGCCCAAAGGATGGCAGGACAAGCCGCGCCGCCCATCGCCCGGACAACGACCGAGACCCCACGCCCCACTTCGCCGCCATCGCTGAACGCCATCCCCCAACGGGCTGCGCCGGTCGAAAGGAGGACGCGCAAAGGCTCCGAGAAGACCAACTTTTTCCTCTTTTCCCAGCTCGCAAGCTTCCTTCGCGCCGGCACAAACCCCGCCGACGCCTTCAGCAACGTCGCCTCCCACTGCACCCGCGCCGACTACCGAGAGGCCTTCACCCGCGCAAGCCAAGCAGCTTCAGAGGGTCGCCCCACAAGCGATGTCTTGGCGGAATACACGGACCTATTTCTGCCTCATATTCCGGGGCTCATGCGGGCGGGCGAGCAGGGCGGCTTCTTGCCCGAAGTGGTCGAGGCCATCAGTAAGCAGAGCAAGGAGTCTTATCAGTACAAGCTGGTCTTCAAGATCCTTCATTGGACGTGGATCAGCTTCTTGGCGGGCATTCCCTTGGGCATCATGATCGTGGATGGTGGCCTCAACACGTGGGATGCCCAGAGCCTAGCTGGGGGCAGGCTTTCCGGTTCGGGTGCGATGATGGATGGGCAAAAGACGGCATTCATCGGGGCTCTTCCCTTGCTTCTCGGGTGTCTGGCCGCGTACCTCATTATCCGAGCGCTTTGGGCGTCCCGGGCAAACCGCAGGCGACGCCATCGATGGCTGCTGAAGATCCCCGTCATTGGCAAGCGGGCAACCCATGAATCCATCGCCGTCTTGTGCTGGATTCTGGGTCTGCTGGGCAAAACCGGGATGGCGCCTAGGTCGAGCCTTGAGATCGCCGCGTCTGCCATGCCCAATCTTGAATTGAGCGAGCAGTTCGGCTCCGTCGCGGGCAACATATCGGAAAGTGTGACGCTTTCGCAGGCTCTCCACGGCAACCGCTCCCTCCCTCCCGAGTTCATTCCGATGGTCGCGACCGGAGAGGTCACCGGCGATGTGGCGACTCAGCTCTTCCAACTCTCTGAGGCTGCCCGGACGGGCCTCAAAGCCGAAGAGAATCAGACGAAGTGGCGCACTGGCTGCTGGATCGCAATCATCATTGCCCTGTTCTCAACGTTCACGGTGTGGCTGGTCTATGGGCGACTGTACGGCGGAATCAGCGACAGCCTGGATAGAGAAGTCAATGAAGCCACCACCGGCGGGGCTCCGTAGGATGGGACTGGATAACTGATTTCCGATCTCTGATTTCCATCAACTGACCGATCATACAAATAGAGCCCGCCGATACGTCGTAAACTTAGGTAAGCCGACTATGCCCGTTTTTGAATATCAAGCCATCGACAAGGAAGGGAAGGCGATTCGAGGAACGCTCTTTAGCGGTTCTGTAAGCCAAGCCTCCGAACAGCTGCTTTCGCGCGGGCTCACCGTTCAGCATCTGGGCGTACCAGCCGGATACGATGATCCCCTTGGTGGACAACCAACAGGGTCGGAAGGCTACGTGCCCTACGAGAACGCCGGACCCACTCAAGCTCCACCCCAGGAGGGCAGCGCCTACACCAACGCCCCCCCAACCGAACCCCGCAGCAACGTCCAAACCAATATCGTCGGACCGCTGTTCAACACCGTCCCCCTCACTCAGCTTCAAATGTTCTTCCGGCAGCTCGCCACCATGCTCAAAGCAGGTGTGGGATTAGCCGCCGCGCTGGACACCTTGGCGGGGCAAACCGTCGATCCTCGTCTGGTTCACGTCATCCGCGAAATGAAGGGCCACGCCGAAGCGGGAAGGCCGATGTCTGCCGGAATGCAGCGCTACCCCGAAATCTTCTCGCCGATGATGGTCAGCCTGATCCGGGTCGGCGAAGAGATGGGCGGATTGGAGGAGCAGTGCGCCAGGACGTCCGAATACATCGAGCGCGAAGTTGAACTCCGCAACCTTCTCAAGCGCGTCACGCTTTATCCAAAGATCGTTGTCGTTGTCTCTATCTTGGTCATCGGCGCGGCCAATACCATCATCAAAATGGCAGGCAAAGAGGGCGGCATCAGCTCCCCGCTCACTACGCTTTCGACATGGTTTGTGATCGGGCCTTTGCTGATCGGGGCTTGGCTTTTTGTGAAGTTTGGACTGCGAAACCCAGCGACAAAGCAAAGCTGGGACGCGATGCTTTTGCGCATTCCTGCGCTGGGTCCAACGCTGCACGGGCTTTGCATGGCAAAGTTTGGGCGGGCGTTTGGGGCGATGTATTCCAGCGGCGTACCGTTGCCCAAGGCCGTGAAGTTGGGAGCGGATTCGTGCGGAAACGAACACATCCGTGCCCGCATCTATCCAGTCGCCAATCAGCTTCAAGAGGGCGCCGGGATTACCGAAACATTCGTCAAAACCGGGGTCTTTTCCCCAATCGTTTTGGACATGGCACGTACCGGTGAACAAACCGGAAACATCGACTTTATGCTGAACAAGATGGCCGAGTTTTACGAGGAGGAAGGCCGGACCAAGTCGATGCAGTTTGGCGTTATCTTTGGCGTTGTTTGCCTAATCTGCGTGGCGATCTACGTGGGCATTGTCGTGATCAAGTTCTACATAGAGATGTATTCGGGCGCGGCAAACGCAATGTCGTAACTTATCATGGCTGGCCGGTTTTATGAAGTCCTCGGACTCACGCACAAAGCGACCCCCGACGAGATTCGGACGGCCTACCGCAAGCTCGTCAAGCGATATCACCCCGACCACTCGCCCGACGCAAACTCTACCGAAATCTTTTTGAAGGTTCAGGAAGCGTATGAAGTCCTGAGCGACCCTGACCGCCGGGCGGAGTACGACCGTCTTCAGGTGGCTCAAGAGCAGCTGCGCAAGCAGCGCAAAGCTGCCGGAAATCAGGGCAGTGCAAAGCCACCGCCCAAATCAAACCAGGAAAGAGCTGCCACCAAAGCAAGCGCCAAAAGCCAGCGAGCGCCCAACGCCCAACGCCAACAGTCGAATGCGCCGCCAAGCCAAGCCCCCTCTCTTGCCGCCGAAGTCACTCGCCTTTCGATGCTCTTTGCCAAGGGCCGACTTGCCGAGGCCGAAACTCTTGCGATGCAGATCATCTCTCGTGATGCACGTGTGCCGCTGCCCTATGCAGTGCTTGGAGACGTTGCTCGGCAAAAAGGCAACTTCGCCGAAGCCAGCAAGATGTACGCCTATGCGGCACAGTTCGACCCCACCAATCCGGTCTACATCCGCAAGCACGAAGAGCTGATGAACCGGGTGTCGTACGAGAAGTACCCAAAAAGCTCCAAGAAGCCGGATGCGGTGTCGCCCGCTCCTTATGTTGGATTTATTCTTGTCTCGGCCAGTTGCGTTTATGTCGCCGTCAGTCGCGAAGTGGCGATCTTGCCTGCTCTCACGCTGATCAACACCTGGACGTTGGGACTGGTCGTGATGCTGTTCATTTCCGGTGTAACCGTTGGGGCCTCCCTCAGCGCAGGGCGGCTGCTCGACCGTTTCGACTCTTTCACAACCAATGCACTCGGGCGGGTTGCCCCATCACTAGCCCTCGCCCCAATCGCACTTGTGAATTTCTGGGCGGCTGTTGCCTTGTATGTGCTGCTCGGTCTTGGTCAAAAATCGTTTGCTTACTCCATTTCGCGGGTGCTTGCGTCGGTTTCGGCAGTCGTGCTGATGGCAACGCTCAGCGCAGTGGTATCGGGCCGGATTGAGCCGATGCAGGTCTTCCTTTGGGGCGGTAACATCGCGTACTTTGGCGCCTTGTGCGGCTGGATGGTCGCGGATTCTCTCAAGAGCGTTTGAGTGTTTGCCCGCCTGGATGGAGCATTACCGCGCCGGTCAACGTTTGTAATTTCAAGATGTCGCCATTCACTGCGCTCGGACTTGTTTTCACTTCCAGCATTTGTGGAGGTGCGTTAGGAGGCTTTGCCGGAGCGTTCATCGGGAAGTACTCCCCTGGCTATTACATCGCTGTGTTCGATGCAAAAAACGACTCCAGCTTCGACCCAGTCGCCGTCGGAATCGGGCGGGGAGTCACCCAAGGCATGATCGGCGGGCTCGTGCTTGGGTTGCTCCTGGTCGGCCTATATTTCTGGCGGGACAGTCGAACCCCGAAGCGGGAATCTGAGTCCTTATAGATAAGTGAGAAATCCCGAACGATCTGACGGACCGCTCACCGAACGTTTTCAGGAAGCGCTCCGTTTTGCTAACGAAGTCCACAGCCGCCAAGTGCGAAAGCACAAAGACGTTCCGTTTATCGCCCACCTCTTAGGCGTGTGCTCGATTGTGATGGAGTACGGCGGCGACGAGGATGAAGCCATCGCTGCACTGCTCCACGACGCTCCCGAAGACCAGGGCGGTCAGCCCATGCTGGACGAGATACGCGCCAAGTTTGGCGATGTCGTCGCCGACATCGTGGAGGAAGCGAGCGAACCGCTCCACCTTGGCAAAGCCTCCTGGCCCACTCGCAAGCAGGCTTACATCGAGGCCATCGCGACGCGTTCGCAAAGTGGATGCTTGGTCACGCTTGCCGACAAGATTCACAACGTGCAGTCGTTGCTGATGGTTTTGGAGTTGGACGGCGATAAGATGTGGCAGGCATTCAGTGCGTCCAAAGACGACAGCATTGGCTTTTACCGTCGGCTTGCCGATGCCTTTGAGGAGCGATGCAAAGAGTTCCCAGAGCTTCGGCTGATGTCCCGCCGATTTCACGGGCTTGTCGAACTCCTTTGCGAAGAAGCCTGCGTTCCCATGTAGCTAGTCAGCCCCTGATCCCGGTCGGGACCCGCAACCGCAAACCGAAATCCGGTGTATCCTTTCATTGACCATGGTGGGGGCTTGTCATGCCGGAAGAACATCTTAAATCCGACGAAGACGTCGATAAAATCTTAAGGATCGCCGTCAAACTGCCGGGCGGAACGGGTACTGCCGACCTGCGATCTCGACTGCAAGCCGCCGCCGACGAAATGGGCATCACGCCCGAACAGCTTGAAGAAGCGGAGAAACGGTACGCGGAGGAGAAGGAGCATCAAGACGCCCTTGAAACGTATGTTCAAGAGCAGCGGTCGGGATTCCTCGCAAACCTCTTCCCTTATCTCATCGCCGTTGCGTTATTCTTCTTCCTCGATTTTCGAAAGGACGGAACCCTAAGCTGGTTTTGGTGGCCCACGCTGGGATGGGGAGTGGGCGTCTTCTTCCATGCCTTGAGTGTTTTCAATCGGAAAAGTCAGTCCTTCCAAAAGGAGTTTGCGCGATGGAAGCGCAGACGCGACCGGCGTCGACGTCGTGAAAGCGATGATGATGATGACGAATTCGGGATCAATGCGCGTCTCAGCGGGGTCCATATCGCTGTCGGAAACAAGATCATAACTCCCAAATTTGAGGTCAGCGATTTACGGAAGTCGGATCGGAAGCGGAAAGACGACGACGATGATGACGATTGACGGCGACTGTTCCGCCGTTTGAGTAACCCTTGGAGGTTGGGGCATGAATACTGGTCGAGAAATCGTACGTTTCATTGCAGTTAGTCTGAGCGGCGTCTGTGCGGTCTTGTATTTAATTGTGCTTGTTGCTCGCCCCCTTGATTTGCTGCTTATGCTAGTCGTGCCCTTGGTCAGTCCGTGGATTCAGATTGCGGCTTGGCTCATTGCAATGTCTGGCGATTCCTTCGAGGACGAGATGGCAACACGTTACGTTTTTGTCTTTAACGTGCTATCGACACTCTTCGGGCTTGGCTTTGCCTTCACCTTGGGGATACATGATGTCCTGTTCGGTATTGCCCTGTCTGTGGGCAAATTCCAGATTCTGTCAACGGCTGTAATCTCGATAGGGATGTTTTTGCGACGCAGGCAAAAGCGTCGGTCTGAAGCTGACACTCAATAGCGCTCAACATCCTTCTGCGACCCCTCCATCTCAACCTCGGGGTTCCCAGCAAAGGCATCTAAGACCTTGCTCAGAATGCTCTCGACCTGCATAGCGCTGCTGCTTACCACCGTCACGCCAACCTCCGCATTCCCCCACAGATCGTTGTCGCCGACTTCGGCAATAGAGACTTGGTAGTCCCGACGAACGCGGTCGATGAGGCTGCGCAGGACGCGCCGCTTGTCCTTGAGCGACCGGCAACCGGGCAGGCGGAGGAAGATTTGGAGGATGCCAACGACCATCAGTTGTATTGTGGACGCTTCCGATCAGTTACGTGGAATTGACCGGTCACTTCGATGACCCGAGGAAACCGTTCTGAACCCGGTATCATATCTCCGCAGGTTCAATTTCTTATGGCAGCGCAACGTCGGGTCGTCGTCGTCGGAGGAGGTCTTGCCGGCCTCATGACCGCAATGAAGCTGGCGGAAGCCGGCGTCAAGGTCCAGCTTTTCAGCATCGTCCCCGTCAAGCGCAGCCACAGCGTCTGCGCCCAAGGCGGCATCAACGGCGCCGTCAACCTGCGCGGAGAGGGCGACTCCCCCTACCTCCACTTCGAAGACACCATCACGGGCGGAGACTTTCTCAACCACCAGCCCCCGGTCATGCGCATGACCGAGCGCGCCCCCGCAATCATCTATCTCCTCGACCGCATGGGCGTCCCTTTCAACCGCACCGACGAGGGAATGCTCAGCTTCCGACGCTTTGGCGGAACGCTGAAGCATCGGACGGCTTATGCCGGAGCCACCACCGGCCAGCAGCTTCTTTATGCGCTAGATGAGCAGGTTCGGCGGTGGGAAGCCAGCCACTTGGTCGAAAAATACGAAGGTTGGGAATTCCTTTCGCTCATCAAAGACAGCGAGGGCCGCTGCCGTGGCATCGTCGCCCAAGACCTGCGCAGCATGGAGATTCAGTCGTTCTCGGCGGACGCGGTCGTGGTTTGCACGGGTGGAAACGGGCTTATCTTCGGACGCAGTACAAACTCCATCATCAACACCGGCTCACCCGTGAGCATCTGCTATCAGCAGGGCGCAGTTTATGGCAATCCGGAGATGGTGCAGATTCACCCAACCGCCATTCCTGGAGAGGACAAGTGCCGCCTGATGTCGGAATCGGTGCGTGGAGAGGGCGGACGACTGTGGACTCCCCGCGACCCGAACGACGCTCGCAAGCCTGCCGACATCCCTGAGCCCGACCGGTGGTACTTCTGCGAAGAGCTCGACCCGGTTTATGGCAACCTCCTCAGCCGCGATCTTGTCAGCTTTATCATCTACTGCGTATGCCGTATGAACCGGGGCATCGGTGGGCGTCAGCAGGTTTATTTGGACATCACCCACCTACACCACAGCAAGGGCGGACCCTACTCCCGCGAGGTCATTAACGACAAGCTTGAGGGCGTGCTCGAGATCTACGAAAAGTTCATGCGTGAGGACCCCATCGAAACTCCCATGCGCATCTACCCGGCGGTTCATTACACCATGGGTGGGCTTTGGGTGGACTTCGAAAAGGGTCACGACACCGCCATCGACATCGACAGCCACCGCAACCAGATGACCAACGTCCCCGGCCTTTATGCTGCGGGCGAGTGCGACTATCAGTATCACGGGGCGAACCGCCTTGGCGCAAACGCACTGCTTTCGTGCCTCTATGGCGGAGAGATCGCCGCCCAAGGGGTGCAGGCCTACTTCAAGTCGATGGAGAAGGGCTACGAAGACCTGGATTCTTCGATTGCAGGGGATGCGCAGAAGTTTGAACAAGATCGATACGACAAGCTCAAAACCAATAACGGAGAAGAGAATCCATACCGGCTCCACGCAGACCTGAGCGAAATCATGTGGAACAAGTGCGGCATCTGGCGAACGCAGCGCGACCTTTTTGCCGCAAAGGATGAGCTCGCCGCCTTGGGCGAGCGAGCCAAGCAGTGCCGCGTTCTCGACGACTCGCCGTGGTCAAACCAAGCCGTTCCGTTCACCCGCGCCATCCAGAACATGATCGAGATGTCGAAGGCGATTGTGGGCGGCGCGATCGTGCGCGACGAGTCGCGCGGAGCCCACTTTAAGATGGACACGCCTGCCCGCGACGATGACAAGTGGCTGACCACAACCAAGGCGACTTGGACACCGAGCGGCCCCGAGTTCGACCTGAACGAAAAGGTGGACGTTAGCTACATCGCCCCCCGCCCCCGCAAGTACCGCATCAATCAGAACATGATTGTCAAAGAGGTCATGGGCGAAGACGCGCTTGTGGGCATTGGGAATCAGTAGACAAGGTTCAAGTTCCCCTTCCCTTGTTTGAGCGCAGCGAAAATGAGGGAGGGGTAGGGGAGGGAGAAAACTTCGCCCTAAACCTTCAAATGCACACCTCTTAACCCTTGAGCGCGACTGCGTTGTTGCATGTTGTCATAGAACTCCTTGGTGTCGATCCCGAATAGGGAGCCTGCGATCAGCAACAGAATAACGAGCATGGCTGTTGGAGCTTACTGAGTTGAGGAGAAACGATAGCTTTGGGTCTCCACTCGCACGCCTCAACCTTCTATTGTCCACGACCATAGATGCTTGACACATTCTGCCAATACATCCCTTACACATTGCAGGGTGAAGTGGAGAAAGATCGCGGATCGCTTGAGGGCTAACCCGCAAACCTGCCTGATTTCCGCTTGCATTCCCAGCATGGCCCCGGACTCAGCAACCCCTGGCACACATCCTGCAACGCCAACAGTTGGTTGGTGTATTCATGAAAGGAAGAGCATTTTTAGTTATCTCATTGTTTGCGGTTGGTGCATCAAGCCATGCCATAACAATGCAGTTCGTTGGGACGAATAAGGGCCAGACCGTCAAGATGTCCGGCTCCGTACAGCCCGGAAGTTGGTTTGCGGGCTCGCTTAAATACAAGATTGACGGAGTGGACACGATCACCCTTTGTGGCGATCTCACCACTCAGCAAACCGGGAACGGCCCTTGGAATGTGACCAAGGCTCTCACCTCTACCCAAGGCCCGAAGTTTACAAAGGCCGGGCAGATGGTGACGCAGTTCTACGGCGACGCCTTGACAAACAACACAAAGGCAGCAGCTCTGCAGCTTGCAATTTGGGAGATCTTGCACGAGACGAGCGGCACGTTTGACCTCACATCTGGTGCGGTTAAACTCGACAGCACAACGAGCAACTATGCCTCGCTAATTGCAAACGCAAACTCTTACGAGACGGCGGCTTCGCCTGCCGGTGATGCCTGGCGATATATCTCTACCGATGGCGGATTTCAAGGCCAGATGAGCCCAGTACCAGAGCCAGCCTCGCTTGCGGCTCTCGGTGTGGGTGCCATCGCATTGCTTCGCCGACGCAAGAAGAAATAGTTTCTTGGCAGTTGCATTACATCGGCTCGGAGTTTCTCCGGGCCGTTTTTTTGACTCAGGTCTTTGCAAGAACAACCACCTCGTGGAGCCTGGTGGGTGTAAACCCAAACGCAGATCACGTAGACTAAAGGGCAATGCGACCCTATATCCCATTATCTCGATGGGGGCCTGCGTGAATCCGCGCTGGTCGGTACGGGTCCGTGCCGCTCGCAATCTCTCGACAGTGTTCGCTGGCAAATCCAGCCTGAATATTCTGTCGCGTGTCTCCACTTCCGGGGTCGAATCCGCCCCCGATCCAATCCAAACGATACTCGGCGCTCTTGCCGCTGATATCAACGGCTGCTTCGAGCGTTCCCTCACCCGTAGGCGGGTGTTGGTGGACGCAATGGAGGCAACCCTCTTTGCCGACCTGCACAGCCCGATGGTCGCGGCCGGTGTAATCGGGGAGGAAGGAAACCCCGCAATCGAAGCCATCGACATCTCATTTTTTGCATCGACAGACGGCGACGACTCCGTCGTGGAGAGCGCATGGGAAGAAGCCTTGCGCTCATCGTCGCTGTTCCAAACCTTCTCAAAAAGCGCAAAGGTGCATGTCACCTTTCGCCATATGTGATTCGCTATGTACCGACTTAACTCTGAAGAACTCGCCATCGTAGATACCGCCCGCAAAGTAGTCAATGAGGTCATTAGACCGAACGCAGAGACTGTAGACAGTCAAAGCCAGTTCCCAGCCGCAGGACTTCAAGCGCTGGGTGATTCCGGGCTGATGGGCCTGACCATATCGAAGGACTTCGGCGGCATGGGCGCAGGGTTGCGGTGTTCCGCTGCCGTTCTGGACGAGGTTGCCCAGGCGTGTGCCTCCACAGCGATGGTCTATCTGATGCATCTCTGTGGCCTGACTGTCTATAGCGCCAAGCCAGAAGTTGCCGGCGATCATCTCCGCGAAGCCGCCAAAGGAAAACACCTGACGACCCTTGCTTGGAGCGAAGCGGGATCACGCAGCCACTTCTGGGCGCCCGTGAGCAGGTCAACCGAAAGCGAAGGGCAGATAACGTTAAACGCGAAGAAATCGTGGGTCACCTCGGCGGGCCATGCCGACGGCTATGTCGCGACGACCGGCACCTACTCCGGTATCGACCTGGTACTCGTCCTTAAATCCGACGACGGATTCAGCGTTGCTGGGCCGTGGGACGCCTTAGGCATGCGGGGAAATGCCAGCGCTCCCATGACGCTGGAGAACTGCAAAGTCCCCACATCAAGACGATTAAGCGAGCCCGACCAGGCCTTTGGCATGATGATGGGCATTGTCTTGCCACAGTTCCAGCTTGGCAACGCGGCTGTCTCGGTCGGCGTGGCTGAGGGCGCTGTGCAGGCTACGGCGAAGCACCTAACCGGCAATAAGTTCGAGCATCTTGGTTCCAAGCTTGCCGACCTTCCGAACCTTCGGGTCCGGCTTGCTCAAATGAGAATCGAAACCGACAAGGCGCGAGCGCTGCTCGCCTCCTCCATCGATGCTGCTGAATCCGGTGCTCCCACTGCGATGCTTCACATTTTGCAGTCGAAAGCGATGGCAGGGGATGCCGCTATGGACGTGACGGACCTGGCGATGAAGGCATGCGGAGGCGCGGCATTCAGCAAGCAACTAGGCATCGAGCGATCCTTTAGGGATGCACGCGCGATGAGTGTCATGGCCCCCACTTCCGACGTCCTTCACGACTTCATAGGCAAAGCGCTTTGCGGAATGGAGTTGTTCTAATGGCAAAAACTGTTTTGGTCGGCGCAGTCGCCTATGACCCGAAGGTCGTCTCCATCTGGGAGATCATCAAAAAGTACTTTGTTGAGAACGGCTGTGATATCGACTACGTGTTCTACAGCAACTACGAACAGCTTGTCACCGCTCTGCTGAACGACCAGATCGACATCGCATGGAATTCACCGCTGGCGTGGGTCGATGCCCAACACCGTTCCGGTTCACAGTGCCGAGCCATTGCCATGCGCGACACCGATCGCGATCGGGTGACGCATATCGTCGTCAAGGCAGACAGCGGCATCAATGCCCTGCAAGACCTTCGGGGCAAGACCCTGGCAACTGGAGCGAAAGATTCTCCGCAAGCTACGCTCATCCCGATTAGACTCATGCAAGACGCTGGCCTGGAACCGGGCCGCGACTTCTTCGTCAAGAGGTTCGACGTTTTGGTCGGCAAGCATGGGGACCATGTTGGCGGTGAGCGTGACGCCTTGCAATGCTTGATGGACGGCAACGCCGATGCTACGTGTGTGCTGGATTTGAACTGGGGACTCTGGTCGTCGGACGGAACGGCTGACCCAGCAAAGTACAAAATCCTCGCCACGACTCCCCCGTTCGACCACTGCGTCTTTACCGTCCGCGACGGCTTCGATTCATCCACCGAATCGGACTGGTTGAAGGTCCTGCATTCGATGAGC
Organism: Fimbriimonadaceae bacterium; assembly: GCA_019638775.1. NCBI lineage: Bacteria > Bacillati > Armatimonadota > Fimbriimonadia > Fimbriimonadales > Fimbriimonadaceae > Fimbriimonadaceae bacterium. Next base: position 943,633 of record JAHBTD010000001.1, on the reverse strand, counting down.
TACGACAATCCAGAGCACAAAGAGATGATGGACATGGAGGGGTTGAAGGAGTGGCAAGAGGGGCGAACCACCGGGTTCTGGCAACTTGAAGACGCTGTAACAAGACAAGGGTTCTTCAAATGAGCCTGCCGCTTTTCCCAGTAACGATGGTCGGCTCTTGGCCTCGACGGTCGGAACTGCTCAAAGCCCAAAAGGCGAAGCGAGCAGGGCGAATAACGTCTTCAGAGTTCAACAAGGTTGCCGATGGCGAGGTAGCTCGCCTCCTCAAGCTCCAAGAAGAGATTGGAGTTGATATCGTCACCGATGGCGAGCAGCGTCGAGATAACTTCTACTCCTTCGTTGCGGAAAAGCTGGAAGGCGTGCAGCTCATGTCCCTCGGCGAGATGCTCGACTATGTGGAGGATAAGGCCGGATTTGAGCGGCTTCTCCAAACGCTCGACGTGCCCTCCTATGCCATCAGTAACCCGACGTGCGTCGGCAAGGTCAAGCAAAGAGAGCCGCTCGCACTGAATGAGCTTCGGTTCGTGAAGGAGCATACGGACAAGCCCGTTAAAATCCCGCTGCCCGGCCCCTATATCCTCACTCGGGCGATGTGGGTGCCCGAAGTTGCCTCGAAATATTACGCCTCCAAAGAGGAGCTCGGTGAAGATGTGGTGGAGATATTGAGCCGTGAGGTGGAGGCGCTTGTAAAGGAGGGTGCCGACTTCATTCAGTTCGACGAGCCGATCCTGACGGAGTTGGTATTCACTCAGGGCCAAACCCGGACGTTTATGTGTGCGGCTTTGGCGTCGCGCAAAGACCCCGCCGAAGAACTGGAGTTTGCCGTTTCTCTCATCAATCGTGTCATCAAGGCAGCTGGAAATGTTCGAACCGGTCTTCATATCTGCCGGGGCAATTGGAGCCAAGACGAATCGACCTTACTTCAGGGCAACTACCGCCCGTTGCTGCCCTCACTTGAGCAGATGAATGTGCCTCAATTCGTACTCGAATACGCAACCCCGAGAGCGGGCGACCTCATCGCCATTCCCGGCAAGGAGTTGGGATACGGCGTCGTTAACCCACGCACCGAAGACGTCGAATCGGTCGAGCAGATCGTCTCCCGCGTCGAAGAAGCGCTGAAGGTCATTCCTAAAGAGAAGCTGTTCTTAAATCCCGATTGCGGCTTTGCCACATTCTCGATGCGCCCAGTCAACGAGGACGAAATTGCTGCGAACAAGATGCGGAACATCGTCGCAGCAGCCCAGAACTTGCGCACTAAGTACGCCTAAATCAATCTCCCAGAACCCCCTCCTCGTTAATGTCGAAGACTTAATGAGGAGGGGGCAGGGGGTGGAGACTGACAGGAGATTACAGTTAGCGTCCAAATGACACGTGTAGATACACGCCAGGATTCCTCCCCCTTGAGGGGGGGAGGTCCGAGAGCGTAGCGAACGGGGTGGGGGTGACGTTGACGGGAGTCGGTAAGCTCGGGATGCGGCAAACGCTGTCTTAGCCCCCAAAATGACGCATCTGGAGGCAGTTTACGATTCCTCCCCCTTGAGGGGGGAGGTCCGAGAGCGTAGCGAACGGGGTGAGGGTGACGTAGACAGGAGCCCGTAAGTTCGGGATGCAGCTCATGCCGTCTTAGCCTCCAAAGGATGCATCTGGAGCCAACCCCTCAGCACACTCCACTCAAACAAAGGAAGGCTCGGAAGCTATGCCAATCCCTTCGTCAACCCACCATCCACCAATAGATTCGTTCCCGTAACGTAACCCGCTTGCATCGAGCACAGAAAGACGATCGCCGCCGCAATCTCATCCGCATCGGCAAGTCGCTTCATCGGTACGGCTGCAGCCTGATTCTGCAGGGCCTGATCAACCGTAATCCCCTCTCGTTCAGCGCGAATCTCGGCGAGGTGTGTTTGGCGGTCCGTAAGCGTGTGCCCAGGCAGTACGCCGTTCACAGTGATGTTGTGCTCCGCGTACTCGGTTGCCTGGACTCGGATCAAGCCCATAATTCCAGCTCGCAGAGTGGAGCTAATGGCAAGGAGCTGGCTAGGCTCCTTGGCGACCAAAGAAGTGATATGGACGATCCGCCCAAAACTGCTCGCTTTCATAGTTGGGACCGCAAGACGGCATAGCCGTACGATGTTCATGATTGTGGAATCGAAACCGAGCTGCCATTGTTCGTCTGTAAGCGAATCGACGAGCCCGGCCGGTGGACCGCCGGTATTGGTGACAAGAATGCTCGCTGGCCCAAGCTCGTCAACAGTGAGGCCAAACCAACGCTCAAGGTCGCTGCTTTGGGTCACGTCGGCTTGACAGATATGAACCTTTGCGCCATTTGAGTCTGTGAGGATTCGGGCTTGGGCAGCCCGGAGGCTGGTTTCATCACGCCCGCAGATCGACACGTGGCACCCCTCTTGCGCCAAGAGTTTCGCTGTCGCCCGCCCGATCCCCTTCGATCCCGCCGCGACCATCGCCACCTTGCCAGCAATTCCCAAGTCCATAAGCAGAAGCGTATCTCAAAAAGGAACTCGGTTACTGGACAAGATGGCTTCTGAAGCAGGTGCCTCCGGGCGAGAAGCCCTGAGGCACCCACCGACTCCACTATTCGAGATCGAAGAGCTCGTCGGTAGTAAAGTCTCCATCTTTGTCGATATCACCCACAAGAAACCGCTTGAACACGGCAGCATCGTTGCCATAACCGAACGTGCCGCTGCGATAGGTGGGTGTGAATGTACTCACATGTCCATCGCACCACAGCACGGCCCCACGAGAACTATGTCGACCCTGGAAGGTGGGAAAGTCCGAAGAAGGGGGCTCCAAATAGGTGTTCCCCTCAACAACCGGCGATGAAAACGACCAGTTGTTAACTCTTGCGCTCGTGGCAAAGGCGACAGTGTCAGACACGCTCCCGACCTGCGACATTAAGACGGGTGACGGAACCTCATCCCATGTCGGCGGAGCGTATGACGAAGGGCTTAGATAGCTGTAGTTATAGGCGTATCCCGTGAATCCGATCACCGTGCGCAGGGTGTCCGCGAACGTCGGGTCGCTTTGGATGCCCTTGTTTTTGGTGTAAGGGAAGAGCAGCCCTTCACTCTCCCGGAGTGTCGTCCCGTCGAAGCTGCCCCACCAGTAGTAGGATTTTGCGCTGTCCCAGGTGCGCACCCTCATGCAGACGTCATCGTAGTCGCCTGCATACATCTGCCAGGCAAGGCCGATCTGCTTGAGGTTAGAGACGGATTGTGTTTTCTTTGCCGCCGACTTGGCTTGAGCAAAGACAGGGAAGAGAATAGCCGCCAGGATCGCGATGATCGCAATGACGACGAGAAGCTCAATGAGGGTAAATGCTTTGTTGTGTTTTTTCACCGATACCTCCTTGTGCAGCCGACTTTGGCAATGGGGGTAACGGCTTGCGAAGCTCGCCAATGTGGCAAAGCCTCGCACGCAATGACCCCAGAGCCAAGCAGGCCGTTGGGGGTCATCGACGAGAGAGGAAGGGGTTGGGCGGTGCACGCCCTCTGCCTTGGCCCTATGCTCGTAGGTGACCGATCAGATTTCGATCGCAAAGAGGGCATTCGGGCTAAACTCATTTTCGATTTTGGATTTACGATTTTGGATTTGGGTTCAAATCGTCAATCTGCAATCGTCAATGGAATCATTTCCGTTGCGGCACAGCGCCGGGATCTCACCGGACTTTCCCCGTTTCAACCACTCCACGACAGAGCGGCCTTCGCGATTGAGAGATTATAGCTAGATCAAGAGGCAGTTTGGCAGCACAACGACGTCTGAAAATTGCCGATTGCCGATTGCCGATTGCCGATTGCCGATTGCCGATTGCCGATTGCCGATTGCCGATTGCCGATTGCCGATTGCCGATTGCCGATTGCCGATTGCTGATCGCTGATTGCTGATTGCTTCTGCTACGGCAACCGCTCCATCCTCGCGGCGACGAAGATGCGGTACCAGTCTTCACGGTCGATCTCAATCTCATCCGCGCGCACCATCTCACGTATTCGGTCCGGGTTTGCTGAGCCGACGATCGGGATGATCCCGCTCGGGTGTTTCATCAGCCATGCCAGCGCGATGACGGCCCAGGTCGTCTCGTGCTTTTCGGCGACCGACATCAGCATCTCCATCAGCTTTTCGGCGTGCTGACGGACTTCGGGCGTGTCGTTGTCTCGCACGAAGAATCCTCCTCCGAGCGGGCTCCAGGAGAGCGGAACGATCTTCTTTTGGAGACACTGGTCCAGCGTTCCGTCGTAGATCGGGTCGAGCCTGCGCAGGTGGACTTCGATCTGGTTCACGACGATCGGGAAGGGGAGTCCGGCCTGGAGGGCCGAGACGCTGGACGGATAGAAATTGGAGACGCCGAACCAGCGCACCTTGCCCTGTTCGTGGAGCCTGACGAACGCCTCGCCGATCTCTTCAGGGTTCATGAGCGCGTCGGGGCGGTGGAGCTGATAGAGGTCGATGGTGTCTACTCTCAGCCGCTTGAGCGACTCTTCGCACGACCACAGGATGTGCTCCTTGCTGAAGTCGTATCTGTGGGGTGAGTCGGGGTGGGGGTCGGCGGGCTGGCGGATGCCGCATTTCGTGGCGATGAGAAGACGGTCGCGCAGTCCGGGCTGGGCTTGCAGGACGTCTCCGAACAGCCGCTCACACTCGCCCCGGCAGTAGATGTCGGCGTGGTCGAAAAGGTTGTATCCGGCGTTGATGGCGGCGTTGATGCAGGCGTAGGCGTGGCTGCGGCGGCCTTCGTCGACGTCGGCGGGGTTCCAGGTTCCGGCAATGCGCATGCATCCGTAGGCAAGGCGGGTGACCTGGAGGTCGGACTGTCCGAGCGTAACGCGCTTCATGATGTGAGTCTATCTCAGTGCGAGATTCAACCAGGGACGGGTGCCGCTCCGTCAATAAAGCGACTTGCACGATGATAAAAACTATAGGATCAGCCGTTTGATGCCCTCTTTGATGAGCGCCGTATTGAAATTGATCAAAAGCCCGACCTTTACGCCGCTCAATCGCAGATAAGTCAGGATCTGCTTGATGTGGACGTCGGCGATGGCTTCTATCGACTTGACTTCGACAATGACCAACCCTTCGACAAGAAGATCGGCTCGATACCCATCACCAAGGTGGACTCCTTCGTGGATGATCGGAATCGCCTTTTGGGATTCAAACCGCAATCCTGCCTTGGAAAGCTCGTATTCCAGCAGCGACTGGTAAGCAGATTCAAGCAACCCTGGCCCGTACTGGGAGTGGATTTTGTAGGCAATGTCCACGATCTTGCCGGTCACCTCGTTGAGTCGGGCCTTGTTCATGAACTGTAGTTTCTCACAGAGCGAGGTATTCGATAACGGTTTCTCGCGGAGGTTGCTCAACATTTCTCACAGAGGCACAGAGGACCACAGAGCACACAGATACCTGCGGGGTGTAGAGGCCGTCGGGACTCCTACTGGAGTAGAGGGGTACTGAGTGGTGACGGCAGATTGCTCACAGAACTACAGAGAACAGAGATACCAATTGAAAGCACTGAGGACATGGGGCTGCATGGGCATTGAACGAACGGCCTGTGTAAGTCTATTCAGCGCCCGAAGTACACTTCACCCATTAACAGGAAGCCTCTCTTCCTCAGGTTCCTCGGTTTCAACTCAGCTGATGAGGGCCACAATGCCCCTCCGTGCACTCTGTGGTTCTCTGTGCCTCTGTGAGAAATCTCCGCAAGTCCTTCATTAGCCTCGGACTCCGCGAGAAACTCCCTATTTCCGCAAGCTCATGAGAACTTCCAGGTTCACCTGGTGCATGGCTTCCGCTTCCGGAGTTTCCAGCAGGATCGGCACGTTCTCAAACCTCGGATCATTCACTATCAGCTCAAACGCCTTCGGCCCTATGAACCCCTTCCCGATCGCTTCATGCCGATCCACCTTGCTGCCGAGCGGCTTTTTGGTGTCGTTGCAGTGGATCACCTTAAGGCGGTCCATTCCGACCAGCCGGTCGAATTCGTCGAAGGTCTTGGCGTAGCCCTCTTCGGTGGAGATGTCGTAGCCCGCGACGAAGATATGGCAGGTGTCCAGGCAGACGCACAGCCGGGGATGCCCCTTCATGGCTTCCAGCAGCCAGGCCAGATGTTCAAACTTGTAGTCCAGCGCGCTGCCCTGCCCGGCAGTGGTCTCCATGAGGATGGTCACGTCGTCGGGTGTTTCGTCCAGCACGATCTTTGCTGATTCGGCGACGATGCGCAGGCCCTCCTCTTCGCCCTGACCCATGTGCGAGCCCATGTGCGAAACCGCATAAGGAATACCGTACTGATGGCAGCGGTTCAGCTCAGCCTTGAGCCCGTTAATGCTCTTTTCTTTATTCTCATCGGTCGGGGCGCAGAGGTTGACAAGGTAGCTGTCGTGGCTCACGACGAAGTTGATTCCGGTCTCGGCTTTGGCGGCCTTGAAGTCCTCGACCATCTTGTCGGTGATCTCTTTGGCCTTCCACTGCTGCGGGCTGGAGGTGAAGACTTGGATGGCGGTGCAGCCGATCTCTTTGCCGCGACGAACGGCCATCCCGAGTCCGCCCGAAGTGGGCATGTGCGCGCCAAGAAGCTTTGCTGGCATGGGGATAGTTTAGACGCTCAGAGGCAAATCCTGAGACTCAACCGCCGCTCCATGCCCAATAAAGCCTAACATCCTCCGGCTTCGTCCAATCCACCAACACCGCACTTGTGCCAGATAAGCCCGATATTCGTCCCCAAACGTGGCCTCAAGGTGTGCTTCTTCAAGCCGCCGCACCAGAACCTCCCACCAGACTCCGCCGATGAACGCATAGAGCATGATCAGCGGCGAACCCCAAGCAAGCCCGACCATGATGCCTTGCAGAGTGCCCCCCATCGCCATTGGGTTGCGAATGAAGCGGTAGGGCCCCGACAGGACAAGCTTGCGAGTGCATTCGGAAGGGAGTGGTGTGCCATCCCCGGTATCCGCCATCATTTTTCCAGCCCACAACCCTATCGATCCTCCTAACGTGAACAGAACTGCGGCAACAGCAAATCGCCAGTTATCCGTGATCCAGTGCCGATCCCATCCCAAGGCTCGCTCGCTTAATGCGATGCCCGCCGGGATCAAAAGCAAGAAGATCGTCCACATCCAGAAGGTCTGCTTCAAAGCCCTCGTCCAATACTCCTTCGGAGTCCGCTGTTCTCGGTAAGCAAACTGGAAAGCGCCCCACAAGATGTTGCTCCCCTGAATCCGAATCGCAAACGCCAAGGCAGGGCCGGTAGAAAGGGTCATGGCCACGACACCCCAGTACGCCCGCGAATCAATCACTGCAAGGCCAAGGCTGATCACCCACGCATAGCCTTGCGCCCCGAAATGCACCCAAGCCAAGGCTGGCGCGATGCAGTGGGATCGGACAATCGCCCACACCATAACGGTGGACATAACAAGGGCCGAGAGAATATCCGGCGAAAACAACACCCACAGCCAGCGGTCGGCAAAGTCAGCCCCCAAGAACGGCGTTCGACTCTGTGGATTGGCAAGGAGGAGCCCCCACCACAAGATCGTCGCCAAAGAAGTCGCCGCATAGAAAACGATCGCTTCGATCTTTTCCCGGCGACTGAGCGGGGCCATGCTCTCAGTCTTACCTGAATGGCTCTCAACCACATGGCCTGCCAGGGGAGAACCACGATTTTTCTTATTCAAAGTGACAGTAACTGATTGATAATAAAGTTCGTGAGAACACTCTTGTTGATTGGTGTGATGAGTGCGTTGGCTCTCGGGCAAAAAGCTCCAATGGATACGTCAATCGGTGCCAAGTCGGCAGACGATTATCATCAGTCTGTCTTTGACCCAAAGCAAAAGCTCTATCTCTTTTCCGGCGCCGACTGAGACGGTTCCCACAGGCGCTTGGTCTTAAGCGCCGATTTGCGTTCGATCTTGCAAAACGAAGGCATCATCCACGATGAACTCGCTGATGATGAAATTCCTCAGCGCATTGAGGAGGAGAAGCGCAACTTCCAATCAGGCTCGATCAAGCCCAGAACGAACCTTGGCATCCACCTCGGCATGTCTCAGCAAGAGGTCAAACAGATTCTCGGCAAGCCGCAAAAGGCGTTCTGGAGCAAACGGTTTCTTGCTAAGGAGCTTGTCTACACGCGGCAGACACCGCTCAACGCCGATGGGATGGGCGTCAAGTACTCGAACTACTATCTCTTCCGAGACGACAAACTCTACTACATCGAGCTCTCGGTGGACGCTATCGGCGGTGGGTGATAGGCTGATCGTGATGCTCGCAGGTCTGCGAGCGAAAACCTATCTTCTTGTATCGTAGGTATTCGCGTGTGTTAGGATAGAGGCATGCTGACGACACTAACGCTGGCCGCCCTCATCGGTCAGGCTCAAGCCACCGAGCCGAACGCCCAGAACTACCGATCATTGATCGCCACAATCCAGCCCGACGCCAAAGAGGAGGCGTACAAAGACATCGGCTGGCGAAACCAGTTCTGGCCCGCCGTGCAGGAGGCGAAGAGGCTCGGACGCCCCCTCCTGTTCTGGACCATGAACGGACATCCTCTCGGCTGTACGTGAAATAACGGCGTCCGCGGACGCCAACTGGTCTGGTCAGACCCCGAAATCAAGAAGCTCAGCAAGGAGTTCGTCACCGTCGCCGACGAGGTTTACATGCTCTATCCCGAAGATCCAGGCAACCTCAACCGGGTCAAGGACAACCCAGAGCACGTTTTCTTCAAGAAATATGGCGAGAGCATGCCTCCGGGGGCGTGGAATCATCCCGGCACCAAGCAGGGCATCTACATGATCGGCCCGAACGCCGAATACCTGGAAGGCCGCTTTGCCGCGTCGGGCGATGCGGGCGACATTCGCGCACGTCTGAGCCGCGCCCTGCAAAGGTGGGAGACGCTTCGCAAAGAAAAGAACTACGCCAACAGTCCGGTCCCGACTGTTAAGTCAGCCCTTCCGCCCGGGATCAGAGGCGAACTTATTCTGCGCGTGAATGTACGTGACCTGCCGCGCGGCGCGGGCGATAGGAGCGGGGCCCGGTTCGATGAAGTGACGGGCAATCGAGAGTTCTTCCCCGACTATGTGAAGTGGGCGTGGAACGAGAACTGGATCGGCCTTCCGTCTGCTTCGACGTTTGTCCCTTCCGGGACGGCGTCTGAAGCGGTTTCATCCGACGCAGTGAGCCGGATCGCCCAGGAAGTCTTGGTCGACAACGTGCGCGGACAGGTCCCAACCTGGCAAGCGAGCGAAGTGAAGCAGGCGACGATCACGATGCGCCGACTGAGCCAATCAGGGAGCCTGATGCAGATCGAATACTCGGGTTCGGTGCAGCTCGGGACGGCCCGCCGGGGCTACGACGCCAAGATGTATGGACGCGGGGAATGGGACACGGCGAAGAAGTCGTTTAACAGTCTGGAGCTTGTGTTTACTGGGATGCGGCGTGGCGCGGCCCAGTTCAACCGCAGGGAAAACGATCCTGGCCCCGCACCGATGGGAATAACTTTGGTCTTGCACAGGCCTTGACTGTGAATGCCAGGATAGTGCTGCCGAACGAAACGCTCTGCGGCATCGTTGTCTCCGTCCAAGATTCTGCGAATCAGTCTGCGGTCGCTCAATATCTGCTTCCTCGGAGTTCCAGAGCCCAGAAAGATGTAATCGGTTCATGCAATTGGTGGGTTACATTTTTTGGAATGACGATGGTGGGAAGTTCGCCGAAATCGAACTTGGATTGCGACGTTCTCATCTATAGTTGAAAGAATTGTACGACGCTTAGAGGGACAGAATGATTGGAGTTATTGCAGCGCTCGCTGTCAACCTACTTGGGGCAGCCCCATCCTTTACTGGAAGAGCATTCACCGACACCTTCTCACCTCGCGACAAATTCGCGCTAACGCTGAACACCGTCGCAGTAGCACGAGAAGCCACTCAAGAATGTGTTTGGTACGAAGGGGCTCAAAAGGTTCGGGTGAGTTTCAAGGGGATTGGGGGCGTTCAGGGCCTGGAATCCCTGATGTGGGCAGAGGACTCCCGCATGTGCATTGCTGTCATACAGCAGGTTTCGGCGAATGACACTCGAATGATTTACGCTTTGGTGCCGAGAAAAGGCGAAATACAAATCAGCCCAAGTCCAAGCTCCTTTCTGCCGTCAAAGGCGACCCTCTATGCCCCGCCCATTCCCGATCAAACGAAGACCGACCCCAACCACGTGCAAACTTGGGATGGGGCGCAATGGTTGAGCATGAAATATCCCACCGGCTTCGTACCACTGAATGGGGTGTGGGATCCGATTACCATCATTGGCAGGCGCAACTCAAAGGGCGAGACTGTGGGCTCAATCTCCCACGAGCGGTCCCTTGGGGACGGACAGGTAAGCCTCACAACGTCGGCGATTTTCTGGAATGCAAAGGGCGAGGCGAAGTTCTTGCCGTATCCAAAGGGCTACATTAGCGGCGAGGCAGAGTGGATCGACGAGGGCGGACGGATTGCCGGAGCCGTCTCAAAAGAGCATATGTATCTGTTTCGCGCGATGAGCGAATCCTATTACCGCGTTGCAGAGCCTGCCGAACCGACAGTTTGGACCGCAGGCAAACCGCAAATCTTTCCGTTCGCAAGGACGTCGGGGAACGGAAAGGTGGATTCGCGTGGAGCCTACGCCATGACGTTCGGTCCGAAGGATTGGGTACTTGGCCGTCAGCAAGAATTCCGTACATTCAACGGACACGACAAACTCCAAGACTATGCTTTGCTGTGGACAGACGGCAGAGCCTACGACCTGAATACACTCTGGCCTGGCACCCGAACGTACATCTTAAGCCACATCATCGGGGTCAATGAGAAAGGACAGATTCTTTGCGCGACAGATGACAAGCAGAAGTATAAGCCTGGGCCTTTGGTTTTGCTGACGCCCAAACTCTAAGCGCCCGCTGAAAGCTTCAGTGGGCTAAGTGGCTTTTCGGGTACACAGTCCCCAATGGGCCAATACCTTGCCTGCTTCAAGGCGTATGACGTTCGTGGCATCGTTCCCGACGAGCTCAACCCCGAGCTTGCCTACGCCATCGGACGCGCTTATGCCGACTCCACCGGCGCAAAAACCGTTTGCATCGGCTACGATATCCGGCTCTCTGGGCCCGACCTCTACAAAGCGCTGGCCAAGGGGTTGAACGAAGCGGGCGTGGACGTCGTGCATCTGGGCATGGTCGGCACGGAGATGGTCTACTTTGCCACCGCGTTCTACGGCTACGACGGCGGCATCATGATCACCGCCAGCCACAACCCGCCCCAATACAACGGCCTCAAAATGGTACGGCAAGAGAGCCGTCCGATTAGCTCCGACTCCGGTCTGAACGACATCGAAAAGCGCGCCTTCGACAAGAATTGGGAGAGGACAGGCTCGGGAAAAATCGTCGAGCAGGGCGTCTATCGGGACTTCGTCGCTCACCTTTTGGGCTTGATCGACGTGAACAAACTCAAGCCGCTCAAGCTCTTGCTCGACCCGGGCAACGGCTCGGCGGGCGTGGCTCTGGAAGCGCTCCTGCCGCACTTGCCGCTCAAAGTGGAAAAGCTGCGCTGGGAGCCCGATGGCCACTTCCCCCACGGCGTCCCCAACCCTATCCTTGAAGAGTCGCGGGCGATGGCGGTGGAGCGGATGCAGGCCGAGAAGTTCGACTTTGGGGTGGCGTGGGACGGCGACTACGACCGCTGTTTCTTCCTTGACGAAAACGGTGCGTTCATCGAGGGCTATTACATCGTTGGCGTGCTTACGCAAGCCTTGCTCAGTGTCGATCCCGACCAGACGATCATCTACGATCCACGCCTCACTTGGAACACGCTGGACATCATCAAGCAGTACGGCGGGCGGGGAGTTGTATGCAAATCGGGGCATGCTTTCATCAAGGAAAAGATGCGCGCCGAAGACGCCACCTACGGCGGCGAAATGAGCGCCCACCACTATTTCAAGAGTCACTGGTATTGCGACAGCGGCATGATCCCGCTGCTGCTGATCGCCCAGCTTGTGTCCTCGACCGGGAAGTCGCTTGGTGAGCTGGTCGGGGCGATGATCGCGGCGTATCCTTGCAGCGGAGAGGTGAACACGAAGGTCGACGACGTGCAGTCAACGCTTGCCAAAGTCGAGGCCCATTACGGCCCGCTTGGTGGCACGGTGGATAAGCTTGACGGGCTGTCGGTGGAGTTTCCGCTGTGGCGGTTCAACCTGAGGGGATCGAATACGGAACCGCTGCTCCGGCTGAATGTGGAGACCCGGGGCGACCACGATCTAATGGTCCGGCGAACGCAGGAGATTTTGAATCTGATCGGTGCATAGCCCTCTTGGGAGTGCGCGAATTTATTCGCGCTTTGAATAGCGGCGATTTATCGCCGCCAGTCCAAGAGTGGTCAGTTCTATTGATCGAGGTGTAAGTTTGTTTCGGGGCTGGAGGGACATTGTCCTCAATGTCCAAGGGTCCAAGAATGGTCACTGAGGACAGTGGCCCTCCAATGCGAGCCCACCTCTGGTCAACGCCACACAAAGCAAGGTACCGACCGTGATTTCGAAAGTGGAGGAGCAGAGAGTCGCAACCTCTACGACTCTGTTGCGTAAGACTGACAACGGTGCGACGCCCTCAACTCACGCAGAACTGCCCACTTTGCGGGTCTACAAACCTGCGAAAAGTTCGCTGGCGCGACCACTCGCTAATGACTCACGCGAACCTGATCGACATCTTCATTCACTGGGTCTTCTTTGCGCTTGTCATTCTGAAATACAGAACCTCACGCCACTGCAACGCATGCCATCAAACTTTTAGCACCATCGAATGGCTAAGGTGGCTTTAAAAGGACTCTAACATGCCTCAACCCTCCCCTTAGGGTTGAGGCTAAAAGCAATCAAAATAGCCTTAACCCGAAGGGCTGAGGCATCGTGTCAGGGGGACTGCTTGAGCTTGTGGATTCACCCCCTGCTCGCCTACTCACTTCTTATCAAAATACGTCCGGAAGGTGTAATCGAACTTCGATTGCTCTTGGTGGCAAGACATACAAAGCTCAATCTTCCCCTGACTCGTGAGCTTGGCCATCTTTGGATCGACGGTCGCAAACTCCCAGTCGCCACACTCGGGGTTATAGCCTTTCTCACGCTTTCGCATGACCGTAAAGAGCTCGATCTCCCCTTCCTTGCCGATGCGTTTTTCCTTCACGATGATCGAACCAACCGGGAATGCGGCCCCACTGATGCGTGTGCCGGGCGGCATCTCTAACGTGTTGAACATCGCCTTTTCCCCAATCGAGTTCACAAAGACCTTGATGAACTTTTGGTAATGAGGATCTTGTTCGGCCTTCTTTAGCTCCTCGGGAGTGGGCATTCGGCAGAGAAGATCGATGGCTCGAGCCATCACTTTTGGCTCCTTGTTTGCCACTGTCCACTGCTGATACTCTCGGACAGCAGCCAACAACTCAGGCTCTTTTTGGGCTGATGTCGTGCTCTTGCCTCGTTCCGGCCAACCCCAGCCTGCAATCGTGACAGCAACTATTGCCAGCGCTGCCGGAATCAATGTTTGTGTTTGAATTTTCATCGCAACACTCTCCAATACTCCCACATAGAATTAGGTGTGGTTGGCAAGCGTTTTTGTTCATCGTGGGTGAGAATCAGCCCCCGCCACATCCTCCTCCACAACCCCCACCGCAGCCTCCACCTCCGCAACCGGAGCTTCCGCATCCCGACGCTCCACCGCATCCCGAGTGCCCGCTGTCACTAGAGCTTGAGGAGCAGCCCGAGCCTCCACATCCCGCGTGTCCCGACCGGTTGGGGTCGTTTCGACGGCCCGCCGCGCTCGATTGGAAGACCAAGTTGATGAGCATAACGATGAAGAGGATCACCAAGAATCCTCCCACGAGCAGGAACGCCCCCAAAGGACCACTGAGGGCGTTGCACCCCGCCAGCAAGATCATCCCGCCAACCGAAGCCAGCCCAACACGAACCCCGCGCTTGACTCTGGCTTTCGGGATCACCCAATTATCCCGCACGTTCACACGCTGATAGAAAGGGGCATCTCCAAACCGAATTCTGGCTTCCGGCCAGATGTCGGCGGACGGCTCGCCGAAGAATCCGCGATAGCTCTCAAGGGTCTTTGCGTACCAGTCGTGAAACTTCTCGCCTTCGGCTTTGCCACCCTTGGTCGGTCCGTGGAGCAGCGGCCTCGGCAAGACCTCCTTGCAGAGCCGGTTCCAGTAGGAGTCGGAGTAGGTGAGGTGTAGGTGCCACACCTGGTCCACCTCGTCGGACGGTGTGATCGGGTGTCCGGCCTCCGCCGATAGAAAGAGGAATTTTCTGTATTCGTCGATGGCACGCTGGGTGTAATCCCGGCTCCAGCCGTTCTCTCGGGCGAGCCGTTGGGCGAAAGAGAATTGGACGGGACCTCCGTCGATGTCGAAGGTCTGGATGGATTGATAAAGCTGTGTTTGCTTTTCCGTCATTTTGTCCTCCGCTAGCTGATACAGAGTTCGGGCAGGGTGGGTTGTAGCTGAATGTTAAGACGTGATTAAGATTGTTAAGAAGCATGGAAGGGCAATGCTTCGTTCGTGGCTTTTGAGGAGAGTTTTGGGAGTGCGTGAATTCATTCGCGCTTTGGAGTGCAGCGACTCTCGGCCTTCGTATTCATCGCTCCTACTTCCTCGTTTATCGTTTACAGGGGTAGCATCGACCCATGGAAAAGGTTCGGATCGGATTCATCGGTTGCGGGGGCATCGCCCGATGGCATTTTGACCTCCTGAGCAAAGTGGAAGGCGCAGAGGTGGTCGCCCTCACCGACCCGAACGACGACATGATCCAGCGCGCCAAGCGGGATTTCCCTCACCTAGCCAACGCCCGCGTCTATTGCGATTACGAGCATATGCTCGCCGAGGGCGGGCTCGATGCCACCCATATCAACACGCCTCACACGCAGCACGTCGATCAGATTCTCGATAGCTTCAGCGCCGGACTCCATGTCTTCACCGAGAAGCCGTTTGTCACCAGCGTCGAAGATTGCCACCGGTGCATTCAGGCGCGCGAAACGAGCGGCAAAGTTGGCGGGATCGCCTATCAGCGGCACACGCAACCCGAATTCATCCGCATCAAACGGGAGATCGACAGCGGTCAATACGGCGAAGTGACGATGGTTTCCGCCCTGCTGAGCCAAGAGTGGAAGCGATTCACAACCGGCACTTGGAGGCAAGACCCGGCTCTTTCTGGCGGAGGGATGATGTTGGATTCGGGCAGCCACATGGTGGACATTTTGCTTTGGTGCACGGGCCTGAAAGCCGAGTCGGTGAATGCCTTTATCGACAATCGAGGCACGCCCGTTGACATCGATTCCGCCATCAGCGTCAAATTCACAAACGGCGCGATGGGCACGATCACCATCAATGGCGACGCGCCAAACTGGCACGAAGACATCACCATTTTCTGCGAGCGTGGGGCCTTCTTTGTGCGCGACGGCAAGTTGACTATTCGAGAAAACGACAGCAGCAAACTGACCTGCGAAAACCTTCCCCGGCAGACGGACCAAGACCGGAACTTTGTCGATACGGTGCTCGGGAAGGACACGATTGCCGCCGCATTTGAGTCAGGCCTGAGGGTGATGGAGCTTAGCGAAGCAGCGTACAAGTCATCTGAGCAGGGCGGCGCACCAGTGAAGGTCGGAAGTTAGTCGGGAGGGTAACGGTAAATCGTCGCACTCCAAAACGGCAACGACAGAGCGTTGCCCTCCCACTCTGTGCCTTTGTGGTTCTTTGTGTCTCTGTGAGAACTGCGTTTCTTTGTTTCACGCAGAGCTCGCAAAAAGCGCAGAGATTGGGTTAAGGCCTCTGCGAACTCTGCGTGACTTGGCCTTTTATTCACGCAAAGTCGCAATGCCTGCGCATCAGTTGTGGTGCAGGCATCCTTGCCTGCGCTGTGCGGTGTTGCACGGGTCCGCCCTCCCACTCTGTGCCTCTGTGGTCCTCTGTGTCTCTGTGAGAACTGCGTTTCTTTGTTTCACGCAGAGCTCGCAAAAAGCGCAGAGATGGGGTTGAGTCCTCTGCGAACTCTGCGGACTCGGCACCTCTGCGTGACGTGGCTTTTCTATCTCGCTAACTCGCAAAGCCTGCGCATCAGTTGTGGTGCAGGAATCCTTGCATGCGCGGTGTTGTACGGCAACGACGAAGCGTTGCCCTCCCACTCTGTGCCTTTGTGATTCTTTGTGTCTCTGTGAGAAATAAGTTTCTTTGTTTCACGCAGAGCGTTGCCCTCCCGTGTCCCTTCCCAATTCATCCTTCATCGTTCCTCACTCATCGTTATCTACGTTCCCCTTGCAATATGCAAGATCATAAAGCTATAGGCTGCTTGGGCGAACAGATAAACCCACAGCTGCAACGACAGTGGCATGGCATAGCTGCACAGCCCCACCGGCCCCCAATACGCCCAAATCACCAAGATCAACGGCAAAACCCGGTCGCGGAAAAAGACAAAACTCAGCCGACTCAGCGTCTTTCGCATCTTATAGCCATCGAGCCTCCACTGCTGCAAAGTGATGCTGATTGGCGCAGAGATAAGCGCGCTGAAAATGAGCATATCCACCGCAACCTTGATGACCACGGTGAGCGGGTCCTGCTTATCGCCAAAGAGGATCGCGAGCACATAAAACAGATTCACCACCATCGCGCCGATGAAAGCAAAGAACAGGAAGTTAAAAAGGTGATCGGCAGGCTTGGTCGGCTTGTAATTGCCTCGGTCGGCGAGGAACTTGGCAAGTTCGGGCACAACCGTTCCCGCAAACCCTGACATTGCGGCGGCAAAGAGGGTTCCGCCACGGTCCCGAAGTTGAGATAAGGACCGGCTGAATTCGCGAACTTCGGGGAAGGCGTAGTAGGCAACAACGACAATGATGAGCAGAAACTGGATGAGCAGGATCGGCTTGAAGTGGGCGATGACAGCACGGCGACCGGGTTCGATCGCCTGTCTGAGCGACCAAGGCTGAGTTGCAGAGCTATCGGCCATTGGGGGTTAAGTTCCCGCCCCTTGAGGGGGAGGGAACTGTGAACGTAGTGAACAGAGGGAGGGGTGACAACAAAGCTCAGGCATAAGTTAGCCTCCGACCATGCCAGCCACGACCTTCTGTGCCTCGGCCATCGCCTCCAGAAGCTTCCCAGGGTCGCGGCCTCCAGCAGTCGCAAAGTCCGGCCGGCCGCCTCCGCCCCCGCCAACAATTGCCGCCAAAGCCTTCACCAAGTTGCCCGCGTGAGCGCCCTTCGCCTTCGCCTCTTCGCCAACTTTGCACACAAAAGTGACCTTGCCCTCTGCGCTCAATCCCACCAGCGCGACCCGGTTCGGGTGCCCGTCAATCAGCTTATCCACGATCAAGTTGGCGTCCTTCACGTCGCCATCAGTGAGCGTTTGGCTGGCAAGCTCGACCTCGCCCAGCATCACCGTTTGGCCTTGGCTTGCGTCTGCGGATTGCGTTCGCATTCGCTCCGAGCGTTTGCGCTCTTCGCGGAGTTGGTCGATGCTCTTCTGCACTGCGTTGATCAGATCATGCGGGTTGCTCTTGAGCAGCGTCGCCGCCTCGCGCAGGATAAATTCTTGATGCTTGGCCCAGTCGTAAGCGCCTTCGCCGGTGACGGCTTCAATCCGCCGTACGCCACTTGCTGCGCTTGCTTCGTGCAGTATCTTAAACATGCCGACCTCGGCGGTATTGCGAACGTGGATGCCACCGCAAAGTTCAATACTGTAGCCGGGGACCTCGACCACGCGCACATGGTCGCCGTACTTCTCGCCAAAGAGCGCCATCGCGCCCATCGACCGGGCGATGTCGATTGGCACATCGTTGTGGATGACCACCTCGCTTGCCAGCAAGGCCTTCTCGTTGACCATGCGCTCGACGGTCGAAAGCTCGTCCGGCGTTAGGGCCTTGCCGTGCGTAAAGTCAAACCGCAAACGGTCCGGCCCGACATAGGATCCCGCCTGGGTGACATGCTTTCCGAGAACCTCCCTCAACGCGGCATGGAGCAAATGCGTCGCCGTATGATTGCGAATGATAGCGCGGCGTCGGCTTTCGTCCACCCGTGCCTGTGCGTCCAGCCCAAAAAGCAGCTTCTGCACGCTCGCGTTGATTTCGTCCATGTCCGCGCCAAGGTCGTCCTCGAAATTCACTGGCTCGGTCAGATGAACCCACACGCCATCCTGTTTCGTTACGTCTATGACACGGAATTGATATT
Organism: Fimbriimonadaceae bacterium; assembly: GCA_019638775.1. Classification (NCBI taxonomy): domain Bacteria; kingdom Bacillati; phylum Armatimonadota; class Fimbriimonadia; order Fimbriimonadales; family Fimbriimonadaceae; species Fimbriimonadaceae bacterium. The sequence continues at coordinate 925,421 of JAHBTD010000001.1, read as the reverse complement.
TCCCGGCGTCGATGGTGCCTTCATCACTGACTTGTCCACCGGATTCGGCATAGAACGGAGTTTGGTCAAGGGCGATGGCGATCAACATGCTCCCCTCCCCATGCGACGAAGGAGTAGGGGGAGGGGATTGAGGGGTGGGGGTTTCTTCTGAGCCCCCTCCTTCCCTCGACGAAGTCGTGGTGGGGAGGGGGTTGGGGGTGGGGTTATCTGCCCCCTGACCTGCATCACCCTCTCCCGACGCAACAGGGTCCCCTCCCCCTTGACGGGGGAGGGGTTCGGGGTGGGGGTGGTCCCCGGCCTCGCCGCCAGCCCCCTCAACAACCGCAATCGCCCCCACGATCTTCGCCCGCACCGCAGTCTCCTCATACCCCCGAAACACTGTGGGTGTTGCATTGCCGTCGTCGGTCTGAATCAGCACTTGGAATGTGATCTCTACCCCGCCATAAACGGAGTCCATTCCCGACGCCCCGCGCGACCGCTCTTGAGCCTCTTTCAACGCCCGCTCATAGCCTTCGATGTCAACGGAAACGCCCGCTTCTTCGCAAAGCTCTTGAGTGACTTCAAGGGGGAAGCCGTAGGTGTCGTAGAGCTGGAAAGCTGACTCGCCGCGTAGTATTGGAACAGGAGGGGCCATTGCCTCTAACCGCTGGTCAAGGTGACGTTCCTCAAAATATGTCTTGAAGTCTTGAACTGTACTCAACCTACGAACGTAGCTTGTCTCCTTTTCGAGAGACATGTGATCGATCTCAACTTCTTCGCTTCCCGTGGCAATTAAGTAGGTAGCAGGGGAAATCTCAAACTCCTGTGAGCGAGCAACCTCTCGCAGATGTTCAATGAAAACTTCTAACCCCAGATTTAGACTTCGCCTAAACAGCGCCTCCTCACTCTTCAGCGTCTCCACAATCACATCTCGCCGCTCGGTGAGCTGACCGTAGTGATCCCCCATCGCCTCCACAACGCCCTCATAAACCAAGTGAAAGAACGGCTGCTCAAACCCCAACGCCCGCTGACCCTTCAACACCGCCCGACGGATTAGCCGCCGCAGCACATATCCGCGACCCGTGTTGCCGGGGAGAATGCCGTCGGCGATACAGAAACATGCGGTGCGGATGTGGTCACAAATGATCCGGGTAGCGCGGTCTTTGTCCGGGTCGGTGCCGTACCGATAGCCCCCTCCTTGCCCCAGCGAAGCCGTGGTGGGGAAGGGGTTGGGGGTGGGGTAGGAATTCCCCTCCCCATGCGACGAAGGAGTAGGGGGAGGGGATTGAGGGGTGGGGGTTGAGTCCCCTCCCCCTTGAGGGGGGAGGCTGTGAGCGGAGCGAACAGGGTGGGGGTGACGATCATCGCCTGGCTGCAGACTTGCATCACCCTCTCCCGACGCAGCAAGGTCCCCTCCCCCTTGACGGGGGAGGGGTTCGGGGTGGGGGTGGCCCCCCGCTTCACCGCTGCCCCCAATCTCCTCAATCTTCCGAATAATCGGCGCAAAAACGTCCGTGTCGTAAACCGATTTCAACCCGGCAAGCACGGTCGCCGTCCTTTCAAGCCCCATCCCGGTATCCACCGACTTAAACGGCAAGTTCGGCATTCCCGACTTCTCAAAACCGTCTGAAGGCCGCTCCGGATTGCGCAGTTGCCCCTGCCATTCAAACTGGATGAAGACGTCGTTCCAGATCTCCAGCCAGTTCTTCACCTCGTCGTCGTGAAGCCACTGCTCGCGTGAATAATCGCCTGCCGATATGCCGGGAACGGGGACATCGGTAGACGTCCAGTAGAACATCTCCGAGTTCGGACCACACGGTCCGGGAGGCCCTTTGCTGAACGCTCCGGCTGGCCAATAGTTGGTCTCTTCGCCAAGCCGAAAGACGCGCGTTTCCGGGTCGATGCCAACGCTGCTCACATGCTTTGCCCAGCAATCGTAAGCCTCGTCATCCTCTTCAAAAACCGTAAAGCTTAGCCGCTTGGGGTCCAGTCCCAACCACTGCGGCGAAGTCAAAAACTCCCAAGAGTAGGCGATCGCTTCTTCCTTGAAATAGTCGCCAAAGCTGAAGTTGCCCAGCATCTCAAAGAAGGTGAGGTGAGAGAGATTTCCGACCTCTTCAATGTCGCCCGTCCTGACGCATTTTTGGACGTTCGTCAGTCGGCGGCTGGGGGGCTCGGCGACGCCCCGAAAGAACGGCTTGAACTGCACCATGCCCGCGCCGTTGAAGAGCAGCGACTCGTCCAAACGCCCCGTCACGTCGAACGGAATGAGCGAGCCAGAAGGGTACAAAGTGTGGCCCTTCGACTGAAAAAATTCCAGATATTTCCTGCGCAGCTCGGAAGCGGTCATGAGCGCTCATTAGGGTACCCGGCAGGCTGGGTTTGAACTTAGGTTGTGCCTACTTCTATCTCCCCGATCTCCAGCACCCAATAGCCCGTATCCCACCACTTGCCGAACTTATAGCCAACGTTCGGAAACGTCCCGATGTACTTCATCCCGAACGCTTCGTGCAGCCGCACGCTCGCCTCGTTCGGCAGCGTGATCCCCGCGATCACACAGTGAAACGTCCCCGCCTCCCGCAGTGCCCTAAAAAGCTCTTCATAAAGCTGCCGCCCGATCCCCTTCCCCTGATACTCCGCATCCACATAAACTCCGACCGCCACAGCCGGAGCGTAAGCCTCCCGCGCCTTCCAAGGCCCGCCCCGCGCAAACCCCACCACCCGGCCGTCCTCCTCCGCCACAAACCACGGATACCGCCCTTGCCCCACATGATAAGCGTCCAGCGTATCCGATGCGGTAATCGGGGTAATGCCGAAGTGCGCGGGAGAATGGAGGATCGAGTAGTTCTCGATGGCGGTCACAGCCCCGGCGTCACGGTCTTCGAATGGACGGATCATGGTTGAATAATGCACGATTGGGGCGTTGGGGCGTTGGGGCGTTGGGGCGTTGGGGCGTTGGGGCGTTGGGGCGTTCAGGCATTCGGGCGTTGGGCGTGAGGTCTGGGGCAATAGGGTTATAGGTCCTACACGTCGTATCCGTCTTATAAGTCCTCTCCGCAATCCCCGGGCCTAACGCCCCAGGTCCCACGCTCTAGGGCCCAACCTCCGGCTAACATGATGGACAGCATGATTAAGCTATAACCCCCGGGATGAGCCGATCTCCTTCCCGGCTCGACAATCGCAGGCCAAGCCTTAACGCCGTAACTGAATCGGAGGCGTTGAGAGATAGGCAAGCCCGACCCTCTTTCCCGGAGGCCCCATGTTTCGATCCCGCGCATTATCCATACGCCCATTTCGTTTACTGCTGATCGGCCAGCTTGTGTCGTTTTTTGGCGACACGATGTACTATGTCCTGTTCCTCTTCATGGTCAAGAAGATGACGGGCTCGAACACAATGGTCGGCCTTATCGGTGCGGCCGAGTCGTTGCCGTTTCTGATTTTCAGCGCCTATGCAGGTGTGGTTGCCGACAAGTTCGACCGGCGAAAAATCATGCTCATTGCGGACCTCGCGCCGTTTGCAATTCTCGCCATGTTCGCGGTGGTCATCGCAACCATGGGCACTCCGCCCATTTGGCTGCTGTTTGTCGTTGCGCCATGTTTGTCTATCGCCACTGCATTTATGCTCCCGGCCCGAAGCGCAGCGATGCCGCGATTGGTGCCCAAAGAGCATTTGCTGGAGGCGAACGCGATCTTTGCGATGTTCCGAAACATCGTGCCGATGGCGAGCCTGGCTTTGTCAGCGACGGTTCTAAGCGCACTGTGGGGTGTGTCGCAAAAGTGGTTCTTCCTCACTGCGGTGACGGTAAACGGCCTGACGTTCTTGATCTCCACGCTCTACACAAGGCAGTTGCCGACGATCGTGCCTGAAGGCGCCGCCGTCAAGCATCCGCTCGCCGAATTCGTAGAGGGCATCCGCTACCTCAAGAGTCGCAGCGAACTCATGATGCTGCTGTATTTGAGTGTGCTCACAAGCCTCATTTTCGCGCCGTTTATGGTCACCTACGTGGCTGCAAACGACGAATGGTTTGGCGGCAAACCGGGGACTCTTGCCTTCTGCGAGCTGTCCTACTTTGCCGGGATGGTTCTTGGCAGCGCACTGGTGAGCAGGCTGAAACTGGTAAGGGTAGGGATGTCGTTTATCTGGGGCATCGCCGCAATTGGTGTGACGATTGCCGCAATGGCTTTCTCGAAGAACATATACATGTTTGCGTTCTGGAATCTTGCGGCAGGCATCATCATGCCGGTCTTCCAAATTCCCATCAACACCTATTCGCAGCTGACAGTCCCCGACAACTTCCGGGGCCGTGTCAACAGTTGCTTTAGCATGTTGGGGATGGGTGTCATGCCCGTGGGACAGATTCTCGGCGGCGCGATCATCCAAGCGATAGGCCTTGCCGTCACATTCTTGATCATGGGGTTATCGTCTGTTGCCACCGGTCTGTTGGGCTATACATCCAAGCCGTTCAGGACCACGGTTTTGCCCGAAACCGAGTCTATAGGGACGGATCCTGAGTCTGAGAAGTTGGCGTCAACGCCGCTTGAACCAAGTACCGCAGAAGCCTCCTAACACTTTCGCGATACTCCGCAGGATTACCGGGTTTTCCACACCCTGGTAATCCTGCGAGCCGGTATTCCTTCACAAATAGGAAAAACAGAAACGGAAGCCAAGTCAGGATGACCTTGGGGCGAACCGATGGAGGGTGGCCCAGGCAACCACGAACGAAAGTTCGTTACTCAGGGAGGATCAACTTAAATGTCATTTCGCGTGAATACAAACGTGCAGGCTATGAATGCTCTGCGCAACCTTACATCGACCAGTGCAGAATTTTCGAAGTCGATGACGGCCCTATCGACGGGTCTTCGCATTAACTCAGCTGCGGACGATCCCGCCGGCTTGATTATTTCCGAGAACTTCCGAGCTCAGATCTCGGGTATCGACCAGGCAGTCCGAAACAACCAGGACGCGCTCAACTATACAAAGACCGCAGAAGGCGCTCTCGACGAGGTCAACCGACTTCTTCGCGACGCTCGTGGCCTTTCCGTTGCTTCCGGTAACACCGGTACGCTCAGCGCCGACCAGCTCCAGGCAAACCAGAGCCAGCTGAACTCGATCGTCAATTCCATCAACCGAATTGCTTCGACGACTCAGTTTGGTAACAAGAAGTTGCTTGATGGTAGCGCAGGCGTTTCCGCTTCCGTGACCAGCACGGGCAACGTTAGCTCGATGTACTTTAGCGGCCAGTTCAACAGCGCTGCTTTGACGACAAACTCCGTTGTAACGATGACCGTCACGACGAGCGCAAGCCAGGCAACCATCGCTGGCGCAACGATCTATACGGCAACCTCCGATACGGTTGCTGCAGGTCAGCTCTCGATCAACGGCTACACGTTCAACACCACATCTTCGACGACGGTTGGCGACCTGATCAATCAGATCAACAGCGTCTCCGCTCAGACAGGCGTTACCGCCGATCTGACCAGCGGCACAGGCGTTTCGCTCACCTCCACGGAGTACGGCACCCGAGGCAACATCGTCCTTTCGGATGCCAGCGGTATCTTGAATACTGCCGGAACTGCAACCGCTACCGGAACCAACGCTGTCGCAACCGTGTCCATCGACACGAACGGCGCAACAGCTGGTGGTGTCACCACAGTCACCTTCACCGGTGGACGCGGTGGACAGAGCGGTCTCTTCCTTACAGACAACGACGGCAACTCGATCAAGATCACCCCGGGTGCATCGACATCGGCAACTGCCATCGGTTACGCCAGCGTGGGCTCTGCTCAGTTCCAGGTCGGTGGAAACGCCAACCAGACGGCAAACCTCTCGCTCGGCAACTTCTCGGCTTCGCAGCTTGGATCGGGCGCTGTTTCGGGTCTCAACTTGAGCAACCTGGACATCACGACCGCTTCCGGCGCCACCAACGCACTGAGCGTCATCGACGCGGCGATCAACCAGGTTGCCAAGTCGCGAGGCGAAATGGGTTCGTTCCAGCGCAACGTTCTTGAGTCGAACATTCGAGCTCTCGGCGTCGCCAAGGAGAACCTGTCGGCTTCGGAAAGCGCAATCCGCGACGTGGATGTAGCCGCAGAGATGTCGAAGTTCACGAAACTTCAGATTCTGCAGCAGAGCGGTCTGAGCATGCTCGCTCAGGCGAACAGCGCTCCGCAGTCGGTTCTGTCGCTTCTCCGCTAAGTTCCTTAGCGGTTCCGTGAGACGAATAAAGGTCCGGGAGTGGTTGCCCGGACCTTTTTATTTTGCCTGCTCGATAAGAATTTGAGCCGCAAGATATCCCGCCTCATAGGCGTACTCCACACGCCCCCCCATCACTCCGTCGCCCGCGATGAGCAGCCGCGCTGAGGGATGATTCACATTCTCAAACATCGCCGTTATCTCCGGCTGGCTATAGCGCCAACGCCGAACGAGAGCCACCTCCGGCTGATCCCAATCCTGCCCATACAAGCGCTTGATGAACTCAATCGTCGGCTCGACGATCTGCTCGTCGGAGTTCTCGAAATTGATTCGGCTGAATTGTGGGCTCATCTGCGCGACCAAAGACGTACACCCCTTGGGCGCATAATAGGGGCACTTCACAGACTCCAGGCTGAGCCAGGTAAGCGGGTGTCGCTGATCGGGGTCGAGGAGCGCGTGATAGCCCACTTCTGGCAGCACTCTTCGGTATCCGAGGCAGATGCTCAAGCACGACCGGAACGACGTATTCGCCAAAGGGCGACTCTCTCCCGCCGAAGCTAGCAGCTCTCGCACCTGTGGAATAGGGGGCGTGAGAATGACGGCGTCATAGTCCTCCCCTGCCACTCGGTAAACCTTGGTCCCGTTGCGATAAATCGACTCAACCTCGATGCCAAATCGGATATCCAGGTCCTTCGCCAGGAGCTTGGGCAGAGTGATAAGCCCCTTCGCATACGCATACCGAGGGATCGCGTTCTTTTTGGAGTCGCCTGCGATAACTCGCAAGGACGAGTGAGTGAAGATCGGCAACGCGACGCGGACGAGATCTGTGAGGTCAAGCTCCTCAAGCATCGCTCTTTCGATGTGCTTGCCTCGAGGAGCGACCGAGGTCGCCCCAGAATCGAAAAGGTAGCTAGACTCCTCCACGGTGGCGACACGCCCCCCGGGGATATCCGATTTTTCATAAACCACAGACTCAAGGCCGGCCTGCTTAAGGGCGCGTGCCGCGGCTAATCCCGATACCCCCGCGCCAACGATACAGACCTTCATGTGCGAGCCTCTCCCCGCCCATTGCACTCCGTTGCCCAAGCCTGCATAGGTTCATTATGCCAGTCTTAGAGTCGGACATACTTGCGGACCGCTTCCAGCTTCTTTGGCCCGATCCCTTTAACCTTCTCCAGTTCGTCGATCGACTTGAAGGAGCCGTTCGCTTTGCGGTATTCGATGATCTTTGCCGCTGTCACCGGCCCAATACCCGGCAGCGTTTCGAGTTGTGCCGCCGTTGCAGAATTGATGCTGATAGAGTTCGGGGCGGGGAGTTTTGGCTTCTTCGAGCCTTGCCCCCGTGATGCCTTTTGATAGCTTGAGCCAGCGCTCGCGTTTCTTCCCGAGTAGGATTCGGCAACCTTGGATTCATCCGAGGATTGCCTCTTGGGCACATATAGCTGAGTTCCATCAATCAGCGGTGCGGCCTGGTTCAGCGCCTCGATGTCCGCTTCCGGTTTGGATCCACCCGCCTTTGCGATGGCATCAAGCACCCTGTCCGACGCACCAAACTTATAAACTCCCGGCTTGGCGACTTCGCCCGTAACATCCACAACCAACTCAACAGGCACGCTTGGCCCAGGCTGCGTTGCCGCACTAGGCTCCTCCACAGCGATGGGTGTTAGTTTGATCTCTTGCGTGGAACGAATCTGCCTCGCTCCCGCAAACGCCATCGCCCCAAGCGCCAATGCCGAGATCACCACATAACTGAACTTCTGCTGAGTGTTAAGCTGCGAAAACATCGTAACCTCTCTCTTTGCTATTGTACAGTGAGTCTCTTGCTGGGGAGAGGGGAATCTAGTCGAGTAGCCTTGCGATATGGACACCTACCATATCTGGGTAAACCTTGCTCCTGGCGCGAAGGATTTGGAACTGGTCAGGGCTATTCAGACTTACCTTGACCATTTGAAGAATGCAGGAACGGTGAGCGGGTATCGGATACAGCGCCGAAAGTTCGGATTCGGGCCGGAGCTATTGGGTGAGTTCCATGTCCAGATCGACTTCCACAAGCTTGCCGATCTCGACGCCGCCTTTAACATCGCAGCGACTCGCGCGCCCGATGTTGAAGAGCTTCACCGTGCGGTCTACTCGCGCGTCGTGGACTATAAGGCCGGACTCTATCGCGATTTCCCCGATTCCATACGCTACGACGCTTAAGGCGTAAAGTCTTGGACAAGCACGTAGCCATCGGCGATCGTTTCGATCTCTTTGGTTGCGCCCACGATGGCGAGCTCGAACAGCTTGCGCCCCTTTTCTGCCGTGCCAAGCTTGGCGTAGCCGAGCGACCCCTCTTCCGTCATCTCATCAAAGTGGTGGATGACGCCCTGCAGCGACGGGCTCGACTTCAAGCCGTCGTTGCGCAGCTGATCGGGGCGGACGCGATCCGGATGCAGGTGCATGATCAGACTGACCTCTGCTTCGCAGGAGTGCTTGATGTGCTTGAGTGGCCCCTCCATCACCGCCGCACAATCCTCAGGCTTAATAAACCCGAAGTAGCCCGAGTGGCCAAAAGTCATCTCTGGGTGCCGCGCCTTCAAAGTGCGCATCACCATCCCGTTCGGTTCCGTGTTTCCCCCGTGCCCATTGATCACGTAAAACTTGTGGAACCCGTGAGGGATGAGCGACTCCACAACACTCTCAATCGCCCCCATGTACGCTTCAAACGACGCGCTTAACGTCCCCGAGAACTTGAGATGATGCCCCGAAGCGCCCAGCCACAGCGTCGGCGTTAGCAAGACTTTGCTGGGAAGATTGCGTTCAACCGCCTCACCCGCCGAAGTCGCCAAAAGCGAGTCGGTAAACAGGGTCAGATGAGGGCCGTGCTGCTCAAGCGATCCAGTAGGGATCAGAACAACCACGTCGCGTGAGATCGCATCGACCTCTTTCCAAGTCATTTCAGCAAGTTTCATCGGCGTTCGTATGTTTACCCGGGAATGTGAACCCGCCGAACTCGTTGTAGAATATCAACAGGACAATGCCGTATTCGTGGCCTCTGATCGAACATCAGCGCAACATGGGTTGGGACCTCTGTGTTGGGGGCCTGAAGCTTGTTGGGATGCGGCTGATGACGACGGAAGAATCGACCTTGCTGACAGCAAGCATTCGCAGAGCGATCTTTTATATGTTGCTTGGCTTCGTCACCGCCCCAATCTTGCTCATCCTTAGTTCGTCGTGGCAGTTTACAAACGGCAGATTATTGTCGACGGTGAGCTCTTGCACACTTTTCATAGCGAGCTTCGTGGCTGCCTGTCTTGCCTTCAACCAGTTCATATCATTCTCCAACCTAAGGATCATACAAAGGCATGGATACATCTATCAGTTCCAAGGTTGGCTGCCGGATAGGCGACATTGGACCAGTCAGCATCGCAAGATCGCCCGCCTCGCCATGACAATGAGCCAACCGCTCGGTGAGTTTTTTGTCGAGTGCTTTGCCGATGGGCGGATTGTCCGCATTCAAGGCTTGTCCGCGCATGGGCTCTTTCGGAGGTTGAGCATCCGAAGGTTTGCGCCAATTCCACAAGCGGAAGGCGTGCGTGAGCGGTCTCTGACACCAACGGAAAAGTCCGAACTGCAGACTTATCGAAACAATGGACTTGGTTTGATCGCATCTCTCGTGATGCCATTTTTTATCATAGTTTGCGTGACGTTCCCTATGAGAGTTGGATTTAAGCCAGAGGATGTTTATCTGATCACCCTTATGACCCTCGGATTTGGGCTCGCCGCAATTCCTCAGATACGAACATGGCGCCGCCACAGCAGAATGCTTAAAGCCGCTCGCCATGCGCTGAAATCGGGTCGGATCGAATACAACTTCGACGGTCGCAAGGTTTACCTTTCCGAAAGCGATGCGCTTTGGTCGATCGATGGGCAGCCAGCTTACTGGCGTTACGAGCTTCCTTAACACCAGTAGTCGCCGCAGATTCTGGCTTTGCGAACTCCATAAGCCCATTCGTTCACGTCAAGCGGTGCGACTGGCAAAAATAACAGTTCACTGAACAATCACTATAGGCTCGCGGTCCACTCGCTCTGAGGCCGCATGTTTGCGGCTTCGACTTTAACCTTATGGAGGTATGTCATGTTAGCAAAGAAGCTAATGATTGTTTTGTCGGTTGTGCTCGCATCGCTCGCCTTAGCGCAGCACGCGGGAGTTGCCGGCGCGAAAGGAAGAGGAGTTGCCGTGAACAACGATCAACTCCACGGATCGTTCAACTTCGAGGTCCGTAAAGCTATGCGGCGTAATGGGGAGCCGGTTGTCGATGGAAAGTTTGTGTGGGAGGCCCGGATCCCGAGCAATAACACAGCTGTTCGCATCGAAATGCCGGAGTGCCGTGAATTTGCCAAGGACGGAGACACAGCCGCGTTTGGCGGTCCTGCTGTCATGGTGGTTATGCGAAACAACGAGCGACATCGGTTCCACGGACCGCTTGTAGTTCGGGTTGGAGATTTTAAGGCGAAGAACTCTCGCCCGAATTCCGACCGACGCGACAAAATCAGCGTGAGTTTTCGCGCGAATGAGTCTGACGTAACGTATCACTTCGAAGGAGCTGTTCGCGAAGGCGATATCGAAGTTTGGATGCGTCGAGCAGACTAATCCCGTCCAATTGCAAACCCACTGGAGGCGGCCCCAGTGGGACTTCGCTATGAATCCGGGAGCTTTCCGTCCCAAGGTCGTCTTATAGAAGTATGAACCCCTGGATTGTCGGAGGCTTTTTCGCTCTCTACGTCATCTGGCAGCTTTGGCTTGGCCCCAAGCTCGGCGTTCCTACGTGATGGACAGGCTCTTGCTCGGTGGATCCGAAGCACAAAGATAGAGACTGATGTCAGATGTATTGCTCAGCGACATCAGGATGCGCTGAGATGTGGGCTTGCACTTCATCCAAAGTTGGCACGTAGGTCATCGCCCCCAACGCCTGACACTTTAAACTCCCCGCCGCCGCAGCAAAGCTCAAGCACTGAGAGAAGGGCCAGCCTTGGTCCAGCCCAAACAGCATCCCCGCTCTAAACATATCGCCCGCACCGGTGGAGTCCACGACTTTTGGACATGGATATGGGAAAAAGTGCTTGGGAGCCTGTCCGGGGCCACCAGCGACAAAGCCGTTGGAACCATCGGTGAGAATCGCCGCACATCCGTGCCGATCCCCCCACCTCCGAACCCACTCCAAGTTTCCAGCGACATCGCCCCGAACTCCCGCCCAATCGGTACTGCACTGCCAAACATCGGTCGCAGCAAATTCGATGGAGGGGTCTAGAATGTCCATCACATAGAGGTGCATCCCCGCCCCTTTTGCAAGCCGCAGGGCATCGTCGCCCGATTCACGCAAGTTGGAGTCAAGTGTGAACCAGCCTTCCGCTGCGAAAGGCGCGGAGGGGGGATCAAGCGAGTCGGTGATCGTGGCAAAGCCCTTCCCGAACATTGTCCGCTCGCCGTTGGGCGTCACGTAGATGTCGCAAACAGGCGTGGTCGCATCACGTTCTTGCAAGTCCTGCATCGGCAGGCCGCTCTTCCGGACAAGATCGGCAAGTTGTCTTCCATCCGCGTCAAGCCCGAGGGGATTTCCGGCAAGACGCATGTCCGCGTCCCACTGCATCAGCGCATACGCGGTGTTCGCGGCTTCGCCGCCAAGTAAAATGCGCTCCTCAAGAATCTCCACGTAGCCCCCGCTCGGTGGGAGTTGTTTAATCGTGCGCATTTGGTCGATACATATCGTTCCGTAAACGAGAATCAACCCGCCGAATCTACCCGAATGCCGCGAAGCGAGTAACATGCGGACGGTGGTTACCCTGGAAGCAGTTGTGAGCTTCGTGGTCTGGGTGGCGTACGGCTGGACAGTTTGGCGCCGAGGTCCTCAGATTCGAAAGAAGTACGGACAGATTGAGAAAAACAAGCGAATTCTTGCCTCAATCTGGCTGATGATCGGTGGGTTGATCGTGCTGATGTTCGGCATGTACGGCGCATCGCAATTTGCAGGGACTGCCGAAGGGTCGTTAAGTCCGGTGGGTTGGCTGATCGTGGCGGCGGTAGGATGTGTATTCGTCCACGCACAAACGTTGGCGGCCGCCATCATGACAACGTTGATGGAACGTGAAGTAACGTCAGTTGCTCCCCAATCGTCCACAATTCAGGAAAAAGAAGGTTTGGAATCATGAAACGCGTCCTCTTAGCAGTACTCCTTATTGTCTCAATCGTCGCCGCTGCCCCCGCGCAAACGGTCCCCGATGCAACCGCAAAACGCTCCGATGCCATCTTGTCGAGGGCTCGACAGCTCGATTTGTTGAATCACATCTTGCCTTTGGTGATGACCAAGGACCAGATCAAGCAGCTTCTGCCCGCGATTGAAAAATGTCGGGCGAAGGTGAAACAGGTCATCCAGCGTGAGGCCGACAATCTCAAGCTCGTCGAGATTGAGATCGACAGAGCCTACGAGGATGGCGTGAAGAAGGGCGCCGTTCCCTCCAAAGAACTCCTCAACAAACTCAATCGACTGTTCATCGGGTTTGCGATCCTCAGAGATGCCGCTGCCTCAGAAAACGCAGACGACGTATTGGCGGTGATGAAGAGTGCGCTCAACGAAGGCCAGCTCAAAACCGCGTCAAAATCTCTCGACATCAAGGTTTACAATCCCAAGGCTGAGCCCGACAAGATGAGCGACGACGAGAAGATCAAGTACTTCATTCGCGACGTCATCCTCGATCCGCTTGCCTACGATCTCTTGGTTGCCCTAAGTAAGTAGTCTTTGCCGAACGACCCTTGAAGGCTCACGCTCTCAAGGGTCGTTCTTATTTACACGGCGGCAAGTTGGGCATCCACCGACTCTCGACTGGTGCGCCAGGCAAGGAACTGCTTGCGGATATTTGGCAAGAATCGCTTGTTGACGTTGAGCCAGTAGGCGTGTTCGCCGCTTTCGCGCCGAATCGTAAGCACGATTTTGCACACTCCCGGAAGCTCGCTCCGATGCGCGGCAAGGTTAATCTCTTGAGAAACGCCAAGGTCAAACGGGGCAAGCCAAGCGGTCGTATGGGTGCGGCATAAGCAGCCGTCAAGCGCATCTTCTTGTATGGTCGTGCCGCTGGTCACAAACGAACCAATCGTAAACTCCTCATAGGCTTTGAACCAATCGGCAAAGAAGGCGATCAGCGACGGAGCTTCGTCCTCCGAGAGCCTAAAGGGAAGAACAAGTTCCCATTCGTCACCTTCGGGCGGTTCATCGGCAAAGTCATCCTGCAGCGCCGGGGCTGCAATCCGTGCCGCAACCTTTGCCGGATAGATCGTGCTCAGGAGCACGAGAGCCATGACGAGCACGGCAGCCATCACCGCCGAGGATGCGCTGAAATTCAGGTTAAGGCCAGGGAGAATCCCTGTGATGAGGACAAGACGAGAAACACCCTGAGCCAGGAAGTAACCCATCACCGTGCCAAAGACCCCGTAAACCAACGACTCGGCAAAGAATAGTGCGGCGATATGATTGGGGGCCAAGCCAATGGCGCTGAAGATCGAGATGTCGCGTTTGCGCTCATAAACGCTCGCGATCATCGTGTTCAGGATGAACACCGCAGCCAGGAGCATTTGCACGACGACCAAACCAAGGCCCGTGCTCTTCGAGCCTTGCAGGGTGCTAAAGGTCTTGACCGAGAGCCCGTCACCCTCCGGCACCGCCGCATAAACATTCATGCGAATGCGAGGCATCAGCTCATCCAAGGCCTTGCGTGTGTCCTCTGGGTTGTCGAAGTGAACGGCAACCGATCGAATCTGCCCGCCCAGGCTGAGCGCATCTTCCGTTGGGATGATCACACAAACCTCTGGGTCGAGCCTCAAAAAGCTCCTGAACGCGGCATTGATGGACCGAGATTCGGTTTGGAACCTCCGCGTAATCGTGAGGTCCGCAGGCAAAACGCCATCGCCATCCAAGTCGCGAATAGCACGCAGAGCGTCATCTTCGATTACGCCCACGACTTTGAAAGGCATTCCCGCAAAGCGAATCGTATCCGCCCCAGGTCTTAAAGAGCCGACGCCGAGTTTATCCGCCATCGAACGTGTCAAAACGATCACTCCCCGCTCGCCAGGATTGAACCATCTGCCTCCCGGTAGAAGCGCGTCTTGCGGGCGTGTGATCTTGGCTTCGCCCGACTCTAACCCCAGCACAGCCCGTACATCGGTTGTCTTTTCTCCCCGGTAGATCGAGAGTGGCGGGGTCTCGCTAAACTCAGCCCCATAGAAAAACGCCCGGCTCGCCAAAGTCGCCTTACCCTCATACAGATTGTTGAGGATGCGCGTCGTGGTGCGCTGGATCGGGTTCAGCCCGGGATCACGCACGAGGATGCCGGAGTAGGTTGCTTGATTCGGGCTCGCGGTTTCGTAAACTTTGAGGTCCGGGACGATAGACGTAAAGCTAAGGACGATGAAGGTGAGAACCACCAGCGTGAGCGTAGTCAAGATGGTTCGGGCTTTGCGACGACGCATATTGCTAATCCCAAGCGAGAAGGCCGCAAAAGCCACCGTGCCCCGAGAAAGATCAATCTCCTTAACCCCACTCTCAGCCGCCTTGAGCGCCTTGAGCGATGTCTCGAACTTCCCGACGATGAACCCGCCGACAACCAAACTCAGCGTCCCCATGACGAACGCGACAAAGATGACCGCCGGGTTGTAGATGATCTCAAAAGCGGGGTGAATTGAGTAGATCAGCGCAAACGACGCGATAAAGAAGATCGTCGACCACATGATCTGCTTGGTCAGCAGCTTCGCCGCGATCAGAAGCCTTTCTAAGAAGAAACTGAAGGGAAGGAGCAGAAACAGATAAAAAATCACCCCATTGATAACATCCGAATTCGTGCCCTGGATGACGGGATGTGCCCGCAAGGCGTACGCCCAAGCCGTTCGCGAATGCCTCTCGACCGCTGCCCAATCTTTGTCCAGAACGGCTTGGTCGGCAAGCCCCAACTCCTCTTTAGCTTTGGCCTGAAGGTCAAGCACGCTGTCGCTCAAAATCTTGTACTTGGCAAAGTTCTTGATCCTCGATTCATTGAGGCGAATCATATCCCTCGCGGCTTGAAGCGCGGGCAAATGCAGCGTGTCCGCATCTTCGCTTCCAGGCATGCCAAAGCCCGTTCCGGTAGGTTCCGAGTCCGAGCTGTTCGTCAGAGTCATCCGCACTTCGCCCGCCATCGACATGCCGATGAGCTTGTAGCGCATGTTTGGGGGGGCAAAGAGTACAGCAGTGTCCTCAATGTCGTCGGCGAGGAAAAAGTCTTGCTCGGCGATGAATAGGCCGTACATCTTCGGCACGGCCTCCGACCTTGCCTCAAGCGCCATCACAAAAGGAAGGGCTTGAAAGTCCTGCGGGTCGCTCAGATCGTAAATGTCCTGCGAAACGCACGGAAAGGCCACGATGGGAGTGGACTTGTGCGACGACGTCATCATAAACATCGTCGAGTAATAATTCGCCAGAACGCCCTCTGCCGGACCGTAGTCGATATTGCCCGAGTCTGGATCCATCCGAAACGCGGCAATCCTGAGTGGTCTACGATCGCGCACAAACCGCGCGCTCACTGGTGAAACCCCGATGAAGCTGTAGTGCGCCGTCTTGGGTTCGGTGAGTTGAATCATGGGCGCCCGAACCCCCAGCAGCGTTTTGTTCTCGTGCAGCAGAGTCGCCACAGACCCCTCTACCGGCACATCAGGAATAAAACTCTTGCTCGCATCGAAGACGACGACGCGGCCCTCAATCTCTCCAAAGCCACCGACCGTGGTCAGCCGTCGCATTGTCGTTGGCTGAAGGGGGACTCGATAGGGGGATGTCTCAGTCCGGCTAAGCGAGTCCCGACGCAGGTGCGCAAGAAGACACCCGATGCTCCGTGTTTGATCCGCAATCGCACGTACGTTCACCCTATCTAACGTGTCGAGCGGAGTGTCCAGGTAGGGCCGAGGCGTATCGACCGTCGCGAAGGTGAGCGCATTCAGCGTCGCCTGGATCATCGGTTCGCAGCTCATAGCGAACTTGCCAGGGATGTTGTTCTTCCAGGTTCTGTTGTCGCTGTCGTTGACCGCATCGATATACACATCGCGCCCGCTCGCAAGCCCATAGGTCTCAGCGATGCGATTCGCGTGGTCGCGCAAAATGCGCGATAGTGGTCGTATGGTGTCAGTGGTTTCGTTGCGGTAGTTGTAAAACCAGCCACGAGAGAACCCGGCGAGAGATGCTCGGGTAGAGCTCAAGTCGAGTGAGATTGTGAGCAGGGCATCCGGCTTTCCCGCCTGCTGTTGATGTTCCACCCACTCGCGCTCACCTTGGAGGGCAATAAAGTGCGCCGAGGTCACCATAAACGTCATCGGGCGACGTTGCGACCTTTCTTTCGATAGTCTTGCCAACTCCAGCAAAGCCGCCAACCCACTCGCACTATCCGCTCCCGGCGCGAGCCCCGGCACTGCCGACATCGAATCGGCATACGCGCTCAGCAGGATGCGTTCGTCCTTGGCAGCCGGAACCGATCCAGGAAGGTCGGCAAGGAGGTTGTACGTCTCCCGAAGCACCCAGTTCTGCTTGCACGAAAGGCGGACACTCTTGCCGTCTCTTGCAGCCTGCAGCACCGGCGCGATGTCGCGCAGGGGTAGCCAAAATCGGGGGACTCCAAGAGGAACGCTGCTGAAGGTGTCTTCAGCCTGCACACGGTCGGTGTCGCTCGGCTCAATAAAGACAATCGCCTTTGCGCCCAACTTGGCAGCGTTGCGCCACCGAGTACCGGTGTTGAACTCAAGAATGACAATTGACCCCGCGACGTCAAGCCCCTTAAGATCATCGAGCGACCCCATCCCGCCATACACGATCGGTCCCGAAACGTCACAGGTTGAGGTCCGCACGAGGTTGGGCCAGAGTGGATAGGCAGTGACGTTTTCCCCGCCCGTAATGGATAGCGTCCCCACAGCTTCAGGGTCGGGCACGGTGACCGAAAACGGCTGCTTGCGGATGTTGACGAAGCCGAGGCGATTGAAGATGCCTTCGGCATACTCCAAGGCCCTGCGCTCGCCCTCAGAGCCTGCCAATCGGGAAGGCGCTTTCGTAATCTGATCGAGGTGCTTTTGGATCTCGCTTTCGCGAATGTTCTCTCGAATCGCCTTGTAGATAGGGGTGTAGTCGTTCTGAGATGGTGTCTGCGCCGGTCCGGCTGTGAGCAGAGCGCCCAAGCAAGCCAACACCGTGAGCAGACGCTTGGACATGTCTTAAAGATACGCGAAAGCATGCCGCGAATCCTGCATTTGGAGAGATTTGTAAGTGGACTAATTGACGTCCCAGGTGTACTTGCTCGCGTCGTTGATGAAGCCTGCCCACTCCGGCCTCACATCACAGCCTTCAGAAAGTTGTGTGATAGCTACCGACTTTGAACCGCCCATCGCCCGCCCGATATTCATACGCTTGTCGTGCCAAGGCCAAGCCAAGCCGTATCGGAACTTCGAAAGCGGGTCTTGCGGGCTCCAGCCTTTGCGTGGGGTCAAAACCCCGGCCCCGGCAAAGCCGAAAGTATCAATGCGCTGGCCCGACCGCATGGCGTACCGGCACGGCGGGATGACGATATAGCTGCCCCCATCTTCGGGATTCCCTTGTCCGTTTCGCGAATGAACGGAGTCGACAAACAAAAGCGCAGTCGCGGGCTCGGCGATCTCGCTAAACCCACGCGGAACCGAAACCCAGGTGCCGCTCTGCCAAACCACGGGCGCGAAATAAAGGTAGTTGTAACCTTGGTCCACGTGGAGCGAGGCGTTGTAATAGCGCGCATCGGCATCCCCGGGGACGGCATCGGCATCCACCCAGCTCTCCTTCTCATCGCGTGACGCATGGTCCGACGGGCAGAAGAAAGTATTGAAGGAGTGGGTGTACGGCAGCAGAATCTGAACCCAGGTCCGGTCCTTATCTGGGGTGTATGGCCCGGCTGGACTTTGGTTCACAAGCATGAAATGCTCGTCGTAATCCGACAAGTACATCATCACGGCGGCTTGGGTGTTGCGGATGTTGCTCGCGCAGACGGTGCGCTGAGCCGCCATTTTGGCAGCGCGGAAAATGGGCAATAGAATTGCCCCGAGGATCGCGATAATTGCGATCACCACTGCCAGTTCTGGCAGGGTAAATGCTCGATCAGATTTCCGCACCGTTGTTTCTATTATAACAAGAACCTTAACGCCGTTCTAAAACGTATACACTAATTTCGCCACAAGAAGCAAAATCGTTGCCTCGATACCAGGCTGAAAGTGACTTCTCACACTGCAATGTGACCGCTTTTTTGCTTAATTGTGCTTTTTTTCGAATTTCGCGTAGCGTCCTAGCTCCGTAACCCCTTTTTCGCAAATTTGGTGCCACAACAAGGTTGTAAATTCCAATGGACTTTTCCTCATCGGTGAGCATCACAACCCCAACTCGGTCGTGACCGACTCGAATCTCGTAGAGGTCCAGACCCGAGTGCAAGGTCGCTTCAGCCACGCTGCGCGCAATATCTCCGCCTCGTCGCCCGAAGAATTGGTCCGCCATGTAATGGGCAATGCTCGACCGCAGTTCATCCTTCTGCACCAGTTCGATCAAGTCGGGCTGCGTATCCTCCAATCCTTCAACCCACATCGCCTGCAAGGTGTGAACAGAACGGAAACCGCGCTTTGTCAAGGCAACCGCTGTCCCGTTCTGAGCCGCATCGGGACTGACATAAAGGTGGAAAGTTTCCTTCGCCCCCGCATAAAGGGCAAGGTCCTTCGCGCCAAGGTCGTCGCAAAAGTCCACCACCGCGAAATTCCCAACCGGATGATCGTGCCCGCTCACGCAGATCACACAACCCTCCTGTTCAATCTTCTTTGCGCCTGTTGTTGCCAACCCAATCGACAGATAGGTTTTCTTGAGATTGTCGATTGCGGCTACGGCATGTGCATCCATCAGAGTACGATGCTCCAAAACACCCCCGGGCGCACACCTTTGGGATGAATCCCCGCGCCGAGGCTCAGCCCCTTGTCGAGCCGAAATCCGACAAATCCACGCAAACCCCGAGGAGTTGCAATGGCGCTGGCAAAGAATTCCGATTTGCTGTTCGATCTCCACACGTCCAAGCCAACCGCAACCTGAAGGCCGTCTTCGGTGTCGCCAAGAACTCCAATGCGGATAGTTGGGGCGGTCAGTGAACTCGGCGGAGTGTAATCCAAACCGGCAAACTCAGCTTCAAAATACGCCCCGACTGTGTTCTGGACCTTCTTTTGAATGAAGAATCCACCGTAGTGGCCGGTGTCGAGCCAAACCGTTTTGGCTCCGTCGAGCGCGGAGATGAGCTTGTCGGTGGAATCAGGGGGGATAACCGTATCGTACTTGGCACCGATGATCAGAGATGACTGCAGCCCGCGTCCAGCGAGATAGTTCAAAGGTTCAATCGACTGCAGAGCCTTGCGCAAGGATTCCTCGGTGTAACCGTCCTTTCGGAACTGCTCTCTTTGCTTCACCACTCGGGACGATTTCCACAGAATCCCGGCGATGTCAGCGCCCGCAAGCACAAATGCCCCGTGAGTAAGCCGCTTATCAACCCCGCAGGTGATGGTCGCGACCAAGGAGCCGAGCGATGTGCCCGCGATCCCGACCCTCGAACTGTCGAATTCCGGTCGCGTCGCGATCCAGTCGATGGTCCGCCGAACGTCGAGGACGCACTGCGTCATCGTCTCGACCAGCTTTTGCGGGTCCGCTACAATCGCCAGTTCGCCTGAGCGCGAGCCCTTGGGCGTTCGCGCGAGGTGATAGGGCAGCGGCATAAGGACCGATGCAATGCCTCGTCGAGCGAGGTCCTGAGCTTGGTTGCGCTCCGCGCGTTGATCGGTTGCCCCCCAATAATGCAGGATGATAACAACTGGGGTGGCCTGCACAGTTCGAGCAGGCACGAAGACATTCAACGGAATCGCGTTATTCTCTGGGAAAGGACTCTCGACGGCACTAGGCAGCGTCACGGTGTACTCCGACAGCGTGTTCTCCTCTGCGACTTTGGTCCACGCGGAGAAAGTCGTTGCCGGGGGAGGTTGCTTCAAGTCGGGCCCCTGAGCCAAAGTCAAGGAGCTGCCTAAAACAGCGAGGAACGCTAAGATGATTTTCGTCGCCGCTCTTTCAATCATGTTTGTCGGTGCTCAGGTTACCGCGACGCCGGACTCAGAGTTTGAAACCGCATTGGGTACGGCGGGTTTATCGACCAAAACCGCACGCTTCGACCAGAACCTCGCCCAGTTTTATAGACTTGGCGAATTTAGCACAACTATCTATGACGCATGCGACGAAAATCCTTGGCGGATTCCGTTCTTCTCAAAAACGTTCCGAGATGAGATGTCCACCCAGATCGGCTCGGCGGCAGCGGGTCTTCAATCCGGCGCGCACCTCACCGGATTTCCGATTCGACGCTCGCTCCTTGGCAATCCAAACGCCGCAGAAGAGGGAAGCGCAAAGGAAACTGGGGCGCTCAAACGAGTCTTGGATGACCTCGCCGCAAAGGGAGTTGTGAGCGGTCCTGTACCCCGTCTCGATTCGGTCCCTGCGGAGGTTCAAAAGGCTGCCGCTCTGATCCTAAGTGTCATCCCACGCTCGCTGGAGATGCGCAAGGCGGCCTTTCTCAAGCTTGGCGACCTCAATCCACAGTACACACGCTTCGCTCAAAGAGCGCCCAGCGATGAGTTCGGCAGTTCGTTTAACGACAAACTCCAAGCCTATCGCGGTGTAGAAATGGCCTACCTTGCAGCCGGGGCATACGATCTGTTTTTGGCGGTGCAGGCTGCCGGCGTGTATCTCGGAATCGTGCCGGACGGCGCCGAATATGACGTGCAGATCCCAACGGCTTGGGGAGTCATCCGGCTGACCGGCGGGAGCGACACGAAGCACCCCGACCGCCCCACTCTCCTTATCATCGACACGGGCGGCAACGACACA
Organism: Fimbriimonadaceae bacterium; assembly: GCA_019638775.1. Lineage (NCBI taxonomy): Bacteria > Bacillati > Armatimonadota > Fimbriimonadia > Fimbriimonadales > Fimbriimonadaceae > Fimbriimonadaceae bacterium. The sequence goes on along the minus strand of JAHBTD010000001.1, from coordinate 904,289 downwards.
TACATAAACTGCCCGGCAAATCAGAGCGCATCGAACTGGGCCAGCGTCGTGCTGGACAGCAAAGGCAACGATCAGTATCTTAGCCACGAAGTTTTAGGAAATATGAACCTCGTTGGATGGGATCAACGAAAGAAAGGCACAAACGAACCCGGTCCCGGCGGCGCGCTTTTTGGCTATGCGGTACTCCTTGATAGCGGTGGAAACGATGTCTATCGAACCCACCGGCCAGGGATAGGTTCAGGGCGGATGGGGATGGCGGCAACGATCGACCTCGATGGCGATGACATTTACGATGCTTACGTGGACAGTGAAGGGTTCGGCAACTTCGGTGCAGGGATTCTAGAGGATGTCCGTGGGAACGACAAGTACTTCGGGTTCAACCAAGTACAGGGTTGCGGGCAAACGGAAGGCTTCGGCTACCTTGCCGACCGCGCCGGTGACGATGCCTATGTGGCGAATGACCAGGTGATCGACTTCGCTTCACCACAGTCCGCAGAGCACAACGTCAGCATGGCTCAAGGCGCAGGCAATGGCCGCCGCGCCGACTACCTCGACGGGCACACACTCGCAGGCGGCGTCGGCATCTTGCTCGACCAGGAGGGCGACGACAAGTACAGCTGTGGGGTCTTCGGACAGGGTGTGGGCTACGGTCGCGGCGTCGGGTTCTTGTGGGATCTCGCCGGGAAAGACAGCTATTACGGACAGTGGTACGTTCAAGGAGCTTCGGCACACTACGCAATTGGAGTCTTGGATGATGAGAAAGGAGACGACTCTTATATCGCGGTCATGAACATGGCGCAAGGTGCAGGGCACGATTTTGCCATCGGTTGTCTATTAGATCGAGCCGGAACGGACACCTATAAAGCGCCTAACCTGAGCCTTGGCTCGGGCAATGCCAACGGCATTGGCATCTTTGTGGAGTTTGGCGGGAACGACAAGTACGACAGTCAAGGCATAACCCTCGGGAAAGCCGCCGAAGCGCCAAAAGGCAGCCTTCGGTCGCGTTGCTTGTGCCTGGGTGTATTCATGGACCTGGGTGGAGAAGACCTCTATCCACCCTCAACCCCCTGGACCGCAAACGCTACCCGCACCGCCAACTGGACTGACAAGGGCTTAACCCCGCAAGAGGGGCAGTTAGGCATATTCTGGGATCGGTGAGCGGTCTTCCCCCTCCTTGTCTGAGCGTAGCGAAGATGGGGAGGGGGTGTAGGGGGTGGGGCTTCTTGAACCCGTTCCCGTGCCAGAGAACTTCTTAGCTTTGATCCCTCCAGAACTGCCGTTCTGGAGCGTACCAACCCTCAGATTTACCCTCCATATCTGCAGATATGTAAGCGTCGATCCCTCCAGAACTGCCGTTTTGGAGGGTGCCAACTCTCAGATTTACCCTCCATATCTGCAGATATGTAAGCGTCGATCCCTCCAGAACTGCCGTTCTGGAGGGTACCAACCTTCGGATTTACCCTCCATATCTGCAGACAGGAAGCGATCAACTCATAGCTTATGCTTAGTGCCTTAGTGAGAAACTCCCCCATCACAAGCCGCATCGATTATCACCCGCGCGTATCGCTCGCTCGCTCCTAGATTGCCCTGCACCAGTTTCGCCGCCGCAGCCCCCATGCTCTCCCGCTTAACCGAATCCTCGAGCAGCTCGTTGATCGCCGCCGCTAACTCTTCGGGCGATCCGCAGGTTTGGGAAGCGCCCGCAGCCTGCGCTGCATCCGCTACCGCACGAAAGTTCTGCATATGTGGTCCGTGAAGAACCGGCTTCCCATGCGCCAACGGCTGCAGGATATTCTGCCCGCCCAGGTTGTCAAAGCCCCCGCCGACAACCACGATGTCCGCCACAGAATAGACCTTGCTCAATTCGCCGTACGTATCCAGCAGCACGTAGGAACCGCCCTCACCCTTTGATCGCAGCGCCACACTCCCAAATGCCGCCTGAACCTGCTCGGCAAGAGCAGGCACCCTCTCCATGTGCCGAGGGGCATGCACGACGGAGACGCGGTCAAGCCCAACGCTGGCAATCGCCTCCAGCACAAACTTCTCCTCCATCTCCCCCCGTGTGGACCCGATGACGAGAACCGGCTTTCCGTCCGGCAGCTTCAGTTCACGCCTCCATTCCGCCGCATTCGCATCCAGTCCTTCCACTGCCTCATCGAATTTGCAGTTGCCCAGCACTTCCACGTTCTGCCCACCAAGAGCCTTAATGCGCTCGGCATCGACTTCGCTCTGCATCAAGCAGTGATCCACATAGCCGAGCAACGGGCGATAGAAAAACGCAATCTTTTGAGATCGTGGGAAACTGCGGTCGCTGATGCGTCCATTGATCAGCAACGTGGAGGCTCTGAAAGCCTTCGCCTGCCACAAGAAGCTCATCCACAACTCCGTCTCCATCACCGCGACGACCGCAGGCTGAACACGCATCATCGCGTTGAACTGAAACCGCATCAGGTCGATAGGGAAGTAGACGAGATGGTCGAACAGACCCTCCGCCTTCTCTCGGGCGGTTTGATGTCCGCTACTGGTGGTCACGCTCAGGATGATTTCATGATCCGGCAGGAGCTTGCGTACTTCGCGAAGGATGGGCAACACGGCAACGACCTCCCCGACCGAAACGGCGTGGATCCAGATTCGCTTGCCATCTTTGCGCGGCCCAAACGAGTACCGGCCAAAGCGCTCACGCCAGTTCGGACTCTCCTTGCGCCGCGAACTGCGCCAAAGCATCCACGGCACCCAGAAGGGGCTCAGAATGAGGAGCAACAGGTTATAGAGAACGGCCATGAACGCGCGTAAAGAGTACCGGCTCGGACGCCATGTCCGAGCCGGTACGGTCTTTTGCAGGGAGTGGGCTTAGCGATCCGGCTCGCTTTCGACCTGTTTGTACATGGTCTCGTAGTCCGCTTTCATCTCTGGATCGGTCTCCTTGAGCATCAGCAGCTTGATCGCCATAAGCTGGGCATGCTTGAGCGCCTTGCTCGGATCAATTTCGACATCGGGCTTTACGCCTGTGCCTTCCCAGTTAGTCTTCGTGTACGGATTGATCGCTCGTCCGCCCGGGATAAAGCAGGAAAAGTGATCACTCAGCCGCGCCACCCCACCGGGGTTGGCCCCGCCCCAAGTCGAGCTTCCAACCGTTGTGCCGCGCTTGAGCTGCTGGAAGTTGTAAGCACACTCTTCCGCGCCAGAACCCGTCCGCTTGCTCGTCAGAATGTAAAGCGGCTTGTTGAGATAACGCGGCCCTGCAACTTTCTTCAGCGTCCAAAACTCAATAGTTTCTCCCTTATTGCCATTGCGGAAGTAGATGCTGTTCAAATGAACCGGCTTCTCGTCAAAGAAGTAGCTGCAAAAGAGCTGTACGCCTCTCGGATCACCACCACCGTTTTGCCGAAGGTCGACGATCATCGCGTCGGTATTGGCTAGGAACCTCATCGCCCCTTCAACCGGACGGGCCATATCCTCTGGTCCCATGAACCCGTTGAAGGCGATGTATCCGATATTCCCCGTTAAGCGCTCGACCTTCGTGAACTCTGCATTCCGAAATCGCACGGAGGCTTCTGCCCGCTTAATCTCCTCAGCCGAAGGTTCCCTTGGGCTTGACCGTGTCGGCAGTACGTTGGGCGAGTATCGAAACCTCAGATGCGCGTCAGTGACCTGCCCCTTGATGATCTCATTGACGTGTGCCGCGAACTGAACGGGATCGGTCTGCGCTTTGTAGTCACTTCCCGCCATCCATTTCCGAAGCTCGGCTTCAATCTTCTTGGCGATGTCGGGCATGACATAGGTTTGGTTCATCTCTCGAATGAGGGTTTCAAGCGTCTGGTTTTTGACTTCGTTGGTCAATTCAAAAGCCTTCGCTTGGGTGGCGCCTCCTTGATAACGGAGCAGGGCGTCAGAGGGGACGTACGATGGCGCGTCCGTCTGCACGCCAGTTATTAAGGCCAAAGCGATAAGTGTCGAAATCATCATGGTTTTTCCTTAGTGTTATGAACAGGTCCGGTGGTGATCCCCTTTAGCAAGAGGTCAATCATCGCGCTAAGCTTCATGCCGATCGCTTCCGGAGTTCCGATTTCGCGAACGGTAAGGCTATACGGCAGAAACGCGTTGGTGGCCAGAAGCATCGACTCGGCGATGCTGTCGGCACGACGCTCGCAATCTTCTGTCGCCCGCGCACCTTCAAGCAGGACACGGGACAACAAGCGCTTCTCCTCTTCGAAGTACTCGGCGCGCCGCGCCATGTACGAGGGTCGCACCACTTCAAAGAGCTCGTTTAGGCTGTGAGCATAGTCCTTGACTTGCTCTATCCTTCCCATCACCCTCCGATAAAGCATCTTCCTAAGCCGAATCGAAGCAGGCTCGTTTGCGTCAGCGATCTCCCTAAGCTCCCGATGAACCTGCTCAACGACTCGCCCAATTGAGGAGAGTCCGACATCCTCTTTGCTTCGAAAGTGGAGGTAGATCGTTCGCTTGCCGATGCCCGCCTCTTTAGCGAGGTCGTCCATCGTCATCTTGCGAAAGCCATACCGGGCCATAAGCCGATCGGTCGCATCGAGGATCACATCCGGTGTGGATGCCCGAGCCGCAGGGAGAACTGCCATGACTCATTAATACACAAATGCACGATATTAGGTTTCAGTGCAACCGAAAGTCACGGATGTTCAAGCAAAAATAGCGGCCTTGGTCCCAAGACCGCTATTCATGTAAGGCCGAAAGATCAGGGATAGATGCTCTTCTGAACCGAGAACATCCTGCGGTTGAGCTGCTGAAAATGGAGCCGCTTGGAGTGCCCGTCACACCACAGCAAGTTCGAGCCGCCTCGGTGGAGCAGATTGAAATGCTTGATATAGGTGTCGGGGTTGATGGGGGCGTGATCAAGCCAATCTGGCCCCTGCAAGAAGTTGCACACTGGGGCAGGGAACTTGTGCTCCCACGCCGCAAGGGTATAGGCCGGTTCCTCCACTTCCGAATCGTTAACACCGGTTGTCACGGCAAAGCCCGCCAGGCTGGTCGTGATGCTCCTCGCTCCAGGACCGTACTCCTGCCCACTTGCCAACGGGTTTGTGACGTAGTACTTGCTTGCATTCGTGGACGAAAAGTAGTTGTAGGCCATCGCCGTTTGCCATTCCGAAGGCATACTCGGGCAGCGCTTGAGCCCGCGACTTTTAATGTAAGGATCAAGCCCACCGGGCCGCTCCGGTCCCGTCGCAGGCTTGTTGACGTCGCCTAAAAACGTGCCCGTTCCGGGGTCGTTGTTGTTGTCGTAGCCGATCCACATCTGTTGCTGGTTGAACTGCGGTCCGGCGTCCGTCTCCGAGGAAGCAGGCACCCAACTGTCGTCCCAGTCGGTCTTGTACATCATGAATGCCATGCCGAACTGCCTCATATTACTGATGCAAACGACTTGCTTGGCGGTCTCCTTCGCTTGAGCAAAGACGGGGAACATAATCGCTGCCAAGATCGCAATGATTGCAATGACGACCAGCAGTTCAATCAAAGTAAATGCCTTACGGCGACGCATTTTCTCACCTCGCGCAGTATCCCTGTCAGAGATCAAAAGACCTCGGATACATTGTTTTTGCGCACCCTCACTTGCACAGCCTTCCCATGCTTTCAAGGCACATGCTCCAATTTGGAAGCGGACTTAGTTTAACCGCAACTCGTCAAAACTCCAAATTGGTGACTGTAACCGCACGACGGCATGATCTCGGTTACCCGTTGTTTGTTTTGAGCAATTCCACAAAGTGTTGCAGTGATTCTTGCCACGATTCGCCGATTGGGGTAGGCCGATATTCGATGCGCAAGGGTGTAACGGAGATGACCGCTTTCTCGATCCAGCCCACGCCCTCAAGGTTCGCCAAAGACTGCGAGAGCGCTCGCGGAGTGATGGAGGGCAGCGACGCTTTAACCTCTTTGTGCCTCCGCGCACCCGAAAGAACGCTGTAAAGAGCGGGAAGAGACCACTTGTCAAAGGCCACATCCTGAGCCATCTGCTCTCGCGCAAGTTCAACCACACGGGCACAAGCTGCTCCAAAAACCTCCCCCTGAGGCGTCAGCAGATACTCGGGACGCCAAGGATGCCCGTAGCCTGGATTCTTGACAACCCATCCCCGTTCAATCAGATAACTCAGCGTTTGCTTCGTCGCTCCCTCGCTCGCACCCGTTCGGTAGACTAGCGTGACCAGCTTGGCGCCCTCAGACCCCCACAACTCCGCAATGATGCCTATCGCGTGACGGTGATGGGTAAGAGCGAGAAGAAGTTCGGGGTTCTGCATCATTTGACGAAAGGACTTGACAATATAAATATATTTGATATATTTTATTATGTCAATGCTTGTGGGTCTCCCACCGGCAGGAGGTGGTTCAGTGAACGATTTAGGTTATCTCGGAAAGTTAGTTTGTTCGTTAGAAGTCAAGGATTACAAGGCCTCGGCGGCCTGGTATCGCGATGTGCTTGGATTTGAGGTCTCCTGGGAGAACGAAGAGATGGGGATGTGCTTCATCAAAACCCCGGTCGAAGGGGTTCACCTCGACATCTCGCAGGTCGAAGAGCCACAAACACGAGGCGGAGCCACGCTTGTCTGGTCCGTCAAGGATATTGGCTCGGCGAGGCAGCTGCTTGAGGAGAGAAGCGTTGCATTCGACGGACCAACGCGTGAATTCGGCGGGATGGTCAAGCTTGCAACCTTCTTCGATCCTGATGGAAATCGGCTGATGCTTTATGAGTCAGCGGGAGCCTAACCTGCTTTCGTGGATTTATAGCTTCGCTATTGCTTCCGCGTGGCTTAGTCCTTGCAGGCGCACTCGCTTATTCCTTGCCGTGTGCCCCCGAACGAGGGTGACACTGCTCTTAGAGATCTTTAACTGCTTGGCAAGAACATCGATCACTGCCTCATTGGCCTGACCGTCGGTAGGAGCCGCAGTAACCCAAACCTTAAGCGTTACGCCATCCGGAGACTCCACCTTGTTCCGACTGCTGCGAGGAATGACCTTAACGTCGAACTCGCAGAAGACTTCATCAGGCATCGTTACTCGCCAGAGGCAGACGCGGAGCCTTGGTCAAGCTGTGCCTCAGTGAGAACAATCTCCTCAGAGCCGTGGACAATCGCATGGGTGGGAGTAGGTGTTTGCTCGGCAAGGACCGTCGAAAGCTGATCTTCCAAGAGCGTACGGAATTTGCTCAAGTACCGCTTCTTCTCAAGCTGCAATTTCTCGATGCCCCACCGAAGGTCCAAAAGCCTCGCCTCGTGCTGCTCCTCAATCTCGGCAGCGTGTCGTCGCGTCTCCTCAAGAATCCGCTCCGACTCTTGTCGAGCCTCGACCAATGCGTCATCATATTCGCGCTGTGCGCGAATCACGGCATCCTTCAAAGTTTGCTCCTGAGACTTAAACCCCGCGAGCTCACCCTCCAGAGCGCGCACCCGATCAGCAAGGGCTCCAATTTGGGATTCGTAATCCTTGATAAGGGTTTCCACGGCATCGCGGCGGTAGCCACGAAAGGCACGCGGCAAGGAGTTTGCGCTTGATAGATCGGAATTCATGATAGGCCCCAGCGCCTCCCCCGACCCTATTTTACTGTTTTCTCACTTTCCGTCTTTGATTTTGTTTTCCACTTTGCGCAGATTGGCCTTGGCAGCCTCATCGCTGGGATTGATTTTGAGATAGGCCTGCCATACGCGTTTAGCGTCGGTGAGCCTACCAAGTCGATCGTAGGAGTGGGCAAGAATCCGGTAAGTGTTTGCGTGAGGCGTCGGGCTGCGCTTGATCGACTTCTCCAGGAGAGGAGGAACCTTGGCATACGCCTTCTTCATGAAGTAAAAGTTCGCTTCCGGGTAGGTGGCGTTAGGATCAGTCGGGTTCTGATTACGGAATCTGACGTAGACGGCAAGGGCTTCTGTCTGCTGCTCGGTGCTTTCAAGCAGCCATCCCAAATTCGTGGCGATATCCTCATCCTTGGGGAAGAGCAGGTTGAGCATCCTCAGCGATTGGATGCATTTCGGGAAATCACCATCCTTAAACCACTTGTCGTTCTGGTTGGACATGCGATTGGCAGCCGTATCCCAAATCTCTTCGACACGGTTTTGCGCGGCCACCGGTAGAGCGACCACGATGAACAGTACTGCCAGACACAAACGATTCATTGCTTATCCAACGCTTCCCGAACGATCTCCTGAACAAGGTCGGGCTTGGCCTGACCCTGGCTCATTTTCATCACCTGCCCCACAAAGAACCCGATGACGTTTGTTTGTCCTGCTTTGTATTTTTCGACAGGTCCCTGGTTTTCCGATAGGACTTTTGCGCAAAGAGCCTCAATCACACCTCGATCGGTGATCATCGACTTGCCGCTCGCCCTCAAAATCTCAGTCGGCATCTTGCCCGACTCAAACACCTCGGCAAACATCTCTTTTGCCATTTTGCCGCTGATCTCGCCTGCCGCGATCAGCTTTGTAAGGTCTACAAGATGCGCTGGACTTACCTTGCTTTGACGTGGCGACAGGCCCGTTTCGTTGAGGAGTTTTGCAAAATCCGAACGCATCCAGTTAGACACGGTCTTCGCTTCGCCCCCAGCCTGAACGCAGTCTTCAAAGTAGGCCGCCCAAGCCTTATCGGCAACAAGTTCAGCCGCCTCTTTAGCTTCAAAGCCGTAATCGCGCTGATAGCGCAATTGCTTTGTTAAGGGCAGTTCCGGGATCGACTTGCGCAGAGACTCGATGTACTCCTCGTCAAACTTCATCGGCACAAGGTCAGGATCCGGGAAGTAACGATAATCGTTCTCCTGCTCCTTGACGCGCATAAGATAGCTCGCCTCTTTAGCTTCGTTCCATCCCCGGGTCTCTTGCTTGATCGCCTCTCCTGCCTCAAGCAAAGCCGTTTGCCGCTTAACTTCGTACTGAACGCCAAGCTGCATCGCACGAAAGCTGCCAAGGTTCTTCAGTTCGGTCTTCGTGCCGTAAGTCTCCGAGTCAGCCTTTCGCACCGAAATGTTGGGTTCGCATCGCAGCGAGCCCTCCTCCATCTTTCCATCGCAAACATCAAGGTAAAGCAGCAGTTGCCGAAGCTGGACAAGATACTCTTTAGCTTCATCACTGGACGAAACGTCGGGCGGGAAGTCCGTCACAACCTCCATCAAAGGAACCCCCGAGCGGTTGAAATCCACGCCGCTGCCCCCAGTCGGCAAGTGCAGCAGCTTTCCGGTGTCCTCCTCAAGGTGGACGCGCCGAATCCGTATCTTCTTGGTGCCCCCATCAGGAGTGGGAATCTCAAGGTAGCCGTAATAACCAAGAGGGTTGGTCTCACCATACTGGCTGATCTGATAGCCCTTGGACAGGTCGGGATAGAAGTAGTTCTTTCTATGGAAGAACGAATCCATCGCGATCTTGCAGTTCAGGGCTAACGCCGTTCGCAGCACCTTCTCAATGGCAGCCTTATTTGGGACCGGGAGCGCCCCAGGCAGACCGAGGCATACCGGACAAGTCCGTGTGTTAGGCTCGCCGCCAAACGCCACCGGACAGCGGCAAAACATCTTAGACTCGGTATTGAGCTCAGCGTGAACTTCAATGCCCACGCTCGGAATCCAGGTCTGCATTGGGCTCAGTTTACCGGTGGAGAGCCGCCCGCGACAGCATTTATCCCGCGGCTTGAATAACCGCCCAGATAGCGAAGCCAATCAGAATCAAAAGCAGCAATCCTGTGCCGCCAATAATCCCAACCCAGGCATGAGCGGCGCCAGGCAGGCCGGGGTTCTCCTTAATGTTTTTGAGGCCCTTGACGCCAAGGACGATCGCGGTTGGTGCCAAGAAGATCGTGAAGCATGGCACAAGCGCAAAAACGGCGCAGTAGTAGGCTGCCAGCGCATTCGCATTTTTGGTTGGAATGAGTGTCTGCATCCCATCGTTTGGGCCACGCTGATATTGGCCTTGTCCGTGGATCGGTGCTTGTTCGGGTGGACGGCTCCAATCGGTGCCACCATGGCTCTGTACGGGCGGGGCTTGTTGTCCCGATTCTTCCGGCTTATGTTCGTCGGACATTTCGTATCTCTAATTCGGCCCGAAAAGGCCTTCTTCCTGCTTGTAAAACTAATGAGTGCGAACAAAAGCTTTGAGTTGGAGGCGATCAACCGAGTAGACCATCTGCTTCACGTATCGGGCAGGGCCTACCGCCCGTAACAGCACACGAACTTTGTTTGTGGTTGGGTTGATATACCGTCCATACGGGCGGCTCAAAATCGCTTCCGTATCCTTGACGGTCTGTGAGATCGGCAGGGTTTTCACAAGTTCATAGCCACTCGTTTGCCAATTCCAAACGTAGACGAATTGCGTCGTTCGCGGTGGTCCAGCGGTGGCGAATGTGACGCTCAAGGAGTTCACGTCGTCGGGATCGTCCGGCACCGAAAACTCGCCCTGTAGAGCCGCAACCAGTCCGAGTGAAGGAAACGGCGCGCCAAACACAAAGTACATAGAGCCATCCGTGGTGCGCAAACTTCCGATATTCCCCCCACCGAAGTTGCCCGTGAACACGCTTGCCGTTTCTACGTCGAAGTCGATCTCATCAATTTGTGTGACAGCATCGAGCGCGGCAAGCGCATTGACACGTCCAAAGTTCACCCACGTTCCAACGTTGTCACACGATTGCTCAAGGTAACTCCTGATCTCGACACTCGTCGCCGACAGCCCTGCCCGACTCCACACCAGCCCAGCAATGCCGCTCACAATGGGAGCGGAGTAGGATGTGCCGCTATGGGTGGCATAGCCGCCCCCAAACTCCGTGCTGTAAACGTCAAGACCGGGGGCCGCAACATCCACCCAAGTTCCAAAGTTGCTGAATTCCGCACGTTCATCGTTTTCGTCGGTGGCACCAACCGAAATCACATTCGGAAATGCAGCAGGATACAGGGGAAGGCTGGTATTGCTGTTGCCCGCCGAGCCCACAACAACCGCGTTCTTGACTGTCGTCGCATAATCAATGGCGTCCTTCATCGTCAAACTCGGGATCGATCCACCAAAGCTCAAATTGATAACGTTTGCCCCGTTGTCGGCCGCCCACGCAATCCCCTCTGCCGCCGACGAGTTCGGCACTCCAAAGTTTCCGCCAACGCGAACGGGAAGGATGCGGCAGTTGAATCCGGTCCCAGAGATTCCGACACCGTTATCCGTTGCGGCTGCTGCCAAACCGGCGACAAAAGTGCCGTGCCCCAGTTCGTCGCTCGGGTCGCTATCGTGATCGAATGTGTCTGTTCCAGCCAAAAGCTTCGGTGCGAGGTCCTCGTGATTCAGTTGCACGCCGGAATCGCAGATCGCCACCGTCACACCGATAGAGCCAAAGCTGACGTCCCACGCCTGCGGACTGCGCACATTTTGATGATGGTATTGGAGCGCAAATCCCGGGTCGTTCGGAATGTAGCTGTAGTCGTTGATATAGTTGGGCTCAGCGTAAACAACCGCGGCCTTCAATTTTCGAAGCTCATGGAGCGCCTGCGTAGGCGTCATGCTTGGCGCAAGCGTCATTCGGGTGACGCCAAGTCTGGAGATCACACTTGCCGACTGGACCCTATAACGAGCGCTAAACGCAGTCTGAACAAGCGAAGTGCCAGGCTTGAACTTCACCAACACCTCGCCCGGCATATACCGCGCACCCGGCGATTGGGCCTGAGCACAAGCCGAGAATGCCAGCGTGATGAGATAAACAAGCCTCCGCAACATCAGTACTCCCAAGTTCATTGTAATGGCGATCTTGCTCGAACATAGAGAAAGAATCGATTTCCAGCCAGATTGTTCGAGACAAAAGTCAAAGAGCGGTGCGAAGAACATTCGCGCCGCTCTTTTGTCGATGATCTCCGGCCTTATCCGCCGAGGCCAAACGCTCGAAGAATCGCCCGTGTGATCGTCTCGATCATGTAAGCGACGTAGTCGTCGTCGTGGTCATGTCCGTCGGGCTGACTGTCGATATGGAACTCGCGGCTGGTGATGTAGTTTCTCCAACCACCCATCGGGGGTTCCATGTTGGCAAGCATCTCCTTGATGGTGCCTTCGCCGCCGCGCTGAGGAATACGAGCCAACAGCTCGGGTGCGTTTGCCAGGTAGTACGACACCGCCGCATGGTTTGTCGAGGACTGCGCCAGATACTCCGCAACCGAATACTCGGGTCGGTCGTTCTGTGTGTGCCACACGAATCCGTAGTCGGCCTTGCCTGCTTCCATCGTGAAGAACCCAGGAACGCCATACGGGATGAACGACGCGTGGTCAGAGGAACCGCCGCGTGGGAAGTTCGCAACGACGTTGAGCCTCATCGGCATATCAGGGAAGGCCTTTTGCACAGGCGCAATGGCTTCGGAAAGCATCTTCTCATGCTCGGCTAAGCAGGAGTATCCGCCCTGATAGTTGGTGCCACCGTCGTCGTTGAGAACGGCAGAGACCTTCGTCATCGTGTCCTTGTGCTTCTCAGCATAAGCGCGCGATCCTAGCAGACCCTGCTCTTCACCCGTCCACAGAATGAAGCGAATCGTTCGCTTCGGCTTTGCCCCGACGGCATTCAGGATTCGGGCGGCTTCCAGCGTGACGGTGGTGCCTGTTCCGTTGTCATTAGCGCCCATCGAGCCCGGGCCGTCCCAGCTGTCTAGGTGCCCACAGATGATCACCACTTCGTCGGGCTTCTCGGTTCCAGGAATCTCGGCGATGACGTTGTACATCTTCGTCGGGCCCTTGATGAAACGGTTCTCCATGTCGAATTCAAGCTCGACGTTCGTGTTGAACACAAGGTAGCCCGTGATCCGATCATAGTCCGACTTTCGAATGCCGATGCGTCGCTCGGTCGGCAGGTTGTCCCAGTCCAAGCCAACAAAGCGTCCACTCGTATGAACCCGCTCATCAGCCGCTCCATACACCCGTCCGTGAATGCCCGCGTTATCAATCTTGGTCTTCAGGTCATTGCCCGCTCCGGCTTGCGGCGCGCGCATGCCCCATCGGCTTCGCGAAACAACCCAAGCGCCCTTGAGCTGATCCTTCACCTTCTCAAACTCTTCCTCGGTCTGGGGCTCCATCACGGCCTTTCCACGCAGGGGGCCGTCGGTTCCCGGCGACCATGAAGGTGTCGTAAAGACCATTTCGGCCTCGTAAGGAGCGACCATCTTCGCCGATTGTCGTTTGCCACGTTGGAACGAAACCGCCATCTCGCCCCATTGCTCCAGATGAACGTTTTCGCAGCCGAACTTCTTAAACTGCTCTGCTGCCCATTCGCATGCTTTTTGAGCGCTGATCGAACCGGTAAGGCGTGAACCGATCTTCTTTGTGAGATGGTTCAAGTGAACCATAGACTGGTTTCGATTCTTCCCCTCGTTGATAATCCTGTCGATTGTCGGGTCGCTCGATTGGCTGAATCCAATGGCTGCGCAAGCCATCGCCACGAGTATAAGTGAACGTTTCATGGTTTATTGTTCTCCAAAATTGCTGGGATTCCTGTTCCATGAAAATACCCTTCTTATCGCGCGACTTGGCTGTTCGTTCGAGAGAAACTGCATGAAGGATCCAACAAGGGCTTTGGATTAAGGCAGATTCGGTGTGCCTCAATTCCTGCAAAAAGACCGCCTTCATCGCCCCCCACTGGCGTATAATTCTCAGTTAGTCCCCCAGTGAACTCGCGAAACGAGCGACTTGTGCCGGGCTATCTGCGTCTGAGGAAAAGAGTCGTTCGAATGGCTGGGTGGGATCAAGCCGTTCCACGCATTCCCGTTGATGCTGCAAGGGGTTTCTGTTTGTAAATTCTGGGTGGGGAACGCCATGCGCCGAGAAGACGTGGCAAAGGTTAGAGCATGACGAAATACATCTTCGTGACAGGCGGTGTGGTGAGTTCCATCGGAAAAGGGATTGCCACAGCAAGTCTTGGGCGACTGCTGCGTAATCGCGGCTACACGGTCGCGCCCCTCAAGCTCGATCCCTATATCAACGTCGATGCTGGAACGATGAACCCCTACCAGCACGGCGAAGTTTTTGTCACAGAAGACGGCGCCGAGACCGATCTCGACCTCGGTCACTACGAGCGCTTTATCGATGTGAACTGCTCGTCAGGCTCCTCGATCACCACAGGCAAGGTTTATCTCTCGGTCATCCAAGCCGAACGCAGAGGCGACTATCTCGGCGGCACCGTTCAAGTGATCCCCCACGTCACGAACGCCATTAAAAAAGGCATCGTCGATATCGGCAAGCAGCAAGAAGCCGACATCGTCATCGCCGAGATCGGCGGCACCGTTGGTGACATCGAATCTCTTCCGTTTATGGAAGCCATTCGACAGATGCGCAAGGACGTCGGCCCCGAGAACACGATGTACGTCCATGTGACGCTCATCCCAACAGTTGGACCTTGGGACGAAATCAAAACCAAGCCAACGCAGCACAGCGTTATCAAAATGCGCGAGATCGGCCTCTCCCCAGATGTCCTGATCTGCCGAAGCGAAGTCCCGCTCCCCCAAGACGTCAAAGAGAAGATCAGCCTCTTCTGCGATGTTCAGGAGCGAGCTGTGATCGAATCGCTCAATGTCGAGACGATTTATGAAGTCCCGCTCCGATACGATGCGATGGGACTTGGTGATTTTGTAGTGGAGCGCCTTGGCCTGGAGCCCCGCCCGAGCAATCTGGCGGAGTGGTCCAGCCTGGTGGACACACTCAAAAACCCCAAGTCGACCTGCCGCATTGCGATGGTAGGAAAGTACACCAGCAACGGCGACGCTTATAAGTCGATTGGCGAAGCCTTGATCCACGCGGGCATACCGAATCATGCGCGGGTCGATATCGAGTGGATCGAAAGCGACTCCTTGGAAGATGGTCGACCGCCAGAAGATTTTCTGCAAGGCATGGATGGACTCATCGTTGGCCCCGGCTTCGGTGGTCGCGGCATCGAAGGAAAAATCAGCGCGATCCAATACGCACGCGAGACCGGCTTGCCGTTCTTCGGCATCTGTCTTGGAATGCAAATGGCGGTCATCGAATATGCACGAAACGTGTGCGGGCTCGAAGGCGCGAACTCCGAAGAGATGTTCGAGAACCCACCCTTCCCGGTCATCCACATCTTGCCCGAGCAGAAAAACATTTCTGACAAGGGCGCGACCATGCGTCTCGGCTCATGGCCCTGCAACCTGGTGAACGGGACGCTTGCTCACAAGCTCTACGGCTCCACACGAATCGAAGAGCGCCACCGCCATCGCTACGAAGTTAATAACGACTTCCGTGAGAAGCTCGCTGAAGCGGGGATGGTGATCTCCGGCGTGTCGCCCGATTATCGTCTCGTCGAAATGATTGAGGTGCCCGGGCATCCGTTCTTTGTGGGTACCCAAGCTCACCCAGAGTTTAAGAGCCGCCCCAATCGCCCACACCCTCTGTTCCGAGGACTGGTCGAAGCAGCTATCCGGCATAAGAGCCGGGTCAGTGTGCAGTAGGAACGATCAACGCGGTTCAACCAGCCATCGTCCATCGATCTCCGATCTCTGATCGCCGATAGCTGATAGCCGATAGCCGATAGCTGACCGCTGATCGCCAAATAGAGAAACCCCCGCTCTGCCGCGCGGGGGTTCTCAGGGGGGATATAACAGAGGCTCTCCTTAGATTCAGCCGCCAAGGCGCCGTCTGTGCAGTCTCGAAGATGTTGTTGCTATGCGTTCTCTTCAAGCCCCGTGCCATTTGACGGTATGTACAACAAGTCCGCCTTTCTAAGCGTGAGAATCCAGTAGTTGTGCGAGGCCAGAGGGCAACACCACGCACGGGCTTTGCGTCTTACCGCCTTTGCGAGAAACTAAGAGAGCCAACAACTCACACCAAAGCAGAGGCAACCCCAGCAACACCAACGCTCAGGCTTCGCGTCTTTGCGAGAAACGAGAAACGACAAGCTGTTTGGGCTTAGAAAAGCCTTCTAAAACCCAATTTCCTACCTATACCCTGCAAAATTGCCAGGAACCTGCCGAACCATTACAGTGGACCCTTCCCAGGTCCCTCATTAAGGAGAAGCACCCCAAGGATGCCGGCTGAACGAAAGACAAATCGTACCGAACGCGCTGTAAGTATCAGCGTGGCGAGTGAGATTACGGGAGTCGAAGTACACACTTTGCGCTATTGGGAGAGTGAATTCCTCCCTTTCCTGGAACCCATTCGCACTGACGGTGGCCAACGCCGGTACCGCCCTGAAGACATTCAGACGGTCTTTCTCATCAAGAAATTGTTGAGAGACGACATGTTCAGCATTGCGGGCGCAAAGCGGCACTTGGCAAGACTGGCCCGATCCCAGGCGGCCTAAGCCATGAAAACGGAAACGCTCGTTCAAGAGATACGCGAACTCATCCGCAACCAAAATATGCTGGCGGCGCAGGAACTGCTGCTGCAAGCATTGAACGAGTACCCCGATCTGCCCGATCTTCATATCCTGCAAGGGATGCTCCATTGCTATACGCAAAAGGAGAACGAGGCTGTTGACTGTCTAGAGAATGGCGCAGACTCTGCCCTGGCCCCCGAACTCGCAAAGCTTCTTTCCGACTACTATCACTGCCGCCGACTGATGGTCTCCAAGCTTGGAGCAAGCGACAAAGGCGCAGACAAGATCGAAGCCCGCATACGAAAATTTGCCCCTGCAAAGCCCACAGGCGTGGGCATCAAGCTCAGCGCCTGCCTCATTGTCAAGAACGAAGAGAACCACCTGGAACGCTGCTTAAAGAGCATCGAAGGCCACGTCGATGAGATCGTCGTAGTGGACACTGGCTCAACCGATCGTACCGTTGAGATTGCCGAATCGTTCGGTGCAAAGATCGGACACTTCGAGTGGTGCGACGACTTCTCAGCTGCCAGAAACGAAAGTCTCAAACTGGCTACAGGAGACTGGGCGCTCTGGATCGACGCCGACGAAGAGGTAGACCCCAAGAGCTGGAAAACGATTTCAGAAGCGCTGACAAGGCCCCAATTCGGCGGCTACTTCATCGAGATCGTCAACTTTATCCGCGATAATTCTGAAGCCGACCGATTTACACACTGTCCCGTTCGCCTGTTCCGCCTCGTGGATGGAATCAAGTTTACAGGTCGAATTCACGAGCAAGTTACACCCGCGCTCGACGAACTCGGACTGCCCAACGCACGGCTCGAAAACGCACGGATGAACCACTACGGCTATGTCCCTTCCATGATGGAGGAGCGAAACAAAGCCGAGCGAACGATCCGGATGCTTGAGCAAGAAGTTCGCGAAAGCCCGAACGATGCGTTCCATTGGTTTAACCTCGCCAACGCCTATCACGTTGGACAGAAGCACGAAAACGCCGTCCAAGCCGCCAAGATGAGCCTGCGGTTCATGCACCCCGGCAACGGATTCATCGGCCTCGTGTATCAGCTTTACGCCGGGTCGCTCACCGCGCTCGGCCGCCCAGAAGAGGCCCTCGCCGTCTGTCAGGAGGCCAAACAGGCCGGACAGTTCAGCATCATCAACGCCTTCGAGGAGGCCCACGCCCTTTATCGGCTCGAAAGATTTGAGGGAGCCCTATCGGCTGTCAACGCATGTATGGCGATGCCCTGGGAAGCAGGCTCGACCGGCGATTACGGCATCGTAACTTACAAGAGCCACCTGCTAAAGGGCAAAATCCTTGGCGGCATGGGGCGATACGAAGAGGCGCTGGACTGGATAGGGCAGGCCCTGTCTGTCGATCCCGGCTTTGCCATCGCCATCTACCAGAAGGGATGGACGCTGGAGCGGCTGGGCCGCTACGAAGAGGCCGTTCAGGTTCTAAAGTCGCTCGAATGCGACGCTTTCTGGGCCGTCCCTGCAATGAGCATTATCGGGCAGTGCCTGCATGAGCTCGGTCGATCGGACGATGCGGCCAAATACTTTGAGTCGGCCTGGAGAATCGATCCCGCAAATGTCAGCCTGTGGGTCAGTTGGGTGAAGATTTGCGAGGCAAGCGGCGACGCTCAGAGCATGATTCGAGCCTACGAGGCCTATTCGAAGCACCACGATCCAAACACCGATGTCCTCATCAATTGGGGACGAGCTTTGGCCGCAACAGGGGACAACGAAAAGGCGATGCATTGCTTCACCGAAGCAATCAAGCGCGACCCCGCAAATCCAAACTCATACTTCAATTTCGGCGATTTCCTTTACTCAGTTGGCCAGTACGCCGATGCGGCACAGATTTATGAAAACGGCCTTCGGATCGACTCTGGAAACGCGCAAGCATGGTTTGTGATGGGCAACTGCTTGGCCCAGCTTAACCTTTTGGCCGCCGCTCAATCCTCTTACCATCAGGCTCTATCCTTGCAGCCTGGACATAGCCAAGCAGAGCACAATCTAAGGATTGTGAGCGGTGCTTCCGGTCTTGCCGAAACGGCAGCCTAACTCGCTTTTCGTCTAACATTTGTGCGTACAATCATCGCAAGGAAGACTTGCAATGTTGTTACCGGTACTTGCTCTCATGCTGTTAGACACACCCGCCGATATCCAGTCGATGACCGCCCAGGTTGAGGCAAATCGCCTCAAAGCCACGGTCGAAAAGCTGGCCTCTTATCCCAACCGCAACACCAACTCCGACACGCTCACACAAGCTGTCGAATGGCTAGCCGACGAGTATCGGAAGATCCCCGGACTGCAGGTCGAGATCATGAAGTATCCGGTGAAGCAAGGGCGCAGGATTGTCGCCGACAAGGAGGTTGTGCAGGTCATCGCCACCCTCCCCGGCAAAACCGACCGCCGGATCATCGTCGGTGGACATATCGACACCATCAACGTCTCCCCCGGAACCGACCCCCTCACCGAGCGTTCGCCTGGTGCAAACGACGACGCCAGCGGCGTCGCCCTGGCGCTTGAACTCGCAAGGATCATGAGCGGGCAAAAGTGGGAGCAGACGCTATGCTTTGTGGCTTGGAGTGGCGAAGAGCAGGGCCTCTTCGGTTCGGGAGCGATGGCCAAGCGAGCGAAGGACGAAAACTGGAAAATCGACGCCGTATTCAGCAACGACACGGTTGGCTCGTCAGGGAATCTCTCTGGGCAGAAGAACGACAAGGAGATTCGCGTTTTCAGCGAAGAGACCGCATCTGGTGCGGAGGTTCGCCATAACAGTCGCGAACTCGCCCGCTTTATCGAGTGGGCGACCCGAGGGAAAGTGAAAGACTTTGGCGTCAAACTCGTCTTTCGAAAAGACCGCTTTGGAAGGGGTGGCGATCACACGCCCTTCAACCAGCAGGGATTTAACGCGGTGCGCTTCATCGAGGTGCACGAAGAGTACGCTTGGCAGCACACCGTCGAAGATCTTCCGAAGCACATGGACTTTAACTATCTGGCGAACGTTGTCCGACTGAACCTCGTAGGCATGGCGACACTCGCAATCGCTGCAGAACCGCCAACAAATGTGCGAATCGACATGCGCCAAGGTCACGACACGACCGTCAACTGGAGGGGAGCGCCGGACACAAAGTACGTCGTTTACTGGCGAGAGACGACATCGCCGGTCTGGCAGGGTTCTTTCGATGCGGGCTCCGCGTCAACCTACACCGTGAAAGGGATCAACAAAGACGATCATGTGTTTGCGGTCGGAGCAGTTGGGGGCATCCCCGTCGAAGCTCGTTAAACGCGTTCGGGACGCCGCCTAGGGAGGCGAAATCGGTCCGATCACCGGATTGTCGATACTGGTAGTCGGGCTTGTTACAGGTTGCGTTGGCTCTGGTTCTTCGGTAGCCGGTGGTGTGATCTCGTGCAGATAGCCCTCGCTGGTCGTTTCTTTGATGAGGACGGCTCGAACATGGAGCTCAATCTTTTGGTCACTGAGTTTTGCAAGCCGGTCTTGCATAGACTTCACGGTTGCAGGATCAAACGAGTACGGAGATCGTATAACGGCAGTAATCGTCGTGATATCTGCATGAGAAGCGATCCGTAGTTCAGCAAGGTAGACACCCGGAAGCTCATCAAGGGACCGATTAAGCTCATCTCGAATCTCAGCTTGATAGCGCTGAGCCGCGATCGTGTTGACGAAGTTGACAGAAAGCACAACAAAAAGAATCAAAAGGAAGACACCGCTCACACCATTCCTGACCAGATAGGATTGGCGATTCTCACGCTTGGATGTGATCTGGTGGAGCCCATGCAGCCACATCACCGCCGAAGACGCAACCTGAATCGCGACAAGGTTCGTCAGAAAAAGCACGAAGCCGCCCACGGCTAAACGAGTATCCCCCCGAGCGAGACAGATGCCGCAGGTAGCGAGAGGCGGGACGAGCGCGGTTGAGATAGCCACCCCCACCAGCCCAACGCTCAACCGAGGCGAGACGGTTGCGTAAGCCCCCGCCGCACCGCCAGCAAGCGCGATGACAAGATCAAGAACATTCGGCTTGGTGCGCGAAAGGATCTCGGCGGTCAAAGGCAGGGCTTGATGAATCGTCCCAATGAGGATAGAAATAGACAGAACAACGGCAACGCCCACAGCCTCGGCAGCCAAGGCTCGGCGCAAAAGTTTGTTGTTGCCATCCACAAGCGCAAGCGCAAGCCCAGTGATCGGCCCAAGCAGCGTGGCGATAATCATCGCTCCGATAACAACTGCGGAACTGCCCGCAAGAAGTCCGTAGGATGCGACAACCGCTGCAAGCGCGTTCATCGTAATGAAAGGAACGGTCGTCGCGGCGTTGCGAGTGATGTCCAGACGAAGCAGTGTATGCGGGCCGAGACCCGATTCCCCTTTGCTCTCTGTCACGGCCCCGTTTGCCAAAGTAATCTATTGTGCCTCATCACAGAGTCAAGCTGGAGTCCCGGTGAACCTGCCAGGGTGGCGAAAATGTGGTATAATTGAATTAGTCAAATCCGACGCACGTCGGAGCGGGGGACCCACTCAATAGGGGTGAATCCGATCTAATCGGAAGAGTACTTTCGGCTCTAATCCGCCAGCTAACCTCGCAGACACATCGAAAGAGATAGGCTCGAAGCACAGTCGCTTGAGGCTTTCTCACCGACCGACAAATTGGAGAGGTGACCATTGAATATCGATTCAATGAGCAATCGGCTGTTTGTGGCTGACCTTATCAAGCGTGTTCGCTCTATCAGGGGCGAGCCCGTCAGCAACAAGGAAAAACTGGAGAAACTCGACGCCATAGCACGCGGCATCGATTGGGAATACACCGCTTGCATGAGCAAGTTAGAACAAGCAGAGCAGCTTGGCCGTGGAAAGCGTACAAGAGCCCTCCAGAAGTACAAAGAAGTCCTCAAACGGAGCATGCAGTTCGTCACGACGACCGCAAAGCGGATCGCCGGGAAGAACGCAGGACATGTGGGTTTCAATTATGAACCCAGCTATTTGGCTCATCCCAGATGGGATAAGCAAGGAGAACCTCCCTCCAATGCCGGAGGCGTCGATTCGGCGTGAGAACTCTTTTGTTCTTTGTCTGTAACGAAGTTGTTGCAGACCCGGCGTAGAAATATAGGAGAATACTAAGTGAACCCGATCCAAACATTCGAAACAACACTCGTCAAAATCTGGACATCCGAAGAATCCGGCGTTGAGAAGGCCAAGCGTCTTCACGGCGTAGGATTCGCGATTCAGCGGTACGTTCGCCGCGTTCGCGATCAGGCGAAGACAGAAGAGAATCAAGACCTCTTCAAGACTCGAGCCCGAGAACGAGCGCTCAACTACCTGGAATCACTCGCATCGGAATGCAGATTCTTGGCCTTTGTTTGTTCGGATGCAAAAGCAGCAACCGCAAAAAACTAACTAAGGAAGTGCAGCATGAGCGAAAACATGGAGCAGTGGCGTCACATTGATGGCGGCGGAGCACTCATCGAAAAAGAGTACATCCGTATCAAACTGCAGCATGGCAATCCCGCCGAAGTCGGCGTAAATGGATGTGCCATCGAAGACGTAATTGAAGTCCTCATTCAGAAGATTTTGGACTTCCAGGGCCGCAAGTTGTCCTGTGAAGAGAACAAAGTTGCTCTCTTCCACCTCAGCGAGGCTCAGGAAGCGCTCGTGTTGCGTCGAAGACTGCGCGCCGAACAAGGCGTGATAGGAACGAATAAACAGCACTCGAGCATGCCTTCTGAAAACAAGGGCGAGCCAGGCGAAACTTTGACCTTCCCGAAGTTCTCGTCGTGATGATGGAGCGGTGAGGCGCAAACCAAGCGCTGTCGCCACTTCCCGGAATGCGAAAAGCTCCCAAGTTGAAATCAACTTGGGAGCTTTTTTGGGTGATCAGAGATCGGAGATCAGAAATCGGAAATCGGAGATAAGCGTTCAGAGATCGGCTCCCCGCTCCTCACCACTCACTATTCACTACTCACGACTCACTACGCTATCTGTGCCCGCGTCTCTTTCAGCCTCTCCATCGACTTGTGCAGACCTTCTCGCTCTTCCGCCGTAACGGTCGGCTCAAGGATCTCAATCACGCCCGCACGACCAACCCGCGTGGGAAGAGAAAGGCAGGTGTCGCTGATGCCCAGCTTTCCGGTCTGCCAAGCGGATACCGGAAGTGCCTCTTTGGAATCCTTGGCAATGGCATGAACCACTTCGGCGATGGAAACGCCGACGGCGCGGCCCGCGCCACCCTTCAAGCGAATCACTTCCGCCCCCGACTTCTTCGTGAAGTCGAAAATCTCGTCGCCAAGCGCCGGAGTAAAGCCGGGAATATTTGCAAACGGAACGCCCTTGATGTTCGCCGTCGACCAAATCGGGACCATCGAGTCGCCATGCTCGCCGAGGATAAGAGCATCCACGTCCAGCGCACCCACCTTCAAGCGGTCGGCGATGAGGCTGCGGAATCGGCAAGTATCAAGCACGGTGCCCAGACCAAGAACCTGGTTCACGGGAAGGATCTCGCTCTCCACGGTGAGCTGCGTCAAAATGTCGACCGGGTTGGAGACGACGATGATCGTCGCACCCGCGTTCAGCTTGACCTTTTTGAGCTCGTCGAGGATGCCTCGAAACAATCCAACGTTGCGGTTGATCAGCTCCAAGCGCGACTCGTCGGGCTTGCGGCGCAAACCGGCGGTGATGACCACACAGTCGCTGCCGTCGACGACTTCATAGCCGCCGCTGGTAAACGTCTGGTTGGACGTCAGGGCCGAACCGTGGCGCAGGTCCAGGGCCTCACCGGCGGCCATGTCCTGATTCATGTCCATCAGGGCGATCTCGGTCACGATCCCGCCAAGTTGCAAAACAAAAGCCGCATCCGATCCGACGCGGCCCCCTCCTCCGATGATACTGACTTTCATTTCTGGTGAATTCCTTGTAGGCGCTGTGCCTTCTTAGCCTAATTATGGCACTCGGGCAGTGGGCGGGATGGGGCCCGATTTGGGCTGCGCCGTGACAAACGATCCAAGAAACATGAGCCGCCCTGCCGCGATTCGATGCTGGCCACACATAGAACCACGGCAAAAAGCCAAGAGCCGAGATCGGCTCCCCGCTCCTCACCACTCACTATTCACTACTCACTACTCACTACTCACTACTCACTACTCACTACAAACCGCCACTCCGTTCCCAGTTCAAAGGATCGCCGTAGTCATTCGTGACCACTCCAAGCTTGTTCAGCGCGGCAAGCGCCAACACCCGCCGTGCTGCCGAGAACGTCAGGATGTGCGCGATGATCCCGCCGAAGGTGAACGCCTGTGGCGGATCGCACAGCCCGTCCACAAACTCGGTGTCATACAGACGCTCTCTTTCGATCCGTTCTAGTAACGTAAGCAATCCCTGTCCCGACTTGCGATGCCGCTCCTTCAAGCCTGCAAGCGTTGTGTCGCGCCCCTCCTGAATGCAGCTTTCCCCATTCACAGCAGCAAGCCAAACCTCCTGTGTGAAGATGATCCAGTCGAGCGTACTCCGCACATCGGGGTGCGGGTCGTTGAAGACGACCGGCTGGGGAAGGTCAATCGTCGGTTGATCAAGTTGCTCGTCAGATAAAGTTCCGGCAAGCTGGATAAGGCGATCCACGTGCCATACGTGGTGCCTCATCATGCGTTCAGTGATATTCATGTTCATTCTCTCCTTTCTTCGGATGATCAGTCCGTAAGGGTGGAAGTGAATCCCCGCCGTGCTGGGCAGCGCCCACGCAGGCAAATCCGCGGTTCGGTGTTCGCTCGGCGAAACCCCGAACTCAGCTCGAAACGCACGAGAAAAGCCTTCCAGCGAGTCATAACCCGCTTCGATGGCGATCTCACTTACGCTGAGCTTGCTCGTTCGCAACTGCCATGCCGCCCGCTCCAAAAGCAGCCGTTTGCGGATGCTCTGCACCGGCTCGCCCAACTCTTCACTCAAAGAGCGCGAGTAGTGCGATCGGCTGTAGGCGGCCTGCTCGGCCAGCTCCCTCACTTTCGGGGCGCGGTCGAGAATCCACTGCAGCAATTGGTCTAGGTTCTGTACTTCCATCGGACTGTCGAAAGAGAGTGTGCGATGACGGTCTGATGAAAAGTTTGACGGATTGTGCGGAGGTTGTGGGGGCTGATCAGATTTCCCCTCCCTCGTCAACTCCGAAGGATTGATGAGGGAGGGGATTAAGGGGAGGGAGACCGAACGACTCTGTCCACCTACAGTCCGATCCTCATCACGACCAGTGGCACGAGGAAGGGCTCTGATCCCTCCACAACGGAGGGTACAAACGCATCATTCCAACTCAAGGATGAGCTTCGTGCCTGCATAAAAGCCCTCCCCGTCAGCCTGAATCAGCCCTTTTGATCGCTTCATGAGGAAATGCCAAAGTGGAGCGATACGATCCAGAGTCTCGTTGCTATCCTTGCCACCGAATAGAACCTGAACGGCAAGAATCCCTGCGCAGTTCTTTAGACACTTCTCGACTCTTCGACGTTTGAAAAACGAACCTTCGAGCGACTCCAAAAACTCTTCAATCTCTTCCTCAAAGACTTCATCACCCGGACAAGAGATTTCCAAGACCGCGATCTCGCACTCACCAAAGCTCAGGACAAACGGCTCCTCGGTGGTGAGGGAGTACTCCTTATTGACCGTAGTAAATGCTGCCTGAATTTCACTAAGCGCAGGCAGCGAAGATTCCGAAAAGAAGCGCATGTAGTACGCCATGCGGTGATTATGGGAGCAGAAGTTCAGTCTTCCCAACTTGCCAGAATGATCTTTGCCTCTGTCGAAACCTTGGTGACCTCACCTTTCCGGTTGTCGATTCTTGCAAGTTCTTCCACACGATCCCGGTGGGCATTCAGATGGTAGGAAAGCTGGATAGCAGCAATGCGCATTTCAGGATGTTCGTGATTCAGACCGAACTCTGCAGCATGAATCATCTTAGTGACAATCTCCTCATCCAGCCGATATTTATCTCCCCAACTGCGCTTGGTAGCAATGTTCGCGAGACCATGAACAGCCGAGTGCTTAGTTTCGACGCTCGCCTTAGGATCATCAAGCAAGGCAAGAAACGTTTCTGCGTCTTGCTTGGACTCAGTCCCCCAACGGCACAGCCCCACGATCGCCCAATCGCCTAGCGAAGGATGTCCCTTATGATTCTTCAGAACATCGTGCAGAAACGCCCGAGCCTTCTTTCCACCCACACAACCGATCTTTTCCAGGCAATAGGTGCGCATGTCTGGACGACCTTCGGTGCCATCCATAAGCTCGTAGATTCGAATGAGGAGTGGGATGACTGGACGGTACTGAAGCTGCCCCAGAAGGTTCACCAAAGTCCACAGTTCGTTGCTATCCCGACGAACCATCTCCAAAAGCCATCGGTCATTGCGGGACAGTCTTTTGTTCACACAACCATTGTATTACTCTTCACCCCCAACCCCCTCCTCATGAAGTCTCGGACGTTGACAAGGAGGGGGCTTTAATTACACCTCAAACTTAATCCCCTGCGCCAGCGCAGGCTTCTCCCGACCGTAGAACGTCGTGCTGGTTTGCCGTCGCATATACGCCTTCCACGCATCCGAGCCCGACTCTCGCCCGCCGCCGGTCTCTTTTTCCCCGCCAAACGCCCCGCCGATCTCGGCTCCACTCGTACCGATATTCACATTCGCAATGCCGCAATCGCTGTTGCGTTTGAAGTATTCGGCGTCGCGGACGTCCGTCGTCATGATCGCCGAACTAAGCCCCTGCGGAACAGCGTTATGAATCTCAAGCGCCTCCTCAAGCGTGTCGTAAGGGATCACATAAGCGATCGGCGCGAAGGTCTCGGCAAAGACCGCTTCCGACTGCTTCTCCAGCCGCACCAGCGCGGGATGCACGTAGTAGCCGTTCGGGAATTTGTCGCTCAAGACCCGCTCTCCGCCCACAACCTCCATCGCCTCATTCTGGATTCGCGCAAGGGCGGACTGCATCCCGTCAAAAGCCATTTTGTCGATGAGCGGCCCCACCAGCGTTCCGGCTTCAAGTGGATTCCCAACCTTGGTCGATCCGATCTGCAGATAGGCGTCTTTGAGCGTGCTAAAAACCTTGTCAATCAGGCTTCGGTGGACGATCACGCGCCGTGTGCTGGTGCAGCGCTGGCCCGCCGTGCCGACGGAACCGAATAGGATCGACGGAATCGCAACGTTCAGGTCTGCCGATGGTGTGACGATGATCGCGTTATTGCCGCCAAGCTCCAGCAGCGAACGGCCAAACCGCGCCGCAACCTTCGGCCCGACGATGCTGCCCATTCGGGTCGATCCGGTCGCGCTGATGAGCGGCACTCGGTGGTCATCCACCATTTGCGCGCCCTGCTCGGCAACGCCAAGAATGACTTGGCTCAAGGCGTCTGGAGCCCCTTCAAAACCGCGACAAACCTCGTCGAACAGGCTTTGGCAGGCAAGAGCCGTGAGGGGAGTTTTCTCGCTGGGCTTCCAAAGGCAGGAGTCGCCGCAGACCAGCGCCAAGCTTGCATTCCACGACCACACCGCGACGGGGAAGTTGAACGCGCTGATGATCCCGACCGGCCCGAGCGGGAGCCAATTCTCGTGCATCGCATGGTTTTTGCGCTCGCTTTGAATGGTAAGGCCGTAAAGCTGGCGGCTGAGCCCAACGGCAAAGTCGCAGATGTCGATCATCTCCTGGACTTCGCCCCGGCCCTCCTCAAGGAGCTTTCCACACTCCATCGTGACCAGAACAGCCAAATCCTCTTTATGTGCTCTTAGCTTCTCGCCAAGCCGCCGCACCAGTTCGCCCCGATGCGGAGCCGGAACCTCGCGCCAAGCCTTGAACGCTTCCACGCTCTTGGCGATCTTGGCGTCCACCTCGGCCTTAGTGTCCAGCTTCAGTCTGGCAAGCTCCGCGCCGTCGATGGGAGAAGTGACGGTCAGGTCGGAGCCGGAAAAGGCGGAAAGGTTGGGGATGAGGCGGTTCAGTAAGTCTTGGTGTGCAGACATGCTCATAGGTGTACCTGGGGAGAGGCCTTGAGCGTTAGGCGTTCTGGCGTTTCGGGAGAGTGCAGATCACACTCCCCTCCCCATGGACGAAGTCTTAGGGGGAGGGGATAAAGGGGTGGGGTTGTCCAACTGGCCCGACTCACCATTGACCCCCATTCCAACGAAAACGCTCAACCTCATTATCTATACAAAAAAGTCATGTATGGATTGAGATCGTTAGCATCGTTAAATGCACTCCAGTCCCGCTCCGACACAATTCTCCCCGGTGTCCGCCAACTTCGGCGGTGAAAAGCAAATGAGGAAAACAACTATTTTCGGCGCAATCATTGCGGCGCTATTTGTGGGCGGGCTTTCCGCCAAGTCCCAAGCCGACGTCCGGCGCTTCGCCTTTACATACTCGTGGTACACGACTCCTCAAGGCATGAAGGAGTTGGAGATTTGGTACACGCAAACCGGGAGCGGCGGCAGATGGAAGGGCCGCGCCGAACTGGAATATGGTGTGACCGACCGATATACGATCGCGCCGTATCTTCTTTTTGAGAGGGCGGACGGTAAAACCGAGGTGAAGGGCTGGAAGCTCGAAAACCGATATCGATTCGGCGAAGCCGAGATCGGCAAGATCATGCCCGCCGCTTACTTCGAAGTGACAAAGGAGAAGGGCGAGCCTTATGAGCTTGAGGGCAAGCTGATCCTTTCTTACCATCCGAACGCAGATGTTATTGTCTCGGCAAACCTGATCGCTGAGCGTGCGATGGCCAAAAGGAAGCCGGTGGAATGGGGTTATAGCCTGGGCGCGGCCTTTACTGCCGAGCGAAACCATTGGTTTGGGGGCGAAGCATTCGGCAGCTTCACCGACAAAGAGAACTGGATCGGCCCGACCGTGGGTTACGATTTTGGCCCTTCTCGCTTCGTGGCGACTTACGGAGTCGGCACAGACAAACAGGGCAACCGCCTTCGATTAGTGATGACCTGGCAGCTTTGAGCGCTTTTTGGGAGTGCTCGAATTTATTCGAGCTTTCACAGCGGCGACTTTCGCAGGGAGGGCATCACTCCGTTGATGCCGTTTTTGGGAGTGCTCGAATATATTCGGGCTTTCACAACTGTGACCGACGTCGGGCAGAGAAGGCAACGCTTCGTCGTTGCCGTTCAACAAGACAACTGTGCAGGCAAGGACGCCTACATCACAACCGACTGGACACGCATTGTGTCTTTGCGCCTTTGCGAGAAATAAAGTGCAAGCTCCCGCAGAGGCGCAGAGTTCGCAGAGACCTCAGCCCAAACTCTGCGAGCTTTGCGTGAAAGGAACGCCCTTTCACTGCGACTTCGCCGGGACGCCCTTCTTCTTCAACCACGCCACCGCATCCCCCGCAACCTCGGCACCCCGCCTACCCAAGAGCGGCCCCACATGCGACATCCCAGCATAGCTCCTCGCATCTGCCTTCGCCCACTTCGCCACCGCCCGGCTCATTGCCGGAGGAATGTCCGAATCCTTCTCCCCGATCATCACGAGCACCGGACACCTCGGCTTCTTACAAGGAACCCCCTCCGACAGCGACGTCATCACCGCACCCGACTCGTTCCGCCATCGGGGCCAAGCGTAGTCAATCATCTCCTCCGTGCTGTCGGGCATAGCGTCCGCCGAGTCTTGCCGCGGGCCGCCCTCCCACTCCACAATTGCCGGAAAACTTCTTGGCTTGCGGGCTGGGCCAACCCCCGCCGGAGCCACCCCGTTGATGAGGATGACCGCCGCAGGCTTGACCGTCTCTGCGGCCTTCAGCGCTAGCGGACCGCCCATGCTCGCGCCAATCAGCACCACCGGACCCTTGGCGTCCTTGGACCAAGTCTCCACTTGCCGAACGTAATCATCAAAGGTCGTCTTCGCATAGCCGCCTTTCACAGGGACAAGGTCAGGACTCACCACCCGATACCCGGCCTTCTCAAAAACCGGCTTCCACTGAATGTATTCCCAGCCGCCCCCGCCTGCACCGTGGATCATCACCGCGGTGGGCGTTGGCGCACCAAGGACGAGAGAAAGGGCCATCTCAAGCAGCATGAACTCTATTGTGGTTTGTCCTTGGGGTCACTCGCCGCCGCAGGCAGTTCGCCCCGAATCTTAGGCCCCCACCGCTATAATGAGACCGTGCGTGAGAACGACATTTTCAGCGAATCCGAGGTGACAAAAATCGTCCAGCGAGCGGTCGAGATGCAAGAAGCGGGCGACAGCGCGGGCTACTCCCCAGGAGTCACCAAAGATGAGCTTTTAAAGGTTGCCAAGGAGATTGGCGTCTCGCCGATCTACCTGGAACAGGCGATCTCGGAGGCACAGCGCAAGTCCGAAACAAGCGAGAAACGGTGGCGATTCGGCACAGACATCGACTGGGTCGTCAAAGGCGAAATCGACCCTCAAAACTTTGACATCGTGGCTTCCAAACTCCCGAAACCTGGGGCAAACCCCCTGCCAACCCAGGTCGGAAAAACCCTCTCCGCCAAGGTGTCCTCCGTGACTTCGGTGACCAACATCTCGGTCTCGTCAAGAAATGGCCGAACGCGGATCAAGGTCTCTTCCGTGCCGTCCTTAGCGGCGGTCTACGCCTTTACCACCGCATTCACGACCGGAGTTTTCGGATCGATCATGGTCGCCCAAGGGCAGCTTGCCGGTGTCGGAGTTGGGATTCTCGCGGCTGGAGCCGCCGCCTGTATCGGCTGGCTTGCCGGAGGGCTAAAAGCCAATCGTCGCGAAGCGCACAGGATAGCAAGCGACCTAGAGTCGGCGGTAAAAGACAGCGTGGTCGTCGAGCCCAACGTGCAAACTGCCGCGTCGGTCCAATCGCGCATCTCAGAGCCTGTAGAGACAACCGATGTCATCCACGAAAAGTCTTAGAAGGCAGTTGTGTCGCGCATAGGCTTGCCCAATTCAAGAGGAGCTTTGGCGGGAGCGTGTAAGAATCGAACTCACCCGGCGCCCAAAGACGCCACAAACGGTTTTGAAGACCGCGGGGCACACCAGCACCCATTCGCTCCCGGCTGGTTTTACCCCACAAACAAATCCAGAGCCAGAATGTGGAGCCGCGCCCCTGCCAGTGCCGTCGTGGTGTCACCCTCCCAAAACCCTCTGTGTCTCTGTGATACTCCGTGCGCTCTGAGAGAAATCCCTTTTCATGTCTCCGCCCTCCATAGGGTGGAGACTACGCTGAGTGTTGCTTGGCAACGACGGAGCGTCGCCCTCCCAAACTCTCTGTGCTTCTGTGGTGCTCCGTGCGCTCTGTGAGAAATCCGCTTTCATGTCTCCGCCCTCCTTAGGGTGGAGACTATGCTGAGTGTTGTCCGGCAACGACAGAGCGTTGCCCTCCCCTACACCCGCGCTCGTCAAAAATCTTCTTTGAGCCTTTGTGGTTCTTGGTGCCTTCGTGAGAAGTGGCTATCCTTGATTCACGCAAAGCAAGCAAAAGACGCAAAGATTGGGTTGAGGTCTCTGCGAACTCTGCGCCTCTGCGTGACTTTCCTTTTCTCGCAAAGTCGCCAAGTCGCAAAGCCTGTCCAACCGGTTGTGGTGCAGGCATCACTGCCTGCGCAGTCGTATGGCTGCACGGCAACGACGGAGCGTTGCTCTCCCACACCATCTACGCCTCTGTGAGAAATCTACTAAGCCGCAAACCCCTTAAAGTCTTTGCGCAGGACAGATAGCCCAAGCCGCAACATCTCAAACTCATCACTCAAACGCTTAAACGTCGGCGCTTCGGCATCGTACGGCTTATGGTCAAAAGAACTCACCACATCATAGCTAAACCGACCCAGGGAGACGGCCTCAACAACCTTGTTCTCACCGAGCAAGCCGTGGATTTTGTCCAACGATTCCGGGAACAAACCGGACCAGAAAAGCAAGAAGTCCCCCATGTGCTTGTGAACCTGCCGTTCACGGTCGAAGGAGTTTGCATTAAGGCGAACATCGCCCTCAGCCAGCATTTCCGCAAGCGATTCAAGGCGTCGCCCAGCGGCGTCTTTGATGGCAAAGATATCGTCGCGGTGGAGAAAGTTCGCCAACATATGCGCGACATAGTTCTCAAGGTCTTCCGTAACGGTCACGCCCAGCTTTTCGTGCATCGACGTGTGAACCGCATCGCGGAAGAACTCAGTTAGTAATTCATGGTCGTGGTGCTCATGGTTCATTTCCAACCTCCAAAGCCACGGTCGGATACTGCATTTGTCGGTATAGACGGCCCAACTTATGAAGGGGTTCCTGTCGGAATTGCTGAAAAGCTAGCTAATTCGCTGGTGCCTTGGGTTTGCGTTTCCAGGCCATCTTATTGCCACCTTCCACGGTAATGACAACTTCATCCTCATTCTTCCACTCGATTTTGCCCCCGAATGGCGTAGGGTTGGGATTGCGCTCTTCCAGCGCCCCAGCGACGGTCCGCCGACCTGTAATCGCCGTAAGAATGAGCGAATCTTCGGTGAGCTCGTAAGTGCCCTCCATCTCCAGCATATCGTCAGGAGCCGACTTGAACACAAGCTTCTCATCGTAGGTTCCATCGGGACGCAAGACGAAGTTGCGTGTGCGCTCGGGATGGCTCGTTTCAACCCACTCTCCCACGATATCCCCTTTGGCAGCGGTTGGCGTGGACTTACTGGCCTTGGTGGCCGAGCCACAGCCCACAAAAAGGGTCAGCAGAGCAATGGCAAACAAAAAGGTCAGGATTCTCATGATTTTCCAAGTCCGTGTTTAGTGGCAATCAACGCAGCCTCTGTGCGGTCATTGGCCTGCAGCTTGCGAAGGATGCTGCCAACGTGGTTTTTCACCGTGCGCTCGCTCAAAAAGAGAGCATCGGCAATCTCCTTGTTACGCCTCCCCATAGCAATCAGTTCCAGCACTTCAACCTCGCGTCGGCTTAGCGCCTGAAAGATCTCTCGCTGCTTCTCTGGCTTGTCGACGACTCGCCTAAATTCGGCAAGGACTCTCGGCGCGAGCGTCGGATAAATTAAACCCTCTCCCGTGGCTGCCCCGCGCACAGCTTCGGCGATCTGCGGCAGGCTGGCGTCTTTGAGCACATAACTGACCGCCCCCGCTTTGATCGCAGAAAACAGACTGTCGTCATCGCTCAAGTGCGTCAGCACAACGATGGCGGCCTTGCACCCGCTCTCGATCAGATTCCGAGTAGCTTCGATTCCCGACTGTCCAGGGAGCTGGAGGTCCATCAAAACCACGTCCGGCTTGATCGCGTCAACCATCTTTTCCGCGTCCAATCCGTTCGACACCGAAGCGAGAACCTCAATGTCCGGCTCTTGCCCCAAGAGCTGAACCAAGGTGGTGCGCAAAAGCGGTTCGTCTTCGACAACCACGACGCGAATCTTTTCGGGCATGCTCGTATTATAGGGCCTGATCTGCGCCGGTCAGGCCAGAGGGACCTGTACCTGCACGCAAGTTCCCTTGCCCAGAGCCGTTTCGATCTTCAAACTTCCCCCAACCGCCTCGGCACGTTCACGCATCGTTTGCAGCCCGATACCCTTATCGCCAGTCGCGATCTTGGGGTCATATCCCACGCCATCATCCCGAATCTCGATGCCCACTGAACTGCCCGTTGCCCGCACCTTAACCTCGATTCGATGGGCTTGAGCGTACTTGGCCGCATTATTCAGCGCCTCCTGAACAATCCGCAAAGCGGCGTGCTCAGTCGGCGCGGGCATAGACGGCAGCTCGGCAGGCGTGTCCAGGTCTACAGGGATGTCCAACCGCTGAGCCGAGAGGGAGCATAAATAGCGCAACGCCTCAACCAAACCCTGTCCGAGCAGCGGCGTCCGCATCCGTCGAACCATCATCCGCAATTCGTCAGAGGCCTGCCGTGCAACCTCCTGTTGCTCAATGGCGATCTCTGCCGCCTTGGCCGGGTCCTTGCTCAGCCAACTGCGGGCGAACTCCAGACGCATCGATATCGCCCCCAAATACTGCTGCAGCCCGTCGTGCATCTCCACCGACATCTCGTTGCGGTATTGCGATACAGCCAGCTCCTGCCGCCCCTTGGCGATCTCCCGAACCAGGCGCGTAAAAAGGGAAGCCATCAAGATCAGGAAGAAGAGCCGAAACGCAAAGTAGACATGCTGAAAGTCGCTGAACCCCACCGCTCCGCCACAAAAGACGGCGCTCAGAACGGCAACCGTCAAAGCCCACCGCAGATCAAGCGTGGCAGCAGCCTGGAGGATCGGCAGGATGTACAGAACGACGATCCAACTGTCCGGCTCGGTGTAGGCAATCACGCTGGCTGCCGTGATGAACCCGGCATCGATCACCGGCCAGATATAGAGCCAGCCTCGCCAACTGACTTTTCGATAGCTCAAATACGTGCGCAGACAAAGTGTGATAAAGACGATGATGTAGAAGTGCCGCATCGCCGCGATCTCGACAACGTCGCGGGTTCTCCCAAACGTATGCGGCCACAGCACCCACAACGCGCCAAACGGAACGCACAGCCAATAGTGAACCAGCAGCAACCGTTCCAGCCGACTGCCGGGCTGGAAAGGGGAGTAGTGCTCAAGCAGAGTCGCTGTTTGTGACCGCATCCTTCCAAATAGCGTAGCGCATATTTGCCATTCGCCATTCCGGAGAAGCGCATGCTCTGGCTCATCGGAGTGAACAGGGAGGGTGAACCGATTCTCAAAATCGGCTCAAAAGTCCAAGGGATAGCTGACTGACGCAAGACCTCCCGGCATCGTAAATGCGCCTCGTCAGCCTGATGCCCGAAAATATCTAACTAGGCATCAAAAAAAGACCGAAGCGCATGGCTTCGGTTAAGAGGAGCCGACCAAGTTCTTTATCATTGTAAATGCGACCAAACAAACTATAGAAAAAAACGGTAACGCAAGGAAGGAAAGCAAGATAAGGCCAAAGGCAAAATCACCGGACTGATTTCCAAACAGCGTTCTCGTCAAGGATTCGCTACTTTTCGATATGAAAAGCAAGGGATAAATTGCCAAGAAGGTTGCAATATTTATCGCCGAAAAATGAAACAAAGCTGATAAAAACCTCAATAATTGTGAGTAGTCTCGCAACACGCTATTGATAAGCACAAAGAATCCTACGAAAAGTATTGCAGTGCAATACAGCGATACATCAATTTCATATTCCCTGCTTACATAGAGCCAAAGATAGAGCTGTATACAAAAAGTCACAACATCTAAGGGTACGAACACTTTGCTCCTTAATACGGTCATTGATATTCCATTTGATGCATAGTAAGATGCTTACGGGCGCAACAGCAGGCGGACAGTAAATTATGAAGGCACTTCGACTTTGACCAGAAGCTGGCCCTCGACGACCTGTTCCCCCGCTCCAACGGGAGCTTCAGACACGGTGCCGTCAAAAGCCGCCGTGAACGTCTGTTGCGTCTTCATCGCCTCAAGCACGACCAGTTTGTCCCCTTTCACCACGCTCTGCCCTGCCTGAACGAAGACCTCGACGATGAGCCCAGGCATCGGTGCATGTGTCTCTCCGTTGCCAGCGCTCTTCAGCGCACGGCTTCGCGTGGCTTTCTCGACCTTGTACTGGCGGCCCTTATAAGACACGTATGTCGTATCGCCAACCGTCGAAGCGAGCGCTGAAAATGTGCCTTCGGGTGTCTTGACGAGCAATCGGTCAGTGGCTTGAGAGACGGTCATGTTCGCGCCTTCGGCAAGCTCCATCTCCACTTCGTTGACAATCCTCTTCATGCCGACCCCTTGCCTGTCTTATAAGCCATAGCCGCTTCCACAAAAGCGCGGAACAGATGCTTCGTCTCCGCATCGTCTGGGGTTCGCTCAGGGTGCCATTGCACCGCGATCAGCCAAGGCCGATCTGTGGCTTCAAACGCCTCAATCGTTCCATCTTCGTGACAGCCCGAAACGGCAAGACCCTCGCCAAGTCTGCCAACGGCTTGATGGTGGTAGCTCTTGCCCTTCGGGGTCGTTGTGCCGACAGCTTGAGCCGTCTTGGAGCCCACCTTCAAAGAGATCGTTTCAAGCGTCCCACCCGAGTGATTTTCGTGATGGACGACGTCGGGCAAGTGCTGTATCAGCGTCCCGCCCCGAACGACATTCAGGAATTGACATCCATAGCAGATCCCGAGCACTGGCATCTCCGAAGGGACGGCCTCCCAAAGCGCGGCTTCGGCGTCATATCGCTTCGGGTCTTGGAGCACAACCTTAGGGTGGTTCTCCTCGCCAAACCGACTGGCGTTCATATCGTCACCACCGGGGATCATCCAACCGTCGATGATTTGCGCGACCTCGTTCATGTCCGCCATCGGGGGAATCACAAAAGGGACACCGCCCGCCTCGGCGATCATCTCTGGATAGTTCCAGTTCTGCTTAAAGTCGCCGTGAGTGCGAGCGTCTTCGGGTTTGTACCGGCAATCGACAGTGATTCCGATGATGGGCTTCATGGTCCAGGCACGACCGACAAGGCCGTTTCGACATTCGTCTTGATCGCTTGCAGGTACTCCGCCGCACCAACGCCGTTAATGACACGATGGTCAAAGGTGAGCGCGAGGTTCACGGTTCGCTTCATCGAGATCGTATCGACCGAATCGTTGTCGAGACCGTTATAGACTTCGCCAAGGAAGAGCGTTCCTACCGATGGCGGAACGACCACCGGCACCGCATCGCGCAAGCCGTAGTGCTGCATGTTCGTAAGGCTGATGGTCACCGACTCGTTGGCTTGGTCCTGACCTTCGCGGGCCAGTTTGATAACGCGTCGGCACTCTTCGCCAAAGGTTCGGAAGTCCATCTTGTCGGCTTCCTGCACCACTGCCAGCACCAGTTCATCACCAGGGAGCGCCACCGCAATGCCGATATTGACGTGCTGATAGGTGCGCAGTACATCGTTGCCGATCAGGGTTGATCGGAACGACGGAAACTTCTTGGTGGCCTGAGCAACCGCGTAGGCGAACATCGTAAAGGCAGAGGGCTGGAACTCGTCTCCCGAGGACTTATAAATCGCCCGAACTCGCTCAATCGACTCCCATACAGCCGCAACGCTGATGGTGCCAGGAACGACAAGCTGAGTTCCCCGAACGAGACGTGAAGCCAAAAGCCGCTGTGCAGGGGCCACGGCCTCCTCGACAAACTTTCCACCGACCCCCGACGCCACCGGTGTGACCGCGCCCGAATCATCTCCACCTTCCAAGAACGCATCGATATCGCTGGGCATAAGCTTGCCCGACCGCGATGAGATCGTTCCCAGAACGTCATCGGAAATCCCTTTCTCCTTCGCGTAAGCACGAGTGCGCGGCGGGATCATCGCGTTTCGCGCTCCTGCTGCGGTCGCCGGTTCGGCGGTCGCCGCTGCGGAATCGGCAGTAGCGGCAACGGCTTCGTCAGCCGGGCCACCGTGGACTTCCATCTCACGCGTGCCTTCGGCAACTTCCATCTTGGCAACGGGCGCCCCAATAGGAAGAATCGAATCCACTTCGGCTGTCCAGCCGATCAGCGTTCCTTCGTAGGGCGACTCGACGTCCATGACGGCCTTGTCGGTCTCCATTTGGTAAATCGGCTCGTCACGTTTGATCTGCTCGCCAGGTTGCTTGAGAACAGCCACGAGTCGGGCTTCTTGCAAGCCCTCTCCCATTTGAGGAATGCGCACGGAAATGATCGGCATAGATTTCTGACCCTTTTTCGCGTCGTCGCGAACGTTGCAATAGTTTGACACATTGGACTTACCAAGGCGTACTATCGGCACTGCTTGGAGTACGCTCGCGATATGCGCTCAGGAATGTTGAAACGCACCGCCGCAATCGCTTTTTCGTGCCTATTTGTCGCCACGGCATTCGCCCAAATCGAACCTCGCCGAATGGTTCGTATGCCCGACATCCAAGGCGACAGGGTCACCTTCTGTGCCGAAGGTGATATCTGGCTGGGAACGCTCTCCTCGGGAGAGGCCCATCGCATCACCATTCACGAAGGGAATGAGATCTTCCCGAAGTTCTCGCCCGACGGCAAGTGGATCGCCTTCACCGGACAGTACGACGGCAACACCGAAGTGTACGTAATGCCCATCGACGGCGGTGCGCCACGGCGTGTAACATACGATCCCACCGGCGCAACGATGGTTTCTTGGACCCCCGACGGCAAGAGCATCGTCTATCGCTCCTCGCATCTCATGCCGATCCGGGGTCAGCGGCTGTTCAAAGTCCCCGTAAGCGGGGGCTTTCCGACACCACTGCCCATGGAATATGCCGCCCAGGCCTCCTTCGCGCCCGACGGCAACCGGTTCGCCTATTGCCTCAACAATCTCGACAATCACCGATGGAAGCGCTACAAAGGCGGTCTTGCAAACGACATCTATATCGGCGATCTCCAGCGCAACACATTTCAAAGAGTCACCACCGACGCCATCAACGAGCAGTATCCGGTTTGGCTCGGGAGTTCGATTTACTACGTTTCGGAGAAGGACGGCTCGGCGAATCTCTACAAGCTCGATCCCGCCACAGCGCGTTCTCAAAAGCTGACCAGCCACACCGGTCTTGATGTGAAGTTTCCTTCGTCGTCGGACGGAAAGCGGATCATCTACCAATTCGGCGATGATCTCTTTGTTTACGACCCGGCAACAAACGCAAACACAAAAGTCAAGCTTAAACTCAGCACCGACCGCATCCACGTCCGCCCCCACAGCGTCGCCGGTTCAATTCAAGGCTTCAGCATCGGCCCGACCGGAAAACGACTCGTCATTGCGGGAAGGAGCCAGCTCTTTAGCGTCCCCGCCGAAGAGGGCGAGATTCGCACGATAGCCCCACTGATCGGCACGGCAAGCCAAGAGCCGGAATGGTCACCGGACGGCAAGTGGATCGCGTTCATCTCCGACCGCGATGGAGATTGGAATATCTGGGCAACCCCCGGCGATGGCTCCGGCGAACCCAAACAGATCACGAAGTACAAGGGCATGATGCCCTCGAACATCATCTGGTCAAGAGATTCAAAGTCGATAGCCTTCACCACCCTCGATCAAAAGCTGATGTCGGTCGATATCGAAAGCCTCGCCCTCACCCAAATCGCCCAAAGCGAATACGGCATCGCCGGATACAGCTTCTCGCCAGACAGCAAATGGATAGCCTTCGGGATGGGCGAGCGAAACAACCAGAGTGCGATCTTCCTTTACAACTTTGAAACCAAGCAGACAACCCGAATCACCAACGCCCCAACCACCGACACCTCCCCAACCTGGGGCCCCGAAGGCAAGTATCTCTACTTCGTCGGCGCACGAAACATCGCAGGCGAATGGGACGCAAAAGACTTCCAGATGAACTATCAGAACACCGACAAGCTGTTCTTGGTCACGCTCGCAAAGTCCACCCCCTCCCCATTCGCCGTCAAGAGCGATGAAGAGCCGCCGATCGGTGGGAAAAAGGCCGACGAAGACGAAGAGGAAGGAGATGAGCAGGCCGCTCCCGCAGATTCAAATGCCGTAAAGATCGACCTTGACGGCATCCAAAAGCGCCTGATCGAACTCCCCATCGAACCCGGCTCCTTCAATCAGGTCGCGGGGGTTCGCGGGGGAGTGCTCTACATCAAAGAAGGAACCCTGATGTACTTCGAACTCGCCGACAAAGACGAATCGGAGTTCTCTCAAGGGGTCCGGGCCTACGACCTCTCGACCAACGGACGCAAAATCGCCATCCTTCACAGCCCCACAAACATCCAAATCGGCAACTTCGGCATGCCCGTCAGTCCCGCCCAAGGCCGCGTCGACCTAGCCGGGTGGCGAGTCCAAGTCGAGCCGGAAATGGAGTGGAAGCAGATTCTGCATTCGGCATGGCGTCAGCAGCGAGACACCTTCTACGACCCCAAAATGCACGGCCAAGACTGGGAAGCCATCCGAAAACGGTACGAAGCGCTTCTTCCCGCTGTTGGAGCCCGCTTCGAGCTCAACGAGATCATCGGCGAGATGATCGCTGAGATGAACGTCTCTCACGAGTTTGTTGGCGGCGGCTATTCGCGCCCACGAGGGCAGCAGTCATCGCCCATTGCCGCGATTGGGGCCGACTTCGATTGGAACATCGTGGACAAAGCCTACAAATTCACCGCGATCTTTGAGGGTGATGGCTACGACCCCGAGACGCGTTCGCCCCTGATGGAGCCCGGACTAAATGTCAACGTCGGCGATTACCTCTTGGCGATCAACGGCAATGAGCTAAGCCGAGACATCGATCCGAACATGTACCTTCTTGAGCAAGCGGGCAAAGTCATCACCCTCACCGTGAACTCCGCGCCCACAATGGAGGGGGCAAGGACCATCCGCATCAAAGCCCTTCGCAGCGACTCGGCTCAACGCGACGCGCATTGGGTGAACAAAAACCGCGAGTACACGATCCGAAACGGAGGCGAAAACTTCGCCTACATCCATCTCCCCGACATGGGCAACGGTGGCGTCGATGAGTTCGTCAAGCAGTTCTTCGCGAATCTCGACAAGGACGCCCTCATCGTCGACGTTCGCCACAACTCAGGCGGAATCACCTCGATGATGATCATCGAAAAGCTGCGACGCGCCATCGTGGAATACGACCAAAGCCGCTATGGTGCGCTCAACGCCTTTCACCCCGGATACTTCGCCGGACGGGTGGCTGTGCTCTGCAATCAGGGCACCAGCTCCGATGGCGAGTATTTCTGCACGATGTTCGATTGGCTGAAGATGGGCCAAATCGTCGGCTCCAAAACCTGGGGCGGCTACGCAGCCGTTGGAGGGTTCTCAACCATCGACGGCGGCAGCGTCAGCACTGTCCAAGCCGGATCGTTCACACCCGACGGCAAATGGCTGCCCGACGGCACTGGCTTCATCCCCAAGAACTACGTGATGGACGACACCGCTTCGTTCTTGGCAGGCCGCGACCCTCAAATCGACAAGGCGATCGAGATCCTCAAAGCAGACTTGTTGAAGAATCCGATCGAGCGAGTGAAACGGCAAGACCCACCCAGCGATGCGAAGAAGCACGACCCCCCGAAGTAGCTGGCAGCTAGTAGCTGGGAGCTGGGCGTAATTAGCTAGGAGCTAGGAGTGAGCAGCTATGAGTAAGAAAGATCGGCTCATAGCTCCCCGCTCCCAGCTACTTACTCATAGCTCCTAGCTACTCTCACCCCCTCATCACCAACCAAGTGATGAGGGTGCCAATGGCTGTCCCCGCAAGCAACGGCCCCACAACAAGCCCAAACCGACTCGCGAAGGAGGTTTTGCCCGGTTCGGGAACGTTCAAGCGAACTTGGGAGATGTCAAACCCCTGCGTCGTCCCCCAACCGTCGTTCGCATAAACCTTCATAAGGTTCTTGTCGTAGCTGGTCACCGTGCACGTCCACCAACCCCAGTTCGCCCAATCACACTCCACCTTTTCACCGGGAAGCAGGCTAAAGGGGCGAAG
This sequence comes from Fimbriimonadaceae bacterium, assembly GCA_019638775.1. Classification (NCBI taxonomy): domain Bacteria; kingdom Bacillati; phylum Armatimonadota; class Fimbriimonadia; order Fimbriimonadales; family Fimbriimonadaceae; species Fimbriimonadaceae bacterium. The sequence goes on along the minus strand of JAHBTD010000001.1, from coordinate 863,637 downwards.
TTCAGAAATCGGCAGCCTGCACTCCCCACCGCTCACAAACTCGACCTTGGCAACGCTCTCTTCTAAGCTCAGGAGCTTTGCAGCATAAAAGCGACCGTTCTTCGACTTGGCGAAGACATGCTCTCCAGGCTCTAACGTCGAACCGTAAAGAGAGAACCTTTCGCGAAGGGCCTGCTCCAAAGTCGGGCGCGAGATTCCCGCTTCCTCGGCTGCGTGAACCCACTGCTCAAGCTCATTGGTCCACTCGATCTTGGCCTCCTCCTGCCGCCGAATCTCTTCAGCCCGCGCCAAGACCTCCTGCATCTGCTCCGACGTTAAGCGTTCCACCTAACCTATTTTACGCACATGGGTTGCATTCGGCCCTTGAAGTCCCCAAAGCAAGAGGTACCCTTTGTGCCGTTGTGAAGTGGCTTATCGCAATCCTTTTTGTGGGTTCTTTGCTGGTCGGATGTCAGGGCAAGACGACCGTGGAAAAACACACCAGCAGCGGGACATCCGAAGTTACCGATACGCCCATGACTCCCGAGGCAAAGCTGCAAGAGCAGCTTCGATCAGCCGCGTTCCAGCTTAATGCGGCCTCGGAGTCGATTGCGGAAGCCTTGGCAAAGGCAACGGATGCCGAGTCGAAGTCCTCCGGCGCGGTCAAGGAAGGACTTGCCGAGGTTCTCGATTTCATCGACAGCGCGGGCGCGCAGATTTCCGACTTCGCAACGGACCCCCCACCCGTTGAGGAGATCAAAGCCAAGCTCGCGGAGTATGAAGCAATAAGGACGAAAGCGATCCAGGCGATTAACGACTCGATCCACAACCTCGAAGACGCCCAAGGAATTGCGTCCGGGTTCGAAGAGGAGAACCCCAACTACGCCGGAAAGGGACTGTCTGACCTCATCGGTGTGGCAGTTGCCGACCTCAAAGGCGCGCTCGAAGCCCTAGGCGGAAAGCTCGATTCCACCGAAGAATAGACGAATTCCCAAGCTTGCCCAAAGAATCCGCCAAAATATAGTACAGAGATCACCCATGGCTAGCGTTGCAATGACTGGATACGACCGCTTGGTCGAACTGCTCGGCTCAGATGCCGATTCCCTGCTGAATCACCGATGTGCGACTGTAGACAAGTCACGTCTGCACTTGCCCGGCCCCGATTTTGTGGATCGGATTTTCAAAGAAACGGACCGCAACAACCGCGTGATGCGCAGCCTTGAGGCGATGTACGAGCACGGACGCCTTGGTGGCACCGGCTACTTGAGCATCCTTCCCGTAGACCAGGGCATCGAGCACAGCGGAGGAGCGAGCTTTGCCAAGAATCCCGACTATTTCGACCCCGAGAACATCGTCAAGCTCGCGATTGAAGGCGGGTGCAACGCCGTGGCTTCGACCTTTGCCGTGCTCGGAATGACCGCCCGCAAATACGCCCACAAGATTCCTTACATCGTCAAGATCAACCACAACGAGCTGTTGACCTATCCAAACAAGGCCGACCAGATCATGTTCGGCACCATCGACCAGGCATACGACATGGGCGCGGTCGCCGTCGGCGCGACGGTCTACTTCGGCAGCGATGAATCCGGGCGACAGATCGTCGAAGTCGCCGAGGCCTTCGCTCACGCCCACGAGCTTGGCATGGCGACAATCCTCTGGTGCTATCTCCGCAACAACGCATTCAAGAAGGACAAGGATTACCACCTTTCCGCCGATCTCACCGGTCAAGCCAACCACCTCGGCGTCACCATTGGGGCCGACATTATCAAGCAAAAGATGCCCGAGTGCAACGGCGGCTATCTGGCCTTGAACTCGGGCGACAGCAGCTACGGCAAGATGGACAAGCGAATCTATACGGAGCTTTCTTCCGATCACCCGATCGACCTCACCCGCTATCAGGTCGCGAACTGCTTCATGGGACGCGCCGGGCTCATCAATTCCGGTGGAGCTTCGGGCGACAACGACCTCTCCGATGCGGTCAAAACGGCAGTTATCAACAAGCGCGCAGGCGGTATGGGATTAATCTCCGGGCGAAAGGCATTCCAGAAGCCGCTTGATGAAGGCGTGGCTTTGCTAAACGCCATCCAGGATGTCTACCTCGAAGACAAGATCACAGTGGCCTAATCAACTGCGCCAGCACAAGAACATCAACGAGGCCCTATAGGACAAATCCGTCCTATAGGGCCAACTCATTCAAGACTTACTGGGTTGTGATCGTGCGCCCACCGTGCAACAAAAACGCGAAAAAGCACATCCGGTGAACATCTTCACCAGGAATGCGTACTATCCTTTCAGAACCATATAGTGCGCTGTACTGCAGTCGGCGCAGGTGGGAGCATATCGCTATGGACGTCCGCAGAACTCCTTTTTGGAATCGGCTTTTGCCGTTATTTATCATTTGTGCCGCAGCCCTTGCCCAGGCCCAACAATCACCGCCAACCACTCCACCGGCTCAGCAGGAGAATAATCCTGCGGTAACCGCCGAACAGAAAGCGGAGATTTTGAAATCGGTCCAGGAGACCATGGAGCGACGTATGTTCGCGTCTGGCTTCGATGCCACCAAGTGGCCGGAGTTCATGTCAAAGCACAAAGAGGCCGTCGACAATGCCGAAACCGCAAACGCCTTTGCATCGGCGCTCAACCGGGCCTTCCGCGAATTCGGATTTAGCCATATCCGCCTCCTCTCACCCAGAGCCGCGACGGCTCGTGATAACGGCCCCCGAGCCATCGGCGTTGGGTTGCAAACCCAGGTCGAAGAAGGCAAGGGCCTCAAGATCACAAGCGTCATCAACAAGGCTCCTGCCGAAGAGGCTGGACTGAAGGTCGGCGAGATCATCATCGAAATTGAAGGCAAACCCGCGACCAGCAACGCCGATCTGGCCGGACCCGAAGGCACAACCGTCAAGCTTAAAGTACAGGCCGCCGACGGGGCCACTCGCAATGTAGAAGTTCAGCGAAAGACATACTCGACCGCCCGCCCCGAAACGCTGAAGTGGGTCGATGGCGACACGGCTGTGATCCGCATTTGGACGTTCAGCAACGGCTACGACCGCAAAAACATCGACGAACTTATGAAGGAAGCCGCCAAGGCGAAGAATCTGATCGTTGATCTCCGCTCGAACGGAGGCGGAGCCGTCAACAACATGAACCACTTCCTCAGCTTGCTCATGGAGCCAGAGACAGTTGTGGGCACCTTCGTCAACAAAACGATGGCGAACGACTTCAAAGAGAAGACCGGCGGCGACCCCGCCGACGTGGTCGCCATCGCAAAATGGTCGGACCGTCAATCCAAAACGCGCAAAGGAGCAATCGACTCCTTTAAGGGCAACCTCGCCGTTCTGATCAACCGTGGATCGGCAAGCGCCTCCGAGATCGTCGCTGCGGCTCTCAAGGAGCAGCGCTCTGCGGTGATCGTGGGTTCGCGTTCGGCAGGTGCGGTGCTCGCTTCCGTCTTCGGAAGATTGCCGCACGGTTTCCAAATGCAGTATCCGGTGACGGACTACATCACCGCGATGGGAACACGCCTCGAAGGAAATCCCATTCAACCCGACGCCGAAGCCGCCGGAGGGGGCCAAGATGGCTCCGATCCTGGAGTGGACAAGGCCATAGAACTGCTCAAAGCAAAAGGCAAGAGCGGCAACTAAACCATAGCTCTTCATAAACACATCCGGCTACTCACGATCTGCGGATCAGAGTAGCCGGTTTCTTTTTGCCCATCGGCCCGCCGACATCGGATCGAAATCACACGGGAATCATCGCTGCCCGAGAGATACAATGATTCCATGCTTGCTCAAGGGTTACCGATGCACTATCACGAGATCGCGCCGGTAGGTGGACTTAGTGGAAGCGTCGCCAGTTTCTGGGAGTTCACCGCAGGCGCGGACCTTCCCCAGGGTTACATGCATGTCATCCCCGTGGATGGCTGCGTCTCCATCGCTTACATCCCCCGAAACCCACGGTTTCAGGGTTGCGCCATTGTCGGCCCTCGGCTCACCAGTTTGCGCGTCCCCATATGTGCCGGAGATCGGTTCTGGGGAGTGCGGCTCTTGCCCGGTGCAGCCCGGTCGATTGTCGGAGTCTCGGGAAGAGAACTCTTTGAGCGTCACCTGCCGCTTCGTGAAGTCGCGGCTGCTCTTGATCAGGAGCTTTATCCCGCCTTCGTCAATGCCAAAGATTTCGAGCAGATACCGAGCGTGACCGGCAAGATTCTGGAAGCCCATCTGAAGTCTCATCGACCGCCAGATCGAAACGTCGCTCGCGGCATCAGTGAGATTTTGCGGTCGCACGGGCAGTCAAAAATCGCCGATATCTGCGCGATCGTGGGGTTTAGCGAAAGGCAGTTCCTTCGCCTTTTTCGCACCGAAGTAGGATTGAGTCCAAAGCAATTTGCACGGATTTGCCGACTCCGCGCCGCCGCCATTGACGCTGTTGACGGCGTATCGCCAAGCTGGGGGCAGATCGCAAACGAGCATGGATATGCTGATCAGTCGCATCTCGTCCGCGAGTTCACGAACTTCTTTGGCCTCACCCCCACCGAGTTTGAGAAGCACTGCATCGAGCACATCTCCCACGGCGACATCCGTCGTGATGTCTGATTTGTCCAAGACGCTATTTCACAGAGTCTGTAAACTGCAAGCATGACAAAGATCGTATGCCTTTTTGCAGTCGCTTGTGCGCTTGCACTCTCGTTATCAGCTCCTGCTCAGCAGAATGCAGATGCTGGGCGGCCTTATGCCGAAGCCATGAAGAAGCTGAGCTTCCTCTTTGGCGAATGGGAAGGAACGGGCTGGGTCCAGATGGGGCAGGAGCGCTCGACCTATACCGTGAAAGAAAGTGTTCACCCCCGAGCGGGGGGTACGGTCGTCTCGTTCCAAGGAATCGGCAAAGACACGAAGACCGGGATCGTTGGACACGACGCCTATGGAGTCATGTCCTACGACCTCGAGAAGAAAGCCTACACCATCCGCTCCTACGTGATGAACGGCCAATCGGGGGTCTTCCCGGCGACAATTGGAGACAAGTCGATCGTCTGGGAGATCAAAACTGACGACCGACACATCAAGTACAGCATCTCTCTCGATGAGAAGGGGCAATGGGTTGAAATAGGTGAAGTGAAGCTTGACGGCAACCTTTGGTACAAATTCATGGAGATGACTTTGAAGAAGGTCAGCGGCTAACCACAAATGACATCAAAATGATATCTCTTTGATATCATTTTGATGTCATTTGTCACGTACCTCTTTGTGCGCATTTCCGAACGCAAAACAAAGAGGGGCGGTCGTCCAAAAAGCGCCTTTGCTCACACCCCAGAAAGCCCAAGTTCTTGCGCGCTCCCTTGCAAAAACTCGATGAGATTGGCGATGTGGGTGTCCAACTCCATACCGATCAGTTCGGCCCCGGCATAGACTTCGTCACGGTGGACACCTGCCGCAAAGGACTTCTCTTTGAGCTTCTTGTTCACGCTTTTGACTTCAACATCGGCTACATTTTTGCTCGGGCGAACGAACGTGACGGCGGCGATAAATCCGCTCAGTTCGTCGCACGCATACAGATACTTCTCCATCACGGAGTCACGAGAGATGCCCAGTGCGTCGTTGTGCGAGCCAATCGCGCGAATGACTTCGGGGTCCCACCCCTCCTGCTCCATCAGCCTCATCCCCCAAGCAGGATGGTCGTCGGGGTGCTTCTCGTAGTCAAAGTCATGTAGGAGGCCGGTGATCCACCACTTGTCTGCATCTTCGCCAAGACGACGGGCATAGCCCTCCATACAGACCGCGACACCGAGGCAATGCCTGCGTAGGGATGGGCTGTCGGTGTGGGCCTCAAGGAGTGCACGGGCGTCTTCGCGGGTGTTCGGCATGGCAAAAGTGTACTCGTGCAGGGCATTCGAGCCGCTTTTGCAGACCCATGAAAATCGGCCTCTCGCAGGTACACTCTGCCTAATATGTCGAAGGTCGCAACGCTTCCTTTCAATGCTGCCGAGGGCACTAAGCCCGCGCTCGGACGCCAGTTCTCAAATTTCGCCGGCGAAACCGTGCGGATGGCGACGGGCGCCGATATCAACCCCGTCAGCTTTCTCACCCAGATTGAGGAGGGCGAGGGCGGTCGGGCCGCATTTGTGAACATCGCCGACTCTTTGCTAGAGCGAGACTGGATCAACCAACTGTTCGAGCAGTCGGGCGTTGACATCGCGATGGACGGCTTGCTGCAACAGGACGGCGAAAAGTTTAACCTTACGATCCGATTCCATTCGAAGGAGCAGGAAGAGCCGATTTACAGCGAAACGGACACCTTCCTGAAGCCGGGCGTTTTCACCGTTCTGCAAAAGCTGGTTGACAACTTGGCCAAGTACGCTGAGGTCGATCTTCCTGACGACCAGAAGAACCTGGATTTTGGTACCGACGATCCCGAGGCTTTCCTTAAATTCCTTGAGGGCTACGATTCGGTTACCTACATCAACCAAACTCAGGGGCGCGTCGCCCAAGAGTTCTCCCCCGAACCAGCGATTCAAGCTCTTTTGGAGAGCGTCAAGATCGACAAGGAGTTCTTGGGGCCGTACGAGACCCTGGTGCAGCTTTGCCGCCTGTGTGCGCAGTATCGACTCGGGTCGTTCGAGTCGATTGAAGCTCCTTTGGTGGAGCTCAGCACCATCGCCCCGGACGATTTTCGCGCCTACTTTGCCCTCGGTGAGCTTTACCAGTCGGTCAATGACCTTGCCAAGGCTGCCGATTTCTTCGAGAAGGCGATCAAGATCGAGGCAAACGAGCCATCCCTGTATGTCCGACTCGGTATGACCCAGATGGCGCTGGGAATGCCCGTGAATGCAGAGCGACAATTCCGCAAGGCCATCGAGCTTGAAGGCCCGGACAAGCCGTCGATCGACTATCTCGCCCAGGTTCTGCAGCAGACAAACCGTGCCCACGAGGTCCCGGCACTTTGGAAGGAGCAGGTCGACAACAACCCCGATGACGGACAGGCTCGGATCAAGTACGCGATCTCGCTCTTTAACGACAACAAGGAGGAAGAGGGCATCCGCGCTTTCGAAACCGCGCTGGAAGTGATCGAGGACAATGTCATCGTCAAGAGATACTACGCTCCCGTCCTTGCCCAGAAGCAAGATTACGACCGGGCGATGGACTTTTATGAGGACTGTTTGGATGCCGCTCCGACGGACGTTCCGCTGTTGCTTGAATATGCCCAGACGCTGCAGGCCGCTGGCAGAGAGTTTGAGGTTCCAAAAATCCTTCGCGACGTTCTTGGCGCGAATCCCGATCCGAACACACGAGCGCAAACGCTCGGATGGCTCATCGAACTTGAGCAGCCACGCCGAACCGAGATCGTCGATCAAGCTCGCACCAAGATGGAGCAGGGCAACTTCGAAGACGCACTTAAAGACCTGCGGCCGTTGAAGAACTGGCTCGCCGATTATTGGAAGATGTGGGCGCTCATGAGCTCTGCTTACAATGCGCTGGGCGAGTTTGCCGATGCCGAAGATTCGGCAAGACGCCTTCTGGAGCTCTTCCCTGGATGCGAACCTGCTTACGGCGAACTTTCCGCCTCGATGCACGGTCAAGGCAAGCATGAAGAGGCTTACAACTTCCTGCGCTGGGCCGCCCAGAACATGCCGCAATCGCTTGGTGTGCACGTGAACCTTGCGCTGGCCGCATTCCGATCAGGACGTGCGGACGAAGCCCGTCAAATGGCAAATCAGATTCGCGAAGCAGTTGGACCCAACAAGGAATTGGAAGAGGTCCTTAGCGAAATAGGCTAGCAAGATGCCCGCGCAAAAACGGAACGCGCATATCCTGGTGAAGCTCTTTGTGGCGTTTCACGTCCTTGCTATCGTGATATGGTCGTTGCCGAATCCCCCGCAATCGGTTGCGGAGGGCATCGTCGAGCCTCAGGGAACGATGAAGCTCCTGCAATGGAACTACCAGACGTTCAAGGTCCGCGTTCCCCCGAACGAAGAGAAGCCCGATATGTGGCTGCAGCAGCTCAAGTATCACAGCCCGATTGCGTATTACAACCTAAGCCTGGGGGTTTGGCAGTATTGGGACATGTTTGCTCCCGACCCTGCATCCGTGGACATGTGGGGCGACGCCGACATCCACTATAAGGACGGGACGGTTAAGCGCTGGCGATATCCCCGAATGTACGAACTCCCCATTCCAGAGAAGTACGTCAAGGAGCGGTATCGAAAATTCTTCGAGCGGGCTGGCGATTCGAAGTTCAGCCACTACATCGCGCCGATCTTCGCGCAGCGCGCCGCCTATCTAAGTTGGAACGACCCCGACAACCCACCGGTGAAGGTTGTGCTGTACGTTCACACCATGGTGTTGCCGGGCATTGGCAAGCCGCTGCCGGAAGAGTACGGCGAGTTTAGATTCTATGAGTGGAACGTCGATCAGGCGAGACTAAAAGAGATGAAGGAGGACGGATGGACCGCAAAAAGCCGCCTTCTGTCTCGAAGGTAAAGCCCGGCGAGGCCGAGCCGGGGCTGATCGAGTATCTCGGCTCAATGCCACGCCTGCTGGATCGATGGATGTTTGGGCATGCCTCTCCGGTAACGATGGGCGTGATGCGGCTTACTCTTGGGTTTCTTGCCCTTGCGAATCTGCTGCTCATCCTTCCCGGCTTTGAAGATTGGTTTACCGAGAGGGGCTACGTGCCGCAAGAGGTGGCCCGGACCTATGCGGGCGAGATCTGGCGGCTGAATCTGCTGGGGAACGTTTATGACGGGCGCATAACCCTTGCCTTTTATCTGCTCATCACCCTATCAGCCTTTCTGACGATGATCGGGTTGTGGTCTCGTGTGAGCAGCGCCGTACTCGCCATCGGCATGATCACGCTGCACCATCGCAATATGGTCGTGCTTCACGGTGGAGATGTCATCTTGCGAATGGCCTTGATCTACATCGCGTTCGCACCTTCGGGCGCGGCTTGTTCGGTGGATCGGCTTCTTAAGCTTTGGAAAGGGAAGGCGCCTCCAATCCCGGTAGACGTTTCGATGTGGCCTCAGCGCCTTATGCAGATTCAGATCGCTGTGGTGTATTACACGACCGTTTGGTCGAAGTGGATGGGCTTTCACTGGAAAGACGGAACGGCCGCCTACTACCCGATGCACTTGAACGAGTTTCATCGTTTTTGGTTGCCGGACTTTATGCGAGAGAACCCGACCATCGTCATGATCTCAACCTACGGGACTCTGGCAACGGAGTTGGCTATGGCAACGATCGTGTTCTACAAGCCACTCCGCAAATACGCCCTGCTCGCCGGGGTGGGCATGCACCTTTTCATCGAATACTCCATGAATATTCCGCTGTTTGCCTTCATCATGATTGCGACCTATCTCAGCTTCTTTGAGGGGCAGGAGATGAGCGGCTGGGCTAAATCTGTTGGCGAGAGGTTCAAGAAACTGCGTGTTCGGGTCTTTGCCCCGTCTGATCGCAAACTGAAGCCGGGGCCTGCGTTGGCGCTTCAGGCTATGGATCCATTCAATTTTGTCGATTATCTTCCAGATGGGGAAGCGAATGACTGGAAGGCGGAAGGTAAAACTACAAGCGGTGCGAAAAGCGCCATGATTCGATCTATCGGAGCCTGGCCGCTCGTCGTACTGCCGGGACTTTGGCGGAGGCTATTAAATAAGTCTTTAGAATAGGCAATCTTTTTGAATATAACTTCCTTTTTTGTATATTTTTGCGCTATCATCGCGCAGGAGCATTTAGCGTGAGGCCTTGGCAGTTTCGTAAGCCGAAAAACCCTGGATTTGGAATAAACCGCAACTTCTATCTGTCTGTCCTAGCCTCACGGGCAACCTTGCCATCAATCTTGGAGGTCGTGAATCCGAAGGGCGACAACGCGGCTATTCAGGGATTCGGAGCCCCCCTTGCTGCCGACGCGACCAAAGAGGACCTCTCCAAGCCACTTGTCAGAGGGGCGTACGCTGTCGCTTCGCCCGATCGCAAGACGGTTTTGCGGATGTTGGTTGTGCATCGAGACGAGGCGGGTTACGACCCGGAGGTGCTCCTGCGCAGCTCAATGGCGGATCAACTTTCCCCCGAGTTGACCGCGAGAATTCGCGGCGCTTGGCACCTTATTCAGCTTACGTTCGAGTCTCATGACGCGATGGTTTACCCGGCGCTCGACTTCTTGCAGAAGCTTGCCAAGAAGCTTGCCGAGTTAGCCGACGGAGCAATCGCCGACCCCGTTTCTCAAAGGTATTTGCTGCCTGAGGAGCTCGTCAGTCCGCGCTCCCACGGAGAGCCGTTCGTCGCAGCCGATCATATCGCCGTGAGGTTTTTTGCGGCTGAGGATAAGCTGTCGGCATTTACTCTGGGGATGCAGAAATTCGCCCTTCCCGAGCTTGAGATAACCGACCTGAATGCAGGCTCAAAGCAGTTGGCAGAGGCTTTCCTTTTGCACTTGTCTAGAGAGGTGCTGTTGGGGCGGACGCTCAACCTTGGCGATAGGGTGGGTGGGAAGCAAACGGATTTTGAAGTCGCTACCGGTGGGTTGGATCGGGCGCGGTGGGAGGGCATCCCCTGCTTGGAGTTGATCCCGGCGAGGGGCAAATCCTCGATTGAGACACTAACGCTCGCGTGCAGCGAGCTTGGAATCCCTTAGATCGCGTCTTTGACGGGTTGAATGTTCATGTTGAACCAGTACTGCTCGACGAAGCGTACGGTCTCCACAAAGTCGTCAAACGATACCGGCTTGATGATGTAGCTGTTTGCTCCCAGGCGATAGCTGGAAACCACATCGATCTCTTCGGATGAAGAGGAGAGAACGATCACCGGGATCGAGGCGGTGTAAGGGTTCTTGCGGAAGATTTGGATGAACTCCAGCCCGTTCACTTTCGGGAGTTTTAGGTCCACCAAGACCGCCGTTGGGATGACCTTGGGCTTCACCATCTTTGGATCATCCTGTCCAAACAGCATTTGGATGGCTTGTTCGCCATCGCGGGCAACCGACACATGGAGTTTCGACTCGGTGATGGCTAGGGCGCGCACAAGCAGGCGCTCATCATCCGCATTGTCCTCGACTAAAAGTAGTGTCTTGGATTCAGTCATGATCGTTTACCGTATCAAAAGATAAGACTACTGCTTACGGCGCTAGCGAATGAAATCATATCGATGGCGATCATTGCCGAGCACACGTACTCTCCCCAAAGGCTCCGTTCATGTTACATCGCCTTGAGCCCAGACTGCAACGAAGTCAACACAGATTTAGCAAAAGCTTGAGCATATGGGGCTCTGTTTCCGCGTTATAGGGCTTGTCGGGCCGTTGGCACTGTTTCTTTTCCGACTTCGTTAGTACACTGAAGGGGAGAATTTCTCATGGCTGTCGATATCACCCAATACCCGCTGCTTTCCAAGATCGTCACTCCTGCCGATCTGAAACACCTTTCCGACGATGAGTTGGAGCAGGTGTCGCGCGAGGTGCGACAAGCCATTCTCGACAACGTCAGCAAGACGGGAGGGCACTTCAGCTCGAATCTCGGGACCGTAGAGCTCACGGTCGCGCTGTATGCTTCGCTGAACATGCCTCCCGACAAGGTTGTGTGGGACACCGGACACCAGGCTTACCCCCATAAACTGCTCACGGGACGTCTTTCTCAGTTCGACACACTTCGCAAGCACAAGGGCATCTCTGGGTTCCTGAGGCGGGAGGAGCACGAGATGGACTTCTTTGGCGCGGGCCATGCGGGAACGGCGATCTCAGCGGCGCTTGGCTTTGCGGCTGCCAGGGACCAGCAGGCGGGGACGGGCAAAGTGGTCGCAGTTACCGGCGACGCGTCGATCTGCTCGGGAATGAGCTGGGAAGCGTTGAATCATGCTGGCGAGCTGAATACTGATCTCATCGTCGTTTTGAACGACAACCGCATGTCGATTGCTCCGAATGTTGGGGCGCTTACCTCCTATTTCACACGGCTGCGCTCACGCCCGTTCATCCAGAGCCTTGCGCAAAGGGCAAAGCGAATTGTCGAGAAAATCCCTGGTCCTGCACCGCGAATTGCGGCGGGACTTCGGCACGGAATCACGCACTATTTTGCTCCTGAAGAGACCGGAACGATTTTTGAGGAGATCGGATTTGAATACATCGGTCCGGTGGATGGGCACGACTTCCGAACGCTGTTGGAGATCTTCCGCAACCTTCGCGATGTGAAGGGGCCGGTTTTTGTGCATGCGATTACGGTGAAGGGCAAGGGTTATCAAGTTGCCGAAGATGACGCTCGCAAGTGGCACGGAGTCGTGCCGTTTGATTTGGAGTCGTGCGAGATGGCGAAGTCGGCGGGGCCAATCTCCTTTACTCAGGCTTTTGGAGATGCGGCGGTGGAGTGTGCCGAGGCCGATGATCGGGTGGTGGCCATCACTGCGGCGATGCCCGACGGCACCGGGCTGAACGGTTACAGCAAGAAATTCCCGACGCGTTATTACGACACTGGAATTGCCGAACAGCATGCGGTCACGTTCGCGGCGGGATTGGCGGCAGGGGGCATGAAGCCGTTCTGCGCCATCTATTCGACCTTCTTGCAGCGCGGATTTGATCAGGTGTTGCACGACGTTTGTATTCAGAACTTGCCAGTGCGGTTCTTTATGGATCGGGCTGGTTTGGTGGGTGACGACGGTCCGACGCATCACGGAGCTTTTGACATCAGCTATCTGAGGTTTATCCCGAACATCGTGCTGATGGCTCCCCGAGACACGACCGAGCTGCGCGAGATGACGCACTTTATGCGCACGTTCGACAGCGGTCCGATTGCCGTTCGGTACCCGCGCGGAGCGGGCGATGATCGCCTGCCAGAAGGGCGTTCTGCGATCCAAATGGGCAAGGCGGAGGTAATTCGGGAGGGTTCGGATGTGACGCTCGTCGCGGTTGGATCGATGGTCAGCGTTGCTTATGAGGCGGCGAGTCTCCTTTCGCAGCAGGGCATCGACGCGGAGGTGATCAACGCTCGATTTATCAAGCCCCTCGACATTCAAACGATTGGGAATAGCATCAAGAAGACAGGCTCCTGGGTCTCGATCGAGGAGAACGTTCAAGCTGGTGGGTTTGGCGAGGCGGTGTTGGCAGCGGTAAACGAGGCAGGTTTACAGAAGGCTCAGTACCGGCTGATGGCTCTTCCCGACCGATTCGTCGAGCACGGTTCCCAGCCCATCATCAGAGCTGAATGCGGCCTGGCAGCCGATGATATTGTCTCGGTTGTCACGGCGGTTGTGCCTCGCGTATAAGGCATCTCGACCGGGATAAAGGCCAGGATGTGCACGACATTCGTGCAAACAAGCCCATTTTTTGAGCGCCAGGACAAATGACTTCGATGTTTCCACGACACTCATTTTCTTCAAAAAATGTTTCGTAATATCACGGCAAGTTAACTGGGGGAGAGGGTTACTCTAGTTCGTTGATCATAAGTTATTCAAAAAAGTAGAAATTGTCCCAAACATTGCATTTCAATAGTCTATTTTGACGCTGACAAAGGCTTGTTCGAGTGTTGCCACAATTTGGGGTTCCTCCCAAAACAGGCTTAGATATAAGCGAGCACACCAGTAGAAGTGTGTACCAGGCGTGAGTGAATTGCCACGCCGGAGGAATCATGCTAAAAAAAGCATTTACATTAATTGAACTCCTAGTCGTGATCGCAATTATCGCGATCCTCGCAGCAATACTATTCCCTGTGTTTGCCCAAGCCAAAGATTCTGCAAAGGATACTGCGGCCTTAAGCAACGTAAAACAAATCGGTCTCGCCGGTCTGATGTACTCGGCGGACTACGACGATTATCTACCGCTCTCAGCTACCTCCAATACAGGCGGCTGGAACGTGTGGACAGGTCTTATTCAGCCCTATACCAAGAACTGGCAAGTGGCATGGCACCCGAAGATGAACCCGCCCAGCGGGCCGCGTGAATATTGGCAGAGGCTCCAAGCATGGGGCGGTCTGCAGCGCGCCGCTGCCGTCAATGGCCCAAGCACGACAAACTTCACCTGGACGAACGCGACCTTCACGGGCAACGTTCCGGTTCAGTTTGACGGCATCCTTGGCGCTGGCGTCGAAACCCCTGGTGGTTGGTACGCCTCGCGAAGCGCTCCTTCGCTCAGCCAAACACAGATCGAGAACGTCTCCGACGTGATCCTTTTCTGTGAGGCCAACCAGTGGGATCTGTGGTGGGGTATTTACGATCAGAGCTTTAAGCTCGGATTCTGTGCCTCATGGGGTCCCGATTGGGACGCTTCGCCCAAGCAGACGATCTTTGGACCGCACGCACGAAAGCGATCCAAGGTCCCTCAGACGGGTTGTCGATATCCCGATGGTCTGACGATCTACGCCGCGACCGACGGTTCGGCAAAGGCGAAAGACTATCGCGGTCAGATTCTGGGCCGTCGACAACTCTCGAACGGAACGTGGATCCACCCGCTGATGTGGCCAGGGAGCTGGAACTGATGAAGAAACTTATGCTGATTGGGGCCGCTCTCGCGGCGATCATGACGGTTGCCGGATGCGGTACGCCTGAGACGGATGCCGGTAAGGAGCCCGATCCCGGGACAAAAACCTCGGACACTCCGAACTTGCCGGATCAGCCAGCGGCTGCGCCGAACGAGTAAGACTCCGTGCAGCATAGGAGTGGGCCGCTTCTTCGGGAGCGGCCCGTTCTTTTGCCTTTGGACCCGCGTCTATCTTCAAGAGAGACGCGGGTCGTATAATAAGGATAAGAGCGGTTACAACAACCCCGTCCGCAAGGACTGTAACCGTCTGGAGTGCGCGAAGCCTTTCTTCATGGGCATCGCGTCCAGAAACGACAGGAGAAGAAAATGCATCAGGCGCCCCTGCCTATCGAGTATCAAGACCTCGATCCCATCGTTTGCGCTGAGCGCATCCGCGCCGCTAAGGCCGCACTTGGTCAGAAGCTGGTCATTCTGGGACACCATTACCAGCGCGACGAAATAATCGAACACGCCGACTTTCGCGGCGACAGCTACAAGCTTTGCAAGGACGCCCAAAAGCGGCCCGAAGCTGAATTCATCGTCTTTTGCGGCGTTCACTTCATGGCCGAAAGCGCCAACATCCTGACCGACAAGCGTGTGATCCTGCCGAACATGGCGGCGGGCTGTTCGATGGCGGATATGGCGAATATCTTTCAGGTGAAGAACTGCTGGAAGCAGCTCGAAGAGGCGTTGCAGCCCACGGTCGAGCTGGAGAAGACCGTCCAGCCGATCACTTACATCAACTCTGCAGCGAATCTAAAGGGATTCGTAGGCGAGAAGGGTGGGACGGTTTGCACCTCCACTAACGCCCCTGTCGCCGTGAAGTGGGCGCTTGACCAAGCCGAGAAGGTGCTTTTCTTCCCCGACCAGCATTTGGGGCGAAACACGGGCGTGAAGCTCGGCTATGACCCCGACGCTGACATGGTGGTTTGGGACCCGTTCAAGCCGTTCGGGGGAAACACTCCGGAAGCCCTGCGACAGGCCAAGTTTCTGCTTTGGAAGGGCCATTGCTCGGTCCATAGCCGCTTTACGGTCGCGCAGATTGAGGAAGCCCGCCGCTCACACCCGGATGTCCGTGTTGTGGTCCACCCGGAATGCCCAATCGACGTCGTGCGCGCATCCGACGAAAACGGCAGCACCGAGTACATCATCAAGACAGTCGAGAAGTCGCCTGCAGGTTCGGTTTGGGCGGTGGGGACGGAGATTAACCTCGTCTCTCGGCTTGCAAAAGAGAACCCGGACAAGACAGTCTTCTGCCTTGATCCGCAAATCTGCCCATGCTCGACCATGTACCGTATCCATCCTTCGTTCCTGCTGTGGACGTTGGAGGAGTTGGTGAAGGGGAATGTCGTGAACGAGGTGATCGTGCCGGAGAAGACGCGGCAGTTTGCAAGGTTGGCGCTGGATCGGATGCTGGCGCTGTCTTAAGCTTCTTCCCAACGCTCGGCGAGGATAGAGGCGATCTCCTCAAGCATCTTTTCGTCGGATTCGTCAAATGCGCCGACCTCGTGTCCGTCGATGTCGATCTGTCCGAGGATTTCGCCGGTCGGCGTGTAGATCAGAACGACCAGTTCCGACCTCGTACTCACGGAGCACGATAGATAGTTCGTCAGCTCGCGAACGTCGGCAATGACCTGATTGGCCCGCTCGGCAACGGCGGTTCCGCACACACCGCGTCCGACCGGGATACGCGTGTGATCGGTTTCTGCTCCGACATATTCATCCAGGACCAGCGTGTCGCCTTCCAGGCGGTAAATGCCCGACCAGTTGTAAGTGGGAAGTTGGTCAAGCTGCTGCATGGCAAACTTGCGGAGGGCAGAGCCGGTGAGGGAGGAGGCTTTGACGGCATCGACGATTGCCTTGGCCTGGTCGGGAGAAATCATCAACGGAACTTTACTCCGAAATCTCCCAACTCCTTGGGGGGAGGGGGACCAAGAGAGAATCTGATGAATAGCGCGACTTGCGGTGAGCGGAAATCAAGGGCAGTCAGGCTTGGTCGGCTGACTGAGTAATCCAATCACCCCCAACACGTTCGCTGCGCTTACGGACCTTTCCACCTTCGCGTTGCTCAGTCGGAGCCACACTCAAGGGGGAGGAAGTTCCGTAACCCAAGGCCGAAGCGAATTCCCTTTCCCTTGATGCGAGAGGGACCTTCGCCTCTAAATGTCCCAAATCTGCAGGGACCTTGGCCCGGTACGCCTTGGCGTTTTGGAGAAGGTGCACGACAATGCCCCTACTTCCGAGCGACGATGCTCGGGAGGAAGGAAGGAAAGTCAAATGCTTATCATCGGCGATGTGCTCGCAGTCGTAGCTTCGATTATCTTCATCTGCGCCTCAATCTGGGCAACGATCATGGCTTCATGCTTGCTGTTTTCAAACAAAGTCAAGCACGCTCAAACCTCTTTTGAAACCAAGCCGGGCGTGGTCTTCGGCGTGGGCTTCGGGACGGTCCTGTTCATCTCAGTCCTTGTGACGATGCTATGGGTTGTGCCGCTAACCCGAGTCTTCTCCTTTACACTCTTTATGGTCGCGCTCAGCGTTGCGCTGATGGGGGCCGGTGGCTTGGCGAAGGTGTTGGGCAACCGTATCAGCCCGCTCGACCCGGATGTCAGCTCATTCAAGAACATGGCCAGAGGTGGTGGCCTCATGGTTGCGTTGTCCTTGGTGCCGCTCGTTGGCTGGTTCTTCTTCACCCCGCTCATGATCATCATGTCGCTCGGTGCGGGAACGATGTCTCTCTTTAGCAGACTGCAGCCTCAGCCGCTTGGCGATGCGCAGCCGAACTTTGACGTGAGGTCTTAGCGTGAAGCTGTCTCGCCGAGAAGCCCTCAAGCTGGGCTTGGCGTCGGCGGCTGCGGCAAGCGTGGCAGGCTGTTCGCGGATGCCACAGGTGGCAAAGCAGCAGCTTCCCGACAAGATCGAGTTTCCTACAGAGAAGCCGAACGAGACGCTTCGGCTCGTCAACCGAGTCGCATTCGGGGCAACCCCCGGCGAACTCGATCGAGTCGCAAAGATCGGGAAACAGGCTTACATCGACGAGCAGCTTAGGGCTGAAGAGTCGGAGCCGATTGCGCTTACGTTTGCGTTGAGGCGGCTTGACGTGACCCAGATCGACGCCTCGGAGCTTCGCGATCTTCCCCAAGAGGAGATTATTCGGCAGCTTCAGCAGGCCGCCATTCTTCGGGCGGTTTACAACCCAAACCAGCTCATGGAGCGAATGGTCGACTTTTGGACGAACCACTTCAATGTGTATGCACGCAAGGAAAACACTGCGTATCGGGTCTATACCGACCAGATGCAGGTGATCCGAAAGCATGCGCTTGGGAAGTTCAGAGACATCATCGAAGCCTCGACCAAGAGCCCTGCAATGCTGGTGTACCTGGACAACCAGGTGAACACCAACCGTGGCCCGAACGAGAACTATGCGCGGGAGCTGATGGAGCTGCACACGCTGGGCGTTCATGGAGGCTATACACAGGAGGACGTCAAAGAGGTCGCGCGGTGCTACACCGGCTGGCAGATCGAGAATCGCTTCCTGTATCCTCGCGGCAAGTTCCGCTTTAACACCGGCGTTCACGACAAGGGGTCAAAGAGGGTTCTTGGCAAGACCATTCCAGCGAATGGTGGAGACAAAGATGTCGAGCGCGTCCTGAATATCTTGGTGGCGCATCCGTCGTGTGCGAAGTTCATCTCCTATAAGCTATGCCGATATTTCTTGGGCGACGCGGGGTCCGCGCTTGAGGACCAGGTGGCGGCGGAGTTTACACGCACCGATGGCGACATCAAAGCGATGGTGACGATGATTTTGAACTCCGATCTGCTGCTGTCGGGTCCCCCGATCATGAAGCGTCCGTTCGATTTCCTCATTTCTTCGTTGCGCACTTTTGCGACGGATACCGATGGCAACACGGGCATTCAGGGGCATCTCGACAAGATCGGGCAGCCGCTTTACCAGTGGCCCATGCCGGATGGATATCCGGACAAAACCGATGCTTGGACAAGCTCGCTCTTGGCGCGCTGGAACTACTCTCTGGCGCTCACAGCGGGGGCGATTCCCGGCACGAAGGCGAATCTTGAAGATTTGGTGGAGCGTATGCAGGACTCTACGAACGAGGGATTTGTGAAGCTCACCCACGGTCACATCGATCCGGTGGGGGCGTCGGGAAGGCTGCTCAGCGAGCTAAGGCGACGGGAGAATCTTCCGATCGAGACGGGGCAGAGCATTCTGCATGAGACGGCGGCGCTTTGTATTGCAGCGCCCGGATTCCAGTGGAGATGACCATGAAGAATCAACAAGAACAATGGTGGAGTTGTGATGGGAAGGGCGTGGCTGGACTGGAAAGCGGCACGGAGGTTTCGCCGATGGATAACTCCGATCACGGGCGGGACGCCCGTGAGACGCATGGGCGAGACGCCCATGCCACTTCAGATACCGCTTCTGGAATCTCACGCCGAGCTATGCTCTACGGTGCGGCTCTAAGCACGATCTCCTGGCTTGCTGGACAAAACTCCGCCCTCGCCCAACTTAGCGTGAATCCCAATCGCGGTGTGCGGGGCGACACCTTGGTGGTCATCTTCTTGCGTGGCGGCATGGACGGCCTCAACGTCGTCGTGCCCTACCGCGAAGACGAATACTTCAAGGCCCGCCCTTCGCTCAAGTTGGCAGCGCCAAACTCTGGACCAAACGCTGACCGCGTTCTGGACCTCGATGGCAATTTTGGATTCAATCCCGCCCTTGCGCCGTGGCTACCGCTCTATAAAGACGGCAAGCTGGCGGTGCTGCATGCGGTCGGTTCGCAAGATCAAACCCGGTCGCACTTTGAGGCAATGACGGCGATGGAGAAGGGTCTTGCCCGCGCCGGCACAGGGGCGGCAAGCGGATGGCTGGCTCGGTTTTTGAATGAGAGCAAGCCTGCCGAAAGCTCCCCGCTTCGGGCGGTGGCGTTCAGCCCGACCATGCCCGACTCTTTGCGCGGAGCGACCAGCGCGATTGCCTTAACCTCGCTCGAAGAGTTTCGCCTGGCGACGGATCGGGCTCGGGCAGAGGCATTCGGCTCCAGCCTGAAACGGATGTACGACGTGGATAACGACGCTGTCACCCAAGCCGGTAAGGAGACGCTCGACGTTTTGGAAACGCTGAACCGGCTCGATCTGAAGAGCTATAAAAGCTCCGGCGGCGCGGCGTATCCTACCAGCGACCTTGGCAACGGCCTCAAACAGGTGGCGATGCTGCTCAAAGCCGAGGTTGGTCTGGAGGTTGCTGCACTGGATAAGGGCGGTTGGGATACCCACGTGGCCCAGGGCGCCTCTTCGGGCTGGATGACTTTGCTGCTTGACGATTTGGCGAAGTCGGTCCGCGCGTTTGTGGATGATATGGGGCCGACCATGAACCGGGTCACCGTCGTCGTTATGACCGAGTTTGGACGGCGGGTTGAAGAGAACGCCGGTTACGGAACGGATCACGGTCGAGGCAGCGCTATGTTCGTCTTCGGGGGCAATGTCGATGGCGGAAAAGTCCATGTCGATTGGCCGAGCCTTGCCACCGATAAGCTTGAGGGGCCTGGGGACCTGCGGGTGACGACGGACTATCGGTCGGTGCTGTCGGAGTTGTTGGCTAAGCGGATGGCAACGAGCGACTCAAGTGGGATATTCCCTGGGTTCACGCCCAATCCGGTTGGGGTGTTTAGGGCGTGATGATCGTCTGAAGTCGGTGACCAGCAACCCTGTTGCACGCTGTGCGTCTGCGACTGACTTCTTAGTCTGGCTATCCTGTTAGCATAAATTGTGAACATTGGTGAGCCCAACTGCTTGGGAGATTTCTGAACAATAGGTTCAAAACGAAGAGTTTGGAGTTCAGGCCATCCAGTATATTTGCTTGTTTTTATTTACAATAAGTGTTTCGTATTGCATAGTTTGGCCTCGCTGATATACTGGTAGTTGACGAAGCAAGCACGGTGTTCTTTGTAGCCTGTAGCTGTAGGCATAGTTTGGAGGAGAAATGAAGATTTACGGAGTTTTGGCGCTGACAGCGCTAACTGGGTCCGCTTTTGCAGTCGATATTGTTGCGGCGAACTTTTATGCAAACACGCCGTTCGCACCTGCGAATGGGCTCAACACGGTCATTCGCGATTCTGGAGCTCCACGTACGGCTCAGATTCTGATCAATCAGAATCAGCTTGGTGGTTTACTTCCCGGAGATCGGATCACTGGTATGGCGTTCCGGCTTTATAACGGCGCTGTGTCCACCTATACGGGGGCGACCTGGACGAGTTATGACATTCGTTTGGGCGAGAGTGTGGCTCCCAGCCTTGCAACGGCAACGTTCGCCACAAATTTTGTGGGCGGATCGACGCTCGTTCAGACAGGTGGGCTGACGATGACGGGCTTCACTTCTGGAGCTTCCGGTGCAGTTCCCAACGCTTGGCAGGACACGATTAATTTCGGAACCCCGCACATCTATACAGGCGGGCACTTGCTGGTCGAAATTCGACACACCGGCAGTAACATCATCAATCCTGCGAATACATTTGCAGAGGCCGTTGCGACGACGGGTGTTGGCTACGGAACCGATTATCGCTCGTTTACCGCAGCTGGCGATACCGCAACTGTTGGCGCGCAAGCAGCCTTCACGATGACGAAGCTTGTTTACACTCCGGTACCAGAGCCCGCTACGATGGCGGTTCTTGGTCTTGGTGTAGTTGCTTTGATGCGACGTCGACGCAAAGCTTAACTGTACGTTCCAAACCACAATGAGAGAGCCGCTCGACTTTCGAGCGGCTTTCTTGTGTCTGTATCTGTGCGATTCATCAGATTTGGCGAGCAATCCTCACAGACTAACGGTTACGCTCAATCCTCGGGGAGTACCTTAGCGGAGTCCTATGGATTACACGAATCACACATTCGATGCTGAACGAGCCGCGCTGTCGCAAGGCAGTCAGGGTGGGGGCGCTCCCGGGGGAGCGCCCGAGCTTTTGCAGGGTTTGCTTTGGGGGATTGCCCACAGGCGCAGTCTGGGTCTATCTCGCTTTAAGCCGGACGATGTGAACCCCAAGCTTATTGAGCTTATGCTTGAAGCTGCCAACTGGGCTCCAAGCCACCGCGACACCGAACCTTGGCGATTCTGTGTGTTCACGGGCGAAGGTCGAGGCGCTCTTGCCGATGCCTTCGAGCAGGCGTATCGTTACGACATTCAGGAGTCGGGGGAAGAGTTTCGAGAGGATCACCTCAAGGCACACCGGGACCGTGCCTTTGCCGCTCCGGTTTGGATTGCGATAGCGGTTGACCCACCGCATGAGCCGGACGGAACCCCGGTCACGAGCGAAGAGGAGGAGGTGATGGCGGTTTCCTGCGCCGTTCATAATTTGCACCTCGTTGCCAGCGCTGCGGGTCTTGCCGGGATGTGGCACTCCAAAGGGTCGTCCATTCATCCAGCCGTTGGAAAGGCGCTAGGCTGGGAGGCTCCTGCCCGGCTCCTTGGAATGTTTCACTGCGGCTGGCCGAAGGTGGATTGGCCTGCTGGAGAGCGCAAGCCTATAGCCGAAAAAGTGCGATGGTTTGACGGTCGGGAATAGGGGGGAGTTAGAAATCGGAGATCGGATATCTGAGATCGGCGGTCGGATCACGGATCACGGATTACGTGTTTCGCATGCTGACGCAATCGCTGTTTATTGTTTCACGCGAAGTTCGCAGAGAACGCAGAGTTTGAGTTGAGGTCTCGGCGAACTCTGCGAGAACTTCTACTTTTCTCGCAAAGTCGCCAAGGCGCAAAGCCTGCTCAAATAGTTGTGGTGCAGGTATTCCTGCCTACGCTGACCTTGTGTCGCGCGGCAACAACGGAGTGTTGCCCTCCCAGGGAAGCTATCGGCTATCAGCTATCTACCTTTGCCTGCCTTCCCGCTCTCCCCTATTCCTCATTCCTCATTCATCATTCATCATTCCTAAATCATCGTTTTGGGATCAACTTGTGTGCCCTCCCGATCCCTCTGCGTCTCTGTGGTGCGCCGTGCGCTCTGTGAGAAATCCCTCTTGTTGGTGACGGCGGCAAATTGGCCCTATGATCCGCTCATGATGTATAACAAGACATGCCCCTGTCACTGATTCTCGCTGCATCCATGGGCCTGCTTCAAGCCCAAGCGCTTCCAAGTACCGCCGACGCGGTCAAGGGACTTGAGAAGCGGACCGGTCTTATCGAGAACTATATCGACAAGAACACGGGCAAGCTCTATCTCAAGCTTCCCGCCCCCAAGTCACCCGATGGCCTGGTGGGCGAGTATCTCTACGCCGAGGGGATGACCACCGGCATGGGGTCGAACGATATCTCGCTCGACCGTGGAGAGGGTGGCGATGAGTTCATCATCCGGATTCGGATTCGGGGAGCAAAGGCGATCGTTGAAGCGGTGAATACGACCTTCCGAGCCAGCAATCCCGACGAAGCCGAACGGCAAGCGGCGGCGGCTTCGTTTCCGACTTCGGTGATGTGGTCGGGCAATCTCACCGGGCGCGATGCCGACGGGACGACTGTCGTCGATTTCACGGACTTCCTCGTTCGCGATGCACACGGCAGCGCTCAGGTGTTGTCGGGCTACTCACTGGATATGGGCAAGAGCTTTCTGATGCCAGAGAGCTGCTTCTCCTTCCCGAAGAACTTGGAGTTCGATGCGCAGTTGACTTTCACGGGCCAAGGCAGCCGAGCGGTGGGGGAGACAACCCCCAACCCCAAGCATGTAAGCCTTGTCCAGCATCACTCTTTAGTGGAACTGCCCGACACGGACGGCTTTAAGCCCCGATTTTATGACCCCCGAATGGGCTACTTTGGGATCACCTACTACGACTTTTCGGCGCCCTTGGACAAACCCTTGTTAAAGCGCTTGATTGCACGGCATCGGCTGGAAAAAGTGAACCCAGGCGCTGCACCCTCACCCGTGAAGAAGCCGGTCGTTTACTACCTGGATCGGGGGACGCCAGAACCGATCCGTTCGGCATTGATCGAGGGAGCAAGCTGGTGGGCGAAGGCTTTTGAAGAGGCGGGTTATCTGGATGCTTTCAAGGTGGAGATCATGCCCGCCGACATGCACCCGCTGGATATCCGCTACAACGTGATCCAATGGATCCACCGCTCTACCCGGGGATATTCGGTGGGCGGGAGCTTTACCGATCCTCGTACCGGGGAGATTCTGAAGGGGGCGGTGCGTTTGGATTCTTCGCGTGGGCGTCAGGACATGAAGATCTTCGAGGGGCTTATGGGCACCGACAAGCCAGACGAGCTTTCGAAGATCGCGCTCATGCGGATTCGGCAGTTATCGGCCCATGAGGTTGGACACACGCTCGGTCTGCGCCACAATTTCGCCGCCAGCACTTACGGCGGACGGGCTTCGGTGATGGACTATCCCGCGCCGCTGATCGTGCCGAAGGAAGACGGCTCGCTCGACCTGAGCAACGCTTATGGCGTGGGGGTTGGGGATTGGGACAAGTTCGCGATCAAGCTTGGCTATGCCGACTTCGGCCCAGGCGTTGACGAAGTGCAGGCCATCCGTGCCGAGCTTCAAAAAACACCGTTGCTTTATCTCACCGACGACGATGCGCCGGGTTCGGGTGGAGCCGATTGGAGGGCGACCCGGTTTGACAACGGCAACGACCCGGTCGCCGACCTTTTGAGCAGCCTTGCCGTGCGCAAAATCGGGCTTGACCGGTTTGACCAGCGCAACCTCCGAGATGGGGAACCGAGGTCGGAGCTTGAAGAGGTACTTGGACCGGTTTACTTCTACCATCGGTACTCGCTGGATGCGGCTCTGAAGGTGATCGGCGGTGTGATGTATACGCACACCGTCAAAGATGGCGGGTTGAACCCGCCGATGCGGGTGATCGGCGCGGAGAATCAGCGCGAGGCTTTGCAGGCTGTCTTTAAGTGCATTGATCCAGCGAACCTGGACCTGCCGCACAGCCTTTTTAACATTCTGAATCCGCGCGCCCCCGGCTATGGCGATAGTCGCGAGAAGTTCAAATCGAACACGACGTACGTTTTTGATGCTCTGGGAGCGGCGAATACGGCTGCGGACATGGTGCTTGCTGAGCTCCTTTCCCCTATCCGAGCGGTGCGTATGGTCGAGTTGAGGACGCGGGAAGGAGTCGGTCCGATGTCCTTGGATGAGATGTTGCAAAAGACGACCGACTTTGTCTTTGGCCTGAACTACACGGAGCCTCGAACGATGGAGATTTCGCGCGGCATTCAGGCGGTTTACTTGGAGCGGCTACTGGACCTTGCCGATGCCAACGTGCCGCGCAATGTGCGGTCGAGGGTGATGATTGCGCTTGGTGAGGTGAAGGCAAAGCTGACTCAAATGGCCAAGACGAAATCGGGATTCGATAAGCAAATGGCTCAGGATATGCTTGCCGATATCGAGCGGTTTTTGACGCGGCCGGCAGAGTCGGCAAGGCGCATTCCCAAACCGCTTGCACCTCTGCCGGGAAGTCCGATCGGGTGCTGTGGCGGATGATCTGATTTTGGATTTTAGGTTTTGGATTTTGGATTTGAGGGAGCGGTATGCCTCTTCCGATGAATGAAAAATCTGGGAGAGGGTGTTGCGCAGGGCAAGGGAAGTCATTTCTCACAGAGCGCACGGAGAACCACAGAGACACAGAGGGAATGGGATGACAACACTCTGTTGTTGCCGCGTGATACTTTGCGCCTTGGCGTCTTTGCGAGAAAGAAACGAGTGGTCGATCATCAGCTAAGGGATTTCTCACAGAGCGCACGGAGCACCACAGAGGCACAGAGGGTGCGAGAGAGCACAAGCTGATTTCCTAAGCGATGATTTAGGGATGACGAGTGATGAATAGGGGAAAGCAGGAAGGCAAGCAGAGGTAGATAGCTGATCGCTGATATCCGATAGCTTCCCTGGGAGGGCAAGGCTAGATATCCCTCCGCCGCTTGCGGTGGAGGGTCTAACGCTGATAGCTGATAGCCGATAGCCGACTGCTACTCTGGGAGGGCAACGCTCCGTCGTCGCCGAAGAGTCCTACGCAGAGGCGCAAAGTTCGAAGAGATACGATGAATAGGCTTTGCGCCTTGGCGTCTTTGCGAGAAAGAGAATTTGGCTTCACGCAGAGGTGCAGAGTTCGCAGAGACCTCTGCTCAAACTCGGCGTGCGTTGCGGGTTCTGCCAGAGACATAAGAGCGGTCAGGGCTGCCGATTAACGACGGCCGACATCTACCCCGAACGTGGCCCGATGTATTTCGTCGCAATCACAATGTCATCGAACCACACCGACTGCTTGTCTTTCCAGTACGCCTTCGTCGGGTCGCCGGGGTCGTAGCCGTAGTGCTCCAGCCAGAAGCAGTTGACTTTTACATCGTTGCGGGTGCGCCAGCGGATGCCGGTGAACTCGCCGATTAGCTTTCCATCCACCCACATTGCCTGTTTGCCATCGGCCTTTTCGGGCGCAGAGTTTGCCTGGATCATGAACTCCCAGCATTGCCACTTGTCCAACGGTGGGATCACTCTTTTTGAGCTGGCTGGCTCTCCCTTTCCTGGTCCGGGAGGGAAGAAGGCGTTGCCCCAATACTTGTTCATCTTGGGGTCGATGTCCATGTCGGGATAGTAGGTGTAGAGGTTGACCTCCCCTGGTGGTGGGTTCTTTCCCCACGCGAACCAAGGCTCCATGCCGGTGGAGAAATAGGAGCCGTCCGGCTTAAGGCCCGCCTTGCCAAACGCCTTCCATTTGTTCTCTGGCGGGTTGGCGAGAAGCATCACGAAGTGGTGGGCGTACTGATAATCCTTCGCGAACTTCACGTAGAAGCGGGCATAAACGATGTCGGCGCCCGGCATAAACCACTTCACCAGATGCGCGCCGGTGTCCTTGCCGCGCGTCATCGGCATCTCGATGCACTTCTTGCCGCCGTTCGGTGCGTGTTCGGTGATTACGGGGGAACCCTTTCTGTCCTCCCAGATCGTGATGTCGTTCTTCTCGAAGTCCTCGGCAAAGAGGACGGCGGGGTCTTTGGCGATGCCTTGGTCGGCCGGGTACTTGGCGGCAAGACCGGTCTGCTGCGGTTGGTTTTGAGAGAGGCAGAGCAATGCGAAAAGAGTGAGCATTTTGTTTATCGTACACGGGATTTCTTGCTCAGGCGCAATGAAGCTGAGCACTTGCGCATTTTGCGAGACTCAAGGGAGGGATTTCTCACAGAGTGCACTAAGTACCACAGAGGCACGGAGGGGTTGGGGGCAACACAGGCCTCAGCTTTTCTCCGCTTTCGTTTGCGGGTCGAGGAAACAGAAGTGTGGTTGGTGCCCCTGATCTGCCAGGAATCGTGGATCAATCAGGAGCGATCTCGCTTAGCAAATTGTCCACGTTCAACGGTTCGCTGACCATCGCCAGATGACCCTCGGGGGTCTTGGGCCAAAGCTCCGTCGGCCTATCCCAGTAAAGCTCGACGCCGTTGCCGTCTGGATCGCGTACGTAGAGAGCTTCGCTCACGCCGTGATCGCTCGCCCCGTCGAGTTCAATTCCTGCCTCGACCAGCCGCCGCAGGGCATCGGCGAGGGCGGCACGGCTCGGATAGAGGATAGCCAGGTGATACAGGCCGGTGGTCCCGGGGGCGGGCGGCGACCCGCCCTTGCTCTCCCACGTGTTGAGGCCGATGTGATGGTGGTAGCCGCCTGCCGACACGAATGCCGCGCCGCGCCCGTAACGTTGGGTGAGCTCAAAGCACAGCACACCAACGTAGAATGCCAGCGCACGGTCAAGGTCGGCGACCTTGAGGTGGACGTGTCCGATTCGGACACCGGGGTCGATGGGTTTATTGGGTTTGATGTCGTTCATGTTCGTGGTTTGGTTTTCGTAAAAATCTCCAGCAGCTACCTGCAAGCCAAACTTTTCGCCTTTGTGAGACTTTTCGGCAACGACGGAGCGTTGCCCTCCCATAGTAGCTGTCGGCTATCAGGTATCAGCTATCGGCGTTGGACCCTCCACCGCGAGCGGCGGAGGGATGTCAAGCCTTGCCCTCCCGGAGTAGCAGTCAGCTGTCAGCTACAGGCGGTCGGTTGGACCCTCCACCGCAAGCGGCGGAGGGATGTCAAGCCTTGCCCTCCCGGAGTAGCAGTCGGCTATCGGCTATCGGCTATCAGCTGTCAGCTATCGGCTGTCAGCTACAGGCGGTCGGTTGGACCCTCCACCGCAAGCGGCGGAGGGATGTAAAGCCATGCTGTCCCAGAGTAGCTGTCGGCTATCAGCTATCAGCTGTCAGCTACAGGCGTTCGGTTGAACCCTCCACCGCAAGTGTCCTGTGCCATGACATAGTTTCCACTTTGTGCCAACACATCCTTTCCAGTGTAGGAGCTGGTGAACCCAGCCCGCTTGGCTTTAGCTCAGAAACTTCTGTACCTTTTGCGGCAGGACATTTGTAAACGCATACCGACCTGGGCCTGCGATCAGAATGGTCAAGGACATGCCGATCAGCGCCAGGTTGTACTCATATCCGCCCGGCATGAAGAAGCCGTTGGCAAAGTGAACCTTTTGGATCGCGCCAATCATAATCACGGTTAGGGCTGCGGATGAAAAGCGGGACAAAAATCCAACGATCAGCCCGAGGCCGCCGAAGAGTTCGCCGATGGTCACCAAATAGCCGACCGGGCCCATGCCCTTTACGACCGCTTCGATGCCGGGGCCGTCGAAAGCGCCAAACTTCTGCGCGCCGTGAATCGCGAAAATAACGCCAAGGAAAAGGCGGAGGACGAGTAGAGCCACATCGACTGATGTTCGATCTCGATTGTGTTGTGTTGAGTTTTCCATTTGAGTCTCCTTTCGAGTGCTACGTAGGAGTGAACACTCAACTGTAAAAAATAGTTCCAAATGCAAATATAAGACGTTAAATAACTGCTCTGCGCTAGGACTTTCCTGCCGGGCTAAGTCCAGCTCTTATTCTTGAATACGCCTTTTTGGAGGTGAGGAGGGGGTTGATGGATATGAAGGAGACCTGTTCTGAGCGATCGCGACTCGATACTTATTCGCATTGCGACGCTAAGGCTGGCCCCAAGCGACTCAATTCGGGCATGCTATACCTATGCTTGCTCTGCTCTTCTGTTCGACGGTCGCACACGTTTTTGCCGAGCCGGTTGTCAGCGTCACTCCAGCCGGATTTGAGCGCGCGCGTGAGCCCCAAATTGCCATTGACGTTGACCGCCGCATCTATATCGCCTTCGGAATGGCGAACACACTGTATCTATCGACCTCTGACGACGGGGGCAAGAGCTACGGCGAACCCACGAAGATCGGCGAAGCGGGAAAACTCTCGCTGGGTATGCGGCGTGGGCCGCGGATTACCGTCCACAAAGGCGTTGTCACGGTTTCGGCGATCTATGGGCCAGTGGGGCGTGGGCAAGACGGCGACCTTGTGGCTTGGAAGTCGGCAGATAAGGGCAAGACCTGGAGCGGTCCGGCAAGAGTAAACGACGTCGAGAGCGCGGCAAGGGAAGGTTTGCATGCGATGGCAGTCGCTCCCGACGGCACCGTGTCCTGCACTTGGCTCGACATGCGGGCAAAAGGCACGACGCTGTACATGTCGAGCTCCAAGGACGGAGGCGCAACATGGTCGAAGAACTCGCTGGTCTATGCGTCGCCGTCGGGGACTATTTGCGAGTGTTGTCATCCGTCGATGACTTTCGATATGAAAGGGCGGCTTTACGTGATGTTTCGCAATCTGATCGACGGGGCGCGGGATATGTATTTGATGTCCAGCGGCGATCTTGGAAAAACCTTCTCCCCGGCCAAAAAGTTAGGCCAGGAGACATGGATATTGAACGCCTGCCCGATGGATGGCGGCTCGCTTGCAGTGGGCGATGCCGGGCAAGTGGTCACGACGTGGCGCACAGAAAGCACGGTCTATGCGATGGCAGGTACCGAGTCCAAAGAGCGGGCACTGGGCACAGGGCAGCAGCCCTGGGCAGTGTATGGCAAACAGGGTCCTTACCTGCTGTGGATGAAAGGCCGTGGGATTGCGATGACGAACCCGGCAGGTGAGGCCGTTGATCTCACCGTTCGAGGTTTATCGCCGGTTGCGTCGTCGAGCCCTGACCGGGGTTTGGTGATCGCGGCGTGGAGCGACGAGGGTATTCGCGCCTTGCGGGTTGAGGCTCCGTAAGAAACGAAGCTTACGCCAAGGGCATTGCGATCGTTTAGGCTCGCGGTAAGGGCTTGAACCAAGTTCTTGCCGCATATAATGCAAACACGAGAATGAACATCCAGGCCTGGTATGCCCGACCCTTCGTCGCCGAGATCACCGAGATTTTCGGGTACCCAAAACCGCCTGATGTCGTTACCGAAGAGCAAGTAGACGGTTGTCAAAGAAAGCTCGAAATCCTGTCGAGCAAGCCTTGGCATGAGATTGAAAGGAGTGACTACTGGTACTGCCTGATGGACTGGGCTCACGCCCCGCTACAGAGGGAACTCTTCGACTACCTCTGCCCAGGAATCCTCATCCATTGGCGTGATTTCACTTTCAATGCAGAAAGCTGGCCAGCAGGGGAAATCGACATTTACCGTGCGATGTATCGAGGTGAAGTGCTCTGGAGAATGATGGACCAGAATCGCCGAGAAGCAGTATTGGACTGGATGCATGATGGGTTTATCGAAGGCGTGGATAACTGGTCAGGCAAGCTTGAGTGGACGCAGCATGGCGGTCGCGATACCTGTCATTTCTTTCTTTGGACCTTTCACGCCTTGGGGCAATGCTCATTGATCACGGCTCGGATTTGGGAAACTCTGTCAAACGTCAAGACATCAGGACGTGCTCAGTTCTGGATTGTGCTTGCCACAGGAATTGCATATCCGATCAATTCAGCGCCATTTGTAGTTCACACATCTTCGAACCGCATCGGCACCGGCGTAGTTCTTAACCAGTCAGAATCGGAAATCCATGATGCAGGTCTGATCGCTGAGAACGTTGATTACTTGCAGGAGCGGCTCACCCTTGATTTCCTCGCGGAGAGGCTTAAAGATAGTCTTGCAACAGACCTCTATGCATTCGAGAAAGAGATCGTTCATCAAATCATGTCTCAGTTGAGTATGGGCCGCGGCTATGCTCAAGCCAAGCTGGATTGGTATCTGAGTACGTTGAGGAAACCTTATCTGGACGACCTTGAAGGGTTTCCCGGAGACGCACTCTGACGTATCCTTTATGCCATGTCCCTGATCGCCGCCGTCGCTCTGCTAAGCTCAATCATCGTGCAGGAACCCGCCGCCCCGCTCTCCGTCATGTCGTTCAACATCCGCTACGGCACAGCCAACGACGGAGACAACCATTGGAAGCTGCGAAAACCCGCCACGATCTCCGCCCTGCAAAAGCGGCGGCCCGAGCTCATCGGCATGCAGGAAGTCCTCGACTTCCAGATCGGCGAGCTGCTAGAGGGCATGAGCGGATACCAGTCCGTCGGCGTGGGCCGCGACGACGGCAAGAGCAAGGGAGAATTCTCCGCGATCCTCTTCGACGCCTCCCGTCTCAAAGTCCTCCGATCCGACACCTTCTGGCTCTCAGATACGCCCAACGTTGTGGCTTCCAAGGGTTGGGGGAACAACGTCGTGCGCATCTGCACCTGGGCATTCTTCAAAGACCTCGGGACGGGCCGATACTTCTACCTCTACAACCTGCACCTCGACCATGAATCCCAGCCAAGCCGGGAGAAGAGCGTCGCCCTGCTCCTCCAGCGCATCGCCGAACGCGGCACTGCCGATCCTGTGCTCATCTCCGGCGACTTCAACGCTGGCGAGGACAACACTGCGATCCGCGCCCTGAAAGAGGCGGGTTGGCGCGACTCTTTCCGCGTCCTGCATCCAGAGGCGAATGAGGTGGGCACGTTTAGCGGATTCAAAAGCTACGGAAAGGACAAGATCGACTACTTGTTTGTCGATGCGAAGACCAAGGTTTTGTCTGCTGAAATTGTGAAGGACAAGGTGGACGGACGCTGGATTTCCGACCACGCGCCGGTAGTTGCAACGGTGGAGATAGTTAACGATGAACGATGAGTGATGAGTGAGGAAGGATGAAGGATGAACGATGAACGATGATTGGGAATGGTGAAGGATGCGGCAGGGCGAAGTTCCGTCTCTATATTTCACGCAAAGGCGCAGAGTTCGCAGAGACATTCACCTTTTTTCACGCTAAGACGCAGAGTTCGCAGGGGCATTCACCCCAAACTCTGCGTGACTCATCTGAGAACTTCGTGCTGGGGTGAAACATTCCGAAGAAAATCAACCCAGGAACGCCGAGCATCGTGGAAAATGTCACTTAGATCGCCATGGAAACGCTCAACCGCATTCCGGGATACGACCGCTATATCCTCACAGTCGAGGAGTACACAGCCTTTCGCCGCGACGGCTTTCTGATCGCGCGCGGTGTCGTACCCCCCAGCGACATCCAAGAGCTGGTTGCCCACACCGAAGACCTGATGTACGGGCGTGTCACCGTTCCCGGCCTTGAGCCCCCACCCCCTGGCGCAACCCCGGCAGAGATCGAGAAGCGGCTTTTGCGCATTCATATGCTCCACCGCGAACTCCCCCTCCATGAGCGGGTGCTCCTGCATCCGCGCGTGCTCGACATCGTGGAGTCGCTGATCGGGCCGGACGTGAGCGCCATGCAGACGATGCTGTTTATCAAAGCTCCCGGGGCCGACGGTCAGGGCTGGCATCAGGACACCTACTACATTCCGACCTTCCCGGACACACTGATCGGGGCGTGGATCGCGCTCGACCGCGCCGACATCGAGAACGGCTGCATGTGGATGGCGCGGGGAAGCCAGACCGAGCCGGTCTATCCACCGGCGCACGGCTATGGCTACGGCGATTTCAACCTCAAGGAGATTCATCAGGTATCGGCGGTAGGAGGGCACAGCAACACCGACGATGATCCCGGCAACTCGCTCTGGCCCATCGCCAACAAGTACCGCGAGAACGACTGGGTGCCCGTGATTCTGGAGCCGGGAGACGTGGCGTTTTTCGGCGGGCATATTCTGCATCGCTCTCTGAGCAACAAGACGACCGACCGCTTCCGGCGCGCCTTTGTCAGCCACTACAGCAACGCCCGAAGCTACAACACCTGGGACGAGGGCAACCACAAGCACATCCTGGCGAGAGGCAACACGTCGCTCCCCTACGCCAAGCCGAAGTTCGGGACGCCTTGCGCCGCGCTCAAGCCAGAGCCGTCAGTATCGGATCGGGGAGCGACGCCAACGATGATGATGGCGACGAAAGACGGGACGATGGAAGCGCAGGAGCCAGCGCTTGAGCCGCATGAGGATTGAAATCGGCTATCGGCTGTCGGCTGTCAGCAATCGGCTATCAGCTATCGGCAATCGGCTATCAGCTATCAGCTATCAGCTATCGGCGATCGGCAATCGGCTATCGGCTGTCACGCGAGCTTCTCTGGGAGGGCAACGCTCGTCGTTGCCGAGAAGTCTCACGCAGAGGCGCAGAGTTCGCAGAGCCTCAACACAAGGCTGCGATTAGACCCCCCACCGCAAGCGGTTGGAGGGATGAAAATCAGTGATCAGCTATCGGCTATCGGTTATCAGCTATCGGCAATCAGCAATCGGCGATCTGTAATTTCGAATTGTTTAATCGACATACGCGTCTTCTGTTGGTTTTTGCCGCAGATAAGCCTCGATGAAGCCGTCGATATCCCCGTCAAGGACGCCGATAACGTTGCCCGTCTCCTCTGCTGTCCGATGATCTTTCACCATCGTGTACGGCTGCATGACATAGCTTCGGATCTGCCGCCCCCATTCCGCCGGACCGATGACTCCCTTGATCGCTCGCGCTTGATCTTCGGTTTTGGCGGTTTCAAGCTCTTTGAGCCTTGCCGCAAGAACGGTCATCGCGGAGGCTCGATTCTTATGCTGAGATCGCTCGTTTTGGCACTGGACCACAATCCCGGTGGGGATGTGGGTGAGGCGCACAGCCGACTCGGTTTTGTTCACGTGCTGACCGCCTGCGCCGCCTGCGCGGAGGGTCTCGACCTTGAGGTCGTCGGGGTTGATATCGACTTCGGTTTCTTCAAACTCGGGCATGACTTCGACGCGGCAAAACGAGGTGTGGCGTCGTGAGTTTGCGTCGAAAGGTGAAATTCGCACGAGCCGATGTACCCCGTTTTCACTCTTGAGATAGCCGTAGGCAAAGTCGCCCTTGATCTGGAAAGTGACATTGCGGATGCCGGCAACATCGCCCTCTGTCTGGCTGAGGACTTCAAGCGCAAAACCCCTTCGCTCGGCCCAGCGAGTGTAGATCCGGAAGAGCATGGAGGCCCAGTCGCAGGCTTCGGTTCCGCCTGCTCCGGCGCTAATTTCGAGAAGCGCGTTTCGGTCGTCGTGCTCGCCGCTCAAGAGCGTTTTGAGTTCAAACGCATCGACGTCCTTCAAGAATTGGAGCGCCATTTGGTCCGTCTCTTTCTCAAGTTCGGGACTGGCTTCCATCTGCAGGAGTTCGTACATCTCCTGGATATCCAATTGGGTTTTGGTAAGTGCTAAGAAAGGCTGGAGGATGCCCTTCAAGCGCGACAGCTTTTGCAGCTCCTTGTTCGCGGATGCGGGATCGTTCCAGTAATCGGGTTGAGCAGATTTTTCTTCTAGCTCGTGTATGAGTTGCTGAAGCATCGGTACGTCAAAGATGACCTCCGATAGCGTCCAGCCGCCCCTTGGCTTCGGACAGCGCTTGATGCTGTTCAATAGTCAGCATGCCGGGAAGGTACCTGACGCAGACCCAAGCGCGTGATAGAAAGTCTGGATTTGAGCACAACGGCTGCGGCATTTTGAACCTTGAATGGGCCAACTGTAAGTTCAAACATCATCCCTGCCAGAACTGCCAGATTTTGTGTGCAAGCATCCCAAAGGAGCAAATGTTGTTGTTCAATTCATGGGGGAGTTCGTGGCAATTGAAGGAGGCCACCCATGTATTGGAAAGGTTGGACTATCTTATTTTTGGCAGGCTTTGCGGGCACTGTTCATGCGGTGTCGATCACTGGGCTGTACGGCACCGGCGTCAATAACAATGGCACGGCACTTGGAGATACCGCTACTGATGGGCACTATACACTTGTCGATTCGCCGGTGAACGGCGCGGCTCGCACACCCCTAACGGGCTATTTCCCGCTCAACGGACCTTATTGGTTACCCGATCAAGGCACGAGCCGGTGGATTGCGCCAGGGTCCACGATCAACGGAGATGCCCCAGCTGGGCTTTATGTCTATCGTACCAAGTTCATGATTGAAGGTCTTGGCTCGGGCGGCGGCCCTTTGAACAACGGGCCAAACCCAGAAACTTTGGATGGATATCGCTTCCGTCTGTGGGGTCGGTGGGCGTCCGACGACATCGGCATTGGGGTTTATCTCAACGGCAGCTACATTGGCGGAACGAATGAAGCCGAGCGTCCTTGGGCGACTTGGGCAAGCTTCGACACCGGCTTTACCGGTCAGATGTTCAAGGCGGGTGAGAACACGCTCGAATTCCGCGTTCAGAATGCCGTGTTTGCCGGGAGGAACCCTACCGGGATTCAAGCCCAGGTCCACGGAGCGTTTCAGGCGGTGCCGGAGCCAGCAAGCCTCTCGGCAATTGCGGCAGGCGGATTATTGCTTCTTCGACGTCGAAAGAGATCGAAGTAGCGTGTATTCGGGTTAGGCCGCGCGAGCGTAAGTTTCTGCGGCCACTCGGTGCTGGCGCGAAAGTGTCACTTCCGAGGTGATCTCTCCACGCCAATCTTGGAGGGTCAGCAGCGCCTCGGTTTCAGCGTCCTGAACACGGGCGAGAATGTGCCGTGCCTTTGGATCGAGGTTTAGCTTTTCGAGCTTGTCGAGAACTTCGGCACGAGCTTGGACCAAGCCCCGCAGTGTCTCGGCATCGGGAGAGGTTTGCGCCAGCTCCAGCGTGATGAGCAAGAGCTTCTGAGCCAGATCAGCCGAGTGGCTAAGCGGCAAGCTGCGCCTCCGCTGGTCCGTCAAGATGCTGGCTGCTTTCGAGAGCAACCCAACTTTCGCGCAAATCGCTCAGGACCTTGATCGAGCGGTCGATCGGCACGGGATCGTCGTTGATGTTTGCCGTGATCAGTTCGTTTGTGACGTAGCCGTACAGCGAGAAAAGGTTCTTGGCGATCTCTCCACCCTTCTCCATGTCCAGAGAAGCCATCAGCTCAAGAACGATTCGTTGAGCCTTTTGCAGACTGTCGTTCTGCTTTTCGAGATTCCGCTCCTTCATATGGTGCTTTCCAGCTTCCATAAAGCGAAGGGCGCCATCGTAGAGCATTACGATGAGCTGAAGGGGCGACGCCCCATTGACTGCGTTCTTTTTGTATTCTAAAGCCGACTTGTTATATGCCAACGGTCCACTCCTCACCTAGAGACACTTTGGATTGTCGGAGCAACTTTCAAAATCTCAAGAGGATTCCCAGGTTTATGGGCGATCTTTTGAATCGATTGTGAGTTCATCGCGCGGAATCAGCAGAAAAATGACGGTGACCGTGATGAGGACCCAGCCCAGTGGAATCATCCATAGAAACGCGTCGGGGTACTCGGGCTGGGGCGCTTGCGGTACGCCTCGAAACATGAGCGCTTGCCGAAGACGTAGGTAAAAGAACACGCCTGAGGCCATCGATCCACCCAGAAATCCGGCTGCCCCCGGTAGGCCAAACTTCCGTGTGACAATGCCTCCTACGATCAAGGCGGGCAGCATCCCCGCCAACGCACCCAGGAATAGTGCATTCATTGTATAGATGTCCAGGAAAACGATATGCGGCCATATCGTGAGGATGTATGTGCCGATCGATGCCCCGACGAAACCCGTGCAGCCAAAGAGCATGATCGTATCCATGTCTCGTGGCTTATTGGCGCGTTTATTTTTCTTGTCAGGCGTGCTTTGATCGCTCATTTGGATGTCCCTTAGCACTTTACTTATTTACGAAAGACTTGACTAAGACCTCGTTCACCGCTGGGTACGAGTTGCAAGTTTTGCCAAAAAACCTCTATTTTTCGGAGCGATATGAATTTTTTTGATGCTTTCCGCTCAATTTAGCCTCAAAATTTTGGTAAATACCGTCACAATTACCAGGGAGGCTCGAAGATGCATGTCCTTTTGGGGACCTACATCTATGGGCCACCATGCGAGGAGGAACACTTGATGCGCAAAGGACTTTGCCTAATTGCTTCCGCAGCCGTCGCCGCCCTGATTTTCACAGGGTGTGGTGGCAGCAGCGGCAGTTCCGCCCCGGCAGTTTTCCCTGTGACCCGCTTAGTTGTGGGCTTTGTTTACGTAGAGGGGACAGCTGGTTCGGGAACTGGAGATAGCGTTATTATTTCACCGAGTAGCGTGCCGCCGGCTGGCTACTTCGTCCCGGATGCCACCGGTTCGGTTACGCTTGCTGTAGCCGACGGTACGATCACTCGATCGCCTGACTCAGAGACATTCTTCATGTCGGACGGCAACGTGATCGCCGCAACCGTGACGCAAAACGTCGCACCGTACCAGATGACCATTTCAGCCACCGGACTTCAACGCAACGGCGTTGCACGATCGTTCGGATCGGCTCAGATTCAGTCGCTCGGTACGACCGTAGATAACGGTACGACGCTTGCTCTCGACCTGAACGACCCTGGCACATATACGCCTGGTCCGACAGCTTCGATTCGACTTTGGCTTCGCAACCGTGGTGGCAATCCCGGCACTTCGGCTGCACCGTTCCACGATCCTGAGACCGCAACTGGCGGCGACTGGATCGGCGGCAACACATACGACACGACCGTGGCTTTCTTCGACGAGGAAGGTACGGCGAAGAGTGGCATTACGCCCACCGTCGTGACCGACGACAACACGCGACTAACGTACGCAGCGAATAAGCTCACGGCAGTTGCGGCACAAACATCGGCGACCGTCGTTGTAACCGTTTCGGAAGCTCCCGGAGCTCCCGTTTCGCTCAGCTACGACGCCGATTACACTCAGGGCACCGTAACCTCCATCGCCCTTCAGCTCGTTGGTTCGCCAACGCTGCTTTGGGAAGAGTCGGGCGGTTCTGTAAACGGTTCCTTGCTGAGTGCAAACGTTATGAACCAATATGGCGCTCCGATGGCTG
The DNA here is from genome assembly GCA_019638775.1 of Fimbriimonadaceae bacterium. Classification (NCBI taxonomy): domain Bacteria; kingdom Bacillati; phylum Armatimonadota; class Fimbriimonadia; order Fimbriimonadales; family Fimbriimonadaceae; species Fimbriimonadaceae bacterium. The sequence continues at coordinate 826,079 of JAHBTD010000001.1, read as the reverse complement.
GACTTCCGGTCGATTGGCGCGCGGTTGAGGTTGAAGAAAGCAACACGCTAACCCATCCGGCAGTCTGGAATACGACGTCTGTAGGAAGCGTTTTCTCTGGTGTAGATCCGGCAACAAATGCTGGAGGCGACGCTGGGGCCGTTCTTCAAACTCCGAACCCAGTTGACGGTGCACTCGCTGGAGGCGATAAGGCTCCCAAGGGAGTGAACCGAGTCGCTGCCTTTATCGGCGCAGTTGTCTCGAACACCCAAGACATCACCATCGTCCGACCGCTTGAAAGCGTCACGATCGTAGGCCCGGCGCGAATCGACGTTGGCACGACGACTCCGTCCAACATTCTCGACCCGCAGAATATCCGCATCACGAACGGCGTAGACGTCGACAACGACAACGTTGCGACGCCGACAGGCCCGTTTGTATGGGATGTTGTGAACGTCGACAATAGCGGCAACAACATCGGCGACAACGGCGACTTGACTACGCAATCAACTTCCGCATCGGCGATCAGCGGCTCGGCAACGGGCTCCTCGATCCAGCTTGCGGCAGGCACAGTTGCAGGACAAGTTACGGTTCAGGTGACGGACGCAGGCGGTAACCCGCTTCCGACGGCATCGAACATGCTGACCATCGAGGTCTTTGGTAAGCCCTCGAAACTCATCTATCGTGCAAACGATGTGAGCGGTGCGCAGATCGTGAACGGCGCTGGTGCATTTGCAGGAAACAACGGTGATATTTTCAACTTCACCACGCGATTCCTCGATAGCGCAGGCCATGAGATCCCGACTGGTGAGCTTAGCTTGTCCAACAAGCTTGGTTCGACCGACTCGCTCTCGGGCGCGAACATTACGTTCCCGTCGCTTCCATCCAGAACATTCTCGCTCACGCTTGGATCGGCTGATGGAACAACGACGATCACGTTCAGCGGTAGCTGGATCGGCCTATTCGGCGGCTCCGGCGCGTTCAACATCAACCGCACAACCAACCTCGACGTACCGTAGCCATACGGTAGGTTGAGAGACGAAGAGGCCCGAAGGCATTGCCTTCGGGCCTCTTGCTATTAGGCGGGCTATCGGCTATCGGCGATCAGCTATCTTCACACTTGATTGCAGATTGCAGATTGCAGATTGCAGATTGCAGATTGCAGATTGCAGATTGCAGATTGCAGATTGCATTTTGAACGCAAAGTGACGGATCATTCTTTCGCTGACCGCTGACCGCTGACCGCTGACCGCTGACCGCTGACCGCTGACCGCTGACCGCTGACCGCTGACCGCTGACCGCTGACCGCTGACCGCTGACCGCTGACCGCTGACCGCTGACCGCTGACCGCTGACCGCTGACCGCTGACCGCTGACCGCTGACCGCTGACCGCTGACCGCTGATCGCTGATCGCTGATCGCTGATCGCTGACCGCCATCTCGGTCCTAGCCCAATTGACGCAGGTTCGGATTCGGGGTATCCTTCGCATCCTGCGTGGACTCTGTCTTTCGCAGACACAAATCAGCCACAGGCAAGGCGTCTCCACGAGACGTACCTACCTGGGAACGGCGGGTGAATATGGCAAAACAATGTTTAAGAGAAAAGCAACGTCGTAAGCCGAAGTATAAGGCTCGCGCTTACAACCGCTGCAGCATCTGTGGCCGTGCACACGGCTACTTCCGATTCTTCGGTACGTGCCGAATTTGTCTACGCGAGTTGGCTCACAAGGGCCTTCTCCCCGGCGTGAAGAAGTCCAGCTGGTAAGGCTGACGGAGGTTATGAGATGCACAGCGATCCTATCGCCGACCTGTTGACACGCATTCGCAATGGCGCGCAGTCGCGCCTGCAATCGGTTGACATTCCTCACAGCAAGATCAAGGTGGAGATCGTCAAGATCCTTGCCGCAGAGGGCTATGTCGGTAATTTCGAAGTCGTGACCGAAACGAAGTTCCCAACGATTCGGGTTCACATGAAATACAACAGCAAGCGCCAATCGGTGATCAGTCACATCAGCCGCGTCAGTAAGCCGGGTCTCCGCGTTTACAAGCCGGTCGATGAGATGAAGCCGGTTCGCAGCGGCCTCGCCACTCGGATTATCTCGACCAGCCAAGGCGTGATGACCGACCGCGAAGCCCGAAAGCGACATATTGGCGGCGAGATTCTTTGCGAGGTTTGGTAAGGAGGTCACATCATGTCGAGAATTGGAAGACTACCGATATCGATTCCCGCGGGCGTGACGGTTACCATCAGCCCCGAGAATGTCGTTAGCGTGAAGGGCCCGAAGGGTGAACTTTCTCAGGCGCTTTACAGCGAACTTAAGATTGAACAAGCAGATTCAGTGATTACGGTCGAAAGGCCGACCAACGACCGTATCCAGCGCTCGCAGCACGGGCTTGCACGCACCTTGATCTTTAACATGATTGAGGGCGTGACGAAGGGCCACTCGAAGACGCTTGATATCGTCGGCGTTGGCTACCGTGCGCAGATGGAAGGGCGTGGACTGCTCCTCAATATGGGCTATTCGCACCCGGTGCGGATTGCGCCGGTTGACGGTGTGACCTTTGAGGTTCTGCGCGACGAGAAAGCGCGTACGGAGAAGATCACGGTCACCGGCACCGACAAGGCACTTGTCGGTCAGTTGGCGGCAGACATCCGCAAGGTCCGCAAGCCCGATCCCTACAAGGGTAAAGGAATTCGTTACTCAGGCGAGGTTGTTCGCCTCAAGGCCGGTAAGCGCGCTTCGGCGGGCAAGAAATAAGGAGAGTTGAGACGTGGCTAAACGAAGTAGAAACGATATGCGCGTCGCTCGGCATGCTCGCATCCGTAAACGCGTTACGGGTACCGCCGAGCGGCCGAGGCTCGCCATTTATAAGAGCCTGAAACACATTTCGGCACAGATTATCGACGACAGCAAGGGCGTGACGCTCGCATCGGCTAGCACATACGAAAAGAATGTGAAAGGCGCGGGCAACCTTGATGGCGCAAAGCTGGTCGGCGAACTGGTCGGAAAGCGTGCCAAAGAGAAGGGCATCAAGTCCGTGGTTTTTGATCGTGGCGGTCTTCAGTACACCGGAGCGATTGCGAACCTTGCCGATAGCGCCCGAGAGGCCGGGCTGGAGTTTTAATTATGAGAATGATGTCCCGACTCAGTGGCAAGCGCCAAAGCTCGATGCAGGGCGATGGGCCGCAGCTTGATGTGCGCGTCATTCGCACGAACAAAGTTTTCAAGACCCACAAGGGCGGTAAGACCGCTTCTTGGTCCATCTTGGTCGTTGTTGGCGACAACAAAGGCAAGGTCGGCGTCGGTCTTGGCAAAGCCCGGGGAATTCCGGATGCCATCCGAAAGGCTGAAGAAGCCGCGAAGAAGGCGATGGTTGCTATCCCCATGATTCGTGAGACCATCCCTCACGAGATCAGAGCCACCTCAGGCTCCTCGCAGGTTATCCTGCGCCCGGCATCGCCCGGTACGGGAGTCAAAGCAGGCGGCGCGGTTCGAGCTTGTCTCGAAGCCGCTGGCATTCACAACGTTCTCTCCAAGATTCTTGGAAGCCGCAACGCCATCAACGTCGCCTACGCGACGATGGAGGCTCTGCAGGCTCTCTCGGTTCCCGAGAAGAACGCGGATGCTCGCGGTCTCGATGTCAACGAGCTGGTTCCGTGGCTGAAGCAAGCCAGAAAGGAGGAAGCCGATGCTGCGCATTAAGCTTGTGAAAAGCCTGATCGGGCAAACGCCGCGCAACCGTGCGACGGTCGCTGCTCTTGGGCTGAAGAAGATGAATCGAACGGTGGACAAGGAAGATTCCCCGTCCATTCGCGGCATGATCCACCACGTCAAGCACATGCTGGATGTCCAAGTGGTTGAAGGGCAGCCTCCGGCAAAGCGCGCCAACAAAACTGGCAGCAAGGCGGAAGCTCCGAAGAAGGCTGCTCCCGCCAAGAAGGCAGCGGCTCCAAAGGCAGAGGCTCCTGCAGCCGAAGCCCCCGCAGCCAAATCCGCCGTGGCCGAAGCTCCCGCCAAGGAAGCCAAGCCGAAGGCAGCGAAGCCAGCCGCAAAGCCGGCAGCCAAGGCAAAGACAGATTCAGCAGACGCTTCCGATAAGCCGAAGCGCACGACCAAAGCCAAGAAAACCGAGGACTAAGCATCATGGGTTTGCACGATTTACGACCGAATACAGGAAGCACGAAGCGTAAGCGACGCGTCGCGCGTGGTATCGGCAGCGGCATGGGCAAAACCGCGACTCGCGGTACGAAGGGGCAAAAGGCAAGACGCCAAATCCACCCGAATTTTGAAGGTGGACAAACCCCAATCCAGCGCCGATTGCCGGTCAAGAAAGGCTTCCGCAATATCAACCACAAAGAGTTTGCAATCGTCAACTTGGACGACCTGGAAAGGCTGTTCAAGTCAGGCGACGACGTAACCACGGAAAAGCTGCTCCAGAGCGGCATTATTCCGGGACTTAAGGACGGAGTGAAGATCCTCGCGTTCGGTAGCCTGACGAAGAAGCTCAAGGTCTCTGCGCACAAGTTTAGCGCCAAGGCCAAAGAAGCGATCGAAAAGGCTGGCGGAGAGGCGAACATTCTGTGAATAGCGGAGTTTTTGGAGGCGGTGGTGATAAAGCGTTATCGTTGCCGTTATGGGAAACGTTACGACTGGCGTGGGCAGACCCTGAGCTGCGCCAGCGAATTATCTTTGTGCTAGGCATCTTCTGTGTCTACGTCATCGGAATTAACGTTTCTGTTCCTATCCCCGGTGAGTCGCCCCAAGACGCGCTCGATAAGCTGATGAAGATTCAGTTCTTCCAGCTTCTCGACTCTTTTGGTGGCGGTGCGCTTAAGAGACTTTCCATCTTTGCGTTAGGCTTAAACCCCTACATCACTTCGTCGATTATCATGCAGATTCTGACCACGGCGTTCCCGGCGTGGAAAAAGGAGATGCAAGAGGGCGGCGAATACGCTCGAAAGCAGCAGAACCGAAGAACTCGGCTTTTCACGCTCATCCTTTGTGTTGCGCAAAGCATGGGTCTGATCGGGCTCATGAGGAGTGAGATTCAGATGTCACTCTTTGTGCAGATCACACTAGTTGTCTTCTGGACTGCGGGTGCGATGTTCGTGCTGTGGCTGGGTGAGCAGATTAGCGAAAAGGGCATCGGCAACGGTGTGTCGCTAATGATCTTTGCGGGCATTATCGTATCTATGCCGAGCACGGCGGGTGCGATCTGGACGCAGTATCAAAGCCAGATCATTCAGCTGTGGCAGATTCTGCTTTTGGTTGTCATCTTCGTAGCTGTAACGTGGGTGATCGTTCTGTTTACCATCGCTCAGCGCCGAATACCTATACAACATATGCGTAGGCAAGTTGGGACGAAGGCGATTGGCGGTCAGACCAGCTATTTGCCGATCCCGCTGAACATTGGTGGCGTCATCCCAATTATCTTTGCGATGTCCATTGCGTTCATGCCTTCGCAGTTCGGCATGTTCTTCCCGCGCACATCGCCAATCGGTGAGTTTCTCGAAAAGGCCACGCCGTATCTCGTGCCTTCACTCCAGACCGGATTGAAAGGCTTTACGGGTTGTCTCTTCTTCGTAGCGTTGATCTTCTTCTTCCAGTACTTCTGGGCGGCGATTCAGTTCAATGTGGAAGACATGAGCAACAACTTGAAGCGAGCGGGTTCGTTTATTCCGGGTGTGCGTCCAGGTAAGCAAACGCGTGACTTCCTTGACGGGGTCATTTCGCGCATCGCTATCGTTGGCGCAATCTTCTTAGCCTCTGTTGCTCTTACCCAGTACCTGGCTACCGACATCACCGGTATTCAGCGTTCGGGTTATTTCTTTGGCACTTCGATCCTGATCGTCGTCAGCGTTGCGCTGGAAACGATGAGACAGATTGAAGCGAACCTCTTGATGAAGCAATACGGAACGTAGGATATCGAGTGAGACTCATCTTAATCGGCCCTCCGGGCGTCGGGAAAGGCACTCAGGCCGCACTCCTTGAAAAGGAGTACGGCCTGAAAACTTTGTCTTCAGGACTGATTTTCCGAAGCGAGATTGAGGCGGAAACCGACCTTGGGCGACTCGCCCAAAGCTACATCGACCGTGGTGAGCTCGTCCCCAACGGCATAACCATCGAGATGATGTCGAAGCGCATCCGCTCCGAAGATTGCCGCAAACACGGATTCCTGCTGGACGGCTTTCCCAGAACGGTCCGTCAGGCCGAGGCTCTCGAAACGATCCTTGACGAGATGGAGCAGCCGATCGACAAAGTTGTCTCCATCATCGCGCCCGAAGACCTTATCGTCCACCGTCTGAGCGGGCGGATGGGCTGCACCAAATGCGGCGAAATCTATCATCGCGATACCAAACCGCCCAAGCGCGAAGGCCTTTGCGATAAGTGCAACAGTCCTCTGTTTGTGCGGTCTGACGATCAGCCGGAAACGATTCGGGAAAGGCTGAAGGTTTTTTACGAAAGCACCGAGCCCGTTATCCAGTTCTACCGCGAGCGCGGGCTGCTCGAAGAAGTGGACGGAACCAAGTCTCCCGAAGGCGTCTTCCAAGCCATCGTTGAGGGGATTAGCCGGTGATCTACTTAAAGAAAGGATTTGAGATTGCGAAGATGCGCGCCGCAGGCCGCATCGTCGCCAAGACCATTCGCGAACTTTCGGAAGCGATCGTGCCGGGGAAGACAACCCCGCGCCAGCTGGATGAGCTTGCGGGCAAAATCGTTGCTGCCGAGGGTGGCGTTTGTGCCTTCAACGGCTATCGTGGATATCCGGCAAATGCGTGTATCTCGGTGAATCAGGTTGTCATCCACGGAATCCCGAACGACGTTCCCCTTCAGGAGGGTGACATCGTCGATCTCGATCTTGGCGTTACGCTGGACGGCTGGAATGCCGATGGCGCATGGACGTATCCGGTGGGCAATATCGACCCGGATATGCAGAAGCTTTTGAACGTCACGAAAGAGAGCCTTTATCAGGGGATCGCCAAAGCGAAGGTCGGCAACAAGATCGGGGACATCTCGGCGGCGATTGAGAAGTACGTGAACCAGTATCGGTACGGTATCGTCCGCGATCTTGTCGGGCATGGTATCGGACGCACCATTCACGAAGAACCGAGTGTGCCGAATTTTGGCAAGGCTGGGCGTGGACCGGTGATCAAAGAGGGCATGACCTTCTGCATCGAGCCGATGGTGAATAAGGGGACTTGGAAAGTAAGGACCCTTTCTGACGGCTGGACTATTGTCACTGCCGACAACTCCTGGTCCGCTCACTTCGAGCATACCGTTGCCGTTACCAAAGACGGTCCTGAAATCCTAACCGTCGAGTAGGGAAGACATTCTCTCGTAGGGCGCAACCCTTTTATGGGGGAGGGTCACCACCGCAAAGTTCGGGGTAGGGGGTTTGGCCCCTTTGTTTGATCCGGCAAAAAGATCAAGATGATCGCTCCAACGATGCTGAACAGCCCCAGCAAACAGTGCCGGGCCGGATAGCCTTTGCTGGCTACGTAATACGCGAGTCCATTGAACCATGCCACAGCGGCGAAGTAGCAGATCACCGATGCGTTGACGGCGAGGACCGGGCTTTGACCGTAATATGCCAGCGGAGCCATGATCAGGCCGCCAACAATAGCGAGCGACAGGGCGATTATGATCGCGATATTGGACTTGCGCTGCAGGTGCAATCGGTCTTGGAGTGCGTAATCCATTTTCAAGCAAATCAACAGCACCCGATGTGCCAGAGATATCGATTTCGAATTTGACCGTACAAAATGCAGGGCCTATGGTGAGGCCAGCGAGACCAAGTAAACTATCACCTACACAAGGTTTTGCCGAGTTCGAGGGGCTATAATCGTCTCTTCGATAGGGACCAAATCGTCCTCATCGAACTCACAGGGAGAAACCGGAGATTTATGGGCCGAAGACAGTTTCAGTACAGAAAGCGAAAAGAGACCTCAGAGAAAGAACAAGGAATTGAGGTTGACGGTACGGTTCTTGAGAACCTGCCGAACGCTAAGTTTAGGGTGAAACTCGACGAAGGCGATATCGAACTGCTCTGCCACATCAGCGGCAAAATGAGGATGCACTACATTCGCATTTTGCCGGGCGATCGTGTGAAGGTGGAGCTTTCGCCCTACGATCTGACCATGGGTCGGATCGTTTACCGCTTCAAATAGGCTCAATCTCCAGGAATCAGATAGGGCGGGTAGCTCTTGAGGCTCACCCGTAGGTATAATTTGCCCTTGCGTCTAAGGAGAAATACAAGACGCCGGGCAGGCGCTATTAAAGCTCCTTACCTTGTAGACGGACCAATAGGACGATTTGGCGATGAAAGTTCGAGCCAGCGTAAAAAAAATTTGCGACAAATGCAAAATCATCAAACGCAAGGGCGTAGTGCGCGTGTTGTGCATCAACCCGAAGCACAAACAGCGACAGGGCTAAGAGGACCAGGAGAAACCGAGAAGAATGGCACGTATAGCAGGTGTTGACCTTCCCCGCGAGAAAGCGATCGAATACGCTTTGCCGCTGATTTACGGCATTGGCAAGCACAATGCAAGCGAAGTGATTGCGAAGGCCGGGCTAGACCCGCGAAAGAAAGTGAAAGACCTCGATGAGGCCGACATCACCCATCTTCGCGAAATCATTGACCGGGAATATGTCGTTGAGGGAGACCTTCGACGCGAAGTCAACTCGAACATCCGCCGTTTGATCGATATCAACAGCTATCGCGGCCTGCGTCATCGACGCGGACTTCCCACTCGCGGACAGAGAACGCGCAGCAATGCACGTACGCGAAAAGGAAAGGCGAAGACCGTTGCCGGAAAGAAGAAGGCGAAGAAGTAACAATTTTCAGACCCCGTATCCCCTTTTGGGAATCGGGGTCTAACCTTGAAAGAGCAGCCTAAAGGAAGCCATGGCAAGAAAGATCGTAAAGGGAAAGGCTAAAGAAAGAAAGAACGTGCCGGTGGGCGTCGTCCACATCCAGGCATCGTTCAACAACACCATCGTAACGATTACGGACCCCCAGGGCAACGTGATCGCCGCGTCGAGCGCTGGCTCGTGCAACTTTAAGGGCAGCCGAAAGAGCACGCCGTTTGCCGCCTCTGTTGCTGCGGAGAACGCAGTGCGCAAGGCGATGGACCACGGCCTCCGAAAGGTGGAAGTGAAGGTCTGCGGTCCGGGGTCTGGACGAGAGACCGCGATCCGCTCGCTGGCCGCTCAAGGGCTTGAGGTTTCGTCGATTATGGACGTCACCCGGGTTCCCCACAACGGATGCCGCCCGCCGAAGCGACGACGAGTCTGACGATTATTTGATTTATTGGCTATTGGACAGATAGAAGCAAAAAGTTATGCCGCACATTTCCACTCTCGATTTGAATCTCGATTACGGGAAGTTTGTCTTTGAGCCGCTTGAGCGCGGTTATGGACAGACTATCGGCAACGCGCTGCGCCGCGTTCTGCTGAGTTCCATCCAAGGAGCCGCAATCTGCGCCGTCAAGATCGACAAGGTGTTCCACGAGTTCGCCCCGATCCCCGGCGTGAAAGAGGACACGACCCAGCTTCTGCTTAACCTGAAGGACATCGCTATCCGCATCGACGAAGAGGATGGCCCCCCCGCAGAAGACAAGGTGCTGAAGATCGAGGTTAAGGGCCCTGGCCGAGTTACCGGAGCCGACATCGTCTGCCCCGAAGGCGTCGAAGTCGTGAACCCCGACGCTTACATCGCAACGATTAGCGAGAAGGGCGCAACCTTGACCATGGAGATGTATGTTGGATGGGGCGTCGGCTACACGCTTCCCGACAAGCAAGAGCGATTTAAGGGCATGATCGGAATCATTCCGACCGGCGCCCAATTCACCCCCATGCGCAAGGTGAACTACACGGTCGAACAGACTCGTGTTGGAATGCGTACCGACTTTGAGCGATTGGTGCTCGATGTCTGGACCACGGGAGCGATCTCGCCAAACGATGCCGTTTCCCAGGCCGCCCACATTCTCGACAAGTATTTCCGACTCTTCTTTGACCTCGGGAATGCTGGTTTTGAATCGGCAGAGCTTGAGCCGGATGAGGTTTCGCCCGAGCTTTCGAACATCCCTGAGATGCGCATCGAGGAGTTGGACTTCTCGCAGCGCACCTTCAACTGTCTTCGCCGCGCTGGCCTGTTGACGCTCCGAGCGTTGGCAACCGCGACCGAGGCAGACCTTACCAGCATCCGAGGATTCGGTAAGAAGTCGCTGTTCGAGGTTCGCGATAAGCTTGCCGAGCATGGAATCGAGCTGAAGGCGCCTAAGGGTGGCATCCGCGCGATTGACCTGCTGGACGACGACGACGATTTCTAAGACTGAACGACGATTGATTTGATTGGAGATTTGATAGATGCGACACTTAGTTGACCGTAGAAAACTAGGCTTGCCGAGCGACCAACGCCGTGCCCTTTTGAACAACCTTGCACGTCAATTCGTGCGACACGGCTATGTTCATACAACCTTTGGGCGAGCGAAGGAGCTTCAGCGCATCGTCGAGAAGCTGATCACAACCGGCAAGACGGATACGCTGACGGCCCGACGCGAGGCTCGAAAGATCCTTGTCGGACACTCTTCTTCCAGCGCCAAGCCCGTGAAGGCTCTGGCTGGCAAGACAGCGATGGAAAAGACAACGATCCTGCGCAACATGAGCTTGCTCAACGGCGAAGACTTGGTCAAGTATCTTTTCGACGAAATCGGTCCGCGCTATAAGAATCGCAACGGTGGCTGCACCCGGCTGACAAAGACCGGCCTGCGCCGAGGCGATGGAGCGCTCACCGCGGTTTTGGAGCTTGTCGACTAAAAGAATTAAGCTCGTCGTTGCATACGACGGCACCGATTTCTGCGGCTGGGCCGCACAGGCTGGATTGGTAACAGTCCAGAGTACATTGACAGAAGCCGTTCGCCAGGTCTCGGGCGAGGATTGCGAGATTATAGGAGCTAGCAGAACCGATAGCGGTGCTCACGCCATTGGTCAGGTCTGCCATTTCGACAGCGCGGTGAACTTACCGCCTGAGAACTGGACCCGAGTCCTGAACCACCGGCTACCCGCGACGGTCGTCGTAAAGTCTTCTGTATCCGTAAGCGATACGTTCCACAGTCGATTTTGTGCGAACGACCGCACTTACAAATACAGAATCAACTCCGGCGAACGCGATCCTTTTTTAGAGCGGATTAGCCATCGGGCGCTTCCTGGCCTAAGAATTGATCGAATGCAGGAAGCGGCAAAGCTGTTGGTTGGAAGACAAGACTTTCGGGCGTTCACCGCGAACTTGGACGATTGGGTCGATAATACGATCCGCGTGATTCGAAGCGTCGCCGTGAAGGACCGCGCCGGACGAATCTCCATCGACATCGTTGGAACGGCGTTCATGCGTGGACAGATGCGCAGAATGAGCGGAGCCCTTCTTGAGGTTGGACTCGGCAAACGTGACGTTGAAAGTGTTGGAAGGCTCCTTGATCCCAAGACGAGAGACCAGGAAGTGTTGCCAGAAGTATTGCCCGCGAAGGGGCTGATGCTGATGCGGGTGCGCTATGGACGCCACCCAAAGGACTGTCGCAACAAGGAAGATGATGGCTTCGAAGAGTAGTTTTCGAGCGAAAGCTCAGAGTTTGCTGCACGAAAGTGCAGCGAGGCAAAAGGAAAGTTAGGTTAACAGAAATGAATCGGACAACACCCGTACGGGTAGGTGAAATAGAGCGTCAGTGGTTTGTCGTCGATGCGACGGATGTACCGCTGGGCCGCCTCGCTGCGCAAGTCGCCCAGGTATTGAGAGGCAAGCACAAGCCGAACTTTGCCTACAACCAGGATTGCGGCGATTTCGTCGTCATCATCAATGCGGCAAAGGTCAAGCTGACCGGCCGTAAGGGCGAAGAGATCATTTATTGGCACACAGGCTGGCCGGGCGGTATCAAGAACGTCGCTCGCGGCAAGATGCTCGAAACCAATCCGGTTAAGCTCGTCGAAAAGGTTGTGTGGGGAATGACTTCCAAGACCAAGCTCGGCGACAAGATCTTTAGCAAGCTGAAAGTTTATGCCGGCGCAGAGCACCCGCATACCGCACAAAACCCAAAGCCCCTGAATATTTCGAAGGATAAGTAAAGCATGTCGAAGAAGCAAGCAGACACATATTACGGCACGGGCCGACGCAAGGCAGCCATTGCACGAGTTTGGCTAAAGCCGGGCGAAGGCAACATCACCGTTAACGGACGTTCGTACGGCGATTACCTTGGCCGCCCCGTACTTGAGATTTTGGTTCGAAGCCCGTTCACGGCCCTTGAGCTTGAAGGCCGATACGATGTGGTTGCCACAACGAAGGGTGGCGGCATCAGCGGACAAGCTGGCGCGCTCCGGCTTGGCATCTCCCGTGCGCTTGTGGAGATGGATTCAGCTTTGCGAAAGCCCTTGCGCGGTGAAGGATTTTTGACGCGCGATGCGCGTGTGAAAGAGCGTAAGAAGTACGGTCGCAAGAAAGCACGACGCGGCTTCCAGTTCGTTAAGCGTTAAACTTCGGAAGAGCATCGCAAAGTCGGTGCCGGTATTCAGGGAAACGCCCGTTCCGACTTTCGGAACGGGCGTTTTTGGCTGTTTTGCGCTTTCACTTGGCTCACGGGGAGGGCATCGCTCCGTCGATGCCGTTGGTTTTTGCTCATGGGTCATACCACTCAAACTCATTCAGCTCACCTTGATAAGGCCAATCTTCCGCGTGTTCGACGAGCCCATGTCTCACAGGATTGCTCTTGACGTACTCCCATTTCGCCCCATAACTTTCATTTGAGCGTAATTGGCGATCCCAGCTATCAAGCTGCCAGATGGGCTGTTCTTCCGGTCGTGGCCATTCGCAACTGACAAGGGTCTTCCAATATTTAATCCAATTGACAAGCGAGCGACTTGGCCACTCGCTCGGGGAGCAGAAGAAGTGAATGTGGTCAGGGAGGATGACATACCGACCGATAAGCCAATGCGACGCCCGTTGCCAACTATCAATGATAAGTGCGACAGCGGGATCGTTTGCAAGTATCGGCTTGCGTTGATGAGTGCAAACGGTGACAAAGAGAATTGTCGAACGATTGTGGAGAGGTCTATTGGGTAAGTGAATCGGTCGCTTACGATCAGGTAAGTCACTATCCATAACTGAGTTTTTTGGCATTGATGGAGCCGTTCCCTCCCATATTTACGGAACCGACGGAGCGGCTCCCTCCCGAATTTGCGGAACCGACGGAGCGGTTCCCTCCCCTAATTCTGAATATTGATCTTCCGCGCCGTGCGGCTAATTTGCTCGCCAGCGTTGTTATAAACCACTAACTCCACACTCGCCGGACCGTTTGGGAAATCAGCCGTGTCGATAGTCCACTGATAAGGCCCGGGCATGGAGCTTCTGGCAATCTCCTCCCCGTTCACAACCCATGCGACGTCAGGCTTGTTGATGTAGGTTTTCACCCACGCGCTCAGGCTTAGCCTTCCGGCAACACGCTGTCCCTCGGCGATCGGAACGATCTCCTCTTTTGCCTGCTCGCCAAACTGCTTGATGAAGTACGGCGAAGAAACCATTTGCCGATAGCGCTCCGCAACCCTGCCGTCGTCCAGCAAAGAGTAGTTGTTTCTTTGGCGGCCTTCCATCGCATGCTTAATCGCGTTCATGCTTAGCCAGCAGACCGCCTTCACACGCGGATAGAGGCGGGGCAACGAAGCATAGAACTGCCCGATCTTAGCCTGCGCAAGCTCTGACCGCCAGGTCATGTCCAGGCTCGACTGGTGCGAGGCGGCATATTCGCAGATCATGATCGGGTGCTTGGGTGAGTAGCGCTCGTACACGTATTTGACGCTGTCTGCCGGATTGCGATGATCCCCCTTTTTGTCTGGGTTATTGTTGAAATACATCACCGAGTACACGTTCAATCCAACCCAGTCCACCCACTCATCACCGGGGAAATACTCGTCGATCCGGTTCTGCGGCATCTCGAACACGCACCAGACCATCGCGACATTCGGGGCCTCCTCGCGCATGACCTTGGTGACCAGCTTCCATTTCTCGATGTAAAGCTCCGGGTCGCCGTGATAGGGCGTCCAATCACCATTCATCTCGCTGGCAAAGCGCAGAAAGATGGGAACGCCAGAAGCCTTCGCCGCCCGCGCCCAGCCCCGCAGGTATTCGTCGTCTTTCACATCTTTCAGGTGCTTGGGCTCGAACGCGATCTGTGCCGCCGCGCCGTTCTTCTTGAGGTGCGTCGTCCATTTGGCAGGGAACTGCCTGCCGTAGCCCTGGTACATGAAATAGACGCTGTGGTCGGTTCCAACCCTTTCGCTAAACTCCTTTACACTGCGCCGGAAGATGCCGTACTCGTCGGGAAATGCGCTTTTGATCTTGTCCTCGTGATCGACGAAAGCGCCGATGTACGCCCCATAGAGCGGCTCGAACTTCGCGGCGGTGTAGGTTTTGGCGACGGAGTTAAGTTCGGGGAGACGGCTGTAATAGACTTCCGTGTCGGTTTCGTAGGTGTCGGCAAGGCGCTCCATCACCACTGCGGCGTTACGGTCGCCCTTGGCGCGGAAAATCTCCGAAGCGTTCATATAGGCGATGGGCGCCTGCTCATACTGTTCGGCAAGGACGTAGGCATCGCCAAGCTGTCGCCAGGCAAAGGCGGACGGGTCAGCTTCGACAACCCTCTCGAAGTGTTGGACTCTTTCGACAACGCTCGGTGGAATGTAGGTGCGGTTGCGCCACTTCGCGTAGCCGTAGCGGCCCATGACTCCAATGGCAAACAGTCCAACAAGAAACCAAATGATGCCCTTTCTCATATCCAACCCTTAGCAAGTCTAACGCTTTAAAGGGAAGAAAGGGTTCGGACGCAAGCTCCTTTGTACTGGAGTTTAGCAACGGTGCGAAGAGGCGATTATGTATCTCACCTTCTTCCCGACGGTATGGATGAAGACAGTATATGCGGGCTTTCCCTTCAGGCGTAGCTTTTTTTGAACCTCAGCCGGGTCGATATCGACTCCCCTTGCCTTGACCACGGGTGTCCCGCTCCCCAGCCTCTCCAACTCCTGTTTGACGAGCTTCAGGTCGGGCAGCGGCTCCGCCACTACTTCCCAACCGCGCAGCCACGGAGATTCAATCACCGCTTCGCCGGTGAGGTAGCCGTTTGTTTCAGATAGCCCCCGGAGCCCGTGCATCTCACAAAGTGTGTTCAGGCAGTGGGCGCGGATGGCGGCGGGGTCGGCTTCGTACAGATGGGTCGAGGGTGTGTCAACGGTTGGCGGTGGGAGGGGGTCGGCAGATAGGCGCTCGCCAGATTCGAGGTGGACGGCGAATCGGGTTGGGTTTGCCACCCCTCCTGCGTTCTCTTCGTTCACGCTTCCTCCCCCTCGAGGGGAGGAAATCTCGTCCGGGGTTTGCAGCCCCCCTCCCCTTGAGGGGGAGGGTCGGTAAGCATCGCGAACCGAGGAGGGGCGGGTCAAAGACCCCAACTCACGTCCCAGCCAAACCAACGCTTCACGGCACTCGCCACCAAACGACACAAACTCCAACACTCCGCCAAACGACTCCAGAAAATCATCACGCAACATCGGAGAAAGCTTTATCAGCCCGAGTTTGAGGCCGGCCATCTTCTCAGCGAGCACGACAGGATTCGGGGCAAAGTCATCTGGGTCAATGCTGCGACGGCCACCTACGCGCCGGGCGGGATCGGCCATTGCATAGTCGAAGGCCCACTCCCCCTCCAAACAAGAGGACTCCCGAATCTCCGCGTCCAACCCATAAACCGATACGTTGTGCCGGGCATAGGTCGTGCGCTCAGGGTCGGTCTCGTAGCCCACTGATGGCCCACGCTGAGCCAAGGCGATTAGGTCTCCGCCGATGCCGCAGGTGAGGTCCGCGACCAGCGACCCGTCAGGAAAGGCCGATGCGTGGTACCGCGCCACCACCTCACCGGTGCTCTGCTCCAGGGCCTCGCGGGTGAAGAGCATCTCCTCCGCCCGCTCAAACTTGACCTTGGCCCGTTTGCGCAGATCCCACTGGGTGAACGCCCATCGTGCCGCGTCAGCCGATGTGGATTTGCCTACCCGTTCGATGTTCGAGGCCGACGCATCCATCCCCCGCGCGAGCTCAAGAGCTTCCCAAAATTCAGGCAGGACGGTCACGGCAGTAGTTTAGCGGATGCAGGATTCATTGACCCGAACAGCGAAGCACAAAAGAGCCCTCTGCATGGCTTGCAGAGGGTTCCTAGCCATTTCAGGCTGTGATAACCTAGCTCGCGGAGATGGTGAGCTTCACGCCGCGCTGCTGAATCTCTTCAACATACTTAGTCCCCGGCACGTAGCAGCAACGTAAGGACTGCGGTCACTTCGATCCCTTGACTTGATTGAGAAAGAAGTCAGCAATTTTCTTTTGTTTCTCATTCGTGACCTTGGCTTTAAATGATCCGTAATACTTGATCACTTTGGACTTCATTTCCTCATCTCTTGTCTTCATCCACCGCTTATAATAAAAATATCCGACAGACGCCAAAGAGCTAGTTGAATCTGGTTCTATGTCCTCAATAACTTGAACCAGATTCTTTCCTATTTTCCAGTCACTTTCATTTATCTGTGGTTGCAAAATTCTGAGAAATGCTTTGATGACTGGGAGATCTTTATCATCCTTTTTGAGCATTCGTTCTGCTAACTGTCGCATTTCCTGGTGAGGGAAATCGACGTTGATAATGTACAGCAGCCTTACTCTCGAATATTCGTAACTCTTAGGCGAAGCAATCTTGCGAAATCTTTCAAAAGCGTCAGAAGTTGTAGTAAGAGTTAGAAAGAAATCATAATCCTGATTGGCAAGGGTCAACGCTGAACATGCCCATCGATAAACGTCTATAGCCTTAGACGTAGATCGGCTGGCAACTTTGCTTTGTGCCTCAACATATGCCTTTAACACTTTAGTGTCTGACTTCATCTTTGAAATCAGAAGCCTTGCCTCTTGGTAAGGCTTCTCATCTGCAGTCCACTTCTCATCAAACCATGCCCCATCACCATAGGATTGTGCGGCGGAAATCGCCACCGCACAAATCGTTATTAGGAACGCTACATGCTTTTTCAATCCGCGCCACCTCAACCAGCTCCGAATTGTAACCCAACCTGTCGTTACATATCGTAACCGGAAGGATTGTACAGCTTGACAAAGATTTGGTTAATTATTCATCCCGGTCGTAATGATCCAAGCGTGCGGCAACCGTTCAAATTTCGGAGATGGTGAGCTTCACGCCGCGCTGCTGAATCTCTTCAACATACTTCGTCCCCGGCACGGCAAGCTCGTAGTGGATCGCTCCCTCCGGCACGTTGCCCTTGGCGATCTCGTGCGCATAAATCGCTGCTGAGAACCCGGTCAGGCGCTCCATCGACGTGAACCCGGTGACTTCGTCCTCCTTGTCGAGGATGTCGATCTGGATCGTCTTGGGCTTGCCGTCCTTCGTGCCCACACCCAGAGCACGAACCGCGCAGAAGTCCTTGTCCACAAACTTGTCCAACTCTGGACCGAAAACCGCATTGAAGACATCTTTTGGCACGATCTTAGTTCCCTTAACCTCAATCGCCTCTTCGTTCCAAAAACCGAAGTCCTTAAAGATCTTCATCAGGAAGCAGTGCCCGGGGAAGCGGATGGTCTTGTAGACGTAGTTCTTAACTTTGCCCTTAAAGGTGTAGGGGGCGGTGCTGGTGCCGCCGGAGGTGTTGAACGCCTCCATCTTGCCCTTTCCGTCCAGCCCAAGGCCGTCGATGTGAATCTCCTCAAGGTCTTCGAGGGTATCCACAAGAACGATCTGGTCGTCCTTCAGGCAGACCGCTTGATAGTCGTACTCCGTGACGAGGCCCTCCATGTTAAAGGTGAGTTTGTAGTTAAACGGGGGCTTGGGATTTTGGGGGAGAACGCCGCAATACAGCTTCACGCTGTCCACAGTGTCCATATTCTCGATGATGTAGCAGGCGAGGCTGTTGACCAGTCCAGGAGCGAGACCGCAGTCGGGAATCAGGCTCACTCCGGCGGCCTTCGCATCCGGGTCCATTTTCAACGTCTCCATCGTAACGTCGGTATTGCCGCCAAGGTCCACCATGTTCGTCTTTGTCGCGATCGCAACCTTGGCAATGTGCGGGTGCATCCAATAGGGGACGCAGCTGCAGAGCACATCTACCGGAGAGAGGAACCTTGCCAGAGCGTCCGCATCAAGCGCCGAGACCTGTACGGGCTCACAAATCGCTGAACCGATCAGTTCATTCACGCGGCGGGCGCTCTTTTTGGCCTGGTCGAGGCTCATGTCGCCCAAGAAGATTTTTGAAGGGTTGGCAAATTTGGCGAGGTCGTATGCAAGCGCGGTGCCTTGCATGCCCGCGCCCAAGACGGCGTAGGTTTTGCTCATAAAAGGGATTCTCCAAATGGCTCCGTCGCCAAAAGGAAACGGCCAGAAGTTGCACGGATTTTACCTGTCGGCGGGATGCAAACGGGGGCTGGATAGCGTACTCTTGACCAATGGCACTTGGTTTCATGCTTGCCCTTGCTGTGCTCGCTCCGGCAACGGCGTCTTCGACCCCTGTTCAGGAAGGTCCGTATAAGAAGTACGAGTTCAATATCCCGATGCGCGACGGGGTGAAACTCTACACCGCTGTGTATGTGCCGACCGCCAAACCCGGCAAGCACCCGATGCTCATCGAACGCACGCCATATAGCGCCGGACCCTATGGCGCGGGAAGAATCCCGAGAGGATTTGGCGGCTCCAGCAAGTTCAGAGACGCCGGATACATCTTTGTAAACCAAGACGTCCGTGGACGATTTATGTCGGAAGGCAAATGGGAAGAGATACGCCCGCAAAACCCAAACAAAAAGGGCCCGAAAGATATCGACGAGAGCACAGACGCCTACGACACGGTGGACTTCCTGATTAAAAATGTCCCCGACAACAACGGTCGCGTCGGCTTTTGGGGAGTTTCTTACCCCGGCTTTTACGCAGCCGTTGCGGCGATCGACACCCATCCGGCGGTCAAAGCGGTGTCTCCCCAAGCCCCGGTCAGCGAGTGGTTCTTGGGTGATGACGTCCATCACAACGGCGCGTTCTTCCTTCAAGACAACTTTGACTTCTACTTTGGATTCGGCTACGATAAGCCCGGTCCGGCCCAGAGCCATCCCGACATTGAGCCGATGGGTCCGCGCCCGGATGCTTACAAGTTCTTTTTGGAACTGGGCAGCGCCATCAATGCCGACACCAAATACTACAAAGGCCGCATTCCGTTCTGGCTGGACATCTGCAACCACGACGCGATGGACGACTTCTGGAAGGCCCGCTCCATGCCCCCGCAGCTCAAGAACGTCAAGTGCGCGATGCTGACGGTTGGGGGATGGTTCGACGCAGAAGACGGCTATGGAGCTTTTGATACCTATCGCCACGCCGAAAAGCAGAATCCAGGCATTGACAACTGGATTGTGGTGGGGCCGTGGAGCCACGGCGCTTGGGGCGGAGCCGGAAACCGACTGGGGAAGCTCACCTTTGGGACGGCAAGCCAGCTTGGCGAGTATTTCCGCGAGGAGATTGAGTTTCCGTTCTTCGACGCTTATCTGCGGGGTGACGGCAAGCTGAAACGCCCAGAAGCTGAAATGTTCGAGACGGGCAACAATCAGTGGCGCAAGTTTGATGTGTGGCCCCCGAAAGAGGCCAAACCGTACACGCTGTACTTGAACGCAGACAAAAAGCTCAGCGACAAGCAGGATACGTTCATCAAAGGCGTAGCCTTTGATCAGTACCTGAGCGATCCTGACAATCCGGTGCCTTACGCGCCCGGAACGATTCGCCGCCGTCCGAGTACCTATATGGTGGAGGACCAGCGCTATCTCGAGGGCCGCAGCGACGTGCTGACCTATCAGACCGAAGTGCTGGACAAGGATATCACCATCGCCGGGCCGGTCGTCGCCGATCTGTTTGCCTCAACGACGGGCACTGACGCCGACTTTATCGTCAAAGTGATCGACGTTTATCCCGCCGATGCGCCTGAGCCGCTCGCCAACGCCCAGATTCAGATTCGGGCCGAGGTGATGCGGACTAAGTTCCGCAACTCCTTCTCGAAGCCCGAGCCGATGACCCCCAACATGGTCGAGCGGGTGACTTACAAGATGGTGGACGTCTTGCACACGTTTAAGAAAGACCATCGGATCATGATTCAGGTGCAGTCAAGCTGGTTCCCGCTCGTGGATCGCAACCCGAACAAGTTCTGCAACATCTACAAGGCCAAGCCGGAAGATTATCAGAAGGCGACGATCAAGCTGTTCCGTACGCTGGACAAGTCGTCGGCAGTGAAGTTCAGCGTGTTGCCTTAGGGGGCGTTGGCAAGTGGTTGGCAGGTAGTCGGCAGGTAGTCGGCAAGTGGTCGGCAGGTTGTCGGCAAGTGGTCGGCAAGTGGTCGGCATGTGATCGGCAAGTGGCTTCTAAGCCTACATGCTATAAAGCATCTGCCAATCCCCAAAGCTAACTCGGCTCAAACAGCGCGCAGATCGCCCCGAACGGGTCTTGGATTAGGCAGTACTTGCCATAACCCTCAGCGTCCTTGGGCCCTTCAATCACCTGCCCGCCTAGCCGCTTAACCGTGCCCGCCGCGAAGTTCACATCGTCAACAACCAAATACGGCACCCACATCGCCTTTTGCGCAGCGATAACCGGGCTGTGGATGATGCCCGCCACCGCCTCTTCGCTGCCCTTCGGGAAGACGTTGTAGTCCATCTTTCCCTCAACGTCAAGGCCCTCGGTTTGCCATCCCACAACTTGAGAATAGAAGTTTTGAGCAGCAATGCTGCCGTTGACGTGAAACTCGATCCAGCCGATTTTGCCCTGGTTTTCCGACATGGGTAGAGATTAGCGCATCCACGCATCGTTGGGTTCGCCGTCGCTCTCGCAGGAAGAGAGCCAACCGCCCCGTTTCCCCAAAACAGTGGATAATCGTCCACCAAATCCGACTCAAAGCCATCATAATGAAGGGACGATGTCCTCTGCGACCTCCGAAATCCTCCTCAACCCCGAACAAAAGCAGGCTGTCGAACACCCTGATGGCCCGGTGCTTGTCTTTGCCGGCGCTGGTTCGGGCAAGACGCGAGTGATTACGGCTCGCATCGCATGGCAGATCCAAAAGGGCGTGCGGCCCTCGCGCATCCTCGCTGTCACTTTTACCAACAAGGCGTCCCGGGAGATGCGCGAGCGCATCCAAAAAATCGTCGGCCCCGTCGCCGAAGAGCTATGGATGGGCACGTTCCACTCCATCTGCACCCGACTTCTTCGCATTGAGGGCACGGCAATAGGCATCGAGCGCAACTTCGTCATCTACGACACCGACGATCAGCTCAGCCTTATCAAAGACATTTTCAAGAAGCGAAATATTGACGAAAAGAGCATCCAGCCCCGAGCGATCCTCCACGAGATCAGCTCGGCAAAGGAGAAGATGCTAACACCCGAGAAGTTTTCCGCCCAGGCCGCGGGCTATATCGAGCGTGTCGCTGCCGAAATTTACGGTTCGTACAACGCGCTGCTCAAGAAGGCAAACGCGCTCGACTTCGACGATCTGATCTTTATGGCGGTCCGTCTGCTGGAGCAGCGCCCCGAGGTCCGTGAGAAGTACCAAGAGCGGTTTTTGCAGATCTTGGTGGACGAGTATCAGGACGTCAACCTCTCCCAATACAAGCTCATCCAATACCTTGCCGGGAAGCATCGGAATGTCATGGTCGTGGGCGATGACGACCAGTCGATCTACGGCTGGCGCGGGGCCGATGTATCCCTGATCCACCGTTTTGCAACCGACTTCGAAGGAGCCGAGACCATCAAGCTGCAGCAGAATTATCGCTGCACCAAGACGATCCTCGAATGCGCCAACGAGGTGATCTCTCGCAACCGCAGCCGCGCGCAAAAGCGCCTCTGGACGGAGAATGCCGACGGTGCGCCGGTTTCGGTCACCCAAGTTGGGACAGAGCACGATGAGGCGATGCTGGTGGCTGAGACTATCCTGGCGGAGGTGCGCACGGGGCGCAGGAAGTACGGCGAATACGCCGTTCTCTACCGCACGAACGCGCAGAGCCGCGTGATTGAAGAGGCTTTTCTGACGCTGAGGATCCCCCACATCCTCGTCGGAGGGCAGCGGTTCTACGAGCGCAAAGAGATCAAGGACATGGTCGCTTATCTGCGTCTGACCCTCAACACAGCTGACGATGTGGCGCTTCGCCGAATCATCAACACACCTCCCCGAGGCATCGGGCCGGGATCGGTGACCCAAGCCGAGGAGTGGGCGGCAGCGCGTCAGGCCACGGTTTGGGAAGCGGTCAGCAACCCGGAATTTTTTGCGACCCTACAAAAGAAGGCAGCGAGTTCGATTCAAACTTTTGTCCGCAGCATCCTTGACGCCCAGCAATTGGCGGAGCAAGGGCCCGTAACGCCCGTTCTGAAGCACTTGATGAACGCTTCGGGCTATATTGACGCCCTCAAGGCCGAACACTCTCAGGAGGCTCTGGGGCGGCTGGACAACCTTCAGGAGTTCTTGAACGTAACCGCCGAGTACGATGCCTCGTCCGAAGCTCCCTCTCTGTCTGGATTCCTGGAGAGCGTGGCTCTGGTCGCTGATATCGATGCGCTGCAAGAGGCGGGGAACTCGGTCACGCTGATGACGCTGCACTCAGCGAAGGGTCTGGAATTCCCCGTTGTGTTCTTACTTGGGTTGGAAGAGGGTGTATTCCCCCACAGCCGTTCGATCAATACCGACAGCGGGCTCGAAGAGGAGCGGCGGCTTTGCTACGTGGGCATGACGCGGGCGCAGTTTGAACTGCATATGCTGTACGCACATCGGCGTTCGCTCTATGGGCAGCCCCAGTTCAACCGGCCCTCGCGGTTCCTGGAGGACATCCCCCAAGAGGCAACGACGTCATTGGTCGGCGCAGGCCCACGCTACAACCAGGAGTATCGCGAGATTCGGCAGGAGCGAAGCGGCGAATATACGGTTATCGACCGCCCGCGAAATGCGCCCACTCCCCCCACAGACGGCAGACGGCAGCTCCGGGGCCCGGACTGGAAGCCGCCGTTTGAGGTTGGGAGCCGCGTGCGTCACGGCAAGTTTGGCGTGGGTGTCGTGGTGGCTTGCGGACCGTTGAAAGACGATTGCGAAGTCACCGTCGCCTTCCCGGGCGTCATTGGAGTGAAGAAACTCGTCCAGAGTTTAGCGAAGCTGGAAAAGGCGTAGAGGGATTTTGGATTTTAGATTTTGGATTTTGGATTGGCGACGGTTGATGCGACGGCAATGCGAAGTTTCCGCATTCAGGCCGAGGATCGGCCTCGGCTTGACTTTCTTTGCTCCTCGGCAAAGACGCGAACACGTGCGTTTGACCTCTCCACCCAGAGAATCCAAAATCCAAAATCCAAAATCCAAAATTGCATTTCCTCTCCTTCTGCTTTTCCTCCTCATAGGCTGCAACCGCAGCGGATCGTCTGACCTTATGCCCCTCGAAGTGGGCTCCGAGTGGAAATACAACGTAAGCGGAAAATTCGCCAAGTATGTGGAGCCTTTGCGGATCAACAAAGAGGTGGGCGTTGCGGGCACGCAAGGCGTTGAGCTTACGGGACCGCTCGGCAGCAGCAGCATGGCGTGGAAAAACGGCGTGCTGTACGCAGACCGTCTTGCCGGGACCTCGTATTCGCCCCCGCTTCCCCTCCTTGCCGCAGACAGCCGCACTATCGATTGGAAAGGAACGGCATCTTGGCCGATGTCGGGGTCGGTAAAGGTTGAAGCCAGGCTCACCCACGAAGCCCAAAAACTCAAACTGGATGCCAGGGAGTATGAAACCACGAGGTCGAGGCTTCAGCTCGTGCTCGACGGCAAGAGGTCGATGGAGGTCACCACCTGGTTTGCCCCGGGAACAGGAATAGTTCGCCAAGAGCAGCGCACGGGCGGAGAACTCGATATCCGGATCGACTACCTCAGCGGGCCATAACTGCCCGTCAGAGCCCCGACCTAACCCATCTCGCTGAGAACGCCTTTCAACACGGCGACCGCCTCGTCAACCTGAGCTTTGGTGAGGATAAGCGGAGGCACAAAGCGCAAGCGCTCCTCGCCAGTAGCGTTGATGATCAGCCCCTTCTCCAAGCATCGGCGAACGACCTCTCGGGCTATGGGCCGGTCAAAGAGAACGCCGACCATTAAGCCAACTCCTCTTACCTCAAGGATTCGGCTGTCTATCCCCTGCAAAGACGACACCAGATAAGCGCCGACCTCGCTGGCGTTCTGCCGCAGACCTTCCTTTTCAATCGTCTCAATCACCGCAAGTCCAGCCGCCGCCATTAAGGGATTGCCGCCAAAGGTTGAGCCGTGCATGCCCTGACTCAGAATCTCTGCTGCCTTGCCCCGCGCCAAGCAGGCCCCGATCGGCATCCCCGAGCCCAGCCCCTTAGCGAGCGCCATGGTGTCGGGCATCGCGCCAAGCTGCTGGAAGTAGAACCACGTACCCGTGCGCCCCATGCCGCACTGAACCTCGTCGGCAAGCAGAAGGGCGTCGTGCGCGTCGCAGAGCCGTCGTGCTTCTTGGAAGAATGCGGGCGTCATCGGGTTGATGCCGCCCTCGCCCTGAACGGGCTCCATCACGATTGCGGCAGTTTTCGCTGAAAATGCGGATTGCATGCCAGCCACATCGTTTGGCTCGATAAATTTGATGTTGGGAAGCAACGGACGAAACGGCGCTTGATACTTCTCATTTGCCGTGATCGAAAGCACCCCGCAGGTTCGTCCGTGGAACGACGAACGCAGCGCAATGATCTCGTAATCGCCACTGGGACACTTCTTTAAACCGTGAGCTTTGCCGATCTTCAGGCCGGTCTCATTTGCCGTAGCCCCACAAACGGCAAAAAAAGTTCGCTCCATGCCGCTGATCTCCGAGAGCTTCGCTGCAAGCTTGGCAACCGGGGGCGTCAGCATCAAATTCGACGTGTGCATCAGGGTCTTGGCTTGACTGGTAATGGCCTCAACCAAAGCCGGGTGACAGTGTCCGAGAGCGCAAACCGCTATCCCGGCAAGCATATCGAGATACCTTTTTCCACCTTCATCCCAAACGTAGCAACCCTCTCCCCGAACAAAAACTCCGGGATATCGGCGGTAGGTTTGGATAATGTGCTGACTATCTAAAGATGCAAAATCAACGGTCGTTTCCATGCTCGTTGAACTCAATCTACACCAAGACGGTGGAAAAACCTTCAAGTTTAGGTCTTGCAACGCAACGAAAGACCGCTTATAATCGTTCTCACTCATGAGCCCGCAAACAAAAAGCGGGAGTTCGGGGTATAACCTGACGAGCCTGATTCAACAGTCAGGTTCAGCTCAAATTCGGAGGTGTAAGTTTATGAAGAAGATTTTTGCGATTCTGTTCGCCGTTTGTGCACTTAGTGTTGTCCTGACCGGTTGCAGTGGTGGAGACGCCGCCGCAGATGGTGGCACCACGCCGCCCGCAGATGCTAAGACTGAGTAGCCAAGAACGGCTTCAGTATCGAAATACGGCCCGATGGAGTTCACTCCGTCGGGCCACGTTCTTTATGAGGGGTCTTCGTTGGAGAATAGCGGCACGGCCTGCTTAAGCTGCTCTGTCATCTCGGCAAGCTGTTTTTGGGCTGCGATGCGCTGATCGTCGATATCCCTAAAGCTTGGATTCTTCTCGCGCAGCTCTTTTCTCGCCTCGTCGGCATCCTTTGCCGCGACCTCACCCGAAGTCTGCGCTTGCTTCAAAACTTCATCCGAGCGGGCTTGTAGGGTCTTCAGCATCTGCGTTGCGTCGATCCGTGCCATCTGCTTGGCAAGGTTGTTTGCCCACTTTCGTTGTGGCGAGTCCGGTTCAAACGCTTTTTCGATGCCCGTTTTCACCTTGCCCATTGCCTCTTTAGAGGCCGTGAGAACTGTGTCCGGTGTCGTCGCGCCAAACTCCATCGCCTGACGGTAAAGATCTTCTGCGGCCTTTGCCATGTTCTCTTTCGCGCCGGCGACCGCCTTGTCGATAGCATCCGTGGCGGCATCTTCAGCGCTCTTCTTCACGCTGGCCGCTGCCTCGTCAAGCTTTTGCTGCGCTTGCTGCTTGGCAGATTCGGCGGAGCAACCCCCAACAAAAAGGGCCAGTCCCGCTGCAATCAGCCACAAAGATCGTGTTCTCATCATTTCACACCGTACAGAATCTGATTCTCGATATCTTCACCCGATTCAACGGTCCCACCAAGGATAGAGTGCCGGATCGCCCCCTGCACCCGAACCTTTGCCCCAGGCAGCACCACGGAATCTTCAATCGCGTCGCACTCAACCGTCGCGGCTGCCCCAATCACGACAGAACTGCCGACATGACCCTTGACTGAAGCGCTTGGGGCCAATAGATGTCCGCCGTCAATAAGAAAAGCGCTGACCTCCAAGAACGAGTCCAGCGTCCCCGAATCGTACCAAACGCCCTCGTACACGCCAGCAAGCACGGTTTCGCCACGGTCGATCAACATTTGGATGGCGTCGGTGATCTCATACTCGCCACGCCCGCTCGGTTGAAGTTCAGGTAAGACCTCCCAAATCTGCGGA
The DNA here is from genome assembly GCA_019638775.1 of Fimbriimonadaceae bacterium. NCBI lineage: Bacteria > Bacillati > Armatimonadota > Fimbriimonadia > Fimbriimonadales > Fimbriimonadaceae > Fimbriimonadaceae bacterium. The sequence goes on along the minus strand of JAHBTD010000001.1, from coordinate 799,501 downwards.
CCGAAGAAGTAAAGCCCAGCCATGGCGAGGTTAGATTCGGGGTGCTTTGGCTTTTCGACGAGCTTCACGATCCGGTCACCTTCGGTGTTGGCGACGCCAAAGCGTGAAGGGTCCTCCACCGGTTTGACGATATTGAGGTTCGCGCAGCCGGACTCAGCAAAGCGCTTTGCATGCTTTTGGAAGCCCTCGCTGTAAATCGCATCGCCGAGATACATCACGAACGACTCTTCTCCGACGAAGTCCTTGGCAAAGCCGAGGGCGTGGGCGAGGCCCTTAGGCTCCAGTTGCCGCACGTACGAGAGCGAGAGTCCAAATTGCTCACCACTCCCGAGCGCCTCCTTCATCGTCTCCTCATTCTCCCCGACGACCATGCAGACCTCGTGGATGCCCAACTCCTTCAGCCGGTCAAAGGCATATTCCAACGTCATGCGGTTCGCAAGAGGCAGAATCGGCTTAGGGATGTGGTGAGTGACGGGAAAAAGACGCGATCCCTTTCCGGCGGCGAGGATGACTCCTTTCATGCTGGCGCAAGGATAGCACAAGCCCGTGTGCTACCATGTTATCGTCATGACTCTCGCCAGGGAAGGCTTCGGGACATGGGTCTTATGGGGCTGTTTGATAGCCCTTCTGTCCGGCTGTTCGCAGCCGAAGCCTCCCCCGTTTCCGACCTACTTTGAGCCGGAGCCCGCTTATATTCCGGTGAGCGGATCGGGCAACGCTTTCGACGTTTATGCTCTTGCCGCCCTCAAAGCGGAAAGCGTCGGGGGCGACTACCTCACCCGTGTTAGCTTTACGCCCGGGATGAAGGCCTCGATCATCGAGAAGCTTGCCGAACCCATGAACAGCATCGCCAAGACGTCGGTGCCAAATTTTGAGTTCGAGTTCAGAGCGATAAAGCCTCTTCAGCCCCCCAGCTATCAGCGGGGTTGGCTTCTCATCGGTCGCGCGATGGCTTGGCGGGTAGAAACGGCGGTCCGAAACGAAGAGTTTGCCGAGGCGGTGAACTGGACGCTGGCGGCAACTCGGTTTGGGTTCGATCTCACCGGGGGCGGAGCCACCGACGCATCGCTTGGGTTGGGCATCGTAGATCAAGCCAGAGTTGCGATCTTGCCGGGGCTTGCCCTTATGCCCCCTGCGGAGCTTGAGCGTCTTTCCACCGGTCTTTCCGATGCTCTGGCGCGTCGGCCTAAGGCCGAGCAGGTAGTTGCCCACGAGTACAAGAATATGCTTGCGGCAGTTCAATTTGTACAGGATGCCTTCCGCGCCAAGGAGTACGACAAACTGCGGGACAGGTTCGGGCTCGACGTTCGCGATGCGGTGGAGTACCTCCAGAGGCTTTCCGGCAAAAGCGCGGGCGAACGCGCTCGCTACTTCGACGATTTCAAGGCGCTTGCCGACACCATGCGCGACCGATACGCCGAGATGGCGAACCTAAGCGCGCGTCAGCGCGCAAACCTTCCTGAATTCGATCTCACAAAGCAGGGCGCCTCTTGGCGCTTTGCCAAACAGTTCTTTACCGCGCCGGATTCCTTCTTCCGGATGCGTGATGCGTCCATCGCTCGAACCAGGCTGCTCGCCATCGAGTCACGGCTGCGGGCCCTGCTCAAGACAAAGCAGCCCTTGCCGCCAAATCTCGACGTCTTTGGAAGCGATGTGAAGATTGACCCGTACACTGGCGTTCCATTCGCCTACCGCACCGAGGGCGAGGAGTATCGCCTTTACAGCGTGGGGCCGAATTTTATCGACGATCTGGGGGAGACAAATCTCTCCTTCAATGAGCCTGACCTGACCCTCGAAAAAAGATAAGCCCCACCTCTTGGGCGGGGCTGATGGGGGTGATGGAAGGATTCATGAAGAGGAAGCTGCTCTCAACCCCCGATGACCGCGACGCGGTTCTGGTTCTGGGCCGTGACGGGCTCTGCGCGCTCGATCAAGATGCTCAAGTTGTTTGTGAGTTTATAGCTCAGCTTGGTCGCTTCGCAGATCGTATCCAGCGCATATTTAAGCGAGGTGTTGATCAGGAAGGCGTCCATCTTATAGGCGGGCACGTCGGCTGAGACCTCAAGGGTTACGCCAGTCTGCTTCGAGATATCGGCGATGATGGCGCGAAGATCGGTCTTTTGGAAGCGTGTTGTCAGCAGTTTATTGAGGACGTTGACGTTGAGCGTGCCCTTGGGCGCGGCTGTTTGTACTGGCTGCTGGGGGGTCGGCTCTTGCTTCGGTTGGGCCTTGGCCTTCACCTTGTTGACGTAGAAAATGCCGTTCTGGATATCGTAATCGAGGTTCGACAGCTTGCAAACGATCTGCAGCGCCTCTTCGAATTCGATATCTTTCAGGTTGAGATACAAAGCAAAGTGTGTGTTGGGTTCGAGAACATAGTTCTTGCCCGACTGCGTGAACAGGTCGTGCAGAACGCCACGAACGTCCGATCCCTTCGAAGAGATCGAGATGTTCTTGTTTTCAACCTTTACGGGCGTTTCGTCGGCGATCGCGGTGAACGCAAGCGCGGAAATGGCGAGCAGTGCGAGAATTTTCTTCATGGTGTCTCCTTACTTAATCGGGTTGCCATCCTTGTCGTAAACGCGGATGCCAGATGACGAGGGTTTTCGCTGAGGAATACGTTTTTGTGTCTTTCGCGCCGGCGTGGGCGTGGCTGTTGTGGGCTTTGCTGCGGCGGGTTCTACAGTCTTCGGCGGAGCCTCGGTTGTAGGCGGCTCGGTTGCGGGCTGCTCGGGCAGGGTCTGTGTTGCCAGGGCTGCGGAAGCGGCATTCGCAATGCTGTCTGTGACGCTGCTGACGGTGTTGCCGAGAATCTCGGGCTCGACGGTCGTGCCGGTGGTGTCCTCTTCCGGAGCGGCGACGGGGGGAGGTGTCTGATCAAGTGCTGCCGAAGAGCTTGATGCGACCACTCGATCTCCAAAGAGCCGTGTCGGGTCCTTCATCACATAGCTCATCGCCACAAGCACTGCCGCAAGCGCTAACGAATACATCAGCGGCTTGCCAAAGAACTTCTTCTTGTCGAAGGCTTCTCGTTTCGTGCTAACCTGCTTCTCTTGCTCCTCGTGAGCCTGGGCGATACGGTCGATCAGCTTCTGTGAAAGTGTTTGCCGAGAGGGCTTGGGCTGGCGGGTGACCTCAGATACCTTAACCTCAGCCTCTTCTTCATCCTCCAAGACCTCAACTACGGCCTTTGCGGCGGGCGCACCTTGGAGCCGGAGCATGGCCTGGAGCATCGACTTCTTCTGGTTGACGATCTCCTGACAGTTCGGGCATTCCGCGATGTGTTTCTCTAATTCGGTCACAACCGCAGTTGGGAAGCTGTCTCCTGAGAGATAGCGTGAAATTTGGCCCTGTGCGATCTGACACTCGATGTTTTGAACCGGCATAGTTGACAATCCACTTGAGGTTTTTGGGGCTGACAAAGAGTCGTCCCAATAGGATTGTCGGCGCGGGTTTGCGGTTCTTTAGGTGTTTTTGACAGTATTTTTTTGGCGAGGCAAACGGACGGTCCTGTCTACTGCGGCCTCGCCACCTGCGCCTGCAGGGTCTTCAACTCGCCCATCATATCGGTGTACTGCTTGGGCGGCAGAGCCTGCGAACCATCGCTCAACGCCTTGGTCGGGTCCGGGTGCATCTCCACCATGACCCCGTCCGCTCCGACGATGAGCGCGGCCTTGGCCATCGCTGAAACAAAGCGAGCCACACCGGTGCCGTGAGACGGATCGACGATGACCGGCAGGTGTGAGTGCTCCTTTAGCACCAAAACTGCCGCAAGATCGAGCGTATTGCGGGTGTAGCTGCGATCCAGTGGGATGATGCCGCGCTCGCAGAGGATCACGTTCGGGTTGCCCTGATTCAAAACGTACTCGGCCGCAAGCAGGAATTCGTCGATAATGGCAGCTGGTCCACGCTTCAAGAAGATCGGCTTGCCGCTCTTCCCAGCCTCGATGAGGAGAGGGAAGTTCTGCATGGATCGAGCCCCAATTTGAAGCACATCGACATGTTCGGCGACCATCCCGACGAGGTCTGCGCTCATGACTTCGGTGATCGTTTTCAGCCCCGTCTCTTTGCCGACCTGCTGCATGATTTGCAGCCCCTCTTTTGCAAGCCCTTGAAAGGCATACGGCGAGGTTCGGGGTTTGAATGCGCCACCCCGTAGGAATGTGGCTCCGCTCTCCTTGACAATCTTCGCCGAATCGAGCAGTTGGTCGTAGGATTCGATGGAGCAGGGTCCCGCCATCACCGTGAAGGCCCCGGATCCAATCTTCTCCCCGCCAACATCCACAACAGTTGAGGTTCGCTGCCACTCTCGCGAGGCAAGTTTGTACGGTCGGCTAACCTGGGTGACCTTGCTGACGCCGGAAAGCCCAGACAGGGCGCTCTCCAGCATGTCTCGAATCTCTTGGGGGATTGCGCTGGGGATGCCGATCGCCACACGGTCACCGGGCAGGACTAGCGCCTCCAGGTCGTAGCTTTCAATACTGGAAACGACGGCCTGTATCTGCTCCTCTGTGGCGCCAAACTGCATCAACACGATCATGGTAGGTTCAAAGGATACCTACCGGCATATTGAGCTACCGGGCCTTACCAGGGGCTATCGACTGTCCAGCGCACGTTCCAACCATTCCAGCGCCCCCAGTTTAGAAAGAACGTCGTTGCCATCGGGACATCTCGGGAGCAATAGGCAGCGTGGGCAGCCGCCCGTGCAGGAGCAACTGAGCAACAAATCTTTTGCTGATTCTATCCATTCCGTTACGCTTTCGTAAAGTATTTCCGTGAGCCCAATCCCCCCTGGGGCTCGGTCATATATATAGAGCACAGATCCCTCATGCTCGGGCAGTTCCACAAACCAAACACTGCCGATGTCTTGTGGCGAACAGCCGGCGATAAGGGGTGCAGTTGCAAGCAGAGCGTGCTCGAACCCATGAAGGGAAGCAACCTCATCCTCTGCCGGGAACTTGGCTTCAAATCGAACAGCAAGAGTCTGATAGTCGATCGAGGGAAGATCCAAAGGCTCGGTGTCGGAGGTTTTTGAGCCATCTAAGGACCGTCTTTGATATTCATCGACGTGCTCGTGAATCTGAACGGAGCATAACCCGACCTCGAATAGTCCTTGTGCCCGCCGATCTATCTCGATCAACTCGTTCGAGGAGCCTCGAAGCAGGGCTGTGGTGTAGTGGGCAACGTCCTGCGTCTCCACTTTGACCTCTTTCGAGATGAGATCAAGCTCATTAACCACATAGGTTTGGCCTCGGTGTAGGTAAACAGCGCCCGGAAATCCCGATTGCAGTACGCGCCAATACTCCATCGTGCCCAGTTCGCCATCCTTCGTGACGATCTTAAACACATCCCCACCGGCGGATCGGATGTTGACCTTGGGTGCCGGGGCGTCAAACTCGGGATAGAAGTATCGACCCGCCGAAAACGTGAGTTCCCCCCCAGCTTCAAGGTCCGCCACAACTTGCCCAGCCGTCATCCCAAACGCATCAATCTCCTCCGGCCCAAGCGCCCGTTCGTAAGCCGCGCACTTGATTTGCTGGCTTAGGATTGCTGGATTGCCTGGGTTTAAGGGGGAGCCGCCAAAGTTTGTTCGCAAGAAACGTTCCGGGTCCGACACGATAAGAAAATCCAGCGGGTTATCCGCCGCGAGCATCACGGCAAGACCAGGTCGTTTCCCTCGCCCGGATCGCCCAGCCTGCTGCCAATATGACGCGATTGAGCCAGGGTAGCCGTTCATCAGCACAACGTCGAGCCCACCAATGTCGATGCCTAGCTCCAGAGCATTGGTGCTTGCGATTCCAAGGAGGTCTCCCGACCGAAACCTCTTCTCGATTTCCCGGCGCTCTTTGGGCGTGTAGCCTCCTCGATAGCTGTCGATCTTGTTGCCTTGCCCCTCGCCAGAGAGTTCAAGTTGCGTTGCCGCATACTTCTGTACGAGTTCGCTCGCTGTTCTGCTTTGGTTAAAGGCGAGTGATCGGCACCCGGACTGGGTTAGGTTCGCCAGCAACGACCCAGTGAGCTGATTTTGCGATGCTGGGCGTGTGCTTGCGTCAAGCCGCCTCCATGCAAATGCGTAGGTTCGTTCGGGCTTTGGTGCGCCGTCTTCAAGCACAATCATCGCCTCCCTAGAGGTAAGCAGTCGAAAGTGCTCTTGGGGGTTTGCGGTTGTAGCGGTGGCGGCGATGATTGTGGGTTTGGCGTTGTGCCAAGCGCAGAGCCGCAGCAGCCGCCGAATAATCCCTCCGACATGCGAGCCGAAAACTCCGGTGTAGGTGTGCATCTCATCCAGCACGATGTAGCGAAGGTTGCGAAGAAAGGGCGTCCAAAGTTCGTGCGATGGCAGGATGCCGAGATGGAGCATGTCGGGGTTAGAGATCACGATGTGCGCGCTCTTGCGGATCGTCGAACGTTGGCTCTTCGGCGTGTCGCCGTCATAGGTCGACAATCGCACGGGTTCGGTGCCGATCACGTTCTGGAAAGAGGCCAATTGATCCTGTGAGAGCGCTTTGGTTGGGTAGAGAATAAGCGCACGGGCGTTGGGCTCGCTGTAGCAAGCGTTGAGGATGGGGGCCAGGAAGGCCAAAGTCTTGCCGCTGCTCGTACCGGTTGCTAACACCGTGTTGATCCCCATGAGCGCGTGGTCAATGGCTTCGGCCTGGTGGCTATAGAGCTTGTCGAACCCCAACTCTGCCAGTCTTTCCGACAGCCGAGGGTGCAGCTTGCCCTGAAGCTCGGCGAATCGCCCCGGCATCGCGGGCATGGTGAACTGGTTGAGGTCCAGCGAAAACTCTTCAGCGAATTGGTGCAGGATATTGAGCGGATGCGGCTTCATCGCCTAATCCAGATCGTTCAATTCGGGATCGCCTTCACCCTTATCGCGCATTGTCAGCTTCACGAAGAAGATGCTGAGCATCAGCAGGATCGTCAGCGGCACCGCCATCATCAGCATGGTAAAGGCGTCGTTGCTCGGCGTGAGGATGGCAGAGGCGAAGAAGACGAAAACCGCACCGTGCCGCCAATAATGCTGAAGTGTCTCAGGCGTGACAAGCCCGATTTTTGCCGCCAAATACACGACCAAGGGAAGCTGAAAACCGATCCCAAAAGCCAGAATCAGCTTGAGCGTGAAGAAGACCATCGTCCCCGGCTCTTGGAAAAGTGAAGTGCCTGGGAATTCCTCAAGATAACTCAGAAACCATGCGAACGTTTGGGGAAGGATCAGCCAGCAGAAGAATGCACCCAGAAAGAATAGGAAAACGCTAATCGGGGCAAGTCTCTTGATCGGCTTCTGCTCTTTCTCTCTCAGCCCTGGCGAAACAAACCCCCAAATCTCAAGTATCAGGTAGGGCAGGGCGATGCCGATGGCGATCATGAAGGAGAGCTTAAATTTGAGCATGAACGGAGCCGTCATCGTGGAGAACGGTTCCGCGTAGACAAAGTCGGGGTGAGTTTTCTTGTAGATTTCGACAACGTCACCGATGACGTTATTTAGCAGGTCATAAAGCGGCTTTTCCAGGTACCAGCCGATAATCCAGAGGACGGTGATGACGATGACCACGCGTACAATTCGAGACCGTATCTCCTCAAAATGGTCGCCCAAAGACATACGAAACTCTTCCGGATCACCGGAAGAGTTTCGTCGCTGATTACGCTTGAGCTTGACGGGCATGTCGCCCAGTAGTTTACTTTTCTAAAGTAAGGATTTGTTGCTGACGGATGCGCATGTACTGGATTCCGCCGCCGCCACCGCTGCCCGAGTTGCCAGCGCCAGGAGCCGCATTTCCGCCGCGACCTTGTCCACCAGTTCCGGGAGGGCCACCTTCGTTGCCGGTTGCGCTACCCTGTCGGAAGAAGTTGCCAAACAGAACGTAGCCGTAGTTGCCGTTGGGAAGGATAATCCGATCATCGGCTGGGGCTGCGCCTCCGCTACCCGGAGCGCCAGGACCGCGTCCACCGCCGCCGGATGTGCCGAGGCCAGGACCGCGTCCACCACCGGTACCGGGAGCCGCTCCACCACCGCCACCGCCCGAAGGCGCTTGCATGCGGATATCCTGTTGCTGGTCGCGTGTGATCTTGACGGGGATACCGAGATCAAGAGCAAACCAAATGGTCTCTTCCATCTGTACGCCTGTGTTGCCAAGGCCGACCCCACCGTCGCTGCCGCCGGTGTTCTGTCGAGCGCCCGCGTTCAGCCGGAGGCTGTTGCGGTACTTCGCACATGGGTGCCCGGCTTCCCATTCAACGCCGAGGAGCTCGCCACGGCATGGAATCTTTTGGACCAGCGAAGTGGTTTCCGCAAGCTTTTCGAGGTCGAGGTTGCCAGCTTGGAACCAGGAGCTCCAAGTGCTCCACGTCGCATCGCTGCCGGGCTTGACCCTCTTGTTGGGAAGAGTAGGCAGTGGAAACGTTGCGAACAAATCGGTTCGCATCGATTCGCGAAGACCACCCTCAACGCCTGCATAGACAGGTACGGAGCCAAATTTCTCAACGCCCTTGCGGTCGAGCCGCATATAAAGCGGGTGCATTTCGTAGTCTTCGAATCTCTTACCCTCGGGGTCCGACTGAGTTTTCAGGAAAGCGTAGCGTTTGTTCTTCTCTGGCAACGCCTGCATTCGCACCAAGCCGTCTCCATTCCCGTAAGCGTTGTCGATTGCATAAAGCATGCGGACGTGGGAAGCTTCGATGGGAAGTTCGGCGGCGCGTCCACCAAGCTTGGCCTGAGCTTCGCTGATAGTCACAATCGCCGTTCGATCCTCGACTGTATACGTGTACTGTTTTCCTGCCTGGAACTTGTAGTGCAGGTCCAGCCCCTCTTCAGGGATCGGAATAGAGGCCACGTTGACCACTTCAATCTCAATTGAAGTTCGGTCGGTAATCCTCGAACTGTTCGCTGCATCTCGGTACAGCACTAACTCGAGCTTGGTCTTGCCATCGGGAATCTTGCGAGCCTTCGTATCGAGCAGGTACTCGTAAAAGTCACCCTTAGCTTCCAAAATCGTCCCTTCAATGAACTTGCCGTTCAAGAACACCCCAACGTAGGAATTGTCGGGAATGCTGTTCTTCGGGATCTGCACCCGAACGGTTTCGCGCACCTTGGCGCCCTCGACCGGCCTTACGATCGTAAAGGGCGCTTGGGCTAGTGCAGAGCCCGCTAAAACGGTTGCCAAAATTATCCAGGTCCAGCGCTTCATGCGTAATACCCCCCGGGCGCGACGACGCACCTCGGTTCAGACATTATGACGTGTTATAGCCTCAAGGTTGTTACAAATGCGCGCCATATCGCTGGAAATCTTCCAGAATCGTCGATAGGTCGGTGCAACCTCAAGCCCTTCTCAACGTATTTTCATCAGTACGCGGGGTGCTTCGCGCGAATTGCTAAGAACGGCTGACCTGTTTCGCACGTCTAAAAGGTCACGAAAGCAAACTTTTCGCCGCAGGCACGATTCTTGCTGCCACTGACAGGGATGCGGCGGCATAAGCCAAGCTGGGGGCCGTACTTAACGACGAAGATGAGTGGCGCAATTTATGTCAAGGGATTTTGAGCAAATCGATTCCGAAGACAGCATACCGAGCTATCTAAATAGGCTCACGAAGGAACCGCTGTTGACTCCTGAAGAGGAGCTTTACCTGACGCGGGCCGTACAGGCTGGCGATCAGGGAGCGCGGCAACGCCTGATCGAAGCCAATATGCGCTTGGTCATCAACATCGCCAAGTCGTATCGCAGCCGCGCCGTACCGCTCGAAGACCTCATTCAAGAAGGCGCCATCGGGTTGATGCAGGCCGCCGAGAGGTTCGACCCGAACAAAGGTTTCCGGTTCTCTACTTACGCAACCCACTGGATTCGACAGGCTATCGGTAGAGCCATCGACAACAAGAGCAAAGCCATCCGGCTTCCTGCTCACGTGTCCCAATCTTTGAGGAAGGTGGAGCGCGAACGCATCCGACTCGTTCGCGAGCTTGGAAAGGACCCGACCACGGAGCAACTCGCCTCCGCCATCGGTGTCTCCGCCAAGAAACTGACGACCTTGATCCAATCCTCACAAGAGATGCTCAGCCTCGACATGCAAGTGGGCGACAGTTCGGGCACCACCCTTGGCGGACTCATTCGCGACCCGAAGTCGGGCGACCCCGAACAAAACATCGTCGATGGTGAACTGATGAACGAATTGACGCGCATTCTGGCTGAGCTCAATGAGCGCGAGCAGAAAGTGATGCGCATGAGGTTCCGGCTGGATGGAAATGCCGATGCCGCGCTTCAAGAGGAGATCGCCAAAGAGATGAAACTCTCCCGCGAGCGCATCCGGCAGATTGAGGTTCAAGCCATCAAAAAGCTGCGGCTCCTCGCTCAGCGTCGTCGGTTAAAGGAAATGCTGGGCTAAAGCTCGAATTCGCTCCTTCAGAAAGCGGATTGTGCATTGCCGATGAAGCCGAAGAAATCTTCAACTCTCAGAACTTTGCTCTGGATCGACGCGGCATTCGCCGGGTTCTTCGCGCTCATGCTGCTGTTGGTCTCTGGCAAGGTACTTTTCAGCCTGCTGGCGTTCCTCATCATTCTGCCAATCCTTCCTATCGCTCTTGCGCTCGTGTATTTTCCGATCTTTATCCATGAATATGGTCACTTTTGGGCGGCAAGACGGCAGGGGTTTACGGTGGCAGTCTTTGCATTTGGACCCTTTGAGTGGACACTGCAGACAGGAGGCTGGAAGGAGCGCACTGCCGATGATCAACGACGTCTTGGAGGGTATGTCTTTGCCTATCCCGACGACGAAGTGAGAGTCCTTGAGCGTTTCCGGGCGATGATTTGGGGCGGGCCGATTGCCAATCTTGTTCTTGCTTTGGTGTCTTTTGGCCTGTGGCTCTATCTCAACGCGTCTTTTGGCTATCAGACTTGGGCATTTCCCGTATTTCTCGTTCTGCATTGGTTCTGGATTAGCGGTCTGTTGTTGGGGCTGGTGAGTTTAATCCCTTACCAATCCAGAGGCTTCTTGACAGATGGAGCGCACCTCCTCAGTCTGTCCAAAGGAGGAGATGAAGCCCGTCGAACAGTCGCAATCGTGATCATCATGGGTTGTGTTATGAAAGGGATGCTTGCCAAAGACTGGCCAGCCCATCTTGCGCCTTTGCTGCTTGTGCCAGAAGACGATACGCGAATGCATTCTCAGGGCTTGTATCTGGCGTCCTTTTTGGCTGATGCACAAGAGGATTTTGAACTTGCACGAGAACAACGCGAGCGAGCCTTGGCAATCGCGGAAGGGATGAAGGATCGCCTTCCTATCTTGGAGGCCGGGATTCGCACCGACCTTGCCTACTTGGTTCTTTCCAGGTTCGACGAACTTGAAAACGCGAAGTCTTTGATGACCGATCTCCCCGATCCTCTCACGAGCGTCCGCGGCTGGGTGACGCGGTCTGAGGCGTTGATCGCATTAAAGTCAGGCGATCCAGTTCGAGCCATTGAACTCGCCGAGACAGCCAAGTCGGAGCTGCTGTCTGAGAAAAGGATGGCTGACACGCCTTCCTATCAGAAAGGGCTCAAATCCTTAGAAGAGATGATTGAGCAGGCTCGGACCGCTCAGGAACCCGCCGCTTCAAACCTCACGCCCGAATAATCCGCACGTACGGGCAAGCCCTTCTCATCAACCCACGACACTCCGTCCGTTGACTTCAGTTCGTGGCATTTCACCTGCTTGCCGTTGATCGTGAGCGTCTTCGGGCCGACATAGGTTGTTCGCGCGATCTGCCACTCCAGCTTGTCCATATTGAAACGATAAGCTTCTACCGTTGTCCCTGCCTTTGGCTTATCTCGCAAGAACCAAAACTCGGCAAGTTGCCCGCGTGGTGCGGCTTTCGCAAGCGTCAGTTGTTTGGTCTCTCGCTTTCCGCCTTCGTCGATCACGACGTTCGCGCCCTCTTCATCGAAGGTAACCACGACCCGACGGCTCACGCGGGGGTTCTCTCCGGTGACTTCTTGGAACGAACGGATCGGCTCGCCCTTGGCGGTGTAGGTGCTCTCCTGCCGGATTTTCACCTTGGTCTGCCCATTCACCAACTCCAGCGAAAGCTGTACAAGCTTGGTTCCATCGGCATTGAGCCGTTGCGTAACGTTCGCCGTCCCGATAGTCTTGGTGCCTTGCAGGACGTTGAGCTTAGCCTGGGCTCCCGCCAGACCACAGACAAGAAACACGGCATAGGCAAACAAGAATCTCTTCATCTTAGGCTCCCCGACGAGCGCTCCACAACGCTTCGTACTCGCCAACAAGCTTCTCGATGGCGGCAAAGCCACCCTGCCAGAACGCCTCGGAGTTCAGATCAACCCCCACAATCGCCATCAGCTCTTGGGGAGTCTTCGATCCTCCAAGCCTCAGCACGCTCATGTACTTCTCGGCAAACTCAGGTCCTTCGCGCTTGGACATCTCATACAGCGACAGGGTCAATAGCTCGCCAAACGAATAGGCATAAACATAAAACGGGGCGTGGAAGAAGTGAGAAACATAAATCCACCAACGCTTATGCTGCTCGCCCAGCTTTACGGATTTGCCAAACATCCCTTGAAGCTGCTCTTGCCAAATCTCACCGAACCGTTCGGACGTCAGTTCGCCCTTGTCTCGTCGCTCGTTGTGGCATCGTTGCTCGAAGCCAAACATCGCCGCTTGCCGGAACGCCGAGGCGAAAATGCCCTCGATCTTCTCGCCATAAAGCGCGAGTTTGTCCTTTTCGGAGGCGGTCCTTACGATGTCTTCGAAGACCAGCATCTCGCCAAAGATCGAAGCTAGCTCAGCCATCGGCAGCGTGCCGTGCGAGTTAAAGTAGGTTTGCCCGCTCGAAAGAGAGGCATGAGCTCCGTGTCCAAGCTCATGGGCAAGCGTCATCACGTCGTTCGCCTTGTTCAGATAGGTCATGAGCATGACCGGGTGAGTATCGGGTGTGTTGAAGCTGCAGAACGCGCCGCCGCTTTTACCCTTGCGGGGCTCGGCGTCAATCCAACCCCTTACAAAGAACTCGTCCGCTTTACGCCCGAGCTCGGGATGGAACCCCGAAAACGCCTTCACCACCATCGACCGCGCGTCGTCCCAAGCGACTTGTCCAGACGCCTCGAATAGCGGGGCATAGCGATCGATATGGGTGAGTTCGGGCAGGCCGAGAATCTCTCGCTTGACCTCATAGAATCGCTCAACCAAGTTCGTGTGCTCGGCGCATAGCCGCACAACCAGGTCCACAGTCGATTTCTCAAGCTCGTTGGAAAGGTGGCGGGTGTGCTCGGGATAAGGGTGCTTGCGCAGCTTATCGCCGATTCGGTGATCCAGCAGCAGCGTGTTATAGATAAAGGTGACCGTCTTCTCTAACTCTCTCAGCCCCTCAGAAAGGGAATCCGCAGCAGCCTGACGGACTGCTCGGTCCGCATCGCGCAGAAGGTCCACTACTTCCGATTGCGTCAGCTCCTCGGTCTTATTCGTGTTGGGGTCGGTATATCGAAAGACGTGATTCGAGTTGAGCTCTTCGTGCAGCCGAACCCAAGCCCGACAACCCGAATTTGCCGTCTCCTCAAGAATGATCTCTTCGGGCTCGCTGAGGCGGTAGGGGCTAAGCGAGCGGACCACTTGAAGATAATGCCGATAGCCAGCCAAACGCGAATCATCCACCAGTCGATCAAGCGCTTCTTGAGGGGCCGCTTGAAGCTCCAACTCAAAGAACATCAGCTTGACGTTGAGCTCCGAAGCTCTTTCGGTCTGATCTTGCAGGAAAGCGCCAAGCTCTGGGTCGCTGGTGTCGGCGGCAAACAAGAGGTTCGCGTAAAGAATCGGCTTTACTGCGTCCTGGCTGAGCGTTTCAAGATTGGTGATTGCGGATAGCAGGGTCTCAGCATCCAGGGTGGGCGAGTTGATCTTGCCGCGATACTGCTCGGCAAAGGCATCGGCCCGGCGGTGCGCTTCCAGCCAAGATTCTTCGATTTCGGGATCGTCGGGTGAATCAAAGAAGGCGGTCAGGTCCCACCGCACGGCGGGAGGGGTCAACTCTTGCGTGGCGCTCATAACCCTATTATGCCGGTCTATTTGAGCGCTTTGGCAGAGGCGATGATGTCGTTTGTATATTGGCTAGGCTGATCGCGGTCAAACCCGTACCACAAACGATTGAGCAGGCCCTGCTTATCGATGAGGAAAAAGGTTGGGCTACCCGGAAGGCGTAGCTCCTGTTGAGCCGCTGGCGTCGCCGCATAAAACTTGGGAAACTTTGCAACGTACTCTTGCGCGTTTGCTTTCGTGCCCTGCACCATCAAAACCGTCTGTACTCCGCTCTTGGCAATGCTCGCGCTGATGGTTGCCAACTCCTTCATTGCCGCCTTGGAAGGCTCACAATTCGGGCGGACGAATACGGCAAGAAAGGGCTTGCCTTTCATACTGCTCAACGCGGCGCCGTTTGCCACATTGCGCCAGTCCTTCGCGGGGAAGGGGGATCCCATTTCGAGCGCGTACTCGGGGGTCTGAACTCGGTCTGGCGAATACCCTTTCGGAGGGTTGACGTTGAAGGTGGAGCTAGCGTTGCCCAGCCGATAGTTTGAGAAGCTGATGGTCCAAACCTTATGTCCGTCGTCATCGTCAAGATCGGTCTTCAAAGACGTGAGCTTTCCGTTCTGATCGACGTAGGCCAGGATTTGAGCCGTGCCCGATTGAGTTGAGAACTGGGCCGATAGTGGCGTCAGGACGGAACTCCCCTGAACCACCTTTTGGCCTGCTTTGAACTTCGTCCCGGTTGGGGCCAGATGCCGCAAATCTCCCGTGATGAAAACGGAGGGGAACGCATAGGTCGGCGTCATGCTGATCTCCCCGCGAGGCAGCAAGGGGCCGTAATCTCGATACTCCTGATATTGCTTCTCGAAGTGATCCACCTCGATTCTTCGAGGTCCGTTCACACCAAATTCGTAGCTATGCTGCCCCCAATCGACTCTGAGGTTGAGCTTGTCGGGCTTCGAAAGCGAAAACTGCCCTCTGCCGACCGGCGCGTAGTTTTCAAGCTGGACCTGAATATCCACCGCCATTGTTGGGTTCCGCTGAACAAGCGCGGCGAACCTATCAAGCGCGGCCTTGGCGTCGTCGACAGCTACGAGAAGAAGAGTGGCGATCAGCATGGTGCGGCTCCGATGACTATTATGCCGACGTTCGGCCGCCGGTAAGTTTGCTTGAAGGGATTACGTCTGGAAAATGTGCGAGGTTCCGCCCTTTCACGCTGTGGAAATCAGTACCCGAGGGACAAACCATCCTTGGCTCTGCGGTTCAAGCAGGCTTCGTTTGGCCTTCTGCAGAGAGGAATGAGAGGGTATTCATGGCTGAAAACAAATATGTGATCTTTCGTTTAGATACTGAGCGCTACGGTATTCCCATCGAGGCCGTCGAGCGTATCTTGCCGACCCAACCGGTCACCAAGCTTCCAAAAACACCCAAGATGTTCGTCGGGATTTTTGAGCTTCGAGGGAGCACCATCCCCACGATTGACGCACGGCTCCGATTTGAAATGTCCGAAAGCGACAACGCAAGAAACTTCGTCGTTGTCCTCACCGAACTTGGGCGATGCGCCATGCGCGTCGATGAAGTTGTCGGCATCATCACGTTCGACGAGACCGAGATCGACGACAGTCCTCACCTCACCGAGTCCCGAGGCGACGACTTCATTCAGGCTATCGGCAAAAAGGGTGACCAGATTACCGTTCTGCTTGAAGCCAACAACATTGTTCCGAAAGCACTGCGCGCCACTGTTGCCGCGCAGAACAAAGAAGCAGTAGCGGCCTAAATCGCGAATGTGTCCAGAAGATGCCCTGCCCGACAATGGAGTCGGGTGGGGCGTTTTCGTTTTAGATTTTAGATTTTGGATTTTGGATTTGGGATTTGGGATTTGGGATTTGGGGCTGTGATCCTTGTCACTTTCCCTCTGTGTGAGCTTGCGAAGATGAGGCAGGGGTGCAGGGGAGGGCTATGGCAGTAAAGGGTAAGGAGGCAAGGATTGTGAACAGAACCCGACACCATGGGAGCAAAAGTGCTCGCCGCTTTTTGACTCCCAACACCTAGCTGCACGTTCCTAGCGGCAAAGACCCACTCGCCCAACTCCTCTCCCTTGAGGGAGAGGACCTGTGAGCAAAGCGAACAGTGGTGAGGGTGACCACTCCTCCCCCTCCCACTGTTAGCTATTCACTCAAAGCTCATCGCCCCAAAAACATCCGCAAAAACCTCTTCCTTCGACTTGGACGCATCCACAATCCGCCACCGCGCAGGTTCTTCCCTTGCCAACTCCAAAAACCCCTGCCGGACCTTTTTGTGGAACTCGAGCGGCTCCGCATCCAAGCGGTCCTTGCCCTGTACCCGCGCAAGTCCGACCTCGGGATCGAGGTCGAACAGCAGCGTCAGGTCGGGCTTGAGCCCGCCAGTGGCAAACTCGTTCAGCTCTCTCAACAGGGCTCGGTCGAGTCCCCGCGCTACCCCTTGATAAACCACGGTTGAATCTGAGTAACGGTCACACAGCACGGTCTTCCCGGCTTCGAGTGCAGGTCGAATAAGGCTCTCGGTGTGCTGGGCGCGGTCGGCGAGGAAGAGGAAGAGCTCGGTCCGAGCGTCCATGGCTTCTCCGTGGAGGATGAGCTGGCGGATCGGCGGCCCCAGTGGACCGTCACCCGGTTCGCGGGTGGTGACGACTTGTCGCCCTTGTGCCCTGAGCTTTTCTGCCACCAGCGCAAGGATGGTGGATTTCCCGGCCCCTTCCGGTCCCTCGAATGTGACGAACACGGTGGAAAGGATACTCCGAACCCAGCGCTGAACGCGGAGCACGCATCATCCGTCCTGTCCATCAAGTGACCAAAAGGAAGAAGTTCTGGGTGTTTGGAGTTGGTGGCCTCATCGCAGTGCTTGTGGTGGTGCCCGGGGGCGTGCAATACCGCTCCTCCATCCCTTTCCTAAACGCCGCATCCAAACTTCCCGCCCTCTCACAAAAGGCACAAGATATCGGCTTGCCCACGACCGAAGCAGAACTGTTTGCCCAACGCCCCGTCACCGACGGCGACAATCTGTGGAAGGACTCAGACACGCTCAGGGCCCTCTGTCTATCCTACAAAAAGGCCGCCCAACCGCCCCATAGACTCTGGTCATTCCGTTTGACTCAGGCAGACGAGAGCGAAATCCAGCGCATTAAGCACGAAATGGCGAGCGTCGAGCCGATCATCAAGGAGCTTCAAAGGCTTGTCGAAAAGCCGAAGCTGTGCTTTGCTACGCAACTGACTCATGTTGACTACAGCGCGAACAACGCTATCTATAGCGAAGGCGTCGCCATAGTCTGCTCTGCCGCCGCTGCTGAGGCCAAGCTGGGAAGAATTCCACGAGCCCTGAAGCTGCTCGAACTTGCCTCGCGTTTGTCCGCAAAGTCCATTGACGAACCGGGAGACTCGGGGAGACGACTCCATTTTCATGCATACGGGAAGGTGTTTGAAGCTGTAATGAATTCGCTCGACGAGCTAACGAGCAAGCCGGAATATCGCAAGGAGCTCGACCGCATTCTCGCCGAAGAGTACAAGCCGGGAGATGCCGCATGGTGGTTCAAGACAGACCTGGTCCTGACATGGCCTGAGTTCAAGAAGATTTCGGCCTCCATTTCAAGCCGACGAAGCCACATTTTCGAGAATCCTGCTCAGGGGATCGACTTTGCACTGCACGATCCAGTGCCGCTTACAGTGTCTCCGGAAACTGCCCAAAGAGCCTGCCAAGCCCACCTCCTCGCTGGATTTCTCACAGGCGTACGCAAGCATCAAGAGACCGGGCAGACAAGTGACCTCTACTCGGCGTCGCTGAACTATTGGAATGCAGGGCTCGCGCGCAATGACGCCTCCTTTTTTCGCTTTGAGAACTTCGTCACATACATGAAAAACGGCGAAAGCAGCGCCCTTGCGGTCGAAACTCGTCGCAATCTGATTCTTGCTTTGCTCCAAATTGTCGACTATAAACGCAAACACGGACACCTGCCCGTGTCCTTGGAGGATGCTGGAGCGAACTTGATGGACCCGATGTCGGGCAAGCCGTTGCAATACCGAAGAGAAAATGGACGCGCAATCGTTTACGGCTACGGCTTTGACCTCAAGGATGATAGCGGTATAGCCACGCAATCCGTAGATATGGTCATGTCCTACCCGGCACGCTTCCCACGAATACTGGAGATCACATCTCGGGGTCAGTTTTAGCAGCGATCCTTCTCCCCACGTCGTAACCCTTTCCATCGCGTTACCGTCCTTCACATTGTGAAGAGAGCGTTGAAGTTGCTACTTTTGACTGCTGTAGGTTCGGCGGGGCTCGCATGCCTGGTCTTTTTCGCGCTCACCATTTACATCAACCGTCCCTTCAACGCAGCGGCCGATAACCTCTCCAAACTCCGCAAGGAAGCTGTTGCGGCGGGACTGCCAACGACCATAACTCAGCAACACGCCGATAACCCGGTTCCTAATGAGGCCAACGCAGCCAATGAGATGATCCATGCTCTAGTGCTGCTGGACAAGATCGAGCCTCGGATCGTCGAGAATTCAAAAAACTGGACAGCAACCTTTGAGCATGGCACTGTCGAGGATCGCAAGCAGGTTCTAACGGAAGCAAAGCAGACTCAGCCTTGCATCAACGCCCTTTACATTGCTGCGCAAAAGCCGTTGGTGCGTTTCGAACGGGATTGGGAACTGCCGTCAAAGATTTCGGTTTCGGAGTATTCCAAAATCAAGTCCGCTGTCTCACTCCTCACCGCTAGCGCCTTTTTGGATGCCCAACAAGGCGACATTGAGCATGCAATCCAAAATATTGAAGCGGCTTACCGAATCTCCAATCAGCTTGCTGGCGAGGCGCCGCTCACAGCGCTGATGACTCGTGAACGCTGCCTGCGAATCTCAGACTTCGGCGTTAACTTCATTCTCGACAAAGTGGGCAAGGACCCATCGGTGTTAGAACGACTCTCCAAAATCGTCGCCGCAGGACACCCGCCCATTGACGTATTCTGGTCGGCCAAAACCGAGTTTGTTTTCGGATACATGTTTCTAAATGAGACCGCCAGAACGACCGTGAGCTGGAATCAAGCATTTGAAGACATCGGTTTGGGCAGCGCTGACCGTGGGATTCCATCGCTTTCCTCAAAACGTGCGGTAAGCGATGGCTTCGAAGCGCGTTTCCTTGAAGGTTATCTTTCGGCCAAAGCCGCTTACGACAAATCGAAGAGTTACCTTGCCTTCTGCGCCGAGCTAGACCGGCAACGGGTTATGGCAACTTCCAACAAGGATCCAAGCTACATCTTCCTTTCGCTCGTCACGCCGCATTGGAACTACACAATCAACGTCCTTAATGAAGGACAGTGTTTCCATGATCTTCTCGTTGCATCCATCGAAGTGGCAAAGTTCAAACAACGCACGGGCAGACTCCCCAAGAACCTCGAAGAAGTTGGCGTATTCACTCCGGACATTTATGGATCGGGGCCCCTGTTTTACCGGATTGAGGGCACACGGGCTGTCGTCTATAGCCTGGGCAAGAACGGAATTGATGACGGTTCGCCTTTGGGCGAGTCGTCCGACGATTTGCGAATGGCGTATCCGCCATATATCCCAAAGCGATAGGCGACGAGAGAGAATCGGTTCGATCGACAATTTGACGTAGAGTAATGCTGTGAAGAGAGCGCCGAAGCTGTTGGGGTTGATGGTGGGCGGGGCCGCACTGGTCGCTTTCGTGTTCTACTTCGGCGTCCGGCAACGCGCTGTCGGACCCTACCAAGCTGCCGCAAACGAACTTGCCACACTCGAAAAGGAAGCTGCAAGCCTCGGACTGCCCTTCACCGAAGAGCAACTTTATCAACTGAAACCGCTGGCAGAGACTGACAACGCGGCGGATAAATTCATGAAAGCTCGGTTAGTGTTCCGAGAGCTACGCGACCAACACTTTGCGATCTACAACGATTCCTGGCCCTCGCGCCTAACCTATGGAAACGAATTGGACAAACAAGCGGTCGTCAAGGAGATCAAACAGTTCGAACCCCTCTTTGCTGCCTACTCCCAAGCAACGCAGAGGCCTTGGTTGAGGCTGAAGCGAGACTGGGAAAAGCCCGGAACTTTCAACTACGAACTCCCAATGGTTACCGATACCGTCAGGTTTTGCTCTGACCGTGCGGTGGCGCTTGCGCTTCTTGGCCGAAGCGCTGAAGCTATAGAAAGCCTTCGCGTTGCCTACTCCTTGACACGGGCTTTGGCCTATGATTTGGGCGTGATGGGCATGTTCACACAACTCAATGCCTATACAATCGTGGATAAGTCAGCATGTGCACTCGCGACCACGTTCTTCAACCAGTCGGATATGTTGGAACGGCTACGCGAAACCGTCGAATGGGGGCGAATCGCCGTTGATCCGGAGTGGACGCTTGCGGGAGAGTTTTTTGTCAGCTACATGCAATATCGAGCCACTGCGCGACGTTCTGCCGAGATCGACCAGATGCCGGGCAGTCTCTCGGTTGAAGGCGTCTTTGGCCCGGAGGACCGAGAGGCTCCAGCAAGCGTGTCTGAATCGCTTTTGCAAGGTGCCCTCCAAGCACGGCACGTAAGCGCATTCAACTCGGGCGTGAAGCGATTCAAGGAAACAAAGAACCTTAACGAATTCGGCGCGGCTTACAGACAATCGACCGCAGTAGGGGTAAAGCAAACGGATAGAACCTACAGTCTCGCCCAGGAGAATAGCGAATTCTATGACCTCCTAGGCGATGCAGTTATGCAATGCAAAGCTCGACTGAACGTGCTTCTCGCCACGATAGAAGTCGCCAAATTCAAACATCGCACAGGCCGACTTCCTAAAGACCTCGTCGAGGCGGGGATAAGCCTCGGCGACCCATTCGGCAGTGGTCCTCTTTCTTACCGGTTAGACGACAGCACGGCGATGATCTACAGCCTTGGACGAAACCGAATCGACGATAACGGCAGTAGCGTCAGCAACTCAGACATCGTGATGAAATTCCCCACCGTTATCAAACGCCAGTGATAAAAGAAAACAAAGTCGTCTTCTTTAGCCAATCGTGCTAATGTGAAATCGTTGCTTACTGAAGCAGCTAGGTGGTTTTATGCACCAGCGAAAGCGCATCGCGGTCTTTATTGTTTTGGGCGGATTCATCCTTGGGGGCGCCTATTTCGGCGTCCGATACAAAGAGGCAAAGCCCTATTTGGACAGACAGTCCACCCTTGAAGAAAAGCTTGCCAAGGCGGAGTCGCTTGGTGTGCCCCTCACCATGACGGCGCTCAAAGAGCGCTGGCCTGTCAAGCCTGAAGAGAATGCGGGCTTGCTCCTGCACAAGGCCATCCAGAGCATCGACGACGTGCCCAAGGACGTGCGCAAATCCCCCGCCGAGTTTCAGATCGTTCTCGACAAAAGGGAGCAGAGCAACCCCGAATTCCGCAAACAGTTCGCAACGCTTGACATCGCCCTGAACGAAGCCGTTCAAGCATCCTCCCGCCCCAAACTCGACTTTGGCCGCGATTGGGATTTGGGCTTCAAAGTAGACCTTGGCGACCTTGGCGATACCAAGCAGCTCGTGCGGTATCTCGGCGTTCGTGCTCAGCTTCGAGCGCTCGACGGCGATATTTCCGGCAGTTTGGAGGACTTTAAGGCGTGCTATCGGATCACGGGTCTGCTGGGGCAGGACCCCACCACGCTCGCCGTCACCACTCAGCTCACCACGATGGCGATTGTGGATGTTGCCGTCCAGAAGGCCTTGCCGCAGTTCGTCAAGACCGCTCCTGCGATGGTGGCGTTGCGCGATATCGTGGCAAGCGAACGTGCGACGCTGGATTGGTCGCGAGCACTCATCGGCGAGGCTTATCTTGGTATCGCCAGCATCCGCGCGGTGAACGATTGGAAGGATTACGCCTACCTCTATTCCGGCGATGCTGGACCCACCAATCCGTTCATGCAGATTCCAAAGTGGATCGCCAAAGACACGGTCAAGAACGCTTTCCTCTCGGAATACCTCACGGGACTCAACCAAGCTTTTGTTGCCGGGGGCAATCCTTGGCAACTCGCTTCGACCGTAACAGCGGTTGAGAGCTTAGCCCTGGATCGCTCGAACGGGAAACATCCCACAACCGCGATTCGCAGCATCCTCCTCCCGACCTTTCCCGTCGCCGACCATTCGTTCGACCGGACAAAGGCCGTTGGGCACTGCCTCAATGTCTTGCTCGACGTCTTTGTGTACCGCGCGCAAAAAGGCCGCTTCCCGACAAGCTTGGCGGAGGCGGGCATCAAGGATCTGGACCCGTACGAAAAAGGCAAGCTCGTCTATTCGGCAAGGCCCGACCGCGTCATGGTCTATAGCTTCGGCAAAGATGGGGTCGATGACGGCGCGGTGGGAAGAACCGGCGAAGGCGGAGGGTCTAAAGATATCGTCGTTTGGGCGCACCTTTAGCGACTCTTCATAAAGGCCCGCATCGCCGCCAATGTCTCCGCGCTCACGTGGTGCTCAATGCCTTCCGTGTCGGCTTCGGCAACGTCTGCCGGCACGCCGAGCGCTGTCAAAAAAGCCAAGACCAACTTATGCCGCTCGCGTGAAGAATCGGCGAGGGCCTTCCCCTTGTCGGTCAAAAAGATGCTCCGGTACGGTTCCGAAACCACCAGCCCTTCGCGCTTGAGCCGCTGAATCGACTTCGAAACGGTGACGTGGGAGATCCCGAGCCGGTCAGCAAGGTCGACAGCCCGGGCCTCGCCAGTCTCTTGGATGAGGCTGTCGATCAGTTCGCAATAGTCTTCCGCAATCTCGGTGCTGTGGTCTTCACGAGTGCGCTGATACCGGTTCTGTGTCATGGAGGCCAGTCCCACGCTGAACCACTATTATGGCCCCTTCAAGATCGGGCCGAAGGGCCGAAAAGTGAGTTTCCAGGTACGATCAAGCATCCCAGACCGTATGGGATTTAGGGGTAGGGACCTGTTCACAGACTATGTCGATCGCCTTTAAGAACGTCGAAGTGCAGTTCTCGGAGCTCGTGTTTGGGCTTCGGGGCGTCAACATCACGATTCAAGACGGCGAGTTTGTCTTTCTGGTGGGAAAAACCGGCGCCGGGAAGAGCACGATCCTCAAACTCATCACCCGCGAGACTCGCGAAACCAAGGGGCAAGTCCTCTTCCATGGGCGCGATCTGCGGCAGGTCAGCGAGTGGGATATCCCCGCGCTCCGACGTCAAATGGGGATTGTTCCCCAAGACTTTGCCCTCCTTCCGCGCAAGCGCGTTTGGGAGAACGTCGCTTACGCAATGCGCGCAATCGGGGCCACCAAGCGTGAGGTCCGTCGCCGAGTGCCGGATATTCTGGAGATGGTGAACATAGGCCACCGGGCCGACGCCTTTCCCCACGAGCTTTCCGGCGGTGAGCAGCAGCGCGTTGCCATCGGGCGAGCTTTGATCAATAACCCCAAACTTCTCATCGCCGACGAGCCCACAGGTAACCTCGATCCTGCCCACAGTTGGGAGATCATGGAGTTGTTGGTACAGCTCAATCTTCGCGGAACCACCGTCATCGTCGCAACCCACGACATGATGGTTGTCGAGAAGATGGACATGCGAATCGTTACGATGGACCACGGCAAAGTGATAAACGACATCCCGCGTGGCTCCTCGCAGCAACTTTTGGCCGTCGTGCCGCCCGCCGAGCCTGCCGAGGCCACCCCCAAGACACCGCGCGAACCCGCTCGCCTCCCCGAAGAAGGCGCTCAATCCGAACTGTTTAACGGGCATTCGACAGCCGTGGTCGTTGGCGACCCCGAGCCTCCGGTGGAAGCTGCTCCTCAAACCGAAGCCGAGGAGGAAAGCAGTGCTGGATAGAATCGCATTCCTGATCGGAGAAGCCGCCATGGCCCTGCGCCGAAACGGTTGGATGACGTTTGCTGCCGTTTCGACCGTCGCGGTATCGCTCTTTCTGGTGGGCGGTTTAGGCTACGGCTATATCAAGATCGACGAATACGCCAAGCGCATCGGGGGCACATTCGAGATTCGGGCGTACCTACAAGACGGCGTCGAGAAGGAAGCCATCTCCGCCACTGCCCAAAAGCTCCGCAAGATGCCAGGGGTCAAGTCGGTTACTTGGGTGCCCCGAGACCACGCTTGGGAGAAGATGCAGAAGGAGCTTGGCACGGCCTACAAGGATATCGAGAACCCCCTGCCCGACTCCTACAAGGTCATCCTCAGCGATGTCTCCCAAGGGCCAGCCGTCGCAGCCGAATTGAACAAGGTGAAAGAGCTCCAAGATGTCGCCTACGACGAAAACGTTCAAGGATTCCTAACCAATATCCAAACCGCCATCAAATGGCTCGGATTTACCCTCGTCGCGTTGATGGTCCTGACTGCCGGAGTCCTCATTTTTAACGCGATCCGGCTCACCATCGTGGCAAGGCGGAGAGAGATCCGCATCATGCAGCTTGTCGGTGCGCCCTACTTGATGGTGCGGATTCCTTTCTTGATCGAGGGCGCGGTCCAAGGACTTGTGGGAGGATTAATCGGTACCCTTATACTCATGCCCTGCCATGATCTCATCGCCGCAAGGGTCTCCGAAATCCAGTTCGGTGAAGCCGCTTCGTTCCCCTTTGCAACCATGGCAACGGTGCTCATGGTCTGCGGTGGACTGTACGGGCTGATCTGTTCTGCCTTGGCTGTGGCGGGCCCGATGAAGCTTGAAAGAGGTGCGGCATGAAACGGTTGACCCTCCTCTTCACCGTTTTTGCCCTCGTTGGCGTTCTCCTCGCCATTGCCGCGGCCCAACAAAAGCCTACACCAACAAAAAGTACGCCCAGCGCATCCGAAGGCGAACTCAAGAACGATCTCAACCGGCTGGAGAACAAACGCACCGAAGCAAGCCGTGAGCTCAACCGAACGCGCAAAGCCGTCCGGGCGGTTCGTGGAGACATCAACCAGATCGATAATCGCCTGGGCAAGCTTGAGGACGACCTTTCCTACACCGTCAACTCTCTGAACAAGGGGATTTCTGAGCAGGCACGACTGAAAAAGGAGCTTGAGCAAGCCACCGTCGAACTGGGCAACACCAAAGAGAAGCTCCGGTCAAGGCTGAAGTGGATGTATATGCACGGCGATGCCGCCGCCGTATCCGTACTCGCCAAAGCTAAAAACTTCGGCGACTTTGCCTCGCGCAGCTACACGATCAAACGCATCGCCGCCGCCGACCGCCGACTGTTTGAAGACTACAAAGACCTTCAGGCCAGCATCACCAAGAAGAAGCAGCGCCAAGACCAGTTGGTCGTCGAAGTCCGCGATCTCAAGAGTCGACAAGAGAGCCAACAGGTCGATCTTAAGTCGGCGAGGAACGACAAGGCGTACGTGCTTGGGGAGCTGCGCGACAAGCAGCAAGACCTCGAAAAGCTGGTTCGGCAGCTTGATGCCGAAGCCGCTTCAATCACCGCTCAGATCAACGCTTACAACAACTCCTCAGGACGCACCAATAACCTTCAACCGTTCAAAGGCAAGTTCTCCAGCCCCGTCGCCGGACGTGTGACGAGCGGCTATGGGATGAGGCATCACCCCATCCTAAAGCGTAATCGTCTTCATGCCGGGATCGACTACGGCGCAAAGAGTGGCACCCCCATCAAAGCCGCCGCCGACGGCGTTGTCATCACCTCTCAATACTCAAACGGCTACGGAAACATGGTCGTCATCGACCACGGCGGCAACATCTCGACCCTCTATGGACACTGCTCGAAGGTGTATGTGAAAGCTGGCCAGAAGGTCTCTCGCGGAGAGAAGATCGCGGCAGTAGGCTCAACCGGACTTGCCACCGGTCCCCACCTCCATTTCGAGGTTCGGGTGAACGGAAAGCCCGTGAATCCGGCAGGCTGGCTGTAGATTCGGTAGAATTTACAGAACCCCCGACGCGGATAAAACGTCAGACCTGTCACAAATACGGATACAGAATCCGTAGAAGCCCCTGAGGATTAACTTAGGCTTGGCAGTTCCGCATATTCTTCGGTAGAGCACGCGGAAGCTCCCGATTTCTCGACGCATCTGCCTCGGCGGACTAGGACAGCCCAATGATCGCATTATTGACCGCATGTGTACTCGCAACCCCGGCCCCGCCGGTGGCCTCCCCGATCGCCTATGAGAAGGTGAAGATCGGCAAGGCGACGTACCATGTCGTCACAGCAAACCTAAAGTCGGGCCGAGTTGCAGCAGAAACGGTCCACTGGCCCAAGTTGACCTCGGTGTGGAATCTCATCTCGAAGTCAAAGCCCAGCGCAGCGATCACAGGCACTTTCTTCGCTTACGATTCCCAAAGGCCCGTCGCCGATGTCCTCGTGGATGGCGAACTGCTCTCGATGGGTTCTTTAGGGACGGCAATCGCCGTCGATTGGTACGGAAAGGTCACCATCTTCGATATCCCGAAGTCGCAAAAAGTTGACTGGGGTCTCTATCGGTACGGACTTCGCGGGACTGTAAGAGTCGTGACCAACGGCAAGGTGCAACCCAATCCCCAAGCTCAAAAGTTCAAAGACAAACGTCTCTGGGGCAAGGCTGCGCGCACCGGTATCGGCGTGACGACTGCGGGCAAGCTGCTTCTGATCGCCACAACCAACCAGGTTTCATTGACCGAACTCGGTCAAGCCATGACATCGCGTAAGGTCAAAAACGGGATCAGCCTTGATGGTGGCGGCTCCACATGCCTCTACTTCAAGGGCAACCTTGTGGTGCCGACCAGCCGCCCGCTCAACAATATGTTCTTGGTCCGCGAAGTCTCTGAAGGCTTCGATTACGGCGACTTCGGCGGCGGAACTGCGAGGCAGTAGGGATCGGTGATTGTGGATTGTGGATTGTAGATTGGTGATTGTGGATTGTAGATTGCCGAAAGCCGCTGGCTGATTGCTGATCGCTGATAGCTGATAGCCGATAGCCGATAGCCGATAGCTGATTGCTGATAGCCGATAGCTGATAGCCGATAGCCGATAGCCGATCACCGATCTCCGATCTCCGATCTCCGATCCCTAATTACTCTTCTTGCCCTGATCCAGGTTCAACATCGTCCCAATCAGCGTCTTCTCGGCTCCGCCGGTATCGCCCGACTGGATTGCCCTAAGCGCCATCGTAACCTCTTGAGCTTCGGCAGTACGGCCCTCGTTGAGCAAGAGCATCTGCGTCTTTTGCAGCTCGGAAACCGCGCCCATCGCCGTAATCTGCCCGGTCTTCAAGCCCATGATCGTCTTTTCAACGACGCGCGATGCGGCCTGAATGTCCGCCGCTTGACGCACTCGCGCATGCACCGGAGCGCCATAGCGAGCCGCGTCAGCCGTGAACTCCATGACGAGATCAATGTCGATGGTTTCCGTCCGTCCGGTAAGGCAGTCGTCATAGGTCAGCTTTCCGCCCGCCGCGCGATAGTGCCCAAGTGGGTGGTTTGGAAACTCCAGGTCGATGACTTGCTGCATGGTCGTCCCACGCTCAATATCCACCATCTGCAAGGAATAGTCCCTGTCGCCAGCGCCGACGGGCTGCGGCTGCGTCGAGCGCATCTTCACCCATCTCGCGAGCTTGAAGTCGAGTTTGAGGTTGCGCGCAACCACCGTCATCAGCTTTTCAAGCTCCGTGCGGAAGATCTCAGGGATCAGTTCCGGTCTCGGGATGTAGTAATAGTTTCCGCCTGCCTTCTTCGCCATCGAGGCAATCAACTCTTCGTTGTAGTCCGGTCCAAACCCAAGGAACGTAACCGTTACGCCCCGATTCTTGATCTCAGCAGCATGGGAAACCAGCGATTGAAAATCCTTAATCCCGGCGGTCGGGTCACCGTCCGTGAGGACGACCAAGCGCGTTGCCCGACCAGGGTCTTGAACCTGAAGCACTTGCTGCACGGCAAGGGCAAGGCCATCGTAAAGGTTGGTGGTGTTTCCGGCCTGCAGGCGCGAAATTCCCTCTTTGACGGGCTGCTTTTGGGTCACGCGCTGCGGAGGCATCAGCACATCCACTGTCTCCTCAAAGGTGACAATGCTGAGGATATCGTCCGGCCCCAAGAGGTCGACGACAAAGTTACACGCCTGCTTGACGTACTCCAGCGGCGTCCCCTCCATCGAGCCCGAACGGTCGATGACGAGGCAAAGGTTCATCGGTGTTCGTGCGCCTGAGGAGTAACCGAGCGCTTGCCCAGGATCGCCGGGTGTAATGAACTCGACCAAAAACTGCTCGCGCGCCGGTCCGTTTGCCATGGTGGCGGTGCGGCTTGGCGTTACTGTAACCGTCAGCGCCTTTTGTCCAGGCGCAAGTCCACCGACGGTGCTGCCCATCGCAGCGGTACGGTTGGGGTCAAACGCCGTGGGTGCAGCGCCAATCGCCGTCTTGTTCGGGTCGAACGACGGCATGGCTTGCGTCTTCATCGGGTCGCCGTAGCTGGGCACGGAGCCAATAACGGTTTTGTTCGGATCGGAGTTCATGGATGGGTTTGCCTCATTCAAGTCGGAAGGTGGTAACACCTATTCTGACGGTATCGCCAGGTCGGATCGTTGCTTGCTGTTGAATACGTTGATCGTTGACGAACGTTCCGTTCGTACTGCCAAGATCGGTGACAACGACCCCATTTGGCGTAAACGAAAAGGTCGCATGCTTGCGTGATGCCATGGTGTCGAAGCTCAGTCCGATGCCTGCGGCTTCTCTGCCTGCTTCAATCATCTGCCCAATGGGGAAGCGATTTCCCAGCAGCGGTCCCGAGATCGCCACAAGGGTCGGCGTCATGGGTTGCCCGGGGGCCACTTGGGTTGCGTTTTGCGGGCCTGGCTGCATCATGGTCGGTTGGCTCGTGGGTTGGTTGCCAAAGATCGACCCCGGCTGCCCCACGGGTTGTGGCATTGGTGCAGGTTGCTGCCCATGTGCCGGATTGTAGGCGGCCTGTGATCGGTACTGCTCAGAAGCTCGCTGAGGAGCCGAACCCGCCCGAAGCTGAAAAATGAGCACGTTTTGCCCAACTTGGATTTGGGCTCCGTCGAAGAGCGGGGCTTGGGTGACCTTTTGACCGTTCAAGAAAGTCCCCAACGGAGTCCCCGAATCCATCAAAATGTAGTTGTCGCCGACCTTGGCGATGCAGGCGTGGAGCGGTCCGATGTTTGAGTCGCCAAAAAGCGGCACATGTGCGCCCTCACTGCGCCCGATATAGGTGCGCTGAGCGTCCACCACCCACTCTTTCCCCTCATTGCGCCCAAGGTTCAGCCGTAGCCAAGCCGTTCTCACCACCCGGTCGAGAACGCCCATAAAGAGCCCGATAAACAAGGGCATCAGAATGGAGTAAAGCGCACGTGGGACGATGCCCGTCTCGGTTGTCCGCTGCGTGACGCCATCGACGACCCTTTCGGTGCCGCCTTTAATCTGCACGATGAAGTCGCCAAGGAGAAGCGCCAAAGGATCAAACAGAATTCCCGCGATTGCGCCCCCGATAAGCCCACCAAGAACGCCAACGACAATGCGTCTACCCGTCGCTCCCGCAAGCCCAACTCCCGCGCCGATGCACGCGCCAAGCAGACTCAGGGCCACCGCGCGGGTTAGCATGCGTACGACAAACTGGTCGGGTGTGGTGGCGTAGACGGCCCCTGCAATGCTGTGCCCAAGCACCGCTGCTACTGCTCCGCAAAGCGCACCCAGGAGGCCCATGCGAATAAGGTGCGTTTTGCTGCCTTGAGCCCAGCCATTGGTCGCTCCCAGGGCAAAGCCCACGAGAACGCCGAGAGTAAGCATCAGCCAGCGTTCATTCTGAGCCCACGCCCCCTTATCTGCTGCAGACGCAGGGAACTGGGGCTCCCAAATCATCCACGCGATGAGGCCGCCGACTGCCGCTATGAACGCCTTAAAGAAGATCTGCCTCATGGCTATACTTCGAATCGGAAACGTACCGAGCCAAACTGCACAGAGTCACCCGGTTTTAGTTCAACTTCGTCATGAAGTTGGACGCCGTTCACAAACGTGCCGTTCGTACTTCCCGTGTCCTTCACCGTGATGCGCTGTCCGCTACATGTAATCTCGGCATGATTCCGAGATACCGTAGATTCACCGGCAAGAAGCACCGCGTGGGCTCCCTCACGCCCGACGGTGAACTCTCCATCGGTGATCGTGAAAAGCTGTCCGTTTTCACCCACAAGCCTAGGGTCGAAGATCGGCGCTCCGCCCTGAACGATGGGCGATCCCGCTGTTGAAGAGGAAGCAGAGGTCGGGGGGAGGGGGGCTCCCAGACTCGGGTCGCCATCGTCAAGCACGATCTTTTGCGGTGGTGGCGGAACAAGCGGAGTCGGCGCTTGCACCTGGGCGGCTGGGTCCATGCTCGGATCGCCACCTTTTGGAGTCGAGACACCAAGCTGGTCAAGCTTGCTTTGAACAAGCGTCGGGTTGTTCTTGAACCACTTCAGGACAAAGAAGATAGCTACCACTGCCCCTGCAAGCACCATCAGATAGATAACGAGTTTGCCGATGGGGCTGCTGGTGTCCTTGCCCTCGTCCGGCTTTTCTCCACCGCCTCCGGTCTTCGCGCCACCTGTCGCATCAGGCTTGATTGTGGTGACGGGATCGCTAATGGAGACCACCAGGGTCACTTCCGGCTTTGACCGTTTCAGAGCAATGTCAAACGATTGCTTGAGCGGGTCCATCGTTTTATCGCCCGACTTGTAAGTGACAGCAGCTTTCAAGGTCCCCGGCATAAGCCCATAAACAACGATCTGCCCATTGCTCCCAGAATCCAAAATCTGGTCGATACCCCTTGCGCCGTCTGCAATCTTCACCGATGCCGATTCCACCCGTTCCCCCTTGTGTTCGATGCGAATCGTTACAAGGCCAAGAAGCGTGAAGTCTTCCGGCTTGATCTCCCACTTCGAGCCAAGTTCGGTTAGCTTCTTCGCGGCGATGTTGTTGGTCTCTTCGTCAAGGACCCAAAGCTTCGTCTCAGGCCCAGTCGAAGAGGCCTTCATCTCAAACTCAGTACCGCTAAAGCTCAACGAATCGGTCGGTTCGCCAGTGGGTGGCGTCTCACTCACCCAAACCATCCGATGCCCAGGAGTAGGCATCGTGAGCTTGATCGTGGTTTGAGCGAAGGCGCAAACAGAAAGGCCAAACAGCACTGTCAGGATTACGGGGAGTCTCACGTTGATGTAATGGTAGCACGGGCTTTGGGCAAAGCGTCTGCGACTTCTGACGCCGTGTAGCCAATTGCCCCGATCTGTCTCGCGCATAAATCGCCCGCAAGCCCGTGCCAATACATGCCGCACACCGCTGCCTCGTAGCTCGATAACCCTTGCGCGAGCAGGGTAGCGATCACTCCGCTCAGAACATCGCCCATGCCCGCAACCGCCATTCCTGGATTGCCTGTGGTGTTGACAAATGTGGGCTCATCCCCCTCCGCAACTAAGCTGTAAGCCCCCTTCAGAAGCACGGTTTTCTCAAACTGCTTAGCAGCCTGCCTCACAAACGCAAAGCGTGCAGCCTGTATCTCAGTAGCCGACACCGACATCATGCGGCCCATCTCTCCAGGGTGCGGCGTCAGGACACAGGGAGCTTTGGGCAGTTTGACGCCCACGCTCACCGCATTGAGCGCGTCGGCATCGATTACAGACGGAACCTCCCAATATTTCCAAAGATCGCTTTGGAAGAGCCGAACCGTCTGGGTCATCGAAAGCCCAGGCCCGAAGACCGCGCTGTCGTACTTCCGAGTCTCGTCCATCACAACCGAAACCGCCTCCGGCGAGACCGCGCCGCGCATTTCAGGCAAGGGGAGAAGGATCGCTTCGGGGAGGTGCTTAGCTACCGACTCGCAGACCGATGACATCGCCGCGACCGTGACTAAACCCGCGCCCGCGCGATAAGCCGCCGTCGCGGCAAGCGTTGCTGCCCCCGGCATGCGCGGGCTGCCAGCAACAATCAGGACAGATCCATTCGCACCCTTGTGGCTGTTTCTGCCTCGCGATGGAAGTCTCTCACCGACCCATTGCCGCTCGACAGTTCGTGAACTTCTGGGTTCATGAAGAAGCGCAGGCGGAAATCCAATGTCTGCGACATCCCAAATACCGCTCTCCTCGGCCCCAACGTTCTGAAAGAGAAACGGCTTTGGGGTTCCAAAAGTCACCGTCCGCTTCGCGCGAACGTTCACTCCAAGACTCTGGCCCGTATCGCAATCGATGCCCGAAGGGATGTCCACCGAAAGCACAGGCACACCCGATTCGTTGATCGCGAAAATCGCATCAAGCAGAATCCCCTCGATGTTGCCTCTCGCACCTGTGCCTAGGAGTGCGTCCACGATCAGGCTTGCTTCCCTGAGCTTGAGAAGATGGGGGCGATAAATAGGGTCATCGACGAAGATGGGTTGGACTCCAATCTCAATTGCCGTATCGCATTGCTCGTGTGCATCTTTGCTGAGTTCTTTCTGACTGGCAGCCACAAGGCAGACAACCTCGAAATCCGCTCCGTATGCCAGACGAGCAGCGACAAGTCCATCGCCACCGTTGTTGCCCTTGCCGCAAACGAAAACGATCTTGCTTCTTGGCGGCACCATCTCCCGCAATGCTTCAAAGACGGCTTGCCCTGCTCGTTCCATCAGCGTTTGTACAGGAATGCCAAACTCATCCCGCGCTCGTCGATCAAGCTCGCGGGATTCTTCGGCGTTGCAAATCCACGGACAGATAGGATGTTCGCCCATCGCACTTATGCTGACACATGGCGACACCGGCTTCAACTCGGCACAAAGGGGAGCAGACGATGACAAGGAGCCAGCGACTACTGGTCTTCCATCTTCTCGGCCCACGCAAACTTGACAACCCCACCGCATTTGGCGTGCAGGTACTTCCGACGCCCCGGCAGCTTTCGCTTGCGCACAATCGTAATGCCGCACTTGCCGCAAACATAGCCCACGCGCTGACGGCTTTGATTTCGCTTTGCCGGATACCGATGGTAGATTTCGGGCGCTTCCCCCAAGTCAGACATGGCCTGTCGCCACGCCTTGCCATGCCCAGTGGCGCGTCGTCCGTGCCGTGCGACGGCAAGAAGATGCGCGTATTCGTGCTTCAGGGTGCGCTCGACCTTCTCCAGCGAATCAAGCAGGATGGAGCTGAGACTAATCTTTCCTTCAGAGGTGTGGGCAAGGCCGGCGGTCACCCGCAGCTTCTTCCAAGCAACGGTGGGTCGATAGCCCATTGGAAACTCAGCGCAAAGACGGTCGAGCAGATAGACCGCATACTCTTCGATGCCTTCCGGCTCTTCACGCGAGTCAAGATCGAGGGATAACTGGGCGCTCTTTTCCGGAGCCTTCACCAATCGACTCAAGAGTTTGCGCACGGGCATTGTTTAAAATCCGATTTTGCCGAGCATCCCGCCACCAACGTCGGACGTGATGCTGAACCACTTTGCTGTATCGTATTTGCTGCAGATGTCGCCGAGCTTGCGGTCAGAACTCCGGGCCGGTCGCCCAATCCTCGAGTCGCTCGTGCCCTGCAGCTTCATCAGCGTTCGCAAAGCTCCCTGTCGATCCGACTCGGCGTTTTCAACAGACTTCACGATTTCGAGGATCATTGCCCCCGTCTCCCTCAAAACCTTGTCGTAATCGTTTCTCAGCGACACACACTCGGCAGGCGGCGACACAGCCAAGAATTCGTCATTCAAGCGGTTCCACTTGCGTCGATTCCCCTCAAAGGTGTTCACGGCTTGCTTCGCGGTATCGATGTTCTCCTGAGTCGTAACGCCTTCATCGGTGTCATCCAAAAGCCGCTGAAGATCAGCCATCGAGCCACCCAACTGCAGCTCGGTCATCTGCATCATCGCCGCTGCCAACTGATCCCGAGTCATGTCGGTGCGCTTCTGTTCGATGCGCTCAAGGTGCTCTAACCAACGCCGGATGTCATCGGGCATCAGCTTGCGGTCATCGGTAGAGGGAAGAACCGGCCCTCCGGGAGTGCCATCTGCCCGCATGAGTGGACTGGACCCGTTTGCTCCTTCGGCGCGCAGCGCAGAACCGTCGAGGCTGCTGCCCTCCGCGCCTAAAGCGGAGGAATCGATGGAAGACCCCGATGCCTGCAAAGTGCTGAGGTTTGCATGGGAGCCCTGCGCGCTCAGTGTTTCGAGGTCCTGTTTCTGGCTCGATTGGCGCAAAATGCCCGAAGCGTTCAGCGCAAAAGCCATCACTGCAACGACGAGCACACCCACGATAATGCCCGCTGTTCCGGCCCATCGTTTGGGCTGGCCGGAATGCGCTGGCATCGGCATGGGCATCGCTTGCGTGTGGACACCAGGAGCGGGCTGGAACTGCTTGGTAGGCTGGGCAATCACGGTGCCACAGTGCATACAAAAGGCAGCTTGTCCTGGAACGGCTTTGCCGCAGCTCGGGCAATTCATAGTGTTTCTAACGCTTTTCAGCGCTCTCCCATTCTATTATTGGCGATTTATCCGCGGGCTTGTTCCATCAGCATCTCTTTTGCGTGGATAATCGCCGATTCGCTAATCGTCTCTCCGCCGATCATGCGGGCAATCTCCTCCACCCGCTCTTGCTCGCTGAGCGCGACGACCCGCGTTGCAACCCGACCGCGCTCTTCGAGCTTCTCAATTCGAAGCTGTGAGCTCGCCCGGCTTGCGATCTGCGGCACGTGGCTAATCACAACTACTTGATAGTGAGTCGAAAGGGCCTCCAGCTTGCGGGCAACCACCGCTGCCGCCCTCCCCCCAAGGCCAGAATCCACCTCGTCGAAGATGAGCGTGGGCACTCCAGCTTTCCCCGCCAACACCGTCTTTAAGGCAAGCATCACCCGCGACATTTCGCCGCCGCTGGCGATCTTTGATAAGGGGCGTAACGGCTCGCCCAAGTTCGCCGAGAAGGTGTATTCGACCGCGTCTGCCCCGGTTGCATCCGGCTCTTTCGCCTCGATCTTCACTTCAAACTTCGCTTTCTCCATCGCGAGATCGTGCAACTCCGTCGCGACGAGCGAGGCGAAGGTCTTCGCTTTCTCCTTGCGTACCCTTGTCAATTCGTCGCAGGCCTTCGTAAGCTCAGCCTTCGCCCCGGATAAGGACTCTGTCAACTCCACCTCGGAGGACTCGTCCCCTTCCAATAGCTGCAACTCCCGACTCGCCGAATCCAGAAACTCTAGCACCAACTCCTCGTCGTCGCCATATTTCTTGAGAATCCGCTTGATCGTGTCGATGCGGGCGGCAGTGTTTTCAAGGACTTCGGGATCGGATTCCAGCGCCTCGGCATAGGCTCGAAGGTCGTGCATGCCATCCTCCAGCAAATAGAGAGCGCTGCGAATCGGCTCGATGCGAACCTCCAAATCGGGATCGAAAGTGGCAGCCTCCTCAAGCTCACGCACAGACACGCGCAGCCGGTCCAAAGCATTCCCTTCGTCTTCGGCAAGCGATTGCAGCCCCCCTCGGCAGGCCGCTGTGAGCTTTTCGACATGCTTCAGGCGTCCAAGGAGGGATTCCATCTCAGCGAGCTCTCCTGGGCGAATCTGGGCTTGTTCGATCTCCTCAACCTGAAACCGCAGCATATCGACGCGCTGCTCACGTTCGCGCTGCCCCGTGCGCAACGCCCGCAACCGACTCTCAAACTCTTGTACCCGCGTATGCCGCTCACGAATCGTGGATTGAAGACCAACAGCTTGCTCCCCAATCCACGCATCCAAAAACTCCAGATGCCTTTCCGGGTGAAGGAGACTTTGATGGTCGTGCTGTCCGTGCAGGTCCACCAAAAGCTGCCCGATCTGCTTGAGCATGGAGACGGGGATCGTGCGTCCGGCGATGCGGCACTGCGAGCGCCCCTCCGCATAAAGCTCCCGCTGAACGAACAGGCCGCCGTCTTCAAGTTCGATCCCCAACTCTCGCAACCGTTCGACAATGAAGGGACGGTGGGTGAGATCGAAGACCACCGAAACCATCGCCCGAGACGCCCCCGCCCGAACCAGCTCGGCATCGGCCCTCGCTCCAAGCGCAAGCTCGATGGCATCCACGAGCAGCGATTTGCCTGCGCCAGTTTCACCGGTAAGCACGGTAAAGCCTGAGCCGAACGACAGAGTCGCCCGCTCAATGATTGCGATGTTCTCGACGCTAAGTTCGGTGATCATGGACGTTGGAGTCTTGAAGTTAGGACGCGGCTTTCCTCCCTACGGATTCTATCTGTGCGGGTGTCAGAATAACCGTATGCAGCGGGAAAGCGTCCGAACGGCTCAGCGCGCAGCGATGCTTTCCGTGCTCGCGACCACGATTGTCGTGATCGTCAAGGTCCTCGCCGCGATCCTCAGCGGCTCGATCTCCGTCCTTGCCGAGGCTCTGCAGTCGTCCGTTGACATCTTGATGGCGGTGATCACGCTGGTCGCCATCCGCTATGCGGCGCTTCCGCCCGATCCAAGCCATCCCTACGGACACGGCAAAGCCGAATTCCTCTCCAGTGCATTCCAGATGCTCATCATCTTGGGTTCGGGGATCTTTATTCTGTGGGCATCTGTGCAAAGGCTGATGCATCCCGAGCAGATTAAGTGGGGCTGGGGCGCAGTCGCCATGGGCTACACAATCGTGTCCAATACGCTTGTTGCAATCTATCTGAAGCGGCTCGGGCGAAAGCAGCAGTCGCAGGCCCTACTCGCCGAGGCGACCCATCTCCGAGCCGACACCATTGCATCCGCCGGCGTGCTCGTAGGAGTTCTCCTTGTTGGACTCACGGGATATGCCGTCCTCGACCCTGTAGTCGCGATCCTTTTCACCATCGCGACGATGGCGATTGCCCTGTATCAACTGAAATCTATACTGCACCCGCTCATGGACGGCGCCCTGCCGGAATCGGAAATCGTCGAACTGAAGCGCGTTTTGCTGGAACACCCCGAGGCCAAAGGATTCCACAACCTGCGCACCAGGCTCGTCGGTGCCGTCCGATACGTTGACCTCCACGTCATGCTCGACGACAACCTCCCCTTTGTCCGAGCTCACGAACTCGCCGAAGAGCTTGAAGACGAGATGCGGGCTGTGTTGGGCGGGGCAGTGGTGACCATCCACTACGAGCCGTATGAATCGGAAATTGCCCACCGTGCCCGAGAGCATGTGGAGGAGTGAGGAGGCAACTCCTCCTCCCAAGGCCGAAGGGAATCCCCTCTCCCTTGATGGGAGAGGGACAGGGGAGAGGGTGACGAAAAGCACGGACCTGCAGAGAACAGCAATCCGGCGCCCCCGGGCTCCTCACATCACGTCACAGCCTCTGAAAGAAGGAATCCCCTCTCCCTTGATGGGAGAGGGGCAGGGGGAGAGGGTGACGAAAAGCACGGACCTGCAGCGAACTGAAGCCAAGGGCAATCAGGCTTGGCGGACAGACAGCTCTATACCAATCACCCTCACCCCGTTCGCTTCGCTTACGGACCTTTCCGCCTTCGCCTTGCTCAGTCGGAGCCACCGTCAAGGGGGAGGATGCTCCTCGCCCCCTCGACTTAGACCAAGCGCGTGGCACAGGCTCTCGCTCCCACCTGAGACCTCCCCCAATCCAAAATCCAAAATCTAAAATCGTAAATCCAAAAATCCAGCCCCTCCTCCTAGGCCCCTTGAATTTACTTCGGCGAACCTTCCATAATTGACGGGCCGAAAAGTCGGTTTTAACCCAAGAGGGGATTCCCATGGCAAAGAAGGGCGAAGCTCGAGAAATCATACGGTTGGTCTGTACAGAAGACGGTAAGAACTATTACACGACCACCAAGAATAAGCGGAACACGACGGAGCGATTGGAACTCAACAAGTACAATCCCAGACTCCGCAAGATGACCCTGCACCGCGAAAAGAAGTAAGCCAGGGAGCAAGAACAAAAGAGGTTTATCATGCCGAATCCAAAACGCCGACACAGCCACCAGCGAACAGCCCTGCGCCGAACGCACTACACCACGGAGATGCCCGAAATCGCCGTGAACAAGCAGTCCAGCGGAGAATCGCACTATCGATATCACTTCGCAACTCCGGACGGTTACTACAAGGGCCGACGCCTGCCCGGTTTCAAGGACCGCCACTAAACAACAAGTTTCAAAACAAAGAAAGCCCTCGAATATCTGTTCGAGGGCTTTCCTTTTTTTGGGTGTTGAGCTTAGCGCATCGCCTCCATCAAGGCCTGAACCGCCGTCCTTTCAACCCCCGCCACCTCTCCAAGGGCATCCGCAATTTCAGCCCTGTGCCGCCGAACCTCACTCTCGTCGAGTGGAAAATCCGCCTTGATCGCCGCACGTATGTCCTCCAGCTCAGCTTCGAGCTCACGAACTTTCGCTAACTGCCGATGCCCCTCTTCAAACCAAAGCCGACTTCGCTCCAGATGCAGACGACGCGCTTGGGCAAATGCAGGGATCGTATCGGGAAGCATCTTGTCGGCGAGGCGTCTCCATGCCCCCGCCGACAGCCGAAACAAGCCCGCAACCTCCTTCAACGCATCGCGATTGAGAATGACCGACGCCTCCTCCAGGAAGTCCGCGTAAACGTCACGCTCGGCTCCGTCGCCCGACCCTGCGCACGTGATCCACGTCCACAATCCTGGCTGGATGTGACTCCCGGCCAAAGCGTGAAAGTGTCCATAGCCGTTGCCAAAGTAACGCTCCCAGCTCTGCTTGTTCCGTTGGTTCGTCAGCAACTCTCCCCAAAACGCAAAGCCCAAGAATCCAAAGCGATCCTTTGCCCCCTTCGGCGGGTCCTCGGTAAAGAGGCTGATGGTCTGCCGGATGCCCGCCTCAACCGCGCTTGGGAGAAGATCCCAGGCAGGCGCATCAAATCGAAACACCTTGTTCTTCAAATCCTTGATTCTTGATCGCGCAGAGGTTAGTTCAGAAACAGGCACGGGCCAAGGGTGCAGCGAACGATCAACGACCCATGCCATCTCGCCTTCGATCTTGGTAACAAGCATCGGCATGGGCGACCAGTTGTTGGGGTCATGCTCCACCGAATGGTGCTTCATCGAATGCGTATCGGCAATGACCATCGGCACGTACCCATCGTCGATCGCCTTTTGCAGGTTGAGCAATCCCTTCTCAGGATCGACCGTACCAACCACTTCATGCCGCCAACCCAGGCGTTCATAGATCGTCTGAAGAGGATCGAACGTGTTGCGAGTGAGCAAGACAGCAAACGGCAAATAGCCCGGATAAGCAAACGTGAAGTATCCAAAATTCGCCCCTCCGCTCACGCCCATCAATAGCGCTTCGCTTGGAGGTTGGTTTGTGTGCGGAGCCTTCGTGCCCTGGGCGAGCAGAAGGTTGGCAAGCGTCCCGGTTTCCCAGTGACGCCCAGGATAGATCATCGTGGAGTTAGTCGTCGGCATTCACAGAACCTCATCAGTCGCCTACGAGTATAAGGCAGGGAAGTGGAGCACGGCAAAAACAGAGACATGACATGCACTTTTCCGGCAGATCGCGACCCTCAAATAAAAGAATGCCCGCCAAAAAGCGGGCATTCTTAGATGATTCAACGCGACCTTACGGCTGACGCGGCGAGTGCTGCAACTGCTGATGCGGGACAGTCGCACCCGATTCGGGCCTTGCCGGAAGGATCACTTGTGTCGGGTAGCTAACCTCGTGTTTCTCCCAACCCGGCACGGGCTCCCATGCGCGCGTGGCATAGTCGCAGAAGGTGAAGCCGATAAATCCAACCCAGGCAAACCCCAGCAGCGCGTAGAAGCGAACTAGCTTGCTGCTGTACTTCACGCCCATAAAGAACGCAATGACAAGCGTAGCCTTGCCCACAGCAATGCCCATCGCAATGATGTTGTTGAGGAACGTCAACTCTTGCGATTGAGGCAGCTTAGCCGCAAATAGCGCCCAACCAATGGTCGCCGCCATCCCAATGACCAACAGCACGAACACCTTCAAGTAGGTGGACGGCGGTGTGATATGGTGCGAGTGCGAGTCGTGTGTATCTTGGCTCATGATCTTATTGCGGCATCAGATAGAACAGCGGGTACAGGAAAATCCATACCAGGTCAACGAAGTGCCAGTAGAGCCCCACCATTTCGGTAGGGATGTAAGTTTCGACTAAATGATGGTCCTTGATGACAAGGAGCATCAACACAGCGATGCAGATAATGCCGATGACAACGTGGATGCCGTGCAGGCCCGTCATCGCAAAGTAAAGCGAGAAGAACAACTCGGCGACGCGGTCAGGCACATTTGCTGCCGCCCCATGCACCGTGTTCGCCCAGTCAAACGATGCTCCGGGCACGTGGTGGTGCTGGAATTTGGGTACCCACTCAATCGTCTTGATGACCAAGAAGCCAAAAGCGCAGGCCATCGTGATCCCAAGGAACATCAGTTGCTTGGCCTTATTCTTTATTTGAGCGTTGTAAACGCTCATTGCCATCGTAAACGAGCTGAAGAGCAGCACCATCGTATTCGCGCCGCCCCATTCCCAACTCAGCTCTTCATGCACCAAGAACCAATCCGCTTGATATTGCCACCGATACAAGGCGTACACAAAGAACAGCGGACCGAAGAACATAACCTCTGTGACCAGAAAGCTCCACATGCCAACGATGTAGCTCTCGTTCTGCTGGTCCATGTCCTCGAACTGATGGTACACACCGTCCTTGTGGCCGTGCGAGTCGATATCATGTTCGTCGTGCGAAGCGGGTAATGCCATGCTTTACGATCCTCCCTTGAGTTCGGCTTCCTCTCTCGCCTTGGCCCGTTTCAGCTCCTCTGCCCAGAAGTCTGTGTCATCGTCCGCCTCAGCGTCGTAGTTATAAGCTTCCTCGGTCACAATCGGAATCTTATCAAAGTTGAAAGTATCGGGTGGCGAAGCGGCAGCCTCCCACTCCAAGCCCTTGGCTCCCCAAGGATTCGGCCCAGACTTCATTCCGTATTTGAGCGACCAGGTTAGATACAGCGCAGGTAGAAGGTAGCCGATAGCCAAGATCGACGCGCCCAAAGTCGACATCTGGTGATACACCTGAAACTCGGGCTGCAGGTAATAGTTGTGATATCGGCGCGGCATTCCCATATAGCCCATAACGAATTGCGGCAAGAACGTAAAGTTGAAGCCCACAAAGACAAGCAGCGCGCCCGCCTTGCCCCAGCCTTCTGGGTACAGTTTCCCGGTCATCTTGGGCCACCAGAAGTGCAAGCCGCCCATAAAGGCCGTAATCGCACCGCCGACCATGACGTAGTGGAAGTGCGCCACAACGA
Source organism: Fimbriimonadaceae bacterium (assembly GCA_019638775.1). NCBI lineage: Bacteria > Bacillati > Armatimonadota > Fimbriimonadia > Fimbriimonadales > Fimbriimonadaceae > Fimbriimonadaceae bacterium. The sequence goes on along the minus strand of JAHBTD010000001.1, from coordinate 758,355 downwards.
AGTAGGTGTCGGTCAGGTGGATGTCCGCCGCCAGGGCCGCCAGATAAAGACCGGTCAAGCCGCCGATGACGAACAAGCCCATGAAGCTGTAGGCATACAGCATCGGAGTGGTGAAACGCACCGACCCCTTATAGATCGTCGCCGCCCAGTTAAAGATCTTGATCGCCGAAGGCACCGCAACCACAAAGCTGATGATCGAGAAGACAATCCCCTGATACATCGACTGTCCAGAAACGAACAGGTGGTGCCCCCATACCAAGAAGCCAAGGAATGCGATCGCCAAGGACGAGAACGCAATCGGCTGATAGCCAAAGATACGCCTACGTGTGAAGCACGCGATGATCTCGTTGATGACGCCCATTCCGGGCAGAATCATGATATAGACAGCCGGGTGGCTATAAAACCAGAACAGGTGCTGGAAGAGAACGGGGTCTCCACCAAGTTCTGGACTGAATACACCCAACTTCAAAACGCGCTCGGCAAACACCAGCAAAAGCGTAATCGCAATAACCGGTGTCGCGAGAATCATCAGCAAGCTGGTGGCGTAGTGCGCCCAGATAAACAGCGGCAGCCGGAACCAGGTCATGCCTGGGGCACGCATCTTGTGGATGGTGACGATAAAGTTAAGCCCGGTAAAGATCGACGAGAACCCGGCGAAGAAGGCTCCAAAGATCGCCAGCGTCACCTGTGAGTTCGAATAAAGACTGGAATAAGGAGTGTAGAACGTCCAGCCCGTATCCACGCCGCCAAAAAGAAGCGCCATCAGCGCGCAAAGGCCGCCCGCCACGTACATGTACCAACTCAACAAGTTGAGCCGTGGAAAGGCAAGGTCCCTCGCGCCCACCATCATCGGCACCAGGAAGTTTCCGAGCGTCGCTGGAATCGACGGAACAAGGAAGAAGAAGATCATCACGATGCCGTGAAGACTAAAAACCTTGTTGTAGGTGTCGTTTTCCATCATCACGCCGCGAGGCGACATGAGTTCGATGCGAATCAGAGATGCGGCGAATCCGCCAATAACGAAGAAGATCGAAATCGAAATGAGATACAGAACCGCGATCCTTTTATGGTCCGTGGTCAGTAGCCATGATGCGATCGTATGGCCGTTGTTCAGATAGTTCTTCTGTTCGACGGGTCCTTGGGCACTTCCGCCCCCTACAGCCGTTGCGCTCATGGTCGATCCCCTTTAGCATTGGTCGTGGTTCGCGAATCTGTGGTAGCGGTATTCGTCGACTGCGAACTCGTGCCGACGACGCCTAATGACTGAATGTATGCGTAGAGGTCCAGAATCTGCTCCTCGGAAAGCTGGCCCTTGTATTCCGGCATCGTCTTGTCCGGATACCCTGCCGTGAGCTTATGATAGGGTTCTAAAATCGATTCACGAATGTACTCGCGGTCGGCGACGACCACGCTGCCATCCGTCATTTGCCGCTTCTGCCCCACCAGACCATACAGCGATGGGCCCTGGTCAATATCTCGCTCGACATGGCAGGTTTCACAGCGGAACTGCTCAAAGAGCGCCTTGCCGCGCTCGGCAGGCATCTTCGTCACCTTCTCGACCGTTTGTCCGCCCGTCTCAACCCAGGCTTGCCAATCCTTCTGGCTCAAAACCGTGACATAACCGCCCATCTCCGAGTGCTGCGTGCCGCAGTATTCGGTACAGAACAGAGCGTACGTTCCCGGTTTTGTGGGTGTAAACCAGATCATCGTGTACCGACCTGGCAAGACGTCGTGCTTGGCGCGGAAGGCTGGGATGAAGAAGCTGTGGATGACGTCCTGAGAGATCATCGTCATGCGAACCGGGACGCCAACCGGCACGTGAAGCTGGTTGTTCTCACGAATGCCGCTCTTCGCGTGCTGAATGTGCCACATCCACTGCTTGCCAACGACATAAACGTCCATTGCATTCTTCGGGGGGATGCGCGTTTGAACGTAAAGCTCGGTGGCCCAGAAGAACATGACAAGGCCGAGCACAAGCGGAATAACCGACCATGTGATCTCAAGTGCAACGTGAGTGTCGATCGGGTTCTTCCGATTGACCTTATTGCCTTGGCGGAACCGAACCGAAAACACGAGCATCATCGCACCGACGATAATCGTGAACAGCACGGTGAGCACGGTCAGTGCGATAAACAGAATGTCGTACTGGACCGCAAATTCCGATGCTGCTTCCGGTTTATAAGCAAAATTCCACATAAATGACTGTCTCCGCGCCCCTAGCTCTCCGAGTCTGGCGCGCCTCCTTGCTCAGGGACATTCTCAACATAAAGCGGTTGTCGTTTGTGCTTCTTCGACATGATGATGATCGATCCGAACAGAACCAGCAAAGTCGCCATCCCCATAACTTTCATCACGCGCTCGACGACGATCGTGGTCTTTCCTGTTCTTGGGTCGTGCTGGAGGCATCCCCAAAGAATCAACTCCGGTTCGGGCTCGGAAATGATCTCCTTGGCTGCCTTATCCAGATTTGCCATGACAAATCTTTGGGGGTAGGTCACACCCGAGATATAGCTTGAAACCCGGCCCTTGGGGGTAATGAACACCAACGTCGCCGGGTGGGTGATCAGATTAAGCTGCTCGTTGTAGTGGAAGGTATAGCCCACCGAATCCGTGACTTTCTGAATGTCTTCCAACTTGCCTGTAAGGAAGTGAACGCCAGCTTCGGCGCCCTCCCCGTGCTTAAACTTTTTGAGCCACTCTGCCTTCTTGGCCTTGGCAAGCTCTGGAGTCTCCTTCGGGTGAATGCTGATGGCGACGAGCTCATAATCCTTGCCTGGGATGCGATACTTCATCGCCCCGAGGCCCTTCACCGCGCCCTCTTTGATGAGCATGCAGCTGCCGTTGCACTGATAGAACATCAGCATCAAGATAACGGGTCGCTCGCCGAAGTATTCGCTCAGTTTGACGGTCTTCCCATCCTCATTCATAAAGGGCGTGTCCAGAGGAACGCTCTCTCCCACCTTCTCAACCAATGCGATCCTGTTCTGGGGATTGAGGTCTTCGACGGATTGCGCGCAGCCCATAAAGGCTGCCCCCGTAACAGCGAAAACCGCTGCCCCTCGAATCCAATTTATCCCTACGAACTGATCTGTGTTAAACATGGTCTCTTCTCTGTTGGGCTAGTTGCTGTTCTCCTTCGCGGGTGGGTTGATGCCCTTTTCGACCGTGAGCTCCATTGCCCGGTCGATGGGTATCCATGTCTGTTTGGTCACGACGTCCTGCCCAAACGATTCCAATCGTTTCTTGGCGTCGCGCCGCATGTTTGTGATATCAAGCTTTGCCTGCTCGCTCGACTGCAGAACAGGATTAGGGTCTCGCGGAGGCGTCATCGTGTGCTCGGCTCGGTACGATTTGCCCGGGGCCGTCTTTGTCAGCGTCCACTGAATGCCCACCGAAATCACCACCATCACGGTCGCAAAGATCGAATACCACCGGTAGATCTTCCAAACCGTCTTCCAGTTGGCATCGCGATGGTCATAGCCCAGCTCGGGCCGCGTTTCGGCATTTATAGCTTCGGGATCGACATCATGCATGAGCGTAAGCCTCCTTCAGTCTCGGGTCGTGGGTTGGCAGTAGGTTGCCCTTGAGGAGCATTGTGCTGAACACAAGCGTCCACAGCGCTCCAAACGCCGCCAGCGCCACAATGTCGCCAATCTGCACTCCAAAATCGGGCCGGAAGAACGGAATGGCGATCCAGTAAACGTCGACAAATCTTACGAGCAGAACCCAAAGTGCGATATTCCTGAGGATGTTCGGGTTGGCTTTTGACTTCGGTGACATCAGGCTGATAAACGGGAACAGGAACTGTCCCAAGATAAGAAACACTCCAATGCTCTGCCAGACCGGCCTGGTTCTGGTCACGTAGAACGTCGTGAGCTCGGGCAGGTTACCGGCCCAAATAATCACGAACTGGCTAAACGAAGTGTAAGCCCACAGAAGACTGAACACGAAGAGCATGTTGCCCAGGTCCTTGCTCAGACCCTTGTTCATCACTTCCGAATACGGCTCCTTCTTCGCGTTCGACATCACGATCACGTTGCACAAAGCAAGCGCGGTGAGTACGGAGCCGACGATGAACCAAGCAGGCATCATCGTCGAGAACCAGTGAGCGTCAATCGACATCACCCAGTCGGTAAAGGCGACGGTGCCTGTCAAGAAGAAAAGAACAAGACAGGGCGCGGAGATGTTCGTCCGTGCCTGAGCCATCTTGTTCGCCTTGGCCGCATCTTGCTCGCCATCCTGCGCGTGAGAAGACTTTCGCAGGTAGTACGCCAGCCCCATCCAGATCGCAAAACAGACAATGGTTCGCGTCATCCACGGCTGTTGGGTCATCTGCATCACAAACGGAAGTTCCGACCGGTACTGCAAGACGTGATCCCCAGCAACCTTCGCCGGATCGGCCCAAGGATAAAACACTTTTGTACTCAGGGCGATGGGAATCCAGCCCACCAGCATCGCGGCAAAGGCCGCCGGGCTTCCGCCCGCCTCAACCAGTCGCAAAACGCTCAGGCCCCAAGCCCCACGAATGGTGTGATGCAGTAAGGTGACGCCAAGACAACCGAGGGTCAAGCAGGTGAAGAACAGCCACCCAAAGAAGTAGCTGTGCATGAACGACTTGTCCGACAGCGCCATCGACGCGGCGATCCCTCCGCCGATCACGAAGAGCAAAGCCGCTGCGGTGGCCGCTTTCTTTGCGCCTATCGCGTTTGCGTGGTTTTGACTGCTAATGATCATGCTCATCCCTTAACCCAGACTTGGCCTCTGCCGAGTGTTGATCTCCCTGTTCGATTCTTCAATCTTGGCCTTGTCATCCTTGTTCAAGTCGTTTTCGTTGGCGTTCTGGCTCATCTGCAGCGCGCGAATGTAAGCCGCAATGGCCCATCGGTCGTCGGGCTCCACCCTCGGAGCCTGCGAGAACATCACGCCGTAACCTTTGGTCATCACTTCGTAAAAATGTCCAATCGGTATTTCGCGAAGTCGATCGGAGTGGTACGTCGCGACCGTTCGGCGCAGAGACAGACCGCGCTTGGCGATCATCCCCTGCCCGTCTCCAAGCTCTCCGTGACAGTGCTGACAAGCAACCATAAATCGCTCTTGTCCTCGCTCAAGAATCTTCGCGAGGTCGGTTTTGGTGCTCAAACGTTCACCGTTGATGGTGAGGAACTCGGGAAGATTTGCTCGGAGCTTGCCGTTGGCATCGCGCCCATCGCCCATCTCGTTCTCTGTCTTCAACTTCCCTCGGGGGACCGTGCCAGCCACCGTCGGACGGTCAGACTGCCCGTCGGTAAAGAAATCGCTTTGCGTCTGCGGCATGGTCTTGGGCTGCCGCCACATATCGGTATGACAGCCTGCCAGAACCAACCCAGCGCCCGTGAGCGCGAGGACATTCCACAAAACCTTTTTAGCCATTGAGAACCTCCGAGACCTCTTTTGCGCCGAGACCCTTCAAGAAAGCCTCCGTCTCATCGCGGTCGTACTTCTCATCCTCAACCTCCACGCAAAGGAAGAATTTGCTTCGCGAGGCAAACTCAAAGTTCTTTGCATTGAAGATTGGGTGATGGGGGCGGGGAAGGCCGTTCAGGCCAAGCATGCCAATCACGGCCGCGAACGATGCGAACAAAACCATGCACTCAAACGTGATCGGGATGAACGCGGGCCAGCTTTGGAGCGGCTTTCCACCCACGTTGTGAGCGTACGCATAAACCGAAACCCAATACTGCAGACCATAGCCCGCCGCCACGCCCATAGCGCCGCCAAGGAAGATGATCCACTTCACGCGGTGATCCTCTTTGTCGATAACGTCGGCAAGCCCGTGAACTGGAAACGGCGTGTAAGCCTCGATCTTCTTAAAGCCTGCCTCTTTGGTCTTGACGGCAGCTTCCAGAATCTCGTCCGGTCCGTCAAACTCGGCGATCATTCCGTGAACGGGGTTCTTAGGCGCTTCTACATGCATGGCTGCATAACCTCCACGAGTTTGAATCCTAATCTCATTCTCCACCTCCGGCGGGCTGAGGAGCCATCGGGCCGTGCCCATGATCCTTGCCCTTTCCGTGCCCGTGTCCGTTGTCGTTGTGGAGCAGCTTGTGGAGAAGGTCCTTCATTTCGAAGATGTTGATCGCCGGGATGAACCGCACGAACAGCAGCATCATAAAGATGAAGAAGCCGATGGTGCCGCCAAACATCATGAAGTCCCAGAACGTGGGGTAGTAGTTGCCCCAGGCCGACGGCATATAGTCGCGCGTCAGCGACATCGGGATGATGACAAATCGCTCCAGCCACATACCGATCGTGACCGCGCCAGAGATCGCCAGCAGAGCCGGAATGCTCTTGCGCACCTTGGGAATCCATAGCGGCAAGATACAAACGCAGTTGCAGACCCACAGAGCGTAGTAAAGGAACGCATACGGTCCGTGCAGTCGGAAGTGCATCAGCTGCAGCTCGAACTTCGCGCCGCTGTAATACGCGTAATACACCTCGCAGAAGTAGCCGTAACACACGATCAAGCCGGTGGCGAGCATAATCTTCGCCATCCAGTCGAAGTGCTTCATCGTGATCAGGTGCTCCAGGCTGTACCACTTTCGAGTGGGCACCGCAAGCAGGATAACCATCGCGAATCCGGCAAACACCGCGCCAGCGACGAAGTAGGGCGGGAACAGGGTGACGTTCCAGCCGGGGACGATAGACTGCGCAAAGTCGAGGGACACGATAGAGTGAACCGACAGAACCAGCGGAGTCGAAAGTCCAGCAAGAATCAGATAAGCCGTTTCGTATCGTTGCCAGTGGCGGGAAGAGCCTCGCCAACCCATCGCAAGCAGCCCCCAAATCTTCCTCACGAACATCTTTTTCGTCTTGTCTCGAAGCGTCGCAAAGTCGGGGATCAGGCCGATGAACCAGAAAAGGGCAGATACGGTGATATAGGTGGAAACCGCAAAGACGTCCCACACCAACGGACTGCGGAACTGAGGCCACAAGCCCATCCAGTTAGGATAGGGGAACAGCCAGTAGGCAACCCACGGACGACCCGTGTGCAGGAGTGGATACATTCCCGCGCACATGACGGCAAAGAGGGTCATCGCCTCGGCAAAACGGTTAATGGAGTTACGCCACTGCTGCCTCAGCAGAAGAAGAATCGCCGAAATCAGCGTTCCCGCGTGGCCGATACCAATCCACCAGACAAAGTTAATGATATCGAACGCCCAGCCAACCGGCTGGTTGTTGCCCCAGATACCAATACCCATGTAAACCAGGTAAGCAACGGCGAGAACGAGCGCGTTCACGCCACCAAAGGCCATCAGAAAGGCCATGTACCAGACTTTTTTGTGGCGCTGCTGGTCAAGGACGACAGAGTCGATCGAGTCTTCAATCGAAGCGTACGTCTGATGGCCGGTTATCAGCTTTTCAAACTGTTCCTGGTCTTGCAATGCCTTTGCCATTAGTGGCCTTCCTCCTTGGGCATCATGGCCATCTCGGCCTCATGCAGTGCGCGGTTTACGTTTCTGACGCGTCCGAGATAGCTCGTTCGCGGTCGGGTATTCACTTCTTTCAAGAGCACGTAGTTGCGGCCATCCGCTCGTGTCTTAGAAACTGCCGAATTCGGGTTGGACATGTCGCCGAAGGTGATCGCATGAGTCGGACAGGCTTGCTGACACGCGGTCAAAATCTCGCCGTCTTCAATCTTGCGACCTTGCTTCTTCGCATCGATCCTTGCTGCATTGATGCGCTGCACGCAGTAGGTGCATTTCTCCATCACACCGCGTCCGCGCACGGTCACGTCAGGGTTGTTCAGCAGCTTGAGCGAAGGCGCATTCTGTCGTCGTGCCTTCGGACGCTCTTTCTGATCTTCCATGTCGTGCATGTCGTAGCTTGGATAATCCTCGCGGTCTCCAAAGTTCAGATAGTTGAACCGGCGCACCTTGTAGGGGCAGTTGTTCGAGCAGTACCGAGTTCCAACGCAGCGGTTATAAACCATCTGGTTAAGGCCCTCTTTGCTGTGAGTGGTCGCCGCGACCGGACAGACCGGCTCGCACGGCGCGTTCTCACACTGCATACATGGCACCGGCTGAAACACCACCTGCCCAGGGTGGTCGTCCGGGCCAGTGTAGTACCGGTCCACACGAATCCAGTGCATCTCACGTCCGCGCTGAACTTGAATCTTGCCGACGGTTGGGATGTTGTTTTCGGTCTGGCAAGCGATCGTACACACTCCACAACCGATGCAGAGGTTCAGGTCGATCGTCATCGCCCACTTGTAACCGTCGTACTCAAACTCCTTGTCATTGTAGAGCGTGGGTTCGCCAAAGTCGTGGTGATGCTCGGGAGTCAGGGCCGGATTGGTCTTCAGTTCCGCAACCGTTCCCGACCGCACCAGGTCTCCACCCTCCATCTGGTTGTGCATTTGGATGGTGCAGAGCGCGTCCGTTCCGCCCACCCGGCGGAGCTTCTTGGGCGGGCGCTCAATCTGCAAGATGCTCATCGCCGCCGTCGTGCGGTAGCGCCCCGCATTAAATCCGACGCTCTCGGCGATACGTCCCCAGTTGTGCCCATATCCCAGATGGGCGGTCACAACCCCGTTCGGATGTCCGGGCAGAACCCAGACAAGACCTTTTGTAGCGTTGCCGTTCGCCGTCAGGCTGATCTCATCGTTCGATTCGAGACCCCAATCGGCGGCGGTCTTAGCCGACATGTAAAACGCGTTGTCCCAACACAGCGATGTCATCGGGATCGGCAGTTCCATCGCCCAGCCCGAGTTCGCAAATTCACCACCGTGGATGGTAGGGTCGGGAAGCACCAGCAGTTCGGGGTTGTTGCTCGGCGCTGTCCTTGGCCATGCGCTCGCGCTGCCCGCAAGACTGACGCTAACCTGTGGGCTTGAAGAGCCCTTCAAGAGGCCAACTTCCAGCACTCTTTCAAACTCGTGCTCGGCATTGCCTGCCGGAAGCCACGACTTCCACGTCTCGCGCATCACATCGCGAACCTTGCGCGGGTCACCCATCAAACTCAGCAAAAGCTCAGTCGCCGATTTGCCCTCATAAAGAGGTGCGATCAGCGGCTGAATGCTCGTCAAGGTGCCATCAAAGGAGCGTGCGTCGCCCCATTCTTCCAAGAAGTGAGTCGAAGGCAGGAACCAGCGTCCGCCGCCCGTGCTTCCTTCAGGAGTGAGGGCGTTCGCAGTTTCGTCCGCATAAAGTCCAAGGTAAGAAACCTTGTGAACCTTCCGCATCGCCGAAGCAAAGTCGATATCCGTCGGGGCTGTGTAAGCCGGATTGCCGCCAAGGATGATCAGATGATCAACCTTCTGTGCGGCGATTCGATCCACGAGCGCCTTAATCGACGCGGTGTGGTTCTCGGGTCGAACTTCGGGCGAGGCGATATAGCGTACGGTGGTGCCAACGCTGCCGAGCGTGGCATTGATGGCATGGGCGAGCGCGTGGACAACCGGCGGCTGATGGTCGCCAGCGATCACCAAACCGCGTGAACCAGCAGCTTGAAGGTCAGCAACTGCAGAATCCAAAAAGACGCCGTCGATCGGTGTCTTTGCCCCGGCGACGTCGACTCCCAGTCTTGAGGCGATGGCAAACGCCACGCTTTCCACCTGGCTTGGCTTGACACCCACAAAGTGATCGGCAGCGGCTCCCGTCATAGACGGGGTGCTCTCCACCGCATACATCCGGTTCAGGTTGTCTGGAGATGGGCTGACCTGTCTTCGTGTGGCAAAGTCTCGGGCATATCGAACGTTGCCTGGCCCAGTGGCAAAGAAGTCAGCGTCGAGCGAGAAGACGACATCGGCGTTCTTGAAGTCATAAACCGCTTCGTAATAACCACCAAACGCCATCTTTGAGCCTTCGCGAACGTTGTCTCGGCTGGTGGATTCGTATTGGTGCCAAGTTGTATTTGGGTAGGCGCTGACGAATTTTTGGATGACCGCCGCGAGTGTCGGCGAGGTCACCGTTCCCGTAAGGATGGCAACGCCCGCATCTCGCTTTTGCTCAAGGCTGGTGCGAACGTCGGCAAAATACGAATCCCACGAACTCGGCAGAGGCCCTTCCTGAACGACCTGCTGTCGGTCGGGGTCGTACATCGTCCAAATCGCCATCTGACCGAGAACGTCGGTCGATCCCAAACTCGCCGGATGGTCTCCGTTTCCGTCGAGCTTGACCGGTCGTCCCGACCGGCTCGTCGCCCAAAGCGGCTTCGCAAAGCCGTTGAGCGTCATCGCCGTGGCGTAAGAAAGCGGCTTCCCAGGAACTTGATCCTCGGGCGCGACCACGCGAGGAACGATCTTGTCCTCAGGGAGATGGCGGCATCCGGCGAGGGAGGCCATCACCATCGTCGCTCCCATCAGCTTGATAAACGACCGACGGTCCACTTCGAGCATGCTCTGACGCTCGGGGAACTCGTCGTCTGCCCATCGCCGAAACTCGGGAGTCTCCGCAACCTGATCAAGATTGCGCCAGAACTCTTTACCCTTCGAGCCCTGGAGACGCTTCCTGATCTCCTCTAAATTGAACCCTTCCTTCCTGTTGTCCATGCTCAATCCTTTGCGCCTAACGGTGGCAGATGTAGCAGTCCCTGAGCTGCTCGTTCTCGACCTTGTACTTCTTGACAAGTTCACGCCCCTCTTTAAGGTCGTCGCTCGAAAGTGAGTGCGTTAAGCCCTTGGTGAGGTCGTATCCTCGCGGCGTAAGCCGGTCCCCTCTTTGGTACATGTGATAAAGCTCAAAAACCTGTTGTCGGGGAGACATCTGAATGTCCTTCTTATAAGTCTCCACAGCGGCCTGATACTTGGCAACTTCCTTCGGATACTCCTCCATCGCTGCATCGAACTCCTTAGCGCTGTGAAATTTGCTCCTGTCCGGCTTCATTGGCTCGTGAGGATGCGCCAACATCTGCTCCGGCTTGAGCAGATACTTCTCTGGCTCGGTGTGACAGGTCAAACACCAGTCCATCGAGAACGCCTGTGCCTTCGATGTCATCGTCATCTCTTGAACCGCGCCGTGGCACTGGTTACAACTGATGCCCCGCTCAATATGAATCGAGTGGTTGAAGTAAACGAACTCAGGAACTTTGTTGACCTTGTTCCAAACCAACGGCGTCCCATCTTCGTAACTCTTTCGCACAGGCTCCAGCAGCGGCGAGTTCGTCCAAATCTGAGAGTGGCAGCTCATACACGTCTCTGTGGTGGGGACGCTGGCGACGGCAGACTTCTCGACGGCAACGTGGCAGTACCGACAGTCGATGCCCAACTCAAACACGTGGTGCTTGTGGCTAAACGGCACCGGCTGGTTAAGCGCAACGCCTGCCTTGGTGTTCGCGGGCGACCGCGTGATCGTTGACCCCGCGTAAAGCAAGATGATCGGCGCCGTCGCGCCAAGCATCAAGCTAAGCTTTGCCATCACATTCGAGCTTTCTTTAAAGATCTGAGCCATATCTGGAGCCCCTAAACTTCGTCCTCTGTCATTGCAGAAAAGCCGGACCAAAGGACCGACTTTTCTACCACGCCATCGGCGCATCTATTCATCAAATCCGTCATCTCGCCGTCAAATCGCACAAACACTACCCGATCACCAGCCTCCAATGCGGTCAATCGCCAATGTCAAAAATAGCGCGAACAGGTATGTCATAGAAAACTTATACAAACTGAGAGCCTGTGGACGCTCGGTTGTTTTGAACAATCCGATGCACTTCACAAAGAGTCCCACGTTGAGCAGGACGGCGACGCCCACGTAAAGGAGGCCGACGTTTTTCATGAACATGGGCAGAATGCTGATTATCGCGGTCAGCACCGCATACATCATGATCTGAATGACCGTGACACGCTCCCCTCGAACCACGGGCAACATGGGCACACCCGCCTTTGCGTAATCGTCCTTGATCATGAGAGCCAGCGCCCAGAAGTGTACCGGCGTCCAGACAAAAATCAGAGCAAAAAGAATCCACGCAAATGCCGAAAGATCGTTTGTGACTGCTGCCCACCCAACCATCGGGGGGAACGAGCCCGCCGCGCCGCCGATCACGATGTTGTGCCAGGTTCGGCGCTTGAGCATCAGCGTGTAAACGATCACATAGAAGACAAGCCCCGCCAGCGCCATGATCGCGCAAAGCAGGTTGGCACCCAGCCACAGCAGAACAAATGACAGTGCCGCCAACCCAAAGCCAAACATCAGCGCATTCGTCGCAGGGATCGCGCTGGTAACCGTCGGACGCTTGCTTGTGCGCTTCATCGTCCGGTCGATGTCACGGTCGATGACCATGTTAATCGCGTTCGCCGCACCGGCTGCCATATAGCCGCCGATGGCGACGATGCTAAAGAGGGTCACGCCCGGCCACCCGCCTGCCGCCATGATCATCGCGGTCAAGGTCGTAAAGAGGAGAAGGCTGATGACTCGGGGCTTAGTGAGGGCAACATAAGCCTTCACGAGGTCCATGCCATGCAGCTCTGGGGCCTGCTCCTGATCCTCTGTGAACTCCTCTGTATGCTGAACGTTGCTCGCCAGTGCCGACATGCTCAGATAAAGGAAGGCGAGCCACATCAGATCGGCACCGAGAAGGTGAAGCAGCTGCATCACGAGCGGAGCCTGCAACAGGAGATTGACCACTCCAATCGCCATCTGTACGATGACCAATCCGACGACCCACTTCGAGCCACGCGTTACGTGTTCGCTGGGTCGGAATTTCACGAGCAACCCTGCCAACAGAATCATATACAGAGCCACAGAGGTCGCAATCAGCGGGTGAAGCGGACGAAGGCTGACCAGAAAGTGTACGCCCGGTGTGAAATCTTGCTTGATGCCGTTAAGCAGCCCGTCGCTCGGGAAAAGCGTGTCGCCGAGGGCGCTCATCGCGCCGCTCACGCCAAGCACAAACATGCCAAGGATTGCCGCACCAATCGCCCAGCCAATCGCTCCCTGACCCTTGAACTTGGGTGTTGCATGTCCGCTTGCCCAGAAGACTACTGCAGCGATACACCCAATGAAAACGAGCGTGTTCAGAAGGTGAACCGACAGCCAAAACACCCTCATCGCAGACGTGTCGTGTACGACATAACCCTTCATCACCAACTCTCGACCAATAAGAGCTTCGAGAATGAGGAAGAAAAGCGTTGCCGCGGAAGCCTTGCGAACGATGTGGCCTTTCGGGAAGCCGACGATTGCCCATGCCATCATTCCAAGCACGAGCAAGCCAGAAATCATCGTGGAGACACGGTGACCATACTCAAGGAAGGTCGCCGCGTCGTGGAAAATCGGGATGACCGCGCCATCGCAATTGGGCCAGTTCTGTCCACACCCGTCGCCCGATCCCGTCGCACGAACGGCAACACCCCAAGCGATCACGAAAAGGTTGTAGATGAGAACGCCAAAAGCGTACTTGGCGAAGTTAGAGGCGGTCTTCATTTCGCCTCCGAAGGGGAATTTGCTCTGTCGGAATGGGATAGCGAACGATGCAGCTCACCTGCTGCAATGACGGTACCCAGTGGGAGGATGCCGCAACAGCTCCGATGAGGTTCGTCCGATTCGCTTCTTCGTTCTTGATTCACGAGGGTCCCAACGAGCAAAAAAGATCAGTGAGGCGAAGTTGTGTGTTTGAAACACATAAAATCTGGCTACCCTCACCGTTCGTCAAGCAGGAGCCTCAGCATTGAGGGACGCATATCCTCGTTGCCATTCCGCTTGCCTTCAACTTATGTACCCGATCATTTGGACTCTTTGCTGGTGTTAGGCCAATGACAAAAAAATATGGATTGAAAAGCCGCCTTTGGTCTTGGTAAACGCTCGCGGTCTGGAAAACCAGGCTGGAGGCTACACTCGGGATAATCCCCTCTCCCTTGATGGGAGAGGGGCAGGGGAGAGGGTGACGATTACCCCGGCACCAGCTCAAGGGCAGACCGAGGCACAGGAATCCCCTATCTCAGCAGGTTGAGCCATCCAATCTCCCCCTCCTTTGGTTCGTCCCCCATCAAGGGGGAGGAGACCCCCGGTCCAGCGCAGCAGGACATCCCCAACTAAACACAGAATACAGAGCTTGCCTATGCCAACTCTGTTTACAAAAATTATCGAAAGAGAGATTCCCGCCGAGATCGTCTATGAAGACGATCACTGCGTCGCCTTTAAGGACATCAGTCCGCAGGCTCCCGTCCACGTCCTCATCGTGCCCCGACAAGAGATCGCCGGGGTGGCGTCCGTCCCCAATTCCGGCGATCATCAGCACCTCATCAACGCCGCACGAAAAATCGCCGAGAAGTTCGGCCTTGACGACGGCTATCGTCTGGTGATCAATCAGGGCATCGACGCTGGTCAGACCGTGGACCATCTGCACATGCACCTGCTAGGCGGACGGAAGTTCGATTGGCCGCCGGGCTAGCCCACAAACTTATAACCCACACCGCGAACAGTCATGAGTCGCGTGGCGTTATCCGGGTCCGGCTCAATCCGCGTTCTGAGCCAGCGCACGTGAACATCCACCGTCCTCGGACTCACAAATGCATCTTTGCCCCACACCCGATCGAGCAGCGTTTCCCTGCTGAAAACCTGCCCGGCGTTCTTGACCAAGAAGTGAAGCAGAGCAAACTCCTTCGGAGAAAGGCTTTGCGGTTTGCCGTCGATAAGCGTCTCGTGGCTCGCTGGGTCGATGCGCAGATTTCCGCTCTCCACAACCTCAATCGGCTTATCGCCCGAGGCGCGGCGAAGCACAGCTTTCACCCTTGCCGTAAGCTCGCTAAGGTTGAACGGTTTGATGACGTAATCGTCCGCCCCCATCTCCAAACCGCGAACGCGGTCAGTCTCCTCGGCTCGTGCCGAAAGGAAGATGATCGGGGTCGTCGACTCCCGTCGTACGGCTTTGCAGAGGTCGTAGCCTGATCTCTGTGGGAGCATGATGTCCAGAATAATCAAGTCGGGCTTTGCGCGCCGAAAGAGGCGCATTCCGTCCTCAGCCGACTCTGCCGTAAAGGTAGAGAACCCCTCCTTCCGAAGCTTATTCTCTACCGTTTCCAGCAACGTCTGTTCGTCGTCGACGATTAAAACTTTCATGCATTCACCTAAGATTCAACTCTCTAACACGGGCGCGAGACGGTCGTTGCGATCTAACAACGCTCTCAACTCACACCACCGTGCCGAGAGCGTCCTTAGGTCGCGATGATTTCGACATTGGCGCGAGGCACCGTTACCTCTTCGCCACCATCCAACATGGCCTTCAACACGCGGACCTCCGCGCCCGAATCCACCACCACGAGCGTTGGCGGCAGTTCGGTCACCTTCCCGATCTGCCCGAAGTACGGCTCGCGAATCACTCGGATCGGCGTGCCCATCGTGAGCTCTCCTGCCCCCGAATCCGACTGCGGAGCGCCAGTAAGGTCGGGCATCGGAACGATGATCTCGGGGCGGATAACGCCCGCACGAATCTGCGTCGCGCCGTTGATGCTCGCCTGCTTTCCTTCCAGCGACCGAAGAAGATCGAAGGTTCGCTGCGCCATCGCAAGGTAGCCGAACCCTTCGGTAACCATGATCGAAACGCCGACCTCCTCTTGCCCCGTGATCGCAACTCCAATGTCGTATCCCAGGAAGGAGATCAAATCTCGGTCACGGATGCCACCAGCAACAAGGCCCTGCGCACCTACCTGCACCGCTTTCTGAATGGCGTCAAGCGTGATGCCCGAACCACCGATGAGGATCTTGCCCTTGTCCGATTCGTGGATGTTGTCGGCGTGAAGCGGTTGATCGTGCCCAGCAACCGCAACTCGAATCTCGCCCGATCTCTCGACGCCGACACCGAAGATGCCCTGCACCATCGCTCCGCGAGTCTCGACGATCGCGCCTTCTTCAGGAAGGATTTCGACGATCTTGCCTTTGATGTAAGCATCGATATCGACAGGAATGCCCGGCTCCCGTACGAGCGCGTTGCCCGTCACTTCTGAAATCGCCTCAATCGTTCCGCCGTAGTCGGCAAGAACCGTGGACTTGAAGAACCCAAAGAGCCCTTTTGTCTCGGCAACGACCTGGCCCTTCTCAACCGCGTCGCCCTCCGAAAACCGGAAGAACTGTCGGATGTCTCTCGCTTCGATGCCGAGCTTTTCCGAAAGCTTGATGGTCTGTAGTACGCCGGGCAGGACGGCACGGGCAACGACGGTATCCGGTTCCACGGCGTCGCCGACGTTAATCAGCACTTCGCCTTTGATCGGCAATCGTCGCAGGCGTCGGACGACAATGTCTCCGCTAACCGTAAGTCCGGGTGTGTATGCGCTTCCCAAGTCTGTATATCTCCTCAGTTGAACCTGCGCCGAGACGCAGAAACCGTCTGCGGAGTTTACTCCCTCAGTTAAGAGTCCTGCCTTGAGAGTGTGGACGATTGTTAAGAGTCCGGTGGTTAAGCCCGTGTTAAGGTTGCGGCGCCTATTGGTGTGCGGGGCAAAAGAGCGTGTTGCTTTGGTTCGACCTAGTCTTTCGCTGGAGGGTCACTGTCCTCAGTGACCGCTCTTGGACATTGAGGACAATGTCCCTCCAACCTCTTTATGGAGGGTCACAGTCCACAGTGACTGCTGTTGGACATTGAGGACAATGTCCCTCCAACCTCAAAGGGCAAGCTTTTTGAGGTAGCGAACTCTCCTTTGTGGTTCTTAGTGTTTTTGTGAGAAATCCCAGCATAAATCGGACTGCGCCGACCACTTGCCAACAACTTGCCAACCACCTGCCAACGCTCCTAGTACGCCTTCGCAAACACAACCCGCTGTTCGCTCGGCTTACCCGTCAACACACACTTCCCAGGCTGAGCATCCGCCGGATCGAGCGGCTCGAACGGAATACACCGGATCGTCGCCTTTGTCTTCGCCGCGATCAGTTCTGCCGTTTCATTGGTGCCGTCCCAATGCGCCATGACCAGCCCCGGGCCGCCTTCGCCTTCGAACGCCTTCTCAAACTCTTCCCACGTATCCACGCGGTGCGTGTTTTCGTTACGGAATGCGAGAGCTTTGTCGAACAGACTTTGCTGAATGGAATCCAGCAGCTTCGGGATCTCCCCTACGACCTGATCCAAGGTCAGCGTCATCTTCTCGCCCGTATCTCGGCGGGAGAGGATCACGGAGTTCTGCTCAAGGTCACGCGGCCCGACTTCCACCCGGATCGTCGCACCTTTCAGCTCCCAATCGTTGTACTTAAAGCCCGGCGACTCCTTCTCGCGCTTGTCGACTTTAACGCGGATCGGCATCTCCTTCCAGCGCATGCCTTTCAGTTCAGCCGCAAGCTTATCGCTCACTCCGTAGGTGAGTTCACGAGTCTCTTCGTCGCGTCC
Organism: Fimbriimonadaceae bacterium; assembly: GCA_019638775.1. NCBI lineage: Bacteria > Bacillati > Armatimonadota > Fimbriimonadia > Fimbriimonadales > Fimbriimonadaceae > Fimbriimonadaceae bacterium. The sequence continues at coordinate 741,075 of JAHBTD010000001.1, read as the reverse complement.
CATCGGCACGAAAACGACCTGTGTTGCCGCAAGCCGGGGCGGCGGGACAAAGCCCTTGTCGTCGGAGTGCGCCATGATGAGCGTCCCGATCAACCGCGTAGAAACGCCCCATGACGTCGCATAAACGTGGTCGATCTTGCCTTCGGCGTTGGTGAACGTCACGTCGAAAGCCTTGGCGAAGTTCTGCCCTAGGTTGTGTGAAGTCCCCGCTTGAATGACGCGAAGGTCTTGCGTTAAAGCCTCGATACAGTAGGTGTGCAAAGCCCCGGCAAACTTCTCGTTGTCCGACTTCTTCCCAACCAAAACCGGCACCGCCATGAACTCCTCGGCAAAGCGCTGATACACGCGCACCATCTGCATGGTCTCGGCTTCGGCCTCCTCAAGGGTCGCGTGGGCGGTGTGCCCCTCCTGCCAAAGAAACTCAGCCGTGCGTAGGAACAAACGCGTTCGCATCTCCCAGCGCATGACGTTGCACCACTGGTTGATGAGAATCGGCAGGTCGCGGTAGCTCTGAATCCAACTTTTGTATTGGTTCCAAATCACCGTTTCCGAGGTCGGGCGGATGACCAACTCCTCTTCCAGTTTGGCGTCGGGGTCTACAACCACGCCCGAGCCGTCCGCCGCGTTCATAAGTCGGTGATGCGTCACCACCGCGCACTCTTTCGCAAAGCCATCAACGTGCTCGGCCTCTTTGCTCAAGAAAGATTTAGGGATCAGCAGAGGGAAGTAAGCGTTTTCGTGTCCGGTCTCCTTGAACATATCGTCAAGGCCGCGCTGCATGAGTTCCCAAACGGCGTAACCGTTCGGGCGAATGACCATGCATCCGCGGACGCCGGAGTGTTCGGCGAGTTGAGCTCGCTCAACCAGCTCGTTGTACCATCTGCTGTAGTCTTCTGAGCGAGACGTGATCCCTTTGTTGCTGCTCATGATAAGCCTGAATTTTGGCACAGTCAGGTTCAAGGCATCGGGACGTAAATGGTTGAGAGAATGCTTCAACCGTCCTTACGGCTGGGTTGATTCTTAACTCCCACCGAGTTCTTAGCCTCAATCCTTCGGGAGGACTGACGCATGGAAGGCATGGAGTTGACGTTGGTGTTTGGCAACGGTCCCTTCCCCCTGCATTTAGGGGGAAGAGATTAAGGGATGGGGGTTGCTTGCAAATGCTGCGGCCTGATGGACGATCACCGACCGGGGTTGTGGTTCGTTTTATGCCTCAATCCTTCTTAGGGTTGAGGCTAAACTGGCGCGCTCATGCAGCCTCAACCCTTTGGGAGGACTGAGGCATGGAAGGCATGGAAGGCATGGAGTTGACCCTGGTGTTTGGCAACGGTCCCTTCCCCCTGCATTTAGGGGAAGGGATTAAGGGATGGGGGTTGCTTGCAAATGCTGCGGCCTGATGGACGATCACCGACTGGGCTTGTGGTTCGTTTTATGCCTCAATCCTTCTTAGGGTTGAGGCTAAACTGGCGCGCTCATGCAGCCTCAACCCTTTGGGAGGACTGAGGCATACAAATGGTGTTTTCTCCCTCCCCTTAGTCCCCTCCCTCACGAAGGCTTCGCCGTTCGCAAGGAAGGGGATTTCCTCAATCCAAAATCCGAAATCTAAAATCCAAAATCAGTAGATCACTTTATTCAGCGGATACTCCACCAGGCCCGTCGCCCCGGCGCGTTTGAGGGCCGGGATGAGCTCGCGGACCTCTTTCTCGCTTAGGATCACTTCTGCAGCGAACCATTGCGCATCGGCCAGTGGCGAAAGGGTTGGGTTTTGGATTGCAGGAAGCAGCCCCAAAACTTCATCCTTCTTCTCCACCGGAATGTTCATTTTGAGCCCAACCAGTCGGCTGGCGTTCATCGCCCCGGTGAGGAGAATCGCCATCGACTCCAGCTTGGTGCGCTTCCAATCGTCGGCCCAGGCATGCTTTCCCGCCACGAACCGAGTGGTTGACGTCAACAGCGTCTCGATGATGCGGAGGTTATGGGCCCGGAGGGAGGAGCCGGTTTCGGTGTTGACCACAATCGCATCGACGAGTTGAGGGACTTTGACTTCGCACGCCCCCCAGCTAAACTCGATGTCGGCGGTGATGCCGCGATCCTTGAATGCCCGCTCGGCAAGGCGGACATATTCGGTGGCGATCCGCTTTCCTGCAAGGTGTTCCAGCTTCTCGAAATGGCTCTCTTGATGGACGGCTAGAACGATCCTGATGGGGTTGTCGGTGAGTTTGGAATAGCGCAGTTCGCAGATCTCATGGACGTCCGCGCCGCAGTCGGTGATCCAGTCATGCCCGGTTAGGCCAGCGTCGATCACACCATCCTCGACGTAGGTCGGGATTTCTTGGGGACGGAGCAAGACGGGTTCGATTTCGGGATCATCTACGACCGGTTGATAGGATCGTGAAGATGTCCGAAACCGGAAGCCCGCGCGCTCGAACAGCGCAAAGGTCGCCTCTTGCAGGCTGCCTTTTGGGATACCGAGTTTGAGAACCATAGGCCCAGGAGTGTACTGGGATGGGGTTTTGGGCGTTGGGTCTGTGAAGGGGCGAAGGGCTATCCTCCCTCAGCCGCCTTCACCTTTTCTTTGAACACCTGTGGGAGGCCGTCGTAGGTTGTGGGATTTGTGCGCAGGTCAACTCTGAAGTCGACGAGCGGATGATAGTTGGCTTTGATTCCACCGCCGCAATCCACGATCATGGTCGCGTTCGTCCATTCCCCGAGCCAATACGAATCCTCTTTTCGGATATTCCCACCCGTTTGACGAAGGGCACCGGCAAGTTGAGCCGCCGTGAGCTGTTGAGCCCATGCCGCGTAATTGTCTCGCTGAGGCGTTGCCACATGGACGATCTCATCGTTTACGGCAGTCCCTCGCAGGACCATCCCAGAGACGATCCCGTTCGGTGCGACAACGGACGGCAGCGAGGACAGGGCGGGATGAACGGTCTCGCCAGAACGATCGTTCGGCTGAAACACATTGTAAACATTGCCATCGTAAACCAGATGTTTCATGGACTGGCGAGCCGTGGGTGAAAGCTGATCGACTGGAATCGGCACACCTGCAATGAAGGCTTCGCGCTGGCTGTAGCTCAGTTCGGCATAAACTCTCACCGCAGGCCAGTTCATAAACTGCAAGATACGTTCGCAGCGTGGCAGGAGGATGCTCGCGTAGTAGAAACCCATGGGGTCCCACTCTCCGATGCTTCCGTTCGTCTTCACGTAGTCTGCGATCACATTCAAGCGGACCATGCCTGTTTCGACAAGGGACCGAGCTAGTTTGGCGAGAGCCAAACGATCGGTGTGCTCGATTGCGGTCTGCTGTGGCCTCTCTGGGCGGATGGTGAGCCAGTCGCCATCCTCCTGAAACTCTAGGTGCAGAGCATTCTTGGCATAGGAGGTCCAGAGCTCCAAGTCGATGCGATCCTTCTGCACGGCCCTTTCATAGGGGATGAGGAGATCGTCTGGCAGACGGGCCACAAGATGCTTTTTGCGGCGTTTCGCCCAGGCATGAGCGATCTCCCCCGCGACAAATCCAAGCGGTTCATCGACTTCCGGCTGCAGCAGTCGCTTTCTCCACTCGTCGTTGAGGGGCATCCGGTCGGGGCCGTAGCTAAGATCGCGCATTCTCAGGAACTCGTAGGCTGCGGAGCTGAGCCGGTAGGGCTCCTTCTCGCCGGGCGTTTCGGTCCGTGTCCCGGTCAGCGCCGCCTCGAACCAAGGAGCTGTCTGCTGGACTCCCGCCACGGCAACCGTCTTTCCATCCGGGCCGGTGATGTAAATCTGGGTGTTGACATAGTTCGCCAGCGTGCAGATCACAACCGCAGCATCGAAGGGACCCGCGCTGCCGAAGTCGGTACCGAATCGGGGATCGCCGCCAAAACTGCTTCCACGGTTAGGCCGCTCGGGAGCTTTTGCCATGGCATCTGCCCAAATAGCGTGCTCTTTGGAAAAATCATCCAACGCCTTTCTTGCTTGTGAAGGGAAGGCGTTCTGAATCTGCGTTGGACGCGTGGAGAAGACAACGTTTTCACCGAGCTTGGCCTGGCAAACCTTCGTCAGATCGACCATCGAAAGGAGCTTCATGGCAAGCCGGTTTGCAGGAGCCTTGTCGTAGAGCTTTTTGTACTCTTGGAACATCAAGAACGGCTCGTCGGCTTTTTGCGCCTTCGCGTCGAGCTTGGCAAGATCGTCTTCGACCGCGAAAGCCTGCTTAAGCGTAAACTCCGGCTGCTTCTCGAACTCCTTGATCCGTACGCCTATGGTGTTGTCCCAAAACTTGCGACGCGAAGCCATCTCCGCGCTCTCCATGTCCCGCTTGCGCTGAGTGTCGCGGGTGAGGAGCCAGCGGTCGCTCTGCTTCTCCCAATTCCCGTAAACAGCGTTGGCGATGCGGTTCATCAGGTCGCTTAGTTCCACACCCTGAGCATCAACGGACATGATCTCACTGGCGAGTGGCAAGCTCACGGTGAGGGTTTCACCGGACTTTTCGCTCATCGCCGCGACAACGGATTTGAGTGGAGCGGCGCTGATGGTTAGATCAATCTTCGCGGGTTGACTGAATAGAATCGCAATCGCAATCAACATAGCCATTCACCTGTCCCTGATATTGTATTTCACAGGTTTGAAATTGGTGGGGAGTTTGCGAGGATTAGCTTGAATGTTGAGCGGTTAGGGGATCATGCGGACCCGTTACCCTGGCGTTCCACTCAGCCGAAGACTACTCGTCTATTGAGTGACCGAACTCCGCTGCAAGCCCTTCTATCGCATCGCTCATCCAATCGGCTTTGCGGTTGGCGGCTATCTTGAGCCAAAGCCGTCCCGTTTTGGGCCACCATGTCGCTTCGAGGGTTCCGGCTGTTCCGGGTTTCTTGAAGTGCCAGTGTGTACAGCCGGGATACGACTTTAAGGACCCCTTTTGCGAGAGGAGTCCCAGCCGCTCGGCGCAAGCGTCCACCCTTGATTCGACGGTTGATTGGAGTCCGGGGCTGAGGTCGATTTCGGTCATGCTCGGGCCCATTATGAACCGCGCTTAAGCGAGTATTCTCCTAGTTGTTCTTCCGCACACAGCCATGGATCGCGTCGATATCACTATCATCGGAGGGGGCCCTTGCGGCCTCTTTGCGTCGTTCTATGCGGGGATGCGCGGGATGTCCGTTCGTATTATCGACAGCCTTCCCGAGCTTGGCGGACAGCTAGTTGCCCTCTATCCCGAGAAGTACGTTTTTGATATGCCGGGGTTTCCGAAGGTCTTTGCGAGGGATTTGGCGCGGGAGATGGTCATTCAGGGGACGCAGTTCAACCCGGAGGTGGTCTTGGGTGAGACGGCGCTGACCCTTGAAGAGGAGCCGGAGGGCTATACGATCTCGACCGAAAAGGGGCGGTATCCGACCCGAACCGTCATCATCTCAGCGGGCATTGGCGCGTTTTCACCGACGAAGATCGGGGTGGCGCGTGAGGATGAGCTGGAACACAAGGGCATCTATTACGGAGTTAAAGAGAAGGCGATCTTTGAGGGCAAGCGGATTGCGATCGTTGGTGGCGGGGACAGCGCTTTTGATTGGTGTCTGAACCTTGAGCCCATCGCCAAGGAGATTCACCTGGTCCACCGTAGAGATCAGTTTCGGGCTCACGAAGATACGGTTGAGCACGTGAAGAAGAGTTCGGTGCAGATGAAGCTTTGGAGCGTGGTGAAGGAGTTGCACGGTGAGGACTGCCTTTGCGGTGTGACTCTGGAGAACACGCAGACGAAGGAGACCGAGCGGCTTGATGTGGATGCAGTTATTGTTAACATCGGGTTTAAATCGAGCCTTGGCCCCATAAAAGACTGGGGTTTGGAGATTGACAAGAACCAAATTGTTGCAAATCCCGTCAGTTATGAGACGAACAAAGTTGGTGTCTTTGCTGTGGGGGATGTTTGCGGTTTCGACGGTAAACTCAAGCTCATTGCAACAGGCGTCGGAGAGGCCGTGACCGCGGTGTGTGTAGCGAAAACTCGGCTTGATCCTGAGGCAAAACTTTTTCCGGGACATAGTTCTGACAGAGATTTGTGAACTTTGTTCAAAAAGATTCGTTAGGCATTATTTGAGGCTATTTGAAATCAAGTTGCCCAAATTAGACCTAACATTCGGTCTGTTGGTGCAGTTCGGCAACTTAGCCTGAATGCACTTCGTAACGTTGAGGGTGGTACGTGTAATGGAATTCTATGGGCGTCAGATAAGGGCCAATACGTTGGATGGCATGCGTGTGATTGAGTTGGTCTATCCAGCATCACTCATGATGCCGATGCATGTCCATGACAATCCGTATATCACCTTTATCCTTGCGGGAAGCTGCGTTGAGCACCTTGACAACGGTTCTCGCGAGCTGAACACACGAACCCTCGCCTTTACGCCTGCGGGCATGCCTCACGCCGACCAGATTGGACCGGAAGAGATGCACAGCATCAATATCGAGTTCTTTGGCGAGCGAGGCCGACACCTGACCGAAACCACACGGGTTCTTGAAGTTCCCCATACCATCGAGGCTGGGCCAGCGATCCAGCTTGCCGAGCGGCTTTATGCTGAGATTCGACGGAACGATGCGGTCGCGACGTTAGCTATCGAGTCGGTTGTGCTTGATATCCTCACCGAAGCTGCAAGACTTGGCAACCCAACCGAGCGCGATATCCCCAAGTGGATTCTTACAGCGAAGTCTTTTATCGAATCGAACTACAGCAAGGGCTTGAAGGTACGAGAGATCGCCGATCTGGTTGGCGTTCACCCGATCCACCTCACCCGCATGTTCCAGCGCCACTTCGACTGCTCGATTGCCGAGTACGTTCGTGAGCTAAGGCTTGCCGCAGCGGTGCGGTTGGTGCGGGACACAGAGTTGCCGCTTTCGCAGATCGCGGTGCAGACCGGATTTGCCGATCAGAGCCACCTGACGCGGACGTTCCAAACATCGATGGGAATGACCCCGGCACGATTCCGACGCAATCGGTTTGCGCTTTAGGGAAATTGCTGGTTTGGTTCACGGCAACGACGGAGCGTTGCCCTCCCGTTTGTTGAGATTTAACGGCAACGACGGAGCGTTGCCCTCCCGACTGCTGAGATTTAACGGCAACGACAGAGCGTTGCCCTCCCTTCACCAGAGTCCCTATCCCTGCAACCCAGGCTTTCGGGATGTGGTCATAAGGGATATGAGTCAAATTCCTTCAAGCCGTTATCCTTGGATGCGCATAGCCGCGCTGTTTGTCGGCGGATTGGCTTACGGCGTGTCTCCGGTTGACCTCATTCCTGACCTTATTCCTGTGCTTGGCCTCGCCGACGACGTGGCATTATGGGCGACGATTTTGGCCTACGCGCTGATCCTTCGACAAAAGACGAAGATGGCGAAGCGGAAGGAAATCACCGCCCCCGTGCGGTAACTTCTGTTCGTGCCTTCGTGGTCGGATAGTCTCGTTGTTTTCTTGGGCGCTGGAGTCGGCGCGCTTGGCCGGTTTTGGATTAGCTTCGCCTTTGCATCCAAATCGACTATCCCTGGATTCCCTTGGGCGACGTTTATCGTCAATGTTGTCGGCTCAATCCTGATCGGCGTTTTGATGGGGGTTATGTTCCGGCAAGAGATGTCCGGATCGTGGCGTGTGTTTTTGGGCGTCGGAGTGTTGGGCGGCTTTACAACTTTTTCCACATTCTCCTGGGAGGCATTCCAACTTGTAGACCAGGGTCGGGGGTTGATGGCGCTGCTTTATGTGTTGGGAAGCGTGGCGTTTGGGATTCTGGGATGCTGGTTGGCATGGTCACTGGCGCGGGGATGAGTTTTCCACGGAAGCCGAATCCAGGTAGAGATACGTCTACAGAAGGGATATAATTGGGGGAGATCAGCGATCAGCTATCGCCGATAGCCGATAGCTTACAAATACTTTATGGAAAATCTTTGGGTTCTTGTCGCGGGAGTGGTGGGCTTGGTTGGCGGATACTTTATCGCCAGAGCGATCTTGCGTGCTCAGCAGTCGGGATCTTCCGAACTGTTGCAGGCAAAGACCCAAGAGGCAGAGGAGATCCGCAAGCAGCTTTCGGAGGTCCAGTCGGATCGTGCGAAGTTCGAAGAGCGGGCCGGGCGGGTGGGCGCTCTGGAATCTGAGCGCTCGGAGCTCACCGCTAAGATCGCTCAGTTGAGTACGCACGTCGCGACGCTTGAATCGGAGAAGAAAAACCTCGAAGAGACGAAGAAGTTCCTTGAGGAGGCTGAGAAGGAGCTCAAGGAGGCTTTCCTTGCCGCATCGACTACTGCGCTCGAGAAGAATAACGCACGCTTCTTAGAGTTAGCGAATGAGCGCTTTAATGCCCTGAAGAAGGAGTCGGCTGGGGACCTGGAGCAGCGAAAGCAGGCCATTGATCAATTGGTCAAACCGATCAACGAGGCCTTAGCGGGCTATCAGAAAAAGATTGAGGAGATTGAGAAGTCCAGGATCGACTCAACGGCGACGGTCACCGAGCAGATTCGCGCACTGGGCGATCTTCAAAAGGGTCTTCACAACCAAACTCAGAACCTTGTGCAGGCTTTGCGCAACCCTGCGACTCGCGGACGTTGGGGCGAGATGCACCTGAAGAACGTCGTACGGATGGCGGGCCTGATCGAGTACTGCGACTTCACGGAGCAGGTTTCCGTGACTACCGAAGATGTCCGCCAGCGTCCTGACCTGATCGTGCGCCTGCCGAACAACCAGCAGATCGTCGTCGATGCCAAGGCGCCGACCTCGACCTATTTGGATGCGATGGAGATGGAGGAGGAGGGCGCGCGGGCCGAGCGGCTCAAGCACCACGCCGTCTTGATTCGTCAGCACGTGCAGAAGCTTTCGAGCAAGTCATATTGGCAAGCGTTCGAGTCGGCCGAGTTTGTGGTTTTGTTCTTGCCGTTGGAGTCGGAGTACAGTTCGGCGCTCCACCAAGACCCAGAGTTGATCGAGTTTGGTGCGAAGAACAACGTGATTATTGCAACGCCGACAACCTTGATTGCCCTTCTCAAGGCGGTGGCTTACGGTTGGCGACAAGAGCAGCTTGCGCAGAGCGCCAAAGAGGTCAGCGAGCTTGGCAAGAGCCTCTATGAGAGCATTCGCACAATGGCGGGGAATTTCCAGCGTGTGGGGCGGAATTTGGATACAGCGGTGAAGTCGTACAACGATACGGTTGGGTCGTTGGAAGCGCGGGTGCTTCCTCGCGCACGGCGGTTCCACGAAACCAAGGTTGCGGTTGGCGAGGAGGTCGCCCAGTTGGAGCCGGTTGTCGGCAACGTTCGCAATTTGGCGTCGGCGGATTGGCCTGCCTTGCTGCCCGCGACAGAAGACGTGCCACTCAAAGCTCTGGTTTCTGATGAGCCTGTGGAAGAAACTATTGAGTCCTAAGCTCATTTGAACCTGGGGCATCCCGGTAAACTGTGGGCCTATGCCCGATCTGCTCCTTGAGCTTGGTGTTGAAGAACTGCCCGCGACCTTCGTCAAGAAGGCTTACACCGACCTTGCCCAAAACATCGAGACAAGGCTCACCGAGGCGAACATCCCTTTTACTCAAGGCAATCCTCCGATTGGAACGCCGCGACGGCTCATCGTGCATTTTTCCGACGTTGCCGACCGGCAGCCCGACCAGGTGAAGGAGCAGCGCGGTCCTGCGCTTGCGGCGGCTTTTGATGCGGACGGCAACCCCAGTAAGGCGATGGAGGGGTTTTGTCGGGGCCAGGGGGTCGATCCCGGTCAGGCAGAGAAGCGCGACGGCTACGTTTGGGTGACGAAGACGATCCCTGGGCGTCCGACCCTCGAAGTGCTTTCTGAGGTTTTGCCTGCGTCAATTCGAGGGCTGAACTTCGATAAGTCGATGCGGTGGGGCGCCTCTAAGATGCGCTTTGCCCGTCCCATTCGGTGGATTCTGGCCTCGTTTGGTGGCAGCGTCGTTCCTTTTGACGTGGAGGGCGTCCAGGCGGGGTTGGAGAGCCGAGGGCATCGCTTCTATAGCCCGGATGCGTTCGGAGCGAAGAGCTACGAAGAGTTGGTGAACGGGTTGCTTTCACGCAAAGTTGAGCCCGATCCAGCAGAGCGCGAAAAGACCATTCGTGAAGTGGCGACCATTAGCGCGAGCGGAACCGCAGAGATGCCGGATGCGCTTGTTGCCGAGAACGTCTTTCTAACGGAGTGGCCCACACCGATCGAGGGCAGCTTCAAGACTTCCTACATGGATTTACCGGTATCAGTGCTCGTGACAGCGATGGCGAAGCACGAGAAGATGTTTCCGATCCGTGACAGTAACGGAAAGCTGACGAACAAGTTCATTTTCATCCGGAATTCGGGGGAAGATGAGACGGTTAGGGCTGGGACCGAATGGGTGCTGAACGCTCGATTCAACGATGCCAAATTCTTCTTCGATGAGGACAAGAAGCACTCGATCTCTGCTTTTCTCGACAAGTGCGAAGGGATTGTGTTCCAGGAAAAGTTAGGCTCGGTTCGGCAACGGGCTGACCGGCTTGCCAAGCTGGCGTCTTTGGTGGCGCAGGAGTCGGGTGGGCCGGAGGAAGAGATTGAGTTTGCGGCAACGGCAGGTCTGTATGCCAAGGCCGACCTCTCAACGGGTCTTGTCAGCGAGTTGGCTTCATTGCAGGGCGTGGTGGGCGGCGAGTATATGCGGCGGGAGGGCTTCCCGGATGCCGCATGTCATGCAGTGGCGAGCCACTATGATTTGGGCAAGAATCCGAACCCGCCGAACTGCGCAGGCTCGCGGACGGCGGTTCGCCTGCAGATGGCGGACCAGCTCGACAAGCTAGCGGGCTACCTCGGGTTGGGTTTGATTCCCACGAGTTCGAGCGATCCGTTTGGGCTCCGTCGAGCGGTGACGCTGTTGATCGAGGCGGCGTGGATGATGCCGGGGATGACGTCGGACTATCAAGATTTGCTCACCAAGGCATCGGAGATTTATCGGGGGCAGGGACACGAGTTGGACCTGTCTAAAACCCTAACTGCGGCGAAAGAGCTTTTCGTGGCGCGGTACGTCAATCTGTTCCCGGATGCCGAGAAGGATCACTTGGATGCGGCGATTCAGGCGGACGACCCGAGTCGCGCCTTTAATCCTGAGGCGGTGAAATTTGGGCTTGAGTGCGTCAAGCTGATCGCTGACGATATTCCGCTTATCCAGACGGCGACGCGTCCGATCAATATTGTGAGTGCGGCAGAACAGAAGGGGATCGGATTTGAAAAGCTGGCCCCTTTGCAATCGCTCGACCGGACTGCTTTGGACTCGGCTGAGGGTTTGAGCTTGGCGTTGGCGCTGGACGAAGCGAATGCCGCCGACAAATCTACGCCTGGAAAGATGGTTGCTGCCCTGCGAAAGCTTCAGGGGCCGATCAACGCATTCTTTGATTCGACGATGGTGATGGTTGAGGATGAGAAGGTGCGAACGGCACGACTGACACTTCTTCAGGCCGCGCGAATTCAGCTTTTGCAGGCTTGCGACTTCACGAAGATTGTGGTGGAGGGTTGAATTGACTCCCCAAGAAGTGTTGCACGAAGCAGAAACCTATCTTCGAGAAGAGGTCGGGCCGAGTGCGGCGGATATCGACCTTGATCCTGAGGCCCTGCGCAAAGCCCTCAGGGGTCTTTGCGACAAGAATTTGATGGCGCTCAAGCGTCCGATGGAGTTTGGCGGGCCTGCGCTGCCCGAGAAAGAGTTTAGAGAGTTTCAAGAGGCAAGTGCGCGCTATTCGGGCTCGCTCTCCTTCTTGATGACCCAACATCAGAGCGCGGTATCGCTCATCGCCAAATGCGACAACGACGGTTTGAAGGCCGAGTACCTTCCGCGCATGGCGGGCGGTGAACGGTTGCTCGGCATTGGGATCAGCCAGTTGCGAAGGGCAGGAGATCCGATGATCACGGCTGAGAGGGTCGAAGGCGGCTATGTTATCAACGGGTCGGTGCCTTGGATCACGGGCTGGAGCTTCTATCCTGAATACATCGTTGGCGCAACGCTGCCCGACGGTAAGGCGGTTTACGGGATTGCCCCATTGGAGACGATAGCGCAGGCTCCCCCAAATGCCGGCACGACGACGCTCTCCGAACCGATGCGGCTGTGTGCGATGGAGTCGGCGCAGACGGTGGGCGCGACGCTAAGGGATTGGTTTATCCCCGATTCTTTGATCCTGTTCATCAAGCCATCGGAGTGGGCTCGCCGCAACGACATGATCAACATCGTCCTGCAGGGTCATTATGCGATTGGGTGCGCGCGGGCGGGGCTTGACGTTTTGGAGCGCAACGCCGAGAAGAAACCACTTCCGTTCTTGCCAGTGACTTACAGCGCGCTGCTTGAGGAGTTTGGGGCTTGCAGGGCCGCGATGGGCAAGGCTCAGGAGAGTGGGCTTGATGTGGTGACCGATGAGAAGCTGCGCATTAGGGCCTGGGCGATTGAGCTTGCCGTGCGCTGCGCCCATGCGGCGATCGTGTCTTCCAGCGGAGCGGCAAACATCATCACTCACCCCGCTCAACGGATTTATCGGGAGGCGCTGGTCTATAGCGTGAGTGCGCAAACGACCGACATCATGGAGGCGACGCTGAGCCGGTTGACGCGAGATTCATCGGGTTAGGGGCGTAAAGGGGAGTTTGAACGTCTTTAGTGTTTGATACGCGCCCTCCGTTAGCGAGTGTGAGCATGAGCCTTTGGGCAATGCGTCTGGAGGCAAAGGAACTATGAAACGACGCACAAAGATTGTCTGCACACTCGGGCCCGCCGTGGATACGCGCGAAAAGATCAAGGAGCTGATCGACGCGGGGATGAACGTTGCCCGGCTTAACTGCAGCCACGGCGACTGGGAGAGCAAGGCGGCGGCTGTCGCTTGGATTCGGGAGCTCTCGCCCGACCTTGGTCCGGTGGCGATCCTGGCTGACCTGCAGGGGCCCAAGTTTAGGATCGGTGAGCTGAAGGGCGGCGTGGTGGACTTGAAGGCTGGTGAGAGCGTCACGGTTGGAGAGAAGGATGGGGTGCTCATTCCAATTCGTCAGCCGGAGATCGTTCGAGTTTTGGCGACGGGCGACCGGATTTTGATGGGCGACGGAGAGATTGAGCTTCGATTGGGCGCCAAGCATGAGGGGTATTGGGATGCGAAAGTCGTCAATGGAGGCCCCCTCAAGAGCAAAAAAGGCTTGACGGTTGTGGGGAGGGTCTTCGACACCCCAGCTCTGACGGATCGAGACCGCCAGGACGTTTACGAAGCCTGTCGGTTGGGGGTGGATTTCATCGCGCTGAGCTATGTGAAGACAGCAGCTGATATGCGCGAACTTCGGCGGCTCACCGACACCTACGACAAGGACATCCGGCTGTGTGCGAAGATTGAAACCAAAGAAGCGCTGCGCAACATCGAAGAGATCTTGAAGACGAGCGATGTCATCATGGTCGCGCGGGGCGACCTTGGCCTACAGATGGACCTTGAACAGGTGCCGATGGCGCAGAAAAAGATCATCCGCAAATGCAATGAAGCGGGCAAGCCGGTGATCACGGCCACGCAGATGCTTGAGAGCATGATGACGGTGGCGCGGCCAACGCGGGCGGAGGCCTCCGACGTTGCGAACGCAATTTTGGACGGTACGGACGCGATCATGCTTAGCGGCGAGACGGCTTCCGGCGCGTATCCGATTGAAGCGGTCAAGACGATGGCAAAGATCGCGTGTGAAGCAGAGGATATGCTCGACCACGAGGCGCTTTTGAACAAGCCGGTGAAGCGCAATGAACTGGAGTCGACGGAGGCTGTGGCGCACTCCACGGCGAGGCTGGCGAGCCTGATTGGGGCGAAGGCGATTTTGACGACCACCACAAGCGGGCAGACGACACGTTTGGTGAGCAAATTCCGGCCGGACATGCCGATCTTGTGTGCGACTTGGGACAATAAAACTCAGCTTCAGATGGCGGTGGTGTGGGGCGTTGAGGCCATTCATATCGGCCTGCCCAGCACGACAGACGAAATCGTTGAGCGGGCGATGGACGGATTTCTTCGACACAAACGTCTAAAGGTTGGGGACTCGGTGATCGTAACGGCGGGCGTACCGGCAGGAGCCCCTGGGAATACGAACCTGATCCTGCATCAATTTGTGAAATGAAAAAGCAAAGAATCGTTTGGGAGATGGTGTTTGTTGGGGTTGCGGTTGCCGTGGGCATTGCGCTGAGCGCTCGAACGTGGGACACGTACAATCAGCAGCGCGTCAAGGCCGACAAGAAGGTTTCTGAGATGAAGAAGGCCGAACAAGACCGTGAGGCCCTCCTGAGGCAGAAGGGGCAGTATGAGAGCCCGTCTGGGCGCGAACAGCTTGCCCGAGAGCAAGGCTACACCAAAGCTGGCGAAAAGCCGCTCGAAGGTGGACGTTAATGCTGGTTGCAGCTATTGCCGTTGCCATTCTTGGCCTGCCAACCCCGGCTCAGGATACGCTTCCTTTGACCAAAGGCGAGACGTGGGTCTCGACGGTGACCGAGGAGTTTTTGGATTCGGAGACCGGAGAACTAGAGCAGTCCTTCACCTATCGTGTCGAGAAGAAAGTCCTTGAGCGGTTGAAGGGTTCATTCGCTATCGAATCGAAGCGGACGATGACGGGCAACAAGATCGGTGAGGTTGACGTTCCAATGCCGCCGGGGCTTGAGCCGTTAATTGAGCAATATACGGTGGACCCTTATGGACTTCGGACAAAGCTCGTGGAGGGTGGGCGGCAGCAGCAGGAACAGAGGCTGAATCAATTGGTGGATTTCCTGTGTCCCGATCGGTTTGGGCCGAACGCGAGCAGCGCTTTTAAGCGCACGATCGAGGAGGCTGATACGCCGAAGGTGACGCGGTTGGAGTTTTCGGCGGGCGTTTGGGACAAAGAGAAGAAGACTTTTAGGTGCGCTGTGGCGATGAGCGATTCGGGGTGGGCTAAAGGGATTGAGGCAAAGGGCGAGGCAGTTTTCCCGGAGGATTCTTGTATTCCGAATTCGATCACGATGAGCGCGAAGGGTGTGGAGATGCCGGGGGGTTCGGGGGATACCTATACTCTGCGGGTGAAGTTGGTGAGGGTAGTAAGTAGTGAGTAGTGGGTAGTGAGTAGTGGGTAGTGAGTAGTGGGTAGTGGGTAGTGAGTAGTGGGTAGTGAGTAGCGGGGAGCTGGGTGATCTCTTTCTGAGGTTCGATAGACCCTCCACCGCAAGCGGTTGGAGGGATGAATTGAGTCGTGAGTAGCGGGGGGCTGGGTGTGAATAGTCGGGAGTGAGGCGTACGCGAGAGACGCAGGCAAGGCTCTTGACCAAATCTTTTTGAAGATGGCTGTACCCTCCACCGCAAGCGGTTGGAGGGATGAGAATCTATACTTCTTTCCTCGTTGTCCACGTCGAGACAAGCAGGGGTACTGTAGCCGGGCAATTATAAAAAGTACCCTCCATAACTGCAGTTATGGAGGGATCAGATCGCGGCAACGACAGAGCGTTGCCCTCCCAGCAGGGTTAGTTATGGAGGGATCGCATACGGCAACGACAGAGCGTTGCCCTCCCTGCAGGTCAGGCCTTTTTTACACGGAGTTGCAGCGTTGAGTAGCCGTCGATTTCGAAATGTTCGATGCGGATTTTGTGCTTGCCGCCGAGCTTGACTTTGATCGGATACGCCGTTGGACCTTGCCAATGCCATTCGTCAAGCAAAAGCTTGCCGTCAAGCCACACACGAACGCCGTCATCGGCAGTGACATCAAGGATGTAGTTGCCCGGATCGATGGTTAAGGTGCCTTCGGCGAGGGTTCCGTAGTTGTTTGCAGGGAGTCCCGGCATCCCGTCAACGATCTTGAGCTCGGTCATCTTCTCTTGTTTGACGGGCGGGCCGTCGAACAGCTTGTGGAAGGCGTCGAGCTTGGTGCGCGGGTCCGAGTTTGCATCCCACGCCACGAACTTAACGTTCCAATCGATGGGGGCGAGGAACTGCGACCATCCGAATTTGAAGGGCTTTCCGGCGGGGGTGACGACTCCGCGGTAGTCGGTGACGGCGCTTTTGCCGACGTAGATGATGCCGAGTTCGCGGTCGTTGGACGAGGCAAGGCTCGGCTGAATCTCGATGGTTGCGGGGAGCGTGTACCAAGTTTCGCCGTTTGTCTGCCTTAGCGACTTGCTGTTCACCTGTACCAGACCGAGTCCTTTTTTGACCGATAGGCGAAACTCCCCTTCAGGCCCGGTGACTTCGAAGACTTTGTTGCCCTCGATGGTCTTTCCGACCGGCCACAAAATCGGGCGCTTGAAGTCGTAGGGGCCCCATTCGTCCACCATCATGTACCGGCGTCCACGCGGATGGCCTGCTGGTAGAAACGCGTTGAGGCCGCCGTCCATCGGTTTGACGGCGTACTTTTGGACTTCGGCTTCGGCAAGTTTCGTGCGGTCCGGGCCGAGATAGTCGCGGACGGGCTTGGGCAGGACCGTGGACACACCAAACGGGTTCCAGAGCTTCCAAAGCTTGTCAAGAAGATCGTCTCTTTGCTTTTCGATGGAGCGGGTTCCGAGGGGGGCGCTGGGGGTGTCGGTAAACGAGTTGCCGCCTCGCGTCATGATCTCAGCCGAGATGGGCCTGCCGATCTGCATCCACTGGTTGTCGACGTTCTGGATGCCGTCCTTATAGGTCGGAAGCGTGCCGCGAAGAGTGTTCTTTTCAATCTCAATACCGGACTGGGTTCCTCGGTAGTTAAAGGCGGTCTTGTAGCCGTCGAACATGTTCTCGCGGATGCCGATGTCTGAGCCAGAACCAAGATCGACGGCGATGCCGGTGACGTCGCGGAATACGTTGGCGAAGACCTCTGATCCCACGTTGCGCGTGTCTTTGTTCTTGGGGTAGCCCCACTTTGGATCGGGCGGGTTGTCGTTTTGCCACAGATACAGCGCGTTGTTGTCGGTGTCGAAGTAGTTGTAGGCAATGCGGTTCTTTTGCCCGTGCTCGATGGCGATGGACTCGCCATTCATCCCAAAGACATTTCCAAGGATCGCAGTGTCGTAGCTATAACCACCCCAGACCCCGTGCCAGCAGTCCACCAAAAAGTTGTTGACGAAGACGTTTCGGCTGAACGTGGCCTCAATCGCGTTTGCGGGGGAGTGGCTGAAATCGTTGCCATAGAGCAGATTGTCGTTGCAGCCGCCTTGCCCCGTATCCATCGTGTGCTGACCAGCCCAAAGGAAGAAGCCATCGCCGCCGTGGGTTGCTGAGTTAAAGGCGAAAGTGTTTCGATGGCATTGCTCGAAGATGATGATGCCCGTGGAGTCTTGTCCTCGGTTGTAGACGCCGTGGGAGTATCCGCGAACGCACCAGTCGATCTTGTTGTGCATGATGCGGTTGTCAGAGCTGCGGTAGAGGCCGACACCGACGCCACTGTTGAAGGAGAAATCGCTGTTCCAGACGAGCCCTTTGGTTGAGTTCGTCATCATCAGGCCGCATTGACCGCCGTTGACGCGGGCTCGCTTGACTTCAAATCCGGTGCAGCCTTTGAGGTAGATCGCCGCGCCGTATTTGAGCCACTCGTCCGTTTCGTTGTGGTGGTAACTCATCCAGTCGGCGGTGTCTTCGGCTTCGAGTGTGCTCTTCAGGTGCTGTTTCCAGTTGTAGCTGACATCGCAGTCGAAGAGGTTGAGACCCTCCACACCATCGGCGATGAGGCCGATCTTATAACCCCGAACGTTCAAATTTCTGATCGTGATGTTCTTGCCTTCAATGCGGATGCCTGTTCCCTTTCGCTGATCGGGCTCGGTGGTTTCGGGTGTGCCCCGCAGCGTGGCTCCGTTGAAGTCGACGGTGATGCCTTCGCCTTTGATGGTGATCACGCCGGTTTTGCCGCTCTCGTCGCCCCATGGACGCAGGAACTCAGCCCGATTGACTTTGCATGACTGGGTGATGGTCAGTCCCGGTGTGAGGTTGATGTTTTGCATCGGAGCATAAGCAAGCGTGGCGGCGAGAATCAGGGAAGTCATCTCCCTTATTTTACGTTCTTGAGGTCCTTGAATGATTGTTTTGCTCCCGGCAGATATAATGAGTTCCCGATGCGCGCCCTCAAAACAAGCTGGTATTGGTTTGTCCGGAACCTGGTGCGGATCGGTTTTTTTGTATTCACGGGCGGGTTTACGGTTCGGTACAAGGAGCGCGTGCCCAAGAAGGGGGCGGTGATTGTAGCTCCCAATCACGTCAGTTATCTCGACCCGCCAGCGGTGGCTTGCGCCATTCCCCGAATGCTGAGCTTTATGGCCAAGGCCGAGCTGTTTAAGTCGAAGGCGTTTGGCTGGCTGATCTCCTCCCTTGGGTCCTTCCCTGTTAAGCGGGGGGCGGGGGATCGGGAGGCGATTCGGCTTGCCCTGCAGATCCTTGAGATGGAGAAGGCGATCATCATGTTTCCCGAGGGGACACGGGGATTTGGGGAGTATTTGGGGCCGTTCAACAAGGGCGTAAGCCTGCTTGCCCGGAAGACGGGGGCGTGGGTTCAGCCGGTAGGGATTTGTGGCACGTTCAAGCGTTGGCCGAAGGGCAGCAAGAAGATGCGCTTTGGACGGGTGAAGGTTCTTTTTGGTGAGCCTATGCGATACGCCGACATCCCGGCAGACTCGGAAAAAGAGCGCGAAGAGAAGTTTTTAGCTGAGCTTGAGCGGCGGATTTTGGAGCTTTGCCACGAGGGTGGCTACGACGTCAGAAGCGCTTCGTCCAACCCAGCGACCAAAGCACCTGCTGATCTCGATGCATCCACCGAACCGACAACCCCCGATGCGGGCGCAGCTCCAGACCGTTCGTGACTCCGCTCTTGTTGAATTCGGTGATCAGGTGGAAGAACTCGGTGATCGGCACATCGGCTCCGGCGAAAAGCCCGTTTCTTGATCCGCCGGCGTAGCCGATTGTGAATTCCAACGGCACGTTCTGGTTTAGCTCGCCCTCTAGCCCGACGTACTTGGTTGCGGCGATGTAATAGTATCGCCCTTCGCGGGTTTCGTTGAGCGCGTCGCGAACGCCAACGCTGATCCCGGGGCCAAAGTCGGTGATGGGCGTGAGGTAGTTGTAGCTGAAATCTACCGAATTGACCTTATTGCGTCCATTGAATTGCTCGTAAGTGAGCTCAAGATCGAAGATGTTGGTGATGCCGAGTCCGAGCCAGCCTCGGTTGGTATCGTGCGATCCACCGTCGAACATGTACTCCACGCGAGCGGTGCCAAAGGGGATTTTTTTGCCGACCGGGAGGAAGAAGAGCCGGTCTGCGCTGGCCCACGAAGCCACGACGATGAGGGCCAAAACGCTTGCAAACTTCACGAAGGTAAGTTACCTGATCGGGCTTGATTTGGTTCCCCGGACCTGGGAAGCGGCCTCGACGACTCTGGCAGCGGCTTCCTTTGCATCCTCGACGGTTGTGTGGATCCCGAAGGTGAATCGGAGCCCTTTGCTGGCCTCTTGTTCGGTGTATCCGCAGGCGAGGAGGACGTGGCTTGGCTCCAGACTCCCCGACGAACAGGCAGCTCCACTGCTCGCGCTGATTCCCATACGATCGAGGCGGATGAGCATGGATTCGGCGCTGATGCCCGGGAAGCGGAGGTGAATGTGTCCGGGAAGGATGGGGGTGGCTTGTCTGGGGTCTACGGTCAGGCGCACACCAGCGGAGGGTTCTGCCATGAGGACGGCGAGAAATGTGTCGCGGGTTTGGCGTTTGCGCAGGCGGCCTTCGTCGTTGGGAAGAACCTGTTTGACGGCTTCGGCAAAGCCGACGATGTTGCCGACGTTTTCAGTTCCTGCTCGCATCTCCCGCTCTTGCCCGCCACCGTAGAGGATCGGTTTGACCTTGGTTCCTGCGCGGATGTAGATCGCGCCGACTCCCTTGGGTCCGTAGAGCTTGTGAGCGGCGAAGGTGAGAAGATCGATGGGGAACGTTTTGACGTTTATGGGGAGGACACCGTAGGTTTGGACGGCGTCCACCATCATCAGGCTGCCGTTTGCTTTTACGGAGCTGCCGATCTCGGCGATGTCGTTGATGGTGCCGAGCTCGTTGTTGGCGTGCATGACGCAGACCATGAGCACATTGTCACTGAGCTTTTCCTTTACTGCATCAGGCTTTGTTTCTGCCTCGGATGTGACCGGGATAAGCTCAACTTTGTAGCCGAGTTTTTCGAGAAGGGGTTGAAGGTGAAGAACGCAATGGTGCTCGGCGGCGCTGACAAGGATGCGGTTTCTTTTTGGATCGTCGTTTGCGAGGGCAGCCCCAACGATGGCGAGGTTGGCGGCCTCAGTTCCGGAAGATGTGAAGAGGACCTCGGCGAAGAGAGAGCCGATGGAGTCACTGAGGATTTCCCGGGCGGCGTCGATGGCCTCTTTGGCTTTGCGGCCCTCGGCGTGGAGGCTGCTGGGATTGCCGAACTCGACGTTTAGCCACGGCAGCATGGCTTCCCGGACTTCGGGGAGCATGGGGGTAGTCGCGGCGTGGTCGAGGTAAATGCGGCGCATTTGGTGTTAGTGAACCCTAACGGCTGATTTTGTTTCTGGGAATGGTGCAAAGACGCTAAGCCTGGCCTCTTTGCTTTCGTTCTGCCATAGATAGGGGTGTACGTGGGGACTTTCTTTGTTTCACGCAGAGCTCGCAAAGAGCACAGAGTTTAAGTTGGAGGCTCTGCGAGCTCTGCGCCTTTGCGAGAAATATAAAAACAACCTTCGGATTTGCCGCCAACCTCGTCAAGAACCCAACGTCGCTACCAGGCTTTGCGAGAAACAAAAGCAAGTCTCGAGAACTAAAGCAGCTTTCGAAACACCGATCTGGGCAGGAATGTCGCCAACCATCGAAGGTGGCTTTTGTACCGTCTTGGGGCCAGTCTGATGCTGGCGGCATAGGCTTCGCGGCCGCCTTTTGGGTCACCGTTGAGCGTGCGCACCGTGCCGAGACAAGCCTCGTTGTGAGCCTTGGCGTTGGTAATGGCGTCAGGCAGATAGCCGTGGCCTTCGAGGATCGGATACTTGGTCTGCATCCACTCCCGCAGCATCTGATCGTCCTTCCAAATTCGATCCAGTTTGTGGCTGGCGTTGCCTCCGTGGACGCGATAGAAAGTCAGCTGGTCCTGCACGCACCCAACCTCGTACTTCTCGGCGATGCGTAGCCACATCTCCCAATCGCCCGACCCAAAATACGCCTCGTTGAACCCGCCCAGCTTGTCGAAGCACTCCTTGCGGATGAGGGCCGCGCTAGCGATAATTTTGTTGGCATAGAGGAGGGGGATGAGGATGTCTCCGGTCTCGGTCTTGGGGAACTCAAAGCCGAGTGGCGAGCCTTCCATCTTGTTGCCGTTGCCGTCGATGAACCAGCCATCCGTGTGGACAAGGCCCACCTTTGGATGCTTTTCGAACAATTCAAGCTGGCTTTCGAGCTTGGTGGGCGCCCAGAGGTCGTCGTCGTTGAGGATGGCGATGAACTCTCCGGTGCACTCCTTTAGCGCTCGATTGAGCGACCCGTACGTGCCCAAATTTTGCTCGTTCAGGATGACCTTGGCTTTGTCTTCGATGGTCTTGAGCCAGTCGCGAGTGCCATCGGTAGAACCGTCGTCAATGGCGATGACCTCCCAATCTGTGTAGGTCTGATTGCAGATTCCTTCCCAGGCAGCGGGCAGAAACTTGATGTGGTTATAGCAGGTCAGGATGACCGAAACACGCGGCATTATCGCGGTCTTACCTCAATCCTGAAATCAGAGATGTCCAGTCTGGGGTCGGCGACATCACCCACGGGCTCGCCCGTGATGAGGTCGAGCGGGCGATAGGTTCGCGAAGTGCGGAGATCGACGTTGAGAAAATCGTTGATGCCAGATGGCGAGGTGCTGTTGCCGAGGGCGTCCCAAGCTTTGCCGCCGCCGTTTCCTTGAGGCACGTTGTCCATGGTGAGGATGTTGACTTGCAGCGTTTGATAGGCCTCGGCGATGGGGATGGTGTCGGCGATCTGGCTCATGTCGATATCGAAGTGGAAAGTACGGTCCCCGGGCTGGACATCTTCAAAGTTAACCGGTGTGCCAATGGGGATGAAGTTGAGGAGGTCGGTGTCTTCGAACCGAAAAATCTGGAATCGTGGGCTTTGGCTGGGGTCCCAGCGGATGAAGTACCGGGCATTTCCGGCAACAAATCCGTTGCCCCACGGCGGCGAGATGACTGGGATCGGACCCTGCGATGGTGGATTGACCTGGTCGGACGGGTTGAGGGCGAAGATATAGACGAAGTTTTGATTGATGGCTTGGTCCATCGTGATCGTGAAGGTGACGCGGGTCGTTTGGTCACCGCTTGGATTGCTGGGGAACTTGGCGCAGCCTGTTGTGGCAAAGATGAGGATTGCGGCAATAGCGGCCCAGCTTGGATTTTGGATTTTGGATTTTCGATTTTGGATTAGGTTCTCGCAAGTGCGCAGAGGAGCAAAGGGCTGGGCCGGGTCTGAGTTGGTTTGTTTCTCGCAGAGGCGCGGAGAACGCAGAGCCTGATCCTCCTGTTCTCGGTCGTGCAACGTGGAGACGATTGCCTTTTTCTCGCCAAGGCGCAAAGACACAAAGGGTTGCAGTTCAATACTGGGAACCCGCTTGGCTGCCCGAACGAAGCGGCACCAACACGCGTGGCCGATCCGTGATCCGTGATCTGTAAGCCGTGATCCTTGCTTCGCGATCCGTAATCCAAAATCCAAAATCCAAAATCCAAAATCCAAATCGGCTCTCCTGCTTTTTCAGACTACGCTTTCCGACCAGTAAAGGATCCTTCCGCAGCCTTCACACATTGCCATTCTGCCTTCTCTTGCGCTCTCGATCAGCTTCTCGGCAAGGTGCATCCCGCAAGTGCTGCAAAACCCGCCTTTGTTCACTCTTGTCATGGCGACACCATCGGCTTTTTGACGTATGTTGTCGTAACGCGATAGCATCGCCGGAGGGATACCTTTGGCGGCGTCTGGCCTCTTGGCCATATTCTGCTTGAACAGCTCTTCGATCTGACCTTTGTAGGCCATCACCTTGGTTTGGTGCTCTTTGAGCTCGGCCCGCTTTGCGGCGATCTCTTTCTCCATCTCGGCAACAGCAGCTTTAGCGGGCGGGACCAAATCCCACAGCTCCATCACCCGCCCATCGAACTCTTCGCGCTGCTTTTTTAGCATCGCCACATCCTTTTGGAAGGCTTCGACTTCGCGGGAGCTAACGATTTTGCCGCCGTAGAGATCGGCTTCGATCTTCTTGATCTTGTCGCTGATGCTTTTTTGTTTGAGTTCGAGGTCGGACTGCTCGCCGTGGAGCTCGTGGTATGTCTTCTCCGTTTCCGCTTTTTTGGCTTCGAGAGCCTTAATCTCTGCCATCAACTTTTTGCCGGGGTCGAGAGCGGCGGCTTTGGCTCGGAGTTCGGCGATGGTGGAGTCGACTTCGTGGAGTTTCCAAAGCTTAAAGAGGTCATCGGCGGGCATGGCTTATTATGGCGATTCTTGAGCCCTTGCCATGCGGCAAGGCTATGAGGTGGAGCGTGGGTGTGGAAAGGGGTCTCCGCGGGCGATGAATTGTCATGCCTCAACCCTCCCAAAGCGTTGAGGCTAAACCCGGGATGTTGGAAGTTGTCTCCACCCCCGACTCCCTCCTCATTAAGCCTTTGGCATTAACGAGGAGGGAGACTCTCTATACATCCAACCCAATGCCCACAAAAATCCAAAATCCAAAAACTCTCCCCTCTCCCTCTAAAGATTTCTCAGAAACGACCTTAATGAGGAACAAGAGGTTAACCGCCTCGATCAGAAAAACGGCAAGACGGGGGTGACCCCGATCACGCAAAGCCAACGGATCTCGCACCGTAAACAAGCGCGAGATGGCCGGGTTGCCTGTTCGGAGGCAGGAAGTCTTTGGAGGTTTCCATGCAAATTTCGAACGAAGAAGTAAAGAGAATAATGGGTCGCGGAGTCATCAGCGACATCGAAGACCTGGCGCACGGCATCGACGACCCGGAATATCCGATCGAACCAGAAATGGTCGAGGCCGTCACGAAGCTGGTCGTTGAAATGCCAGACCGAGAAGATCGAGTTGCAGAACTCAAGGCGAAGATCGAGTCCGGTCAATACAACCCAACAGGCGACGAAATCGCCGACGCGATGATTCGAAGAAACATCGCCGATCAGGTTCGGTAATCAAATTCAAAGCTCCCCGCGCTCAGTTGAGCGTGGGGAGCTTTTTTTGCTTCTGGGCTCGGCAATAGTTGTAAAGATCGTAAAGGGTAAGGATTGTAAGGGGGAGTATGAGGACCGAAATCTGCAATCAGAACTCCGCATCCTATGTCAAAGCTCCCTGCTACTAGCTATTGCCGATCACAGACCTGGATATCCCCGCATGTGTAGAGGGACGTCCTCCTCCCCCTTGACGGGGGAGGACCGAGGTGGGGGTGACGCCTCGCTTCTCCATAAGAGCAGCTCCCTCCTCAACCCAAATCTGATCTCCAATCACTTCACACTCCCCATCACAACGCCCTTTGTAAAGAACCGCTGAGTGAAGAGGAAAACCAGCAGCATCGGGATCAGCACAACCACCGCTGCCGTCATCTGCAACGGCCAATTGCTGTTTCCATAGCTCGTCTTAAACACGCTCAGCCCAACCTCCAGCGTCCGCATCTCCATCGAATTCGTCACCAGCAAAGGCCAGAAGAAGTCGGTCCAAACCGCAAAGAAAGTGAACGCCCCACCCGTCGCCAAGGCCGCCTTGCTCAGCGGCAAAATCACCTTCCAATAGATGCGAAACTCCCCCGCTCCGTCGATCCTCGCGGCTTCGTCAAGCTCCATCGGAATCTGCATAAAGAACTGCCGGAACAAAAAAACGTTGAAAGCGCTGCTCACGCCCGGGACGATCAGCGCTGCATAAGTGTCCAGCCACCCAAAGCCCCGCATCATCAGATAGACCGGAATCTGCACCACCGGCCCGCCGAACATCATGCTAAACAGGAACGCCATAAAAAGGCTGTCCCGACCCTTAAACTTGAGCCTGGAAAAGGCATACGCCGCCATGCTACAAACGAGCAACTGCCCAAGCACAACGCTAACGGAGACAAACACTGAGTTCCAAAAGAACCGCAGCACCGGGATGTCCTCCATCGTGACGATCTTCGCGTAGTTCTCCCAATGCGCATTCTCGGGAATCACCTCATAAAGACTCGGGATAGGTGTGTTGCTTTCACGCAGCGAGATCAAGATCATCCAAACAAACGGCGCGATAAGAAAGACGCCAAGCGCGAGCAGCCAGACGATGTTGAATCCCATCCGAACCGACTTTGCCGCGTCGGGATTCACTGGCTCCACAATCGAAGGCACAAGGATGCTCGAAGTCAGCAATATCGCAATGCAGGCCAGAATGAGCTTTGCAAAGGGCTCGACCGGTACAAAAGCGATCGGCAACAAGAGCGCGACGAGGACTCCCAAAAAGAGCCAAATGCGTCGCCACCCACGGTCAACTTGATCTTCACGCATTGCGACCTCCCCTCGGGGTCATCGTGACCGCTATAAAACCAAGAATAACTCCCGCAAAGATTGCTACGAATGCCAATACGGTTGCCTCTACGAAAACGACCTGCCACCAGCCATAGACTTCCAGAGCAAAGCCGACCAGTACGAGCGTAATACCAACGAGTTTGATTTGACTATCCCGCACTATAGCCCTCCATCTGCCGCTTCATCAACCGGTACTGAAACACCGACACCGCCAAGATCGCAATCAGCAGCAAGAACGACTTCGACGACGCCAGCCCAATGTGAAACTTCTGCCAAGCATCGGTGTAGATGTGGTAGCCGATCACATCGGTCGAACCCTCCGGCCCGCCCTTGGTCATCATATATACCGGCGTGAAAATCTGCATCGCCGAGATCGTGCTGGTGATCACCACAAACATCGTGGTCGGGGCCAGCATCGGCAGCGTGATCGACCAAAACTCGCGCAGCTTGTTCGCACCATCAAGCTGAGCCGCCTCATAAAGCGATTGTGGGATCCCCACCAACCCCGCCAAAAACAGCACCATCCGCGGTCCCAGCCCGGTCCAGATCGACATGAAAACCAGTGCCCACATCGCTGTTGCCACGTTGTTCAAAAGGTTGATCTCGTTCTTGATCCCGATGGCGTTGAGGGTGCCGGAAATCAGTCCGTTGGTAGGCAGATAGATGTAAATCCACATCATCGCGATAGCAACGCCCGAACAGATCGAAGGGATGTAATAGATCGTGCGAAAGATCGTCATTCCGCGCATCTTCTGGTTCACCAGAATCGCAACCAGCAGCGCTACCAAAAGCCCAACCGGAACGCTCACCAGCGTATACCGCAGCGAGTTCCACATCGCATTCCAGAACGGCGGATCGGTTACTGCGTCCACGTAATTCTGCATCCCCACAAACGGTTTCTCTTCCTTCAGAATGTGCCACTTGAAGAAGCTGAGATACAGCGCGTAAAGGATCGGAATCAACGCAAACACCAGCAGATGAACAAAAGCCGGTGCCACAAACAGGTAGCCGATTCGGGAACGCTTCACTGCGGCCCCCTCCCTCTCCCTCGATGGGAGAGGAGCAGGTCCTTAGATCCCGATTTATCCGGGGCAGAGGGTGACGACAGTCGCCGAGAGAGGGAACCTCCCTCTCCCTTGATGGGAGAGGGGTAGGGGAGAGGGTGACAACTGCCGATGCCTCCGCCCAAACGGAAGGCCGGGCTATAGGCCCTTCGTTGACGACGCTGACTGAGCCGTCCAATCACCCCCTCCTTTGATTCCTCCCCCATCATTTCCTCGCAAAATCCTTATCGATCTTCTTCGCCGCCATGGTCAACGCCTGCTGTGGATCGCGCCCTTGCTTCAGAACGCTGTCCATCAACTGCACCCCCATCGTTTCCACGTAATCATAACCCTCGACTTTCGCACCCCACGGCACCCGCCCACTCGGCACAATCCGCAAGAACGACTCCTCCAGTTCCCCTTGCGCATGCTCTTCCGCAATATCCTTCCGTGCACAGATCGCAATCCCCGTCGAGTTATAAGCCTTCTGATACCGATAGCTGGTCAAAAACTTGATCAGCCGCCAAGCTTCCTCTGGATGCTTGCAGTTCTTGCTCATCGCCAGACCAGCTTCATAGATCACAGTCACCGACTGGTCATGGACCTTGCGCGGCAACTCCACAACCCCCAAATCCTCCACCCTAATCTTTGAGCCTGGAGCTTTATAGCCCACGATCGCCCAATGCCCAACAATCGTCATCGCTGCGTTGCCTTGGGCAAAGAGATCAACACCCATCGACTCGGCTTGGCTGAGCGTTGGGGCTGACTTGTCGACGTTGATGATGTCGCGGAGAAAGCTAACGGCTTCGGCGTTCTGTGGACTGTCCAGGTAGCCAGAGGCTCTCGTGCCATCGGGGGAAAGAACGTCTCCACCGTTATTCCAAAGCCACATGATCCAACCGGGCATCCAATTGGCGAAGACAAATCCGTACTGATCCTCTCCCCGGGTCAGCGACTTTGCCGTCGCCCGAAACTCGTCCCACGTCCAACCCGGCTTCGGATAGGGCACGCCCGCATCGCGGAACATCTTCTTGTTGTAGTAGAGCACCATCGGGGTGAAGTCGATCGGGACCGCAAAGAGCTTATCGCCCCGCCGTGCAATGTCCACAACGTTCGGAAAATAATCGTCCAAGTTGAAGTCCTTTTCGGCCTCCATCAACGGGCTGAGGTCCTTGAGAACCCCGTTGTTCATGAACACGGCAGCGCTGCTGGCATCCAAAGTCATGATGTCCGGCTCCGCCCCCGCCACAAAGCTTAGAAGCATCTTGGGAACGTATTCGCCCGCAACCCGCTCAACCACAACGTCGGTATCGGGGTTTTCCTTTTCAAACTGATCGTAAAGCGCCTTGATCGTCCGCTCATATTCGTTGTCGTCTTGCACGCCGCCCCAATTCGAGATGCGAATAACAACCTTGTTGCCCGCCTCCGCACGCTTGCACGACAGGCAGATGAACAAAACGCCAGCGACGAGCGCAATCGTGCATATCTGGGAGATGAGGCGTTTCATGAGTCCGATAAATCTCTGAGTGTTCACTTCGTATCTTGGCGTCCTTGCGAGAATCAATGAATCACCTGTGCGTTCACTTGGCGCCTTTGCGAGAAACAATCATTCACCTTTGCATTCACTTCGCGGCTTTGCGCTTTTGCAAGAGACAATCATTCACTCTTGCTATATTGCGAGAAACCACCTTCCCCTGGGAGCCCGCTCCCCGATTATGCCCCTGTGCACAGGCAATAAGGAACCGTTCAAGTCGGTTTGTGCGATTCGTCTAGGGTCCCGCAAGAACGCTAGGCCCTGGAATCCAAATGCGATTTCAATACTTCTTTGACTGTAGACATGAACACAATAAACTCAAGATTGGAATACACGATCTTCGGCGCCGGTTGATTTTGGGGCGTAGAAGACGCCTTCCGTCAGTTGGACGGAGTGGTTGAAGCCGAGAGTGGGTATGCCGGAGGGCACACCCCTGACCCTACCTACAGAACGGTCTGCGATGGCGGCACCGGTCATGCCGAGGTCGTACGTGTGCAGTTTGATCCAAGCATGGTCACTTATGAGACCCTGCTCAAGCAGTTCTTTTCGATCCACGACGCATCGTTCAGCCGGGGTGCAAGTTCGCAATACCGAAGCATTATTCTCACGACGACCGATGAGCAAGCGCAGCAGGCTCAGGCATATCTGGACTCGATCAACGCAACGCGCAATGCAAATCGTCAGATCGCAACGCAGCTCTCGCCCGCTGGCGAGTTCTACCGAGCCGAAGAGTATCACCAGCGATACTACGAAAAGATGGGCGTCTCTTCCTGCCGAATCAAGTGACCCCGCATCTCTCTCCCCGAAACAAGGACTCCCCTCTTCCTTGACGGGAGGCATAGGGCTCACGCTCATTCCTTCGCCGCGTGAATCCCCTCTCACTTGATGGGAAAGGGGGAGGTGAGAGGGTGACAATGACCGCAGCTTTTCCCCAAGCGGAACGTCGGTCGTGAGGCCCTTCGTTGACGAGGCAGGTTGAGCTGTCCAATCACCCCCTCCTTTGCTTCCTCCCGCATCAAGGGAAAAAAACCCTCACTCCAACGCCGCGCACATCCCCTCTCCCTTGATGGGAGAGGGGAGAGGGTGATGACAACCGCTTCCTTGGCCTTAGCCGCCCGCGACTTGGAATATACGGCTGGAGGGTCACTGTCCTCAGTGACCGTCTTCCATGCCTCCACTCTCCCAAAGGGTGGAGGCTACACCTCAACCACGGTACGAACTCGGGAGAATCCCTCTCCCTTGATGGGAGAGGGGCTAGGGGAGAGGGTGACGACAACCGCTTCCTTGACCGTAGCCCACACCTAGCAAATTACAGCGCCGCTGGAGGGTCACTGTCCTCAGTGACCATCGTCCATGCCTCCACCCTCCCAAAGGGTGGAGGCTACACCTCAACCGCGGCACGAACTCCGGAAAATCCCCTCTCCTTTGATGGAAGAGGGGCAAGGGAGAGTCTGACGAAAACAAGGCTCCGCAAGTGCCCAGAGCAGGTTCTGCGTCTAACCAATCACCCCCACCATCCCTAAACCGTCCATAATCATCAGCCATGCGCGGAACGCTTCTGAACACAGCCACAGTTGCCGGTGGAGGCGTGCTGGGCATGACCGTCGGACTGTACATCCCAACGGAGTACAAAACCATCGCCATCACCGCGCTCGGCCTCGTTACGGTCGGAATAGGGCTCAAACAGTTTCTGGAAACCAAGAACATCATCGTCGTGGCCATTTCACTCGTCATTGGCGGCTGCCTTGGACTGCTGCTTGGCATCCACCACGGGATCGAACTGTTTTCAGACTGGGCAAAGACGAACTTTGCAGGCGGTGGAACGCAGCACTTCCAAGAAGCCCTCATTACAACCTCCGTGCTCTTCTGCGTGGGCCCCATGACGCTGCTGGGCTGCATGCAAGACGCACTCGAAAAGAAGATCGACCTGCTCGCCATCAAGTCCACCCTCGATGGCATCGTTGCCTTCTTTTTTGCCGTATCGCTTGGGAAGGATGGGATAGCGATGGTCGTTGTCGCCGGGATCGTCCTTATTTTCCAGGGCATCCTCACCCTCCTCGCCCGCCAACTCAAACCGCTCGCCGAGAACGCCGAAATGCTGATCGAGACGTCGGCAACCGGCGGTCTCATGCTGGTGGCGATCGGCTTCGGCTTGCTCGATATGAAGAGAGTCGAAACGGCTTCATACCTCCCCGCCTTGGCAATCACACCGCTCATCATCTGGCAGATTCAAAAGCGAAGAAAGCGAACGGCTCCGCCAGAACCGGATTCAGTGTAATCCAGACCCTTCCCCGGCTCTTCGAGATAGCCCCTCTCCCTTGATGGGAGAGGGGTCAGGGGAGAGGGTGAGGATGACCGCAGCTTTTCCCCAAGCGGAACGTCGGTCGTGAGGCCCTTCGTTGACGAGGCAGGTTGAGCTGTCCAATCACCCCCTCCTTTGATTCCTCCCCCATCAAGGGGGAGGAAACCCTCACTCCAACACCGCGCATATCCCCTCTCCCTTGATGGGAGAGGGGCCAGGGGAGAGGGTGACGAAAATCGCTACTACCGGCCTTAGCCCACGTCCCACAAACTACAGCACCTCTGGAGGGTCACTGTCCTCAGTGACCGTCTTCCATGCCTCCACCCTCCCAAAGAGTGGAGGCTACACCACTGACCACGGCACAAACTCGGGGAAATCCCCTCTCCCTTGATGGGAGAGGGGTGGGGGTGAGGGTGACGACAATCACTACTTCCGGCCTTAGCCCACGCCCCACAAACTGCGCGCTGCTGGAGGGTCACTGTCTTCAGTGACCATGACCCCATGCCTCCACCCTCCCAAAGGGTGGAGGCCACTCAACGGGCCGCGTCACAGAGGCCCCCTACTTCTTCCTCAGAACCTCAATCCTTGGCTCCTCCCCAAACTTCTTCGCCAAGCCCGTCATATACTCCCGCATTGTCGCCGACGGATCATAGAACAAGCTCATAAATCGAATCAACGGGTTGGCAACCTCGCCATGCTCCGTGATCTTCAGCTTGCAACCCGACCCCTCATCCTCAAGCTCATACTCCCACCGCCCCTGAAACATCAGCTTCGGATCGGCGATGGTGCGAACCATCCGGCTTGGGGCGTCAAAAACGTCGGTGCGCAAGACGAGGTCCATATCGCTCACAGACTCTTTCCACACAGGCTTCCCGTCTTGATCCGGCAGCCGCTCGTTCTTCTTGAGATCGGTGCGCCAATCCTGATGCTCAAAATCGCTGATCGTTTCCCAGACCTCCGATCGTGGCTTGTCCAAGGTGATTTGGCTGATCGTCGTGTGCGACTTGGGCATAAACGAGCCAATGATCGCCAAAAGTGCGACCAGGCCAACTAGCCCCAAAACGCAATACAAAAGAATCATCATCGGTTTCTTCCTCCGCTTCACGGTGTTGCTCCTAAGTGTCGTCTTTGGAGCCGTATCCATAACCGATTTGCCCTGCTGCCTCAGCGAGAAGTCGTAACCCTTCCACGCCCTCTCTCCTCTGATCCGGGGTCAAACGCTCAAGCATAAGCGCCACCCGCTCGGGATCAAGCACATTTTGCGATGCAATGATCGCCACGCCCTCAGGCGTCAGCCGCAGCTCAACTTTTCGACGGTCGTCCTGAGCTTGAACTCTCTGGACAAACCCCTTCTTCACTAACCGGTCCACATGAATGCTCATCGTCGACGGTGTCACCCCCATGTGAGAGGCCAACCAATTCAAGTTGGTCGCGTCCTCTTCATCGAGGTGTCCCAAGATCATCTCTTGCTGGTGCGTGAGTCCTTTCCTGGTTTCAGGGTCGGGCTCGTGCCGCGTGTGACAGCCGAAATAGATGAGCGGATACAACTCCAAAACCAGCTCGACGAGTTCGTCTTGCATGGATAGTTTGATTATATCAAATTATTGGTGAATATCAAACAAAATATTATTGTTTTGATTCCTGCGCTTTCCCAACGCTAATAGCGTCTTTCGGCCTTAGCCACCCCGCGATCTGGAATACACGGCTGGAGGGTCACTGTCCTCAGTGACCGTATTCCATGCCTCCACCCTCCCAAAGGATGGAGGCTACACCTCAAACTACGGTACGAACTGGGGACCCCCCTCTCCCTTGATGGGAGAGGGGCAGGGGGTGAGGGTGACGACAACCGCTTCTTTCGGCTTTAGCCGCACCGCGATCTGGAAAACACGGCTGGAGAGTCACTGTCCTCAGTGACCGTGACCCCATGCTTCCACCCTCCCAAAGGCTGGAGGCTACAGCTCGCGCCACTACACGAACTCGGGAAAATCCCCTCTCCCTTGATGGGAGAGAGGGGTAGGGGAGAGGGTGACGTAGATCGCCAACTTTCGGATTGGCAGACAGCAACCTATCCCCGCCCCCACCGGCCTGAGGACACTCCCCTCCAACCAAGGCTGAGCCCATCCCCCCATTGCACTTATCTGACGAACTTGCCCGCCAGCCTTGCCGCACCCCAACCGAAGTGCTATCGTAAGCCCATGAGGAACACGCTGAAGAGCTTCATCGCCGGTCTCGTCGTTGGGTTTCTCCTATTCTCTGCCGCAATCCCACTTCTGGGTTGGCTCGGGATCAAAGAGTTCCGAATCGACAAAACCCCGTTTTGGGGTGGGTTCACCGGTGGATTTGGCGCAGGGTTTGGCATTATCGTCGGCCTTCTCGCCATCAACTGGGTGATCGGCAGGATCGACAAAGCCGCGTCCGGCATGTAAGCTCATGGAAACCCTTAAGCTCATGAGTTACGGATTTGGCTTGGCCTGTGGTCTTGCTTGGGCGCTCATCATCACGCTCGTCTGGACGGCCGTCGCCGGACCGATTCAGGAGTACCTCACCGAAAGATTTCTCGACCCACGCCGCAAATCCCACGAAACACCCCTAGGCGCTTCCGGCCCGCCAACAACAGGAAGCCTGTCCGTTCTCGTCTCCGACCTCCACCTCGACTTCTGGGATTACTCCGGCTTTGGCGACCAAAAGCTCCCCCAATTCCAAGCATTCCTCAAGCACGTCGCCGCCAACCCCCGGGTGAAGCGTTTCTACTTAAACGGCGACCTGATGGACCTCCCCACCCACCCCAACCATTTCCCCGCCGAGAACGCCCCGATCCAACTGGATTCTCAAGGAAACGTATCCTTCTTCTTAAAGGACAGTCGAATTGTCCCCGGCAGCCTCCAGCCCGAATTCGATCAAGTTCTATCCGAAATTGGGGCGCTCAGCCGCACGATGGTGGGCCGTGGCGACTACCCTTGCATCTTCCTCACCGGCAACCACGACATAGGCATCAACGGCCTCCGATTCGCACGCAAAGATCAATCATTCTGGCCCGCCCAGATCGCATGGGGGCCAAGCGTCATCTACCGCGCCACCGACCGATCAGCGGTCTACATCGAACACGGACACCTCGTCGATCCATTCCTTTGGCTTTACCTGCGGTACGCCCTCCTTGACCTCACCAGAGTGGGCATCCAATCCGTCATGCAGAGAGGTGGACGCACCGGCATGGGCAAGAAAACCGACACCCGAAAGATGGAGATGTTTGAGATGGTTGCCGCCGGAGTCTACGACGAAAAGCTGTACGGATGGCCCTCCACCGAACGCGAAAAATCCCCCCAATATCGCGATAAGCCGATCGAATGGCTCGCCCGACACCGATATCGACACGCCGCCAGACGCCGATTCCGCGAACTCGGAGGCAGCAAAGGAACCGTGAAAGTGGTGACGTTCGGGCACACCCACATCCCCGATTGCTACCGATTCCCCGGAGGGCTCACCTACCTAAACTCAGGGGATTGGTCGATTGATACGCCCCACTGCTGCTTCAGCCTTATCGACGACGATGGAAACATCCACGGCCCCTATCAATGGCCGTTCGACAAAGACAAGATTTAGCTGGCGGCTCAAGCGAGGTCGATTCTCTTGGCAAGCTCAAAATCGTAGGGAGAGATGCCGCTCACATCATGAGTGTTCATCGACACTCGAACCTTGCACCAAGTGATCAAAATGTCCGGGTGGTGGTTCAACTCCTCCGCAAGCTCCCCGACCTTTACGGCAAAAGCTGGCCCCTCCGGATATTTCGAAAACGAGTACGTTTTCACGATCTGGCTGCCATCGTAAGCCCATCCATCAAGCGAAAGGAGACCTTGCTGAATCTGCTCATCGGCGAGTTTTTTGTATTCAAGTGGGAACATGACCTTCTCCTTAACCCTACCCGACCCATTTGTGTCCAAAAGGTAAACTGCACACAAGATTTCAAGCAGGACAGCGTTTTGTCGTCCTCGAATCTTAACCCGAGGATCATCTTCATGACAGTGTCGTCACCGCTTTCGCTATCCGGCCCTTTGAACCTTGACCAGGCTTCCGAACTTTTTACGAACCTCAGCTCTGCTGTTCTCGTCGAACACGCCGTAAGACAGGGCGATAAGCTTGCCGACAACGGCGCTCTCGTAGCCTATACCGGCAAATATACGGGAAGAACACCCAAGGACAAGTTCACCGTCCGGGATGCAGAGAGCGAAGGCAACGTCTGGTGGGACAACAACGCCGCGATGGAGCCCGAGACGTTCAAAAAGCTCCTCGCCAAGGCAAACGAATACGTCAAGGGCAAGAAGCTCTACGTCGTCGATACCTTTGGCGGAGCCGACCCCGAGCACCGCATCAAAGCCCGGTTCATCGTCCAGCGACCCTATCACGCCCTCTTCATCAAGACCCTCCTCATCCGCCCCGAACTCACAGAGCTTGCGACGTATGTCCCCGATTGGACCGTCATCGACCTCTGCGAGCTCAAAGCCGATCCCGCTGTCGATGGCACCCGAAGCGAAGCCGTGATCGCGCTCAACTTTGCCGAAAAGACAGTTCTCATCATGGGCACCCACTACGCGGGTGAGATGAAGAAGTCGGTCTTTACCATCCTCAACTATCTGCTCCCCCTGAAGGGCGTCCTGAGCATGCACTGCTCCGCAAACATCGGTGAGAAGGGCGACACCGCACTTTTCTTCGGCCTGAGCGGAACCGGAAAGACGACTCTCTCCGCCGACCCAACCCGACGCCTCATCGGTGACGACGAGCACGGCTGGGATGAGAAGGGAGTGTTTAACTTTGAAGGCGGATGCTACGCCAAGTGCATCAAGCTAAGCAAGCAAGGCGAACCCCAAATCTGGGACGCGATCCGATTCGGCTCCGTCCTCGAAAACGTAGTCCTCAACAGCCGAAACGAACCGGATTACGACGACGGCTCGCTCACCGAAAACACACGATGCGCCTACCCGGTCGAGTACATCGAAGGTGCCGTGATCCCCAGCATCGGCGGACATCCCGAAAATATCTGCTTCCTCACCTGCGACGCCTTCGGAGTGCTGCCCCCCATCTCACGGCTCAACCCCGAGCAGGCGATGTATCACTTTTTGAATGGCTACACGGCAAAGGTCGCCGGCACAGAAGCCGACGTTACCGAGCCGCAGGTCACCTTCTCCACATGCTTCGGCGCACCTTTCTTGCCGTTGCCACCCGCCCGCTACGCAAAGCTCCTTGGAGAAAAGATCGCCAAGCACAACGTACGCGTCTGGCTGATTAACACGGGCTGGAGCGGTGGACCCTATGGAGTCGGCAACCGGATGAAGCTCTCCTATACGCGAGCCATGATCCACGCTGCGTTCAGCGGAGTGCTCGACAACGTGGAGTACGCGACCGATCCGGTATTCGGACTGTCCGTCCCCACCACCTGCCCCAACGTGCCGGATGAGGTTCTGCTCCCCCGCAGCACGTGGGAAGACAAGGAAGCTTACGACGCCAAGGCAACAGAGCTTCGCGCAATGTTCGAGAACAACTACAAGAAGTTCTCGTAGCGTTTCTTGCATGCTGAGGGCAGACTTACCAACGCCTCAACCCTTGTGCCAAAAAAACTAAGTGAAAGCCAGCCTCGCAATCCTCGCAAGGCTGGCTTTTCTCATACTGGGCTACCGAGGGCGGCTCGCTCTGGCTTCCCTTTGCTCGGCAGAATAGGCATCTTTTCGCTGCTCGCTCTCCTGCTGAGGTGTCATATTGCGGGCATTCTGCCCCTCCGCATCGTCAGCCTTGGTGCACCCCCCAAGCAGGAGGATGCCGCCGAACAGCGCCAACAGAGCTACTCTGCCCACGGACGTCCCCAGAATGACCACAGGTTCTTGTCATCCATCCGCTGGCAGTACTGCGCATAGGTTGTTGCTTCCGATTGCGAAGGATTGTCTGCGTAATAGCCGACGAACTTTTCTCGACCGTATTTACCGGCGTGTCCATCCGCAAAGGCTCCCGTGAACCGGTTGCCCCACTGCCGGCGAGAATCCCAAATCACCTGATACCAACTCCACCCAGTCGCATAGCGATCAATCGTCGGCCAACTTGCATCGATGCCATAAAAGCGCATCCACGCGTAATCGAGGTTTGCATATCGAGTGACGGCAACGGCCAGCCTCGCCGCCGAGTCGTCAAAAGAAGTCAAGGAACGGTAGCCCGTCGTCGTCCAAGAGATGTTGTTGCAACTGTCACCGCTGAACCGCCGAGAATAGCCGTCGGTGTTGAGTGAGAAGTTGGTGATCCATTCCCAGCGGTAGGTGTAGCCAGGGAAGAATGGATCGGGGAACAAGTCCCCTTTAGGCTCGTTCATGAGCTTGTCGAAGAAGATGCCGCGGTTCTTCACGTAAGGGTAGATTCGTCCGACCCAGGTGTTGCCATTAAGGTAAGCGTCAGGTTGAGTCGGCGTTCCGTAGCCATACTCGGGAACGGCAATATCGTCGTAATCCACAGAGTACATCGGCAAACCGAGGGCAACCTGTTTGAGACCCGAAATCGAGGCCGTCTTCTTGGCAGAAGCCTTGGCTTGCGCAAAAACGGGGAACAGGATGGCGGCAAGAATGGCAATGATCGCGATCACCACAAGAAGTTCAATCAGTGTAAAAGCTTTTCGCATGGGTACCTCCAACTGCAGATTGGCAGTCGACTGTTAACCCTGCAAGGGGTTTAACTCATCGTTGACATCACCTTCACCGACTCCTAACAATCGAGTCTTGAAGGACATGGGCGAGAAATGTCGAATAATAGAGGCATGTCAGTTGCGAACCTTCCCGACCTCGATTCTTTATGGACCTTCGAGAATCCGAAGGCCAGCGAACAGCGCTTCCGAGACCTAATCGCTGAGTTTGAGCCCGGTATGGATGAACCCAGCGTCTCCGACTTTGTTCTTGAAGCCAAAACACAGTTGGCCCGCTCCATCGGACTTCAGCGCCGGTACGACGAAGCCCACAAGGTCCTCGACGAAGTCGAGCCTCACGCCACCGAAGATAGGCCAAGACTGCGCGTCCGCTACCTGCTTGAGCGCGGAAGGGTCTTCAATTCATCAGGCAAAAAGCAGGAGAGCCACAGCATCTTCATGCACGCGTGGGGACTCGCCTCTTCGGTGTCAGGGATTGATGGGCTTGCTGTAGATGCTGCCCACATGCTCGGAATTGTCGAGCCGGGAGACAAAGGGCTGGAGTGGAACGAACGCGCCCTGGAGCTCGCCAGTAAATCGCCAGACCCCAAAGCTCAAAAGTGGATGGCGAGCCTCTACAACAACATCGGCTGGACCTACTTCGAGCGCGAAGAGTACGGGTTGGCGCTGGACAGCTTCCACAAAGCCGTCCCGCTCCGGCGAGAAGAGGGTAACGCCATGAAGCTTCGTCACGCCAGATATGCGGTGGCAAAAACGTTGCGATTCCTTGGCGACTACACGACCGCCCTTCAAATGGCTCGCGACTTGGCGGCGGAAGATGAAACCGACGGCTACGCCCACGAAGAGATCGGCGAAAACATGGTCGCTCTTGGCATGTCCGGCGCATCCAAACCGCACTTCAAGGCAGCGTATAAGATCCTCTCGCAAGACGAATATATTTTCTATAACGAATTCGAGAGGCTAACGCACCTCAAACAGCAAGCTGCGATTGAGTGATCGAAGCGTCGTGCGAGTAAGAGGTAAGGATTGTAAGGCATAAGGGTTGTAAGGTTAGATTCCCAACGTCTGCCAAAACTCTGTGTTCTCTGTGAACTCGGCGTGAAACTCCGGAAGAGCATTGATCGCTGATAGCTGATAGCCGATAGCTGATCGCTGATCGCTGATCGCCGCCCCCTCACCCGCCAAGCTTCTCCGTCTCCATCCGAAACTCCAGCCGCACCTCGTACGCCCTGGGCCACGGCAGAAAAATCTTCATATCGCTCAGGCCCTTGAACACGTACTGACTGTCCCCCGCAAAGAAAGTTTTGCCCGCAAACTGCTCGGTATAGACGCGCTGCAACTCCTTCGCCATGCTCACTCGCACCAGCGCATCCACCTGCTCAAACTCCTCTCCAAAAGTCTCTTCTCGACTGGCCTTCGGCAAACTGTCGATCAGCGAATAGGCGTTAGGTCGGATGTACTTGTGATAGATGAAGTCGTTCACATAACGATGAAGCAAGAACTCCCTCTGCGCAACTTCGCGCTGAAGAGGATCTACCTGGAGTCGCCGAGCCAGCAAATAGATGTTCGCCGCCGGGATGGAGGTTCCCATCGTGTTGCCCGCCGTGTTCCAACCGGCATAGCTCAACAGTTTGACCATTCGCCCGTTCTTCCAGATCGTGTCAAACAGCCGCATGTCGGCGGTGCCGTCGTGCCCAAGGTTGATGTCGGCGACCGCAACCGGGAAGCTTTGGTCGATCTCCTCATCGAGAGCTTTCAAGAACGCCTGGAAGCGGTCAGGCCGAGGATCGGGGGTGTTCACATAAAGCGTGTAATCGTATGAGCCGTTCGTGAGCATCGGACGTGCTCCGCTCGCAAAAAGCTGGTCGCGCAGAGAGGTCTCAACGTTTTTGGATTCGTAGTTGGCGACCTTTTTCTTTCCTGCTTCATCGCTGTAGACGATGCGCACTCGGGGCACCCACCCCTCGATTTTGAGAAGGGCACGGCTAAGAAGGATATTGGAGTGCTGGTCAATACCCTCGCACTGATACACGAGCCCTCCGATCTGCAAGCGGTTGACTTCTGCTTTCAAGGTTTGCTGCTCGGGGATGTGCGGGCCAAACGGTTGGGCATCGTCCTGCCCAAAGATGAGATAGTCGTAAATCCCCGCCTTCGAATGCTGAAGCAGAAGCTTCGAGATCGTCATGTTTCGCGCGCGTGTGCGCTCATATCGGTCGATCTCAAGGGGAGGAATCTTGGTCGAGAGAGCATCAAGCCGCTGCTTGATCGCCTTGTCCTTCGTCCGAACCCAGCGCTCCTTCAACTCGGCATAGCGCCCGAGGTTGAGGCGCCAACTCGCGTTGGCTCGGGTAGAGGTCGGAAAGAGCCGCATGATCGCCGCGAAAGCGTAAAGCCGGAGTTCGGGATGCTTTCTTTTGAGGTCAACAAGCCGCTTCAACCGCCCTTGCGCCACATCAAGTGAGGTGTCGTCAACACGGCTTTGAATCAGTCCGCCATAGGCCATCATGTCAACGCTGATCACAATCGCGTCGACGGTCTTAAAGTCTTGCTGTTCTAGCCAGTCCAAGATGAGATCGGGCTTCCCCGGCTCGGTATAGCGGCCAAGAAGATTGTAGGGCGGCAGCTGAACCTCCACGCTCGCCATCCTCCCGATCATCTGAGAGAATTGGCCTGCCGCCGGACGGCTATCAAGCGGAACAAGGAGGATTCTCTGAGCGTGGGCGACTGTCGTTATGCACGCCAAAATGGCGATTGCCCATGCCCTCATCACAGTTGAGAAAGATACCCGGTAGCGGCCCTCGCTATTCCGCAGTTTTGGCATTTCAGCGCTATCTCAAATGCTGAAGGACACACATTCGCCAGATGACACACAACAAATTGAGACGGCATCGGGCAGTTGGATCAGATTTTTCGATTTTGGATTTTGGATTTTGGATTTTGGATTGCCGATGCTGATTTCTGATTTCTGATAGCTGATCGCCGCCTGCTAGAAATCCGACAAGTCCATTCCTCTTCGTTGAGCTTCGTCAGCCAACCAACTGAGCCGCAGCTTATAGATCGGCCACTTTTTCGTGAATGCAGGGTCGTACAACCGCTCCGAAAGCAGGATGAAAGCGTTCATCAGATGGTTGTCGTCCATCTCCTCAATCGGAATCTCGGTGCCTCCCTGAGGTCGCCACATCCTGCCCGATCGGTATTTGGGATCGCACTTCGTTCGACTTGCGCGCCAAGGCTTCTCTTCAACGGGCTTTTGTTTTGAGCTTGGTCTGTGCTCAAGGTAGCCCGTGGCAAGTTCAACCGCAGTGAAGCGGTACTTCTCAGAAAGCGCATTCAACCTCTCTTGCGCACTCGCGGCTTCGTTGGGAGTGCAGCCCCGTGCGACCGTCATTTGGGTCAGAGCAACGGCGGTATTGAGCTTCCTTTGGCGGTCCTGAAGGAGGTCAGCCATGGGAGCAATTATAGCCAAGACGGTAGAGAAATGTATAGGTGTTTGCAGGGGCCGTAAGGATTGTAAGGAGTAAGGGTTGTAAGGGGCATTAGCTATCGGCTATCGGCTATCAGCGATCAGAAATCAGCAATTGGCAATCGGCATCGGCAATCCAAAATCCAAAATCCAAAATCCGAAATCAGCGATCGGCATCGGCAATCCAAAATCCAAAATTCGTACCTCTTTCCCTGTATAGGACTATCATATCATTTTGATATGAAAATCATATCATTATGCTATCATTATGATGTCGGGAGACAAATCCATGACTAGAGAAAAAAACATTCGTGCCCTATCGGGCTGGCTTATGCTAATTGTCACCTTGGCGGTATGGGCAGGGTTCGGATATTCGATGTACGCATTGATCTCGTCATCGACTGAACAAGGCGGGCCGGGGAACACAACGGGCCAATACATCATGATGTTTGGGACCATATTAGTGGGCATCTTCCTGATGCCAGGCTTCTTCGTGATTCAGCCAAACACGAGCAAGGTCTTGACGCTTTTTGGAAAGTACGTCGGCACCGTACGCGACGATGGATTCCACTGGGCGAACCCGTTTTACAGCAAGATCACGCTTTCGCTGAGGGCGCAAACGCTTAATGGAGATCGCTTAAAAGTCAACGACCTGGTGGGCAACCCGGTCGAGATTGCGACGATCGTGGTCTGGCAAGTGGAAGACACGTTTAAGGCGTGCTTTGAGGTGGAGAACTATGCGCAATATGTGGCGCTGCAGACTGAGACCGCTTTGCGGCATTCGGCGTCGAGCTACCCATACGATTCCGAGGACGATCAGATTTCGCTTATGCGAAACGGAGAGGAGGTCTCTGCCCACCTCAAAGACGAGGTTCAGGACAAGCTCAACCGAGCTGGTGTGAAGGTGCTTGAAGCACGGCTGTCGCACCTGGCTTATGCTCCGGAGATTGCGGGCGTGATGCTGCGCAAGCAGCAGGCAGCGGCGATCATTGCGGCTCGCCAGCGGATTGTCGATGGCGCGGTGGGCATGGTCGAGATGGCGCTTGCTCATCTTGCCGAGCGCAACGTTATCGATCTCGACAACGAGCGCAAAGCGGCGATGGTGAGCAACCTGATGGTCGTTTTGTGCAGCGAGTCGGCAGCGCAGCCGGTTCTGAATACGGGGTCGCTGTATACGTAGTGAGAGATCGGAAATCTGAAATCGGAGATCAGTATCTTTCTCGTCTCCGGTTTCTCCCTTCTTAGCTCCGGCCTCCGATCTCTGATCTCTAAAAACCATGTCCGAAAAGAAAATCCTCCAGCTCAGGCTCGATAAAAAGCTCTTCGATGAGCTTCAGCGTCTCGCTGAAGCGGACTTTCGCAGTGTCAACGGGGAGATTGAATTCGCTCTGGATGAATTTATTCGCAAGCGAAGGTTTGAGTTTAAGGTGCGGCAGATATCGGATGATGAGGATGAGGACGAAGAGTAGGGCTTGCGCCGATTGAATGTCCGAATTTTGGATTTTGGATTGGTGGTTGGATGGGGAGTTTCTTGAACTGAACCAGCATGCTTTTCCCCGACTGCGTCGGGGGTGACCCTCACCCCCTGCCCCCTCTCCCTCGCTCCTTCGTCG
Organism: Fimbriimonadaceae bacterium; assembly: GCA_019638775.1. Taxonomy (NCBI): domain Bacteria; kingdom Bacillati; phylum Armatimonadota; class Fimbriimonadia; order Fimbriimonadales; family Fimbriimonadaceae; species Fimbriimonadaceae bacterium. The sequence continues at coordinate 698,985 of JAHBTD010000001.1, read as the reverse complement.
CAGGGCGAGGGGGTGTTGGAGGCTATCGAAGGATTATGCGCCGCCGGATTTGGATGCGGGGGCAGTCTTCTCGCCGTTGGCAGGGGGCTTGGTGTCGGTGCCAGTAGAGGGCGCTGCGCCACCTGACGGGGCCGCTCCACCACCGCTACCAGGACGTCTTCGGCCCATAGATCCATCGGGAGAGCCGGTTGCGCCGCCGCTGGGGGCCGTCGATCCTGTTGTGCTCTCGGGTGTTCCACCACCGGGGCGACTTCTGCCCGTGGCACCATCGGGGGCTGGACCACCAGCAGCGGCTCCGGTTTGGTCATCGCCTCCAGGCCGTCCGCCACCTGCGCCGGGGGCGCCACCGTCAGCATTGCCCGCGCCACCGTCTTGCTGTTGCTGTTCGCGCTGTCTTCGACGCTCTTCGGCGCGCTTTTGTCGTTCTTCGCGCTGAGTTTTACGCTCTTCGGCTCCAGCCCAGTAGTCTTTGTATTGCAGGACATACCTTGGGGCCTCGGCGGTCTCGGGGGCTTCGGGCCAGTTTCGGCGCATGGTCTCGATGCGGTCCTCGGCAAGGTTGAAGTCTTGTTTATAGCAAGCTGTTTTTACGAGTTCGAGCATGTATTCCGGCTTGTCGGAATGCAAGTCCGCGAGCTTGGTGTAGACCTCGTCCAGACGAGCGAGATACGCGGGCGGATATTGATCGACCTCTTGGTAGGTCCCAAGGTTAATCTCAGCCTTTTCGAGTTCGGCTTGCAGAACCTTGTCTTTGGCAGCGGGCGACAAGAAGGTCACATAGGCGCCGATTGCCACAACGGCGGCGAGGATGGCCAGCGGAATAATGGGCTTATTTTTCATAGAAGTTCACCGGTACGATATTTGATCGTAAATTACCCTGTTTGATGCGGATAAACCCCGGCCCTTGCTTGTCCGGCACGATCACTTCGAGTTTGCCGTCTACCAAGGTCGCGGGCATTCTTACGGTTCTATCGACGGCGACGAACTCGACGATGTCACGCCAGTCGAATCCTTTGCCGGTGAGTTGAACCGTCTCTCCCCATTTCATCACGTCTGCGTTTTCGAAGTCAAGGTGAGGCGCTTCCTTGTCATAAGCGTCGGCGACGAAGAATGGCGAGTTCTTGAGGATGAGGATTTCGTGGGGGAGGAGTCCGGTGCTTGGGTAGTCCCAGTGAGCGCGCATCACGGATTTGCCTTCGTAATTGTCGGGGTGGTGCAAGCCAAAGGCGTGGCCGAGTTCGTGAGCGGTGGTGCCGATAGGAGTGCCGCCTTCGACCTCCCAGGTTGCAAATCCTGAGTGGACGGCGGCTTCTTCACGCACGCCTGAGATGGGTTCGAGCACCCAGTCGCCGAAGATGCCCATGCCCTGCCAGTCCTTCACCAAATTTGCTTGGGCGATCCCGCCGCCGCCTTGGGCGAAGACCCAAGAGACCTGCTTTTGTGGCCAGCCTCCAAGAGTTTGCTCCAGTGCGGGCCACCAATTGGGCATCTCGTTGAGAAGCTTTTTGTCGTTGGTGTCGGGGCGTGGATTGCCGCGCATTTGGGCGTATGTCTGCTTTGATTGAATGATCTTGAGGGGGGCCATTTTGAAGGTAACGCCAGCTTGCTTCTTGTACCAAGCCTGAACCTCTTTCGTGCATTTGTCAATGGCCTTGACGTACTCCTCGTGCCTTGGCTGGTCGGCGGGATAGATGTAGTAGGGCTGGACGATGAATTCGGGGTTTTGTGGGCTGATGATGGTGGCGGCGAGGAGGAGGGCAAGCATGGGGTTAGTTTACGATAAGTTGGGAGGCTGATCCTTCGGCTTGTGCCCTTGCATGGTGGGGGTGGGCTTAGTTTTGCGTAATGGGGATTGGACCTGAATTAGTAGCTGATTGTATTTCCCATGGCTTGCCGGTACTCGTCACCCTCTCCCCGTTCGCTGCGCTCACGGCCTCCCCCATCAAGGGGGAGGGTCTAAGATTTTGGATTTTGGAATTTGGATTGCCGATTGCTGGGGAGACGATGAGTGACGAAGATAAGTGATGAGTACATGAGGAGAGGCAACCTTGGATTGTAGATTGTAGATTGTGGATTGGAGATTGTAGATTGTAGATCGCTGATCGCTGATCGCTGATCGCTGATCGCCGATTGCCGATCGCTGATTGCCGATTGCTGATTGCTGATTGCTGATCGCCGATTGCAGTTCGCCATTTCTCCGATTGCCCTATAATGAATCTGTTATGGGACGCAAAATCGCAATCCTGATTTGTGGTGTATTCGCGTTCGCATCGGTCTTGATCGCTCAATCTTCTGACGACTTCAAACGTGAACGAGGCGGAAAGACGGACGAGGTTAAGAATGGATGGGAAGGCAAAGCGCCACCAAAACTCAACATCAAGGAATGGATGAACGCGACCGAGAAAGCTCCCACATGGGAGAGCCTTAAGGGCAAGGTCATCGTTCTGGACTTCTGGGCTCATTGGTGAGGCCCATGCAAGGCGTCCATGCCGCACCTGAAGGAGCTGCATGCACGTTACAAGGACCAAGGTTTGGTCCTTATTGGAGTCCACTCCGACAAAGACACCGCCAAGGGCAGAGTCGTTGCTGAGGAGAATAAACTTCCTTTCTTGATCGCCTTTGACGAGCCCGGCGAGCTTATGAAAGCCTTCGGGTGCGACTCTTACCCTGATTACGTGGTGATCGACCGCAAGGGAATCGTTCGCGTTGTCGACTTGGCCAATGCCGAGGTTGACCGAGCGATCGAACTGCTCCTCAAAGAGAAAGCTTAGCGAGTCTTTGAGCACTTGATGAAAAGGCGCGGTGGATAGAGCTTGGGTTGATGCCCAGATGCTTCTTCCGCCGCGCTTCTTTTTGTGGTCTTGAAGGGAGTCGGAGGGTCTACTGCGGAGGGACTGCTTACGGTACAATCGCCGCCGGAGAGATGGCAGAGCGGTTTAATGCGGCGGTCTTGAAAACCGTTGGGTGAATAGCCCCGGGGGTTCGAATCCCTCTCTCTCCGCCAGAAGGATTGTCAGGGTTGTAAGGATTGTAAGGGTTGTAAAGATCGTAAAGGGTCAGCTATCGGCTATCGGCTATCGGCTATCGGCTATCAGCTATCAGCGATCAGCAATCGGCAATCGGCTATCAGAAATCAGACTTAGGTTCAGATTCAGATACTGATTTTCCAAGCAGCATTCTGCTGAGCCATCTACCGCCGAGAAGCCACCCGGCGAAGCAGATGAATGCGAGCCAAGGGAAGAGGCGCACGAGGGGGAAGCGCGTTGTCTTTTCGGGGACTTTCACGTCGATTTTGAGGGCTGCGAGTTTGCCAAGAGGCGCGTCGGCTATGATCTCCCCGCGTTGATCCACCCCTATCGAATAACCGAGGCCACAGGCACGAACGACGGGCAGGCCGGTTTCGATGGCGCGGAAGATGGACGCGCTCATTAGCTGTTCGGGGGCGGACGTTCCGAAGTACCAATCGTCAATGCACATCACCGCGAGGACCTGGGCGCCGTCATCGGCCTGAGCTTGGGCAACGTCGTGGAACTGCCCTTCGAAGCACAATAGCGCGCCGACTTTTAGGCCGTTGACAGTTACGGCTTTCACTTTTTTGCCGGGGACAATGTCGCCGTCGGGAAGTTTGAAAACGGTAGCGATTCCGGGGAAGATCGCCCTTCCTGGAACGTACTCGCCAAAGGGGACAAGACGCGTCTTGTCGGCATAGCTCCACGTTCCGTCATAAGCGAACGCAGCCTGGTGTGCGGGGTTGGTGCCGCGCTTGCCGCCAAAAATGAGGGGCATGTCGCGGGGGACTTCGAAAGATGTTTCGGGCGGGATCCCGTCGCCGCCGAGCACTAGCCCTTCGGGGAGGATGAGCAGCTTTGATCCTTGAGCTTTGGCCTCCTCAGCCAAGACAGGAACGATGGAGGCGAAGGCAGAGTCTTGGCCGTCTTGGGAGGTGAACGCCATGTTGACGCCCGGTTGCCCGGCGGTGAACGTGGTTACCGTGCCTTCTTGGGGCATGTTTGCGCGGATGATGCTTGCGGCGAATAGCAAAATGAAGACTGCGTACCAGCTTCTTAGGCGGGTGAAATGCGTTCCGAGGAAGATCTTGGTCACAAGGACATTGGCGATCATGACCCATGCGCTGACGGCGTAAACGGTGCCGAAATAGGCGAGCTGGACGAGGTTGGGGGAGTCGTACAGGGGGGTTGCGAGCATGCTCCAAGGGAAGGCCAGACCGGGGATGTAGGAACGGGCGACTTCCCAACCCGTCCAGATTAGGGGCAGCAGCCAAAGCTGCTTGCTTTGGATTGCCGACCAAAGAACTCTACCGAGGACGGCGTGATAGAGGCCGTAAACGATGCACGCAAGGATGTATGGAATGATGCTGAGCGCGACGCTGCCGGTCCAATCGACTGCCAGTTTTGGGATGAAGTAAAGCTGGCTGAGCCCAACGAGGAAGCCGAAAAGAAATCCCGAGCGGCCTGCGTATCGGGCGTCCTCTTTGGTGAGGCTGTAGAGCCAGGGGACGACAGCGATGAACACGAAGACCTTGAGGTGGACGGGAGGGAAGGCGAGAAACAGCAGGGCCGCGCTCGCGACGGTTGGAGCCCATTTACCGATGCGTGCCTTCAAGGTTTCCTTCAATGGAACGCTTCTCCTGCAGGTGAGACGTGTCGTTGAACCGGATCAGCACATAGTGACCGTCGGGGTGTCTTTCAAGCTCGGTGACGGCTGTGTTTCCAAACCGGAAAGCCCTTGCGGTGGAGCCGGAACCTTTGATGATCTGGGCGAGGAAAATCGCGAGGGCACCGCCGTGTGTAACGACCGCTAAAGGTTCCTTTTCGCACTCATGCTGCTCGATGAACGAGCCAAGCCTGTTCCAAACGTCGTGCATGGATTCGCCGCCGGGGGGGCGATGGTCGAACGGGTCGCCGCCTTGCGCCTCGAACTCTTGTCGGCGAGCAAGGATGTCTTCGAACGGCAGTCCTTCCCATTCTCCGAAGCCTCGTTCGCGGAGGCGAGCGTCTTGGATGAGGGGTGCGCCGGTGGCTTTTGCGACCTGCTCAGCGGTCTGGAGACAGCGCTTGAGATCGCTTGAGAGAATTCGGGCGATGCGAACGCCGTCGAAGGCGTTTTGAAGGAGTTCGGCTTGGGTTTGGCCCTCGGCGTCGAGCTCGATGTCGGTGTGTCCCTGGGCGCGCCCTTGCGCATTCCACTCGGTTTGGGCGTGTCTTACCAGGTACAGGCGCATGGGGCGGTTATACCTCCCAGGGCTTGGCTTCCCCTAGTTCGCGTCCCTCAAGATCGACCTTCAGCCCACCGAGCTTGAGCAGTCGCACGGGTGTGCCGGGTTCGGCGGTGGCGCGGATACGGGCGATTTCGGCCTTGAAATCGAGCTTTTCGATCATTCCGAATCCGAACTCTGCACCGGAGTCGTCGGCGAAGGTGCAGACGAGGTTTTCGTAGCTGGATGTGTTGACGACGTGGGCTTTGCTGCAGTGGGTGATGTCGAGGGCTCGGGCGATCTGTCCGTCGTTTGGGTATTCGTCGGTGATGACGAGCAGGGAAGTGCCGCAAACCTCGATGCGGTGGGCGTTGTCGAGGGAGAGCTTTCCGTATTGGGCGCGGTCCAGCTCTGTTCCTGAACCCAGGCGAGCCCCTTCGATGGCGATATCGCGCATGCGGAGTTGGTGCGGTTCGCAGTCTTCGAGCAGCTTGAGCCAGCGGGCTTTGCGCTGGGCGTGGCGGACCATCGGGGGGTAACCCTTGGGGGCGGGGATGACTTCGGGGCCGACGGGCCACCCTCGTGTGTCGATGGCGAGGTCGTCGGTGATGAGAACGTGTTTGGGTTGGAGGATTTGGGCGATTTGGAGTGTGAGTTGGCGCAGCAGTGGGCTGGGGCGGTAGGGGAAGAGTTGGATCGTGAGGTCTTCGGGGGTGTCTTGAAGCAGTTCGTTGAGGGAAACGAGCAGGCTGTTTGGGGAGCGAAGGGCGCTCAGGCCGCCGAAGAATCGCCATTTGACGACCTTTTCGCCGGTGAACAGCGTGAGTCTTGCGGGGAGTCCAAAATCGGTGTCGGCGGGATCGAGGCAGAGAACGTTTGGGGACGGGGCAGCGTCAACGATCCACTGTCGCCAAGAAACATTTGGAGAACCGACAAGCAACGTTCGGGGCATGTCGCGAGAAGCTTACTTGAAGCAAGGAAGAGGAGAGAAGAGTGGGAGGGGACTTCCTTATCCCGACCTCCGTTTCCACCAGTCCGTGGTGACTCCTACGCTTAGACTTTACCACAGCTTAGGCCCGAACCCAGGACCTGCCCGGCAGAATTGTGGATAAAACGGGACGGGAGTCGAACGAAATCCGCTCGATTCCCGTCGCGCGGGGATTGTAGATTGTAGATTGTAGATTGTAGATTGTGGATTGTGGATTGTGGATTGGAGATTGGAATGGCTCTCGGGCTGTTCACTGCGTTCACAATCTCATCCATCCTTGCGTAGTTATGTGGTGCTGACCTCAAGGGAGAGGCGGATTCCTCCCCTTGAGGTCGGCTGCTTAACTTCAGATTTTTTTGAGATTCGCTCGGTTACTTTTTCAGCCCCCAGCGGACCCAGTCGACACTGAGACGCCAGACGGGGGTTGAACGGATGGCGGTGCTGACCACGATCCTGACCTCCATTCGGTTCGTCGGGCTGATGTATCGGCCTGGGTTGGGCACGTTCAGCGTCACGAGCGTATCGTTGAGGGTTGTTGTGCTTCCACCCACCTTGACATAGCTGTTGGACACATAGTCGAACATCATGATGCTGTACGGGAGTCCTTGAGCGCCCGCCTTGATCTCAAGCTCAAACTTGAGTTCTGTCGGGTTCGTCGTCGGGGCTTGGGTGGCGAAGTAGAACTGAGACGACTTCGATACGTTGGTCGAATCGCCTGCGTAGTAGTCGTTGTCTGACGCGGCGACGCTGCTTACGCCACCCGTGACGTTCGTCAGGTTCAGCGTAGAGACCTGGTCGGGCGCGCCGTAGTACCACTCGGGGAGAACTTGCAGGTTGCCGGAGGCTTGCGAGGCGTGATAGCTCGCGGTGACGGATGCGTTCGTAACCGCACCGACGGGGGTTGTATTGGCGGTGAACGTCGCGGAGACGGAGCCCTCGGGAACAGTTACCGTTGCTGGTACCGTGACGGCTCCCGAGCCGCTGGTAAGCGAGACGACCGCGCCGCCGAATGGGGCTTGGCTTGTAAGCGTCACAGTTCCGATGGAGCTGTTTCCGCCCAGGACAGAGCTTGGCGAGAAGGTGACTGTGCTCACGGTGGCATTTCCGCCAACGAGAAGGCGATACATGCCGCGTCCGTAGGTTGCCGCAGTGAGGTATCCGGTTTGCTTTTGGATGCTCAACTCGCTGACGATCACGGGGGGCATGCCGTTGCCGAGCGAGATGTCGGTCCAGGTTGCTCCCGCGTTGGTGGTTCGGAACACGCCGATATCGGTGCCGACGTACCATGTCATCTGGGGATCGTCAGGATCGCGGACGATGGTATTTAGGGAAACGTCGGGAAGGCCGGTGGCTCCAGAGCCGCTGACACTGGTGAAGATCGGGACAGCGACCGTTGTGTTTGTGCAACGCCACAGGTGAGCAGCACCCGAGCCGGAGAGCCCGACTATGATGTCGTTCTTGTTGGTGGGGTTGACGCTTACCGAGGTGATCGTGCGATTTGGCAGGCCAGAGCCAGCGGGGTTGATCTGCGTCCAGTTGGTACCCCAGTTCGTGCTCTTGAACATCGCTCCGTTGCGGGTTCCGGCATAGAGCGTGTTGCTATCGCCGGGGGCGACTTCAAACCCTTCGAAGATGGAACCAAAGTTGAAGTTGCTGATGGCAACTGTCCAAGCGCTGGTTGTTGAATCGTATCGGTTGAAGAAGTTGGTGTTGATGTAGAGATAACGCGGATTGTTCGCGTCGAGATAGAGCCTGCCGATGAACGGTTTGGACTGTCCGGTCAAGGTCGGCGTGATGGTCGATCTTGAGGACCAAGCGTTGTTGGTTCGGTAGATCCCGTGATACTGCCAGCTGATGTATTGGTTAAGCGGATTGCTTTGGTTGATGACCGTGCCCGCGCCGTCGCCCGCTCCGGGGTTGCTCCAGCTTGAGAGGTTGCCTCTGGAGTGTGGCGTTGCGTTGTCTTGGGTTCCACCGGCGATGTGATCGGGGTCGGTAGGGTGGGTCGCGATGGAGTAGAACTGGGTGATGCCAAGGTTGGCGCTCATGAACGTCCACGTAATGGTGTCGGCGGCTGAGTTGAAGACGGCTTTGTAGATGCCGCCGTCGTTGCCGACCATCATTTCGTTGGGATTATTCGGGTTCACGGCCCAGCAATGTTGATCGTTGTGCGTGATTGCGGTGCTGGTGTAGGTGGCGGTCCAGTTGGAGCCACCCATGTTTCGCCAGGTTGCGCCGCCATCTTTGGACTGTACGATGTCGATGAGGCCGATGTAGATCACATCGGTGGCCCCGTTCGAGGAGGTGTTGATGTGGTAGTCGTACCAAGCCTGGCTCCAGTTGTAGTTGCTTGAGCCGTTGGGGAATCCGGCGCTGACGTCGGTCCAGGATGCGCCGTCGGTTGTGCTCTTGAATACCTTTCTGTTCGTCGTGTCCAGAAGATAGAGGGTTCCGGCAGTGACCTTGGATGCGGCGATGGCGGGTCGGTTGCTGGGGCTGACGATGGGATCGGTCATGGAGGTCCAAGACGCGCCGCTGTTCGTCGATTTCCAAACTGTTGGGGCGTTGGGGCGAGTTGCGTACCATGTACGCGAACCGCCCGAGGAGATTCCGTAGCTAACGCTGGAGTAATCGCCGGAGGCGACGATGGTCCAGGTTGCACCGGCGTTCGTTGAGCGGAAAATTCCGTTGGTTGCCGATGCGATCACGTTGTTGGGATTGTCGGGATCGAATGTAATTGAGCTGAACCGCCCCGTGCCTGACGTTCCTGAGCCCACTTGGGTCCATGTGGCTCCACGGTTTGTGGATCGCATGACGCCAAAACCGGGCCAATCGAAGCCGAAATAGTCGCCCGTTCCGACAAGAAGGAGGTTTGGATCGGCGGGGCTAACGGCTATCGCGCCGACGGATTGCCACGGCCAGTTATTCGAGAGGGCTTCCCAGGTCGATCCGTTGTTTTCAGTTCGCCAGACGCCGCCGAGGGGGGCTCCAATGTAGATCGTGGGGTTGGCTCCACCTGTGGGCGGGGGAGCATAGCAGATCGAATTGACGCGGCCATTGCAGGGGCCGTTGCCGTAGTATTGGCGGTAGGGGACGGCAAGGTTGGTCGGGCCGATGAACTCCCAGCCTATCGACTGGGGTGTGTACATTTTCGGGTCGGTCGCCTCCAAGCGTTCCATCCGCTCGCTGATGGCGCTTTGCAGGCCGGTCCAATCGACGCGCTTGAAGGGATAGGCGCGGATCTGCATGTGCTGCAGATACCCTTGAAGGAAGTCGAGGGCGGCGTCTTCTTCTGTCTCTTCGCCAGATTCTTCCTCTTCGTCGGGCCGTCCGGTGGCGTGCTTGTATTCCGAATAAGCCTGCTTAAATCCATCGACGATCGCTTCGATGCGTGTGACATCGCCTTCGCGGAGGATGTTGCCGGGCATTTTTGGCGCAAGGGCGCTTACTCGGGCGACGCTGGGCCGTTTTTCGAGACGCGTAATTGCGTCGGCAAGAGGCATGTTCGAATACAGACGAATGTGATAGACGCCCGCCGAAGCTTTGTGGCTGACTGAGCCGATGCCCTCGGCGAGCATTCGCGCCACGTCGTCGGACTGGCGTCCGTTTTTAAGCTCGACGCGGACGTCGAGCGGAACTTGGGGGTGCCGATTCGCCGCAAACGAGCAGCAAAACAGGCTGAACAGAATTACAAACAACGAAAGACGAAACAGGCTCTTACGCCCGCAAGGATAGGCAGTACCCATCATTCCTCCTGGTCCACACACGTTTTGGGTGAGTTCGGGGTCCATCCCACCGGCCCGATCCCCCCGAGCGGTTTCAAACCGCTCTTCAATCTGACGCTATGATAATGGATCGACGTTCGGTTGGGAAGTACCCGTGCGTGGAAACCGGTATTTCTTAGAAGATTTGACTAAATTTCGTCAATAAAGGCCGGTTCCTGAACCCAGCATTCTCTCGATCTTCGTATCCTTTCGGATCTGCTCAAGGATCGTCGCGCGGGCTTCGCTTCGATGTTGGTTTTTGAGGTCCTCAAGCTCTGCTCCAGTGGCGTCTTTGCCTCGTCGATCAAGACGGAAAATTTGGATGCCGTTCTGAGTTTGAGCGGGCCGGGTGTAGTCGCCAGCTTTGATATTGATGAGGTCTTCTTGGACGGGCTTTGGAAAGACGCCCATCATCCGCCAGCCAAGCCTTCCGTTTGCGGTGAGCGCTTCTGGCTCATTGGCGTATCGCTTGAGCACGTCCTCCCACTTTGAGCCGTTCTTGAGGAGATCGTAGGCTTCTTGAGCCTTCTTGATCGCCTCGGCAAGATCGCTGGCGGCCTCGGACTTTGGGCGCACGATGATGGTGGATATTTCGACGTAGCGATTGGGGTCGAAGCTCTTGAGCACGATCTTGTCGAGTAGGAGTTCGGCATGGAGTCGGAGATAGAGGCGGGATCGGGGGAAGCCTTGTTCGCGAATGTATGCCTCAAGGTCTTGCCCAGGTTGAAGGTTGGCTTTGACAGATTCGAGTTGCTTTGCGAGTGAGGACTCGATCTCTTCTTGACTTACGGTCACCTGGAGCTTTTCGGCCTGAATTTTGATCAGACGCAGCTGGATCACATCTTCGAGAACTTCGTTTGCGCGCCAGTCCCAGAGTAACGGCATGAGTTCGCCAGCGGTGATGTCTTTTCCATCGACGCGGGCGACAACTTTGGTGGGTTCGGGGAGGCTGGGTTGATACTTGGCGGGAAGTTGACCGCCTGCTTGGGAGAAGGCGATCCAGATGCAAAGGGTAAGTAAGTTCATTCTGAGTTCACTCTGAGGATAGTTCTATACAGTTCGACGACTTGATTGGCACACTGTTCGAGGCTGTAGCGGTCCATCGCACGAATTCGGCCTGCTCGCCCGACCGATTCGAGGGTGAGTGGCATCTCCAGCAGGTCTACGATAGTCCGGCTGAGTTCGTCGTCGCTCTCGAAATAAAAGCCAGAAATCTCGCGATCAAAGAGTTCGATAAGTCCTTGTCGGTTTCGGGCCAGAACGGGCACCCCGAGGCTCATCGCTTCGAGCGCGCTCATGCTGAATCCGGCTTTGAGGCTGGCGGCAATCACTACATCGGACGCGCGGTAAAGGGTTGCGGGGTCGTCGATGACGCCAAGAAAGCGGATTTGCTGGTTCCTGGTCGTGATCTTGGCTTCCCGCTCGAAGTTTTCTCGCTCGGGACCGTCGCCTGCGATGAGGAGGGTTGTGTCGGGTTTGGTCGCCCAGACCTCCTCCATCGCGGCGATGACGCTGCTGAGGCCGCAGTCGAGGATATGGCGGGTGGCGACGCCGATGACGGGGGTGTCCGCCTCGATATCGAATGCCTTTTTGCTGGTGGTTTTGTCGGCGGGGCTTTCGATTGGGACGGCAATGCCGGGGCGTATGGTGGTGAGGTCAATGGCGATGGCTTCGTCGAGGACGCGGAAGACGGCTCGTGAGCTGCAGATGCCGGCTTGGGAATCGTTTAGACGGCTGATGAGTTGGCGGTGGGTGGTTTTGGGGAGATCGTAGGCGGTGTATAGCCATGCTTCTTTGTGGGCGAAGGCGGCGCTGCAGGCCCAAGCCGCGCGGTATCCGAATGCGTGGACAAGGTCGTAGGGCTCGGCGAGGGCTTTGAGGCGTTCGCTAACGGCCTTGTCTGGCTTCCTTCCCGTTTCGTTTGGAATCCAATCCGTCGCTTCTTCAAGGTGGACTTCGTGGCCTTGACGTCGCAGTTCTTCCGCCAGGCTGGTTGCATGGGAGTGGATGCCCCCGAGCGTCTGCCGTTTGAGAAGGAGCAGCTTCATCGCGGAACGACTTGGACGTCGATCAAGGTCGTGAGTACGCGGTCAACGGTCAGACCCTCGATTTCGGCTTCGGGACGCAAGATCACGCGGTGTCTGAGGATTGGGAGCGCGAGTTCTTTGACGTCGTCTGGGATCACGAAATCGCGCCCTCGGAGGGCGGCCATTGCTTTGCTGCAGTTGACGAGAGCGATGCCAGCGCGGGGCGAAGCGCCGACGAGGATGTCGTTGGAGTTTCGCGTGGCCTTGACGAGCTGTTGGATGTAGCTGAAAACCTTGTCTTCGATGGTGATTTCCTGAACGGCTTTTTGCATCGCTACGAGCTCATCCCCGGTGACGACGGCTTGAATGCCAGCGTCTTCGAGGTTTTGGGGCCGGAAGCCAGCGTTATGCTTGCGCAGGACATCAATCTCAACTTCGTCGGGCGGGTAAGAGACAAGCACCTTGAGCAGGAATCGGTCTTGCTGGGCTTCGGGGAGCGGGTAGGTGCCTTCGAATTCGATGGGGTTTTGGGTGGCGAAAACGAGGAATGGGGGCGGAAGTTGGAGCGGTTCCCCGTCGATGGTGACTCTCCGCTCTTCCATCGCTTCGAGGAGTGCGGCCTGAGTTTTGGGTGGGGTTCGATTGATTTCGTCTGCGAGGAGAACGTTGACGAAGATCGGTCCCGTTCGGAGGACGAACTCACCCTCTTTGGGATTAAAGATTCGAGTTCCCAGAACGTCGCTGGGCATGAGGTCGGGGGTGAATTGGATGCGTCCGTATTCGAGGTTGAGGGTCTTCGCTAAAACTCTGACGAGCAGGGTTTTGGCCACGCCGGGGACGCCCTCGATCAGCACGTGCCCGTTCGCGAGAATCGCGACGAGGGTGTGCTCGATCACATGCTCTTGACCAACGATCGCCTTGGCAACTTCCTGTTTAATTCGACCGCCAAAATCTGCAACGCTCATACTTTTTCAACCTTAGATATTGCGTTGCAGGGTACCCCACCATGTGTGGACGTTCGCTTATTGCTTAAAGAATATCGAGGGGTTCTGGGAGTGGCGTGTTGCGGTGGCTTTGCGAGCGCGGTTAACTCTGGTGGCTGAGTCAACCGCGCGTCTATTCTGCGAGTGGCTTATTTGGAGATTTTGAATTCGGGACCAGTTAGCTCATCCCACTTTTTCTTTTGTTCGGGGGTCATCAGCTTTTTGATGTCGTCGAGCGCTTTGATGCGCAACTGATCCAGCTTTTTCTCGTCTTCGGGGCCGAGGATGACACGGAAGCCGCCGTCGACTTGCTCGTGCTGAGCGTTTTCGTTGATGGCGCGCATTCCTTGGTTGTAGGTCTCCATGATGGAGTCGAGCTTCTTCTTTTGATCGGCTGAGAAGTCCATCGCCTTTGCGATGTTTTCACGGGAGAATGCGCGGACCGCGCTGATTTGAAGTTCGATCTGATCGAATCTCTTGAGCTGATCGGGCGTGAGGATGGCGGATAGCTTTTTTCTTAGCTCGACGTCGAGCCGAGTGATCAGATCGTTGACTGCTTTTTGGGCTTCCTCTTGGCTCGACACTCCGCCAGAGAAGATGGACTGAATCTCCTCGTGGACGTCTTCTTGATGTGTCTTGAGGGCGGCGGCGATCTTGGTTTGCTGTCCGGGTTCAAGGGCAAGGTCACTGGCGACGTCTTTGCGTGTGAGGGCTTGATAGTTCACGGCGTTGCCACCGATGGTCAATTGAATCTGGGCTTGGCAAGCGGTGACGGCCAAAACGGTGGCGAGGGTGATGAATAGCTTCTTTAGCATTCGCGTGTTCTCCTACGAAAGTTTACGTATCATGCGTTCATACACTTGATTTTGTTGTGGAAGTTCCCGGTTTTGGTCACCCTGTGCCAAGGCCGTGCCGGTTCGATGCCGCGTAAGGTACAACCTTGGCGAGGCATCAATGCTTGAAGTGACCGGGCTCGTCAAAGAGTACAAGAATCTGCGAGCCGTCGACGACCTAACTTTCACCATTCAGCCAGGGGAGATTGTGGGTCTGCTCGGGCCGAATGGAGCGGGCAAGACCACCGCGCTTCGCTGCATTGCGGGGATTCTCCGCCCGAATGCCGGGGCCATCCGCATCAATGGTTACGATCTTGAGCAGGATCAGGCGAAGGCCAAACAGGCGCTGGCGTTTGTTCCGGAGATGCCTTCTCTGTATGAATTGCTCACGGTTGAGGAGCATCTGCGGTTTGTGGCGATGTGCTTCAATTCGCTGGACAAGTTTGAGCAGAACGGAGATATGCTGCTTGAGCGATACGTCCTGCTTGAGAAGAAAAAGGAGCTTGTTGCCACGCTTTCCAAGGGGATGCGTCAGAAGCTGGCGATTGCCTGTGCGTTCATTCGCGACGCGAGTGTTTTACTTTTTGACGAGCCGATTATCGGGATTGACCCGGCGGGTGTTGCCGAGGTGAAGGCGGAGTTGAATCGGGCGCGAGCAGCGGGCTGTTCGATCTTGGTTTCGACGCACTTGCTGGATACGGCAGAGCGCTTTTGCGACCGTGTGATTATCGTGTCGCGGGGCAGGATGCTGGTTCAGGGGACTCTGGAAGAGTTACGGCGCACGCCAGGCATGGAGAAGATGTCGCTCGAAGATATTTTCCTCAAACTCACGATGGAAGGAGTGCCGGCATCGCATGAAGCCCCTGCTGTTTTTGAGCTATAAGTCGTTCCTGAATGGGCTTATTCGGGCTTTCAGTTCGCCGAGGCGGATCATCGGCGCCTTGTTTTTCTTAAGTTATTACTTCTTCTGGTTTATCCGTCCGACGATGGGTCGCCCCATGCCAAGTTCCCTTGGGGGCAGGATTAATGGAGTCCTGGAGTTTCCTCCGCTTCAGATCATTGACGCGCTGGTTTTTGGCATCTTTGCGCTGCTGACGATGTTTTTGATGATGGGCACAGCAACGCAGACCAAGGGGTTTCAGGCAGCGGATGTCGATATTCTGTTTCCGACGCCTATCCACCCGCGAATCGTCTTGGTGTTTCGGATGGCGCGGGATTACTTCTTGACGCTGTTTCTGCCTTTTCTCATTCTGCTCTTGGGCTTTCAGCCGGTGCGGATGGGTTGGGAAGCGCTCTTTCGGAATATGCCAAATCCGGAGTATTCGGGGATGGCGATTCGGCTTATCTTTTTGAGTTGGATTTTGCTTTCGATGGTGTGGATCTCGATCAACTACGCGCTGAGTCTTGCGATCAATCGGAGCGATACGCAGAGCGATAGGAACCGAAAGATTTTGGGTTGGAGTGTTGGCATCCTTGTTGTGGTGGCTTTTGCTCACATCGGATGGGAGGTTCGGCAGAGTCAGTCCTCGCAAGAGTTGCTGTCGATTGCGGGTTCGCCTGTGTTGAGGACGATCTTCTTCACAGCGAGTCTGGCGACAAGGATGACGATGGCGGCTTTTCAGGCGAACATTTGGAACGGTTTGGCGGGCTTTGGAGGGCTTCTCACCCTGATTGTGGTGGCTTTCGGCTACGCGTTCCAAAACGCTGGATGGATGTATGACCAAGCGGCGGTTCGAGGCTTTAAGTCGAACACGATGCGCGACCTGCAGAGGAAGGGTGACTCCTTTGCAATGCTTGCCGAACATGCACGTTCGGGCAAGGTGAAGGCGGGGCGGGCTCGCTGGATGTTTCGCCTGCGCTGGCAAGGGGCGATGGCTATCGTCTGGAAGGAGATCATTCTTCAGGTTCGAGGCTTGCTAGGGTTGTGGATCGGCATGGGCCTGCTTGGCCTGTTTATCTGTCTGCTGCCGGTTTTCTTGCCAAGCCAGGAGATGGCGCAGGCGATCTTCTACTTTGTGATGCAGGCTTCGGCGGCGTTTATGGCGACCACGGCTTTGGCGCAGACTGGGTTTATCGAAGTTCTTCGACGTGTCGATCTCCAAAAGCCTTTGCCCTTCAAGCCTCAGGCGACGGTGGCTTATGAGGTGCTTTCTAAGGCGTTGTTGGGCTCGCTGGTTTGTCTGCTCTCGGGAGTGGTGGCGCTGATTATTCAGCCAAGTTTTTGGTCGGCGGTATTGGGTGGCTTGCTGCTGATGCCCTGCTTTACCTATCTTCTCAGCTCGACGATGTTCTTGGTGATCATGCTGTTTCCAGATGTGGACGATGCGAGCCAGCGTCAGTTTCGGGGGATGATGATGATGATCGGGACGGGGATTCTGTCGTTGCCGGGAGTTGTCGTTTTCGGCGGCCTGTGGGCATTGGGAGTTCCGATTTGGATTGCGGGGGCTGTAGCGGGGGGCGCTTGCGTTGGGATAGGCCTTCTTGCATCCTGGGTTGCGGGTGGCTTGTACGCGAGCTTCAACCCAAGCGAATAGGCAGTGGGCGGTAAAATCTACGCGCCCATTGCGAGGTTGTGGCGTCGCCCGAACTTATCGACGGTTTGCGTTGTTGAGTCCGGCAAGGAGCAATCATCCATTCCATGAAAGGAAAAAAGAAGATAAGACCGGCAACGAAGATCGCCATTGGATTTGTCGTTATCGTCGTCGCCCTGTTCTTTGGTTATCGCAGCTACAACGTCTGGCGCGTATCGGGTCTGTCCTTTGAGCCGATTGCGCCCGCGCGGGTGAACCTGGTTGGAGTCGACACGGGTGTGGGCTACCACATCGTGGTGGCGAACAACATGGCGCAGCTTGTGCGTGGGGCAAACCCCGGCATGAAGCACGACACGGATTACAACGCGGAAAGCTCTGCTCAAGATGCGGAAAAAAAGCGCGTTCCGATGCGTGAGCTGTTGGAGTCGCTGCAGGGCAACGAAAAGTCGCTGAGCCGCTTTGTGATGGTGATGAACGACCTCAACGAAGGTGAGTTGCCACCGCAGCCCGCGATTTGGAAAGCCGAGGACATTCGCAAAGCCCTCGATGGGGACGCTGAGCTGATCGCCAAGCTGCAGCATGACCTTAACGTTAAGCTCGATGGAACTCCCATGGACACGATGACCGTGAAGGCGGTTGAAGAGGGGATCGTGATCGATGCACCGGTTGTGGTGAACGTTCAGGTTGGCAACACCAAGAAGGCGATTACGGCCCGCATCCTCCAATCGTACACGCCCACGTTTATTCAGAACGTTCAGCGAAGGTATCAGGGCAAGAACTACACGGTTGACCAGATCGTCGGCTACTACAGCGCGATGGCAAAGGACATCCTTGAGGCAAGGACACCCAAGGAGAACGTTCGAGGGTCGCTTGAGGCGAACATCTCGGAGGCGAGATCGAAGGCGCTTGCCGAGAGGCCAGAGCTTATTCTGTCGAGTGCAAACGTCATCATCAATGAAAAGTTGATCAGCGATGCACGGATGACAGAACGCAAACTTTCGGATGGCAGAACGGTCTATGACATTGACCTGGACCTGACAGAAGAGGGTCGGATGCGGCTGTGGCAATATTCGCTGAACCGCGTTGGGGCACAATTATTGTTTATATGGGACGGGAACGCTATCGCCGCGCCTGCCGTACAGCACGAGTTGTCACAAACAACTGTGACCGTGAAAGGTGTGGGAGACTATAGACTGGCGAAGGCGACTGTCGATACTTTGAAGAATTTAGAAAAAGGTGGAAGCTAAGTTGATGCGAATGCGATATGTAAAAGAACTCGCCCTTGGGGCGCTGACCCTCTCCGTTTTGAGCGGGTGTGGAAGCGGAAGCACCGGTTATGTTCCTCAGCAGGCTAAGGAGCCGCCGAAAGCTACCGTGGAGGCGGGCAAGGAAACGAACCTCTATCCGATGACGGAGGGGAATCAGTGGACTTACAGCGTCGAGCAGCGCGCTCAGAATGCGCAGGGACAGCAGCTCAACGGCGACTTTGAGATTACTTTCAAGGTCGTAAAGGTTGAAGAGACACCCAATGGAAAGGTGGGGACTGTCGAACTGTCGAAGGACGGCAACGTCACCGATCGCCAGAAGTGGCTCGTCAACGATAAGGGGATGTATCAACTCTCGGCGAGCACGAGCACAAAAGAGGGGGTTTTGACGGAAGTAATGTTCAGCCCCATGCAGACTTCCATCAAGTTCCCGGTTAAGGTGGGAGAGAAGTATAAGTGGGAAGGGACGGCGACCACGATGCTCAACGAGGTTGGCAAAGTGACGGCGGAGTCTGAAGTGCTTGAAACTCAGATCGTGGACACCGATCAGGGCAAGCGATTCTCGACAATTCCCATCGTTACGTCGGGCACTTTCGCTGGAAAGAACAGCAAAGGTACTTATGGAGCGACCAGCTGGTACTCGCCAAACGTCGGACTTGTCCGCTATCGTCAGGAAGTTCTTGCCGCGAATCAGATCGCAGGAGTGCTAACCTTCCGTTTGAAAGCGTATGTAGTGAAGTGATGGCTGTGAAAAAGTATTGGATTTTGGCTGCTCTGGGCGCACTGGCTCTGGGCGGCTGTCAAGCAAGCAACGACTCTCTGTATCCGGTGGCAAAGAAGGGCGACGATGTGCCGGTCGTCTCCAAGCCTGCCGCCGTCGTTGAGAAGATCGAGCCGGTGTTGACGCTTTCGGGCGAACTCGCAAAGATCCCACCTGCGCTTCAATCGGACGCGATGTACTACTACAGCCTGACTTACGACAGGCCGTTGACGGTCAAGTACACGACGAGCATTGTGCGTGGCAAGGGCAGTGAACCCGAGTTGAAAGAGGGTGAGGGGACCATCGCGGTTCGGCTTCTTGCGATTGAGGAGAACGAGGTTCGGTTTGCGGTTGATCGCAGCAGCGCGCTGGCAGCTTTGCTCGGCACGGGCGAAGAGCTTGTCCTGAACAAGAACGGCGTGCTGACCTCGACGTTCAACGGCAAAAAGCTTGAGAAGCCGGTTGTGGAGATGCCCGCGAGTCTGGCCGCAGGATCGACGTGGGATACGGGTCTGACCGCCGACATGGACGCGCAAGGGACTATTACGGTCAAGATGAAGAATCGTGTGGTCGGCAATGAGAAAGTGAGCACGCCGATGGGCGAGTTTGATGCTTTGAAGGTTGAATCGGAGGGAACTGCGTCGAGAAAAGAGAAAGAATCGGGCAAAGTTGTGACGAGTTCGACCAAGCTAACGCAATGGATGGTCAAGGGAGTCGGTATTGTCAAACTCACTTTGACATCAAAAGATTCGGACGGAAACGAACAGGTGACGAACTTAGAGCTTGCAAAACCGTCCAATTAAGGAGGTTCACCACATGATTGCATTGCTCGCCGCTAGTTTGACATTCGCACAGGCCGCCGTTGCGGATTACTTTCCGACCCAGCCAGGGACAAAGTGGACTTACGAAACCACGCTTGACAGCATGAAGCTGAAAGCCATCAGCGTGGATGAAGTCTTGCCGCACATTGAGATTGACGGCAAGTTGGCGATCCCGTTTACCACCAGCGACAATGCCGGTCCGCTTGAGAAGCGTTTTTATCGGATCGAGGGCGATACCGTGTATATTGTCGCCTACAACCAAAAAGAGCCTCTGGTGACCCCGCATCCGATTCTCAAGGTGGACACAAAGAAAGTCCAATGGGAGTTTTCGGGGGGGACAATCTATCGCGGCGATCTGATTCCGCTTACTATGAAAGGGCAATCCACGCCGAAAGGAAAGCGCAAGATCCTCGACGAACAGAGAGAGTGCATCGAATTGGTGTTGGAAGCGGAGATGGAAGTGATTCCTGGACGATTCCAGAGGGTCAAGCAGACCATGATTTATGCGAAAGGGCTGGGGTTGGTGGAGATGGAGACTCAAGATACTGTCGATAGAAACACAATTAAGTCCAAGATGAAACTTATTAAGTTTGAGGCTCCGAAGTAACAAGCACTGTGGGACGCAATTCGGCCAGACCCATCGGAATTATCGCCATCGTCGTGGCACTTGTTGTCGGCGGCGTATTTCTTGCGCCCAAACTGTTTGGCCCGCGAGCCCCGCAGGGTCCTCCGATTACGATTGAGATCGCGAAGGTCAGCCCGGCCCTACAGGATCGGCAGGATGCTCAACTCGTTCTTTCGGGTTTGGAGCTGCCCGTCACCCTGAATGTGGAGACCGAAGGCGAAATGGTGAAGATTCGGTCGGAGGCGTTTGGCGAGGCTTTGGAGACGGAGATTTACCGCGTCACGGGCAAGGAGATCGAGATGACCTCCGCCATTGGTGAAACTTACGATCCCCCGGTGTTGTTGCTTCAATCGGAGATGAACGAGGGCGACACTTGGCAGTGGGAAGGCAAGATCAGTTCTGGGGCGGCGCCTTATGAGGCTCGCGCTGAGTTGAATGTTTCGCTCGACAAGCTCAATATTCCAGGGGTTGATGACAACGCCGTTTATGTGCGGATGAACTTGTTTATTGACGGTGTGGGTCCGAAGCCAGCGAAGAGAGAGCTTGGCTTTTGGTTCGTGAATGGCAAAGGTTTGCTCAAGAGGGAATTCGGAGGCGCTTCTTCACGTATGCCGCAATCGCCGGATACGGGAGAAGTGGAGGGCCTTTAATTGCCCTCCAGCCCGGCAGTAGCCGGACGGACCGTCTCTGCCACTAAAAGCCGATGGTCGGGTTATGATCTTTGGCTGCTCGTCGCTTCCGGTCTGCTTATCCTGATCGGCTTGATGTCGCTTTTTTCGAAGGATCGGGCAGCGGGGACAAACTATTTCAGCAGTCAGGTCTTTCGTATTGGGCTTGGCCTTGTGCCATTTTTTGCACTCTTGCTGGTGCCTCCCAAGTGGCTCTCCCGGTATGCGAACAGCATTTACGTTGTGAACATCGTGCTGTTGGTGATGGTGCTTGCCATCGGCAAGGAGGGGTTAGGGGCGCAGCGCTGGATTCGGTTTGGTCCGATTGAACTGCAGCCGAGCGAGGTTGCAAAGCTTTTTGTCACGATTTCCCTGTCGGCGTATTATGCGGCTCGGGTCCACGCCGTCGACAAATTCTCGACGTTTCTGCTTTCTTTGCTGCATGTTTCGCTTCCGATGGCGCTGATCTTTATGCAGCCCCACCTAGGGGCCACGCTTGCTGTGATTACGATTTGGCTGGGGATCTCGCTTTGTGCGGGGGTGCCGGTGAAGTACATCGTGATTGTGATTGCGGCGATGGGCGCTCTGCTGACGACGGCGATCCTTGTGCCGGGGATTCTCAACGAGTATCAGCGCGGGCGTGTGTTTGCGATGTTCAACCCTGACGAAAAGGGGAACAAATATCAGCCGATGAAGGCTCGTGTGGCTATCGGCAGCGGTGGCGTTTTTGGCACAGGGTTTTTGAAGGGCGAGCATAAGGAGAAGGACTTTGTTCCGGAGCAACAGACCGACTATGTGCTGACGATTCCGGCAGAGGAGGGGGGGCTGTTTGGGGCGACACTGCTGCTTGCGACCTTCGGGTTCTTTTTCTATCGGGTCTGGCTGGTGATGTTTCACGCATCCGAGCCGTTTTTGCGGATGATGGCGGCGGGTGTCTTCTCGTTCTTGGCCTTTCACATGGCGGTCAATATGGGGATGGTGCTTGAACTGCTGCCGGTTGTGGGGCTTTGGCTGCCGTTTTTGAGCTATGGCGGGTCGGCGATGTGGCTTTGTATGTCCAGCGTGGCCCTCTTGTTAAACATTCGGCGACAGGAATCGGAAAAGTCTTTCTGAGCGCTGAGCTTGATTCACCCTCGTCTCAGTTCGCTACGCTCACTGTTCCTCCCCCTCAAGGGGGAGGCGCTTTAGGTGATCCGATTGCGTAGGGTCTTTCTGTCTGATTTGGTGGTGTGGAGAATATTCGACATCGGGAATTGGAAAAGTCGTTTTAGAATGGTCTGTGGGTGAAGACTCATGGAAGATGCGGTTGTAAACGAGCCTAGACGTCCTCGGTCGGTCAAGACTTGGATTTGGGTTGTGACCTTCTTTGTGGCGCTGTTTTCTTTTGCCGGATATCACATTGTGGGTACGGCAATGAAGGCTCCAGCGATCACTTTGGACGGGGGGAAGACCCGTACTTTTGAGTATCAATATGGCGGCTACACGGTCACAACCAGATCAGAAATCGTCCCCGATAATGACGTTCGGGGGGATATGGAGAAGGAGATGGCGCGGCTCGGCATCCCGCTTATGTCGGGTCTTGAGTGGCCCAAGCGTGAGGAGGTCTATGTTGTTCGCTGCCGCTACATAGATGGCGGCTGGAGGTATGACGCAGACTTTGAAACGGATATCCCGGTTTCGGATGTGCTCGCGTTTTACACGAAGGCATTGCCGGGCGGTATCTCGACTCCAGGGCCTATGGGTGACACCACGTGGAGATTTGCCGATGGAACGGAGCTTCGCATGTATGAGTCGGGTGTCATGGCTTCGGGCACCAGAAGGTACATCCGAATGGCGATAGAACGACCTTCGTACGCGCTGCCAAAGTCAAATCTGGCCTCTACGGCACGACCATAGAACCAACCCAAGCTATAATGAAAGTCCGCGCTATGGATGGCGTAGGGAAAATTCAGGATGAAGGTGAGCACACGTCCCGTGAACAAGGGCAAACGATCTTCCACGTCAACCCCTTCGCATAAGACGGGGGATATTGTTGGAATCGTATGCATCGCTCTCGCGCTGATTGCGGGAGTTTCGCTCGTTCTTTCCGATTCCGGCATCGTTGGCCAAGCACTGAGCAACTTTCTGCGTCTGCTTTTTGGGCAGGGCTCTTGGGTTGTTTGTGTTTGCCTATTCTTGCTGGGGGCTGGTTCGATCGCGGGCAAGCGACGCATTTCGATCAATCAGCTTGGGATGGGCCTGACGTTGGTTTTCTTGGCGATTCTCGGGGCGATTGCCCAGCCGTTGGGAAGCGACTTCTTCGATCCCTCGGTTGTGACGTCTTCGGGTGGATATGTCGGCGCGATTATGGGGTGGGCATCGTTCTCGCTGCTGGGCGCGGGCAAGCTGATCGGCTTGGTGGCTTTGGGGCTTATTGGGTTTGTCTTGGCGGCGAACACATCGATTCGGGCGATGCTGGAGACGGCTCATTCGAAGGCCAAATCGTTGGCACCTAAGCGCACGGCAACGGTTGCGAAGAAGGCCGTGACACGGGCGGTGGTACAGGAGCGAACCGTTGAGCGTTCGCGACCGCAAGCCGACGACGTTCAAGAGGAGCCAAGACGCAAGCCAACTCCGATTTTCCACGAGACCGAACAGCGCGAACTTGAATTTGCGGAGGTCGAACATGCGACTCCGAAGGAGGGCTACAAGCTTCCCCCTCTTACACTTCTGGCGAATCCTCCCGCACGGCAAAAGCGCACACCGCAGGAGATGCAGGAGAATATCGAGACGCTGGAATCGACCCTTGAAGAGTTTGGGATTGACGCCAACGTGGTTGAAGTCGCGACCGGCCCGACGTTGACGCGCTATGAGATTCAGCTTGGCCCGGGCATCAAGGTCAGCCGAATTGGGGCTCTCGGCGACAACATCGCGATGAATCTTTCGGCGGCCCAGGTTCGCGTGGAGGCTCCGATTCCGGGGAAGAACGCGGTTGGTGTGGAAGTGCCGAATGCGCACCGGTATGCCGTTTCTTTGCGTGAGCTTTGCGAGTCTCAGGAGTTTCGGGATCATCCTTCGCGGCTTTGCATCGCGTTGGGCCAGGACGTTGCCGGTCGGAACATGTACGCCGACCTTGCCAAGATGCCGCACATCTTGATTGGAGGCGCGACCAACTCAGGCAAGTCGATTGGGTTGGCAACGGTGATCATGTCCCTGCTCATGCGCAACACCCCCAAGGATGTCCGCTTTGTGATGATCGATCCGAAGCGGGTTGAGCTTTCGCTCTTTAACGACGTGCCGCACTTGATGTGTCCGGTGATCAAAGATGTGAAGGAGGCGGCTCCGGTCTTGCGGGCGCTTTGCCGAGAGATGGATCGTCGATACGACATCTTGAGCGAGGCGGGTGTGCGCAATATCGACGGCTGGAACGAGAAGGCGAGTTTCCAGGAGAAGATGTCTTACATCGTCGTGGTGATCGACGAGCTTGCCGACCTTATGATCGCGGCGCGGGCAGAAGTGGAGACGGCGATTGTGCGGTTGGCGCAGCTTGCACGGGCAGTTGGAATCCATTTAGTGATCGCTACACAAAGACCCTCGGTTGACGTTATTACGGGCTTAATTAAGGCCAATATCCCGTCGCGACTGGCGTTTGCTGTCTCGTCGCAGGTGGACTCACGGACGATCTTGGATGAGGGTGGCGCAGAGCGATTGATCGGCAGGGGCGACATGCTGTTCTCGCCGATCGATGCCAACAAACCCACCCGAATTCAGGGCTGCTACGTAACGGAGAAAGAGATTGAGGGCGTTGGGAAGTTCTGGAAAGAACAGGAGCGGCCTCAGTATCAGATCAACCCGGTCGAACTGGCTCGGCAAGAGGCTGATGCAGGCCGAGGCGAGCGCGGTGGCTCTGGCGATGATGAGATCGACGCCCTGTGGCGCGAATCGGTGCTTTGGGTTGTTGAGCGCGGGCAGGCTTCGACATCGATGCTGCAACGAAGGTTTTCGATTGGTTTTCAGCGGGCTTCCCGGTTGCTGGACATGATGGAGGAGCGGGGGATTGTGGGCCCGAGGGACGGGCCACGCCCGCGCGACGTATTGGTGAACATCATGGAAGCGGAAGAGATGGTCGGTGGGGGCTCGAATTACGACGGTGAGGGATCGTGAGCGAAGAGATTGTGACGACTCCCTTTGTGATGAGTCGTAAGTTTTTGTTGCGTCACAGTTTGCGGGCTTATCGAAGGTGGTTTATGGGCACTGTAACGCTAAGCTTGGCGCTGGTTGGGATTAGCCTGACGATGCCCAATGAATCTGCGAGCCGGGCCTTTACGGGGCTTCTCGCTATTTATGCGGCGGCTATCGGTTTGGCGCTGTGGCTTCGTCTGATGCTGACTTACGCAAGGCGGCCTGCGCCGTGGATGGACCAGTCGTTTACCTACACCATCACTCCTGCTTCGATCAATCAGCGCAGTGAAGACGGCAGCGTTAAGGGCAAGTTCAAGTTTGAAGCCATCTCTGCTTATGCTGTGACCGAAGATGCGGTCAACGTTTATCTGACACGGACGCAGTTTTTTGTGATCCCGATTGCATGCTTTCCTGCGGAACGGAGCCATGAAATCCTAGTGGAATGGCTCGATGCAAAAAGGGTTCGTCGAAAGAAGATTTGAACCTATTCGGCGGCGGGATAGCTGCCGAGTACGGTTGTCTCAAGCGTGATTCCTGCCTTTAGCGCTTCAATCACTTTTTGTAGTCCGGGGTCTTGTTGGTGGCCTTCGCAGTCGATGAAGAACATGTATTCGAAGGAGGCCCTTTGTGCGGGGCGTGATTCGATCATCTGTAGGTTCACTTCGTGGGCGACGAATACGCCGAGGGCGCGGTAAAGCTCGCCGGGCTTGTTGCGAAGGTTGAACATCATTGACGTTTTGTCTCGGCCTGTCTTTGCCGGTTCGTTGAAGCCGATGATGAGAAAGCGAGTTCGGTTTTGCGGGTTGTCCTC
Source organism: Fimbriimonadaceae bacterium (assembly GCA_019638775.1). NCBI lineage: Bacteria > Bacillati > Armatimonadota > Fimbriimonadia > Fimbriimonadales > Fimbriimonadaceae > Fimbriimonadaceae bacterium. Next base: position 673,533 of record JAHBTD010000001.1, on the reverse strand, counting down.
GATGTGCTCGACGAGGATGGGCAAACCGTACATCTCTGCGGCTACGTGGTTTCCGATGGCGGCTCCTTCGGGGTCCTTTTGGGCCTTGATGACTGCGGTGGCGGTTGGGACAACTTCAAGAACTTCCACTCCTGGGAGATTCGTACGGAGCCAGCTGCGGCACTGCCCCGATGGCTGCGGGCCCGAGTACACCCGCTTCACCTCTTTGAGGGTTGGTGCGACGCTGAGGAGGTGGTGGTGAACAGGTGTGAACATCTCGGCGCAGATACGGACGTTGGTTTGGGGGAACATGTCGAGCGTTTCGGGCACGACACCGGCGACAGAGTTCTCGACGGGGACGACACCGTAGTTTGCCTGTCCGTGTTCGACAGCCATGAACACGTCGTGGATGGATTCGACGGGATGGTAGTTTGAACTGACGCCGAAGGCCTGCATCGCCGCGACGTGGGAGAAGGTTCCTTCTGGCCCCCAGTAGGCGATGCCGAGCGGCTTCTCGGCGGCACGGGCGGCGCTGATGATCTCGCGGAAGATTCCAACGAGTTGGGGATGGGTCAGCGGGCCAGGATTGATGCGCTTTAGCTCTTCGTAGATTTGGCGTTCACGTTCGGGATTGAAGAAGGGCTGCGAGTCACGTCCTTTGACGAGTCCAATCTCGATGGCGCATTCGGCACGGCGACTTAGAAGGCGAACGAGATCGGCGTCGATGACGTCTATCTCGGTACGGATTTGTTGGATCGATCTTTGCAATGGGTCTGACATGGCCTTTTCATCGTTTCTCAGAAGCGTTCGGAAACGCAGGGAAAGACGCCATCGTCCCCACAATTGAGAGCGCTTTGATTTTATTCTAAAAAGCCGAAGGCCTTTCGGACACACTGAACCTGTCAGAGCGTTAAAATAGGCAGAGGCACCAACTCGAGGCACTTTTTTGCAAGATATTTTCCGTCCGTTGACGTCATTGAGGGAATTTTCGACCGAAACGCTGGTGAGCGTTATCGATATCCTCGTCGTCGCGATGCTCGTTTATAAGATCCTTTCGATGATTCGGGGAACGCGAGCGTGGCGGGTTGTAATGGGGATCGTCGGTTTCTTGTTGCTGCTGTTTGTGAGCAAAGCGCTGGGCCTCAACTCTCTGCACTGGATCTTGGAAAAGGCGACGTTGATGGCGCCGGTGGCTTTGGCGATTCTGCTTTTGCCCGAGCTTCGGCAGGCTTTGGAGGGGATGGGCAAGTTTGGACTGTTCTCTCAGCGGATTGAGCGGATTGTCGGGTTTGAGGGTGTGGATTCTCCCTTGCGAGCGCAGACCATCGAGGAGTTGGTTGCGGCGTGTGCCGAGCTTGCCGACTCACGTACGGGGGCATTGATCGTCATCGAGCGTGGAGCAGAGCTTGACGACATCATCGCCAACGGAGTCAAGCTGGGCTCGTCGATTTCGGCGGCGTTGCTGGGTTCGATCTTTTATGGCGCGAACCCCTTGCATGACGGTGCGGTGGTCATACGTGGCGACCGGATCGTTGCGGCAGCTTGTCGTCTGCCCCTTAGCGACCGAAAGCTCAGTCCGAATCTTCACATGCGGCACCGCGCGGCGGTGGGGGCATCGGACCACCACGACTGTATCGTCATCGTTGTGAGTGAAGAGCGGGGAACGATCAGCCTTGTTCGTGAAGGACAGCTTTCGACGGTGAGTGTGCAGGAGCTTCGGGATCGTCTAAACCACTTGCTTCGAGACGACGAAGAGAAATCGACATCGCGCAAAGAACGCCATCAGAGGCGTAAGGAGAAGACCCGTGATCAAAGTGTCACTGTCCCATAACTTCGGTCTTAAGGTCGTTTCCCTCATCGCTGGCGTGGTGGTGTTCCTGTTTGTCAACAGCCTTGACGTACCCAAGGATACGAATACTCGTCAGGTGCCGCTCGTGGTTACAGGCTTGCCACCTGACCTGGAGGTCGTGAGCAAGCCGGATACGATCAACGTGACGATCAGAGCCCCGTTTGAGGTGATGGAGCGGTTGAACTTGAACAACCTCAAGCTTCGCGCTTATGTTGACCTGGAGAGCGCCGAACCGGGCGACAAGGAGTACAACGTCGGCCTCATTCGCCCCACAGAGATTAAGGACTTGGACTGGCAGTGGGATCGCACTGCGCCGGTGGTGATTGAGCGGATTATTGAACAGCCCCGTGCGGTCAGTGTGATTTGGCCGGACGGTTACGACACGAATGGAGCAAAGGCTCACGCCGAGATGGTGACCATTCGCGGTCCGTCAAGCGAGATTCAAAAGATTGCAGGGATTCGGGTGATTCTCAAGCCGAACGATGTTATCGCGGGTGGTTCGTTTACGCTCCCTGTGGAGATTGTGGACGCGACGGGCAAGGTGCTTCCAAGGGTGGAGGCAAGGCCGCACAACATTACGGTGACGGTTTCGGCGGGGCAAGGGCTTCCGAAACGGGACATTTTGATCTCTCCTAACTTTACGGGGCAGCCCAAGTTTGGCTACACGGTGCAGTCGATCACGATTGAGCCTGCGTCCGTGGTGGTTCAGGGGGATCGGAAGGACATCATCGACATTTCGACGATCTCGACCGATCCGATCCGGCTTGATGGTCTTTCCAAAACCACCGAGATTCGCACAAAATTGGTGCTGCCGGATGGCATACGTCTCTCCGTCGAAAACAACGTCATGGTGCGCATTCGGATCGGGCGTTCGTAAAGCTACTTAGAACAATGAGATCGATTCGAACCATACGAAAAGACGAAGCGGAATCTTTCCTGAAACTGCTCTGCCTCGTGTTTGAGTTGGACTATTCGCGGGCGCAGGCCGTTTTCTTTAAGGAACCACTTTTCGATCTCAACCGCAAATGGGCGCTATTTGAGGGTGGGAAGATGCGGTCCATTTTGACCACGGTCCCGCTTGAGTTTGGGTGGGGCAAGGCGATTGGGATTGCGGGAGTGGCTACCGATGTCAATCTGCGCGGCAAGGGGTATGCACTTGATCTGCTCAAACATGTCGTGAAGACCTCCAACGACCGGGGAGAAACGGCGGCTTACCTTTTTGCGAAGCAGGCCAATCTCTATGAGCGAGCCGGGTTTCAGGTGATCGACCGGGTTATCAAGGCTCCCTTGGCGGGGATGGGCGAGAACGAAGACTTGATCTGCACTTACGACGATGTAGGGATTTATTACAATCGTTGGGCGCAGGGACATCCGGCAAGATTGAGGCGGCCTGAGAAGCGGTGGGAGTATTGGCGGTGGAACTTCCGATTGTGCGCGGAAGCGGGACAGGGATATGTTTGCCAAGAGGGCAATGTGGTGCGTGAAGCGGTGGATGCTGGCGCGCCGGAATCGTGGCCGATCTCGGCGGGTTCGCACTGGTATGGTCTGCGCTCGATGGCGGACCATCTGGGCATCGACCGGAGCCAAGAGGAGGAGGACCTTTTGTTTATGGGTTGGCGCTCTCCACAGACTCCTCAGATGTTCTTGACGGACCAGTTTTGAGGCCTTCGCGATTGAAGCGGCTTTGAACTAGGGCCGAACTGCTCTGGCGGAGTGCGACTGAGCGGGTACCCTTTGTGCCTGAACTATGAAGATTTTTACTTCTGAGAGCGTCAGCGCGGGGCACCCAGACAAGCTGGCAGACCAGATTTCGGACGCTCTTCTTGACGCTTTCCTTGAGCAGGACAAAAACTCTCGCGTTGCGGTTGAAACGCTTCTGACCCGAGGCGTTGCAGTCGTTGCGGGCGAGGTGCGGACTGAGGGCTATGTCGACGTCACCAAGGTCGTGCGGGACACGATTACGAGCGCCGGCTACACGCACACCGATTTTGGTTTTGACGGCAACACCTGTGGCGTTTTGGTTGCGATTCAAGAGCAATCGAGCGACATTGCGATGGGTGTGGACACGGGCGGAGCCGGTGACCAGGGGATGATGTTTGGGATGGCGACGAGGGAGACGCCCGAACTGATGCCACTGCCGATCTCTATCGCTCACGCGCTTACCCGGCGGTCGGTTGAGGTGAGGACCATCCTCGACAGCAAGGTGCTCCGACCGGATGCGAAGAGTCAGGTGTCGGTAGAGTACAACGAGGACGGCAGCCCCAACCGAATCAACACGATCGTCTTCTCGCAGCAGCACTCGCCGGACGTCTGTCAGGACCAGGTGCAGGACATCGTTCACAACGAGATCGTCCGCCCGGTTTTGGACAATTATAAGGATTACGTCAAGGGCGATATCATTTACCACATCAACCCGACGGGGCAGTTCATCATTGGCGGACCTCAGGGCGACACGGGTGTGACGGGCAGAAAGATCATCGTGGACACGTATGGTGGCATGTGCGCCCATGGCGGCGGCGCATTCAGCGGCAAGGACCCGACGAAGGTGGACAGGTCGGCGACCTATATGGCACGGTTCCTTGCAAAGCAGATCGTTGCGGCGGGGCTTGCGGACCGGTGCGTTGTGCAGTTGGCTTATGCCATCGGGGTTCCCCAGCCGGTTGCGATCAACGTGGATACTTTTGGTACGGAGACTATTTCGGAGAGCGAGATTGCCGAGCGCATTCGTGCGAACTATGATCTCTCGCCGAAGGGGATTGTCGACGAGCTTGATCTGCGCAACACGAAGTACTTGCCTACCGCGAAGAACGGGCACTTCGGGCACGCCGACTTTCCTTGGGAGTCGACGAAGACAGCCGACCGCTTGAAGTAGTTGAAACGAGCTAGGCTAAGCTGCCGTAAGGATGGCGAGGCTGGCGCATGACGACGAAGACTAAGATTTGGCTCGTAGCCGGTGCATCCATTTTGGGTGTGACCGGCTATGTTGCTTATCAGATCATCCCATTGGGGCTTTGGGGTGAGTTTCACAACAAGGCAGACGTCGCCGTGAAGGTGGCAAGGATGCACGAATTGCCGCTCACACAGGATGAGCTTATGGCTTCTCTGACGGTGCCTTCGGGAGAGAATGCAGCCGCAGACTTTCTCCTTGCGGAGGCTGAGGCGACGAAGATATGGTCCCCCGAAATGGAACGGGTGTATCTCTTAGTCAAGGGTACGCCTGAGGAGCGCGTGCGGACAAAGCAGATTCTCCAGGGGCTTGAGCCTGCTTTTGAGCATTTGCGTGAAGGGGCGAAGAAGAAAGGGCTGGTTTGGGAGCAAGACTGGGATGCCAAAAATGCTCTTTCAGGTTGGCCTGGCCGCACGACGCAAAGGGTCGCAGGGATGCTGGCGTATTCCACTATCTTGTCGGCCGAGGCTGGGCGATTCGATCAGGCCATAGCAGACCTGAAGTGTGTGCAGGCAGTTGCCAACCTGCTGGCGCAAGATGGCTCTGCACAAGCTTTCAGCTCTGCACAGGGCTTGCACCAGTCTGTATGGAGAAGGAGCGGTGATCTGTTGGCTTTCATACGCAATGATGCCGCCCTCATGGCTAGGGTTGAGCAGGATCTGCTTTCGGAAGAGCCTAAGTATGACCTTCATCGATTTATGCAGACGGAATGCTATCTGGGCATCGTTGAAGCAAGAAATGGGCACCTTTGGCTAAGTCGAGATATGGAGCGCGCTGAAGGGAAAGCTGCCAAGTCGATCTTGTATTCCGATTTACAACGACACGGCATTCCGAAGTCAAAGTCTGGTCAGGCCGCCTTTGCCACTACCATTTATTTTTGGGCAGACATCGCTGAACGCTTCAAGGAAGTTGAGCCGGACTTGCCGACTTTCTATGAAGCCGTACAGAAGCAGTCGGGAGAGTATCGCAACAAGAGCGGTTTGTATTCTGGATTGGGAACCGTGAGGTTGCAGATTTTCGACAGATCAGCTACGTATGCGATTCAGAGTCAGGCGACAAGACTATGCCACCTTGCGCTTTATCGCGTGATGCAGAGCAAGAAGGAAACTGGGAAGCTTCCCAAAACTTTGAGTGAGGTCAATGCAGAGTTTGTTGACCCGTTCGCCAAGAAACCGCTCCGATATATACAAAAGGATGGAGCGGTCATGGTGTACAGTGTCGGGTCAGACTTGGTGGATCATGGCGGGGTTATATCTACGCCTAACAGCCGAGTCGAAGATATCGTTGCCTATTGTCCGCTGTGACAGCGGCGAACTTTGACGATTACTTGCAGTAGTCACACAGATAGCCTCGCGGATGCGTTCGCGGGGCTTTTTTGTTGTGCTGTTTCCTTTGGCGAAGTAAGCCGGTGTATGCTCGCAGAATGACAAAGGCGCGGATCGGGTGCTTGGTTGCGGGAGTGGCTCTTTTCGGGATTGGGGCGTGGGGTGTTTACTCTGCGGCGAAGGGGCTTATCGTTGGCGAAGGGTCCGATGTGAACGAGGCTATCGCCGATGCTCGGAAGGTGGGCTTGCCCCTTACACAAGAGGAGCTTGTATCGACCTTAAAGATTCGCGAGGCCGACAATGCGGTACCGCTGTTTAGAAGCGCGGCGGTGGCTCTTGAGAAAGTTACACCGCCAATGACGAGCACAGATTTTCGCAAGAATACGCGAGGGAATGCGCAAGAGAAGGCGGCAGCGAAGGCTTACATTAAGCGAGCGGCGTCCGCGCTCGATCTGCTTAGAAAAGCCTCTGAGAGAACGGGCCTTGATTGGGGGCGCGATTGGGATCAGGGGGTCATGCTCGAGTTTCCTGAATACCGCTCCATCAAAGACCTCCTTTGGATGCTCAGTGTGAGCGCTCAGTATTCGGCCGAGCAGGGGGATTTTGGTAAAGCTGTCGACGACCTTGTGGCCTGCCGGAAGGTGTCGATGCTTTTGGCGAGTGACCACACAATGATTGGTGTTCTTGTGGGGATTGCACTCGATGCGATCACGCTCAGCGGGGTGAACAAAGTCATCAACCTTTCTGCCCGCAACCCTGCGATTCTCTCACGGATTGAGAAGGAGGTTCTCGGGAAGAAGCTTGCTTTCCAGTTTGAAGAGGTGTTCCGCAACGAATGCTATATGACCGTCGCGATTGTGAGAAATCTTGACCTCTATGGTGGATTTAAGGCGCTGACGGACACTGAGAAGAACCCCGGCAATAACTGGCGATCTCCACAAGTGCCGGTTGACAAACTTCGGCGGGATGGTTTGCCGCCGGGCCTCATTGACCGGGTGCATTTATCACGTGTGTTGGAGTATTGGGCCAAAGCGATGGCGATTCTACGAGCGAACCCCGACGATCTCGTCAAAGTTTTCAAGGACATAGACGCGCTTACCAAGAAGTTCGAGGCCGAGAAGAGCACGAGCGCCAAAGTGGCGATGTTTCTTATTCCCGACACGAGTCGGTTTGGGTTTGCGACTACGCGGGCAGAGGCGAATCGCCTCAGCCATCTCGGTCTTTGCAAAGTTGTCGCCTACAAGGCGGCGCACGGACGCTTCCCTCAGACGCTCAAGGAGGCGGGGGTTACTTTTAAAGATCCGTTTGGCGGAGGGGAGATGCGGTACAAGGTGCGCGGAGCGGAGGTTCTGGTTTACAGTGTAGGCGAGGACCTTGCCGATGATAACGGCGCACCGGACAGCGGAGCCGAGGACGGGACTGGCATGCGCAAGGGCGATGTGGCGGCGTTCTACCCGCCTCGGCCGCCGAAACAATGACGATGTGTTCACTCGGGCAGTGTTAGTCGTCGTATAGATCAATAACGCCTTGCGCGTAGATCATGTAGCCGCCAATGACGATCTGCAGGACCGTAAAGACCAAGTTGAGGATGATCCACCAGGTCCAGACGGCGAAGAGAGCGGGATTGATGAACGTGAGGATGCCAAGGACAATGTTGATCCAAGCGATGGTCTTGACGGCTCTTTGAGCGACTTTTACCTTTACTAGGAGCAGGAAGCCTACGACCAGGGTCGCGGCTGCCAATCCAACAAAAAGGAACATCCCAGCAAACATCTTTGTACTCCCGATATTTGGGAAACCCATGATGTTGAGGGTGTAGCGGATACCGTCGAGCATCCAAAAGGCAGCCCCCAGCATGTGAATAGCCATCACCTTTTTGGGGACGCCAAGCTTGCTTCGGGCATGTGGATTTGTGGTTGCGGCTTTGTTGCTGATGACGACCTTTGCGCCGCAGAACTGGCAGACTTCCGACCAGTCAGGAATCGACTTTTGACATTGGGGGCAGGCAGCCATAAAACTCCTTGACTTAGTAGCTTGCCCGATCCGTCTCGCCAATAAGCCAGATCATCAGTGCGCTCGTTATGACCTGGAGTGCATTCAGGATGAGGATGATTGATCCGTACATGCCGTTCACTGCCATAAGCATAAGACCTGCCCAGCCTCCCAGAAGCCCGGAGAGAATATTTAGGAAGCAAACGAAGTTTACGATTCCTCGAATGAACTCAAGTCTAATGATGAGGCCTAGCCCACAGATCACGCTGATGCCGCCAGCAATGATGCCGAACGGATCGACGGCCTCTACCTTTTCTGACCCAAACTGGATGACATGGAAGGAAGTAAGGATGTCGAACGTGCCTTCAACAAGCCAATAAATACAGACGGTGTAGTAAAGCGCCCATATCCACTTGGGTATCGCGCCAAGGTTCGTGCGACGTTCCTTTTCAACCTTAGGCCGGGGAACGTTGGTTAAGGGCGACCCGCAGAACTGGCATGATTGAGCCCAATCGGGAAGCGAGTTCTTGCACTGCGGACACGTGATCATCGAATCGCATTATAAACGCTTTTTGGCATAAGTGTAGTGCAAATATTTAGCAGGTTGTTTTGCCCGACTGTTGTAACAATTGTGGGGCTTAAGCAGGAGGTAGCTTTGACAGCCTTCGTGGCAAAGGGCTACTTAAGACGCAGCCCTGCTTGCCTTTGAGAATGCTCTAGCCGCTTACCAGCCGCGACCGGCGATCAGCTCTTTCTCGTCAAGCGAGCTGATGTTGATGCCGACCATCGGTTCGCCGAGGTTTCGGCTAATTTCGGCGAGCTTTTTGGCGTCCTTGTAGAACAGCACTGACTCGACGATGGCGCGGGCTCGGCGAGCGGGGTCTCCGGACTTGAAGATGCCGCTGCCGACAAAGACTGTTTCTGCTCCGAGCTTCATCATGAGCGCGGCGTCGGCGGGGGTGGCGAGGCCACCGGCGGAGAAGTTGGGGACGGGGAGTTTGCCGGTTTCGTGGACGTGCTGGACAAGTTCAAGCGGGGCTTGAAGCTCTTTTGCCAGCAGATAAAGCTCGTCTTCGCGGGCGTTTTGGACTTTGCGAATCTCCGACATGATCGTGCGCATGTGGCGAACGGCTTCAACGACGTCGCCGGTGCCGGCTTCGCCTTTGGTGCGGATCATCGCCGCGCCTTCGCCGCAGCGGCGGAGGGCCTCTCCGAGGTTTCTTGCTCCGCAAACGAAGGGGACGGTGAATGCGTGCTTGTCGACGTGGTGCTCCTCGTCGGCGGGGGTGAGGACTTCGGATTCGTCGACGAAATCGACCTCAAGGGCTTGGAGGATTTCGGCTTCGACGAAGTGTCCGATCCGGCATTTGGCCATGACTGGGATGGAGACGCATCCTTTGATTTCGAGGATCATCTCGGGGTCGCTCATGCGGGCCACACCGCCGTCACGGCGGATATCGGCAGGGACTCTTTCGAGCGCCATGACCGCGACAGCCCCGGCATCTTCGGCGATCTTTGCCTGATCGGCGTTGGTGACGTCCATGATAACGCCGCCTTTTAGCATCTCGGCAAGCCCGACCTTTTCTCTCCAGGTCTTCGCTTTCGGGGTCAACTGGCCATTCGCATTCGACATGATTGATTGAATTATACAGCCGTTTTGAACCTGGCATTCGGGCTCTGTGGGACCTGGCAAGCGGCGCTTGAAACATCGAAAGATTGTTTGAGGGAGGGGTGGCAGAGCCTTAGATTCGGAGCAGGGCGTGAATAGGATTGAAACAAAAGATGGGGGGTGGGCTTAGCGTTGGACTTGCAGTTGAGGGGCGGGAGCAATAAAAATTACTTGTGACTGTCCCAAAAATAGAAACATTTCTCTGAGATATCGCGTAAAGTAAGTCGTTATGAAATCGGTCTCCTGCTTTATCGCCGGTGTTGTTTTGACCCTTGCCACCACGAGCTATTTTGGCCAGGATGCGCCTGCCCAGGCTGCTCCGCCGGACAACGAAGAGCTGGCGACAATGTACAAAGAGGATCAGGCGGACCGATCACCCAAGGACGGCAAGTTGGATTGGGATGTGGTGGCAACTCGGGACAAAGCTCGGCTTGCTCGTGTGAGGGAGATGTACAAAGAGGGTGTGTTTGTGACGGGGAACGACTTCTATCATGCGGCGATGATTTTGCAGCACGCTCCACGCCAGAACGACTATCTGCTGGCGCACGAGCTTTGCGTGTTGGCGATCAGCAAGGGGAACAAGAAGGCGATTTGGCTTGCGGCGGCTTCGGAGGATCGCTACCTTGATCATGGGAAGCTGCCGCAAAGGTTTGCGACGCAGTACACGAGCGCCGATGGCAGCAAGTTTACGCTTGCCACGGTCGATGAGGAGGTTGCTGACTGGCATCGGAAGATGATGAATTGCCCGACTCTGGCTGAGGCGAAGAAGCGGGAGGATGAGATTAATAAGATGTACGGTGGTGGGGATGATAAGAAGGGTTCCACCGGCGGTGGTGGTGGGCAGTAGGGGGAGTGGTCGGCGATCAACTATCAGCGATCAGCTATCGGCTATCGGCCATCTTCTCCGACTTCGTCGGAGCTGACCCTGGTTCCCGGTTCGCAGGGAGAGGGCAACCGGATTTGTTTCTCGCAAAGGCGCAAAGGTGGACTGGCGATCAGCAATCAGCTATCGGCGATCTTCTCCGACTTCGTCGGAGCTGACCCTCTCCCCCTGCCCCCTCTCCCTCGCTTCGCAGGGCGAGGAGGTTCTGGGACCTCCCCACCCTAACCCTCCCCTCCATTTCGACTTCGTCAAGATGGAGGGGAGGGAATACATTTCTCCACCTCTGCCACCCTCACCAATCCTTCCATTTCGACTTCGTCAAGATGGAGGGGAGGGAATGCTTTCTCCGCCCTGCCACTCTCCCGTCAAGTGAGAGAGCGTCTGAGAACTAATTTACTAGGGGAGGGAATGCTTTCTCCGCCTTGCCACTCTCCCGTCAAGTGAGAGAGCGTCTGAGAACTAATTTACTAGGGGATTTCTGCGACGCCAACGACGCAGCGTTGCCCTCTCGCATGCCACGACTGCCTTTGCACCGGTACACTTCGCACCGGCATGGACGACGGGCATATCGGGGTTGATGAGAGCGGAAAGGGCGACTATTTTGGGCCGCTGGTGATTGCTGCCTGTTACGTTGGACCGGAGCATCTTGCCGAGCTTGATGGCGTGAAAGATTCTAAGAAGATCACGGACCCCGTGATTCTCAAACTTGCCGACACGATCAAGCGCACGTGCCCTTATGCGGTGGTGGCAATCGGTCCGGCAAAGTACAACGAGCTGTATGAGCGGATCCAGAATTTGAATCGGCTTTTGAGTTGGGGGCATGCTCAGGCGATCGAAAACGTTCTTGCCAAGCAGCCCGCCGAGTTGGCGATTTCTGATCGATTTGGCGATTCTTCCTATATCAAGTCGCTTTTGGCGAAGAAGGGGCTGAAGGTGCAACTGGAGTCGGTGGTCCGGGCAGAGTCGGATATTGCGGTTGCGGCGGCTTCAATTTTGGCCCGGGCGGAGTTTCTGCATCGGATGAGGCGGCTTGCCCAGGATTTTGGCACGGACATCCCCAAGGGGGCGTCGCAAGGTGTGATTGAGGCGGGGAAGCGGTTTGTGGCGAAGCACGGTCGGGATGCGCTGGGGAATGTGGCGAAGCTGCACTTTAAGACGACGCAGAGTGTTTTGGGGTGAGGATGGCGATCAGCTGGCGATCGGCTATCGGCGATCAGCTATCAGCTATCAGCGATCGGCTATCTTCTCCGACTTCGTCGGAATTGACCCTGACTCCGGTTCGCAGGGTGAGGGGAGACGGATTAATTTCTCGCAAAGGCGCAAAGTTGGGATGGCGATCAGCTATCGGCTATCGGCGATCTTCTCCGACTTCGTCGGCGCTGACCCTCTCCCCCTGCCCCCTCTCTCTCGCTTCGCAGGGCGAGGGGGTTCTGGGACCTCCCCACCCTAACCCTCCCCTCCATTTCGACTTCGTCAAGATGGAAGGGGGTATGCTTTTCTCCCACCCCTGCCACCCTCACCAATCCTTTCATTTCGACTTCGTCAAGATGGAGGGGAGGGAATGCTTTCTCCCACCCCTGCCCCTCCCTCATCAATCCTTCGGAGTTGACGAGGGAGGGGTTTTCTCATCAGTCCATGCTGCACTTTAAGACGACGCAGAGCGTTTTGGGGTGAGGGACTCAGTCAGGTGTCTAAGCATCTGACAATGAGTGCTCCTTAGCCGTGATTTTTTCTACTAACTTTGAATTGTATTCAGTGGCATCTTGACCGTAATGACAGCGCCTGTGACAGTTCGGACAAACTGCCGCTACTCCGTCTGGAACATCTGGTCCTCCATCAGCAAGGTTGCTAAGATGGTGTACTTCAAGGAAGGGATAGCCCTGTACGCTTGTGAATGGAGCAGGTTGGTTGCAGGCCTCACAGATGCCTGCAGCTCTTTCAAGTGCATATTGCCTTATGGCATTCTCTCTTTGAAAATAAGTCTGCATGCTTTGTCCAGTCTTGATGACTATGTTGGAGGACTCGTATGCAAGCTTGCGGAGCTCTCTCACAGTCATGTTCTGGGCAAGTTCGTCTTGCTTCTGAAGGGGTTCATCTATTGGCAGCAACTGAAATAGGATAGCCATCCTTGGCTTACCGTTCTTGTCGGGAATCTCTTCAATCGTGTTGCCCACGCAGATCATTTGCCCTAAGAACTGCCAATAGCCACCCTTGCGCTGATAGCGCTCGAACATGAGCAAGGCTCGCATTTCTCTTGCATGATCTCGGATGGACCTGTTCTCACTGTTCCATCGCATATCGCCTTCTGCCCCTTTCCCTGAGAAGTGGTAGGTGCCATCTTGGTCAAAGCGATCCCCGTAAAACTGATTCCCTGGCTCATGTGTGTGAAAAAGCAAAATAGCAGGCTCAATCTTTGACGGAACAATGCCAGTGTTTGGATTTCCTCCAAATCTTTTATGCAGGGAAGCTCTTTTGTAAATGCCTCCGACACTAAGTGGTCCCGATCGTGGGACGTCCAAAAAGCTTGCCATCTTCTCTATTTTGCGGCCCAGAGGAAGCCGCGACGCATGAGTTCGCGGGGGACTTCCGCTTCGAGGGTGTCGCAATGGTGTCCGAGAGCGTTGTAGAAGACTTTGCCTTCGCCGTACCACTTGGTCCAAACCTGGGGCATTTTGCATTTGTTTTTGACGTGGGGGCCGTCCACTCCCGGCAGAGGGAATTCCGTGTAAGCCAGCACGTTCACGCCGGGATCGACGTGGAGGTAGTACTGCTCGGAGACGACCTCGAAATCGGGCAGGCCGTCGGTGATTTCGTGGGGGTTGCTGCGGTCGATCTTCATCTCGTAGCGGACGCCATCGTTGCCGGGGTGGGCGACCCATTGTCCCCCAGTGAGAAATTGCCATTCGGTGGATTCACGGAAGGCGTCGCACATGCCGCCGTGGCATCCCGCCATACCGACGCCGTGGTCGCCGACGGCCTTGAGCACGGGCTGGACCTGCTCCCAGCTGATCTTCGACATGGTGACGATGGGGACGATCAGGCTCAGACGGTTGAGCTTTTCTTCGTCGAGGAAGGAGTCGAGCGTGGTCGAAACTTCGACCTCGAAACCCTCGTCCTTGAGGATCCCCTCAAAAAAATGAGCCACTTTTTCCGGCTCGTGTCCATCCCATCCGCCCCAAACGATCAGCGCCTTTTTCATCAGTGGGGGAGGATACCTTGGGGGGCGTTGGCAAGTGGTTGGCAAGTAGTTGGCAAGTTGTCGGCAGGTGGTTGGCAAGTGGTCGGCAGGTTGTCGGCAATTGGTTGGCAGGTGGTTGGCAAGTTGTCGGCAGGTAGTCGGCAATTGGTTGGCAGGTGGTTGGCAAGTTGTCGGCAAGTGGTCGGCAGGTAGTCGGCAAGTGGTTGGCAACGGACGAATCAAGTCCCGGCCCTAATGCACGTTCTTGCAAAGCGCGGTATAATCCCCTCTCGCAACTGCTATAGGTTTGGACCAGCCATGAAGCGCACATATCAACCCAACAACCGACACCGAAAGAAGACTCACGGCTTCCGAATCCGGATGAAGACGCACGACGGACAGAACCTTCTGCGTCGACGACGCTTGAAGGGTCGCGCCAAGATCGCCCACTAAGAAGAGGGGGAACCATCCTTCGCGGACTGACCAAGCACCGGTTCGATCAGATTTTTGAGAGCGGCAAACGCGTTTCTGGACGCTTTTGCCGCTTCATTGCGTTAGAAGGTGGGGGTCGTATTGGCGTTGCGACCGTGAAGGTGATCGGGAGCAAGCCACGGCGGAATTCAGTCAAGCGTAAAGTAAAGGAAGCACTGAGGGCCAATCAAGACGCGCTCAGGCCGGGGATCGACTTGATTGTCATCGGACTGGCGGCTGCTGACAAGGCCTCGCTGACTGAGGTGAGCGAGGAGATCGCAGGACTTTTGGTCCAATTGAATCGACGATGGGACGAAGTATCGGAGTCTTCTTAATTCGGCTTTATCAGCGCACGACCAAGTGGGTCCCGCCAACCTGCCGATACACCCCCTCGTGCTCTCAATACACCCTTGAAGCGGTTGAAAAATACGGGCTGTTTAAGGGGAGTTGGCTGGGTCTAAAGCGTATTTGTCGGTGTCATCCGTTTCGCCCAGGGGGCCACGACCCGGTACCATAGGAGAGTTGTCGGGTCCATATGAAGGGCAACGCCGATTTGGCGGGACACGTAACTGAATACCGATGGACCAACCGTCCGAACCGAACTGACCTGCGGACGGCAAAGCTAGCAAGGCGATACGATGAGTAAACCAGCTCCGCGTTCTAATTTTATACAAACCCTCTTGATTGCAGGCCTGATCTTCTTGGGCTTCCAAATGTTCATGAACCGGGAGCCGCAAGATACGCGGACTTCTGCCAAGATTCTCGAATCCATACGGTCTGAGAACTCAAAGATCAATGACCATTCAATCAACACGGAGTTAACCAAGCTCAATGCCGCCCTCTCTGAGGATGAGAAGAAGGCCGCCAACGAGAAGGACCCGGCGGCGCGGCGAATCCTTGAGGACACGATCCTTCGAAAGCGGGTTGAGGGGCAGTTGCTTGCGGCGGATGCGGCTTATAAAGCGGGTATTCAGCGCAACGATTTCAACCGTCTGAACACGGCTTATATCACCTTGCGCGGAACGCACAAGCAGTATTTGGGCAAGCCGATCTGGAAGGACCAGCAGTTTGAGATTCCTGCGACGCTCACCGGAAGCTTTCCGGCAAAGACCGTCACGGGCGAATCGTTTTACAACGAACTTGTCAATGAACTGACCAAGAGGTCTCAGAAAGACCTCGTTTGGGGTCTGGTCCCCGGTTATCAGCTCATCGACTATCTTGTGAATCTTACGGGCGCGGTGGCAGGTTTTAGCTATGCGTTCGCGGCGCTTTTGCTTGCGTTTGTTGTTCGTGCGCTCGTGTTTCCGTTGACTCAGAAGCAGTATCGCTGGGGCCGGCAAATGGCGCAGCTTCAGCCTTTGATGAAGGAGCTGAAGGCGCAGTATACGGACAAGAAGACTGGGCAGATCAAGGATATGCAGGAGTTCAACCAGCGGAGCATGGCGATGTACAAAGAGTACGGCCTGAATCCGATGGCGGGCTGTCTGCCGATGCTCATCCAGATGCCTTTCTTCTTGATGGTCTATCAGTGCATGGTTCACTACCGCTTTGAGTTCCAGAAGGGTACGTTCCTTTGGATCAATCCGGGCAATGCGGGCAGCACGTGGATCGCTCCGAACCTTGGTGAGACGGACTACCTTCTGATCGTCATCTACATGATTTCGATGGTCACCACGACGTTGATGACTCCGGTGTCGGACCCGTCCAACGCCAAGCAGCAGAAGATGATCGGCGTCGGTGTGGCTGTTTTGTTCTCGATCATGATGTTCTTTTATCCCCTTCCGTCGGCTTTTGTGCTGTACTGGGTATTCACGAACATTTTTGCAACGGCCCAGATGGTTTGGGTGTACCGTCAGCCGGTCGAGCCGCTTGTGAAGGTCAACGCTCCTGGTGGCGGTGTCTTTCCAACAGACCCAACCCCTAATGGAACGCCCAAGAACGGTCAGTCGGTCAAGACCGGCGTTCCGGTTCGGCACAAGCCCAAGTCGAAGAAGAAATAACCGGTCGAACTTGGACATAGAACGCAACAAAGAGTAAAGTTTCGGGAAGCAAATTATGGAATCGATTGAAGTCACCGCGGCAACGCTGGATGCAGCAACTGAACAAGCCGCAAAAGAACTCGGCGTGAAAGTCTCGGACCTGAAAGTGACCGTGCTCGAACAGAGCAAGGGCCTCTTTGGGAAGGGAACCGTCAAAATCAAGGCAGAATCTTCGGCGAGCGGCAAACCGGCCAAGGCAACCCGAGGCAAGAAGGCCGCAGCGAAGGAGGAAGCGCCTGCTCCCGAACCTGAAGAGGTTGTGGAGGAGAAGCCTGCTGCTAAGCCTGCACGAGGGCGAAAGGCTGCCCCGGCGAAGGAGGCGGCTGCTTCGGCAGAGCCTGCTACGGAGGAAGCCCCCGAGGAGAGGCCTGAAGTTGTCGCCACGGACGCAGATGCCAAGAAGATTCTCAAGCTTCTTTCTGGGATTCTCGATGGCGCGGACCTGCGTGTGACGCTTTCGGTGAAGGGCGTGACTGGGCGCTATGTTAACCTTGAGGTTGACGGTCCGGACACCGGGCACCTTGTGGGCAAGCACGGGGAAGTTCTCAACGCGCTTCAATACCTCGCCAACATCATCACCGCTCAGCAGTTGCAGAACGGCGTGCGTGTGACGGTTGACGGTGGGAACTACCGACAGCGACGAGAAGCCTCCCTGATTCAGCTTGCCGAGCGGATCGCAACAGAAGTGCGCAAGCGCAACGAAGAGGCCCTGCTGGATGCCCTGCCCGCCTTTGAGCGCAGGATCATCCACAAAGCGCTTTCGACGATGGAGGGCATCGTCACTTACAGCGAGGGCGAAGAGCCGAACCGTCGGGTAGTTATTGCTCCGGGGGAGTGAGAAGGGCGTAAGGATTGTAAGGATTGTAAGGGGTAAGGGTCGTAAAGGCCGTTAGGGATGAGCAGAGACGCTGCCCTTGCCTTCTCAATCCTTACCTTGTTTTTCTTTACAATCTATACCCCTTACGACCCTTACCTTCTCTCTACTCCTTTCTCACCCTTGCCCCGGACAGCGGTTCTCCGCTGAACCCAAGCAGCTCCGCAACTTTGCCGCCGTAACTGGTGGAGCGCAGGTCGGGGTGTAAGACCACGCAGAGTTTCTTTTTCGCGCGGGTCATCGCCACATAGAGCACCCTTAGCTTCTCCTCTTGCTCTTGGTCTTTGCGCCGCTCGCTGAGCCACTGGTGGTACACAGACGCCTTTTTCGTGAACTTAGAAGTGAGCATTCCGAGGCCACGATCGATCTCCAACTCCGACATGTTGCGGCGCATTGCTCGGTGCATGTCTGGGAGGACGACGATGGGAAATTCGAGCCCTTTTGATTTGTGTACCGTCATGATCGTCACGGCGTTTGCGTCCTCGTCGATCGCGGGGGCATCGCCTTCGCGATGCCGAATCTCCTGAATCTCTCGAATACGTTTGGCGTAATCGCCCGCGTTGAGCTCGGGATGGGCGGCAGCAAGTCGGAGAAGTTTGCGGACGTTGGCAAGGAGTTGGGAGGCGTTGCTGCGTTTGGCGAGGTTGGGGAGGTATGGGGAGTTGGCGAAGACTTTGCTTAGAACTTCCCACGCGGCAAGACGGTCGGCGTAGGCGGTTAAGGGCTTCCACCACGCCAAGAACTCGGCGATTCTTTCGGCATCCTCGCTCGACTGAGCTTCAAAGCTATGCAACTTATCTACGAGGGGAGTTTCTTGGGAGAGCAGCACGATGGAGTCGAGTGATAATCCGACAATCGGGCTGCGGAGGGTCGCGAGGAGGGCAAAGTTGTCTTGGGGGTCGGCGAGGCTGCACAGCACGTTCGCCAAATCTCGGACTTCCATGCGTGTGTAGAACATCTCTGACCCCCCGGCGATGCGAGCGGGGACGCCTGAGTCGATCAGCTTGGGAAGCAGTTCGGCGGCGTAGGAGTGGGCTTGGACGAGAACAGCGATCTCTTTGGGTTCGGCCCCCTCGCTGATTAGCTCGGCGATCCATCTTGCGGTGAGAGAGTGATCCTTGACGCGCTCGACCCAAAACTCCACACCGGAGAAATCGGGGGGTTCCTCGTCGAGGATGGAATCGACCGCCGGGCTCATCGCCAGATAGTCGGCCTGCCAAATCTGCCCGAAAAGATGGTCGACGAAGGCGAGAATGCCATGGTCGGAACGGTAGTTTTTGGAGAGCAGCTTTGTCGAGGATCGAGCAGACTTCTCCAAGAATAGGCGCACATCGGCCTGCCGGAAGCTATATATCGACTGCTGGGCATCGCCCACCATCATTTCGGTCTCGATTCCCAGCGCCCCAATCAGAGCGTACTGGAGCGGACTAAGGTCTTGCGCCTCATCCACCATCACCACCCGATATTGCCGACGCACCCGTTCGGCAACGGGGCCGCCCTCGGCGAGGAGGGCTACTGCTTTGGTCTCTAAGGACGTGAAGTCGAGCGCCTGCCTTCGAGCCATCTCCTCTTCAAGCGCCCGCCAAGCCCAGGCCGTCATAACGAGAATTCCGCAGACGTGCTCCAGACAGAGCCTGTCCGTTTCGTCCTGCCCGTCGGCGTCTAACCCGCGTAGATATTGGGGCATCCGCACCTTTGCTGCTTTGTGGGCGGCTTTGAGGGCATTGCCGAAGTCGGTGTCGGGGCTGTACGCTTCACGCACCTCGGGGGGCAGGTCTTCGAGCATACGCTCGCGTAGGGCACGCTCAAGGGCTTCGGGGGATGCTCCGAGCTCTTCGAGCCGGGCCACACCCCAACCTGTACCGCGCAACGCCAGGAGAGCCTCGCGAAGCACACCTTCGAGCTGGGAGTTGGGGGCAGACTCGCCGTATCGCCGCTTGCCTGCGAGGTACTGAATCAGTTGGAGGCTCAGGGGATTGTCGCCGTGCCGTTTGATCGCTTCCCAGATCGACTGCTGGACGATCCGCTGGGATTCGGTTTCGTCGAGGATGTCGAAATCGGGATCGAGCCCGGCATCGACGGAGCATTCGCGTAGCAGTCGTTCGCAGAAGCCGTGAATGGTTTGGATCGGTCCGGTTTCGGCGAGTTGGGCGGCGTCGAGGAGGTTGGATTGGCGAAGGGCGTCTACGATGCGTCGCTTCATCTCGGCAGCGGCCTTGCGCGTGAACGTGATGGTGAGAATTTGGCCCGGATCGAAACCATCTTCGACGACATGCCGCAGGTATCTCGCGACTAGGACGCGAGTCTTGCCCGCGCCGGCGGCAGCCCGCACGACGAAAGCGCTCTCTGAGGCTTCGACAACGCCAAGCTGTTCGGGTGAGAGTTCGCTATGACTCATCTAGGGCCACCTCCTCCTCGGCAAGTGCGAGCTGTTCGCCAAAGAGTTGGGAGCTTCGGCAGAGCTCGCCGAAGGCGCAGACTTTGCAATGATCTCCGGCGCATGGCATCACTGAGCCTCTATTCATGCCGTCGAGCGAGCGGGCAAGCAGCTCCTTCACTTCTTCGAAGAACTCCTTGCGATTGTCGATGGGGATGACTCTGAGCCCGGCATTCAGATCGGAAGGGATGTTGACATCGACCGGGCGCGGACACAGATAGAGCACCCTCCCGCCAGACGCCCCGTCAATCTGTGCCCCCACGAACGGGTGCCCGCCTGCGGTCATCGAGAGTAAGAGGAGACCAAGTTCGAGTCGGAAGGGGGCTTCGAGCTTCTCCAACTTATCGACGATGAGGCCACGGTTGGCTCCGTAGCGCAGGGCGATCCGGTAGTCGCCAAATTTGCCGATGCCGCTGACGTTGCCTCTGAGCTTCACGGCTTGCCCAGGAATGGGAAGGACATCGGGGAGCATGGGATCGCCAAACACTACGTTGGTTTGCAGGGAATCAGGAGTCAGCGGCCAGAGTTCTCTGGCTCGGAACTCACGCTCGATCCATTCGGGGATCATCCGCTTTCCAGTGGCGAGGGCGAGCTGGAGCTCCTCCCACGTCATCCGGCTGGAGAGCTTTTGGATTTCGAGATCGAGGGCGAGCGAAAGGGCGTCACGGGCTGCCGCTTCATTTGGGGTGAGCATCAGTCTTGCTTCGTGAGGGAGATGTCCAAGGCGGGCGTCCCCGTCGTCGGTTGGCTTGGCGATCCGAAGCCGTCGGTCGAAGGCGAACTGGAAGGAGCAAACGATGGATTCCCTCAGCTCGGAGAGGGTGTAGGCGGTGTCAGGCTCGGCCAGCACCATTTGGATGGCTTTTTCTTCCGTTAGCGCGGGTAGGGCGGGGGGTTGTCGCTCGCCGAGGAGGGCTTGTTGGAGAATCTGGTCAGCAACGGCAATGCACTCCTCGCCAGGAGGAGTGAAGAGGTTTCTTGGGAAGTCGGTCTGGGTGAGCGCCTGTCCAGCTACCCGTCGGACCTCTTCGAGATAGAACGCGGGGACGTTGTCCTTCTCCTCGTCGGTTTGTGGGTAGAGGAAGATCGCTCGCTGAGTGGGGATGGCGCAAAGGCGGAGGAAGTCTTCTCGCTCTCGGCGGGCGATGGCGTGGGAGTCGTCGAGCCCCTGCTCTGCCGGGAGCAGGGCATTGATCTGGGAGCGCTCGAAGTCGGAGAGGATAGGGTCTTCAGATCGGCGTTTGGGGAAGATGCCTTCGAGCATTCCGAGAATGATGAGGGTTTGGCATTCGCCTATCGACGAGGCGTCCTGGGTGATGCGGACTCCGGGGTTGGAGGGTTGGACGTGGACGACAGCAGTTGTCCATAACCGCTCGATGAACTGCACGAATTCCGGCCCGGTCATGCTGGCGGCGAACAGACCCGTTTCGCCGTCGAGCGCCCGAATCTGGAGTTCGCGCTTCAGGGATTCGGCGGCGGCAGCAAGCATCGCGGAGTCGCGTTCGCGGGTGGCTTCCTGGTTTTTGGTGGGGCTGACAATCTGTTCATCGCCGAGTCTTGCCAGCAGCCGTCGGATCAAGTCATCGACGGGATGGGCATCACGCGGATAGATCTCTTTGCCGAATTCGAGACTCCACTTGAGCCAACGCCCCGCGTTGGTTTCGGTGGGGGGAGCTTCCTCCCACTGCGGGACTTCGATGAGCTTGGCGAGCTCTTCGCGATCGCTAACCGTGAGCCCGGAGTACGTGGACTTCGCTACTCGGAGGAGATGCGGCGATGCACCGTGTTCGAGTGCGCGGAGGAGTTCGAGAACATAGGCGGCGATGCCAGTTTCGATCAACGCAGACTGCTGAGATAGGGCGACGGGGAGCTTGAGCCGGTTTGCGGCTGAGGCGACGAGCGGGCGGTAGTCGCGCAGTTGACGTGCATAGATGGCGATTGCGCTGGGGGGCTTGTCCTCGGCGAGCTCTTCGAGCGCCATGCGGACCGCCCATTCTGTCTCGGCGAGCGGATCGGCGGCGCTGGCGATTTGGATGCGAAGGTCGAGCTTCTCGGGCGTTGTGCTTTGAAAGAGGTGGCTTGCCAGGCTATTGACGGTTCCCCGGAATTCGGGCTCGACCTCGAAGGTTGAGGCGAACCGCTGAGCTCCCGCTGTAAGTTGGTTACGGCCGGGTAGGGCTTCAAGGACAACGGTTACTGAGGGGGCGACATTGGCGAGCCTGCGGATCAGTGCGGCGAGGCTGGGCTTGTAATCGCTCCCTGCCCAAAGCCAAATGTCTGGCTGCTCGCCAATGGATTTCAGGGACAGCACTCGGGAGAGCCGCTTCTCGACGGTTTCCAAGCCGAGCGCATGGAGCTTGTCATCGACGGTTTGCTGCAACTGCCCGACGGCGTAGAGTTTGTCGGCAAGATACTGGGGGAGTTGTGCGGCAAATTTGTTCATCTCCTCGGGGGTTAGCCGGGCCGATTCGAGTTCGGTGAGGACGCGGACTGCGCGACGGTGGAAGCCTGGGTATTGGGCTGAAGCGGCTAGACGGGAGTCGTCGGAGAACTCCTCACATGCGGAGGCGACGAGCGCTTGGACGAGTGCGTCGTCGGCGAGGGGAAAGACCCTTGCTTTGGCGTCGGCGAGGATAAGGCCGAGGAGTTCGGCAAGCCCAAGACGCTCGTCGTTTTCTCTCTCGGGTGTTGGTGGGAACCATTGCCCGTCCAGCGCAATGACGCGCCCGTGGGGGGCATCCCACTCACGCAGCGCTGCCCCAAGGTTCGACGCTGTTGGCGTCAGGGCTAGCCATCGCACCTGGGCTCTGCTCATGGGCCTCAACAGTGTATCATGCCGTTGTGGCTCAGAGGGTTTGGACGACACAGCGCAAGTTCATGGGAAACTTTCTACCGGCGCTGTTTAGCCTGCCGTTTGGCGTGCTTGGCTTTTTTGCTATGTTTCGGCAGGGCCAGTTGATTGGCTCTGGATTGCTTTGGTTTGCGCTTTGGCCCCTGTCGGCGATTGTGCTTGTCAACTTTTTGGGGCTTTTTCAAAATGGGCAGATGAGGCAGTTGCTCGCCAAGCGACTTTCCGCTCCGCTTGCCGAACCGAAAACGGCATCTTGGTTTGTGGGGTTTGCCCGACCTGCGTTTAAAGACCTGCTTGACCCTCATGAGGATGTCGGTTTTTTAGTTTTGCGGGATGACCGTATTGAGTTTTTGGGGGAGAGCATTCAGGTCGAAATCCAGAAAAGGCAGATTCACAAGATTTCGTTTCGCCCCAATGTTCACACCATCATTGGGCTGGGCGGGTGGCTTTCGGTGGATGGGACAGTCGATGGGACGAGAGTTCGGCTGCTTGTGGAGCCGCGCGAGAAGAAGACTCTGCTTGGAAACCTCCTGCTCAACCGCCGCATTCGGAAGAAGCTGAGAGCATGGCATTCGCCTTCGGCGGAGGGCGATGACAATCCAGAACAGTAGGCTCCTAGCGGCGCAAAGTGAAGTCCGTTACTTTGAGTAGAACTGGCGGTACCAAGCCACGAACTTTGGAATGCCGACCTCGATGGGAGTCGATGGTTCGAACCCGACATCCCATTGCAAGCCCGAGATGTCGGCGGCGGTGGCGGGGACATCCCCCGGCTGCATGGGCAGCATGTTCATTTCGGCTTTTCTGCCAAGGGCGGTTTCAAGAACCTGGATGAACTTTAGGAGCTCGGTGGGCCGGTTGTTGCCGATGTTGTAGATTCGGTAGGGGGCCTTTCCGCTTCCGGGGTCTGGGTTTGATGAATCCCATTCGGGGTTGGGCTCGGCGGGTTTGCGCATCACGCGGACGACGCCTTCGGCGATGTCGTCGATGAAGGTGAAGTCGCGCTGCATTTTTCCGTTGTTGTAGACGTCGATGGGCTTGCCTTCGAGGATGGCTTTTGTGAAGAGGAAGGCGGCCATGTCTGGCCTGCCCCACGGGCCATAGACCGTGAAGAACCGCAGTCCGGTGGTGGGGAGGGCGAAGAGATGGCTGTAGGTGTGGGCCATCAGCTCGTTGCTCTTCTTAGTGGCGGCGTAGAGGCTGATGGGGTGATCCACGTTGTCGTGGACAGAGAAGGGGTATTTGGTGTTTGCACCGTAGACCGAACTGCTCGACGCATAGACGAGGTGTTTTACTTCGTGCTGTCGGCAAGCCTCCAACAAGTTCACGAACCCGACGAGGTTAGATTGAGCGTAGGCGTGGGGGTTCTGGAGAGAGTAGCGGACTCCGGCTTGGGCGGCAAGATTGATGACGGCTTCGATTTTGTGATCGCGGATGAGACTGTCCAACAGGCCGGGGTCTTCTAGGCCACCGCGAACGCTGATGAAATTCTCCGATCCTTCGAGGATGGCACTGCGGGCTTCCTTGAGCGTGGGGTCGTAGTAGTCGTTGAAGTTATCGAGGCCGACGACACGGCAGCCCTCGTGGAGCAGGCGTTTGGCGACGTGGAAGCCGATAAATCCGGCGGAACCGGTGACGAGGATGTTCTGCATGATTTATGCCCGGCTTCATTATGGGTGATCGGATGGGGGCATTGCGGCACTGCAGATCGTCCGTGATTCAAGTATCATCGTGCCGGATGGGTGCCGCCTCACAGCTTGCAAAACTGACGAACGTGGTCATTGCCGCAGACTATGCCTACGTCGCCGGTGGGGCGGAGAAAGTGGCGATCCAGTCGGCGGTTGGGCTTGCCGACTCGGGCTTAAGGGTGGTCTTCCTGGCGGCGATTGGCCCTGTGTGTGAGGAGCTTCGTGCTCACCCAGGCATTACGGTTCATTGCCTAAATCAGTCGAAGGTGGGGGACTCGTCGTCGAAGGTCAAGGCGACGATGGCGATGATCAAAAATCCGGCTGCGTCGTCGATGATGCGCTCGATTCTCGATGGCCTTAGCCCCCAGGAGACGGTCGTTCACTTTCATTCGTTTATGGGTGGACTCAGCGCTTCGCCAGTGCTCGCGGCTCGCGATGGTGGGTTCAAGGTGTTCTATACGGTCCACGACTATGGGTTGGCCTGTCCGCAGCAGTCGTTTTTCGATCACGACAAAATGGGGATATGCCAGTTGAAACCGCTGTCTTTGGCATGCTGCACGCGGCCTTGCACGGGTCGGGGGTTGGCGTTTAAGGGAGCGGTGACTCTACGCGCGATGGCGAATCGCCGTCGGCACGTTGCGGATGCGTTTAGCGCCTACGCCTTTGTGTCTGACTTTTCGGGAGACATTATCCGGCCGTATCTTGCGAAGCGTCCGATGCGGTGGGTGCCTAATCCGATCGATGTGCAAGATCGAGGGGTCCGGGAATTACAGCCTGATGCGCCTTATTTGTTTGTTGGGCGATTGACGATGGAGAAGGACCCACGAACTTTCCTTGAGGCTTGTCGGTTCGTGGGGGTTGGGGCTAGGGTTGTGGGGGATGGGCCGCTCAAGGAATCATTGGTTCGTGAGTTTCCTAAGGCTGAATTTATGCCTTGGATGTCTTCGGCTGAAGTCACGGAGACGATGCGCCGGTCGCGGGCGCTTGTGTTTCCTTCGATTTGGTATGAGGCGAGCCCGCTGGTGTCGTATGAAGCGGCGGCGAACGGATTGCCGGTGATTTCGGCGGACGCGAATGCTTCGCGAGAAACGGTGGAAACCCTGGGCTGTGGGCTGGTGTTTCGGGCGGGCGATGCCGAGGATTTGGCTTCGAAATTGCGGGTGTTTGAGGATGATGCGGTTTGTGAGGGATATGGAAAGCAGGGTTACGAGACGTATTGGAAGCAGCCGATGACATTGACGGCTCACGTGGATGCGCTGCTGGTTTACTATCGCGACGTAATGGGGGGCACGGCTTGAGCAAGCCCTTGAGGATTGCCATTCTCACCCAGCTCTATCCGCCTGACCCGGCGGGTGGTTTGGAGGAGAATGCGAAGAAACTTGCGCAAGAGTTTGCTTTGCGAGGGCATGAGGTGGCGGTCTTCACGGCTCAGACGGGGGCGGAGATTCCTGAATGGACGCCGCGGACGCCAAAGATTTTTCGAGTTTTGAAGCCGATAGATATCGTCACTCCGGCGGATACGGGCGATAAGAAAAGAATTCTCTTTAAGGTGCTTCAAGAACGAAAGACGATTCTTGACAACATTGCGGCCGTTCGGGCGGTTTTGACTGCTCAATCGTTCGATGTCGTTTATTGCTTTGGCGTGAGCCTGATTGGGCCGGGGACGACGCTTGGATTTTCTGAGAGCGGGATTCCGGTGTTTTGGCATCAGGGGGGGCCTTACTTGCAGGCTCGGTTTTTGCCTCCGGCGGACGAGTCGAAGTTGATGAGGCTTCGGCGCAGGCTGCTTCGGTTTGAGGAGAAGAGCGATTTTCGGCATTTGTGCTTTGTCAGTCGTTTTTTGATGGGGCTTTGCGAGGAGTCGGGCTTTGTTGAGAAGTTTGGAGCGGGCACGAAGACGATGGAGGTCATCCCGCGCGGGATCGAATTCCCTTTGCGAAAGGACACAGATCGCAAACGGGCGGAGGTTTTTCGTTTTGTTTCGGCGGGTCGGATCATTCCCGACAAGGGATATCACAACATCGTCGAAGCTCTTGCCAAGACCTTTGCGGCGCATCCGGAGTTTGATTGGGAGTTATGGATGGTGGGCGAGCCAGATGCCGCCGATATGCGGGATGCTTCGGAGGCCTCCTACATGGACAAGCTGCAGCGCATCGCCGATGAAGGCGGAATTGCCGACAGAGTCAAGTTTGTGGGGCGCAGGACGAGGGATGAGCTTCTTGACATTGTGACGGGGGCGCATTGCTTTATCAGCGCATCGGTTTGTGGGGAGCCTTTCGCCAATACGATCATTGAGACACTGGGATGTGGGACTCCATTGATCGTGAGCGATGACGGATCGTCGCAGGAGGTCGTGACGCACATGTCTTCGGCGTGGGTCTATCCGCGACACGATGTGGATGCCCTGACGCATGCAATATTGGCGACCTTGCAGGATTACACAGCAGCGCTTGGGCGGGCAGACGAAGCGTTGCGGGTGATCGAAAGCCGGTTTACGATGTCGGCAATTGTCGATAGGACTGAAGGTGTACTTCACTCTGTCGTAAATTGCGGAGATTAGGTTCCCCAGGTAATGCTCGGGGGAAGACAGGCAGTTGTACTGGGGGTCTGTTTTTGCCGGTGTGGAATCGGTCAAACATGCGTGCAAAGACTCTTTGCTTATTACTGCCCTTCTTGGTGACGAGCGCATTCGCGATGGACGTCAGTCCTCTCGTCACTCAGTCGGCAGATCAATTTTCCCTTGGGCTACCAAACAGTTCCGTTTCCAGCGCGGGAGCAGCCGTGAATCATGTGCTTCGCGATGGCAACCTGAACGCCGACGTTCAGATGACCGGCATTTGGGCGCGATATGGACGACTCTTTTCTGCGGCTCAGGACTGGACTCAGTACTCGCACATCGCGGTGACGGTGAAAAACAATGGCGTAAGCACCGCACGGATGCGCTTTGAGTACTCGAACTCGGCTGACTTTACGGTGAACTCGGCTAAGGCAGGTCATCGCTTTGAATTGTCGCCTGGTCAAACCCAAACGGTGGTTATGGAGCTGAAAGCGGGTCCGAACTTGACCCACAACATGCTCAGTCTGCCGAGCCCGCTGACCTCGCCTCACATTCGCCTGTGGTCGGACAAGGATGTTTCGCGAACTCAGATTTACTCGTGGAGCCTGTATCTTGCTGAGAATACGACGGCGAACGTCACGATTTCCGATGCGATGCTCTTTAAGGTTTCGCAGACGTACACGAACATCTTTGATGAATTTGGGCAGCGTGCGCAGGGGGATTGGAATGGCAAGGTTTATGGCACGGGCGATCTGTTGACGCAGAAGTCAACGGAGGATACCGATTTGGCTCTCAATCCTGGCGGCGATCCGCTGGCGGTTCCGGGCAACCTGCCGACGTTCTCGGCTACGGGCAAATGGCGAGTGGAGAAGCTTCCCTCGGGCAAGTGGTACTTTGTTCAGCCCAACGGCAAGCTGTTCTGGAGCTACGGAATCACGACGGTTGACTACTCGGAAGCTACACCGATCGCGGGCCGTGAGACGATGTTTAGCGTTCTGCCTTCGCAGTCCGGCTCGGCTTTGGAGCACTACTCGCAGATGCAACTGAAGTCTGGACAGGTTGTTTCGGGCTTCAACTTCCGCTCGCAGAATTTGGCGGCGAAGTATGGCCCCTCTTGGAAGACGACTTTTGTATCGCGTTCGGACGCTCGAATCCGTTCGTGGGGCTTCAATACGATTTCGGCTTGGTCGAACGACAGTCTGATGCAGACGACGGCGACTCCGTATATCTTGCACCTACAAACCAATGGATTCGGCACGAGGCTGGATACGCGGTTCTACGCTTGGCGCAAGCTGCCCGATCCCTTCGACACGACGTTCCAAACTTGGATGCAGAACGATTTTGCGGCGAAGGTGAACCTGCACAAGAATCGCAGCAACCTTTTGGGCATCACCGTCGATGGCGAGCAATCCTGGCGCGGCAACTCGATGGATGCTGAATCTCGCTACCAGATCGCCGAGGGCGCGATCAATGCGCCGATGTCACAGCCAGCAAAGCAGCGCTTTATGGCGATTCTGCAGACGAAGTATCGAACCATCTCTCGCTTCAATGCGGCTTGGGGAACGAACTTTGCGTCTTGGAATCAGCTTCAGGCATCGAACTCGGTACCGAACATGCCGTACTCACGACGCTCGGCTCTGACGGACATCTCGGCTTTCATCACGCAGTATTCGGCAGCGTACTACTCGAAGGTTCGGGCGGCTCTTCAGGCGCTGGGTTACACCGGTCTGTATCTTGGGTCGCGGGACAACTTCTATACGCCGGAGGCGATCAGTGGGGCGAACGCTTACCTTGACGCTTTCACGGTGAACTACTACGAGCGATCCGAGCTTGCCGACTTCTCGTTTGCTGGATTTAAGCGTCCGGTGGTGTTGGCGGAGTTTAACTACGGTACATGCAGCGATGGCAACTGGTGGGGAATCGTCCCGGCGATGGACCAGACGGACCGAGGCGAGCTTTTCAAGGCTTATATCGCGAAGGCAGCAGCCTCTCCGATGGTTGTGGGCGCACACTGGTTCCAATACTACGACGAGCATGCTTCGGGCAGATTTGACGGAGAGAACTACAACACGGGCTTCCTGTCGATCACGGACACACCGTACCAAGAGATGGTGACGGCGAGTCGAGTGAATCGGCAAGCGATCTATACCGTACGCGGCCAATGACGGCACGCTTGAAACATCCTGAAGTGGGGCCGCAATCGCGGCCCCACTTTTCTTTGTGTTCTTACGTTCGGGATGGGGAACGGGTTTGCAGCGTGAGGCGTTGTAGAGGATTGTTCGGGCAGCGTCAAGATGCGTGGGGCCAATCGTTCGATTGGTATGATGATTGCAGTTACCGATCTTTACATGGTTTTACGAATGGAGGCACTGATCAATGGGTGAGCAGTCTGCCGTGGACACAGTCGCGGATGAGATGGCCGTTAAGTCGGCAAATGTTGTGGTGGGCACGAAGGCTCGGCATGAGCAGTTTGGCGTCGGCTCCATCACGGAGTTGCCGACCGAGCAGGATGCCAACACCTATCTTGTCAACTTTGGCGGGGATGTTGGGATTCAACGCGTAGCGGAGAGCGAACTCAAGCTTGAAGCTGATGGCGCGGCGGATGAAGATGCGAAGATGGACTACGCCGAACTGGCGCGGAAGATCAGCCAATCGCCCGCGTTTGTTCCTGGCGTTTTGCTTGCGCTCGGCATTGGGGTGATGTTCTTCACCGTCATTCGGCGGCTGTATGGGCTTTGGACCAGTGAGGACGGCTACTATTCGCACGGCTTTTTGGTTCCGCTGATCTCGGGCTACGTCGTTTATCGATGGTGGCCGAAGCTAAAGACGATCCCGGTGAAGCCTTTCTATCCGGCTGCGGTGCTCTTGGTTGCTCTTGTGGCGGGCACTTTGGTTGCCAATTCGCTGACGATTATCGGCTTGCTGTCGCTGTTGCTGCTGCTCACGCTGGTGTGCAGCGTTTGGATGTTGGCGGGCTTTCGGTGGGCATTGTGGCTTTCGCCGCCTATTTTGTATTTGGCGTTTGGTTTGCCGCTGCTTTCTTCGATTATCACGAACTATACAAACCCGCTGCAGCTCGCTTCAACTTCGGTGGCGATTCAGCTTTTGAAGGTGTTTGGCCTGAATACTTTCCAGGTTCCTAACGAACCGACGACGGTATGGCTCGATAACTTCATGCTGGACATCGCAGTGCCGTGTTCGGGCTTGAAACTCGTTTTGGCGCTCATGGCGTTTACCGCGTTCTTTGTCATGATCGCTCGATTGAAGTGGTGGGCGAACCTGGTGATGGTCGCGATGATTTTGCCGTTGGCGGTGTTTATCAACGGCTTGAGAATTTCCTTGATTGGCGTTGTCGGCAACGCTTATGGATCGAAGGCGGGAATGCAGTTCCACGATTACAGCGGCTATATCACGCTGATCGTTTGCTTCCTGATCCTGTTCCAACTTGCAAGAGGTTTAGGATGGAAAAACTAAGAAAAAGCGCAGTTTGGCTAGGTGTGAGCTTTGTTATCGTTGGCTTGGCGATTCAGCTTGCTCCGAAGGCCGCGGCTACTCCGGGTCATACGGAGAGTTGGATGGAGTCGAGCCTTCCGAAACAGATTGGCAAGTTCACGATGGTGTACAGCGATGGAGGCACAGAACAGACCTATAAGATGCCTGAGTCGACGTACAACGAGCTCGTTCCGTACGGCATTGTTTGCCGGGTGTATCGAGCGGGCGAGGATGTGATCGATGTTGTTGTGATTTCGAGCAACAAGAAGGAGTCTTTCCACGACCCGAAGGTGTGCTTTACAGCCCAGGGTTGGACTTTTGGGACGTTGAACGAAGAGCCGATTAAGACCAGCAAGGGCGACATTCGGGCGACGGTTGCGTCGATGAGCAATCAGGACGGCCGAACGAGTCAGACGATCTTTTTCTACAAGGACGCCGACAACTATTATGCGGCTCCACAGGGCATGACCTTTAACATGCTCAAGCGTCGATTGTTGTTTAAACCCAACTCCGACGGCGTGTTTTACAGGTTCATCGGAGTGTCCCCCTCGGTTACAAAAGAGAAGCTTCAGGCATTTATTTCCGACTATTTAGCTGAGAGCGAACGAACGAGCGACGGAAAGCTTTAAACCAGAAGCCTTGTCGAGAGTTCGTCGAACTCGCACCAAGGTATGATTGTGAAGCGTCTATAGGTTCAATAGGCACCGTTAGACTACGTGTACGAGGATGGATCGATGATCAGATCTTATTTATGGAAGGTTGTGCTGGGTGTGATGATCGGCGCAGGCTTAGCGCTTGGCGCCTCCTTTATCGCCCCAAAGAAATACGAAGGGTTCGTTCAGATTCTGATCGACCAGAAGCAGCTCTCGCCCGCGATGGCGATGAGTGCGCCTGATCAGTCGATTGTCGACTTGACCGAGTTTAGCCGCCCGCGTAGCCTTACCACTCAGGTTCAGCAGCTCACGGGTTATGATGTTTTGCGCGAGGCTTCTGAGAAGATTACGCAAGACTTGAACATTCCTTCGGACGAACAGGAAGAGCTGCAGCCTATCAATATGCGCGAGAACGTCTTCGTTGATGCTGAGCTAGGTTCTGACGTCGTTAGCTTGCGCGTTCGGATGTCTTCGCCAGCCAAGGCGCGCGCTTTTGCGGCGGCGATGTATACGGAGTACGAGCGTCGTAACGGCGTGAATGCCCGAACTTTGGCGGACCGTGCTTTGGGAACCATCCGAGAGTCGATGGCTGGTCTTAAAGCGCAGATGGATGCTCTTGACCAGAAGATGAAGCAGATTCGTCAGGAGAGTGGAATTACCGACCCTGGCAGCCAGTTTGCGGCGGATTATGCTTCTATCACACGCGCTCGGGAGACGCGAGATATGGCTGCGATTGAGCTTGCCACTGCTCGCGGTCGCTTAGAGATTCTGCAGCAAGAGCTGAAGAAAATTCCGCCACGGATTGGGGCGAGTGAGACGACGAGCATGAACGGCAACATTCTCGATCTTGAGAACAAGATTGCCACGACCAAAGCCGAGCGAGATCGACTGCTTGAGCGCTATTACCCGGACCACGATTTGGTGAAGCAGGCGGATGCGACGATCAAGGCGTTTGAGGACGGCTTGAAGACGATGCGGCAGAATCTGAACTCGTCTTCGACCTCAACCGTGAACCCGAACTATCAGGCGCAGCAGGGCGCGATCAACGAGTCATTGGCGGCGGTCACCGCGATTGAGCGACGCTATGACGAAGCGGCGCAGAAGTTTGACGAGCTGTCACTGGTGATCGACAAGTATCCCGAGGTGACGCTTGCGCAGAACGATATTCAGCGTCAGGTTTCATCGCTGGAGCGACTGTTCCTGCAGTTTAACGAGCAGTATCGAACGCTTGAGCTCTCTAAGCTTGGTCGTGTTACACCGACGACGGTTGTGACCCCCGCGACAGCGCTGCCAGAGCCTGTTAGCCCGAAGCCTTTGCAGAATTCGGTTATCGGCGGTTTGGTCGGTCTGTTGATCGCAGGTTTGATCTGTGCCCGTCGTGAGGCTACTCGAATGCCGATCCGGTCGCTGGCGCAGCTCAACGCTTTGTCTTCGCACGTTGCCTATCGAACCGTTCCCAGACTTGGAGTTCCGTTCCGGGGTCTTGGAAAGGCACCGCACGAGTCTTACGAGACAATGGTGCTGAACTGTCTGCGGTCGGATTCACGGCCTTATCGTGTGGCGGTCTTTGGAATTGTGCGCGATAGCGGCGCATCGACGGCTGCGTTGAACTATGCCCAGTCTGTTTTGCGACGAGGTCTGAAGCCGTTGATCGTGATGGCGGACGCTCGTTCGACGATCAAGCGTCTTGGGAAGCAGTTGCCGGAGCCGGGACAGGTATCGGAACTGACCGATGGACTGCGTGTTCTCAATGCGGTTGAGATGAACCTCGTTGAGGCTCAAGGCACCGAGCTTGACATCGCAGCGGCGGTGAAGAGCCACGAAGCGGACGTGACGGTCTTTGATCTGGATTACACCTTGAGAAGCGCCGACTATGCGATTCTTTCGCAGGTTATCGATGAAGCGATCGTGCTCGTGCGAGCGGATCGTGTTCGTTCGGTGGACTTTGCGACGGTGCAGCAGGCGTTGAAGGATGCAGGATGCAAGCAGGTAACGGTTGTTCTGACCTTCGCTTCGAGCGATGCGACGACGCTGGACCGAATCGAAGTCATCGATGAGAGTAAGGCATTGCCCCAATGATAGCGTCGAGCGCACGTCAAGGCTTCACTGAAAGATTTAATCCAGCAGCCTTGTCTCGCGGCAAGATGCTTGCGCATCTTATCGGCTTCTCGTTCTGGTGGTACCTGGTTATCGACTTGCTCGCTGACCGGTTCCCCCTGCCTTATGTGCGGCTGAACGAGCTTCCGATTATTGCGGTCATGTTCTTCCTGTTGTTAGACAGGCCATCACACAGAAAGCGTTATCGAATCGGGCTATGGGAGATCACGTTCATTGCCTTTGCGGCGTTCTACGGGGTAGGGCTTATCTATGCCGAGCTGTTCATGGTCCGTGCCAGTGGAGTCATCAACTATGGCGACTGGATGCGCACCTTTTTGACGCCGTTGCTTTTCTATATCGTCATCATCGAGTGCAATAACCGCGAGCATTTCAGCATGAAAGTGCTGATTTATTGGCTGGTGGGGACGATTGCGTTTATTGCAATGCTGGGTTTGCTGCAAGCGGGCAACGTGGCGGGCTTTAGGAATTGGTTCCGGGGCTTTTATCAGTGGGATAAGATCGACGCCAAGCTTGTTGGCCCCTCTGCCGAGTATCAGGCCAGGGGGATTAGTGCGCACGCAAACGGTCACGCCGAGATCTTGTCGATGGGTTTGGCGACGGTCGCCTTTCTTTTCTCGCTTAAGGTGAAAAAGTGGGTGGTTGTCGGGTACTCGGGCTTGGTGGCGCTGTCGCTCTTCTTCACCTATTCACGGGGCGGAATTTTGGCGATGACGCTGATCATCGTCGGTATTTGCGCTTTCTACATCGTTCGTCGGAAGTGGGTGATCAGTGGCGTGATCGGTGGGTGTTTCCTGGGGGCGATGATCGCGTTTTTGGCGATGGTGTATGCCTTTGACATCAAGCGCTACAAGGAGCCTTTGGAGGGCCGGTCGATCGCGCGTGCGAACATGTCGATTTCGAGTTGGTATGACCGTATTGACACGAACAACCGTATGGCGGAGATGTTCCGCAGGTTCCCGGTTTTTGGCGCTTCGCCAGCGGGTGCGGGTCTGAACCGTCAGGGCGTTTTAAGCTACAACTACTACAACGCTGAGGGCGTGACGGGCACGGCCTATTATCAGATGCCTGCTTACTTTGGGTTTGGGGGGCTTGTCTTTGTTTTTATCATTCTGTTGCTGCCCTTTACGCCGTTGATCGTGAAGTTTCCACGTGACGACATAGCCATAGGGGCTATCGTTGTTGGCTGTGCGCTGGTGGTTTTTTGCGCCAGTGAAAACATTCTAACGAGCCCGTTCTCGATGGTTGTAGCGAACGTCATTATGGGAGTCCATATTGCGGTCAACCAGCACCGTGGCGAGTCGTTGTTGGCTGGGCATCAGTCGTTCTAAGCTACATCTCGGCCCATACGCCTTTTATCCCTTTTAGGGAGAAGCAAGCCCAGGGGTTTTTCTTCGTTTGAAGGCCAACTAGGATCACTTGGACGATGCCCACGAACGCGACGCCCAAGACAAGCTTGATGGGCAGGGGGGCGTTCAGCCAGAGGATGGGGACGGACAGAATGACCGCGCCAACGGAGCATGCGATTGCTGAGCCAACGCTTGCGAGGGCCTTTGCGGTGGGGCGGAAGACGAACAACGATACGATCGTTTGCGCTCCATAGCCAGCAACCGCTCCGAGAGTTAGCCAGAACGTTGCGGAGATGAGCGATCTGGTACTCCACGTCAGCCAAATGCCCGTGATGGCGACAACGTATGGCAAAAACCAGCAGAGCGTGTTTAGGCTGGCGCGGTGGATGGCTACGCAGGCTGTGCCGCCGATGGTGCCGAATGAGCGGACGCCGAGATAGATCGCCAGCATAGTGAGGATTGGGACGGCATCTTCGAACTTGGTGGAGTAAAGCGAGATCACGAACGGTTTGCTGTAGATGGCGAGAAATGCGTACAGCGGGACCATCGAGAATGCGACGGCGCGGTAGGAGCGGCAGAGGATAGATGCAAGCCGTACTTTGTCGTCTTGGGTGCGGGTGAAGGCCACAAACAGGGTGCGGCTGAGGGGCCAACTTACGAGTTCGAGCGGGCGGGTGGAGATGTTGTACATCGTTCCGTAGAGTCCCAACGCCTTTTCGCCAAAGACCTTTCCAATGAAGGTGTTGTCGACGGTTGTGTAGATCGTGTATTGGATGTTGTTGGCGAGGAGATGCGTCGATTTGGCGAGAATCGACCAGGAGTCCTGCAGCTTACCGCCGGAGATTTTGGGCTTGGCGAGGTACCAGAAAAAGGCAAGAAGGAGCGCGCCCCGGATGATCGATTGGGTGAGAAGGGCCTCGAATCCATAGCCCTGGAAGATCATGATGATGCAGACGGAATAGCCGATGATGGAGGCGACAAGCTCGGCAAACCCGGCGTCTCGAAATCTGGCCTGCTGCTGGAGGATGGCGTTGGGGATGATGGTTAGGCCGCCGATCATCAGCCCGATGCTTCCGAAGATGAGGGTCATGCGCAAGCTGTCGGAGCCGAAGTAAACAGCGGCTTTGTCGCGCAGGAGGAAGACGACAAGTGCGAGGATCGCGCTGATGGAGATGCTTGTCCAGAAATAGCTGGCGACGCTGCCGAGCTTGTGTTCGCGGTCGGCGATTAGGGTTGAGCCAAGCCCGGCGTCGCGAAAAACGTCGATGACGGTGACAATGGACGCGTAGAGTGCGAAGATGCCCATTTCGGCGGGGCCGAGATGTCGGGCGATGAGGATGCCGATGACCGGAAACGCCAGTCGGTTGATCGCGTTGAACATGAAGTTCCACGCGAAGCCGGTGGTGAATTCGGATTTGTTCATCTTTCTAACGTCTCCGGAAGCTCACCCTTGTGTTGGCATCTTGAGATCATGACTGTCGAGAGCGCTTGAGCAACCGACGTCGGAAGATGTTGTTGTAAACCTTTCGCATGATCCCGGCCAAGAGGAATACAGCGGCAGAGGGGCGGCTAAGGATGAACCGAAAAAGGCTTTTGTATCCGGCGAACCCTTTCTGCTCGTTCAGTATGGGCAGGATAGCGGTTGAGACGGTGTGCCGGAATAGGCCGATTGAGCAGTTAAGGCGAGTTTTGAACGATTTGCCGACGTAGACCTGGGCTTTGCGGATGACGGTCATGCCGTTGTCGAACATGACAACGGGATCGCGGGACATGGATCGGGGGAGCTGCCGGTAATCCGATCTGCGCACGGGGTCGAATCGGTGTTCGAACTTTTGACAGATTCGGTTTTGTTGATCCCAGTCCTCACATGCTCTGAGGAGCGGGTCGTAAAATCCGCATTCGACGAAGGCACGCTTACGCACGAGTAGGCCGCAGTTTGGCGATAGGGCGGCCCAGACCGTTGTTTGGGCGTTGACGACGTAGTCGGGTGGAGCGAGCTGATCGGCTTCGGCGTAGGGTTCGAGGTCAGGGTCGGTGAAACGGTAGGCTCCGGCGACGATCCCGACACGGTCAGAGTCGAACAGCTTGACGCGCTCGGAGATCAGGTTCAAGTCCATCCGGTCGTCGGCGTCGAGGAAGCACATGATGTCCCCTCGGGAGAGCATGATTCCGGCGTTTCTGGATGCGGAAAGACCGGCATTGACCTGATTGATGAGGACGACCCCTTGCTCCTTGTACTTTTCGGCGACTTGGGAGGTGTCGTCGGAGGAGCCGTCGTTGACGACGATGACTTCGATGTTCGGATAATCCTGGTTTAGGGCGCACTCGATGGAAGTGGGGAGGTATTGAGCGTGGTTGTAGCACGGGATGATGACCGTCACCAGGGGCAGAGTTGGGTCATTGATTCTCATATGCGCCCCCTTCGGTTGATGCGTTTGGGATAGGTGAGTCCTTTTGGTGCGCGTGTGTTGAATCCCATGGTGAGTTAACTGGAGGTGCGCTTGGTGGCGAGCACCGATTCGTAGACTTCTATCAGGCGTTGCAGGTGCTTGTCCATCGTGGGCGGGTCGGCCCAGAACCAATCGTACCCACTCCTGCCGTCCTGTTTGGCTCGGTCGATATCTTCATAATCTCGCAACTTCTGGGCCAAATCCTCGGCGTCTCCAGCCTTAAAGAGAACGCCTCCTCCGCTTACCTTGGTAGCTTCGGAGGCGGCGGTTACGTCCGAGCAGATGATGGGGATGCCGTTTGCGAGGGCTTCATAGGCCGCCATGCCTTGGGTTTCGAGGAGCAAAGAGGGGAAGATCAGTCCGCGTGAATGACGGAGCTTGTTTTGGACTTCGTCGGCGCTGAGCCAGCCCAGTACCTCTGCCTCGGGATGGTCTGTGCGGAGAGTATCGAGGAGGGGACCGTCGCCGATGAAGGCTATCTTTATGCCCGCGAGCTTGGCGGCTTTGGCGGCGGTGATCGGGTCCTTGCCGGAGTTTAGGACACCAATGTAGAGGTAGGGGTTTTCGCTCTTGATTTCGGCGGGTTCGGATTTGATGACGTCGATTGGGTTGGGGATGACGGCTTTTAAGCCGACGCCTTCGACATAGGGGGAAAGCACCCGCTTGCTGAATTCGCTGACGAATAGAACGGCGTCCAACCCTTTCGGCATCTTGCCGCGCCCTTGTTGGATGGCGTGTTTGTAGAGGATGGCGGCCTTTTTGATCCTTCCCGAATCGTTGCACTTGGCGGTAATGCACGAGAGGGACATGCCTTTTCGGGTGCAGATGGTGGATGTTGGGACATCGAGGAAGCCGCCATAGGGGCAGCCGAGGCTGTAGTCGTGGCTTGTGAAAATGGTGGGGAATCTGAGGTCGATTGCTTTGCGGACTACGGCGGGGGTGAGTGCGTCGCGTATTTGGTGGGCGTGTACGATGGTTTCGTGGGGGTTGCAGGCTGCAAGCGCCTCGCCGAAGGCTTCGGCAGCTTCGGGGTTCCAGGTTCCAGCTTTTAAGGCAGCCTTACCGCTTAGGGAGTTGAACTTGGGGATTTCGAGGCAGGTGACTTTGATGCGTTGGTGGTTGAGAAGAGTTTGTTCGATGGGAGCGACGGCGCTAAAGACGTGGATATCGTGTCCAGCGTCGGCGAGGGCTACCGCCGAGGAGAGAGCGACCTTGGCCGCGCCCCCGTTGATATGCGCATAGTCGCTGACGATGACTATTCTCATCCGTACCCTCGATTATGGAGTCCCAAGAGATAGGGACGGGGTAGGTCCTGGATTCGGCTTTGCTCCGCAGTCCTTTGCGGCGCGGGGGTACATTCAAAGCCATGCGCATTGCCGTGGTGGGGACTGGGTACGTCGGGTTGGTCACAGGGGTTGTTCTTGCCGACCTTGGCAACGATGTGATTTGCGTCGATAACGACCTAGAAAAACTCTCTAAACTTCGACAGGCTATTTCGCCGATTTATGAGCCTGGAATTGAGGAGATTCTTCGTCGGACTATTAACGAAGAAAAGCTGACGTTTACCGACTCGATCTCTGAGGCGACGAAGGCGAGTGAGGTCGTGTTTATTGCGGTTGGTACTCCGGCGTTGCCGGACGGCAATCCAGACATGTCCACGGTCAAGTTGGTTGCAGGGGAGATCGGCAGGGCGATAAACCGCTATACGATCGTCGTCAATAAGTCGACTGTTCCGGTGGGAAGCGGCGACATGGTCGAGCAGATTATTTTGCAGCAGGGCGCAGCGAAAGAGTTGTTCGACGTTGTGAGCAATCCTGAGTTCTTGCGTGAAGGTTCGGCGATTCATGACACGCTGCATCCTGACCGAGTTGTGATTGGGACCAAGCATCCTGAAGCAGCGAAGAAGCTTCAGGAGCTTTACGCGCCGCTGGATGCGCCGTTTGTGGTGACCGATTTGAACACGGCGGAGCTGATCAAGTACGCGAGCAATTCGTTTCTGGCGATGAAGATTAGCTTTATCAACGCGATGAGCCGGATTTGCGAGCTTGCCGACGCGAACGTGGGCGATATCGCTAAGGGGATGGGGCTCGATACTCGTATTGGCAATCAGTTCTTGCAGGCAGGCTTGGGTTGGGGAGGGAGCTGTTTCCCGAAGGACGTTTTGGGGCTAATCAAGTCGGGCGAGGCGCTGGGTTACGATTTTGGGCTTTTGCGTGAGGTGTGGGAAGTCAATGAGGATCAGACCTTCCATTTCATCGGTCGGCTTGAGCAGGCTCTTGGGGGCTTTGAGGGCAAAACGGTCTGCCTTTGGGGGCTAGCGTTTAAGCCCAATACCGACGATATTCGCGATGCGAAGTCTTTGGTGATGATTGACCGAATCACCAAGGCGGGCGGGACGGTGCGGGCTTACGATCCGGTGGCGATGGATAACGTGAAGGAGGTCTGCCCCGACATCGTTTATACAGGTGGCGCGTATGAGGCGGCGGAGGGGGCGGATGCGATTGTCTTGGTCACCGAGTGGAATGAATTTAAGCAGCTTGATTTGAAGCGTGTGAGGCAGTCTATGCGGGGTGATCTGTTGTTCGATGGGCGGCGGATCTATTCCCGAGCGACGGTGGAGGGGGCGGGCTTGCGGTTCTTCGCGGTCGGCATCTCCGAGAAGGGCTCTCGTGGCTGATAAGGGTCGGGTGCTGGTTCTTGGCGGGGCCGGGTTTATCGGCGGCCATCTTGCCGAGAGCTTGGTGAGCGCGGGCTACCGGGTGCGGGTGCTGGACGACTTGTCGTCGGGACGCAAGGAGAACCTGGCGCAGGTTGCCAGCGACATTGAGTGGATTGGTGGCTCGATCCTGGATCGAGAACTGATGAGTCAGGCGGTGAGTGGCTGCAAAGGGGTTTTTCATCTGGCGGCGGCCGTGAGTGTGCAGCGGTCGTTTTTGGAGCCCTATGACATTCATGACGTGAACGCGACGGGGACGCTGAATGTTGTGGAGGCCTGCGCTGAACACGGTGCAAAGTTGATCTTTTCCTCGACAGCGGCGGTTTATGGGGAGGATGTGGAGCAACCCGTTCGTGAGGGGGCTACCTTGGCGCCGATTTCGCCTTATGGGGCGCAGAAGCTCTATGGTGAGGGGTTGATTCGGAGTTACGTTCGGGCGAAGGGCCTGAGCGCGGTGTCTCTTCGGTACTTCAATGTTTACGGGCCTCGGCAAGATCCCAGCAGCCCTTACTCGGGTGTCATCAGCATCTTTGTGCGCAAGGTCTTGGTGGGCAAGCCGCTCACCATTTATGGCGACGGTGGACAGACGCGCGACTTTGTCAATGTTCGGGATATTGCGCGGGCGAATATGCTTGCTTTTGAAGGCAAGAGCGGGGATGGAGAGAGCATTAACATTGGGACGGGCGACAGCGTGACCCTGCTTGAGCTTGCCGATACGATTTTTCACGTCACGGGCAAACGCAGTGAGGTTTTGCATGAGCCGGGGCGTCAGGGCGACATCCGGCACTCCTGCTCTGACCCCTCGCTTGCACGTGAGCGGATCGGCTTTACGAGTTCGATCCGGCTTGAGGAGGGGCTAAGCGACCTCTTCAATTCTATTCAACGGTAACCGATTTGGCGAGATTCCTCGGTTGGTCGATCTCGCATCCCCTTAAGCGCGCCACGTGATAGGCGAGCAGTTGGAGAGGGATGATGGTGAGCAGCGAGTTGAGGAAGTCGAAGTTGGTATCTGGGACACGCAGGACGTGCTCGGCGTTTTTGGGAATGATGGTATCGCCTTCGGTGGTGATGGCAACGATGGTTCCCGAGCGGGCGTGAAACTCCTTAATGCTGCTGGTTGTCTTTTCGCGAAGGGCGGGGTCGGTTGCTCCGAAGACGCCTACCACTTGGGGTTCGACGAGGGCAAGTGGTCCGTGCTTCATCTCGCCTGCGGGGCACTCTTGGGTGGGCACGTAGGCGATCTCCTTCATCTTGAGGGCAGCTTCGAGGGAAAGATAGGCGTCTGCGCCGCGTCCGAGGAAAAAGAACAGCTTGGTGTCTTGGATTTTCTCGGCGATTTGGATGACCTCGTCCTCCAGCTTGAGTACCTCTTCCGCCAAGGTGGGGAGATTGCGAAGCATCTGGGCACAGTCGGCAACTCTCACGCCAGGCATCTCTTGAAGTTGGGCGATGTAGAGGCTGAGCATGGTCAGGACCAGCACTTGGGCGGTGTAGGCCTTGGTGCTGGCGACGGAGATTTCTGGCCCGGCTTGGGTGAATATGGTGCGGTCGCATTCTCGGGCGATGCTGGAGCCCATGACGTTGACGATGCCGAGGGTTCTGATGCGGCGCTGCTTACAGAGCCGAAGGGCGGCGAGGCTGTCGGCGGTTTCTCCGGATTGGCTGATGAAGACGGCGAGCGATTTCGGGGAGAGGACGGGGTCGCCGTATCGGAATTCGCTGGAATAGAAGACGTCGGTTGGGAGTCTGAGGAGCTTCTCAAACATGTGCTTGCCCATCAGTCCTGCGTTGTAGGCTGTGCCGCAGGCGATGATGTTGATGCGGTCGATCTCGTTCCAGACATGCTCGGAAAAGACGCTTTCGAAGCGGATGTGGCTGCTGTCGTCTATGCGACCGGCGAGGCATTGGCGGATGACGTTGGGCTGCTCGTGAATCTCTTTGAGCATAAAGTGCTCGTAACCACCCTTTTCTGCGGCTTCGATATCCCAGTCGATGTGCATGGCCTCGACGCGTAATTCTTTGCCGTCGAAGTCGAGAATACGAATTAATGAGGGTGTAATGACCGCTATACGCTCATCTTCGAGGATGGCGACTTTGCGGGTGTAAGGGAGGAGCGCTGGGATGTCGCTGGCGAGCATGTTTTCGCCGTCGCCGAATCCGAGGACGATTGGGCTGGCGTTGCGGGCGGCGACGATTTTGTCGGGCTCGGCCTTGGATATGACGACGAGGGCATAGGCTCCTCGGAGGCGTTTAACGGCGTTTCTTACGGCGTCTTCCAACACCTTCGTCTTGGCGTACTCTTGACCGATGACGTGGGCGGCGATTTCAGTGTCCGTCTCGGACTTGAAGGTGTGGCCTTCAATGACCAGCTCCTCACGAAGTTCGAGATAGTTCTCGATGATGCCGTTGTGGATGATGGAGATCTGCTCGAATTGGTCGAAGTGGGGGTGGGCGTTCTCGTCGTTGGGGGCGCCGTGGGTGGCCCATCGCGAGTGGGCTATAGCCATGTGGGTGTCGGGGACTCCGTTCTCCATGAGCTTGCCCAGCTCTTTGAGTTTTCCGGCGCGCTTGAGAACGGAGATTGAGCCTTTGTCGAGGTAAGCGATTCCGGCGCTATCGTAGCCGCGATACTCGAGCCTTTTCAACTGGTCGAAAACGATGTCGATGGCCTGTTTTGGTCCTGTGTATCCGG
Organism: Fimbriimonadaceae bacterium; assembly: GCA_019638775.1. Taxonomy (NCBI): domain Bacteria; kingdom Bacillati; phylum Armatimonadota; class Fimbriimonadia; order Fimbriimonadales; family Fimbriimonadaceae; species Fimbriimonadaceae bacterium. The sequence goes on along the minus strand of JAHBTD010000001.1, from coordinate 631,330 downwards.
CGATCCCGCACATATGGATATTGTACTCGTGGGGGGTGGAGGGGGAGGGGGCGTTCGGGGGAGCCATGAAACGATGAACGATGAACGATGAATGATGAGGGATGAGTGGAGCAGGGAGGGGTGGCGCTATATGAGCTTGTGCGGACTCAGATTTAGAACCTTCCATAACAGCAGTTATGGAGGGATCGGAGCGTGGCGACGGCGGAGCGGTGGCTTCCCGGTCAGAACTCATTCCAGCCGATGTTAGCCTCGCCTTAGTAGGCGCCGCGGCCGGAGATCATTGCGGGAATGGTGCGGATGAGGATGTCGATGTCCAGCCAGATCGTGTAGTTGCGGATGTAGTACATGTCCAGCTTCACGCGGTCGTCGTAAGTGAGGTCGCTTCGACCGCTGACTTGCCAGAGTCCCGTCATGCCGGGTTTGACGGTGAGCAGGCTGTGCTCCCATTCGCCGAACTTTTCGAGCTCGGGGTAGGTGAGCATACGTGGTCCGACCAGGCTCATTTCGCCGCGCAGGACATTGAGGAGTTGGGGTAGCTCGTCGAGGCTGTATTTGCGGATGAACATCCCGATCTTGGTGATTCGGGGGTCGTCTTTCAGCTTGCCGTAGTCCTTCAGTTCGAGCTTCTGTTCTTCGGTAAGGATGTCGTTTCCGTTCATCACCATCGTGCGGAACTTGAATGCGTCGAATTCTTGGCGTCCGAGCCCGACGACTCGTCGTCGGTACATGGCAGGTCCCTTTGAACCGAGCTTGATGAGGAGCATCAGCAGCAAGAAGAGGGGCAACAGGATGAGAAGTAGGAGGGCGCTGCAAAGGCGGTCGAGGGTGCTCTTGAAGATTCGGTGGATGCCGCTGATGCGAGCTTTGTTGAGGGCGATGAGGGGGACAAAACCATCCTCGCGGATGCGGATGCCGGTGGTGAATACCTCGAAGAATCCGGGTGTCATCTGGAGTTCGGTGTCGTTGAGGATTCGCATCGTGTCGCGGTCGGCGGCGAGGCACTCTTTGAATTGGGCAGGGTCGGCGATGACCACAGAGTCGATCCGTTGGGTTTCGACGACATGCCGGAGGTCGTGAGCCCTTCCGAGAAGTGGTGCGCCGGGCATGGGTTCGGATGGGCTGGAGGCAACCTCGTCGAGGAAGCCGACAATTCTTGCGCCAGCGGCTTTTGCCTGGGCTAGCTGAGTGCCGATGGCGATTCCTTCGCGATTCGCGCCGACGATGAGGACCCTTTCGACGAAAACTCCTCGCTTTCGGAGAAGATAGACGACGCGTCGGACAACAAATCTGCCGATCATCGACGCGAAGGTGAGCCAAGCCCAAAAGAGAAGTGGTTGATTGCCGGAGAGGGCAAAGGTTGGGACGAGTCCACCGGCGAAGACGAGCGCAAGTGTGCCGAGCGAGGATGCTAGGAACGACCTTTCGTATTCGTTTGAGCCGGAAAGCACGTTTGCGGGAAGGTACAGGCCAAGCGTGAGGCGAACGAGCAGCAGTCCACCGACTACGCCACACGCGCTGAAGGTGTCGGTGAGCGGGTGTGAGGTGGCAGAAGAGGTGGATTCGAGGAGAGCAGGCCAGAGCACGAAGAAGAACGCGGAGAGGGTTGCTACCGCGTCTGCGGCGACGAGTAACGCCACGAGCAACCGCCTTTCGCGGGTTTTTGCGTTGCGACGGTCGGCGATCTCCTTCACGTCAATTGTAGCGGTGTGATCCCACCGCAACTGCTCTTGCGTTCCTACCCTTTCACTCATTTCTGGTCCGATATACAGGCGATCCACTCCCCAATGTGGAAGTAACTTATGCCGCCCGCAATTCTCATACCGAATCGCCTATTGCCGATTCGATGCCGCCCAATGGCTTCCTTGAATTGTGCCGTGCGAGACACCCTTAAAGCAAGCTGGCCTACCCTTCGGTCTGTACCAGGATTAAGCTAGGTTTAACGTTTTGGACAATTCAGGAGTTCTCTGACGTGAGACTCGGTTTGGGCAACGGTTTGTTCGATGGGGAATTTGCGTATCTGCTCAAGGCCCACTTCTCGAAGATTTGATGAACGGGCTTTGTCGTTGAGGAGATCGGCGATGCTTTTGGCAAGATGCTCCACGCTGTGTGGATCGAAGTATTGAACCGCCGATCCACAGACCTCTCGTGCTGCCGGGATGTCGGAGGAAAGGGCCGGAGTGTTGAAGAGCATCGATTCCAGCGGGCCGTATCCGAAGCCTTCGTAGAGCGATGGGAAGACGCAGAGTTCGGCGTGAGAGTAGAGGTTGTGAAGGGTGTTCGTTGAGACGTAGCCGAGCATCTTGACGCGATCTCCACCTTTGGCAACGGCTTGTTGGAGGGCAATGTCCTCGGTGATGAGGTCGTCGATCTGTCCGGCGATGAGCAGGTCGTGCGGAATATGATCCTGGATTTGCGCGAAGGCGAGGATGAGAGTTGCGAAGTTTTTGTGCGGTTTGACGTTGCCCATCGAGAAAATGAAGGGTTTGTCGGTTGGCAGAGGCTCGGCAGTGAAGGCATTGTCGGTGAGGTCGATGCCGTTGTGCACGACATGGACTTTGCTCATGTCCGGCTTCAGTAGTCGGGCGATCTCGGACTTCGTGAACTCTGAGACCGCCATGATGCGCTCTGAACGGCGCAGAGCGGCCTTGAACAGCGCTTTCGTGATCATCAGTCGGAAGCTTCCAGGAAACCACTCAGGATGGGCAAGAAACAGCACATCGTGAATGGTTGTGAGCTGTGGCTTTTTGCTAAAGACGGGGATGTTGAAGTGTGGAGTCCAGTGAAGGGCGGTTTCTGGGGGGATGATCTTTGGCAAGTCTCGCTGCTCGGCGAGGGAGTAGCGGGGGATGCTTGTATCGATATAGCGAACGTTAGGTCGTTCACCGAATATCTCGACGAGATAGATTTGGGGGCCGAGGAGTACGAAGTCGACGTCGGGGCAGTTGTCGATAAGTCGGGGCATGATCGTGCGGATGTAGCTCCCGATTCCTGAGCCGAGCATTCGGACATCGATGCTGACGAGTGGGCGGGTCAATCTCGGCCTCCCGTTGGGGTGTGGCTGTGGCTGAGGATGTGCTTGACGGCCTGGAGTAGGTCATCCACGACAAGAGCCTGAAGTTCGGGCTCTTGATGAAGCAGTTCCTCTTGGGGGAGGCCTCTGCCCGTTCGGACTAGGATGGGAGTCGCTCCGGCAGCGATTCCGGCTTTGAGGTCGGTGACGGCGTCTCCGATCATGAAGGATTGGGGCAGATCGAGGTCATATTGCTTTGCGGCCTGATAGAGATTGCCGGGGCTGGGCTTGCGGCAATCACATCCGTCGTCGGGGGCGTGGGGGCAAATGTAGGCGTGGATAATGTTTGCTCCGGCTTGGTTGAAGCGGTCCACGATGACGTTGTTCAGCCGCTCGATCTCTTTGAAATCCATCATTCCACGCCCGACGAGCGATTGATTGGTGATGATGATCTGAGGGAATCCGGCTTGGGTCAGGAGTCGGCACGCTTCGAAGGCGGATTCGAAGTATTCGATGTCGGATTCGGACTGGACGTAGTTTGGCGGGTTCTCGACAAGAACGCCGTCCCGATCCAGAAATACCGCCCTGCGCGCCATAGTTCTATTGTGGACGCTCATCGCAGTTCGGCGCGTTCCTGAGCTTGAAGCACGGCATCGGCGTACTCCTTGCGAAAGACGGACACATCGAATTTTTGGGCTTGACTGGCTAGTGTTTTGTGGTCGAACTCTTTGGCTTCAAATTCGGCGATGGCCTGGCTGAGGGCTTCGGGGGTTTGCTCGTGGAATAGAACTCCGCATTCGGGAGTGACGGATTCGGAGGCGCCGCCAACCCCGAATGCCACCACCGGCAGTCCGGCGGCGAGAGCCTCGACGGGGACGATTCCGAAGTCTTCGTAGGCGTTGAAGAGAACGCCTCGGCATTGGCCCATGAGGTCGAGCAATTGCTCGTCGGGGAGCTTTCCGTGAAACTGAACGTTCGCTATACCTTCGGCTTGTGCTTTTAGCTCGGCTTCGAGGGGGCCTCCGCCAACGATGTGCAGCTTGAATCCTCGCTGCTTTGCGACTTCGATAGCGAGGTCAATGCGCTTGTACTCGACCATGCGCCCCCACATCAGATAGCCTTCGCTCTCGTTCCTTCGAGTGACGGTTTGGAACTTGTCGATGCGGCAGGGTGGGTAGATCACGCGATCAACCTTTCTCCCATAGAACTTTTCGATTCGGCTGGCGGTGGTTTGTGAGTTGGCGAAGATGACGTCGGGGCGCTTTGAGAAATCAAGGTCGCGCTTTTTTAGCCAAGGGATGAGTTTGCTCTTGAGGCCACCTTGGGCACGGGGGTCTATCTCGGGCATCCAGAGGGAGCGGGCCGGACTGTGATAATAGTTGATGTGGAGGGCATCTTTGCGTTTGACGACTCCGTGGGCGAAGGAATGGCTATCGCTGAGCACCACGTCGAACTGGGCAAGGTCGAATTTTGGATAGACAAGGCTTGCCAAGGGGGCGTAGATGTAGTGCTTGGTGTGGGCGAGCGGGAGCTTGTCGATGTAGGAAACGGTGGCGCTTTCGGGATCGATCCAGGGGAATTTCTCTTTCGTTAGGATCGAGGTGAAGACGTGCCCTGGAAACAGTTCTTGAACTTGTTGAAAGACCTCTTCGGAGCCTGCGTGATTGACCAGCCAGTCGTGCACCAAAGCATAACGCAGGCTGTTTTGGGCGGCTTCCATGCTCTTATCCCGAGATTTCCGGCTTGAGGCGAGCGGTGACCATGTGCATGATGATGCTGTGGGCATCTTCGATAACGCCGTAGTCTTGGCTTTCGACGACGATGCTGTCATCGGAGAGATTCTTGGCTTTCCCGCCTTGGAAGCCGAGCAGGCTGAAGGTTTTGACTTTAAGGTCAATGGCGGCCTTGAGGCATTCGACGACGTTTGGGGAGTTTCCGCTTGCGGAGATACTGATGAGAAGGTCCCCCGGTTGCGCGAGGTTGCGCAATTGCTCGGCAAAGATCACGTCGTAGCTGACATCGTTGCCCCAGGCCGTCATGAGCGCGGGGTTTTCGGCTAATGCGATGCAGCGGAGACGCTTGTTAGGCAGAGTCTTGCCTTTGCCAAGCGTTGTCTTGCAGAAGTCGCAAGCCATGTGAATGGCGGTTGCAGCACTGCCGCCGTTACCAGCGACGAAGATCGTTTTTCCTTCGCGAAAGGCGGCAAGGATCGCTTGGGCGAGGCGTTCGAGAGCAGCCTCATCAAGGCGCGCAAGATGCTGGCCCAACTCTGCTTTGTAGCTGGAATAGATGCTCATTGATGTTCTGCCTGGCTTTCTTCGACGAAGATGATCTTGCTGCCTTGTGGCTCAAACTGTACTCGAACCGGCCGCAAATCGGGCATGGATTGGCAGATGGCGATTTGGTTTTCGGGGTGGGCGTAGAGAAGAAGGAATCCACCACCTCCAGCGCCAAGGATTTTGCCACCAACGGCGCCGTACTTTCGGGCGGTTTGATACCATTCCTGAATTTGGGGGTTGGATATGGCGTCGGCAAGGCTCTGTTTAAGTCTCCATCCTTCGTCTAGCATTTCTCCGAAGGCATCGAGGTCGTTGGATTGCAGGGCCTTGCGCATGTCTTCGGCCTGCTGCTTCATCTTTTGGAGCGTCTTTTTTGCGGCGGGTTTGCAGTTCGTGTTGTTGCTTTGAACTTGCAAGATGTCGTCTGCCGAGCGGGTCATGCCGGTGTAGAGCATGATTAGCCTTTGTTGAAGCTGTTTTTGAGTTCGGGCTTGGCAGATGATGGGGTCGCTAAAAACGGTGCCGTCAGGGTTGAACTGGTAGTAGCGCAGGCCACCGAAAGCAGCGGCGTATTGATCTTGCTTGCCGATGGGCTTTCCGCAGATTTCGATCTCGATTTGGCTGGCCTCTTTTGCGAGGCGGTCGGGGCTTGCGTGGAGGCCCTTGTAGGCGTAGAGAGCGTTAAGCAGTCCGACGGTGTAGGTGCTTGAGGAGCCGAGTCCGGTGCCTTGGGAGGGGATGTCTGAGATGGACGTTATCTCGATGCCTTTTTCGAGGCCGACGAGTTTGAGGCACTCGCGGATGAGTTCGTGCTGGAGCTTTGATGCGTTTTCGACGATCTCTGTGATGGAGTAGCTGGCACGGACTTGGGAGTCGAATTTACGGTTCGTCGTGATGTAGATGTACTGGTTGATGCTAGTGCTGACCACTGCGCCGCATTCTTGCTCGTAGAACGCAGGAAGATCGGTGCCACCTCCGGCAAAGCTAATGCGCAATGGGGTGCGTGAGATGATCATGCGCGATAGCCTCCTGGGTGCTGCATCTGCCACTTCCACGCGGATTCAACCATGCTGTGAAGATCGGTATAACGGGGGCTCCACCCTAGTTCACGGATGGCCTTTTCGTTGGAAGCGACGAGTCGAGCGGGGTCTCCGGGTCTTCTGTCGCCATTTTTGAAGGGGACTTCTTTGCCGGTGACTTTGCGCACGGCTTCGATGACTTGGAGGTTGCTGTCGCCCTTGCCGCTTCCGAGGTTGTAAGCACCGGCACCGATGCGTTCTATCTGATTGAGAGCTTGGACGTGGGCGTTTGCGATGTCGTAGACGTGGACGTAGTCGCGGATGCAGGTGCCGTCGGGGGTGTCGTAGTCGGTTCCAAATAGGGTGAAGCCGGTCCGGTGCCCGAGGGCGACCTCGAAGAGAAGGGGGATGATGTGGGTCTCTTTTTCTCGCGATTCGCCGAATTTTTCGGTAGCTCCGCAAGCGTTGAAGTATCGGAATGAGATGTGGTTGAGCCCAAATGAGCGTCGATACCAGGCCATGATCCGCTCGAATTGGAGCTTGGATTCGCCGTAGGCGTTGACGGGCTCGTGGGGGTCGTCCTCGGTGATGGGAATCTGTTTGGGCTCGCCGTAGACGGCAGCGGTTGATGAGAAGACGATCTTGTCGATGTTGCAGCTCCTCATCGCTTCAAGCAGGTTGAGACCGCCGGTGACGTTGACGGAGAAGAAGCGGCCGGGATTGCGGATGGACTCGTCGATGAGGGCTTCAGCGGCGAGGTGGATGACGGCTTCGGCTTGGGACTCTGCCACCGCTTTTTGTAGGCTATCGGAGTCGAGAAGGTCCCCTTCGATGAACTTGGCTTCCGGGTGGACGGCGGCGCGGTTGCCGGTTTGGAGGTTATCGAAGACGACGGCCTGATGGCCGGATTCGATGAGACGTTCGGTGACGGCCGAACCGATGTATCCAGCGCCTCCGGTGACAAAAACTCGCATAGTGTTTGGGGGCTTTTGGGCCTGGATAAGGATACCTTTTGGGTGTTGGGCGTTGGGTGTTGGGTGTTGGGCGTTGGGCGTTGGGCGTTGGGGGAAGGGCGTTGGGTGTTGGGCGTTGGGGGAGTTTCTCACAAAGGCACGAAGAACCACAAAGTCACGAAGATTGTGGAATGCTGGGCACAAGGTTTGTGGTTGGGGCAGAAGCTAAGTCCATAAATCAAACCGGGAATGTCACGCAAAGCACGCAATGGGGCAAAGAGCGCAAAGGAGATTCGGCGGAGGTGTTGGGTGTTGGGCGTTGGGCGTTGGGCGCTTGGAGGATTTCTCACAGAGGCAGTAGGGATTGTAGATTGCGGATTGTAGATTGTAGATTGCCGATTGCCGATTGCCGAATGCTGATTGCCGATTACTGATTACTGATCTCTGATGGCTTGATTGTCCCTCCGGTATTCTTACCGGGAAGCTTTTGGCGGGTCTTGGACGTTGCTTCGTTTAAGTCATTGGCGTGAAGATTGCCGTTGACAGAGAGTACAGATGGCGATTATTGCGTTGTTGAGACCGAAGCAGTGGAGCAAGAACCTGCTCGTCTTTGCCGCCTTCATCTTCACGGGCAAGTTCAACGATCCAGATGCAGTTCGTTTGGTGCTGATGGCGTTTGCTGCGATGTGTTTGGCGAGTTCAGCGATTTACGTCTTTAACGATTTGCTGGATGTGAAGCGGGATCGCGAGCATCCGACCAAGAAGAACCGGCCCATCGCGTCTGGAAAGGTGTCTCCTGCACTGGCTGTAGGGATTGGGGTTGTGGCTCTTGGGGCAGGAATCGCGCTTGCGGGTGCGATTAACACCACGAGCGTGGTGATTATCCTTTCCTACTTAGCGCTGCAGGTCGCCTACAATGCGTTTTTGAAGCGGACTCCGATAGCGGACGTGTTCTGCATAGCCACTGGCTTCATCTTGCGGGCAGTCTTGGGAGCGGCGGCGATTTCGGTGTTGATCTCGGGGTGGCTGCTTTTCTGTACGGGGGCTTTGGCGCTGATGTTGGGTTTTGCCAAGCGTCGGAACGAGTTTATTGTTCAGGGCGAGAATCGAACGAACAGCCGGGAGAGTTTGGCGGGGTATTCGAAGTCGGTTCTTGATGCCTTGGTGATCATGTCGGCGACGGGTGCGGCGATGTGTTACGGAATCTATTCGATCGAGAGTCCGACGGCAAAGAAGTACTCCGGGCTCGTTTTGACCTCGTTTTTCGTTTTCTATGGGATTGCACGTTATGTGCTGTTGGTTTTTTCGAAGGATGAGGGCGGGGAGCCCGCGGATGTTCTCTTTAAGGACCCGCATATGCTGGGCAGTGTTTTGCTGTTTTTGGTGAGCGCGGTGTTTGCGATTACGGGTGGACAGATACCGCTGATAGAGCGCTGATGGATTCAACGAAGAAAGTGATTGTGGTCGGGGCGTCGTCCGGGATCGGCGCAGAGTTGGTGAAGCTGCTTGCCGAGCAGGGGGCGACGGTTGCGGCCGTTGCACGTCGGAAAGATCGGCTGGATGAGCTTGCAAAGTCTTACGATGGCAAGGTGCTTGCGTTCGCTCATGACGTCACTCATTACGATGAGATTCCGGCGCTATTTCAAGAGATTACCAAGCAACTTGGTGGGCTGGACATGATTATCTACGCTTCGGGTGTGATGCCTGAAGTGGCATGGCACGAATACGATTTTGCGAAAGATCAGGCGATGATCGACGTCAACTTAACTGGTGCGGTCGCATGGCTGAACCAGGCGGCGATCCGGTTTGAGAACACGAAGTCGGGAACGATTGTGGCGATTGGGAGCGTTGCCGGGGAGAGAGGCCGCGCAGGGCAGCCGGTTTATAACATGACCAAGGCCGCTCTGAAAGCCTATATGGAGGCTTTGCGAAACCGGCTGACGCGGTATGGCGTGAAGGTTGTAACGATCAAGCCGGGGCCGACGGAGACCGAGATGACGGCAGCATTGCATTTGAAGGGCGCGATGACTGCGCGCAGGGCGGCAGAGTTGATTTTGAGAAAGAGTCGGAAGTCGGGCGAGCATTATTTGAAGTTCTCGCATAAGGTGATCTTTGCGATCATCCGCAACTTCCCGAGCAGCATCTTCCACAAGCTGAAAGTATGAGTTCTCTCCCCATCTCTCCAGAACGGATTGCGCGGATTGCCGGGTTCGGCATGGGCAGCGCGGCGGATGGATATGTCTTTCGTCCGACCTCGGTTGAGGCTGTGCAGGAGGTTTTCAATCTTGCTGCCGAGACGGGGCGCAAGGTGGTGCTTCGTGGTGCGGGGCGGAGCTATGGGGATGCCTCGATTCTTCCAGAAGCTCTCGTTCTTGATATCACGAAGATGAATCGGATTCTGTCGTGGGATTCGGAGTCGGGCGTGATTGAGGTTGAGGCGGGGGTGACGATCGAGGGGCTTTGGCGGCATACGTTGGAGGATGGCTGGTGGCCTCCGGTGGTGAGTGGGACGATGTATCCGACGCTGGCGGGGGCGCTGGCGATGAATATTCACGGGAAGAATGCGTTTGCGGTGGGGCCGATAGGGAATCACGTTTTGGAGTTTGATTTGGTGGTGCCGACGGGCGAACTTCGCACGGTGAAGAACGGTGACGAGCTGTTTTTCGCGGTGATCAGCTCGGCGGGGTTGTTGGGGGTGATCACTCGGGTAAAGCTCCAGATGAAAAAGGTGCATTCGGGGGATCTGCGGGTGCTGCCGATCAGCGCCGCGGGTTGGGATGAGCAGTTTGCGACCTTGTTGGAGTTTGACGATAAGGCGGACTACATGGTGAGCTGGGTGGACTGCTTTGCCAAAGGTTCCAAGGCTGGGCGGGGGCTGGTTCATGTTGCCTGGTATCAGGATGAAGGCTCTGAGTTTCCGAGCAGCTTTAAGCAGAGCCATCAGGATTTGCCGGATACGGTGATGGGTTTTTTGCCAAAGTCGATGGTGTGGCGGTTTTTGAAGAAGCTGAACCGTCGGTGGGGGATGCGGAAGCTGAACTGGGCGAAATACGCGGCTTCGAAGAAGTTGGGCAATGGGAAGCCGATTTCGGAGAGTCTGGTTGGGTTTTCGTTCCTGCTTGACTATGTGCCGAATTGGCGGTGGGCGTATTTGCCGGGTGGGTTTATCCAGTATCAGAGCTTCGTTCCCAAGGAGCATGCACCGCGTGTCTTTGCCGAGCAGGTGCGGTTGATGCAGGAGGCCAAGATGGAGGCTTTCTTAGGGGTGTTGAAGCGGCATAAGCCGGATGACTTTTTGCTTTCCCATGGTGTTGATGGATTCTCCTTGGCCTTGGATTTTAAGGTGACGGCGAAGAATTGGCCTAGGGTCCAGGCGCTTTGTCATAAGATGAATGACCTCGTTTTGCAGGCTGGTGGGCGGTTCTATTTTGCAAAGGACAGCACTTTGCGACCAGCGGATGTGAGGGCGTATTTGGGTGAGGAAGTTTTGGCGAAGTTCCGGGGTTTGAAGCGGGAGTTGGACCCTGATGGGTTGCTTTACAGCAGTCTTGCTGAGCGGGTTGAGTTGTTGGGGTAGTTCGGTGCCACTTCTCGAGGGCGTTGTCTTTCCCGCAATTGCCGATGAGACTTTCCACCATAAGCGGTTCGCTCGCAGAGACTCAACTGTCAATCGTCAAAGCAAAACCGCAGATTGGAGGAGACCCTCCACCGCAAGCGGTGGAGGGATGGGAAGCGATGAATCGCTTCTTTGAAAGCGCGAATAAATTCGCGCACTCCCAAAGTGGAACGACCAGGGACCGGTGAGGACCAAGAGCATTTGTGCCGACAATTCCCGTAGAAATGCTTGGTTCGAACACTATTTTCAAAGGGAAGCGGATTCGTTTGCAGCCCACAGTGGCATTCTTTGCTTTCGTGCTTGGTGCAGCGATTATTGGCTGCGGAGGCGGTGGCGGTGGCAGCAGTGCACCGACGACAGCGACGGCCACCGGCGGTGCGACGGGCGGCGCTACTACTGGCAGTACGGCAACGACGGGGAGCTCAGCGACAACGGGGAGCAGCGCTACGACCGGCACGACCTCGACGACGGGAACTTCGTCTACCACAGGCTCCACAACCGGTTCGACAACGGGCTCAACAACTGGCTCAACGACAGGCAGTACGACCGGCTCGACGACGGGCAGCACGGGTGGCGCTTCTGGATACTTCGTTTTTTCGTCGGACGTTAGCGGTTTTTACGGCATCTATAAGATGAACGACAATGGCACCGGACGCTCACAGATCAGTACGGGAACGATTGATGCGAGCGACGCGGCGTTGAGTTTCGACGGTTCGAAGGTTGCTTTTGTGGCGACGGACATCTTCCGAGCGCTTTATCTTGTGGATGCGACCGGTGGCACGGCAACACTGCTTGATGGTGGAGCCTTTGACAGCTTTGATCCGAGCTTTTCGCCTGACGGAACGAAGATCTTGTTTACATCGAACCGGAACGGGCTGCCGCAACTCTATCGCATCAATGCGACGGGGACAGGACTTACTCAGCTCACGAGTCTTGCGGATGGCGCTTATCAGGGACGCTACAGTCCGGATGGCACGAAGATCGTGTTTGTGGGTGGCAGTACGAGCGACGATATCTATGTGATGAATGCCGATGGGACGGGGATAACCCAACTGACGAGCCACTCGTCGGACGAGAATCAACCGGCTTGGAGCCCCGATGGGGCGTCGATCACCTATGTTCGCGACTATGGTCCAGGGGGCAACCCGAACGGGCAGATCATGAAGATGACGGCGGCGGGTGGTAGTCAGACAAGGCTTACGAATACCTCACAGTTTGATGGTGAGCCGTCGTATAACGCAGCTGGGACAAAGATCTTCTTTACACGCGAGCTTAACGGATTCCGCGAGGTGATGAGTATGAACCCTACGGGTTCTAGTCAAGCTCCGTTGACATCCGATTTGGCCTTTGCCTTAAAACCTCGAGGTCCGGGGCTGTAACCGAGTTCTCCTGAAACTGAAACGGGCGATCCATATTTGGATCGCCCGTCTTCTTTTGGACAGAGAGTTCTTATTGGTTCTTGGCTGCTCGGACGCGAGTCATGGCTCGGTCGAGCGCGGCTGTGGCCTCTTCTGAGGTCATGCTGCTATCTTCGCCTTTGAGCGCTCGTCGGGCCTTTTCAAGGGCTTCTTGGGCGCGCTGAATGTCGATCTCGTCGGCTCGCTCGGCTGCATCAGCGAGGATGGTGACCTTGGTTCCGACGACTTCGGCGAATCCGCCACCTACGGAGATGTAACTCCGTAATCCGCTGGGGATCGTGTACTCCATGACTCCGGCTTTGAGGGCGGCGATCATGGGGATGTGTCCGGCCTGGACACCGAAGTAGCCTTCGGCACCGGGAATGATGACCGAGACTGCTTGATCCTCGACCACTGAGCGGTCGGGTGCGACTACGGATAGATCGAATGCTTTTGCCATGGGTTGAATTTTCTCCCTCCCCCAACCCCTCCCTCATCAAGCCTTCGGCGTTGACGAGGGAGGGGAGGGCTGGGGTTACGCCATTGCGCGAAGCTTGGCTGCCTTCTCCTTCACTTCTTCGACGCCGCCACAGTAGAGGAACGCCTGCTCTGGGTATTCGTCGAGCTCTCCGTCTACGAGCGATCGGAAGGCATCAACCGTTTCTTCGACCGTTACGTATCGGCCTGGGTTACCGGTGAACTGCTCGGCAACGAAGTTCGGCTGAGAAAGGAATCGCTCAATCTTTCGAGCACGGGCTACAACCTGCTTGTCATCGTCGGAAAGTTCGTCGATACCGAGAATCGCGATGATGTCTTGCAGCTCTTTGTATCGCTGGAGGACTCGCTGAACTCGGAGAGCAACGTCGTAGTGCTTGGCACCAACGATGTTGGGATCGAGGTTCTTGGACGTTGACGCGAGCGGGTCAACCGCCGGGTAGAGACCCTTGGAAGCGATGGATCGCTCCAGGTAGACGTATGCGTCAAGGTGAGAGAAGGTTGTTGCCGGAGCGGGGTCGGAGGAGTCGTCGGCAGGAACATAGACTGCTTGAACCGACGTGACCGAACCCTTTGTGGTGGAAGTAATTCGCTCTTGCAGAAGTCCCATTTCTGTCGCCAGTGTGGGCTGGTAGCCAACGGCGCTGGGCATACGTCCGAGAAGCGCGGAGACTTCGGAACCGGCTTGTACGAATCGGAAGATGTTGTCTACGAAGATAAGAACGTCCTGTCCAACTTCGTCACGGAAGTACTCGGCCATGGTCAGAGCGGTAAGAGCAACGCGGAGACGGGCTCCGGGCGGCTCGTTCATCTGACCAAAGACCATCGCTGTTTTGTCGATAACCGACTTTTCCAAACCGTCTTTGTCAGTGAACTTCGCGTGCTGCATTTCCAGCCAGAGGTCGTTTCCTTCGCGGGTGCGCTCGCCAACGCCAGCAAACACCGACACGCCGGAGGCTTCAACCGCGATGTTTCGGATGAGCTCTTGGATGAGAACGGTCTTTCCGAGACCCGCACCGCCGAAGAGTCCAACCTTACCGCCTTTGTTGAAGGGGCAGAGGAGGTCAACAACTTTGAGTCCCGTTTGCAGAAGTTCAACTTTAACGTTCTGATCGGTGAAGCTCGGGGGAGCGCGGTGGATCGGCAGAGTCGGGGTGTCTACGAGGTCGCCACGGTTGTCGATGGGTTGTCCGAGTAGGTTGAAAACTCGTCCCAGCGTCTTTTCGCCGACGGGTACGGTGATGGGCACACCGAGATCGGATGCCGACATACCGCGTACGAGGCCATCCGTGGTGGACAGGGCAACGCATCGGACGATTCCATCCCCAAGGTGCTGCGCGACTTCGCATGTCAAGTCGATGCTTCGCGAAGCATCCACAACCTTGACGGCATTGAAAATTTCTGGGAGTTGATCCGTATCGAATCGGCAGTCAACAACGGGTCCCAATACTTGCACGACGGTGCCTGTTCCTGGCATGTAAAAACGTTCCTCCGAGAGCTTGAGTTCGGCTCAGTCTGGTCCGACTGGCAGTCCGCGAGATTATACCCCTGAGGTCTGCTTTTGAGAACCCGTCATAGGCCTGATTGATAGCTGGGAGCGATGAGCTATGAGATTGGAGCCGAGAGGGAGTAGCTTGGAGTGGGCTGGGAGCTGGGAGCTGGGAGTAGGGAGTGAGGGTCTAAAGCTTGAAGCCTGTTTAGGGGTCCGGGCTACCGATGTAATAGCACTTGCTTGACTGCTTTCGACCTCTTTGATCGGGCTGAATTTGGGCTCAAGAAGGCTCCGATGTGGTACAATTACACTAATTTTGCGGGGGCTTAACCCTTTGCAGTTCATCCATTTATTTTTTTGGAGCGCGGAGATAGGCGGGAAGCTGGCTTGAATTGACAGCGCCCGGACTTGAATCGAACACCTAAGCGTGTTCGTCTTAAATTAACACGGATGTATGTGGCATTATGAGTAAAAGAACACTATTTCTTACGGTATTTGCATTGGTGGGAGCCACCGCTTTTGCCGCAGACAACGATAAGTTGCCCGAAGTCGGAGCCAACTTAGAAAATGTAGCGGGCACACCGCAAACGGTCAAGGGTACGCGAACAGCGTTGCGGTTAGCAAACTCGCTTTGGGGGCCGACGGGGTTGATTTTCATCCCGACGGCTTACACGACCGACAGCAAGGCCTTTGGTTGGGGCGTGGGCATGACCAAGGACTTCAGCGCGGGGAGCATTAACTACGGCATTTTGCGCGACATCGAAGTTGGTGGCGCTTATGTTGATCGTGTTGGGATGTCGAACAAATCGATCGCCAATGCGAAGGTCCACATTATCCCGAGCAATTTCGACTGGTTTGAGATTGGGGTTGGAGTAATGGACGCGGTTGATGCGATCAACCAGACGTTTTATTTCGTGGGATCGGCTGATGTGTATGTGCCGGATTTTGCGGCGCAGCGAGGCGCTGTTGGTCTGCGCGTTCATGCTGGCGCGGGCACGGGATACTTTAGCGAGAAGCCTTTTGGTGGCGCGGAGTTGCTGTTCGACCGTGGCTTTAGCGGCATCGGCGAATGGGACACGAAGAACATGAACCTTGCTCTTCGCTATGCTCACAAGGATGAGTTCTTTGTGGAGATCGGTTCTTACGCTTCGAAGGCGATGTTCAAAATGAGCTACACGATGCGGTTTTAGACCGATCAGCTTGACGAGTTAACAAAGACGAACGGGTCGGCTTCCTGGAATCCAGGAAGCCGACCCGTTCTTTTTGCTACTGAGGGTGGGGTTGCAGGTTTAGCCAGTGCGCTTCTTGCGGCGTCGCAACAGCGCCAGAGCGCCGATTCCGAGGACAGCCATGGATGTTGGTTCCGGTACGGGCGTCAGTTTGCCCGATTGTCCACCAGGAATGCCTTGCAGGTGGATCATCGCTTTACGCGCTGTGCCTGCCGACATCACGTCGAAGCTGCTCTCGGTGAGGCCAGTTCCGGTGATGAAGAAGCTCATCGACTCGCCGGGCTCAAGTCTGGCGAGACCACCGTTTGCGTTGGACGTGCCGAACTGCATCTCGAAGTCAAAGCTTGAGCTTGCATCGTTATGTCCGTTTTGGCTGAACGAATGGCTGCTGTATTGCGGGGGAGAACCGATCAGCGTCAAGTTCAGGTTTCCGGGAAACGGAGCGATGTTCATATACAGTCGTGTGATGAACTGTCCTGCTGTAGAACTCGCATTGTGGGTGAACGTGAAGTCGACGCGGTCCGATCCGTTTTGGGTGCCGACCAGCGTTGCCCATGGGGCAGTACCACTCGGGGTCGAGCCCGTTGCGAGTACCGAGAAATCAAATTGAATAGCAGCAGACGCCGTCGTTGCTGCCGTCATTGTGCCAAGCATTACACCAACCGTTAGAATCGTTTTCATTTTCATAGTTGCATCCCCGTCAGAAGCTAATAACCTGTATCCTTCAAGCCGCAGGCCAAACATAGCTCTGCCGAAATAAACTCACAAAATTGCGGGGAGATTCGGGACCACATGCCCGTCTGGAGGCTATTGCCACCCAAAAAACAGAGACAAGAAGACGCCGCCGAATGTCTGCCGCCGTGTGATACTGTACCCGCCCCCTTTAGTTTTGCGGACTAATTTGCCCGCTCGGCCATCTGGTTTGGGGACATAGGGTCGTTTTATTGACACTATGCTCAGCTCACGTATTGTTGACTATTGTTGTCCCAGCGATGTTCGGATTGAGGCGAAAAATCTCATGAAATCTCGGTATCGGGCGTGTTTCTCGCACAAATGCCTGTTTTCCAGAGCCCGATGAAACCCGATGTGCAATAATTCCCGTACCCTTAAAGTTAAACCTTCGTGGGCTGAACATGAAACGATTTTTCCGATGGCTCAAGGCGCTGTTCAATCGCGGGATGGACAAGCTAGAAGATCCAGATATGATGCTGGATCAGGCACGGCGCGATATGCAGGAGGCGATGGTCTCCAACCGCGAAAAAGCTGTCCAAGCCATAACACAGCGAAACCGATTGGCTGGGATGCTCGACGAAGCGAGGAAGAAATCCGCGCAGCTTGAGCGTCAGGCCGAGACTGCTTTGAAGCAGGGCAACCGCGATCTTGCGCGTCAATTCATCCGTGAAAAGGCGAACAATGACGTGGTGCTTGGTCAGCTTGAGGCGAGTCATGCCCAAGCCGATGAAGCGGTGCAGAACGTCAAGGTTGCTATCAAGCGACAAGAAGAAGAGGTTCGCCGCAAGACTGCGGAAGCCCTCGCTCTGAAGGCGCAGTGGAAGCAAGCCCAGATTCAGAATTCTATTTCGAAGGCCCTTGAGGGGCTCACTTTTGAGAACCAGTTTGAGGGATTTGGCGCAGCTTCCGAGAGGATCAAAGAGGCTCAGGCTGAGGTTTCTGCGCGCAATGAGATGATGGCCAACAGTCTGCAGGGCAAGATCATGCAGATGGAGGACCAGTCGATGGATATGGAGGCCGAGGCCGAACTTCAGAAGATGGAGGCGCGGCTAGGGATGAACCAGGCATCGACGACTCAGGCAAGCGAAGAGCAGGTTGTGGTGACGGATGGTGGCGGCACGGCATCGGCTGAGCAAACCCCAGAAGCGCCGATGTCGGAGATCGACAAGCAGCTTGAAGAGCTTGAGAAGCGGGTTAATCCGGGCAGTTAGGCTGCAATCATCGTTTGTGAAGCTGAGCAGGCAGAAGCCTGCTCAGCTTTTTTTATCGCGTCGAGTTTTGATCAGCAGATAGATTGAGTAGGGTGCAATCAAGATATTGACAGGGACGATGAATATCGTTGGAGGGAAGGACGGAAAAAGCAGCACTACTGCCAATCCAGCTAATCCGAGAAGCGATTGGAGCACGTATCCGGCAGGGTCTTGACGATAGATTCCCCACGCAGACGCGAAGCTGGCAAGAATGTATGGCACGGCAAAGATCAGCCAGATCGCGTAGGCCCCGCCGAATTGAAACGCACCGATGATGGAAAAGGCGGCTGCGAATACGATCAGGTACGGCACGCTTTCTGCGGAGCTGGTTCTTACTTTCATGTCGATACTTCGATGCGGCGCACTGTACGCTTTGTTGGGTTGCGGCTTGATTGTCGCTGCCGCATAATGAGGGGCGAAGGGTTTTGTACCATGGTCAATTCTGTTAGCACTCTACTCTGCCAGGTGTCCGATATGGATCGAGCGGTTGGCTTCTATCGCGATGTTTTGGGCTTGTCGGCGGGATATACGAGCCCTTACTGGAGCGATTTTAGTTTGGGTGATCTCAAGATCGGGTTGCATCCGCCTTTTGATGGATCAACTGCGCCCTATGCGATTCGGGGCAAAGGCTGGATTATCGGGGTGGGCGTGGACGACATCCTTTCGTTTAGGGCTCGGCTGCAGAATGCGGACGTTTGGGTGGCGGATGAGTTTCACGACATTCCCGGCGGGGTCGTTCTCGATTTTGAAGACCCGGACGGGAATGCGCTCCAGGCGATGCAGTCAGGCGTGAGTACGAAAGACTTGAAGGAGTAGATAAGTGCTGGGAGCTAAGAGCGAGGAGCTGGGAGAACCCGAAACTGCAGTTACGGTCAACCTCCAGTCTAGCGTTTGGGGGCACTCCTGACAGTTCGCTTTAGGTTTGTGAAAGCGTCTTTGGGTTGAGTAAGGAGTGGGATGTGCGCTCGACCGAGGTGCCACCCCCACCTCGGTCCTCCCCCGTCGAGGGGGAGGATGACGATTTTTCAAGAGATGGGTCTTTGCTGATTGTAGATTGTAGATTGTAGATTGTGGATTGGAGATTGGGGATTGGGGATTGGGGATTGGGGATTGTAGATTGGAGATTGGAGATTGGAGATTGGGGATTGAAGGCTGCTAGCTAAGGAAACTTAGCCCCCCAATCGGCGTTCGCTTTTCGGGGGAGAAACGGACGGTCTACTTGATTCGGAACGTTGCCATGATCTCCGGCGCTCCGGCGATCGCGGACTCGTTATTCGTTGCCACGAACTTGACGATCCAGCGATTATCGTCATGGCAGAGGACGTAGTATCTTTCGAACACTTCGTCACCCGAGATATTCACGGTTTTTGTTGTGAATTCCTCACATGGTCCGATCGGGAGTTGCAGCGTTTGCTGCGAAGTGATGGATTTGCCGAGGCCATCTTTTTTGATTGCGGCTTGATCTTTGAGCAGAGCAGCTCCGATCTTTTCATGCTTGAAGACGATCTGGGTTGAGACTTCGCCCGCAAGCATTCTTGATCCTTGGTCGAACAGAACAAGCCCGGTTTCGGTTGTGGTTGGTCCTTTGGGCTTGGGCGGATCGGGCTGCATAGTACGGCTTGGTTCATCGCTCATCATATTGCTAAAATCCATATCCATGCCGGTGCCTGCGAAGGGACTTAGCTCCGACTTGAGAACCCAATTCGACGGAGCGCAGATGGTAAACCCGTCCTTGGTAACGGTGTGCAGCCGCCAATACTCCGGTGTGTTGAGCGGCACATTGGTCTCAAGCATCGTGACCTCGCCTTTTTTGCATCCGGGTGCGACCAGGCAGATCATGACGCCGAACATAGCGATTAGGGTTGAGTTTTTCATGTTTTTGGTCTCAATTTCGATGATCGCGGTACATTACGCAGGTGTCCGATTCTGCGTTGCGTATAGAAATTCCTTCTGAAGAATCGATGCGCGCATTTGCGGGTGAATGGGTAGGCCGGTGGGGGGCGGGGGTAACCGTGTTGTTGAGTGGCGAATTGGGTGCGGGGAAGACGACTTTTGTGCGTGGAGTTTTGGAGGCTTTGGACTACACTGAACCCGTACGATCCCCTACGTTTGACCTTATTCAGGCTTTTGAAACCGACCCTCCGGTAATGCATGCCGACCTTTATCGAGTGGAATCTGCAAAGGGGATTGGGCTTGAGGACTATTTAGAAAGTCATTTGTGCTTTGTGGAGTGGCCTGATCGTTTGGGGAGTCTCATTGCTACGACGGCTTGCTGGCAGGTTCAGATAGAGTTTTGGGGTAGTGGACGGAGGGTCACGATCATCCCCCCGGACGGAACTTCGGGAGCCTAATTCGGGTTCGGTAGAGACAGGTAGAATCGGTCGGTTCCATGTACCCCTTGCTCCCCTTTAAACCGTTCGGATTGGAGATCCACACGTATGCGCTGCTGCTGATGGCAGGCTTCTTCGTGGGATTGATGGTGGCTCGGGCGAAAGCGGCGCGTTATGGGCTGACGAAAGAGCAAGTGCTGGACACATCGATATGGACTCTTATCATGGGGGTTCTGGGCGCGCGCGTCGTATTCATCGTTCAGGACTTGCCGCACTATATTAAGAATCCGGGTGAGATCATCGGCAAGTTCGCGGGGCTGACGAGCTTTGGGGGCGTTCTGTTTGCCATTCCGACGCTGCTATTTTTTGCTAAGCGCTTTAAGATTTCGCCTTGGTCGTTGCTTGATCTCTTTATGGTTCCGGCTTTGATTGGGTTTGCGTTTGGGCGCGTCGGGTGCTTTTTGAATGGGTGCTGTTATGGTGGAGCATGTACTCTGCCGTGGGCTATCCCGGTGGAGAACAGCCCACATTTGCATCATCCAGCGCAGCTTTACGAGACAATCATGCTCGGTGTTTTTGCGCTTGTGGTTTGGCAAGTGGAGAAACGGGGGCAGCCTCTTGGACGAGTCTTTGGGCTGGGGGTTGCGCTGATGGGGCTCTCGCGATTTATCTATGAGTTTTGGCGGGCGGGCACGGTTGAACAGGTGAATTCGGGAGCGGCGACTTCGACGTATATGCCCGGTTTGCCGATTACGGATGCACAGCTTGTGGCGGTCTTGATGATTGTTGGCGGTTGTGTGGTTTGGGTTTTGAGGCGTGATAAAAGGGTCGCAGAAGAGGTCACGGCATCATGAGCTTTGCTGCTTTGCTGGACCGGTTTCAGGGTATGCGGGCGATGGTTGTTGGCGACTTAATGCTCGACGAATACATCTTTGGGAAGGCGACGCGGATCAGCCCCGAAGCGCCAGTGATGGTGATTCGGCAGGAGTCTACAAAGAGGCTGCCGGGTGGGGCCGCGAATGTGGCGCGGAACCTTGCGGCGTTGGGTGCGCAGGTGACGACGATTGGGCTGGTTGGGGATGATGAGGCGGCGACGATGCTTGAGCAATCGTTGCAGCTAAGCGGACTTGGCGATCACACTTTGGTTCGGGATTCGGCGCGGAGCACGACGCGAAAGACGAGGGTGGTCGCCGACCATTCGCATCAGGTTTTGAGGATTGATGCGGAGAACGATGTGATTGCTTCGGCTGAGGTGCAAGATCGGCTGCGTTCGGCTTTTGCTGAGCGTTTGGATGGTGTTGACGTGATCGTTCTGAGTGATTATCTGAAGGGGACGCTTGCCGAGCCTGTAGTTCGATTTTGCATTGATGAAGCTGTGAAACGGGGTGTGGCGGTGGTTGCCAATCCGAAGCCTCGATCAGCGGCCTCTTTTCGCGGAGCGAATCTTTTGAGCTTGAACAGAGCCGAAGCTACGGAAGCGAGCGGTGAGCATCGGGCGATTGATGTGGAGGCTGCTGAGGCCGTCGGTCGAGACCTGCGTGACCGTTATGGCGTTGGCGCGATCTTGGTGACTTTGGGTGAGGCGGGTATGACGGCGGTTGGCTCAAGCACGATCCGCGTTTCTGCGCCTCGGGTTGAGGTTTACGACACGGCGGGCGCGGGTGACACAGTGATAGCAACGGTTGCTCTTGGGTTCGCTGCGGTTGGTTTTGAGGCGTCGGTCTTTGAGCTTGCGGCGCAGACTTCGGCATGCGTTGTGCGGCATGTTGGTGTGGCGACGCCGTCGGCTTTGGACCTTCAAAGTTTGCGATAACTTAACCCAACCTTCATGTTCTACACTTCATGCTATTAAGGCGATGAGAGTTCTTTTTGTGTGCGTTCACAATGCAGGCCGTTCGCAGATGGCAGAGGCGTTTGTGAACTTTTTTGCCCGGCAGTTGGGGTTGGATGTTGTGGCGGAATCGGCGGGCACTCTCGGGGGCAAGTCACTCAATGCTTTGGCGATTCGGGCGATGGCGGAGGTTGGGGTTCCGATGACGGGCCAGCCGAAACTCCTAACGCAAGAGATGGCTGATCGGGCGGATCAAATCATTTCGATGGGTTGTGGAGTGGATGCAGAAGCATGTCCGGCTAAGTTTTTGCTGACTGAGGATTGGGAGCTTGACGACCCGCATGGAGCGCCGATTGAGCGGGTTCGGGAGATCCGGGATGAGATTCGGGCGAGAGTTTTGGCGATGCTGAAACAATAATCCCTTTTGGATTTTGGATTTTGGATTTTGGATTTTGGATTGAGGTTGGGTGGAGTGTCTCTCCGTGAGCCCTCATAGCTCGCTGGCAAGCCTGCTCGGTATAATCGCTGAGCCCAAGCCCGGGTGGCGGAATGGTAGACGCAGCGGACTTAAAATCCGTTGCTCGCAAGAGCGTGCGGGTTCGAGTCCCGCCCCGGGCACCAGATTAGCAGGGAGCTGTTAGCTGGGAGCGACAAGCGAGAGCTTGCAGCAGGAGCGCGGAGCAGCGCGCCGACCGGGATAGTTCTTCAAGCCTGGGGAGGGAACTCCTTTTTGCCAATTGTGTTAACATAAACTGTCAGATGACCCGATTCGCAAAACCATGGCTTACGTTGTTGCTGGGGCTTGCACTCTTTGTGCAGGCTGTGCCGGCGGCTTTGTGTGCCCAGGGTTGCGCGATGGGGGCGACCTCCGTTGCGACTCCGCTTCCTAAGATTGAGGCCGATTCCGCCGAGGTTGCAGTTTCCACGCAACATAGCTGCTGCCCGAGCAAGGGCGCAGCAAAGCTGACGGACAATTCTGATGATGAAGCCTCGCAGATGGCTTCGGTGAACCAAGGCCAGTGCAACTGCGGTCAGATGGCGAGTTGTCAGACGGTAGCGGTTCAGATTCCCGATGCTGATAAGGCCCTTCGCACTTCGTTTGATGCATCGGCAATCCTTCCGGTTTGGACCGAGATACCTCTGGTTCGCAGCCTGATCGCGGAACCGGGCATCTTCGGTAACGATTCGGGTCCACCCGTTGACCGGCCTTATCTTTTTGGCGCGTCCCGCGCTCCTCCTGTCGCCTGAACACACGTCCCCAGCGGGCTTATTGATGCCTGTTGGACTTCGTTGTTCACGGATTATTACGACAGGAGAAAACATGATTCACACATTAATCGCAACGGTTGTTGCGGCAGGAGCGGGGCTTGGAGCGCCTCAAACAAGCGGGGATATTCATGCCTTCATTGGGAGCCAGCATGAGCATCATGCCCCGGCTAAGGCACAAAAGGCGCACCCAACCAAGGTTCGCGTCGGCAAGTATGAGATTGAGCTTCGTGTGCCCGAAGGTGGTCTTTTTGCGCAGGAAGAGGTCGACGTCGAGTTTCGCGTAACCGACACGACCAAGAAAGACCCGGTTGAAGTAGGTTTCAAGGGTGTGGGGGGCATTGAAGCGACGGGAGTTGTGACGATGCCGAGCATGCCAGGTATGCCTTCGGCTAAGCCTCAGATTCATCGGGAAGGAGTTCCGGGCGATTACGGAATCGTTCTGTACTTCCCGCATGGCGGTGATTATCAGATTGATTTGAGCCTGAACATCCCTGGCGATGGCGTTAAGAAGGCATCCTTCACAGTTAGCGTTGGAGACGAACGGCCCTCGAAGATGGCAAAAGAGCTGCCTTATCGGCTTGATGTCGTCAATTGGCCGAAGGAAGCGGTTGCGGGGAAGCCGATCGATCTTCAACTGCGGGTGATGGACACCAAAACAGGCAAGATTCAGACAAAGTTTGATATAGCGCACGAGCAGGAGTTTCACTTGCTGATTGCCAGCAAGGACTTGAATTGGTTCATCCACGAGCACCCGGTGATGCAGCCGGACGGCACTTGGACGATTTCGATCACGTTCCCGGCGGGTGGAGAGTACGGCGTCTATGGCGACGTGGCTCCTTTTGGCAAGGGCTCGAATATCTTGATGACGGGCGTAAAGTTGTCAGGTCCGCCACCGACTTGGAATACCAAGCTGATTCCATCGACTTCAGCGACAGATGGAGGCCTCAAGGGGCTTTTTGCTTCAGTTGACGGCAAGATTCCGGTCGGGCGCATGACGACTCTTCAAGTCAAGCTGTTCGATGCGAAGACCGGGCAAGCTGCTGGCGACACCGTGCCGTGGCTCGGTGCGGCGGGACACCTGATGATTTTCCATCAGGACGGCAAAACGGTTGTACACAGCCATCCGGCTGAGGACCACGATAACGAGGCGCTTGTGAAGAAGGGCATCGTTCGATTCAATGGACGCTTTCCAAAGCCTGGCCTTTACAAAGCCTATGCCCAATTTGACTGGCGTGGAGGCATTAAGACGCTTGGATTCGTCGTCGAGGTGAAGTCATGAAAAAACGCATTTTTGCAACGTTAGTGTTGTCGAGCCTTGCACTTGCCGCCGTCGCGCAAGAGGGGGCAGGGGAAGCGCGGTGCCCTCTGTGAGTTGCTGGCGGATACGGAGCCGGTTCGGCTTCGGACAGCAAATGGCTAATCAACACGGTGTATGCACCTACGACAGTGACAACCGCTGAAACCTTTCTATGGTATCGGGCAGCTCCCAGACTCCAGCTTGGTGTTGCTCACCTTTGGAAGCAGAACGCTTTTCGCTGGCTAGGCTCTTATCAGCTGTTGACAGAGACACCAACGATGCCCTCCGTCAGTGTTTCGGCTGGTGTGCAAGGCATCGGCACGGGCAACCCGGGTTATTCGGCGACGTTGGAGAAGAACTGGAAATCGGACGCAGGTACGGCGAATATGTTTGTCGGCGCGGGTTTCCGTTCAAACGAGTCGCACTATCACGGGGTGCTTGGCGCGAAGTGGATGGATAGGAGTGGATTCACTCTTGGACTCCAACTTGACGGACACCAGGCGCATCCATTCTTGACCTACGGGCAAGGAGAGTGGTTCGGCGGCGTGTATCTGATTGATGCGAAGAGTCCGGCCTTGATGTTTGGCCGGCGATTCTAAAACGGGCAAGGGATGAGACCGATCCCTTGCCAACGACCAAAGAGGAACAATTTTATGAACACAATTAATGGAATTCGAAGAATTCTCGCTTTGCTTGCCGTGGTCGGCATGCTGGGCTTCTCGGCAATTGCATCGGCTCACGAAGCCGACTGCCCGTACTGCAAACTCAAAATCGTTCAGAACACCAAGGAGCAGGATAACGAAGTCGTGCTGAAGATGGGCAACAAGCGCATCGAGTACCGATGTGTGTACTGCGTTTTCAAGGACCAGGGCCGATACAAGAGCGACCTTGTCGTTTATGCGCCCAGCGAGAAGATTGGCGAGCCGGTCGTTCTCAAGCGCACCAACGGCAAGTGGTCGGCACCGGAAAGCACGGTCTTTTTGAACACGTTCAAGAAGCACGCCGACTGCTCCGAGCTTTCTCGGGCATTCTCGTCGAGGAAGGCGTTTGACAAGTACGTTGAGGTCAACGCCGTGAAAGATGCGAAGGCTTTGACTCTCGAAGAGCTCATCGCTATTGTTGCAAAGCCGGCTGGCTAACGCACTCGTGCTGAAAGGAGAACGAAGATGAGTACGATTGCACTGCTTGCTTTGGCGGGGCTACCGTTCTTGCAGCATGACTCACAGCCTGTTCATAAGCAGGATGTGACTGTGGCTGCGCAGAGCGCTGAGCTTCCCAAGATGCCCTCGGACATGCCGAAATGGCTCAACGATCCGGGGGCGGATCACCTCTTTTACAAGCCTGCTCCTTATAACTGGGCGATCACTCGAATCCCCCTGTTTGCGAAGGATATGTATGCGACGGGTGTTGGTCATGCAATGGCCTATGAAGCGCTCGTGCGTGGAAAGGCGGGCCAACTTGAGACGAAGGTTTTCTCGACGATTGACCGTGTGCTGAAGAACCAGCCCTCGATCCCAGTGGATGAAGGGGCGATTTCACCCACGTTTTTGCGTCGGTATGGCTATCTTGAGAAGGTGTTTGACTGGGCGCACCTGCTGCACTTCCAGACTATCGACGTGTTCATGTATCCGGGCTGGACGGAGGAGCAAAAGGAGGCAGAGATTGAGCGGCTTTGGCAGTTCTACAACTCTCAGCCTTATGCGATCACCGGCCTTCCGATGAACATGGAGTATCTCGACAGCTTCTTTTACAGCGGAAAGTTCCGAACGGACTATCCAAAGGTGAACGGGCTGTTTTGGGGATATCACTGGCTTCAGACGGTGAATTACGACATGCTTTATCGTGTGCCGGTTGCCGACCAGGGACCTCAGTATGAAGTGATTGGCGAGCGGTACCGGGGAACCGAGCTCTACAAAACGGATCGGGATTTTATGCCGATGGCGGCGGAGATGAGCCCGCGGTTTGCGAAGCGCTTTCCCATGATCGCGAATTCGTTCGATAACCTGCACATGCTGCACGACAATGTGAACGACATTTTGGCTCAGACCCATTTGACGGAAGCACAGAAGCAGGAGCAAGTGAAGATCGCGATCTACCGCGTTCTGGCCTCGACTCATGCGCGTGAAGAGGCGGGTGACGGGGAGCCGATGACGCTCCATGACCATCGCCACCCGACAAGCATGCCCGGAATGGGGATGATGAAGGGGAGCGAGGACGACCTGATGTACATGTCGGGTATGGGCTGGATGGACATGGGCGAATGTGCTCACTGTTCGATTCGACTGCCCGAGTCGAACCCGTGGGGCGCGACGGTTACGGCGGATGGTTGGACAATGACGGTGCGCTGCCTTTTGTGTGCCAGAGACATGGCTGCGGAGACGCCTGGCCGGGCGATCATTCGGGCAGCGACCGAAGACCCCAATCGGATGCTGGTGAT
Source organism: Fimbriimonadaceae bacterium (assembly GCA_019638775.1). NCBI lineage: Bacteria > Bacillati > Armatimonadota > Fimbriimonadia > Fimbriimonadales > Fimbriimonadaceae > Fimbriimonadaceae bacterium. The sequence continues at coordinate 604,694 of JAHBTD010000001.1, read as the reverse complement.
GATCTCTGACGAAGAGGGCAACTGGAAGCCGAACATTCCTGGCGTTGTGTTCTTAGAGACTCCTGGGGACCACCCGGAGTGCTCGGCGTGGTCACGGGCATTTACTTCGGCAGATGCTTTCCGCAAGTATGTGGAAAGCCACGAAGAATACAAGGACGCTAAGCCGATTTCGCTTGTGGAGTGGGCTCAGCAAAATGCGGGCACTCCAGATACCTACAGAAAGATTGACAAACCGAATCCTTACAAGCCGCCGGTTTTGATGCGCTTGATTGGGGCGCTTGGAGGTGGGCGTTGAAGTCTACGGCAAGGCTACTCTTTGTGGGAGCCACGATAACGGCCTCTTCGCTTGGGTTGGCTATCGATCATAACAACATCGATGGTGGCCGTCCGCTAAGGTTCGATGATGCTTACAGCATCGCTTTTGGCGAGCGTGCGCTTGAACTGGGCTTTAGCATGGACGTGTGGAGGCGGAATGCTCCGCTTTATGGGTTCAAGTCGGAGCTCAAGTATGGGCATGCGAAGAACAAGGATATTGGGATTGCCTTTGAGCCGACGTACGACTCGGGAATGAAGCGGTTCGACACGAACGACATTGAGCTGACGTATTTCCACGGGGTTCGGCGGGAGATAGATAATCAGCCCGCATTGGGATACCGCCTCGACGTTGGCATTCCGACAGGGCGCGATGCTCAAGGGGTTGAGGTCCGCTTTCGCGGGATCATGACCAAGGCGCTGCACCAGTATGACAAGGTCCATTTGAACGTGGACGTGGCCTATGCTTCGCAGCCGCATGATGGCGAACGCGACGTCACGCTGGGCGCAATTTTGGGATATTCTGCGCCAGTCGGTTATCCAACTCGGTTCGACCAGACCCTTGTGGCGGAGTTTGCTGTTCAGCAGAGCGCGATGCGGTCTCAAGGCTGGACGGGCACGGCGGGCATTGGTTTGCGAAAGCAGGTTGGTGTGCGTTCGGTGATCGACTTTGGGCTTGAAGCCGATGTCTTTGCGACGCGGGGTGCGCCACGGACGGACTACCGATTTGTCGTTGGGTATTCGATCAGCTTCTGATCTGCCAGCGAATATGTTTATCCCTTCCATTCGTGGGAGGGATTTTCTTTGTGTGAGTGGGGGTAATGTGCGATACAGAAGGCCATATGAACGAGTATCAAAAGCCAGAGGGCGAACGCCCTCCACCTCAAAAGCCGGTGACCTATGAGGAGACACGGCAGTTCGTATCCGACAAGATTGGGATGACGCCCAGCCTGCGCAAGGAGGACAATATCTTTCAGGCGAAGTTTGTGGGGGCTTCGATCTTTGTTGGGATCATTGTGATGCCTTTTGTGGGTCCGGCCTATTGGGATCCTGAGGCTGGGTGGCGCGTGTGGGTGATTATTGGCGCGCTGTTTGGAATGATCGGCGGGGCGTTTGTTTCTGGCGCGATTATTGGGATTCGGAACTTGCGGCGGTGACACCGGTGGAGTCGATTCTAATCACCGGATTTGGCCCCTTTCTTAATGTTGGCGAGAACCCATCGCAGTGGCTTGCCGAGCGGTCGGCGTTGCCTTTTCGGATTCTTGAAGTCAGTTTTCAGGGCGTGGAGGAGTTTTTGGCTTCGGGGGAGACGGAAGGCTTTGATACGCTCTTGCACCTTGGGGTTGCGGGTGGAGCGGAGCGGATGCGGTTTGAGACGACGGCACGGAATGTTATCGGGCCGACTCACGATGTGCTCGGCGAGGTGCAGGGTCCGGGGAAGATCGATGCTTTTGGGCCTCCGCAGATTGGGGCAACGCTTTGGGACGTTCCTTCAGCCTTTGTGGATACCGAGGTGAGCCAGCCAAGTGTGGATGCGGGGGGCTATCTGTGCAATTACCTCTTGTATCGGTCGTTGCAGGTTCATCCGGGGAAGCGGGTTGGTTTTTTGCATGTGCCGCCGGTGGAGAAGATGGATTTGGAGCGGCAGTTGGGGGTTTTGTGGGATGTTTTGGGGCTTATTGAGGGGTAAGGATGGTAAGGCGTGAGGCGTGGGGCGTAAGGCGTGGGGCGTGAGGCGTGAGGGGTGAGGGGTGAGGGGTGAGGGGTGAGGGGTGAGGGGTGAGGGGTGAGGGGTGAGGGGTGAGGCGTAAGGCGTGGGGCGTAAGGCGTGAGGCGTGAGGGGTGAGGCGTAAGGCGTAAGGGGTGGGCACCCTCACCTCTGTTCACCGCGTTCACAGGTCCTCTCCCTCAAGGGCGAGGAATTCCATCTCCATGGGCTGCGATCTGCCAATGGGGCATTCATCTTCACTGCGCTGGTCCCCCCTCCGACAGAGTCGTATGAGGACGGGAAATAGTTGGCTACTCCCAGAAGTGGCCCCCCTCCTCCTCTGACTACGTCGCAACGTGAGGGGTTCAGAGGAATTTGCGGGCATTTGCGATGGAGCGGGGGACGGCTTGGAATGGGTCTTCTTCGCCTTCGTACTCGACGCTTAGCCATCCGTTGTATCCGGCGTCTTTTAGCTCTTGGATACATTGGGCAAGGTTGACATCTCCTTCGCCGACCGCCGTGCCGAGAAACTTCTGTCCATTGAGATCGGTGTAGGCCCAACCTTCGTGGGTTACAGGAGCCTTCATGAAGTCTTTGAAGTGGACCATGTTTGCGTAGGGGGCGACGTCTTTGATGGCTTCGTGGCTGGGTTGGCACACGAGTTGGAAGTTGCCGGTGTCGGGGTTTGCGCCGAGGGCGTCTACGCCAGACATTTGACGAACGTCGTCGATGAGCCCGCGCACTTGATCGCTTCGTCCAGCCAGGGTTCCGTGATTTTCAAGAGCGAGTTTGATATTGTGACTGGCAGCGTACTTTGAAGCTTCGGCGAGGCCTTGGACGATCCAGGCACGAGCTTGGTCAAAGGTGATCCCTTCGGCAACGTCTCCGGCAAAGACGCGAACGACGCCGGAGCCGAATTTCAACGCCTCGTCGACGCCAAAGACGATCTTTTGGAGCTCCTTGTGGCGGTCGCTTTCGGCGAGCTTGGCGAAGTTTTGGGCGACGGAGAAGATCGGGCAGGGGAGCCCAGTTTCTTCGAGCGCGGCAAGAGCGGCGGCGCACTTTTCGTCGATGCCTTCGTTTTGGTAGAAGAAGTCGAGGAGTTCTACTCCTTCGGCCCCAGCTCTCTGAGCCTCATGGATGAATGCAGGAATGTCGAAATTGCCCGCCTGGAATGGGCGGACGTAACTCCACATACTCACGCCGATGTTGATGCTCATAAGCGGATACCGGATAGGGCGACGGGGCTGGGTTGCTCCGTTCGGATGATGGGGGGCTCTTTGATGCCGCCCGACTCTCCGCCCAAGAATTTTGAAATGGGATCAAGCAGCATTCCGGCGACGATGACGCCAGCGAGGCAGATGATGGTGGCGGCGCGGAGCCCGCCGTTGACTTTGCCGATGGGCGGGCCGTCTCCCTCCCCTTCGTCGATGAGGACAGCCTTGACGATGCTGAGATAGTAGGCGATGCTGATGACCGAGTTCACAGCGAGCACGATGGCAAGCGCGACAAGGTCGGCGGCCACAGCGTCTTGGAAGATTTGCCACTTGCCAAAGAATCCGGCAGCGGGGGGAATGCCGATTAGCGATGCCATGAAGATGAGCATGGCGGCACCGAGCAGTGGGGACTTTCGGTAGAGGCCGTTAAGGTCTGTTAAGCGTGTGCCTTCCTGACCTTTGCGGGCGGTGATTGAGACAACGGCAAAGGCTCCGATGGTCATGAAGCTGTAGGCTAGGAGGTAATAGACGGTAGTTGTGAAGCCAACCTTATCGGGGGCTTTGGCGTGGGCCAGGATTGCGACGAGCAGGTATCCGGCGTGGGCGATGCTGGAGTAAGCAAGGATGCGTTTGACATCTCGCTGCACGAGGGCGACCAGGTTTCCGACGGTCATCGTTGCGATGGCGATCCAGAAGAGGGCCGGAAGCCAGAAAGCTTGGAAGCCACCGAAGGCGTCGAGCACGCGGTAGAGAACGGCGATCGCGGCGATTTTGGAGCCAGCGGCCATGAAGGCGGTGACATTTGTGGGTGCGCCTTGATAGACGTCGGGTGTCCATTGGTGGAACGGCACGAAGGCGGCCTTGAAGCCGAGGCCAATGAGGATGAGGCCAAGGCCAAAGATCAGCAGGCCGTCGGTTCCTTGCGAGGTGGCCAAGCCGTTGGCGATGGTATCGAGGTGAAGGGTGCCGGTGGCTCCGTAGACGAAGGCAATACCGTAGAGTAGGAATGCGCTGGCAAAGGCTCCGAGAAGGAAGTACTTGAGGGCCGATTCCTCTGACTTCGTTTCTTTCCTGCTAAGTCCGGCGAGGACGTACAGGGCGATGCTGAGGACCTCAATGCCGAGGAAGATCATCAGCAGGTTCTTGGTGCTCGCCATGATCATCGCGCCGGAGATGGACCAGAGCACGAGAGGATAGAACTCGCCAAAGGATATGCGTTTCTCACGGAGGTAGCCATCGCTAAAGAGGATGGCGATGCCGGTTGAGATGATGAGAAGCAGCTGTATGGCGAGCCCAAACTGATCGCGGACGACGGTTGCGCCGAACGTCTCTATCTGATCGGAGCCGAACTGTTGGCACACGAAGTAGCCCGCCACGGTGAGGCCAATGAGGCTTGCGGCAACGATAGCGTTGTTGTTGTGCTTCGGGCGCAGCATCTCGATGATGAGGGCGACGATGCCCGTACCCATGACGATGAAGACCGGGAGCATGGTCTGCCAGTCGATTGTCGGTGGCTTATAAAGAGTCTCAAGCATGGCTGCCATTCACCTGTAGGGTTAAAAACTGAGCGGTTGTTTCCTTTCCGGTGGCGGTTTGGAGAAGGATGTCGGCTTCGGGATCATTTGCGCACAATGCGCCGGGCCGGAGTTCGCGTACAGCAGAGACGGAGAAGCCGGTGGACTGGATGTCCCAAGCAAAAGCATGGGCGGGGAGATCGGACACGAAGTCGATGAACGTGTCGGCGTCGCCGACGATATAAAGCAAATTGAACGTGGCTGGCTCGGCCTCGGCGAGAATCTCTCGGTCGATCTCGAGGTAGTAGCCGCCGTATTGCATTGGAGTGCAAAACTGCTCGGTGGCACCGTAGAGTTTGTAGAGGATCCCGTCGGCCCCGGCACTTAGGGCTGCGGAGATGGCGGCCTTTGTCTTCGCGGTGAACTCGGCGAGTTTCGCACCGCCTGCTACCGGGTCATCCTTCTGGGCTTGGTTGAGGTCAACCCCAGCTTGCAGGGCAAGCCCGAACGGGTTGGAGACTTCGACGAGGATCAACTTGTCGGGGTCGCGCTTGGTGTCGATCTCGGAGGGGGACGATACGATGACGACATCGGAAGATGCGTCATTTCCGGGCCATGCCACAGTTGGCTTGGTCCCGTTTGCTGTACCGGATGCGATGGCGGTTAACCGTTGGCGAGCGGTCAATGGCCCTCCCCTACGGCAGTTGTGAGAGCGGCTACATCATCGGCTTCCGGTTTGGTCGGGTTAAAGGGATGATGGATGTTTCCGGGAGCGATGATCTCTCGGAAAGTTGGCTCTTTGAGTTCGATATCGGCGGCGGTTCTCTCTTCGACCCGGGCGAGGTTGCCCTTGGAGTCGATCTCCATCGTGAGATCATTCCAGGTTGGGCGTTGCCCTTCGGGGTTGATCGCCATCATTCGGGCGGCGCCGATACTTGCCTCCATAGGTTTGAGGAAGGTGTTTGGCTTGAGGCCGCCCCAGAAGATGAACAGAATGAGTGTTGCGCACATGGCGATTTCCCATGGCTTGAGGTCTTTCAGGCGCTTGTTTTCGGGGTTGTTGTTTGGCCCGTAGAACATCTTTTGGTACATGACCAGCAGGTAGACCGCAGCGAGGATGACACCGGCTCCGGCGATGACGACGTACCAGATGTTGAGGCCAAAGAGGTTGTTTACGCCAGCTTCAAATGCGCCGACCATGGCAAGGAACTCGCCAACGAATCCGTTCATGCCGGGGAGTCCGACCGAACTGAGCATGACGATCAGGAAGATCGCGGCGTAGATCGGCATTTGGGCTTTGAGGCCGCCGTAGTCCTTGAACAGTCGGGTGTGTCTTCGCTCGTAGATGAGGCCGACGAGAAGGAAGAGCGCGCCGGTGCTGATGCCGTGATTGAGCTGCTGCATGGCTCCGCCCATCATGCCGCTGTGGGTGAGCGAGAAGATGCCGAGCAGGACGAATCCCATGTGGGCGACCGATGAGTAGGCGACCAGCCGTTTGACGTCGGGCTGTACGGCGGCTACGACGGCCCCATAAATGATGCCGATGACGGCAAGGGCCATGAGCCAGGGCACGTAGGTTTGGATGACGTCGGGGAAGAATGGCAGGACGAATCGGAGCATCCCGTAGGTGCCCATTTTTAGGAGCACGCCAGCAAGGATGACGGAGCCAGCGGTCGGGGCTTCGGTGTGGGCGTCGGGCAGCCAGGTATGGAGTGGGAACGCCGGACACTTGACCAAGAACGCGATGGCGAAGGCCCAGAAGATCCAGCTTTGCAGTTGGAGCGCGCCGGTCCATAGTGAGCCGTTGGCGACGTTGCTTTGGATGTCGATAATGTTGAACGACCAGGTGCCGGTGGTTTTCTGCTGAAGCCACGCCATGGTGATCATGCCGATGAGCATGAATATGGACCCGGCGAAGGTGAACAGGAAGAACTTGAGTCCGGCGTAGATGCGCTTTTCCCCTCCCCAGATGCTGATGAGCAGCCACATTGGGATGAGGGACGCTTCAAAGAAGACATAGAACAGGATCAGGTCGAGTGACACGAAGACGCCGAGCATGGCGGTTTCGAGCACAAGAAGGATGATCATGTACTCCTTGACTCGTTTATCGACGTAGAAGCTAAACCAGATGGCGATGATGCTCAAGAATGTGGAGAGCATGATCAGCCAGATGCTGATACCGTCCACGCCCATTCGGTAATGGATGCCCGCTTTTTCGATCCACGGCATGAACTCGACCATTTGGAAGTGGTAGGTTCCGCCGGTGAATTTGGCGTACATTAAAAGCGAAAGGATGAAGGTCAGGATCGATGCCCCGAGCGCGACGTACCGGATCCCCTTGAGTTGCTCTTTTGGCAAGAACCCGAGCAGCAAAGCTCCGAGTAGGGGAAGGAACGTGACGATGCTGATGATCCCGAAGCCGGTGGGTTCCATTAGTTGCCACCTCCGCTAAGCCTTTGGGCGATCAGGGCGAAGTAGACAAGAAGTCCAACCGCTCCGGCGAGCATCATCAATGCGTACATCCTTGCATAGCCTGTTTGGAACATCCTAAGACCACGTCCGATCTGGGTGCTGATGAAGGCAAGTCCGTGGACGATGCCGTCGATAAAGCCCTTATCGAACGCTTTGTAGAACCAGCTTGCGACGGTTGCACCGCCTTCTGTTCCTGCTTCCATGACGAATTTGTCGTAACCAAATTGGTTTCCGGCTTGGGTGCGGAAGTCGTCCCAATCTTTCTCTTCGTTCTCCCGCTTGGGCAGTCCCTTGCGGTAGACGATGAAACCGTATATGATTCCGGCGAATCCAGCGCCGATACCCATCACCATCAGCCAATTCCCAACCCATCCGCCCGGGTGGCCGCCAACGACCTCGGGGGAGAGCGTGCTTAAGCCTTCTGGGTAGAGCCAGTGTTGGAGCAGGTGGTTGTTGTGGAGAATCCAGCCGCCGCCGATTGAGAGGACAGCGAGGACGGCGAGCGGTATCCACATGCTTGGCGGGACCTCGTGTGGGTTATGGTCCTTGTCCAGGGCATGATGGTGTTCGTGCTCTTCGGGGTGGGCTGCTCGCTCTTCGTCGGTGAAGAAGAAGCCGTGAACATCAGGGCCGTGATCGTGGGCATGCTCCTCGTGGTGATCATGCGCGTGGTCGTCGTGATGCTCAGCATGGGCTGGTATCGCCCGCCAGCGCTCCTCGTTTGAAACCCCGGGGAAGCCGAATGTTAGGAACGTTAGCCTTGTCATGTAAGCCGCTGTGAGGACAGCGACGATGAGGAGAATCCATCCCGCGATGATGCCGACGTTTGTGTCTCCGAAGTAGGCGACGCTGTTGCCGAGGGCGTTGCCGAGGATCGCTTCTTTGGACCAGAAGCCCGATAGGAGCGGGAATCCGGCGATCGCCAGCCAGCCAATGATCATGGTCCAGGACGTGATCTTGATGTACTTGAGGAGGTTGCCATACTTGCGCATGTCCTGCTCGTGGGCCATGGCGTGGATGACCGCACCGGAGCCAAGGAAGAGCAGGGCCTTGAAGAAGGCGTGGGTGATGACGTGGAACATTCCTACCCAAAACGCACCGACTCCGCAGGCAACGAACATGAAGCCAAGTTGGGAGACGGTGGAGTAGGCGAGGACTTTTTTGATGTCGGTTTGCCCGAATGCGACAAGGGCCGCAAACAACGCCGTGAATGCGCCGATGCATGCGACAACACCCATCGCGACCGTGGACATCTCGAAGATGGGGTGCATGCGGTTCAGCATGACAACACCAGCGGTGACCATGGTGGCGGCGTGGATAAGTGCGGAGACGGGCGTGGGGCCTGCCATCGCGTCGGGAAGCCAGAAATAGAGCGGGAACTGTGCAGATTTGCCCATCGCACCGACGAACAGCAGCAGTGCGATGATCGTTGCCCAGCCAGGGTTCTGCCGAAGGATGTCGATGATGGCGGGGAAGATCACGTCGTAGCTGAGCCAGCGTTGGTCCTCGGTGCCGAGTGCGGAGGCGTTGCCGGCGAGCAGAGCGATGAGGCCAAACATGCCGAGCATGAAGCCCCAGTCACCGATTCGGTTGACGATGAAGGCTTTGTTGGCGGCTTTGGCGTTGGCGATGTCCTTGTACCAAAAGCCGATGAGAAGGTAGGAGCAGAGGCCGACGCCTTCCCAGCCGATAAACATCAAAACCAGGTTATTGCCGCAGACCAAGAGGAGCATCGCGACGATAAACAGGTTCAGATAGGTGAAAAATCGGGTGTAGTCCTTTTCCTCTGCCATATATCCGGTGGCGTAGAGGTGGATGAGCGCGCCGATGCCGGTGATGACGAGGACCATCGTCATGGACAGAGGATCGACGATGAATTCGAAGGGGATGTTGAGCCCGGCTATGTTGATCCAGTCGAAGCCTTGGACAACGACAGACCGCTCAACGTGTCCCATCTTAGCCAGGGCAGCGGTGATGATGGCACCAAGCACGAACGGAACCGCAACGAAGAGCACGGCCAGACCGCCCATGAACCTTTTGCCCTTGGCGGCGCCGAGCTTATTGACCACAGCTTTGCCGACAAATGCCTGGACGAAGAAGCCGATGAGGGGCAAAAGAATGACTAATTTGATTAGATCTGCTGTTCCACCCATGCTTTAGCCTCTCAACAAGTTCATATCGTCGATGTCCACTTCGTTACGCAGACGGAAAATAGCCATGATAATTCCCAGGCCGACAGCAACTTCGGCAGCGGCGACAGCCATGACGAAGATCACCATCATCTGCCCGTCCATCGCGGTTCGAAGCGACGCTTCTTCGGTCGTCGCTGCAGGATGGTATCGGGCGAAAGCGAGGAAGGTGAGGTTCACGGCGTTGAGCATGAGCTCAATGCACATGAAGATCACAATCGGGTTTCGGCGGATGATAACGCCGACGACCCCGGTACAAAACATGAATGCTCCGAGGACGAGATAGGGGAAAAGCTGATTCATCTCGGGCATTAGATTTTCCTCTTTGCCAGCAGGATCGAGCCGACGACGCCTATCAGGAGCAGGATGCTGGCGACTTCAAAAGGCCAAGCGTACTCCGTAAACAGCGCTCTTCCCATCGCTGGTGGAGCGCCGAAACCTTCGGGAGCAGAGCCGGTTGTGACTAAGCGCAAGGGAAGGATGACTTGGCTTACGAGAACCGCAAATAGGGCTACGCCCAGAGTCGCGCCAAAGACACGTTTTATATCACGGGACTCCATCAACGCCGCTGGCCCTCCCAGATGCAACAACATGACGACGAAGAGGAACAGCACCATGATCGCGCCGGTGTAGACGAGAATCTGGACGATGCCGAGCAACTCCGCATTCAGCTTGAAGTACAGGAACGCGAGCGTGAAGAAGTTCACGACCAAGCACAACGCCGAGCGCACGGGACTGCCGAACGCAACGACGCCGACAGCCGAGAGCGCTGCGACTCCAGCCAAGGCTCCAAAGATCAATAACGAGGTATCCACCTAGTTTTCCCTTACCCTTTGCCTTTGAAGGCGACGCCTTCATGACGAAAGCGAGGCCAGGCTTGCCTCACTTTCCTTCCCTTCCAAAAATATTAGGTCCCCGGAGAGACGGCAGGTTCTGCGATCTCCGGCACTCCCCCCGCAGACGGATTGACGAGCGTGACGGTGCGTTTTCCAAGCTGCTTGTTCAGCGACTTTGATCCGGCGGCTTTGAGCGCTGACCAGAGAATGTAGAGCAGAACGAACGATGCAATCCACGAGAACGCGCCTGCTGCCGGGCTGTAAACCTCGGAAACGAGAACGTAAACCGCAGCGATGATAAAGTTTGCAACGGCAAGCGGCAGGAGCGACTTCCATCCGAGATTCATGAGCTGGTCGTAGCGCAGGCGTGGGAGCGTTGCGCGCAGCCAGATGAAGATGGAGAAGACGGCAGCGACCTTAACCATGAAGATCAGTGGCGCTGCTACCGTTGCAAATTCAGTCACGGCTGCTACGTTGATAGGCAGATTGTATCCGCCAAGGAAAACGACCGCGAAGATGCCGGAGAAGATCATCATCGTGGCGTATTCGCCCATGAAGAAGACGGCGAACTTCATCGAGCTGTATTCGGTGTGATAGCCCGCGATGAGTTCGTTTTCTGCTTCGGGAAGATCGAACGGTGCGCGGTTTGTCTCGGCGACCATGCAGATGAGGAAGATGATTCCGGCGATAAATCCGGTGGGTGTGAACAAGTTCCAGTTTTGAAACCACGCGACAAGGCCGAGCCATGGGCCTTGCTGGGCGGTCACCATTTCGGTCATCTTGAGCGAGCCAGTTACGACCACTATTGCGGCGAGCGACATGCCCATCGCGAGTTCATAGCTGATGAGCTGGGCTGAGGCGCGCAATCCGCCGAGAAGCGAATACTTGTTGTTTGAGGCATATCCGGCGAGGACGACACCATACACGCCGAGTGAACTGATGGCGAGCATGTAAAGGATGCCGATGTTGACGTCGGCGACCGGAGTCCAGGCTAAATTTGGCCCCCACGGCATGGTCGCGCCGATGGCAAAGGCCGGGAACAGCGCCAGGGCCGGAGCGATGAAATAGATCATCTTGTCGATCGACGCGGGGGTGATGTCCTCTTTAAAGAAGAGCTTGACGCCGTCGGCGATGGGTTGCAGGAGTCCAAAAATGCGGAGCTTCTTGCCGCGTAGACCAGCGATGGGGAATTTCTGCGAAAAGGTAAAGGTTGCGACGCGGTTTGGACCGATCCGGTCCTGCATCCAGCTAAGGAGTCGACGTTCCCACCAGATCAATCCTGGAACAAGTGTTAGGATTGGAACGACGATCAGGGCGGCCCGTATTAGTGCCTTAACGATATCGTTTTGCTGCAGCAGCCATTCGGTCATGGGTCCGAACAAATGTACCTGACGAGAGCGGGTTTCGGCATCGCGGCACGTTGGCATTTCAGCACAAGAGCCCATGAATGCGTGAGATTCTTGAAAATGGGCTCGCCGGCGATGCGTGCAGATTCAACGATGAGGGGGATTCTGGTGCTTGATGTTGGCGTAGAGTGGAGATGATACGTGGGGCAGTTATGGTGCGAATTGGCCATTTAGAGAGGTTTGTAAAGGACACATGGGCGTCGTTGCGGTTCTATGTGGATGTGCTTGGCTTTGAGCCCGTTGTGTCTCAGCCGGGCGGATTGGAGTGGGTCAAGGCCGGGGAGATGGAGATTTTGCTAAGGCCCGGGACGCCGGTATCGGGAGATGCCTATCGGATGGGGTCGGCGATTGTGCTTTATGCGGATGACCTTAGTGGCTATTTGGAGCGATTGGGGGCGAATGGTGTTGAGCTATCGACTGGTGATGGCGATGAATGCACTACGTTTCAGGACCCGGATGGGTATTGGTTTCAGGTTGTGAGTGGCCCTGGTTAGCTGGCAGCAGTTTGAGTTTGTGTGCAGCCTCTACCCTTTGGGAGGGTGGACGCGTGAATCCGACAGTTCGTCCCGATGCTTCCCCCGACTACGTCGGGCCTGACCCTCACCCCCTGCCCCTCTCCCTCGCTCCTACGTCGCAGGGCGAGGGGAGTTTGATTCCATCACCGTGGGAGATGCACGGAGAGGTGTGCCAGAAGGCCGAAGTGTTCGTCACCCTCTCCCCTTGCCCCTCTCCTATCAAGGGAGAGGGGATTTTCCCGAGTTCGGGCCGGGTTTTGAGGTGTAGCCTCCACCCTTTGGGAGGGTGGAGGCGTGAATCCGACAGTTCGTCCTGATGCTTCCCCCGACTACGTCGGGGCTGACCCTCACCCCCTGCCCCCTCTCCCTCGCTCCTGCGTCGCAGGGCGAGGGGAGTTTGATTGCATCACCGTGGGAGTTGCTCGGAGAGGTGCGCCAGAAGGCCGAAGTGTTCGTCACCCTCTCCCATCAAGGGAGAGGGGATTTTGCCGAGTTCGGGCGGGGTTTTGAGGTGTAGCCTCCACCCTTTGGGAGGGTGGAGGCATGAGTATTGGTCACTGAGGACAGTGACCCTCCAGCTATTCCCGCAATTGCGAAGTGGAGGCATGATTATTGGTCACTGAGGACAGTGACCCTCCAGCTATCACCGCAATTGCGAGGTGGAGGCATGAATATTGGTCACTGAAGACAGCGACCCTCTAGCTATCACGGTAATTGCCAGGTGGAGGCTAAGGCCGAGAGAAGCGGTTATCGTCACCCGTTCCCATCAGGGGAGAGAGGTGCGATTTTGACTTGGGTTGTGGACTTGTGCAGCGGTGGGCGACTTTGGCAAGTCTGTAACTACTGTCCGTATCTGTAGAAAGTTCTAGTGTGAGTAGTGCATGCGCATGCGTTTGGCGATTTCGACCGCGTTGTCGGCGACGTGTTCGATGGCTTGGAATACGCGCAGGACTCGCAGGAGGTGGGCTGTTGAATCGGGCACGCTTTGGATCATGCCGATGATCTGTCGTTTTGATTCGCCGTATTTATCGTCCACTTCTTTGTCGGAGGCGATGATGCTTTCGGCGAGGTCGGCGTCCCAAGCGTCGTAGAGGTGCAGGGCCGATCCGAACATTTGGCGAGCGTCTTCGCTCATTTCGATCAGGAGCTTTCGGAATTCGGCTGGGAGGTTCCCTGAGAGTTTGTTTGAGCGCTTGGCAAGTTTTACGGCGTGGTCGCCGATTTTTTCAATCTCGCTAACGACTCCAATGGTCGACGTCAGCGTTCGCAGGTCGCTTGCTACAGGAGATTCGCGCATGATGGTGACCATCGATTCGGTCACGATGTCGGTCTCCATTTGATCGATCTTATCGTCCATCTCTTGGACTTTTGCCACAAGATCGGCGTTGCCGGTGATCGCGATTTCACTGGCAAGCTTTACCATCTCACCAGCGATGGAGCCCATCTGGAGGACTGAAGTCTTGATCTCGTTTAGCTTGGAATCGTATTCTTCTCGATAGTGCATAGATTTCGGGTCCCTTGACTCAATTCCTGAATATTAACGTTAAGACGGTTTCCAGAACGTTAAGGATAGGTCCAGAATCAAAGTATTCATGGCTGTCGTAGCCGATCAGGACGCACGACGCAAAGCGAATTGGGGTTGGCCTCTGGTTCGCAAGCTGGCTCGTGAGTTGCGTCCCTTTTGGGGATTGCAGGTTTCCTGTGCCCTATTGGCGATCGCTCAGTCCGCGTTCGGTTTTGTTCCTCCCCTTATCTTGGGCGATATCGTCAACCGATTACAGCGAGGTGAGCCGATCAATGCGTGGCTCTATCTTTCCTACGTCGTTGGCTTCGCAATGATTTCGGGCCTTCTTGGCTACGTCGCGGGAATTTTGACGAGTTTGTTGGGGCAGAGAGTGTTGCTCGCGATGCGGGAGCGACTTTATGCGCACATGCAGACGCTGAGCCTGAGCTACTTCGAGAAGAACCAGACGGGAAAGCTGGTCAGCAACATCATCAACGATGCGAGCACGGTCAACCAGTTGATCACTGGGCACGTGAACACGATGATCAGCGACTTTTGTCAGTTGGTGATTGTGACCGGCGTTTTGTTCTACATCAACCCGATCATGGCGCTGCTTAGCTTTAGCATCGCCCCGCTCTATATCTTGAATTTTAGGCGGTTCTTGAGGCCGATTGAGGATACGAGCGAGGATATCCGGCACAAGCGCGATGTGATGTTCGGGGAGATGCAGGAGAAGCTGGCGGGCGTGCAGGTGGTGAAGTCGTTTGGGCAGGAGACGCGGGAAGCCAAGAGCTTTTTGGGGACGACGCGCGACCTGATGGGCTTGAACGTGAAGCAGGGCGCGCTGGGTGGCGGGCTTTGGACGATTGCCGATGCTCTGACTGGGATTGGGCAGGGCTTGGTCTTGGCTTACGGGGGTTATCTTTGTATCCAGGGCAAGATCGAAGCGGGCACGTTGGTGATGTTCATGCTCTACGCGATCAACTATGTGTATGGCCCTATCGTGCGGTTCTTGGTGGTTCTTGATCCTATTGCACGCTCGCAGTCGGCGCTGTCCCGCATCTTCCGTACGCTTGAGACCAGCAGTAACGTTGAGGATGTTTCGGATGCGCCGAGCATGGCGGAGATCAAGGGCGATGTAAAGTTTGAGAACGTTTGGTTTGAGTATGAGAAGGGCATCCCGGTTTTGAAGGGGATCGACCTCCATGCGAAGCCAGGGCAGATGATCGCTTTTGTGGGGCAGTCGGGCAGTGGAAAGACGACGATGGCCTCACTACTGCTGCGGCATTACGATCCGGTTGATGGGCAGATCGTGATTGACGGGACCGATATCAAGACCGTCCGGCTGTTGAGCTATCGAGAGCAGGTTGGGGTTGTGCCGCAAGAGAGCATTCTGTTTAACACGACAATCCGCGAGAATATTCGCTATGGTCGTTTGAATGCGACCGACTTGGAGGTAGAAGATGCCGCAAAGGCGGCCAGGATACACGACACGATCATGGCGATGGAGAATGGCTATGAGACAAAGATTGGTGAGGATGGTGTGTCTCTGTCGGTCGGGGAGAAGCAGCGTCTGGCGATTGCGCGGGCTCTGATTGCCAACCCGAAGATTTTGATTTTGGATGAGGCGACGTCTTCTTTGGATTCACAGACCGAGTCGCTTTTGCAGCAGGCCTTGGATAATCTGATGAAGGGGCGGACGTCGTTTGTAATCGCGCATCGGCTTTCGACGATTGTGAAAGCGGATCAGATTTTGGTTTTGGAGAAGGGTGTTGTTGTGGAGCAGGGGACGCACGAGGAGCTTTTAGCTTTGGATGGGATTTACGCCGGGTTGTTTAAGCAGCAGTTTGCGGTGGCTTTGAAGGGGTGATTACAAGCTTGTTGGACTTGCCTATGGTCCGCTTTAGCGGGACCGGATCTCCCACCCCTAACCCCTCCCTCATCAAGCCTTCGGCGTTGACGAGGGAGGGGGAATCTGAGACCCTTTTTGGGTCCCTCCTCCGACTTCGTCGCAAGAGGAGGGGGATCGGAGCTTACTTCTCTCGGGTGAAGCCGAGGGAATAATCTTCCTTTTTGGCGCGGAAGTTTGCGCGGATGAGGTCGACTTCATCCTTCTCTTTGAAGGTGAGCCAGCCTGAGCCTGTGGCCTTTTTGTCGCCAAAGGCGTCGGTGATTGTGAAGCTGATGCGGCCGTTGCTGTCGCGTCGCCATTTACCACGGAACGTCTCATTCTTGTCGCCTTTGATCTGGATCATGATGTTGCCATCGTCCTTGATCTCGACTTTGGCGCGCTTGACTTGCCAGTCGTTGCGATCTCTTCGAAGCGAACCTCGTCCGCCCGTATCGAGAACGGCCTTGTTCGACTTGGTTCCAAAAAGGGAATCAAAGTCTCGCTCACTCCGGTCGCGATCACGGTCGTGGCCCTGGTCTTTCTCGTCGCGATCCCATCCTGGGCGCTGCGCTCCGCGCACGATTTCGCACTTGAAGACGATACGGATGGCGTCATCTTTGCGGCGGACTGTGCCCTCGACGCGACGGATCTCACGGTCCTCAAGAAAGACTCGGAAGTAGCCTGTGGAATCGCGTTCGTGAACGTCTACGGTCACGATGTTGTTTGTGGGTCCGCGCCAGCGTCCGTTGAAATCGGTGTTTTTGTCGCCCATGAATCGGACGGTTGCGGTTCCATCGTTGCGTAGGTTTACGTTTACGCTTGAGAAATCTCTGTTCCTCTTGTTGTTGACGGTCTCTTCGCCGTCGCCCCGGTAAGTCTTGTTGAGCTCCCAGATAGATTTGTCGCTCTGGGCCATTGCGCCAGCTGCGATCAGCGCCGTCATCAAAGTTAACATGAATCGTAGCGTTTTCATTTTGTTCTCCTTGTCATTGAACTCTTAGCGCCCCTTTCAATATGAGGCGTCAATAGTTCTTTGACGAATCTACTGGGGCGTCGTACGTGGAAAGTGCCGTTTGTCCCAGTTGGGGGGCGAGCAGCGAGGAGCGGGGAGCGGGGAGCGGTGATTTCACGCAAAGCGCGCAGTGGGGCAAAGTACGCAAGGGAGATTCGGCAGGTGTTGAGGGATTTCACGCAAAGTGTGCAATGGGGCAAAGAACACAAAGGAGATTCGGGGGTGTTGGAGGATTTCACGCGAAGCGTGGTGGGGGCAAGGAACGCGAAGGAGATTCGGGAGGTGTTGGGCTTTTGGCTCGCGGTAATCTATCGTCGCAATGCCCTCCTTTCGGTTCCAATCGCTCCAATTGCCCAAGCTCTTTCCGTTGACGATCAGTCGTGGGACGGTGACTGTTTCTGAGAACCTGTTTGTCTTTGCCGAAGCTGACGGACATAGAGGGATCGGTGAGCTTAGCCCCGCGACGGCTTCGGCGTGGACGGCAGCGAACGGTCGCGAGCAGCTTGAGAGATTCACGGCGGGCTTACGCGGAGACGAGTCGATTCATGAGATTTACGCCTTGATGCGTGAGGCGAAAATTGATCCTCCAGCGATGGCGGCTTTAGATGTGGCGTTGTGGGACCTCCTGGCTAAAAAGTGTGGGAAGCCACTTTATCAGGTGCTTGGCTTGTCTTTGCCGACCGCGCCGACCTCGGTGACGATTGGAATTGAGACGCCCGAGATTATCCGGGAGCGTGTACCTAAGATACTGGAGCTGACAGGGGGCAAGTGCTTGAAGATCAAGTTGGGATCGCCCCAGGGGTTTGAGCACGATCAGGCGAACTTTGAGGCGGCTCGGGAAGCGGGCAAGCCTTACGGGGTGAAGTTACGCGTGGATGCGAATGGAGGCTGGACGCTTGAGACGGCGAAAATGATGGTGGGTTGGCTGGCAGATCGGGGAGTGGACTATGTGGAGCAGCCCTTGCCGGAGGGTTCGGAGGATCAGCTACCGGAGTTGTTTAAGGTACGTAGGTTGCCGATTTTCGTGGATGAATCTTGTCGGTTCAGCCCGGACGTTACAAAGGTGGCGGATCGGGTGGACGGTGTGAACCTGAAGCTGATGAAGTGTGGGGGAATAACTGAGGCGTTGCGGATTGTGGCGACGGCTCGGGCGCACGGATTGCAGACGATGATCGGGTGCATGAGCGAATCGAGCATTGCGATTGCGGCGGGGGCGGCGATTGGGAGTCTTTTCGACTACATCGACTTGGATTCGCATACAAACTTGAATCCCGATCCGGCTATGGGTGTATCGATGATTGAAGGGGTTGTGATGCCTTCGGACGCACCTGGGCATGGGGCGTCGCTTAAGTAGAGCCGTTTACTCGCCAGAAACTGAGTCGACTGAAAGCGCTTCGGCTTTGCTTGGCTCTTCGCTGGGAGTCACGGTCGATTGCTTTTGGGCGAGCTTTGCGGCTTTCTTGCGCTTAAGGATGGTAATGAGCGCGTGGATGAGGATCGGTCCAACGGCAAATCCAATGATCACGTAGATTGCGACTTCGAAGTTTTCACGCACGAATGGGATTTTTCCGAGGAAGTAGCCTGGGAATAGGCAAACGGTGACCCAGATGATCGCGCTTGAAACGCTGTAGCTGATGTAGTTGCGGTAGTTCATCCGGCTGAGGCCAGCGGTGAACGGCACATACGTTCTCATAAATGGCACAAAGCGGGCGACGAGAATAGCCCAACGTCCGTGCTTCTCCATGAACTCGCGAGTTTTTTGGAGGTTTGACGGTTTGAAAATCTTTGCGTGCTCGTGCTTGAAGAGCCGGGGACCGAAGTAGCGCCCGATCGTGTAATTGACATTGTCGCCGCAGAATGCAGCAGTGATAAAGATCACCCAGAGCATCACCACGCTGATGTCGACTTCTTGATTTGCGGCGACCACACCGGCGGCGAAGATGAGAGAGTCACCGGGCAGAAATGGCGCTATCACGAGTCCGGTTTCGGCAAAGACGATGAGGAAGAGGATGCCGTAGGTCCAGAAACCGTACATCTTCACAACGTCTTTCAGCTCTTCCGGAATGTTTTGGATGAAGTCAAGCATCTTTGCACGTTGCTCTGGGCGGTTAAGTTCGGTATGGCATTATGCACCTACGCCGAGGTGCGGCGCTGTTGATTGCCGTATGGCATTGTAAACCGGATCGCCGACTGTTGCGTTGCTTGGTCTTGATAAAATAGGCCTTAACCCAGCTGATCTGGGTTAAGCGCCTCTAGTTCGGGAATCACGAAGAGCCCATCTTTGCGGATCAGCCGTCCATCGAACCAGATCTCGCCACCGCCGTATTCGGGTCTTTGGATGAGCACGGTATCCCAGTGAATCGCCGACTTGTTGCCGTTGCCGCCCGGGGGCGGGTAGGCGTTGCCGGGCGTGAGATGGAATGATCCAGCGATCTTCTCGTCGAACAGAGTGTCGAGCATGGGGTGGAGGATGTAAGGGTTGAACCCGATGGCCCATTCTCCGAAGTAACGTGCGCCCTCGTCGGTGTCGAGGATCTCGTTTAGCTTGTTTGTGAGGGCTCCTGCTTCGGCGACTTCGATGCGTCCGTTTTTCACCTCGTAGCGGATGTTTTCAAACTTGGTGCCTTGATAGAGCGACGCGGTGTTGTACTGGATAGTCCCGTTCATCGAGTCCTTGACGGGGCAGGAGAAGCATTCGCCGTCGGGGATGTTTGCTTCTCCGGTGCAGGCAACGGCTCCGATGTCTTTGATGCTGAAGGTGAGGTCGGTGCCGGGGCTCTTGATCTGGACCATGTCGGTTTTGTTCATCAGGTCCTCCAAGGGGGCGCAGGCTCTGGACATCTTTGCGTAGTCGAGGGTGCAGACCCGGAAGAAGAACTCTTCAAATGCGGCAGTTGAGATTCCAGCTTGTTGGGCCATGCCTGGGGTGGGCCAGCGTAGAGCAACCCACTTCGTGTTCGGAACTCGGACTTCAAAGACCACGGGGATTGCGTAGAATTTCTGCCACATCGTCATGGTTGCGCTGGGTACGTCGCTATGTTCGGTGACGTTGTGGGTTCCGCGCAGAGAGATGTAGGCGGTCATCTGCTCCATTTCGTACTTCTCGACGCTGGCGATCGTTTTTGTGTTTTCCTCGGTCATGCCGAGAAGCAGTTGTCGGCGGACGAGGTTGCTTTCGAGTCGGACGGCGACTTGGGCGCCCTTGCTCTGGCAGACGCGGACCATTTCGGCGACGGCTTCTTCGGGGATGTCGAAGGCGTGGATAAGGACTTTGTCGTCGGGGCCGAGCTTGGTTGAGTGGCCTGCCAAGACTTCAGCGAGCTTGGTGATTCGGGGGTCGAGCATGGTGGAGTTAGGTTACTTTATTTGGGGCGGTGGGAGGGGAAGAGATGAAGTAGGAACGATGAATGATGAATTGGGAAAAGTGAAACCGCAAGTTGTGGGCATTGCGTCTGTGTCTGGAACAAAGAGCGCGATCCATTTCCCGGGATTTCACGCAAAGGGCGCAGAGGGGCTAAGTACGCAGAGGGGGGGGGTGGGGATAACGATGAGTTATGAACGATGAATGATGAATTGGAAAAGGAAAGGCGTTAGGCGTTAGGCGTTAGGCGTTAGGCGTGGGGTGGTTGGTGGATCATTCAAAGAGTTGGGCAGCGAACTGGTCGGGTTTGAAGTCCTTGAGGTCTTCCATTTTCTCGCCGACCCCGATGAATTTGATGGGCAATCGGAACTGTTCGTAGACGCCGAGCATGGCTCCGCCGCGAGAGGTTCCGTCGAGTTTGGTGAGCACTAAGCCGGTGACCCCGGCATGTTTTACGAACTCTTCGGCTTGGCGGATGGCGTTTTGGCCGGTGTTGGCGTCGAGGATGAGGAGGATTTCGTCGGGTTTGCGTCCGAGGCCCTTTTCTGCGACTTTGGCGACTTTGCCAAGCTCGGCCATGAGGTTGCCCTTGCTGTGTTGGCGACCGGCAGTGTCGCACAAAACGAAGTCGATGCCTCTTGCCTTTGCAGCGGTGATGGCGTCGAAGATGACCGATGCCGAGTCAGAGCCGGGCTGACTCTTGACGATCTCGACGCCGATGCGTTGAGCCCAGATGTCAATCTGTTCGATGGCGGCGGCTCGGAAGGTGTCGCCGGCAGCCATCAGGACGGAGAAGCCCTTGCGCTTTAGGAGGTAGGCCAGCTTGGCGATTGTGGTGGTTTTGCCAACGCCATTGACGCCAACGAAGAGATAGACGGTGGGCGGAACGTCGTTGACTTCAACTCCTGCGGCTTCGTGACGGAAGCGATCCGCAATGGCCTTTTGCAGACGAGCCTTCATGTCGCCCGGTTCGGTGATCTTTTCCTCTCGGACGGCGCGGCGCAGTTCGGCGAGGATTTGGTGGGTGACGGTGACGCTGGCGTCCGTTTGGAGTAGGGCCTCTTCGAGCTCCTCGTAGAGTTGCTCGTCGATTACTCCCCGGCCGAGCATCCGGTCTACCTGTTGCATCAAGCGCTTGAACATGCGCCAAGAGGTTAGACCTTTCCGGGTTCATCGCGCAAGGCGAGTAGGCGTTTCGCGCTAACGTCCGCCGAGTCCGCTGAGGGTGACGCCCTCGATAAAATACTTCTGTGCGCCGAAGAATAGCGCGAGTACGGGGAGCATCCCCATTGCGGCGAAGGCCATGAGAAGTCCCGGCTCGCCGCTGCGGTCGCCCTGGAAAAGTTGGATAGCGTAGGCGATGGGCATCTTTTCGGGGGAGTTGATGTACACGAGCGGCCCCATGAAGTTGTTCCACGCACCCATGAACGTCCAGATGGCGATAACGGCAAGGGCAGGCTTGATTTGGGGGAGCATCACTCTCCAAAAGCTCTTGAGATAGCTGCAACCGTCGATTTTGGCGGCGTCTTCGAGCTCGGTGGGAATGCCCATGAAGAATTGTCGAAGAAGGAAGATATTGAACGCACTGCCGAAAAAGGCGGGCACCCACAGCGGGTACAGCGTGTCAATCCAGCCCAATGAACGGAAGATGAGGAATTGGGGGAGGAGTGTGACGGCGGCGGGGAGCATCATCGTGCTCAGAAGCAGAGCGAAGAGGAAGTTCTTTCCGGGGAACTTGAGCCGGGCGAAGGCATAGGCGACGATGGAAGAGGAGAGCAGGGTTCCGAGGACGCTGAAGATGACGAGGATGAGCGTGTTCTTGACGTATACGAGACCTCGGTTGGTTTCGAGGGGAAGGAAGTCCAGTGCGTCTGAGTAGTTCTGCAGGCGGAGGCCAATCTTGCGAAAGGGTTCGACTTCCGTTTGGATTCTGCTGACCGTTTGCCCCGCCATGCTTGGCGGTGAGGTGATGACGATTGTTCGAGTGCCGTCGGGATTGTCTTTGATGACCTTGCCGATGGTCTCTGTTCCTTCTTGGTCGAAGACAACAAGAGGGATTTGTTTGGGGACCATCTTCAGGGGGGCGTGAGCGACGGTGGTTCTTCCGCGCAGGACGCCGGGACGGTCTACTTCGATTTTGCAGCTACCATCGGCATAGGTTTCGATGATGTACCCGTAAACGGTCTTGTCTTCAAGTTGAGCTTCGATCAAGGGATTCTCTTCATCCATGTACTCGACGGTTTGGGATACTTGGGGTACCCAAACGAGCCCCTCTGGTGAGGCCATGTCGCGGTCTTCTTTGAAGCTGGTGACGAGCAGCCAGGCGAATGGGAGCCCAAAGACGATGGAACCGGCGAGCAGCGCCAGATGGGTTGCGACGGCTTTTGATTTGCGCCTTCCCGTAACGGCGTTTGCCGTTAGCGCCATTGCGGCCATCGTGGCGAAGGCGAGGACGACAAAGCCAACAATGATTGCAGGGCTGGTTGAAACGGTGCCGCGCAAGACTTCGATTGGAATCTCCGACCGGCTGTAGAACCACAGAAAGATCATTCCGAAGATTGCCCAGACGGCGCTGGATTTGATTCTGCCCCGTCGTTCCTCCGAATTCAGAGCCAGGATCGTCTGCCCGATCCCGATCACAGCCATCACGGTACAGAGCGCCACCATCCACGCGGTCCAGGGCATGACGAACCAGACGATGGGGATGTGGAGGCCGGGCTCGCGGGGTCTGCCAAGTTCCATCGGCATACTGTAGGCGATGGCGAACGCGACGGCAGAGAATGCTCCGCTGATAAGGAGACCGCGCATGTGGGCTTGGGAGGGGGATGCTTTTACTTTGCTCCACAGTTTTGTCAGCAGGTATAGGCCACGAAGGGCGAGCAACCAACCCAGCCAGTAGGAAAGCGTTCCGAGAGCGTAGAGGAGTTCTGGTCTCACTTTATGACTACATCATGTTCGATTCGACCTTGAAACCGAAACCTCTAGGAGGCTTCGGTTGAGATTCTTGCGCTGAGGAACGGGAATGTGTGAGCTGTACGACGAAAAATCAAAACACCTTGCATTCTTATGAGAAATAGTGAATACTGAACCAAATGGTTAAGTGTTCAGCAGAGCGACTTGATCGTGTTTTTCAAGCGCTTTCAGACGAAACTCGGCGTCAATTGATATCTCAATTGGGCGATGCAGAGATGACCGTCGGTCAACTGGCCAAGCCGCTTAGCATTTCGATGCCGGCAGTAGTGAAGCATCTTCGGGTGCTTGAATCCAGCGGACTTGTGGTTACGGAGAAGCGGGGACGGACTCGGTATTGCCGTTTTGAGCCTTCAGCTATGGAGGATGCGGCGCAGTGGCTGAGTAGGTCGCGAGCGTTTTGGATTCCACGATTGGACGCCTTGGCGGCGCTTGCCGAAAAGTTGGAGGAGAAGTAATGCAGGAAACAGTGAATTTGAATACACACCAGCTTGAACTGACGCAAGAGATCAAGGCGAAGCCGGAGACGGTTTTTCGCGCTTGGACCGAGAAGGATCTCTTTCAGCAGTGGATGGCACCGACTGAAGAGATGAAAACGGTAATCCGTGATTTGGACCTTCGGGCGGGTGGCAAGCTGACCGTGGAAATGACTCATCCGGATGGCGACGTTTTTATTATGTCTGGGGTTTACCGCGACGTCGTTGTGAACAAGAAGCTTGAATTCTCTTGGCGTTGGACTCACGACGCGCCTGACTCGGAAGAGACTTTTGTGTGCGTGGAGTTTGAGCCCAAGGGTGAAGGCACACTTCTTAGGCTGACCCACAGCAAGTTTTCGACAGAGGAGTCGAGAGACAAGCATGGCCAGGGTTGGGCTGGTTGCTTGGCTCGCCTAACAAGCTTTGTTCAGAAGTAAAAATTGGAGGAGAAATTTATGCAAGCAGAAACACTATCGCCCGCCCGCCAAATGGTAGCGCAGGCTCAACAAAACGCTCAAATGGGCAAAGGATTTTTCTTGGCGACCCTTGCCGGAACGCCGGATGACAGACTGACTTGGACTCCCGCTGAAACAGCGCGGGCCCCGCTTCAATTGGCGGGTCACGTCGCTTGGTCCAATCGCGCCTTTGCGGGGATTCTTCGCGATAAGGTGGAGCAAACCACCTGGGAAGAGATCAATCAGGCCACTCGAGATTTTGAGGCGACGATCGTCTCTCGCGAACAGGCAGTTCGCGAAGTCGAAGCCTCGACTCAGGAGGTCATGGATGCCCTTAACGATCTCTCGGACGAGCGCGTTTTTGGGATGGCTGAGCTTCCGATGATGACAGCGCCCATTCAGTTCTTTATGTTCTTGCCGGGGCTGCACATGAATAACCATGCGTCACAAATGGACTATATCCAGACCATTTATGGCGACATGGAGTGGCATACGCCACAAATGTAGTGTGTGGATGTTGGGGAGGTGGCATGGAGTCTGTCTCCCTGGCTCGCTTCGGTTTGCGCGACTTTTCCTTTCTTGTTGTATCCTTTTGGGACCGTCGGACCATAATCTGTAACCGGCTGGAAGGCCGCCCGTCAGGTTCTCCCGGAGATCAACATGAAGTTTGGTTCATACGCTATCGCAATTAAAAGACTCGTCGCTATTGCCGCTCTCGGCATTATTTCTGTTGCGGCTTATGCCGAGACTTATGCGTTTTGCATTGGTATCAACGACTATCCGGAAGTGAAGCGTGAAGATGGTACCCCCGTCGACAACGACCTGAAAGGGTGCGTCAACGACGCCAAAGCATTGAAGGATGTTTTCATCAAGAAGTTCGGGGTTAAGGATAAGAACATCAAATCGCTTTATGACAAAGAGGCCAGCCTTGAGAAGTTTTTAGACGGAATCAAGTGGCTTGCGGCAAATGCCAAGGCTGGCGACCAGGTCGTTTTTGTTTACTCCGGTCACGGTGCGCAGGTGAAGGATGACAAAGAGGCCGATGGTATTCAGGAAGTTATCGTTCTTGCGGATATGCAGCTTATTCCGGGGAATTTCTTTGGTGAGCTTGCCAACCTTCTCAACGTGAATGGCGTGAATACGACGTTCTACTTCGACAGCTGCTTTAGCGGTGGGATGTCTCGAAAGGTTGACGGTGCGATTCAGGAAAGATGGAAAACCATGGGAACCGTCACACCCAAGAGTGCGGGAGCGATGGAGAGCGTTCGATCGAGCCTGGTTTCGGTCCGACCGAAGCAGATCAATCGTGGGCAAGCTCCGATGGGTGAAGCCGCGTTTCTGTTCGCAAGCCAAGAGACAAAGCCGAGCTCGGACGTCTCTGGGATGAAGGACATCCAGCCCCACGGGCTGTTCACGCTTCTCGTACTTGCCATGCTAGAGGACGAACCCAAGATTGCGGTCAAGGACATGTACGATGCAATTGATGCTGTGCTTGAGGATATCAATAAGAAGATCAAGGAGCAGGACAAGAATCGCGAAGGCTTTACACAGGGACCGAACTTTGAGTCCAGCAAATCTCGGGCAAGCAAGCCGATCTTGATTGGGGCTTAGCCTCACTTTATCTAAGGAGAACTCAATATGGGCCGTCAAACCCTTACAAACGTCGGCCGCCACGTTATGACTTGGGGTTTGGCGGCCCTATTATTTGCAGCGTCTTTCGGGCTAAGCGAAACGAAGAAGTCGGAAGAGAGCCGTCTACGGCTGGTTCCGATCGTTAGCGATCAGCGGCTTGAGGACATTCAGGAGTCGCCCGACGGCACTCGGCTGATTACTCACGACAGGGGTTTTGCTCCGAGGCTGTGGGAGCCCAAGTCCATGCGGATGTTGGGCGTTTTGGGCGGGCATCCGCTCTTCCCAATCCAGCGGGCAGAGATGTCTTGGGATGGGTCTCGCATCATCACTCGGTCCCGCGACATGGTGCGGCTGTGGGATTCTCGCTCTGCAAAGCTGATTGCGGAATGGTCGGCAGATGTTAAGGCTGGCCAGTATTTTTCTGAAGCGCGAATTTCGCGCGATAACGGCTTTGTCGTTATCGGCGGCGAGTTGGGTGAGGTTTGGACGGCAGAGACGAAAGCCGGTTCAAAGATCGCCTTACTCGGAAAGCATGGGGAAGCCTCTGAGGATAAGCAGCCGTTTGTTCGTGACATTAACATCTCCAACGATGGCAAGCGCGTTGCAAGCTGCTGCAATGGCACGTCGCTGATTGTTTGGGAAGTCGTAGGACGGAAGCCAGTTCGGGAGTTTGCGGGCCCTCAGGAGGGCTCGGGATGGATTGAGCTCTCGCACGATTCAAAGCAAGTTTTAGTTACGGGCCTGGATAACAAGGCTTACCTGTGGTCGGTGGACACGGGTGAGAAGCAGCAAGAGTGGGAGCACATTATTGGGAATAAGGGGTTCATGCCGAACACCCTGATGGCC
Source organism: Fimbriimonadaceae bacterium (assembly GCA_019638775.1). Taxonomy (NCBI): domain Bacteria; kingdom Bacillati; phylum Armatimonadota; class Fimbriimonadia; order Fimbriimonadales; family Fimbriimonadaceae; species Fimbriimonadaceae bacterium. Next base: position 578,378 of record JAHBTD010000001.1, on the reverse strand, counting down.
GCCATTTTTGTAGGCAAGTCCTTTGATGAGGTTTTGGTTGCTGGGCCGACGGGGACGATGACGATCTATGATCGCAAGTCCGGCACGCTTTTGCGCAAGTTGATTGGCTATAAGGGTGCGGTTCGTGAGATTCGGAAATCCCGCGATGGCTTAAAGGTCGCAACTTATGCCGACGAAGAGTACTCAAAGACGAATGAGCCGTTGAAGGTTTGGGACGTTCCTTCGGCGAAGGAACATCCCTTTACGCGTGGGGTTGGCGGTCCGACAGCGGGTGAGTTTAGTCCGGACGCTCGGTACTTCTGGGTTGGATATGAGGATGGCAGTATCCGCCGACATCAGCTCAGTGATGGGAGCATTCACACCGAAACGATTGGTTCAGTTCAGGCATTTGAAGGCTTTTATCCATTGGGTGTGAGCGGACGTTTTTATTACTCGCGGCCCTCTTATGGAAGGTTGGGCGTTGAGAGGAGATTCACGCTTTTTGATCCACAGAATCCGACAGGGTCGGTTGTGTATCAGGTCGACGGCAGGCATCTCTTGTGTTCCGACACTGGCAGGCTAGCGCTGGGGCGGGCTTACTACAAGGATGAAGATGGCAAAGACAAGGTGACGAAGGCTATCTGGGATGTGACCACTGACAAGCTCGTTTGGGGCTTCCAAGATAGTTTTGAGGGCGTGGTTTGGGGTGGCAAAGAGGAGCTTTTGGGTTGGACCGACACAGAGGTCTTGCACTTTGATATGGCGGGACCCTCTTATGTTGCCACTCCTTTTGCTACCAGTTCAGCGAAAATGGCACTGGCCTGGATGAGCCAGGATAACCGATGGGGAGTCGCTTTGGATAGCGAGCTTGGTTTGCATGTTTTTGGGTTAAACGGAAATGCCCAGAAATACGACTTGGGAAAGACGGACAGCGCTCTTCGTGAACAGATCGCTATCTCTCCCGACTCTAAGCGCCTGGTTCATATGGTGGGCGGGAGCTACGTTGTGGTCGATCTTGAATCCGGTAAGGCCCTTGCCACTATACCGATGGCAAAGGCGAAGTACAAGGACGAAGAAAGATCGCTGATTGATCAAATTGCTTTTGGTCCAGACAGTCAGACCTTGATCGTGGGCGGGTACGGACAGTTTGTGTTCATCGACGCGGTTTCGGGCAAACAGAGGTTCTCGCTCTCGTGTGAAAGCAGCCTTAATGGGCAATCCATAGCGAGCCGCATCAGCCCTGACGGGAAGGTGTTCGTCGCTACGGATACTCGGTCGGTGACTCTGCACAGCATGAGTGAGGGGAAGCCGGTTGCGAGGATCGACCTGACAGACACCATAAGCAGCTTGGCTTATACGCTGGATTCCAAGCGATTGATCATCTCCGATGCGACGGAGCAAGCGACGATCTGGGATGCCACGCAGTTTGTTCCGGGGAATGGTCCCGAGTCCCCGATGACGTATCGCAAGCTAGGGTCGTTTGTTGTGATGCGCGACCAGTCTTGGTTGGCGATGGACGGCAACGGACGATATGATGCGAGCGATCCTTCCAATGTGACGGGGGCGTCGTATGTGTTGGAGTGGGAGGGCGGCCTTGAGCCGATCGAGGTTTCGCAGCTGAAGTCCTTGTATTACGAGCCGGGGCTGCTTGCGAAGCTTTTGGGCACAAATGATGAGCCTTTGCGGAGCGTTCCTAACCTTGCGAATGTTCGGCTTTACCCGGAGATCAAGCTCACGCCGAGCGAGCGCAATCCCAATCGTGTTGAAGTGGCTTTGACCGAGCGCGACGGTGGAGGGATCGGCACGGTGCATGTGTTGATCAATGGAAAAGAGGTTATGAAGAAGGAGGGCACCGGCTTCTTCAATGTGGACACGTCGGATTATGCTCAGTACTTTTTGCCTGCGGCAAGGCTCGTTGAGGGGCGAGGCAATCTATTGCAGGTTTATGCGACCAACAAGAGCGGAGATCTGACCAGTCGAGCTGAAGTTGTCGATCTTGGGATACCGAAGGGTTTGCAGACGCCGGATGTGAACCTGTATGGGTTGTTCGTTGGGGTGAGCGACTACGTTGGCAATAAGCGTGACTTGAAGGCTCCGGCAAGCGATGCAGAGAAGCTTGGTGAAGCGGTTTTGAAGACGGGCGGGCGGTTGTTGCCAAAGAGAGTGCACGTCACGGAGTTGACGACCGACAACGAGAACCCCGAACTTAGACCGACAAGGCAGGCGATTCTTGGCTGGTTTGATGCCATCGCGAAGAAGGCGACTTCGAGCGATATCATCGTTGTTTTCTTTGCCGGGCACGGCACAAGCGCGATCGGGGGGCAGCGTGGCTATTTCTTCTTGACGGCGGATGCTGACCCGAGTGAAGTGACGGCGAGCATTATCGGGACCTCGACAATCACAGGAGACGATCTTCAGAAGAAGCTTGCGGCGATACCGGCGAGTAAGCAAGTGATCATTCTGGACACGTGTCATAGCGGAGCAGCGGCGAGCACTTTGCTGCAGTCGGACAGGAGTGTGAGCAGCGACTTTGCCCGTGCGTATGAGTCGATTAAGGATGGGAGCGGGACGTGGCTGTTGGCAGGAGCAGCCGCGGATCAGCTTAGCTATGAATCGAACAATGTCGAGCACGGCATGCTGACTTACTCCCTTCTTGAGGCGATCAATAAAGCCTCCTCGGATGGGTTGAGAAGCGCGAGCGGTGGTGATCTTTTTGTCGATGTTGAGCGATGGCTCAGCTATGCGGCAGGGCGTGTCGATTCTTTGAAGAACGAGGTCGGGATTTCTGGCATACAACGCCCTGAGTTCAAGCGCTCGCGGTCTGGTGGCAGTTTTGATATTGGCGTCACTCGTCCTGAGTTTCGGGGGGAGCTTGGGCTTAAGCCTCCGTTGCCTGTGGTGATCATGGGCACGTTCGATGAGGACGAGGTCGATCCGTTAGGCTTGGAGAATGCGATTGTCGGCGTTATGCGCGAATCGCAAGCCGTTAAGCTGTGGACGGACATCACGAAGCATCCCAATGTGTATCGGATTGCGGGGACTTATAGTCGCAATAACGATACAAAGGTCGTGAAGCTCAGGTTAGTTGTGCAGAAGTTCGACAGTCAGCAGAGCCGCAAGAACTTGAAGACGATTGAGATTGAGGGGCTCTCTGATAGGATGCCGGAGTTAGCCAAGCTTGTTCGTGAAAGGGTTGAAGAGACGATTCGCGAGCTTGAGAAGAAGTGATCTTTCTGTGGCTGTTTTGATCAAGTTTGAGGAGCGAGTTGCGCCTGTTGTTCGATGGCGCGGCATAAGCGCTCAAGCGCTTCAGGGCAGGCGCTCAGCCAAAGTTCGGGTTCAATCAGTTCCAGTTCCATGACAACGTCCTCTCCTTCGGCTGTTCGGCATACGTCTACTCTGGCGAAAAGTGGCCTGAAGTCGCACGCGCTCATCGCGAGGTCGCCGACTCGCTTCTCGGATTCCGTCGGGATAGCGGATTCGTAGCGACCACCATGGTCAACCTGAACTCGAAAATCGCCTGCGCCGGGCCATTTCCTTACGGCGTGGGTGAACTCTCCGTCGATGTAGACAAGGCTGATTTCGTAGCCTTCAAGAATTGCGGAAAGGAATGGCTGGACCAGGGCATCTCCTTGTTTGCAAAGGAGGCGTAAGTGGGCTTCCGCTTCTGGAGAGTCGAAATCTGTGACGATGGTCGCATGGGCACTTGCGCTGATGGCTGGTTTGACGACGATTCGTCCCCAGGATTGAGCTTCGGGTGGAACGGCTGTCGAGTCTTGCTTGCAAATCAGGGTAGGAACAGTAGGGACTCCCTTTGATTCAAGCTCGCGGAGGTAGCCCTTATGGATATTCCAGCGGATTACTTGGGGCGTGTTTAGTATACGCGTCGTTCTGGATACGTAATTGATCCATTCGAGGAATTGCTGGGGTGCAAGATGGTAATCCCAGGTTGTTCGTATGACGGCAAGATCGTATTGTGCCCAGTCGATATTGGGGTCTGACCATACGGCTCGATGGGCATCGACTCCTCGGCTCGCCAATGCTTTCGAGAGGACGATGTCATCTTGGGAGATGTTGTCCGACTCCTTGCATCCGACGATTACCAGTCTCATTGGCAGAGGTTACACGGAAGTATGGGCTTATGAATGTCGGTTTGAGGGGAATCGGTAGGAAACACCTATGGACTTCCGTTAGTCGGTGGTGCTATTTAGCATGTTGATGTCACTAAGGACCTGGTTGATCGGGCAAAGACTACTATTACTGTAATGCGGGTGGGGCTGCATCGTCTCTCTAAGTGAGGTATTCAATGATTGGAACGTTTATCGCAGGATTGCTCATTGTTGGACAGCCCGTGCAAAGCGCGTCGCCGATACGAACGGCGTCGCTTTTTAAGAATGGCTTTGCGATGGTTGTCCGTGAGTACGATTTGAAGGGGGATGGCGAGACGATCGTTTCACCCATTCCGCAGGCATCGCTTGGCACGTTTTGGGTTGCCACGTCGAAGGGCGTTAAGATTCAGGAGTTCGTCTCGACGAATCGGGAAACGGTGCGTGAGGAGCCACCGAGCAACTTTAACGAACTGCTTGGAGCGGTTGTCGGGAAGACCGTTGTTGTCACGACGGTTAATTTAGGGAATGTGTCGGGCAAGCTGCTGTCTTCTCATGGCGATCTCGTGACTATGCAGACGAGCTCGGAGATGGTGACCTTTTCTAAAGGGGAGATTCGCCGAGTGAGCTTTACTGACGGCACTGAGGTCAAGGTTACGCGAACGACCAACGAACGAGTTCTCCGCGTTCGGACGCAAGGGGCGGGGACGATGATGGTCTACGGCCTTGAGCGAGGGATTACTTGGGCTCCGGCTTATGCCATCGACATTACCGATCCGAAGTCGCTGACTTTGTCGGCTAAGTCGACGGTGCTGAACGACCTTGCCGACTTTACGGATGTCGATCTGAAGTTTGTGACTGGATTCCCAAATGTGCCGTGGGCTACGATCGCTGAACCGCTTTTGAGCGGGCAAAGTGTGGATCAGTTTGTGGCTTATCTGCAGCAGATTGGAATTCCCGATGCGGGCTTCCGGGGACGCGCGGATATGTCGCGTAATGTAGCTAGCCAGTCGGCTGGTTTTGGCGGCTTTGGGGATTCCTTTGAGACAAGCCCGGTTCCCGGAATGCAGTCTGAAGATCTGTTCTTTTATACGCAGCCTAAGGTGTCGCTCAAGAAGGGCGACCGGGCGTTTTACATGCTGTTCGAGACGAAGGCGAGCTATGAGCATATCTATGCTATCAAGCTTCCTGATAGCGACGGAGCGTCAGAGCCGAATATGAGGGGTCCACAGCCAGACATGCCTATCGATGTTTGGCATTCGCTCAAGTTCTTGAACACGGCAAAGCAGCCTTTAACAACTGCGCCTGCAACCGTTTTTAAGGATGGGCAGATTATGGGTCAGGACACCTTGCGTTATACGTCGATCGGCTCGGAGGCGCTTGTGCGGATGTCGAAGGCGTTGGATGTTCGCGTGGAGGAGAACGAAGAGGAGATGGCGCGTGAGCGAGGGGCCTTGAAGGGGGCTTATGGGAACCTGTATGACCTCGTTACGGTGCGTGGCACTGTTGTCGTTCGCAATCCCAAGGATGAGGCCATCAAGCTGAAGATCGATAAGCAGTTCAGCGGTGATTTGGTATCGACGGACGGTGACCCAAAGACGTCGAAATCGGCAAAGGGTTTGAGGGATGTTAATGGAAGAACCGCGCTCTTGTGGATGCCAACGCTTGGGGCCGGTAAGAGCCTTACTATTACTTATACCTATAGGTTGTATGTGCCCTCTCGTTGAGTTCACATCGTGAATATGCGATAACCGTGACAAGAAACGCTCGGCTGTAAAAGCTTGATCGTTCCGATATGAATTGGTAGTTTCCGTTTCGGAGGCGATTTTTTGCATGTCGAGCGTTTCTCAACACAGCTTTAATGGAGTGAGGGCCAGGTTCCAACGGCTAACTGACAACCGCTTCTTCGTCGGTTGGGTTCAGAGCTTTTATGCCAACCAGATCGTCGTGCGCGGTTCTACCGACTCAATTTTGAGCCCAGGTGACAACTTTTACTTTGAGATCCATGGGCTGAACGCCATGGCAACATTCACTGCCCGACTCACCAGCTTCGACGAGCTTGACGTTCTGAAGAACGCGAACTTCCAGTTTGTTCAGGGGGCAGATACTCAGGTCATTTCGGTTGCAGAGCTGGACTTTGAGTTTGAGATCACAAGTCAAGTGCGCTATGCGCGACCCGTTGAAGAGTTTCGGCTGATGGTCAATAAGATGACCGCGCAGTTTCAGTGCAAAGGGAACAATCACGACGTGACAGTTACCGATATCTCGACCGGCGGCTTAGGCCTCGTTTCGGAGGGCGGCTTTGAGGTCGGAGATACGGGCGAAGTTGCGATTTTTTCGGAGTTTGGAGTTATTCGCAGCGAGGTTGAAGTGCGGTACTCCATCCGTGATCCGAAGTCTTTGACCGCGTATCGGAACGGCGTTAAGATTCTGAACATGGCGCGGATTGACGTGGCGAAGTGGAACTCTCTCCTAACGAACAGCTCGTTCTGAGGTCAGGCTGTGCGGGTGTCTACTCGACACGCCGCTGTGATCTCTGACAAAATCTCCTTGTGATGTTCAATCGGCTACGTGTTGGTCTAGCCTGTGCGTTTCTGTGTGCGGGGGCGGTCGGTCACGCACAGCTTCGCCTTGGGTCTCCCTTTCAGGATCACATGGTTCTTCAGCGTGATCGAGCGGTTGCGATATGGGGTTGGGCTAAGCCGGGGACGAAGATTTCGATCAAGTCGAGTTGGGGTTCTGTTGGTGAAGCTGAGGCCGACAAGGCGGGCAAGTGGCTTGGTCGATTAAACACTCCGAAGGGAGGAGGCGGGCCGTACGACGTCACGATCAATGGTGATGGGCAGATCACGCTGGATGACGTGCTTGTGGGAGAAGTTTGGGTGTGTTCGGGGCAGTCGAACATGGAGATGACCGTTCAGAAGGGTTATCCGCCATCCCTGCTTAATCAAGAGTTGGCGATAGCGGGAGCGCAGTATCCGAGGATTCGGATGTTCAACGTCGTCAAGAACATGGCGGCAACCCCTCAGGAGTTATGCGGTGGCGAGTGGCAGGTCTGCACTCCACAGACGGTTGGCTCTTTCTCGGCTGCGGGTTACTTTTTTGCCCAGAGACTCTTTGAGCAGTTGCGTGTGCCCATTGGGATGATTCACACGAGTTGGGGCGGAACAGAAGTTGAACTTTGGACAAGCGAGAGCGGTCTGCGTACGGTGCCTGAACTTGGTGAGAAGCTCGACACCTACAAGAAAACGTCTCTTGAAAATCAAGCGACGCTGACCAAGTGGAATGCCGATTTATTGGCGTCCGATATTGGCAACGGCAAGTGGCAAGCGGTTGATCTTGATGAGGCTGACTGGACGAGCATTCCTGGTCCTTTGAAGTTTGAAGAGGTTGGGCTTTCGCAGTTTGATGGGTTTGTCTGGGTGCGGTGTCGATTCAACGTTCCGGCTGAAATGACCGTCAACTCCGTGAGGCTTGACCTTGGTCCGATTGATGATATCGACACGGCCTTTGTGAACGGCACGCTGGTTGGGGCAACGGGCTCCTTCAATGTCGACAGGAAGTACGACGTTCCCAAAGACTTGGTGCGGCTTGGCGAGAATGTTGTGGCTGTGCGCGTTCTCGATACCGGTGGAGCAGGTGGTTTCGGCGGACCCAATGTCGAAGTGCGGGTGAACAACGATCTCGTGGTCAAGTTGACCGATTGGAAATGGAAGGCATCGACTGATCTTTCGAAATTCGCGAAGCCAGTTTTGCAGCCAGCTAAGGCGTTTTCGACGCTCTACAACGGTATGATCGCGCCCCTTTTGCCTTACACGATGAAGGGTGCGATTTGGTATCAGGGGGAGTCGAATGTTGGGCGGGCGTACCAGTATCGGAAGGCCTTTCCGGCGATGATTCGGGATTGGCGCAGCGCCTGGGGACTGGGCGACTTTCCGTTCTTTTATGTTCAGATCGCGCCTTTCAATTATGGGAATGGGATGAGCCCTGAGCTTCGGGAGGCACAGCTGTTGGCGATGCGAGAGCCCAACACGGGGATGGTTGTGACGACCGACATCACCGACGATGTGAAGGATATCCATCCGATCAACAAGCAAGATGTTGGGCTTCGGCTGGCGCAGTGGGCTTTGAACAAGTGCTATGCAAAGCATAAGATCGTGCCATCTGGACCGATCTATACCGGGATGCGCGTCGAGGGTGAAAAGATTCGTGTCTTCTTTGATTACATCGGAGGCGGGCTGATCGCGGCGGGGCCAGAGTTGACGCACTTTGAAGTAGCGGGTGCGGACAGAAAGTTCTATCCGGCAAAGGCGGTGATTGAGCGCGACCAGGTCGTGGTTTCTTCGGACCAAGTGGCGAAGCCGGTTGCGGTGAGATTTGGCTGGGGCGATGCGGCGATTCCTAACTTGTTTAATAAAGCACTTTTGCCCGCATCGCCTTTTCGCTCGGACGATTGGCCGGGGTTGACGGATAAGAACCGTTGGTGATGTGGCACTGAGCCCAATAGGTTGCTTTGTTTCTCGCAGAGTCGCGGAGAGCGCAGAGTTGACGGGGCAGAGCTAAAGCCTACAGATACTCATGAAAGCGCGAATAATTTCGCACTCCCAAAGTCTTTTGGAATCAATGCGCTGAGCTTGCGCCCTCCATTTCACCGGTGATTTCGATGATTTGTTTGCCGTCTTTGTCGACAAGGACCCCGCAAGGTCCGCCTGTCTTTGCTGCGTCAAGACCATCAACGGTGGTTCCATCGAATCTGTAGACGGGGAAGTAGTACTCGGCGACCATTTCGGCTTCGCCTCCGATGTAGTGCCCGACGATGATTCTACGAAAACGGTCTTCGGAGAGGTTTGGCCCCGAGCCGTGGATCAGTGAACCGTTGAAGAAGAGCATGTCGCCCTCTTTCATGGGGAGGGGAATCGCTTTGAGGCCTTCTGGAATTGGAACAAGGTGGTCGGTAAAGCTTGCATTGGGGTCGGCGTGTCCGGGGCAGAGCATGGGTAGGTCGTGCGATCCGGGAACGATGGTGAGGCATCCGTTCTCTTCGTCAATGTCTTCGAGAGCCAGCCATGCGGCCATGCAGGTACCGGGTTCAGCGCAGAGGTAGCGTTGATCTTGGTGGAGGGCTTGGCCCTTCGCGCCGGGAGGCTTGAAGTAGATCATGGTTTGGACGGCGAGGGGGTCACGCTCGTAGAAGGCGGAGAGGTAAGCGCGGATGCGTTCGTCGAGCATGAACTCAAGGGCAACCTGATCGCCTCGGTGTGGTTGGAGGAGTCGGGGATAGCGGCGCAGCGGATCGGGATTTTCGGGATCGACGCCACCTTCTGCCCAACCGTCGCCACCCCGCTCGACCATGTCGGTGAAGTATTTGCTCAGGCCCTTGCACTCTTCTTGGGAGAAGAGGTTGCGGGCGAGGAGGTATCCGTTTGTTCGGTAGGATTCCACTTCGGCGAGTGAGGGTTGGCGCTCAAGTTTCGGATTCATGCTGTCCTTGGATTTTGACGCATCAGTGTAAATGCGCTTACTATTTTACGTTCGGCAAGTTGGTGTCTCACCCTCCCATTTAGATTCGCTTTTGGCTCACATATAGAAATTCATGGTTAGTTGCGGGTGTCCTGACGGATGGCGATGAGCTGCTTCATTACACCGCTCATGTCGGTTCGGGTTTCACGAATGCCAAACGCATTGTGAAGTTGGAGGTACAGGGCGTCGAGCTTGGCGTAGATGCGATGGGCATCGGGGTTGGGTTTGTAAACCCGGTCCTTGAATCCGCACATGGCTTTTTGGGCGGTTTCCATGTTTGGATGTGCGCCCGTGGCGACGGCACCGCAGATGGCGGCGCCGAGGGCACAGGCCTGGCTGGATCGTGTGATGCTGATGGGGCGGTTTAGGATGTCGGCGTAGATTTGCATGACGAAGGAGCTCTTTTCGGCGATTCCTCCGCAGCAGACCACTTGGTCGACAGCGACGCCGTATTCCTCGATGCGTTGGATGATGCGCAGTGCGCCGAAGGCGGTTGCTTCGATCAGAGCGCGGTATATCTCGGCGGCGGTGGTGTGCAGGGTTTGCCCGATGAGGAGGCCAGTGAGTTCTTGATCGGCGAGGGTGTTTCGGTTGCCGTTGTTCCAGTCGAGAGCGAGGAGTCCGGTAGCACCGGGGTTGAGCGCCTCTGCTTCGCGTTGGAGGCGGTCATGGTCTCCATCGGCGAGTTTGGATGCCCCCCAATTAAAGAGATCGCCCACAGCGGCTTGGCCTGCTTCCAGGCCGAGCATTCCAGGGAGAACGGACTCTTCGGCAATCCCGCAAAGACCGGGAATGTCGGGGATGGAGCCGTCGTTGGGGGCGGCCATGATGTCGCAGGTGCTGGTGCCGAGGATTTTCACCAAAATGCCCGGGCGGATTCCGCTGCCCACAGCGCCGAGGTGGGCGTCAATAGCACCCACGGCAACGCCAATCCTGGCGGGGAGTCCGGTCTTTTGGGCGATGCCGGGGTCGAGATGTCCGGCAAGTTTGTCGGAGGCAAAGACTTGGGTGTAGAGCCGGGTATGCATTTCGGCAAGATAGGGTGAGAGCGTGGAGAGAAACTCCTTTGAGGGCAGACCGCCCCATTGGGAGTTCCACAGCGCCTTGTGTCCGGCGGCGCAGGCGCTGCGGCGGATTTCGGTGGGGTCGGACTGGCCGGTGAGGTAGGCAGTGACGAAGTCGCACTGTTCGACCCAGGAGTGAGTTTGCTCGGCGACATCGGGAGCCACCCGCGAGAACTTGAGCATCTTTGCCCAGAACCATTCGCTGGAGTAGGCTCCGCCGCATTTGGCGAGGTAGGGCTGATCGGCGGCTTTTTGGGTGATCTCTTGGGCTTCAGCGATGCTTGTGTGATCTTTCCAGAGCCAAGCTTGGGCGTGGGGGTTATCTTTGAATTCCAGCTTCGTTCCGAGGGGGACGCAGTGCTTGTCCACGGGCATGGGGGTGGAGCCGGTAGTGTCTACACCGATGCCGACGATGCGGTCTGGGGAGAAATCGCTTGACTTTTGGGCATCTTTGAGGGCGACCTCTATGGAGCCGTAGATGCCAGAGATGTAGTCGCCGGGGTGTTGGTGGGCGAGGTTGGGGTCTTTGGGATCGACGATGATGCCTTGTTCACCGCTTGGGTAGTCGTAGACGCCAGTGCCGACTTCTTCGCCGGTGGCGATGTCGACGATGAGGGCACGGACGCTGTTGGTTCCGTAGTCCAAGCCGAGAGAGAATTTGCGATTCGACATTGTTGTCACTGAATTCTTGCAGTTTGCACTGTCTTACCCGGGATTAAGTAGCAGGGAGCGAGAAGCGAGGAGCTGGGAGTGAGTAGTGAGCAACTGGGAGGAAATAGTTGGGAGGGAATAGCTGGGAGGGAGGAACGGGGACGGGATGGCTGGGAGTGTGGAGCGATTGTGGAAAACGTCGTCGATTGCGGGCCTTGCTTTTCGGCAGTTGGATTTCTTAACATTCATAATAGTTTGCGGATGAACGCCGTTTCGGATTAGGAATCTACCGATGATGTTGCTGAAGAACCGTAAAGACACGAACCTGTATGCCTTGCTTGAGGCTCAGGCGAAACTCGACACGAAGGCCGCGGAAGAGTTTTTGGCGATGTCTCGGGATTTTGAGAGGCTGCCGCACTATGCGCAGACTCTATCTGACATGGAGACCGAAGGCGACGATCTGACGCATGAGCTTCAGAACAAGATTGCGGCGGTTTTCATCACTCCGTTGGATAAGGAAGATCTCAAGGAGCTGTCTTCGGCGCTTGACGATGTGATCGACTACATTGAGGCGGCGGCGGCACGGGCCGATCTTTACGGACTTAAGGGGCCGCGCGCCGAGTTGGTGCCGCTTGCCGAACTGCTTGTGAAGATCACACAGCTTACTGAGACAGCCGTGTCTTCACTGCGCAACGGTTTTGCCAAGTCTCAGTTCTTGAAGCAGACATTGACGGATATTCATACAGTTGAGAACGAGAGCGACAGGCTGTTTCGTACGGCGCTCAAGAACCTATTTGATGAGCCGGGAATCGATGCGCTGACCGTGATCAAGTGGAAAGAGCTTTTTGATCGGATTGAGACTGCGATAGACAAGTGCGAACACATCGCGGCGATCATCGGAACGATCTTGGTCAAGTATGCCTGACATCACGTTCCTCCTGATCTTGACCGTGATTTTGGCGTTGGTGTTTGATTACATCAACGGGTTTCATGACACGGCAAATGCCATCGCGACGGTTGTATCTACCCGAGTCCTTTCTCCTCGTGTCGCCATTTTTCTTGCGGCAAGTTTGAACTTTGCGGGTGCGTTGGTGGCGGAGAAGGTGGCAAAGACGATTGCCAAGGGGATTATCGTCCCCGAGATGGCTACGGAAACGGTTGTCTTAGGGGCGATCGTTGGGGCGATCGTTTGGAACCTGATTACTTGGGTTTACGGCATTCCCAGCAGTTCTTCTCACGCTTTGGTGGGCGGCTTGGTTGGAGCGGGGATTGCGAGCGGGGGGCTGTCGGTTGTGACTTGGGATGGCTTACTCGACAAGGTGATCTACCCCCTGATCGGCTCGCCGATTGTCGGTTTTGTGATTGGGTTTATCATCATGAATCTGATCGCGATCTTTTTTGCCCACTCGCATGCGCAGCGCGTGGGTTCTGTTTTCAAAAAGCTCCAAGTCGTCTCATCCTCTCTTATGGCGTTTGCCCACGGGCAGAACGACGCGCAAAAGAGCATGGGAATTATCACGCTGGCGCTTGTTACTCACGGTTTTGTCGATCCTAACAACGCGCACGTTCCGCTTTGGGTGAAGCTTTCTTGCGCAGCAGCCATGGCGCTGGGGACTGCGGCAGGTGGTTGGCGGATCATGCATACCGTCGGGCAAAAGATCAGTCGTCTTGAGCCTGTTCACGGATTTGCAGCGGAGACTTCGGGCGCGATGGTCATTCTTGCGGCCGGTTTCTTTGGGATGCCGATCAGCACGACGCATACGATCACGACGAGTATTTTTGGCGTTGCGTCAGCTCGCAGGTTCTCGGCGGTTCGGTGGAGTGTCGCTCAACGGGTTGTTATCGCATGGGTGTTGACGATTCCGGCTTCGGCGGCGGTTGCGGCGGGTTCGTACTGGGTGTTTAGCCAAATTTGGAAGTAAGGCGACCCGCATTCGTGGGATATATTAGGGTCGAAGGAGCCCTCATGAAAATCCCAATTGCTCTCCTATTGACATTCCCTCTGCTTTCGTCTGCCACGAATTTTCCAATGGCGGGGCAGGAGGACTATGCGTCAGTGACCCAGCCATTGCTTGAGAAAGGGATGCGCGAGATGGGGGCGTATGCGATGCTGCACCAATTGACGACGAACGTCGGGGCGCGGCTGAGCGGATCGCCTGAAGCTGCAAAGGCGGTTGCATGGGGTCAGAAGAAGATGGAGCAGCTTGGCTTTGAGAACGTCCGGCTAATCCCTTGCATGGTGCCTCATTGGGTTCGGGGGGACAAAGAAGAGTTTACGTTGACCACTTCGTCCGGGCAGAAGCTGCGTTTGAATGGGACGGCGCTTGGGATGAGCGTTGGGACACCGGCGAACGGGATCACAGCTGAGGTGATTGAGGTGAAATCGCTTGAGGAAGCCGGGAAGCTAGGAGAGAAGGCGAAGGGCAAAATCGTATTTTTTAACGGTCCGATGGATCCGACACTTGTGAGCACTTTTGGAGCTTATGGGGGTGCGGTTGGCCAGAGATCGGCGGGGGCTTCGACGGTGGCGAAGTTTGGCGCGGTAGGGGTTTTGGTTCGGAGCATGACGCTTGATCCGGACGACGAGCCGCATACGGGAGCGATGCGTTATGCGGAGGGTGTGAAGAAGATCCCAGCGGCGGCTCTTGGCATTCAGTCGGCAGAGCGTTTGAGCGCGGCAATAAAGAAGGGGCCAGCGAAGGTTCGATTCGTTTTGAGCTGCAAGCAACTGCCAGACGGGCCCTCAGCGAATGTGGTTGGGGAGATTCGCGGTTCGGAGTTTCCGGATGAGGTCATCGTTGTTGGCGGGCACTTGGACAGTTGGGACAAGGGCACGGGGGCGCATGACGACGGGGCAGGGGTTTGCCAGTCTCTGGAGGCATTGCGGCTGTTTAAGGGGTTGGGTTGGAAGCCGAAGCGGACGATTCGGGTCGTGCTTTTCATGAACGAGGAGAACGGAGGCCGGGGAGCGGCGGCTTATCTGGATTTTGCCAAGAAGTCGGGCGAGAAGCATATTGCGGCACTTGAGTCGGATGCGGGTGGGTTTGCACCACGTGGATTTAACACGTCGGTGTCGGCAGAGGAGTCAGCGAGGGTGAGCAAGTGGCTGCCTGCGCTGTCGGTTTTTGAGGCGGAGAAGTTTAGTTATGGAGGCGGTGGCGGTGCGGATGTCGGGCCATTGCGTGAGGTTGGGACGGTGCTTTTTGGCTTGCAGCCGGAGAGTCAGCGGTACTTTGATTATCACCACTCACACAAGGACACGCTTGACAAGGTGAGTCGGCGGGAGTTGGAGTTGGGGGCTTTGGCAATGGCTACGCTTGTCTGGCTGATTTCGGAAGAAGGGATTTAGAGCAAGTGTAAGGGTCGTAAGGATCGTAAGGATAGTAAGGATAGTAAGGATAGTAAAGACTGTAAGGATCGAGTTTGACAATTGCTCAAGCCTGCAAATCGGATCTCGGTTCGGCTGCAGTCCGCAATTGGCTCAAATCACCCTCACCCCTCGGTCCCCTCTCCCTCGCTTCGCAGGGAGAAGGGAGGTACGGACCTCCCATCAATCCTTTAGTTTAACAAGGGGAGGGCTGGCGTTGGAACCAATTCAGTTGCGTTCGCGCACTCGGACAGGGATAGACTGAGCCATGCGCAAGTTTGCCCTTCTTTGTGTGCTTGCTCCGGCAGCGCTTTTTGCTCAGGGAAACGACGAAGCCTACGGCAAGAAGATCCGTGAATACACGACCGAACCGTTTTTCCTGACCGAACTCGTCGATCACCTCCCGGCAAGCAGTACCGTTCCCAGTCCGATGAAGCATTTTGGCGACATCATCGGGGCGCCGAATGTGCTCCACTACACGACTGAGATACATGGCTATATGCGCGCGCTGGAGAAGGCGAGTCCGCGCGTGAAAGTGGTGAGCATGGGCAAGAGCGAAGAGGGGCGCGAGATGATTTGCGTGGTCGTCTCTTCGGAAGCGAACCTCAAACGACTCGACCGTTTGAAAGAGATCAACACGAAGTTGGGCGACCCTCGAACGATCAGCGATGCTGATGCTCAGCGGCTGATCAAAGAGGGTGTGCCGTTTTACTATGCGACGGCTGGCCTGCACTCGCCAGAGAGCGGCCCGCCTGAGATGGTGATGGAGCTTGCTTACCGGTTGGCGGTTTCGGAGGAGCCGAACATTCAGCGGATTCGGAATAACTCGGTGGTGATGATCACTCCGGTGATGGAGCCAGATGGGCGCGACCGATTTGTCGATACTTATCTTTACCGGAAGAAGAATCCAGATAAGCCGCGAATCCCGTTGATGTATTGGGGCAAGTACGTGGCGCACGACAACAATCGAGACGCGATGTGCAGCACTTTGGCGCTGAGCCAGAACTTGATGAAGACATGGTTTGAGTTTCGGCCCCAGGTGATGCACGATCTCCACGAATCGGTGTCCTATCTTTATATCTCCACTGGAACGGGGCCTTACAACGCATGGCTTGATCCGATGACCATTGACCAATGGCATCAGATGGCCTATCACGAAGTTGGGGAGATGACTCGGCGGGGCGTTCCGGGGGTTTGGACGCATGGTTTTTACGATGGATGGTCACCGGGCTATGCGTTTTATGCGGCGAACGGGCACAACGCGATCGGGCGGTTTTATGAGACTCAGGGCGGGAGCGGCGCCGACACTTCTATCGTTTCAACAGGAAGCACGGCAAATCGCGATTGGTTTAGACCGAACCCTCCTTATGAGCGCGTGCAATGGTCGATCCGCAACAACACGAACTTGATGCAGTCTGCTTTGCTGCTTGGTTTGGACAATGTTGCTACGAACAAGGAGAAGTATCTCTTTGAGTACTGGCTGAAGTCGAAGCGGTCGGTGGCGAAGGCTCGTACAGAGGGTCCGGCTGCTTGGGTTTTGCCGGGCGGGGAGCTTCGGAAAGGGCAGCAGAGTTTGCTGTTGGAGGCTTTGGTGCGGCAGGGGATTGAGATTCACCGGCTTGATGCTTCGGTGAAGGTTGGGGAGCAGGAGTTCCCGGCGGGCAGCTACGTCGTGCGTATGGATCAGCCCTATAGCAGGATGGGCGACATGCTTTTGGACCGGCAGTATTACAGCACTTCCGACCCGCGCCCTTACGACGATACTGGCTGGACGCTTGGACCGCTGTTTAATGTGCAGACGGTTCGGGTCAAGGACGTGTCCATCTTGGATGCGAAGATGTCTTTGGCGAGTTCGTTTAGAGATGGCAGGATTACGGACTTGGCGGGCGAAGGAACGGGCAAGGAGAATTGGTTCATTTTTGATGCGCGGGGGGATGTTTCCGGGGCGCAGCTTCGGTATGCGCTGAAGGATTCGGAAGCGGTGGTTGCTGAGAAGGAGTTCACATACGGAGGCAAAAAGTTTGCGGCAGGGACGATGCTTATTCGAAGTGGCGACAATGCCCGGATTCCCGGACTTGTGAAACAGCTAAACCTGAGCGGGTACCACATCACTGCGGATTTGAAGTCGCTCAACGTGCCCACGCACGCGCTGGATGCTCCAAGAATCGCCTATGTTCATACGTGGCAGTCAACGCAGGATGAGGGTTGGGGGCGGATTGCTCTGGATCAGCTCGGGATTCCGTACGCGTATGTGTCTGTGCATACGTTGCGGGATTTGGCGGACCTGCGGTCGAAGTTCGACGTGATTATTTTGGGCGAGGCGCGGGGCAACGCTCAGAGCATCGTGAACGGGGTACCGATGACGGGCGATCCGATTCCGTGGAAGGCTTTGCCGGGCTTTACCAATCTCGGCGGTCCAGACCAGACTGATGATATCCGGGGTGGGATCGAGCTCTCCGGGATGGTGAATTTGCAGAAGTTTGTTAATGGTGGTGGGCTCATCATTTGTCTTGGAAACACTTGTCGTGTTCCCATCGACTACGGGCTTGTTTCGGGCGTGAGCGTTGCTATCCCGGATCAGTTGATCGCACCGGGAGGAGTCTATCGAACGGAGAATGATTCGAGGGGCAACCCCGCACTGTATGGCTATGACGAGAAGGTTCCGGTGTTCTTCCGGGGCAATCTCTTACTGGAGATAGGCGGTGGAGGCTCGGGCGGACGGCGCGGTTCAGGATCAAGTGGGCGTGCGAGCGGGCGGGGTGGATTGGACGATCCCGATGTGATTCAGGGCAGGCCACCGCATACGGCGAGACCGCTTTCCGAAGATCAACGGACGCCGAACTTTGGCGGTGCGGGGCTGACGCCGGCTCGTGCGTTGCTGCGGTTCTCGGCCGTGGATTCGCTTCTCATCAGTGGGGCATTGGAGCATGGTGAAGAGCTTGAGGGCAAGGCCGCGGTTGCGATCCAACCCGTTGGGAAGGGCAACATTATGTTGTTTGCAGCGAGTCCGTTTTGGCGAGGAATTACGACGGGGTCTTGGAGCATGGTGTTTAATTCGGCGATGAACTACAAGTCACTCCAGCAACCGCCACGTGCTCAGGCTGGGGGTGAATAGGTGGCTAAGCCTGCTGAATTTACTTTGCATGATCGGCTCAAGGCAAGGCTTCGGCTCGTGCGGGAAGACTTGGAAGAGATTCTTCCACGGTTATCCGATAGCGATTTGTCTTGGGCACCGACCGAAGGGATGCGCACCGTTGGCGGGCAGTTCATTGAGATTGCGGCTACGGAAATTATGCTTTTGGCCTGGATGAAGGAGGGTCGTCACATTACTTTCAAGGAGGCGGAGTCCTTTGCGGAGGGAAACCCAACGCTTGAGGAATTGATCGGGGCTTTGAAGTCGGCTCGGGCAGATACTTTGGCTTATCTGGACTCGCTGACTGCGGAGCAGTTGGAGACGCCAGCGCCATTTCCGGATCGATGGTTTGAATCTTTGGGTCAGCCGATGATGCAGCCGAGTGAGGCTTTTCGGAGCCTTGCGGCGCATGAGTGGTACCACGTCGGGCAGTTGGTTTCTTATTTGTGGAGCCGGGGAGACGATCCGTATAAGTGGTGAAGTGGGGGCGTTGGCAGGTGGTTGGCAGGTGGTCGGCAAGTAGTCGGCAGGTGGTTGGCAAGTAGTCGGCAGGTGGTTGGCAAGAATGAGGGGTAAGGATTCTTTACAATCCTTACCCCTTCCAACATTACTGTTTGCGCTCTTTACGCCTTCTTGTTCTTTCGCCGTCGCAGAGCCAGCGCGCCGAGACCGAGAACGATCAGGGTTGCCGGTTCGGGGACGGGGATGCCCGTGGTGGTGTAGATCTGCTGGGCGAGCTGCGGAGTGATGGTTGCGTACCAGTTCAGCGCGCCGTACTGCTCGAACTGTCCACCGGAGAGGACGCCCCAAATGAGTCCTGAACCATCGAGCAGCATGCTGCCGCTATCTCCGGGGGCTCCAAAGCCTTCTACTGGGCGGACATTGGGATCGTTTGGTGAGTCGAAACGGTCGATCAGCATCAGTTGGTTTTCGCCGCCAAAGTTCATCATTTGAGTGTTGACGAGCTTTGTCTGCATGCCTCGGCGCTTGTTGTCCCACTGCCACGGGCTACCGCCTTCGGCACCGTAGAGTCCATAACCAGCGGAATCGAGGTTTGTACCGGCAGCGTAGGTTCCTGCCGAGTGCAGACCGGGTGTGAAAACGTTGCGGTTCCAGCCGCTGATCTTGAAGATGGAAACGTCGGCACCCGCAAACCCGATGGCTTGGGTGATGGCGTAGTTGCCTCCGTCTTCAAAAGTAAAGGACCCCGTGTTTCCAGTTGTGATGACGTGCTTTGCCGAGATGCCCCACGCCTGCCCGCCGGTGCCGATTCCTAGGAATGTTCCGGTACCGGAGCCGCCGCCGACGGTCACTCGACCGACGCCCTGGAATCTTGCGTCGTTACCGAAGGTAAGAACGGTCGATTGCGGGATGTCATTCCGCCAGATAATTGCAGAGGCAGAAGTGGCCATGCTGGCACCAACGGCGACGAGAGCGATAGGAATAAGTTTCATGGGGTTGGGTCCAATTTGGGGTGAAGATAGATTATACAACACGTTCTTTTCAGCGCCGACCGGGTTGGGGGAACACCGGTGTAAATACTTGGTATTCGTCGGTTGGGGGAAGATTGGGTCTTAGAATGCCTTGATGATTTCGGTGGAGGGTACTGCGGTGGACAGCGCGTCGAAGGTACCGGTTTCGGCGATGCTTTGGCTGGCACGCATGAATGCGCCCCAGGCAACTCTGGCGAGCGCTCCTCCGACAGAGATTCGGCGGACACCGATCGCGGATAGGTTTGTGAGTGTGAGGTCGGGGCTTGGGGAACCCACTAGAATGTTCACTGGCTTGGGAGCAACTGCTTTGACGATTTGTTCAATCTCCTTGAGATCACGGACGCCGGGAGCGTAAAGGCAATCGGCTCCGGCTTCGGCGAAAGCGATGAGGCGGTTTATGGCGACGTCAAGCGGGTTCTCTGCTCCGACCAGCCATGCTTCGCATCGAGCGGTAAGGACGACTGGGAGATCACTAGCGTCGATGGCTGACCGCGCGGCGCGGATGCGGTCGATGGCGAGTTCGCTTTCGTAGAGGGGTTGCGCTGGGTTGCCCGTTGCGTCTTCGATGGAGAGTCCGGCGACGCCGGATTCGATGCATCTTTTAACATTTGTGGCGACGCCTTTTGGATCGTCGGCATAGCCGTTTTGAAAGTCGGCATTGACGGGGAGGGGTGTTGCTTCTGCAATTTGTTGAAAGTGGGCAAGAGCGGTTTCGAGGGACACGGCAGCGACGGCGTCGGGTCTGCCGAGGGTGAAGGCAAATCCTGCGGATGTTGTGGCGAGGGCTTTGAAGCCAAGGTGCTGGAGGTAGAGAGCGGAGCCGATGTCCCAGGGGTTGGGGAGGATGAAGCAGCCGGATTCGTGGAGCTTGCGGAACTCTTGGATGGCGGTGGTTTGGGTGGTTGCGGTCATGGTGGGAGTTTACTGTGGGGGAGGGGATTTGGGGGACCTCCCCACCCAACCCTCCCCTCCATTTCCGGAGAAATGGAAGCCGAGGAAGTTTTTGGGGACCTCCCCACCCTGCCCTCCCCTCCATTTCCGGAAAAATGGAAGGGGAGGGTTTTTCGGACCTCCTTATGAACCTTCCTCTCCGATCAGCCTCAGGGAGTATGCTTTCGGCATCAGCTCTTGGGTCGGATTTGAACAGTGCGGTTTGACACGTCACGGAGCGACATTCAATAGGAAAGAGCATGCTGATTACGCTACTTGCAGGAATGGCTATGATGAACCCAACTGGGCTGACGAATATCGACCAAAACGCGCTGGAAGAAACCGCTACACAAAACAATCTCGTGGTGAACGACGAACAAGACAGGCCGGTGACGATTGAGAAATGGATGTCGACGCGCTGGAGCGCAGATGCGCTTGCGGGGAGGGCTTGGAAGGAGTATCCCCGGCCTCAGATGGTACGCGACCGTTGGGAGAATTTGAACGGGTCTTGGGAGTATGCGATTGCTCCGGCAAACCTTGAGATTTGGCCTGGCGCACAAGGGAAAATTCTGGTTCCTTACCCGGTCCAGTCGCATTTAAGTGGGGTTCAGAAACAGGTTTATGCCGATCAGGCGCTTTGGTATCGGCGCACTGTAGTTGTGCCTGATGGCTGGAAAGGTCAGCGCCTTCGGCTGAACTTTGGAGCAGTGGATTGGCACACCAAAGTTCTTGTCAATGGGAAGTTGGTGGGGGAGCATTTTGGGGGCTACGATCCGTTTGGCTTTGACATCACGGACGCCTTGAAGGCCGGGGAGAATGAGCTTGTTCTGCGCGTGTGGGATCCGACGACAGACGGCGATCAACCCTATGGCAAGCAGACTTTTACACCGAGTGGGATTTGGTATACGGCGGTCACGGGGATTTGGCAAACCGTTTGGATGGAGCCGGTTTCGACTTCTTCCATAGCCTTGGTTGTTGCTGAGACGAAGATTTCTGGCGACGTGAAGGTGGATGTGGGGGTTGAGGGGAAGCATGAAGGCTTGACCGTGCATGTGAAGGCAATGTTGAACGGGGCAGAGGTTGCTACTGGTTCTGCTCCGGCCGGGAAACCAATTGCTTTGAAGGTGCCCCAGCCACGGCTTTGGTCGCCGGATTCGCCGACTCTCTATGATCTTGAAGTTGAGCTTCGTCAGGGCGAGAAGGCGGTCGATAAGGCGGGCAGCTATTTTGGGATACGAGAGATCGCCTTGAAAGAGGACAAGTTTGGAGTTCGGACCTATCTGAACGGAGAACCGATCTTTATGTTTGGACCGCTGGATCAGGGTTGGTGGCCGGACGGCTTATACACGCCTCCGAGCGACGATGCTCTGCGGTATGACCTTGAGGTTTTGAAGAGGGCGGGCTTTAACACGGTTCGCAAGCATGTGAAGGTGGAGCCAGCACGGTTTTATCGGCACTGCGATGAGCTTGGGCTTTTGGTTTGGCAGGATATGCCGAGCAATTTGAAGTTTGGTCCGGGTTGGAACACGAACTTTCGGGTGAAGAATGAGAAACCCGACGGGCCGCGACCTGCCGTTAGCAAGCAAGCGTTTGAGGATGAATGGCGGAACATCATGACGGCATGCAAGCCGTTTCCGAGTGTGGTTGTTTGGGTTCCGTTTAATGAGGCTTGGGGGCAGTTTGATACGAAGCGTGTTTCGGACTGGACGAAGGCATTTGATCCGAGCAGGCTTGTGAATCCGGCAAGCGGAGGCAACTTCGTTGAGGCTGGGGATATGCTCGATATTCACGTTTATCCGGGGCCAGGATCGCCTGACCCTGTGCCTGGACGGGCGATCGTTCTGGGTGAGTTTGGAGGACTTGGATTGCCGGTGGACAAGCACACCTGGCAGGAAAAGGATAACTGGGGGTACCGCAGCTTCACGAATTCGGCGGATTTGATGGTGCGCTATGAGCAGCTGATTAAGAGCCTGACGCTGCTGAAATCGAAGGGGTTGAGCGCGGCGATTTACACACAGACGACGGATGTTGAGATTGAAGTCAACGGGCTGATGACTTATGACCGCTCGATTTTGAAGATGCCCTTGGACTGGCTGCGGAAGGTGAATTCGGCGGTTTATGGCCCGCCGATGACGATGCAGGCGGTTTTGCCGACGGCAGATGATTCTCCTGGTGAGTGGTCTTACACGGAGTCGGAACCGGCGGCGGATTGGTTTGGCGAGGCGTTTTCGGCTGTGGGTTGGAAGCAGGGCAAGTCTGGCTTTGGCACGGCTCAAACGCCGGGGGCGATTGTTGGGACGGTGTGGTCGAGTGAGAAGATTTGGATTCGGCGGGAGTTTACGGCTGTCGATGTCTCCGGCGATCTTTGGCTGAAAATCCACCACGACGAGGACGCGGTTGTGTATCTGAACGGGTCGGAGATTGCCCGGTTGGAGGGTTATACGACGGATTATTTGTTTGTGGACATTCCCGATGGATTGCTGAGGTCGGGGAAGAATGTGATTGCGGTGAGCTGCAAGCAGACTAGCGGTGGGCAGTACATCGATGCAGGGTTCTATCGGGCGGTTAAAGGGTAGCCATCCCTAAGCTGAGGGTTTTCGGAGGGCAGTCGCTCTTGCCAAAGAAGCTGACAGAATAGGACATGCTCGCGCTCTCGAATTTGGAAATCTACAAAAGTCCCAAGTCGTGTAAGGATTCTTCTTGTTGGGCGAATCACTTGGCATGACCTCAGTCAAGACCGATCTTGCTGACCAACAGAGTCTCTTTCAATCTCAGATCGAGAGCCACAAGGGGATTATTTTTAAGGTGGTCAGCAGCTATGCGTGGCTTGCTGAGGATCAGCAGGACCTGGCTCAGGAGATCACTCTGCAGCTTTGGCGGGCGTATCCCAAATACGACCCCAGTCGGACCTTTTCGACTTGGATGTATCAAGTCGCTCTCAATACCGCGATCTCTTGGGCTCGGAAGTGGAAGCTGAGGAATCAGCATTTGACGACCGCCGAGGAACTTGCCGACATTCCCGAACCTACGAGCGAAGGGTTGGACTCACAGGCCTTGTATAGCCTGATCGCGGGTCTGGACGAGTTCAGTCGGGCTTTGTTGATGCTCTACATTGAGGAGCGCAGCCATGCAGAGATTGGCGAAATCCTCGGCATTAGTCCTCAGAACGTCGCTACGAAATTGACACGGTTGAAGCAAAGGCTTCGGCTGGAGGTCGAGCAGCAGAGTTAGGCTCTCAAGGAAAAACTATGGAAAGACAAGAAATGCTCAACGCTTGGAGCGAATTGCAAGCTCGGGTCGAAAAGTGTACAGCCCAACAGACGCGGTTGCAAGAGCAGTTGCAACAATCGAAGACAGTATCGATTCGTCGTCGAACCCAGAGGTCGCCGATCTGGGACCTGATCGTTGCTGGTGTTACCGCTATAGCCGTTGGCGGTTTTATGGCAGGGAACATTCAGGAGTTATTGGCTGCCCCAGCGGCTGGCCTCCCCGCAATTGCCGTGTTCGCGTTTGCGATTTACCTCATTCATGTTAGCGTCCGGCAGTTGATTCTTTCTTCGGAACTTGATTTCTCGAAGGCGGTCACTGAGACGCAGACTCAGCTGACAAAACTGAGGAAGCTTCGGCTTCAAGCGACGCAGTGGACATTCATTCTTGCTCTTCCGTTGTGGTTTGTGTTTCCGATCTTGCTCGGGCAGATGCTGATTGGCGCAGAGCTTATCTTTGCGCTTCATCCAGCGTGGTTGTTCGGGAATGTTGTATTCGGTCTGGCGATGATTCCTCCGATCTACTGGGTCATGAAGAAGTCGAAGTATGCGCAGTTTTTGCAGGACACGATTGTGGGGAAGGAAGTCGCGGAGGCTGAGGGTTTTTTGCGCGAGATTGAGGCGTTTCGGGCGGAGTGATGACCTCCCCACCCAACCCTCCCCTCCATTTCCGGAAAAATGGAAGGGAGGGCTTTTTGAAGAATGGTGGGCGGTATAGGATTTGAACCTACGACCCCTTCGGTGTGAACGAAGTGCTCTACCACTGAGCTAACCGCCCATGAGCGGTAAATTTACCCTATCTCGGCACAGTGAGGAGGGTCGAGAGGGGGCACGAGATACTTTCGTTTGAGGGCGAATGTTGACGTCTCGGGTCATAGTCTCCATACTCTTTCTATGCTTGCTTTGCGCTTGCTTGCCTTCAGCGCCCTTGTCTCCATTCTTGCTCTTTTGCTCGTTGCGGGATGCGGTGCGTCGGAGGATGTTGGGCCATCGGTCGCGAGTGAGTCACGCCCAGTTCCCAAAGGGATGGTTTGGATTCCACTAGGCACTTTCACGATTGGCTCTGATGAGGGGTTTGTGGACGAGTCGCCTGCTAAGGAGCTTAAGATGAGCGGGTTCTTCATGGACGAGCATGAAGTGACGAATGCGCAGTTTGCCGAGTTTGTGGAGGCGACAGGATACGTGACGGTGGCAGAGCGGGCGATTGATCCTAAAGAGTTTCCAGGCGTTGACCCAGAGAAGCTCAAACCCGGTGCGCTCGTTTTCGTTTCGGGCAAGGGTTGGGACTATGTGATCGGTGCGAATTGGAAGCATCCGGAGGGGCCGGGGTCCGATATTGAGGGCAAGGAGGATCATCCTGTCGTTCAAGTGGCATGGGAGGATGCGGGGGCATATGCCAAGTGGGCGGGGAAAGAACTGCCGACTGAGGCGCAGTGGGAATATGCGGCGAGGGGAGGGGTTGCTGGTCAGGCGTTTATCTGGGGCTCTGAACCGTTTGACGACAAACATCCACAGGCCAATATTTGGCAGGGGCAGTTTCCGCTCAAGAATGAGAATACCGACGGTTTCTTGACGACCGCTCCTGTGAAGTCGTTTGCGCCGAACAAGTTTGGGCTATATGATATGGCGGGGAATGTTTGGGAGTGGTGTGCGGACTGGTACAGCGCAGCGGCCTACTCGGAGATGGCAGACAATGATCCCAAAGGGCCGAGTTCATCGAATGATCCGGCTGAGCCGGGGGTCGCAAAAAGGGTGCTACGTGGGGGCTCGTTCTTGTGTGCGGATTGCTATTGCAAGGGGTACAGGCCGAGCGCGCGGATGAAATCTTCGCCGGACACAGGGCTGTTTCACTCAGGCTTTAGGTGTGTGATCAATCCGTCAAAGACCGATCCGGCAGAATAGGGCATGGTATCCGTTATCGCGGCGTTGGCCGTAACTGCCCTTCAAGTGAAACCCAACATCGTCTACATCATGGCCGACGATCTGGGATATGGCGAAGTTGGGTGTTATGGGCAAACCAAGATTCCGACTCCGAACATCGACCGACTTGCGGCTGAGGGAGTGAAATTTACACGGTCTTATGCGGCTAGCCCGGTGTGTGCGCCGACCAGGGCATCCCTTCTTACGGGGAAGCATCAAGGGCATGCTTCGGTCCGGGGGAATAAGGAGCAGGGGGGCTTTGGGCCGAACGACAAGGAGGGGCAGTTTCCCCTGCCACAGTCGGAGACGACGATTGCGGAGGCTTTGAAGTCGGGGGGATATCGGACGGCTTTGGTGGGGAAGTGGGGGCTTGGTGGACCCGATCCGGTGGAGCATCCTTTGGCGCATGGGTTTGATCGGTTTTACGGCTATCTATGCCAGCGTCGAGCCCACAATTACTATCCGCCGTACTTGTGGAGCGACCATCGTGTTGACCTATTGATGGGCAATCGACCGTACAACGCGCACCAGAAGATCGATGCTCCACTTGCGACGGCTGAAGAGTATGAGGAGCGGTTTGGTGGGAAGGACTATGCTCCTGAGCGGATGATGGACGCCTGCACGGCGTTCATTAAGTCGAGTAAGAGCCGGCCGTTTTTCCTGTATTACGCGCCGGTATTGCCGCATGTGGCTTTGCAAGCGCCTCGGGAATGGGTCGAGAAATTTCCAAAAGAGTGGGATCCTGCGCCGTACCTCGGGCAGAGCGGGTATCTGCCGAATCTTCGACCGCGGGCGACATATGCTGCGATGATCGCCTATCTGGACCATACGGTCGGAGAGATTTTGAAGGCGTTGGAAGTATCGGGAACGAAGGACAACACTCTGGTTATCTTCACTTCGGATAATGGGGCGACTTTCAACGGAGGCGTGGATCGAGAGTTTTTTGAGTCGAACGGGATTTTGCGAGCGGGAAAGATGAGCTTGTATGAAGGTGGGATTCGTGTTCCTTTCGTGGCGTCTTGGCCGGGGAAGATTCAGCCGGGGACGACCAGCGATCATGTTTCGGTTTGCTATGATGCGCTGGCGACTTTGTGCGATGTTACCGGGGTACGAGCTCCGAAGAATGATGGTTTGAGTTATGCGAAGGCTCTGGTAGGGAAGTCTTCGGCAAAGCGGGATTATGTGTACTTTGAATACCCAGAAGCGGCATCTATGCAGGCTGTGATTTTTGGTGATTTGAAGGCGATCAAACCGAATTTGAAGGGCAATCCGGATTTGATAGAGGTCTACGACTTGTCTGTTGATCCTGGGGAAAAGCGAAACATCGCTTCGGCGAGGCCGGACGTCGTACGTCGAGCCTTAGAAGTCCTGAAGAAAGAGCACGTTCAGAACCGTGATTTCCCTTTGCCGGGAGTGGACGCGGCGAAGTAGCTTGCGTGGTGTCGCTATACTTCAAAGACTTTGCGAATCCTTGCGATTGAAGACGACGAGGTGATTGCCGAGCGTTTGCGGCACACGCTTGAGAAGGAGGGCTTTACCGTCGATCTGGCCTTTGACGGGGTTGAGGGCTTGCGCATGGCGACGGGCCGCGCTTATCAACTGATTGTGCTTGACGTGATGATGCCGAAGATGGACGGGGTTGAGGTTTGCCGCGAGTTGCGTTCTCAGCGGGCGACCGTTCCGATTTTGATGCTGACGGCAAGGGATCAGGTGGGCGATAAGGTGCGGGGGCTGGATTCTGGGGCCGACGATTATTTAGCAAAGCCGTTTGATTTCGCGGAGCTTTTGGCGAGGATTCGGGCGTTGGTTCGGCGTGACAAGATCCACAAGACTCAGATTGTGCGCGTTGCCGATCTTGAAATCGATCCGGTCAGCCACCTCGTCACACGCGATGGCGAGGAACTTCACTTGACGAGGAGAGAGTTTTCTTTGCTTGAAGCTTTGGCTCGAAATCAAGGCCGAACTCTATCACGTGAATTGATTACGGAGCAGGTTTGGAATGACGTTGAGAGCCTGTCGAATACAGTCAATTTTCATGTGACGTCATTGCGGAAGAAGATCGATACTGGACGGGAACACAGTCTGATTGAGACCATTCATGGCGTCGGCTATCGCATCTCGGCAGGTGGAGAGGGGGACCAATGACGGGACTTTCTTTTCGCACGAAGCTTACGTTGCTGAATGCACTTGTCGTGCTGGTTTCGCTGTTGGGGATTGGCTTTGGGTTGATTTATACGACGCAGACGGCAGTGATGCGATCGCTTGATGGCGATATGCTGGCGCGATCTCGGCAGCTCACACGGAATGTGCCTCCGGCACTCGGGGGTCCGGGGTTTCAGGGGCAGCAAGGTTTCGGCGGTCCGGGCAGCTTAGGAGGCCCTGGAGGTCCTCCGGGACAGAATATGCCACCTGCTCAAGAGCGTAGAAATCAACCTCCGGTGGATGACCTTCCGGCTGTGGAACGACCACTCTTTTTTGGGGCTCAGGGTAATCCCGTTGCGCCGAACCCGAACGTTGGGCCGCTGGACCCGACGTCGTTGCGTGTTCAGAGCGGGCCGCCGATCCTCACGACAGTTGAGTTGGAGGGAGGCCGAACCAGGGTTTTGAGCCAAGCGATTGTTCGTGACGGGCAGTTTTTGGGGACGATGCAGTTTGGGAGGAGTCTCGAAGAGTTTGAGCGGTTGGTTGCGACGCAGACGAGGCTTCTATTGATCTTGATTCCACTAGCGTTGATCGTGGCAACGCTTGCGGGGTCGTTTCTGGCGAATCGGGCTTTGAAGCCGGTGATGGAGGTGACAGATGCGGCGGCGCACATTTCGGAGAGTGATCTGGCGCGTCGTTTGGATGTGCGTGGAACGGACGAATTGGCGCAGTTGGCGCTTACTTTTAATCAGATGGTGGAACGACTGCAACTCTCCTTTGAACAACGGGAGCGGCTGCTAAATGAGCTCCAGGATTCGCTTGCCAAGCAGAGGCAGTTTGTGGCGGATGCGTCGCATGAGTTGCGGACGCCGCTAGCGCGGATGAAGCTGACGACAAGTTCGGCGCTCTCTCAAGAGGGGGATGAGGGTGAGTTGAGGGAGTCCTTGAAGATTGCCGATGAGGCAGCAGATGGGATGAGCAGGCTGGTCCAACAACTGCTGGTGCTTGCGCGGGCGGATGCTCAGGAATCGACGCTGCCAGTGGGGCCGGTTTTGGTGAGGGAGGCGATCGATGAAGCGGTTGAGCAGTTTGATCCTAAGTCGGGGGCAACGATTCGCTCTCGAGTAGAAGATGAGTCTCTGGCTATTTGTGCGAATAAAGAAGACATCGTTCGATGTTTGGTGAACCTGCTTGGTAACGCACGTCGGTACACATCGGCGACGGGGTTGATAACGGTTACTGCCAAAGCGCGTGGAAATGAGGGCATCTTGAGCGTTGAAGACGACGGGGCGGGGATTCCTGCTGAACACGTTGACAAAGTGACGGAGCGATTTTATCGGGTGGATGAGGCGCGGAGTAGGAAGGATGGCGGATGCGGGCTTGGGCTGGCGATTTGTAAGTCGATTGTGGAGGGCTATGGCGGTGAGCTCAAGATTACAAGTGATGTGGGGAAAGGGACGTTGGTTGAAATGCGGTTCCCGATGGATGCTTCTTCAAAAAGTGACGATTCCAAATAACTTTCAAACAGTTGCTAACTAAATTGATGTGCGAAGGGTCGAGAACGATCCGTAAAGGAGTACAAAAATGGCTAGCAACAGCTACCTCAAGAGTTTCGTGATTTGCAGTTTCGGCATTGTTGCCGTTTTTGCAAGTGCGCAAAATCCGATTCATGGCGAACAAAACGGAATTTCGTCCGACGTTGTCGCGTTTGTGAGTTCCAGCGATCCATCCGGCGGCCAAGTTGGCGGGCAGGGCGGGCCTGGGCAGCGTGGTGGTCCCGGTGGACCTGGACAAGGCGGCCCAGGAGGCCAGCAAGGTCCTGGCGGTATGCGCGGGCCGGGCGGTCCGAATGGTCCTGGCATTCTGATGATGCCGGAAGTTCAGAAAGAGCTGAAGATTACTGAGGCTCAGAAAGTGAAGATCCAAGAGATTTTGGAGAAGTACCGTCCAGAACCGCCACGAGGCGGAGATCGGGAAGGACCTCCTCAAGGCCCGCCCGACAATGACGATACGCCGAAAAAAGTCCGCGCCGAACTGAAGCGGGTTCTTGACGATGCCCAGTTCAAGCGATATGAGCAGATTGAGCTGCAGGTTGCTGGGCCAATGGCGTTTACGCGTCCTGAAGTGGGCGAAGCGCTGCGCTTGACAGAGGATCAGAAGCAGAAGATTCGTGACATCCTTCAGCAGATGCGACCGCCACAGGGCGGACCGGGTGGACCTCCTCGCGGCGGCGGTGGCGGTGGCGGCGATGATCTCGATCAGCCGTTACTTGGCGGACAGCAGGCCGGACCCGGACAGCACGGGGGGCAGGGTGGTCCTGGCGGCCAAGGTGGCCCGGGCGGACCCGGCCGGCAAGGCGGTCCCCCGATGGATGGCCAGATGCGTGAGCAGTTGATGGGCAAGATCATGGAGGTCTTGACGGCAGACCAACGGTCGAAATGGAAGCAGATGGTTGGAGAGCCGTTTGCATTTCCGCGACGCGGCCCCGGCGGTCCTCCTCCAGGCGGTGGTGGCGGCACGCTTTAGACTCACTGCGCAAGCAATTGAAGGTCCCCGGAATCGGGGGCCTTCTTTTTTTTTTTGGGTAGGCGCTTTTGGGTTAGCCGTTTTCATGTGGGTTAAGGATTAGGGTCAGAAAGCGCGTCGTGTGTAGGTTCAAGCCTTGTAATTGGGCAAATGCTTTAATAAAAAACTATTTTTTTGGAGGATTTCTCTTCTTTTTGGATAACACTGGTAACAAGGGATGATTTAGGAAGCCCTAATTCAAGCGTCCGAGTTTGGGCGCTGGGAGGAATTTACATGCTTAAACGTGCATTTACGTTAATTGAACTGCTCGTCGTTATTGCGATCATCGCCATTCTGGCGGCGATCCTGTTCCCGGTCTTTGCACAGGCAAAGGCTGCAGCGAAGAAGACGTCGGCTATCAGCAATTCCAAGCAGATGGGGACCTCTTCGATCATGTATGGCGTCGATTACGACGACTATTATGCGATCGCTTTCTACAGAGATTCGGCCCCATTCTACAGTGTGGTGCCGCCCACTGATGATGCAAACATACATTATCTAAACTATCCATACAATAAAAACGCAACTTTGTTTACGGATACGATGGACCCTGCTGGTGAGAATGAACGAGAGACATATGGCATTCCCGTCCTTGCTAGTAGCGTGCCGTACCAGTATCAAGCGATGCAAAAAGTATTCAACCTGGGATTCAAGTGTGATTTCGGAGTGAATACGCAGTTCATTCACCCTCAGGGCTGGGATGGATCTGCTACTCATCATGTTCCGATCTCTCAGACAATGGTCTATAACATCAGCAAGACCATATACTCGATAAGTAGCATTTGGGATCGCAGGTCAAGCGGTACACCAGTTGGTGGTGGAAACTACGAAGTCGATGCCCCTTGCATTTATGATACGAACTTTAATGACCTGCGACCTGGGATGTCAGATTGGCCGGGATACTGGTGGTTTGGCGGATGGAATCCCTCAAGCCCACTTGCTTGGAACGTCTATGGAGGCGTATGGCCGTGGCACGGCGATAAGGTCATCATTACTTACACCGATTCGTCGACAAAAGTTAAGCCGATCACCGCTGTCCCCGCTGGTTGCAATGTGCTTGACGGTCATGCAGGCACCGCGTTTGACCTGAGCGTGTACGAATGGGATGTTACGGGTTAGCCATGACAAAGCGCGTGAGCTTACTGTCTCTATTGTTTCTAACAGGCTTGTTTAGCGTCATGCTTTCTGGGTGCGGAGAAAAACAAGACAATCCTGAGC
Organism: Fimbriimonadaceae bacterium; assembly: GCA_019638775.1. Classification (NCBI taxonomy): domain Bacteria; kingdom Bacillati; phylum Armatimonadota; class Fimbriimonadia; order Fimbriimonadales; family Fimbriimonadaceae; species Fimbriimonadaceae bacterium. Next base: position 547,024 of record JAHBTD010000001.1, on the reverse strand, counting down.
AGACTGTGAAGGATATGCAGTCTCAAAACAAGCCGCAACAAGAGATGCCCGAGAACCTCAAGAATCGCGGAATGTCGCGCGGCGGAGGTGGCAAGGGTGGACAGTAGTTAAGTATCGTTTGCCTGAAAGCCGAGACTCATATTCTCGGCTTTCCTGTACAATGAATTGCCTTTTAAGGCACAGATAATATTGAATAAACATGGTATCTAAGCAAAATCTTAGATATTTGGGGAGAATATGAGAATATTGACTAAACAAGCAGCCATCGCAGTATTGATGAGCGCCTCAGTAATTGCAGCCGCAGGCACTATCGAGATCATCTCAGCAAATGCTTCAATTAACATTTGGGGTGGTAGTATTCCATCGCCATATACCGGTAGTTACGATACACAAACCGGCGAGATCGACGTAGGCATTGGAGTGTTCCTGCAAGGCCCTGGTAGTGTTAGCTCAAGTGCAAACTTTGATACAACCTATACTTGGCAAATCAAGTATGTTCCGGACAATCCATCCGATTTGCCAGGCACAAGCCCCTATAGCGTTCAGTTGAAGCCAAGGCAGAAAACTATGGCTAAGGCTGCATGTGGAGGGATTATTATCCCCCACTCTTCAACTTCATATGCTGATCTTGCAGCAGGAATTGGAGCCTTTCGATCTGCATCAGCAACCTGGAATGGTGGGCCTGTTGTAGATCAGGATGGAGGAGTGGATGTAACTGATCCTTGGGAGTTGCCAACACAGCTGTCAACGACTACTGTATTTCAACTTGTGAACGGTCAATGGATAGCTAACCCTTCTGTAACCCTATACAATTGCTATATGAATTGCAGTGGGACAACATCTGGCACAACCAGCGTTAAGGTAAATATCACGGCCCAATCAAGGATAATCCAGCAAATGAGAATAATCCAGGTTGGAACCCAATCCTTCTCAGATTATCCGTAATCTAAAAGTGAGAAGATCAACGCTATCAAAAAGTCGTTGCCTTGTGAAGGATGTTTGATATCTACCAGCTTTTTGCGAGGTGGCTACACCAAGCTGTATTTGAACGAGAATGATGGTAACTCGGGATGAGAGCGATAAAACTGTAATGTTATCTCTCCCATCCTGAGTTCTGTCTTATAGACGGTGGTGAGCAAGGTGCGTAGGGGTTTTGCGCTTAGTCGATCTTTGGACTAGGCGTCGAGTTAGTGAAGGTGAGCCAAGAGGCGGCTCTATGATCTTGTTTGCAAACTGGAGGACAGCGCACGGAGTGCTTCTCGGCTAGGGTACGGGGGCGGGAGGCTGAGCCTACGGGGGTGAAAGGTGTTTTCGGGCGAACGACGCGAGTTCTGGGTTTGAGGCGATGACGACGGTTGGGTTTGCGAGTCGGACGAACGCTTCGAATCCGAGTTCGCCTAAGTCGCCATGTTGTTTGAATTCGTCATAGACGGCGTGAAGCACTTGAGCCTGTGTGGGTTGGAACGGGAATGCGTCCATCCATAGGCCGATTTGGTTGTTCTTAGCTTTGTAGGCGACAGCTGCGACGAATTGGACTTCGCTATCGTGCGATTGTTCGCCAGGGGCACCCTCTTGCCAACGCCCCTCGAATACGACAAGTCCTGATTGTTTGAGGTCAGCTTCCGTAAGTCCCTTGTCGTTTGGGCTTTCTGCCGAGACGAAGAAGCGCTTTTCTGGGTTTACAGCAGTGACCATGACCTTCCCGCCGATTTCGACAATGAAGACGTCTTTTGACATCCCGAACCTGGTTAGGGTCTCGGCAAACTTGTCGAATGTGACAGATAGGGTCATTTGTTTGGGATAGTTTAGCGTATTCAAACGAGGAGCAGGCTGGCTTATTGCAGCCAGCCTGCCGTTTGCCTTCAGCTTAGCGCGAACTCGCGCAGAGCCTGCGGCACCGCCGCATCGAATCCGACGACGTCCAGCATTCCCTGGTCGCGCGGATCGGCGATGGTGAACTGGTTTGCGCACATCCCCATCACGACCAGCTTCGCCGGGATTCCCATCTTCTGACGGTACTCCTCCAGCGCCTGGGCCGGGTGGATATGCCCGAACCACGTCTCGCTGTCCGTGTAGACCACGAACACATCGACGGGCCACTTGTTCTTCGTCGCGTTGATCATCGGCAGAGCGCAGTCCGTTCCGCCAAAGTTCACGTTCTTCGTGTGCTTCAGGGCGTCATCCAGGCGCATCCTTCCCGAAATCGGGAGCGGCTGCAGACCGTGGTTGAACGCCATCGGACGCACGGAGTCTTCCGTCGCAACGGTGACCATCGCCATCGCGGTCGCCGCCTCGCATGCGCTCAGCTGTGTTCCGGCGACGGTGTAGGACGCCATTGAACCCGAGACGTCTACGCCCAGCAAGAACCTTTTGCCGGTCGGCTCTGCGTTTGCAAAAGCCTTGTAGAAGGCCTCGTCAAGCGCATCGACGATCTTCGGCACGGGCGTCCACGAATGCTGTCCGCGGAATCCCTGGCCTCTTGCGTAGGTTGCCTGAGCCAAGAGGATCGCCAGCGGGTGCACGCGCGCACGCTTCAACGCCTGCTCGTTCTTCAGCCTCTCGATGACCGTCTTCGTGCCGTCGTTTCCGACTTCAAGCAGACCGCACCTGGTCATGTTCGCCAGGTTGCGAATCATCGCCGTCATCGGCATCGACTCCAGCAAAGCCTCCCACACTTGCGCGTGGGTCAGCAGCTCGGTCGGCACACATTCGCGCGTCATCCTGTAGTCGCGGATGATCTTCGCGGCGGCCTTCGGGCTGTCCGTCTTCTTCAATCGCTCGAATGCTTCGATGCGGTCGTTCGATCCGGCAAACACACCGTTGACGATCCACTTGAAGATCACGTTGTGCTCTTCGGTGGTCGCCTTCGGGTGCGACAAACGCAACAGGTCACGGTGCGACCAACCGCCGCGCTGCTGATATTTCATCGCCTGGTAAGCCAAATCCTCCGCAGACGATTCCGTGTACCAACGCTGAACCGCCTTTCGGAGACCGCGACCCCATCCACGCAACTCCTCGGTTTCGGAGATGAATTGGAAAAGGTGGGTTCCGGTTCGGCAGACGCGCGGGACCGCGGCAAATGCGGCCTGGCGCACCGGCGTCTCCCCGAAGGAAGCGCACAGGGCGAGGGCAAAAATCGCAGCATCGTTCTTCGGCGTGCGTCCCGACTCGCTGATTTCAACGATCCGGGCAACGACCTTTTCGCCGTCGAGCTTGATCAGCTCCATGACGTTCTTAGCGTTGTCGCGCGTCAGCTTATGCTCACCGATGTAAAAGGTTCCACCCTCGGTACCCAAGATCAGGAACCTGTCGAGCAGAGCCCACGCATCGGGGGTCCAGACGAAACCGCCTGCTGAGTTCTGGACCTGTCCAGCACCCGGGATAGCCATCTTCTGCTTTGTCTTCTTTAAGCTCAAATGCTTTGTGAACCTCATGTTCTTATCACCTTTTCCTTTTTTGTTGAGATCAGAAACCGGAAATCGGAAATCCGTGATCTGTAATCCGTGATTCGTTTTTGAATCCGGGCAAGGGTACGGCGGAGGGAACATATCCTGAGCCTTGCTTGCGCTTGGCCCCTACCGCTTAAAAGGCGGGTGCTGGAGTCGAACCAGCTATCACGTTAACCCTCCGGCTCCGGCCCGGACATAAATCTGCGGTCGGCGATCAGCTATCGGCGATCAAATTCGCGACGTACGATTGCCTACTGTTGTCTGCTTCACCAAGCGTGAGCTACGAATCGCTCCTTTTTGCTTTCCGGGCAAGTAGCGGGGTGGGTAGGTGTGTCAGGCGCTCTGTCCAGACTGAGCTGCCGGTTCGTTCGACCGAACCGGGTGGGACTCGAACCCACGTCCTCCTGATGTGATAACCCACGACCTTCGGCCCGGAAAGCCGAAATCGAAACTGTTCGATCCGTTGGACAAGTGATGCCCTGGGTTGCTTCAGCTTAAGGCGGATAACCCAAGCGCTTCGGCCCAACGGAAACCAATTCGTGCGTGGACAAGTGCGGGCTGAGAACCGAACGCCAACGTGAGCGGCCTTTCGACCCTTCACGTGCCTATACACTTGGCTTGTCGCATCGCCCGCTCGTGATTCGGGCAACGTTCGGATGATTTGGTGCGATAACTCAACGCCATCGGCCCACGCATTGGAGAACATGAGCCTTGCAGACAAGGGATGGCTTGGGAGTTGTTATCGCTAGGCAGCGCCGTTAGACTCTGCCCCGTTTGCTGGTAACCCAAACCGTCGGCCCGCAAGACCTCGATCTCTCAGAACTCGTCGAAGGGCAAAAAAAATGCCGGTGAAGGAGCTTTTTCCCGCGCCTGTCATTGCCCAGGCGCGGCGTGTAAAACCGGCCTTAGGCGAACGTCGAATATGTGTTGCCCGGGCATTTTTGCCGGGGCGCATTGGCGAGACTTCTGGCGGCCGCCAGATCAATCACCTTTGCTTGTTCGTTGCCTTTGTACATAACTTTCTTCTTCATCATCCTGAGATTTTTTGTCCGGGCGAAAATGCGACGATTGGGATGATCAACCTAAACGATAACCAATCCGTCTCCGGCCCGGAAACCTTTCGGAATCCGTCGTAGGACGAGCATTATAGACAGGTTGATCCGTTTGAAAGCAAACGCCGTTGGAATAAAGACCTAGTTTGAGCTTGTCGGGCTTATCGTCAGGGAGATGCAGAGTTAGACGATCGTTCGTTCTTTGAAGCGTTAGAGAGATGTGTGGCGGTTGATTCGACGGGGCAGACGTTAGATGCGATAACACTAATGTTCAATGCCAAAGAATAGTCGAAATTTGCGCAATTTTTTTGAAAATGGGTTGAGCTGCTGTATGCCAAAGCGGAGACTTCCGATAAGTGTTAGTGTCACGGGCATGGTTGTTCAACCGCCGGGTCTGGGACATGGGGAGGGAGAATGATCGATCAAGGCGCGTTTCACGCAAAGGGACCCAAATTAGATTCGTTAAGAATCATGATCCGGCGCAAGGATCAGACATCGCCGATGCAGGCGATTATCGTACAAGCACTTACGGCGATCGCTGCTGGGGAACCTCCTCGCGACGTGGCTGAAGTGGTAGGCAAGGACCCCTCTCTTTCTCTCAAGGTTGTTCGAGTGGCGAGTTCGGCGGCATTTTATGCAAAGCCTGTGCAGTCGATTCGCCATGCCATTGATTTGCTTGGACCACTTCAGGTCGGCAGCATTTTGGCAAGTTTGCAGATGGTATCGAACTCAGACAGCCTCAGCAAAGTTCAGGGCATGGATCAGCAGGGGTTTAGGCTGCGGTCCTTGCTAACTGCTGGGACAGCACGAACTATCGCACGAAAGATCGGGACGGTTGATCCTGACCTTGCCCACATCACCGGTTTGCTCTTGGATTGTGGCTATCTTTGTATGGCAGGGTTTTTTCCGCGTGAGATGAGCATGGTTGCCCTCTCGGCAAGTCAAGCGCCAAATGAAGACGTGCGTGGAATTGAGAAGTATTACCTTGGATTTGACCACACAGAAGTTGGCGAATTAATGACGGGCGAGCACGGATTGGCACAAGCAATCTGCGAAGCAAGTCGTTGGCATCACGAGCCGATTTTTGCTTCGGAGCCGAACCGAGCGTTAGTCGACATTGTGCATCTGGCGGACTGGATAGCGGCCAAGCTTGGGTACACGACTTTCCCCAATTCGGCGATTCCAAAGCTCGACGACTATGCGTGCAAACGTCTGGGCATCCAACCCGCCGATCTTGAATCGATGTTTGGCCCGCTCATGACAGAAGCGATGCAGCACGACAGCGCCATGGGTGATCTGGCGGCGTAGCCTTGAATCGTGGTTAGTGTGAGAATCGCCCGCATTGCGGGTTATCGCTTTGGGAAGTTTTGGTGGGCCCAGCTAGATTCGAACTAGCGACCTCACCCTTATCAGGGGTGCGCTCTAACCAACTGAGCTATGAGCCCGCGACTAACCGAATTCCCGCGACCGCCTTTGATCAATTGTCAACTTGACTCTTTTTGACCGTGCAGTAAGGCCGGGGAAGCATAAGATACCTCAATATTTTCGGAGGGCGTCAAGCCTGTTCCTAGGCCACATAGTCTTCGCGGCGCTTTGTCGATGGCAGAAGCGGCCTTAAGAAGAGTTTGTAGAGCAGGGAGGGTAGACGGTCGCCGTATGAGATGACGATGCGGGGAAGAGCCAGTTTTTGATCCGTGGGGTTTGCAGGACGGCGGCTGAGAGCGAGCCCTACTGTGTAGCCAAGGCTTTGAGCGGCTTGAAACGTGGCTTGATTGTGCGAACCGTACGGATAGGCGATTGTCGTTGGATGGATGTTTAGATCAACCAGCACCTGATGACATTTGGTGAGTTCGTGCAGTTGTTGGACTTCACTTAACTTCGACAGTCGGGGGTGATTTGCGGTGTGATTTCCGATCTCGAAACCGAGGTGGCTCGCATCAATAATGAGCTGAGTATCGGCGAGTTTAGCCGCGCGGACGCCATCCCATTCGGAGCTTTTCCCGGTTAGAGAGCTCACCACGAAGATCGACGCGGTGGCGCTTTCTTGGCGCATGACCTCGATGCCTGTTGTGAGCGTCGAAGTGTAGGCGTCATCGAACGTTAGGCATACGGCCCTTGAAGGCCAGTGATTTGCGAGATCGCATGCTTGGACAAAGCTGTACTTTCGTCTTGCAAAAAAGCGGATGTGACTCCTCAAGGTTTCCGGCTCGACATTGAGCCATCTCCCTTCTTCTTTGAGGGTTCCGACTTTGTGGTAGCAAAGTATGGGTAGAGCTTTCGACACAGAATCCGCCTTCGATTTAGCATAGGATGATCGGTTTTGAGGGCATTTTGCAGTAATCGCAGTGACGGAAGCCGTCTTCGAAGCGTCCGATGATATGACCCTGATTCTCTGTCTGCATAGACAAGCAGGCTTGATTACCGTTAAAATCAGGGAAGCGTTGGTCTTTGGACTAATGCGTTTGGAGGTTTATACAGGTATGCGAACGTCGCGCATCATAGCGATCGGAACACTGGCGCTTGGTCTTTTGGGCAGCGCACTCGCCCAATTCTCAGGCCCCATTCCTCTGGCTTGGCGCTGGGCATATTCCACGCCCGTGTCCCCCACCGGAGCTCCGGTCGTGTCAAAGGGGATGGTTTATGCAGCGGTTGGCCAGCGCATGTTTGCGCTTGACATGGAAACCGGCAACCAGAAGTGGCGCTATCCATTAGCCGATCCGATTCCAGGATATTTCCGCAACGGGCTTGTGCTCGTGGGTGATGTCGTGGTCGCCGTCGGTGACAATCAGATCGTTTACGGAGTTACCGCAGATCGCGGAGAGGCAAAGTGGGCCTACGCTTCGGATGTCCCGATTGTGGGGCAACCGGTTGTCGTTGGCAACATCGTCTTGTTCATGCTTTCTGACAGCACTCTGATGGCTATCAATGGAGCGACCGGTGAGAAGGTTTGGAATGCTCCTTACAAGGTCTTTGCTGGACTGACTGGGCAACTGGCTTCTTATGGGAATTCGGTGCTGTTTTATTCCAGCGACAACTCCCTGACGAGCTTGAATGTTCTCTCGATGAAAGTAGATTGGAATCGACGCTTTACAAACGTCAATACAGATTCCCAGCCTGCTGTTTATGGAGACTATGTCTACGCGAGCGCTGGAAGCTATGTCGTCTGTTTGACGGCACGTTCTGGTGGTGTGCGTTGGCAGCAGAACACGGGTGAGCCTCTGATGTTCGCTCCTGCAGTTTCCTCGGAAGGCGTTTTTGCGGTAACCCGCGATGGAAAGGCGTTCCTGTATGAGCCGCTTGGAGGAGCCCCGAAGCTTCGAGGCAAGACGATTGAATTAGGTTCGTATCCGTCGGTCCGGCCCTCGGCAGCTGGAAAGATGTTCGTTCAGCCAACGACCGCGGGCAGCATTGTTGCGGTGAATCCGGCGACGGGCGACGTTGTATGGAGCTTCTTGATTCGTCCGTTAGCAGGTACAAGCTTTACCACTGAGGATCCGAGCAGCAGCGGACGCGGCGGTTCGGGCCGTGGCGGTGGCGCTGGATTTGGCGGCGGCGGCGGCGGTGGTGGACTTGCTGGTGGTGGTGGCGCAGGTGGCGCTGGCGGACAAGCACAGCCTCCGACCAATCAGATTCCGCTTGCGATCCCTGCTTCAGGCCCAGTCGTTCTTTCTGGGAAGACCCTTCTTGTTCTCGCACAAGACGGCAGCCTGCTGGCTTTCGATCCCGATAATGGCGTGGACTTGACCGGTCCCAAGATCAACATGATTTGGCCGAATCCCGGTGACCTTGTTGGAGGACCTCCTCTTGAGATGCTGATCTCCATCGACGATGAAGCTACCGGAGTGAATAGCTCGACGGTTCGGATTGAGGTTGATGGCGAGGAGATGGAGTTTGAATACGGTCGCGATGGCCTTGCTATCGTTCGGATTTCTCCTTACACCAAGAACAAGCCGCTTTCGAATGGGCGCCGTACGATTAAGGTAACGGCGACGGACTGGATGGGCAATACGACGGTGAAGGAATATGGCGTCACTGTTGACAATGCGCTTCCTCCGTCGGTACGCCCGGCGAGCACAAATCCAGGCCAGACCGGCGGACGCACTGGCGGCCCCGGAACAGGTACTGGCGGTGGCGGCCGTGTTGGCGGCGGCGGTCTTTAGACTGTGGCATGAGCCGTTCTCTTGGCTCGGCTGATTATTGGCAGTTCCTCCTTGCGGCGGAACTGCCTTTTCATAAATTAGAACCGGTTGTCCGATGGCTTGAGGGCAATTCCTTGCCAGACGCCCGCCAGAGAATCTTGGCGTGTCCATTATTATCTGATGCCGAAAGGCAACGCGTGGAGCGGACACGAACGGATGGGCTTGAAAAAGCGCTTGCGCTGGGTGTGCAGGCGATTTCAGTTGTTGATTTGCCCTTGAGGCTACAGCCAGTGCGCACCTTCTTCGCAGGTTTGTTTCTTTGGGGTGACCGACAGATTTTTGAGCAACCGACGGTTGCGGTAGTTGGCACTCGTGCAGCTTCGACGTATGGGAAGGCGGTCACTCAGAAATTTGTCGAGCGTTTGGTGGGGGCAGGGGTGGCTGTTGTCAGCGGTGGAGCCCTCGGGGTGGATGCGGTCGCGCATCAATCGGCGCTGAAGTGTGGTGGGAAGACGGCGGCGGTGCTTGCGACAGGGATCGAAGGCGTTTATCCAGCCTCACACAGAACTCTCTTTCAGCAAATACGTGAGAGCGGCTGTTTGGCAAGTCAGTTTGCGGTTGGGCACAAACCTCGGGAGCATACTTTTCTACAGCGCAACGCGGTCATTGCGGCCCTCTCGGATGCAGTATTGATTATTGAAGCGCCAGAGAGATCGGGATCGCTGGCTACGGCGAATGCGGCGGTTGAATTGGGTAAGCAGGTCTTTGTCGTGCCTTCTAACGTCAGTATGAGCAGCTTTCGTGGATCGCATCACTTGATTAGGCTTGGAGCTACGCTGGTGGATCATCCCGATCAGATTTTGGAGGACCTCAACTTGTTGGACCTTTCGAAGCCTTCGGGACGGCGAGAGGTAGCAGAGAGCGATCACGCGATTTTGAAAGCCCTGTCCGTTCATGCGATGCCAGCGGAGAAGATTGCGATGGAGTTAGGTTTGGATCCTGCAGATGTGCTGAGCGAGCTGACGATTCTTGAGATTGATGGCAAGGTCATACGCTCGGACGGGGGGTACATCATCGCGCCATGAAGTACGTCGCCGACTACTTGGGTTCGGAAGGGTTTGGGAGCTATTTGGTAGATTGGTCGGGGCCTTCGCCGACCTTTGAACGCGTTAGCCGCCCGCCGCAACTGACGCTGGTTCCTGGGTTTGTGGATATTCACTTTCATGGTGCGTTTGGCATCGACTTTATGTCGGCGAGTACCGAGGATCTGCGGGTTTTATGCCGGGGTTTGGAGAAGGTTGGTTATGAATCGGTCCTGATGACGACGGTGACGGCCTCGGTTGACGACGTTCAGAAGGCGATGAGTCAAATCCCTGCTGATGAGCCGATGATTGCGGGAGTGCATCTTGAGGGACCCTTTATCAGTCCAGAATTCCCGGGTGCGCAGCCTCAATCTGCAATTTTGGATCCGCCCGAGGGTGGCTCGGGGTGGGATGCGATTTTTGACGATCCTCGTTTGAAGGTTGTGACGATGGCACCGGAACGGCCCCGTGCCTTGGAGTTGATTACACGGCTATCGGATCGTGGCGTGATTGTGAGTATGGGACACACGAACGCTATGTTCGATGAGGCGCGCTTCGGATTTGAGTTTGGGGCGTTGCATGCGACGCATATGTTCAATGCGATGAGACCGTTTCACCATCGTGAGGCGGGGGCGGTCGGCTACTTCTTGACCAACGACGCAATTGCAACCGAAGTTATCTACGACCGTATTCATGTCTCCAAGGATTCCATGCGTTTACTTCTGAAAACGAAGTCTCTGGATGCAATTATCGCGATTAGCGACAGCACTATGGCAACCGGGCTCACGCCGGGGACGAAGCTTGACATGTGGGGGACGGCTGTTACGGTCGAGCGTGATAGGGTGACTGTTTCTGGAACGGAGACGCTTGCGGGCAGTTCGATTACCTTGCTTAACGCATTCCAAAATTTGGCTGAAGATTTTGGAGATGAGGCCGCCATCCGGCTTTGTGCTCACAATCCTCGCAGAGCCCTTGGTATAAAGGGAGAGCCACGCGTCTTCTGCGAGTTCGACAAACGGAAGGAGTTGGTCGGCCTGCGCGTGCTTAGCTCGGGCTCGTAGGCGTTCTTATGTCTGTCTATAGCAAACTGAAGCGGGTTCTCATCGGCGACCCGATCCAAACAAAGCACGCCCATCACGAGAGGCTTCCCAAAGTCTTCGGCCTGCCCGTTTTTGCCTCCGATGCCTTATCTTCGGTCGCTTACGCCACAGAAGAGATTCTGCTGGTTTTGATGCTAGCGGGCGCGGCGGCGATGCCCTTTGTGTTCGACGTTTCGTGGTGGCTGGGCGGCTTGATGCTTCTGATCGCCTTTAGCTATTACCAGACGATTCACGCTTATCCAAAAGGTGGCGGCACCTACCTTGTGTCTACGGAGAACCTGGGCTCGGGCGCGGGGAAGATCGCGGGCGGCTCGTTGCTGATTGATTACGTTCTGACCGTTGCGGTGTCGGTTTCGTCAGGCGTCAACGCTATCATCTCACTCTATGCCGATACTAAGCCATATGCCGTAGGGATTGGTGTTGCCGCGATTTGTATTTTGATGATCGCAAACTTGCGAGGCGCGAAAGAGTCGGGAATGCTCTTTGCGATTCCGACCTACACGTTTGTTTTCTTGGTTTTGGCTTTGATTTTTAAGGGTGTCGTTGACACTTGGGGAGTGCCGCACCATGTGGCGACTGGTATCGCCGAGCCTAACGAAGGCTGGCATGCGGTGAACGCATTTCTGTTGCTGCGGGCGTTTGCAGCGTCGTGTACGGCCCTTACGGGTACGGAAGCGATCGCGGATGGCGTTCAGGCTTTTCGCCCGCCCGAGGCCAAAAATGCGGCTTTAACGCTGATGATGATGGTTGGCCTTCTGATGACAATGTTCATAGGGCTGAGCTATCTGGCGATGCATGAAGGGATCGTGCCGATGGCGCAGGAGGCCACGGGTTACAAAACCGTGGTCGCCCAAATTGCGGACAAGCATTTCAGTTACAACCTGTTTTATGCGATGCAGCTTGCAACGGCACTGATCCTCTTTTTGGCGGCGAATACGGCATATGCAGACTTTCCTCGTCTGTGCAGCTTTGTGGCGAAGGACGGCTTTCTTCCGAGGCAGTTGGGGACGGTTGGCGACCGGCTGGTTTATCAGAACGGAATTGTTCTGCTGTCGCTTGCAGCCATCGGTCTGATCGTCGTTTATAACGCGAACACACACTCCTTGATCCCGCTATATGCGATGGGCGTATTTATCTCCTTTACGATGAGTCAAGCAGGGATGTGCTTGAAGTTTAAGCGTGAGGGTTCGCCAGCTTGGAAGACGATACTCAGTGGCGTTGGAGCGGCGGTCACGTTCGTCGTGCTGGGGATTCTGCTTTATACAAAGTTCGCAGAGGGCGCATGGCTGATTGTGGTTGCGCTGACCGTTCTGCTCATCGTGTTTAGCTTTATTCGCAAGCACTACAACTATCTTGCGAAGGAGTTGAGCGTTGAGCCGGATGACAAGATCATCCCGACCAGAACGACGGTTATGCTCTTGGTGCCTCGTTTGCACAAGGGAATCCTTCAAGCGATCTCCTATGCGCAGGCGATGACCAAGGATGTGCGGGCGATCCACGTCACGCTTGACCCATCGAACGTTAGCCAGATCAAGCAGGACTGGACCAAGTTTGGCGCAGACATGCCGCTGGTCATCCTAGAATCGCCGTACCGATCTTTGGTGACGCCAATCGTGGAATACATCGATCAGACGTTGGCGGAGGACCCCGATCTCTTGATCACCGTGATCGTGCCACAAGCTGTTCCGAAGAACTGGGTTCAGTCGCTTTTGCACTCGAATGCAGCTGTTCCGCTTAAGATTGCGTTGGCGAAACGTAAAAACGTCGTCATCACAAATGTGAGGTATTTCCTTAAATGATCGTCGAGAGTTATGAGGACGTCATTATTCTTTCGGGCGCTCTTCGCTCGAACTTTTGGCAGACTGTTCATACCGCTATTTCGCTGACTTTGAAGCGGCATCCGAGCGGTGTCATCATCGATTGCTCGGGCATTACCGAGTGTACGGTGGAGGGGGTTGACACCTTTCGTGACATCCTGCACTTTATTGAGTCGCAGGATGCACGTGTGATCGTTGCGGCGGTTCCGGCGAACATTCGCGATGTGTTTCGCAGCGTGCCTGAGGTTCGCTCACAATTGCCGGTCGCGGAGACAGTGGATGACGCTCGCCGGTCTTTGGATCTTTTGGTTGAGACTCCAGGGAAGAAGAAGCGCAAGCCAGGGCCGATGTTTAGCTCGAAGCTGGTGTTGCTCCTTCGGGGTGAGGAACAGGATCGGGATGGGCTTGAAGCGGCGATCCGAATGTCACGCGATTTTAGCTCGCAGGTGGTGGCAACTTTTGTAATCGTTGTGCCTCGGCACCAGCCTTTGACAGCGCCAATGTCGGAGGATGAGGAGTTGGCGAAGAGCGCTTTTGAGCCAGCGAAGGCTATGTTGAGCGAGGCGGACGTGAACTTTGTTGTGAAGGTCGAGCGCGGGCGAGACTTTGCCTCGACTCTTGAGGATGTCGTTCAGGAAGAGCGCGCGGACTATCTCCTTGTGCCGCTCGCTTATGACGGCAATGCGGTTGATGAAGAGCTGAAGCTCGTGAAGTCGATTCTAACGAAGGTGCAGGGGACCGTCGGATTTCTGCGACCCAAGCCGAGATCGATCGATGCTGGCAAGTAGCCGTCGCTTTTTTGCTTTCCGTTAGAAATCTTCGTCCACGTCACCAGCGGCGCGGATGATTCGATCCCAAACCGCTTCCCATTCTGGGTTTTCGGGGGGACGTTCGATGAAGATCGTTTCTGGATTCTGGGTGTCCACTCGATGCAATGCGTCGTAAAGTTCTTTCGCGTAGTGCACGGGGTCGGCAGGCATGTGCACTTGGTGAGGTGGATTGGCCTCGCCAAAGGTAAGACCGGCGCTGTCGGGTGGCAGAACATCGACGAGCATCGTCGGGGCGTTTGGGGAGTAATGCTTGGGGAATAAGCCGGGCGAACGCTTTAGCGACGGGTGTGGGACGGCCCCGAGCGGGGACCCGATTGCCGCTTGGATATCTGCTCGGGAGACGGCACCAGGTCTAAGAATTCGGGGCGGATGCTCGGTTACGTCGACAACGGTCGATTCCAGTCCAACGATACACGGACCTCCGTCGAGAACGGCATCTACTCTGTCAACAAAGGTTGGATCAAGGTGGTCTACTCGCGTCGCGGAGAGGTGCATGAACTTGTTTGCACTTGGGGCGGCGAGGGGGGCCCCAACTGCTTCGATGAGGGCGTGTGCGACGAGGTGTGACGGCATCCTAACGGCGACCGTATCAAGCCCGCCAGTGACAATGTCTGGGATAAGATCGGTCTTCTTGAAGACGAGGGTGAGGGGCCCGGGCCAGTAGCGTTTTGCCAGGGCTTGACCCGACTCAGTCCAGCCTTGAATGTACGGCTCAATCTGCTCAATGCTTGAGATGTGGATGATGAGCGGGTTATCGGCGGGTCGGCCTTTTGCGCTGTAGATTTTGGCAACGGCCTCTGCGTTCGTCGCAACAGCGGCAATGCCGTAAACGGTTTCTGTTGGAATGATTGCTAAACCGCCCGAGCGCAGAATGTCGGCCGTCCTACTGATGTTTTCCTGCGTAGCGGGGAGAAAGGTCATCGGATTGCATTCATCATAGCCTCTCGGGGGGCTTGCTTGTCCAGCCACCACTCGAACGACCTAGCTCCTTGGGCTACCAGAAGATGTCTGCCATCTATGCACTTTAAGCCAGCGGCGGATGCGGAATTCAAGTACGGCGTGAGGCCATTTGCGTAGTAGAGATCGTATGCGATGGCGGATTTATTGGCTTTGGACCAGTCAATTCCGAGGTCGTCATCCGCGATGCCGCTAGCGGTAGCGTTCACGACAACGTCGTAGCCCTCAAGGTCGATTGATTCGTGAAGAGTGGCTTCGAGATCGAATTCATCGAGCATTGCTTGTGCTCGGGCGTACGTTCGGTTCCAGAGTCCGACGCTGTAACCGGCGTCGAGTAGTGCGGTGACGATGGATCGCGCAGAACCGCCAGCACCCAGAACGAGCACCCGGCTATTTTGATTTACGTTCAGGTCGTTGAGGGTGTCCATGAACCCAGGGCCGTCGGTGTTGATGGCTTGACGGGCGGCCATATGCACCGTATTCGCGGCTCGAACTCGTTTGGCAAATGAATCGACGCTGCCGGTCCAAAGAAGTACTTCTTCCTTGTGCGGGACGGTGATATTGGCTCCTACGTAGCCGAGGCCGCTGAGATGCTGGAGGGCCATGCCTACTTCGTGGGGTGGAACGCGAATCGCCACGTATTTGTAGGGCAACTCAAGGGCACGGTATGCCGCCTCGTGCATCTGGGGGGAAAGGGAGTGAGATACGGGATCGCCGATTACTGCAAAGTCGGCTTTCGGGGCTTCTTGCCAGGGGTAAGTTTGGGGCATTACTCTTTCTTTTTGAAGGCATAGAGTCGCTGACCGAAGAAGTTCCAGAACGCAGCAATGCCGGTAGCGACGATGATGGCGATCCTCGCACTCATTTTTTCATCTCCGGGGATTGCGTGGTTTAGCGCAGAACTGATGACAACGTTGATCAACCAGCCGATGCAGGAGATCACAAAGAACTTCCTTAGCTGGGCAAGGCGGTCTTTTCTTCCCTTGATTCTAAATGTCCATCGGCGATTCCAAAGGAAGCTATTGATCATGCCGAAGGCACCACCGGTGAGCGCGACGATGGGATAGAAGGCTTCTTTTGGCGTGTTGAAACCACCGAGCAGATTGGGAAATTTTTCGATCAGGGTTTGCCCGGCGACATCGCTGAGGAGCCCACCTTGATAGGGGATCGCGAACAGCATGGTCATGCGGATGCAATAGTCGATTGCAAAGGACAGACCACCAACGATGCAGAACTTGGCAAACTGCCTGACGATTGGGCGCTTGAGCAGTTCGGCTGCTCCGGCCTCGCTCGGCATGAGGTCGAGCTCGTCTTCGGTGCCGGCCTGGGGGTTTCCCTCTGTCGAGCCCAGAATCTCTGTCTCGCTGTTTGTGGGCGGGTTGTTTGGATCTGTCGGTGGATGCATAGCTCTGTAAAGTGTTCGGCGGACGATACGTTCGCCGAGTCGGCTGATCTTTGTACCCGGAAACTCGCGTGGAGCCATCTGGAGAACCCAGATGGCGTCAATGCCAGCGCGGCTAGCCCCAAGAACGTCGGTGAAGAGTTGGTCGCCGATCATGATGGCTTCTTCGGGCTTTGCGTTGAACTGTTGGAGTGCTTGCCTATAAATGGTGGGGTTTGGCTTGAATCTCCCCCTGATGAACGGAATATCCATCAATTTGGACAGGCGCTGAAGTCGATCGGGGTGGCGGGTGTTGCTTAAAATGCAGAGATTGATGTCGAGAGCCTTTAGCGAGGCGATCCACTCGAGGGTCGCTGGGGGAACGACTTCTGACTTCCAGGGAAGCAGGGTGTTGTCCACGTCGAGCAGGACGAGCTTTTTGCCTGAGGCAGCGATATCTTCGGGCTTAATGCTAAGGATGCTATCGACGGACTCAATAGGACAGAGCGCTCGGAAAGGCTTGCGCATTCGCTCCTTGGCATATTTGCCGATCTTGAATCCTTTCATTTTGCTTCCTTAGCCTGTTGGGCGAGGGCAGCTTTTCTGAGGGCAATATTCTTCAGGTGTTCTTTGTATGTGCTGCTAAAGAGGTGCTTGCCTTCGGGGAGAGCCACATAGAACAGATACGGATGACTCGACGGGTTTAGTGCGGCGGTTACGTTTCGTATGGTGGGGGAACAGATGGGCCCTGGGGGGAATCCCTTAATACGATAGGTGTTGTACGGCGAGTCTGTGTTTCGGTAATCGTCGTAAGTGAGTCTTCGCCATTCTTGCAATCCATAGAGGACTGTAGCGTCGATCTGAAGGGGCATTTTTTGCTTTACACGGTTTTCGATTACGCCAGCGACGATAGGGCGCTCATTATCTAGTTTGACCTCAAGCTGGAGCATCGACGCGAGAGTCAGCGTTCGGTTGAGGTTTGTGTCTGGTGGCAGCTTTTTGTAGACTTTTTCTTCGAATGTTTTGAGTTGTCGAATGATCGTTTGTCTTGCTCCCAGCAATGGGGGCAGGTCGTATGTGTCGGGGTAGAGATAACCTTCGAGCGTGCCGGTTTTCGGGAGTGGGAAGCCAACTTCTGACTGAAAAGCTTGGGGTGTCTTGATCAGCTTTGCGTATTCGGTGGCGCTGGCGACCCCTTTCTCTTCGAGAAGCGGGCCGACTCTTGAAGCCCAGTAGGTTTCAGGAATTCGCACCATTTGTCGAACAGGGTTTTGAAGCGTCTTGTAGACCTCCTCTATCGTGCTTCCAGGTTTGACTTGGTACGTTCCGCGCTTGACCTGACGTGGGACTTTTGAGATTCGGGAGTACCAGTCGGCAACGGTTGCGTTTCTGACAACTCCCTTTTCTTGGAGGTTGTCGAGGACTGCGCTTAGGGTCTTTGGGTTGTCGTATCGCATGTAGAAGGCTTTTGCGCTGTTGGTAGGCTGAAGTTGTGTGTACCCCCAATAGGCTATGGCGCTCACGATGATGGTGAGAGTTAGGGCGAGTTTTAGGAGGCGCTTAAGTCTGCTGGGTTTCTTTTTCGCCATGCCAGTACCTCTCCAAGATTCTAACTGCGGCTTCGCCGTCTCGCTGCTTCCTGCGTTCACTGGCCTTTAGGCCAAGCTCTGCCAAGTCGGACTCTGCCAGGACGCTGGTGAACGATTCGTCTACGGTTTCCACTGTCCATCCAAGTTCGCGAAGGATTTCGCCAAGCTTGCCGCACACCCGTGCCATTCGATCCTCGCCATCGGGGTTGAGGGGAATGCCGAGAATGAGTCGATCTACCTGTTCAGTCCTCGCAAGTTGGGAGATTGCCTCGGCGTCTTTTCGCAAAGTCCCTGAGGCCTCAATAGGCTTCCGAGCGGTCGCTACTTGGTGATCGGACTCTCCGATAGCAATGCCGATCCTCTTTGAGCCAAAGTCGATTCCAAGGACCCTCAACGACTAAATGCCTCCACGAGTTCCTGGTGGAAGAGTCCGTTTGAGCTTAATGCTTCGTTGCCCAGCGCTTCGCCGCCGTCCATTGTTGTAAAACGTCCACCTGCTTCTCGGACGATGATTGCCATCGCTGCGATATCCCAATGTGAGACGATGGGGTCGATCATGGCTTCAATCCTTCCAGTTGCAACGAGGGCATGCCCGTATGCATCGCTCCATGTGCGGGTGGCTTGCGTTTGTTCGGCGAGTTTGAGAAGGGATGACATGTGGCCTTGTTTTGCCATGCTTGAGTGGCTTCCACAGGATAGTGTCGCATTCTTGACGGTGGGGTGCGCAGAGACCCGGCATTGTTTCCCGTTCCAGAATGTCCCATGACCACGCTCGGCATAAACGACCTCCTCGAGGGCAGGAAAGTAACAAACGCCGAGTTGGCCACCTTGCTCGTCTTCGTAGGCGAGGAGGGTGGCGAACAGAGATACACCACAGACGAATGACTTTGTACCGTCTATGGGGTCCAACACCCATCTCCCGTTCGTGCCTTCGGTGAACCCTTCTTCTTCGCCGAGGATGGATTCGCCGGGATATTCGCGTTCTATGGCCTCTCGGATGATGCGTTCGGCGCCTCTGTCGGCGACGGTTACGGGTGAATCGTCGGCCTTTAGTTCGACTTTGGTGTTGGCATTGAAGTGGGCTAGCGTGAACTTGCCGGCTCTATATACGGTTTCCAGGGCGAAGATGAGCCGGGGCGACATTGGGAGATTCTACCGTTGCCTAGCGAACAGCCTGAGTCTCTTCGACCCTTCCTTCTATGATCTGGAGAACTCGGTTTGCCTTTTCGAGCATGGTTGGGTCATGCGTGACCATGATGAGGGAGCCGGTTCCTCGATGCTCATTAAGCAATTCGACGACTTGGAGGCCATTTGCGTGATCGAGTGATGCCGTCGGTTCGTCGGCGAAGATCGCACGAGGGTTACCTATGAGGGCGCGGGCTACACAAACCCGTTGGCGTTCGCCGCCGGATAGTTCGTGAGGGAGACTCTTCATCTTGTCTTGAAGGCCAAGTTTTGCAAGGAGGTCTTCGGCGTGCTGAAGTGGGTTTTGCACTTGGGTCGCGAGAAGCACATTTTCTATGGCGGTGAGATATCCGAGGAGGTAAGGCTGCTGGAATATGAATCCGAAGTTGCGGAGGCGAAGGTGACTTCGCTCCTCATCGGAGAGGGTGTTTAGGTCTTGCCCGTCGTATGAGATCCTTCCTTCGGTAGGAACTTTAAGTCCGCTAAGGATATACAGCAGCGAAGACTTGCCTGATCCTGATGGGCCGAGGATGCCAGTAAATTCTGCGCTGCCGATGGTGAGGTCGATCTCTCGGCAAGCATGCACGACTTTGTCATGATCGCTGTAAACAAGAGATGCGCTTTCGGCGCGGATCATACGAGTCTCCTTTCGACGATGGTGACAGGATCGAATTGCCGGAAGCGCAGGATGACCGTTGCAACGCCAACGATCATGATGGCAAGGGGCACGGGGATCGTGTATGCGTAGGCAATCGGGTCGGCCGTACTGATGAAATAGGCGTTTGGAACGAAGAGCTTTTGCTCGACTATGCTGAGGAGGACGAAGGATGCGGCTACCCCAAGCACCCATCCTGCGGCGAGCACCAAGATTGTTTCCTTCATTACTCTTGCGATGAGTTGGCGTTTTGTGTAGCCAATGGCTTGGAGAAGCCCAAATTCGACGATTCGCTGCCCGGTGTAGATATTGATGAGCATCCCCATCATAACGGTAATCACGAGCACAAGCGTGCCTATGACGACATCGAGAACTCGGTAGAGAGTGCCGAAGTTGTCGTTTGTGTCGCGTTCGAGGATGTGGTAGGAGAAGACCGCGGCTCGTTGGCCTTTGAACCGTTCTTCGCTCCATCGTCCGAGGGCGTCGATCTCGGCGGGGTCCTTTGTCATTGCGATGACATTGTCGATGGGCGGGAAGTGATTTTGCCTCTGATACTCGATGTCGCTGAGCATGACCCACTTGTCAGTTTCGGCGATGCCGACAACCTTGACGCTTTTTGGGGAATAGAAGTCCGCCTTTGTTGGACCAAGGAGTTCTTGGCCGATCTTGATTTTGAGGTTGCGTGCAACAGGCTCGCTGATTAGAACCTCGGGGGCTCCTGGGGCTGGCATCCGCCCTTGAAGCGATTGAACGTTGAGTCGATCAAGGTAGTACTTGGCGTCGTCGGGCGCCATTCCTAGCACGACGAAGGGCCACTTGCCCACGATGCTGTTTACAACGGCTCCGGTCACCCGGCATGTAAAAACTCGGTCGAGCTCGTATGGGGATTCTTTCTTGAGTGTCTCTTCGATGACGGGGGTTGCGGCGACATCACCGCGAGGCGAGACCCCAACCATGGACTTGGAGTAGGAGTAGATGGTCCGAATTGAATAGGGGATTGAATTCATCATCGAGACGATGCCGCTGATGAGCATTACCGCGAGAACGATGACTCCCATGAGGGGAAGGGATTTACTCGCGTTTCGCGATAAGTAGACAATCGGGCGCAGCGGACGCAGGGTATGTCGTCGTTTCCTCTCTTTTTTGTGCGTTCCTGAGAGATTCATCTTTCCCTATCGCGGGCGGCGGTAACGAATGAAGACTTCGTTTTCAAACTGTTGAACGGATTGAATTTCGAAGTTGAGGAGTTCCGATCTTGGCAGAGGTTCTCCGCCTGCGTAGTTTGGCAGGTCTCGGCCGAGTTTGATTTTTGGAGCGAGGGTGAGGAAGAGTTCGTCGGCAAGATCGAGCCTCAGCAGTTGGGCGTTAAGTTCACTGCCGCCTTCGCAGAGCAGCTTTTCAATCTTAAATTCGTTCCTTAGAGTTCTCAGCGAGGCGTGCCAATCTTTGGGGTCTTCAAGTCTTACGACCGAGATGCCTTTTTCCGCAGGCACGATGGTAGAGGGCGGGCAGATAATGATGGATTTTTCTGGCGCTTCTGTAAAAAAGCGACAATTGAGATCAATGTCCATTGAGCGTGTAACGACGATTCGGTACAAGTGCTTGGCATAGGACATTTTGGAGTTTGCGCGCAGGGTCGCGGCACCGATCATGACGGCATCGGCTGCGTGTTCGATAACTCGCATCATTCGATGGTCCATGTCTGTTCCGAGATCCTCGACAGAGTCTTCGCGAGAACCGGTCACGATCTTGCCGTCGATCGTGGTGACCATGTTCATAAAAACGTATGGACGCTCGGGTGGAGCTGGAGGGAACTCCAGCCCTTCGTAGAGATTTGGGAGGTCAGCCATTTAGCCCAACTCCTTTCTGAGTGCGTTCGCGATGACTCGATAGGGTTGCTCCGAGTATCGCTCTCCTCCGATCCAGAACGTGGGGATGTTGTACACGCCTGTTGCGTAAGCCGGTTCGTCGTATCCGATGATGCTCTCCTGAAATCGTTGTTCTTTGACTGAGGACTCAAGTTCCGGGATGTTTGTAACGATTCCTTCGGCGAGTCTCAAAAGTGTAGGAAGGTCGTTGATGTTTGTGGCTTCGGTCCAGTAGGCATAGTAAAGACGCTCTACCAGTTCGTTCTGTGTACCTTCTGTTTTGGCGAATTCCACGGCCTCGTGGGCGTTGTGTGTCCGGATCAGTGGGTGATAGTTAGTTGGAGGGTCCATATCCTGGGCCGCATAAGCAAGGGCCATTCGTGAAGGGGTTTTGGGGCGTTCTGGGTACTCGATGGGGCGTGGCGCGGAGGGCCCAGGGAGTTCCAAAGCTTCAGGATAGAGTTCGTAGCCGCGCCAGTCAAATTCGATGTCGAATTCTTTTCGGAGTTTGAGGACCTGGAAGAACCCAACCCAGCACCACCCGCAGGTGAAATCGTGGGCGACAGGAATGACGAGCGGCATTAGTGAGGTTCTACCAGAAGGCGTGGGATAGTGGCTGGGTAGGTGGGTAGGTGGCGCTATATGGTAGGCGTAAGACTTTTGATGAGGTCGGTAACTTGGGTTACGGCTGCGCCGTCGGCTTGGGTGAGGGGAAGTCGGAGTAAGGGGGTCGACAGAACATCTTGGCGGTGAAGGATGCCTTTGTGGGTTGCGGGCTGGGGGGATTTGCGGAGAGCTTCGATGACGGGCAAAGTCAACTGAAACTTAGCTTCAGCCGATTCGCGGTCACCGGCTAAGTATTGTTTGACGATTTCGACGATCCAATGGGGGATGCTGTTTGTGGCACCGCTGATGGTTCCACTCCAACCCGTTTGAAGGGCCTCTATGAGCAAAGTTTCATCGCCGACGAATAGAACTTGGTCCTGTCTTTTGACTGCTTCTCGAAAGGTTTGCAGGTTTTCTCGGTTTCCGCTGCTGTCTTTTAGGCCAGCGCAGTTTTCGTGAGCTGAGGCTTCTGCCATGAATTCGGCGGTGAGGGTTATGCCGGTTCGTTGCGGGAAGTTGTAGACGAGGATTGGGAGAGGAGAGCGATCAAGGAGCTCTGTGAACCAATCTTGAATTTTTTCAAGGGGTTCTTTGAAATAGAAAGGGGGCATCACGAGGGCGGCAACGGCACCTGATTCGTGCGCTTGTTTGCAGGACCAGATTGCTTCGTTGAGGCTGCACGTTGCGATGCCGAGGATGAGGTCGAGCTTGCCCTTGAGTGGGCTGGCGTCCGATAAAAGATCGCGCTTTTCGGGTGTGGTAAGCGATGGCCCTTCGCCATTTGTTCCGGCAAGGACAACGCCGGTGCAGCCCGCTGTTTCGAACCATGCGAGAAGCCTCGCTACGGACGGTCTGTCGATTCGGCCTTTGTCGTCGAATGGTGTGACGGCTGCGGGGTAGACGCCGGGGTGGACCATGAGATTGATTATGACGTTGGGTGTTGCGAGAAAAGGGTTTGTCGCAAAGAACGCAAGACATAAGCGGGGAGCTTGCAGCTAGCAGCAGGAGCTTGGAGCGGGACGTGTGCAAGGGGCTTGGGACAGGATGGTGTTTAGGGAGAAATGGTCAAATTGCACGGGGAGGCGTGAGTCTTTGATACAATAAGCGCGAATGGAAGACAACCCGGCGATACAGATTATCGTCACTATCCTCCTCATTATCGGCAGCGCGTTCTTTGTGGCGACCGAGTACGCGCTTGTCAGCGTCCGTCGCAGTCGGATTGAGGCACGGGCGAGAAAGGGAAGCAAAAACGCCAAGCTTGTTCTGCATGCTTTGGACAACATGCAGTCGAACGTTGCCTCGATTCAGGTCGGCATTACGATCATTGGGATCTTGGTCGGTTCGCTTTCGGAGCCGTACGTTCATCGTATGCTGTCGCACGCCATTCCTGTGCCTGAGACAGGGATCGCCCGTGCGGGAGTTACGGTCTTTTCTTTCGTTCTCATCACTTTCTTTCTCGTTGTGCTTGGCGAGCTCATTCCGAAGTATCTGAGCCTTCGGTTTGCGGACGCGCTTGCGGTTTTTCTTATTCGACCTTTGCAGCTCTTCCGAGTGCTGCTGTTGCCTTTGGCGTGGCTTGTCGATCGTTCAGCAGCTGTGCTCTTACGCGCGATAGGGATTCGCACTGACGACGTTGTGAGGGATGCGACTGAGAAAGAGGAGCTCATCATGATGATCCGGGCGGGCGCCTTGGGGGGCACTCTTGAGAAGGCACATGCGGAGATGGTTTCGAGAACCATCAAGCTGGATCAATTGATGGCGAGGGACATCATGATTCATCGCATGGATATCGGTTGGCTTGAGGTTAGCCTGGACAAGGAGGAGTTAATCAGAGAGCTTTCGGAGATTCCGCACAACCGGATTCCCGTTTGTCGGGGAGATGTCGATGAGGTGTTGGGTGTGGCGTACCTGCACGACATTATGAAGAAGTTTAACGATCCAGCGTTTGACCTTGAGAAGATCTTGCGACCAGCGGTGATGGTGCCGGAGAACTTGACGCTTGATCGGCTTGTTCAGACGATGAGGGAGTCGAAGTCGCAGATTGTGATCGTTTTGGACGAGTACGGTGGAACGAGTGGGATGATTACCTTGGAGGACGTTGTCGAGGAAGTCTTTGGGGACCTTGAAGATTCGTTAGAAAGTGATCGCCCTACTATTGAAGTCCATGCGAGCGGACGTATCTCTGCGCGGGCGGAGATACGCTTTGATGAGCTTGTCTATTTTCTTGGTGTTGAGTTGCCGGAAGAGCCTT
Organism: Fimbriimonadaceae bacterium; assembly: GCA_019638775.1. Lineage (NCBI taxonomy): Bacteria > Bacillati > Armatimonadota > Fimbriimonadia > Fimbriimonadales > Fimbriimonadaceae > Fimbriimonadaceae bacterium. The sequence goes on along the minus strand of JAHBTD010000001.1, from coordinate 523,063 downwards.
CGACCGATACACTGGCAAATATCATCGTGACGAGTTTAGATCGGATACCCCGACCGGGCGACCATGTTGAGACGCCGCTTGGTTTGCTCAGGGTTGAGAACATGACGCGAAAGCGGATTACGCGGGTCGGCCTGCACCCAACTCGTGAAGTTGCCGAGAAGGTTGCAAGCCGTCCCCGGTAGCTGTTTAGTTTGCTGCCAGTTTGTCGGTGGCGACGACTTTGACGTTTTCCCAATCGAGGTAATCACCGACGATGCTGTTGACCATCGACATTTCACACTCTTTGCAGCTGTAATAGGCTTCAAAACCGGCGTTGAAGACGTCCTCCTGTAGCTCGAACCCTCCAGCTTTTCCCGTAAAAACGATTTCAAGGTCCCACTCCACTGTGTAGGCGAGCACCACGCCGCCGAGGGCTTTTGCCCGATCGAGTGACGTTGTCAGGAAGGGTCCTGGTCGCCCGTTCGTTCCTTGGGGTGGACCGAGTTTCCACCACTCCGGGTCTGGTTTGGTGCCGACGTAGAGCACGGACCCGGATTTAAGCACACGGCCTGTGTACCATGTCTTGTGTTCAGGCACCTCGTTGAACTCGCCCTTGAAGTAATCGTCGTAATTACAGGGAAATTTGCCAAGCCATTGGCAATCGCTATCTAATGCCATATTTGCCTCCCCGACAGTCTTGGCGGACCGTCACTCTCAAAGTATCACAGTTGCGGCAAAAAAGGAACCTGACGGTTGGCTCATAATAAGGTTCATGCCGACGCTTTTTGACAAAGTTTGGGATCGCCATGTCGTGTCTGACCTTCCGGGTGGAGGCCAGCTGCTCTATATCGACCGACACCTTGTTCATGAAGTGACTTCACCTCAAGCTTTCGATGGGTTGCGGCAGTTTGGGAGACCCGTTCGCAGGCCCGACCTTACCTTTGCGACAGTGGATCACAACGTTCCAACTGACGGTCGAGAGATTGATGAAAGCACGTTAAGCGGAAAGCAGTTAGCGGCGCTAAAGAGGAATTGCGACGAGTTTGGGGTGCCGCTGTTCGGCTATCACGACGCGAATCAGGGCATCGTCCACGTTATTGGTCCGCAGCTTGGCATTACCCTGCCTGGACTCACGATCGTTTGTGGTGATAGCCATACCTCGACGCACGGCGCTTTTGGTGCGTTGGCATTTGGGATCGGCACCACTGAGGTGGAGCATGTTTTGGCGACGCAAACCCTGCGTACGCCCGGCAAAGCCAAATCCCTCGGGATTGAAGTTCGCGGCGAGCTGCCCGAAGGGGTGGGGGCGAAGGATGTGATCCTGGCGATTATCCGCAAGATTGGGGCTGGTGGGGGCACAGGGTTTGTGGCGGAGTACTTTGGCGAGGCGATTCGGAAACTCTCGATGAGCGGGCGAATGACGATCTGCAATATGTCGATTGAGATGGGGGCTCGAGCTGGGTTGGTTGCTCCCGACGATGTGACGCTGGCATACGTCGCGGATGGCGATAAGCCATATGCGCCCAAAGGCGCTGACTTTGAACGGATGGCTGCCGATGCGAAGGGGTTGAAGACTGATGATCCAGGTGAATTTGATCGACATGTGACCCTCGATGTCGGCAATCTTGAGCCCCAGGTTTCCTGGGGAACAACACCGGCGATGACAGTGGATATTAGTGGCAGCGTTCCTGAGCCAGCGGACAAGACAGAGTCGCGCGCACAGATGTATATGGGGTTGAAGCCGGGGACACCGATGAAGGAGATACCGGTGAACGTGGTCTTTATCGGGTCTTGTACGAACTCGCGGATTGAGGACCTGCGTGAAGCGGCGAATGTTGTGCGTGGACGTAAGGTTGCAGAAGGGGTGCGGGCTTTGGTTGTCCCAGGCAGCGAAGCGGTTCGTGGATTGGCAGAGGCAGAGGGACTTGATCAGGTTTTTAAGGATGCCGGGTTTGAGTGGCACTTCTCGGGTTGCTCGATGTGCCTCGGCATGAACGGGGATATCGTTCGACCAATGCAACGAAGCGCTTCCACGAGCAATAGGCCTTATGAGGGGCGGCAAGGTCCGAGTTCACGTACTCACTTGGTCAGCCCTCGAACTGCGGCGGCAACTGCGATTGCTGGGCGGTTTGCTGATGCTCGGGAGCTGTGATAAAGGGCTGCCATTTGGCTCGTAATTTTGCCGTACAATAAAGCATCTTTTTGCGAACGGGACCCTGTTGTGAACCGTCCTAAAAGACGATGATTCCTACTAGGAGTATTACTGGTGGAGAGGATAGTTCAAGTTAGGAGAGCGTTTACCTTAATCGAACTGCTTGTGGTGATTGCAATCATTGCCATCTTAGCGGCGATTATGTTCCCCGTTTTTATCAAGGCCAAGGCCGCAGTGTTTAAGCTCAAGGGCGCAAACCAGGTTAAGCAGATGGGGATGATGAGTTCGCTTTATTCGGCGGACTACGATGAAGTTTTGTTTCCGTATCGTGTCACTGGGAGATACGGCCCAGATTGCATTGGCGATGCCTGTATCAATCCCGACTACCAGCGCGATTACAAAACACACGGGACTGCGGCTCAAGCGTGGTACGGCGGGCATGCGCGCAATGCGATGTTTTTCCACCAATTTATTGCGCCTTATGGTGAGTACGACAAGCTGTTCCGTTCGCCAGGACAACCGAGAACATGGGTTGGCGCTGACAAGGAGAACGTTTCGAGCGATGTCCCTGAATACCGCAGCTATGGTGGACAGAACTCCTATGCAGTGAACTGGTATCTGTTCACCTCTCCGATTGCGACGACTTATTCTGGTGGTGGAATTCCTACGGCAGCGATTGCCGATCCGTCGGATACGTTCTTGTATATGGATGCTTCGTACTACAACGTGCTCCCACGGGACCCGCGTCCTCTTGCTGGGAATTACTATGAGACGTGGTATGTGTGCACCGGAAACTACCCAGAGTATTGGAAGAACATTGGGAATTCATCTTTGTTTCGACCAAGTGGCGTCAAGCCGACTGACGAGGAGGCCATCCTCAACGGGCGAAAGCGTTATGATGGGCAGATCGTTATTTCTCGGGTTGACCTGAGCGTCAAGAGTTTTGAATATATGTCTGTCCTGACAAGCCTTCGAGACAAAGGCGCGGAGAGCCAGTGGGATCCGTATAAGCAGGGCACTTTGGATTGTCCTTAGAGGCACATCCCGATTTCTACCTGTGTGGACTTTCTCTTGCCATGCTGCAAGACGCTTTTCCTGGGCAGTGCGCGTGTCGACTGTTATAATAACAGCACGTGAAGCTGGTTATCGCTATCGTCCACAATCGGGATAAGGGCAAGGTCATGGATGACTTGATCCATGAGGGGTTCAAGTTCACCGTGATCGGCTCTACGGGCGGTTTTTTGCGCGAGGGCAGCACCACTTTTTTGATTGGCTTGCCTGAAGCGGACGTTGCCAACGTTCTCAAGATAGTCAGGCATCGGTGCATGTCGCGTGAACAGCTTGTGAACGTCATGCCGCTTGAGGCGGCACCGGCGGGTGCGTTTTTGGGTGACCCGGTTAAAGTGCCGGTTGGTGGTGGAGTAGCCTTTGTCCTCGACGTTGATCAATTCGAGCGATTCTAAGCTGGCTGAACTCACTGGGCTTGAGATGGCCAAGCGCGTTGTGCGCAAGGTCTGGGCCTCGGATTCGCCCGTTCATGCTGTGCTTTTTCACGGTGCGTCAGGTACTGGAAAGACCTCGATTTCTAACATTCTGGCTCAGGCTTGGATGTGTCGAGAACCTGGAGAATCGGGTGCGTGTGGCAAGTGTCGGTCTTGTGAAGCCTTTGAGCGGGAGAACTCGATCGATTTCTTTCGGATAGTGCCGGAGGGTGCTTCGAATTGGATACGAGTGAGCGCGATTCGTCGTGCTTCGATTGTCGATCCGCCCATGTCGGTTCAGGAGTTCTTGAGGACGCTCCCAATTGTTGGCGCTCGGAAGGTGATTTTGATTGAGAATGCGGATCGGATTTATCACGATGCATTCAACTCGCTTTTGAAAATGCTGGAAGAGCCACCTGCTTACGGCCGGTTTGTCCTGACGACCTCACAGCTGAGTCTCGTTCCGACGACGATACGATCAAGGTGTATTTGCGTTCAAACAGACTTCATGGGGGATGAGCTTGGGGAGGGCGCTTCATTGTGGGATCGTTTTTGCATTGCAGCGCCTGGGGAAGTGGCAGATATCCGTGCGCAGGAGCCGACTTATCGACGACTGATCGAATTTACGGAGGCCTTGCCGAACTTGCCGTTGGGCGCAGAGCTTCGCGCGGCGGAGGAGTTACGATCAATCGCGGAGGAGTATGCAGCGAAAACGGACCAGCCTATGCGGTTTTCTCAGGCAAAGGTGCTTGAGGGGTTTGCGCGATCTTTGCAGTTGATGGATGCTGCTCCAGAGTCGGTGATTGCGACTTTAGAGGCTCATCGCAGAATAATCGGCAATGCGAATGCTGGAATTGTTTTCGATGCTTTACTGTTAGAGATTGCGGTAGGTTTGGGTCGAAGCTCCTAGACAATCCACGCGATTGGTCCGGGACCATTCTTGCTTGGGAACCGTTCTTGAGCGATCCGGCGTACAATGGCTTCAACTGCGATGATTTCTAATGTAATCCGACCAGAAACCGCGACGATTGAGCAACGTCGAGAGATGTTTGAGGGGTTGATGCGTTCAACTTACCGTCAGGCATACAGTTTTGCTTGTCGTTTGACGAACAATACGTCTGAGGCTGAAGACCTCGTTCAAGAGACTTATGTTCGTGCTTTTCGATTTTTCCATCGCTACGATGACGGTTTGCCCTTTATGAACTGGCTTTACCGGATCATGGGCAATGCACACATTGATATGGTGCGTCGTCGTGGCAAGATGAAGACCTCAAGTATTGACCAGCCGAGCATCACGGGGCAGGCCTTTATTGAGATTGCAGACGATGGTCCGGCTCCGGATCGCGTGATGCTTGACGATACGATGTCGGAGCAAGTGCAGTGGGGATTGCAGGAGATGAACCCAGAGTTCCGAACTGCAGTCTTACTTGCGGATGTGGAAGGTTTGGCCTACGAGGAGATTGCCGAAGTTATGAACACGTCGGTGGGTACTGTTCGTTCGCGCATTCATCGTGGACGTCGGCAACTGAAGAAGTATTTGACTGTTCGGTGGCCGAAGCTCTATGGAGGTATGGACAATGAACTGTGACCGCGTACAGTCCATGCTGTTTAGTTTTATTGACGGTGAGCTGAGTGGACATGAGCTTCGCGTAGTTCGCGAGCATGTGTCTCGTTGTCCGCATTGTGCGCTTGAACTCGATGAGATTCGAAGCATCAAGACGATCATTGCGGAGATGCCTGCCTGCGAGCCAAGCTCCGACTTTGAGGATCGCTTGGTCATGTCTGTTCTCGGCCCCGAGCCAGTGGAAGCACGTCGGCGTGGGACTCTGAGATGGAGTGCCGGTTTGGCGGCTTGTGCGCTGTTTGGCGCGTTTGCCACGATGGGCATGATCCAGCATCAGCGTTCTCAAGAGGTTGAGCGTCAGCAAGAAGCTATCCGTCTCGAAGTCCAGCGCGATCAGGCGATGAGCGCGGGTATGGACCCGCTCAGTGGCCGCGTTGGGGTGGTCACGGCTAACTATGCCGAACGTTAATTCCCGAATTGATACGCTTGTTCGCGTCGGTGCGGCGGTTTGTCTGAACCTGCTCGCCTGTTCGCTGGCAGTGGCCGACCAAGAGAGCTCGGCGAAGTCTGTGTTCCTGAAATATATGGAGCAGGGGCGGCTTGTTGAGTACACCGCGATCCGTGTGCAGCTCTCTGGCTGTGACGACTTTGGCACTCTGCAATTGAAGGTTCAGAATAACGTCGCCGGGCAGCAGAGGATTACCGTTCTTGCTCCGATTGCGATGCAAGGGCAAGTCTATTTGGACGATAACGACCGATACGTCCAGTTTTTCCCAGATGAAAATCGGATGTTGGTCACGAAGTCGCCTTCGGCATACTTGCCAAGCCCTCGTGAACGGCTTGCGATTGCGGAGAGGAATTACCGATTCAGCTTGTCGAAGGGGCCTTCGATAGCAGGTCGTGGCGCGACTTATGTCGTTGCTACTCCTAAAGACGACGATATGCCGGTCCGTCGATTTGCCATCGACGAGAAGACGTATGTCATTTTGAAGATGGAAACGGTTCAAGGGAACAAGACCACCGTTGCTTTGGACACCCGCGCTATCGATTATAAACAGAGCGGATCTTTTGGTGAGCTACGTATTCAACCGGCAACGGGTGTGCGCACCATTACCGTTACAGAGCCCGTTCGGGTGACTTCCAATTCGATGGCAGCAGCGCTTACGGGGATTGTTCCAGTGATTCCGCAGACGCTCCCGTCTGGATTTCTTGCCAGGGAGCCCGAGATCTTGGGGACGCCGCACGAGCAGTTTATCGCCGTGCGCATTACGGACGGTCTTGCCACCGCGACTATCTATCAGTTCAGTACCAAGGGAGCCGCCCGGTTTGCTTCTTTACCTCCAGGTTCGATTGAGAGCACCTTTGGGAAGATTCGTTTTGCAGTTGCCGGTGACATTCCGAAAGCGATGATGCAGAAGCTGTTGAAGGCCTTCATTAACGAGGCTTCCAAGAGCACAAGTGCCTACGCGCCATCTACGAGGAACTCCGTAGGTGCTGGATTGCGTTTACCAGATGTAAAGACCCCTCCGCCGGTGAACTTTGGTGTGCGACCGACAATGAGCACATCACCTGAACGCGCTGGTGGTTAAGGTAAGGCCTCAAATCTTTGGTTTCGGCGAACGTATTGCCGTCATCGAACGTTTGAGTCCATAGGAGTAACATCGCACCATGAACGCTGTACCTAAAGGCAACAATTCCATTTGGCTGTTTTCTGCACTCGCAATTGTGATCGGCGGCGTGTCCATCGCGTCGATAATGGATCGGTCTTCGGCATCGCAACCTGTATCGAAGGTCGAAAGGAAGATGCCTGTTTCTGCAGCCAGTTCGACCTCGACGGCTGACATTGGCAGTCTGCAGGCACTCGATGACGCTTTTACCAGCGTTGTGGACTATGCTTCGCCTGCCGTTGTCAACATTCGGTCTACAAACACGCGAGGAGCAAGCCCTGAAGGCGACTTTGTTGGCTCGATGGGTGGAACAGGATCGGGTGTCGTATTCCGTCCTGACGGATATATTCTTACCAACGATCACGTGGTTGGCGGATTTAATGATGTTGCGGTTACTCTCAACGACGGTCGTGAGTTTAAGGGCAAAGTCGTTAGCGCTTCGGACAGCGATCTGGCCATCGTGAAGATTGAAGCGACTGATTTGCCGACGGTTAAGTTTGCAGACAGCAATACAGTGCGACCTGGTCAGCTCGCTATTGCAATTGGGTCTCCGTTCGGCTTAGAGAATTCGGTTACGATCGGACACATCAGCGCATTGAGCCGACAAAGCCAGATACCCGATACACGGCTTGGACAACTGCGCGTTTATCCGGATATGATCCAGACCGATGCATCCATTAACATGGGTAACTCGGGCGGTCCTTTGTTTAACATTCATGGCGAAGTGATCGGTATTAATACAGCGATTGTGAGTCAGACCGGGGGCAGTGAAGGGATCGGGTTTGCGATTCCGAGCAATCGGGCACGGATCGTGGCGGAGTCGTTGATTGAGAACGGAAAGGTCGTTCGCGGTTTCTTGGGAATTGGGCCGGAGAACATCAAGGAGTTTCGCAAGAAGGAGCTTGGAATAAGCCAAGGCGCTTATGTTGCGGAGCTGCCCAACGACGGACCGGCAGCAGTTGCAGGGATCAAGGTCGGGGACGTTGTGACTCGAATTGGCGACATGACGATTACGAACGAATCTGATCTGCGCAATGCGATGTATAAGTTTGCTCCGAACGAGATTGTGAAGGTCGAAGCGTTTCGGGCGGGTCAGAAGAAGGTGTATGACGTGAAGGCAGGAAGCCCGCCGTCTGCGCAGAGTCTTCGACAGCAACCCAGTCGAACACCGAGGTCCAATGTGACTCCTCCGAATATCCGCGATCTGTTTAAGGATATTCCTGAGATTCAGGATTGGTCCATGCCTAACAAGGATCAGGACTCTGATCGGGTTCCTCCCGTTCGCGAAGGTAAGGTCACTCTTGGTGTTACCGTTGACTCGGTTACGGCAACGCTTCGCAAGCAGTTCTCTATTCCTGATGAAGTTGAGGGAGCAGTTGTGACTTCTGTTCAGCCTAACTCGGTCGCGGATCGTCTGCAAATGAAGCCCGGCGATGTGATTTTGTCGCTTGCTGGCAAGACGATTAAGTCGGGTTCAGATTTGGCTGAGGCGATGAAGGGCATTCGTTGGGGCGATATGAAGCGGATTGCATTCCAGCGGTACAGCGATTCGAGCTCAATCCGCCAAGAACGCGATATTACGTTTAGGTAGTTAAGCGCAAAGCCCTCGGGCGATGGAATTCGCGCAAAGCAAACAAAGAACGAAAGGGGCGAGCCGTACGGCTCGCCCCTTTCATTGCGCTAGGAAGTTGAGACATGCGAGAGTCGTTAGGCTGATGAATGCCCAGAGCGCGATGCCCATCGCAAGTGGCCGCCAGCCGACTTTCTTTAAGGCTTCACGGGAGATGCCTCCGCCGATTAAGAACAACGTTAGCGTAAATCCGGCGACAGCGATGAGTTCTACCGGCTTCGTGTAGCTCTGCAATGCGGGCACGAGTGAGCGCAGGCCCGATGCAGCAACAAACATCAGAATAAACCAGGGGAATTTGAATCCACCCGATTGCCCTTCTTGATCTGATCGGCTTCGTGACCAGATGTATCCGATGGCGATTGCCATCGGCGCTATCCATAGGGCGCGGCTGAGTTTAACGGGCATTGCGATCTCAAGTGCATTCTGACCGTAGGCGGCGGCTGATCCAGCAACACTTGAGATGTCATGGATTGCGATGCCCGACCAGATGCCGAACGCATGCCCATCCAGTGCAAGGAGATGTCCGAGGGGAGGGAAGATGAACAGGGCGATTGCGTTTAGGAGGAAGACCGTTCCGATAGATACTGCGACATCCTCATCTTTTGATGAGAGCGTTGAGCTTACGGCGGCGATTGCTGAGCCTCCGCAGATTGCTGTGCCGGAAGAGACTAGGATTCCGATCTCTTGGGGGACTTTGAGCCACTTCCCAATAAGCCAGCCCAACCCGAATGTCGCGAGGATGGTGATGAGTGCGAATATAAAGCCTTGAGCGCCGACCTGGAGGACGGGCATGAGGTCGAATTTGAAACCCAGAAAGACGACGCTTGCCTGTAGGAGAGTCTTAGACAGCTTGCCCGAGGCTTTTGCCAGCGGGTTGCCGAAACAAAGCGCTATGGCGATTCCAGCCGCCAAGGCGATGCCTGCAGATGCCCATGGACTTACTGCGTAAGCGATAGCTAGGGTGAAGACCGCGTAGGGCCAGTATGTCTTCACTCGGTGTAGCAGAGTTCCTTTCGAACTCGTCGGAATGTGTTTTCGCCAGCAGGTTCAAACACGTTGCACCAAGTTAATTCGCCGCTGTAGACATGGATCGTCACGGTCGGCTCTTGTTCTGTATTTTCGATCGTGTGGTACTCGTAAGGTGGGATCAGGGCTCCAGCTTCGCCGACGCCAGCGTAAATCTCTTGTTGTGGCGCAAAGTGCAGCATGTCTCCATCCTCGCGGACGAGGTCGTAAGAGACGACTCGAATCCGTCCTCGATAGACGCATTCGACGCACCACTTGCCAGCGTGATCGTGGAGCTTGGTCCCTTGGCCCTTACCCCATACCATCGCAAGGATGGTGTAGCGCCCCTCTGGGTCGTTGTGCACGAGTCGTCGAGCGTATGACTCAGGGTGGGGCTTGAGGAGTTCGGCAGGGATGAAATCTTCGCCACAAGCCACGATCTGCTCTAGTGCGTCTTTAACTCGGTGGCATAGAGTGGAGCACTGCGCTTCGGCGACGGCATCGTCGAGGAGCGCGATCATTTCGTTGAGCTTCGAGTTTGGAGTAGTCGCTGCCATGGTTTACCGCCAGTAAGTTCGTCTCTTGATTATGAAGGCATTGATCGAAAGAGAAAAGCAGACACTTGAAAATCAAGCGGGAAGCACTACCAAGTTCCGACGATTTCACGCTCAATTACGTCGGCGAGCTGTTCGATGTGATAGAGGTCGTGACCTAGTAAGAGATTAGCTTGATCGGCGAGGCTTTGTGGCCCGCGCTCGGCATGCACCGCCGTCAGGTTCCAATCCTCAGCTGTGAGTGTTTCGAGCCACTTTTTCGTTTCGGCGCGAAGGGCAATGTAGCGATCAATCTCGACTCGCCAATCTTTTTGTGCGTAGTCCATGTCTAATGCACGTTGTCCTTCATCGTAGGGGACGATGGTCGATCCGGGCTGGTCTTTCGTCTGCTGCATACGCGCTCGGAGGATGGGCTCCCAGTCGGCAAGGTGAGCCACAACTTCACGGGGAGTAAATCTTCCGTCATGCGTTGGCAGGTCAATCTTTGAGGAGTGAATTTCGCTCATCAGAGCGCGAATGCCCCTGGGGCCCGCTAAAAGACCGGGCATTAGATATGGATTCATTGCTTTCACCGTAGGAACGAGTGTGGGCATTGCACGAGGAGACTGTGCCGCCCCCGCATCGTTACTGGTAGTCTACTATCAGACCGACCCGTCATGGGGGGAAGATGTCCAAAGTGAAACCAACCTATTCACGCCGTGAAGTTTTAGCAGCTGGGATGATAACCGCAGTTGCAGGACCTGCCCTGGCGCACGCGATAGGAAAGCAGAATTCAGTAGAGGAAAGAAATATGGAAACCACAATCGTTGCACCCGAACTCGTCCAAGTGCCTCAGGCAATTCCTGACAAGGTGTATACAACGGAGCGTGTTGGCATCAGTCGCAAGACGCATGACGAGCACCTCAAGCTTTGGCAGGGATATGCCAATCAGACAAACAACCTACGTAAGGCTATGTCTGAACTGGACACCGATCCAGCGAAGGCCAATCAGATCTACAGCATGATGCGCGCCTTGAAGGTTGATTACACCTTCGCTTATGAGGGCTTTATCAATCACACGGTGTACTTTGATACGCTGGGTGGCAATGGTGGCGCGGCCACTGGGAAGATCGGCGAACTGATCACGGCTGCGTATGGCAGCTTTGAAAAGTGGGCAGCCGACTTTAAGTCGACTGGCATAGCGGCCCGTGGCTGGGTTTATCTGGCATATGACCACGCCGAGAAGCGCGTGTTCAACTATATTGGCGATGCGCAGAACAGCTATCCGATATGGAATCACTCCTTGGTTTTGGCGATGGACGTGTATGAGCATGCCTATTTCCTGGACTTTGCGGTCGCCCGAGCCAAGTACATCGATGCGTATATGCAGGTGATCGACTGGGATGCGGTCAATAAGCGCATTCCTTAGGTTCGCCTAGCGGATTGTGCTGACGTATCATAGAGTCCAAGGGTGTTCCCCTTGGACTTTTTTCGTGCGAGGAGTCGATGTGGCGGGTTAAGAGCGAGGAGCCAAAAGAATATGTGGTGACTGTCGGCTTAGTAGGGCTTGAGCGTCACATCGCAAACCTGTTGCAGGTGAACATGGCGAGAAGCGCTGAGCGTGGAGCTGTCCTCGTTTCCGGTTTGAGCGAACTGCTGGAGCACTTTGTGGAGGTTGCTCCTGAAATCGTTATTTATGACCTTGACGAGTGGGAAGCGGATCAGTCTTTTCGCGACCAAATTTATGCGCTTGAGGGATGGCGTGGCGTTCGGTTGATCAATCTTCGGCTGACTGATAAGCGTGATTGGCCGCCGGGGTTTGGTGGCATGCTTGGCGGGCCGAGGTGAGTTATCGTGTGCCGAATTTGTAAAGCGTTGTTTGGCGATAGGTTTGGTCTGGCAGGAGGGTAACCGGCGGGAATTCGGGACGGTTTGGGGAGCCAGGAAAGTGTTGGCATTCTAGGCAAAGGCCTGCGTGTTGGGAGTACGACTTTCCCGCTTTACCTATGATGGTCCCGTCTAGGAAGTTGCCGGTGTAGAACTGAAGGCATATGTCGGTTGTCCAAGCTTCGAGTACGCGTCCGGTGGTGGGCTCATGGACCACGCATGCAAGTTTGGGAATACCGGTTGACTGACGATCAAGAGCGAATGCGTGATCAAATCCTGCAGGTGTGCCACCTATTCTCGCGATTCGTTCGCCGATGGTTGTGGGGGTGCGAAAATCGAGGGGCGTGCCTTCGACGGGGAGCAATTGACCGGTAGGGAGGATTTCGGGTGTCACCCCAGCGTATGTTTCGCTTTCGACAAGCAGTTCGTGGTTGAGCACCGTTCCGTTGCCAGTACCCTTGAGGTTGAAATATGTGTGGTTTGTGAGATTCAGGAGGGTTGGCGCGTCTGTGGTCGCTTCGTAGTCAAGCCTGAGCGTGTTGTCTTCAACAAGGCGATATGATGCATATACGGAGACAGTTCCCGGATATCCCTGGTCGCCATCTGGGCTGACAAGGGTGAATGCGACTCCATCTTCGAGACGGTCACTTCTCCAGAGCTTACGGTCGAAGCCCTCTTCGCCACCGTGAAGATGATGGGGAGGGGTGTTTGCAGTGACTTTGTGCTGCTTCCCACCAAGTTCAAATGTGGCATTCGCGATTCTGCCTGCTACCCGACCGACGGTGCTACCAAAGTAGGGATGTCGAGTGGCGTAATAGGGCTCAAGAGTATCAAAGCCGAGGATGATGTCGGCGAGGGCTCCTTTGTTGTCAAGAGTTGAGATTTCGATGATGGCAGCACCGTAATCCATTACGGCGACTCTGGTGCCTGCAGAGTTCTCAATGTGGTACTTGGTTACTGCCCGACCGTCGGGCAGTTCGCCGAAGGTTGAATTGGAGACGTGGACAGCCATGAGTGTTCAGTATACGGGTTTGCAGGGAATGCTCTGTGTGTGAATCAGTCTGTGACAAAAAAAGCCGAAGGCGGTTGGCCTTCGGCTTGATTTATGTTCTTGTTGGGATTAGAGCGTGAACTTGGACGCAGCGGTGGGGTCTACCTTGATCGCCGGTCCCATGGTTGAGCTGAGGGTGACGCTCACGATGTAGCGGCCTTTAGCGGTTGCGGGCTTTGCCTTAACGATGGCGTCGAGGGCAGCCTTGAAGTTCTCCTGAAGCTGACTCGCAGAGTAGTTCACTTTGCCAATGCCGAGGTGCACAATTCCGGCTTTGTCGACCCTGTATTCGACGCGGGTGGCGGCTTTGATCTCTTTTACAGCCTGACCGATCTGGTTTGTGACTGTCCCGTTTCGTTTGTTTGGTGTTTTGGGTCCGAGCATCTTTCCGATCTTTCCAATGCTTGGCGCCATATCTTCCGTGGCGAGTACGACATCAAAGTCTCGGAAGCCACCTTGGATCTTTGCGATCAGGTCATCGTCGCCGACATGGTCTGCACCGGCGGCCTCTGCTTCTTTGGCATAGTCCCCTTTGGCGAGGACGGCGATCTTCTTGTTCTTGCCTGTTCCGTGCGGCAAGCTCGTAAGACCTCGGACGTTTTGGTCGCTTTTTCGGGGGTCAATACCGAGTCGTACGGCTAAATCGACGCTTTCAACAAACTTTGCGTTTGCTGACTTTTGAACGAGGTCGAGAGCGGAGATAACGTCGTGGAGACTGTCGTCAGAATACTGTTTGGCAACTTCGACGTACCGCGGTGAACGCGGATTTTTTCGTATGTTCTTTCTCAATTTGAATCACCTGTGGTGCAGGCGGCCTTTCGGCCTCCCACGGATTGAGATTGGATAATACCCCGTTGGGGCGTTGGGGCGTTGGGGCGTTGGGGCGTTGGGGCGTTGGGGCGTTGGGGCGTTGGGGCGCTAGTGAGAAATGATATAGGCTCCTACGTCTTGTACTTCCCAGGTGGCGCCGAGTGAGGTGAGGAGTTCGACCGTGTGTTGCAAGCACTCGTTGTAAGTGTGTGCTGTGATGAGATCGGCGGTTGTTGCACGATAGGGCCGGAGTTCCCCGCCGGGCAAACGTTCGGTTAGAGATGCTTGCCACCACTTCATCATTGTGTTGAAACGAATGCGAACAAGGGTTGTGGCTCGTTGGCTTTGACAGCCGAATTGTTGATCGGACCTAAGCTCCGGCTCGTTAGATATCTGGTTTTGGCTGGGGTCAAAGCTCATCGTTCGTCTCCATGATGCGATTATCTTTCGGGTCATCTTGGTCTGAGAAACTGCCAGCAAGGATTAGATCAACAATCTCTTTGTACTGTGGAGTCTTCATCGGGCGATCGTTGCCGCTGACGACTCTTTCGTTGATGAGCATCGTTAAGAGCCCACCTGCCGTGACTCGGGTTACGATGGGGCAATCGAGCAGGGAGGCTTCGAACATGAGCGCTAAGGATGCTTCGAGAATCTCGGCTCGTGAGTATCTTTCAAGGAGAAGCGTCATCGTAGACCCTCCTTTAGACACTGAAGCCATATTTGGATGGATGCAGGCATTGGTTGTCTCCTGTTTGCAGTAGTTCTGCGCATAGAGATATGTTACCAAAAATCTTCACAAAATGTGACCCTTTTTCACATTTATCGAAAACGCCACATAAAACCATATGGATATTCACGTGTATCGACAATGCCACGTTCTTGGTGCCTTATACGCCGGATGCAAACACCCTTGACCTTCCAGCCATCGGCATCTATAGGTTGGTATTCGGAGTTTATCGGCCATAGTTCGAATTTGCCATCGATTTGACGGACGACCTTGAAGGAGTCTTCTCCATCGTGGAAGGCGTGGACGCCGTGACCAATTTCGTACCTCCGATTTTCGAAGATGGCGATGTCTCCTTCCTCGAATTCTGGAGCCATGCTTTCGCCGGTGATGACTCGTCCCCACCGTTCGAATGAGGCTCCCCATTCGGGCATTTCAATATAATCAATGGCATCGGCGATGCTATAGGAGGGTTGGCCAGCGGTGATAGCCCCGTAGATCGGGACCATGCGGTGACCCGTTCGGGCGACGGGAATTTCTTGCCCCACATTGATGATTTCGAAGTTACGAGCGGAGTCTTCAATCCCTGACATTTGCATGACCGTCTGCATCTGCTCCCAGACCGGCAAAGGCGGTTTTGATCGATTGACTTCGTATTGGGCTAGCCGCTCTCGAGTAATGCCGAGTTTATCGGCAAGTTCGTGCTGAGTCCACCCCTTGGCCTTCCGGGCTGCTTTGATCATTTCGCCATGTGTTGACATCAAGGGGATTGTAACATATTTTCTGTGACGTTATCTCATTTTTCTGTCACATTTACAAAATTTTTTGTCTATAATGTGACCATGGCTAACACAGTCGCAAGAACAGATACCAATCCGAACCGTCGAAAGCTGACCAAGCAGGAGGAGCTCTATGTGCACCGCTCGGTGACAACGGGCGAATCTACAAAGGAGGAGCTAGCTGTGCGGTTTGGTGTTCATTTCAACACTATCGGCAACATTGTCAGGCGTCAGGAGGAGCGCCGCCGAGCCATTGAGGGTGAAGTATAGCTTGATGAGCCTCGTGGAGGATTTGCTATACGAGGCTCGAGCTCTTTTTAGGTTTCGCTTATTCATTCCTAAGGGGTGGAGGGAACGATGAAGACAGAAAGATACTCGGACGCGGAGTCCGTTGAGGGTGCTCTTTTTGGGCAAGCCGTTATCGACAAGCAGCCTCATGACCTTGACGAAGACCAAATGGTTGAACTGCTTGTGAAGCTGGCCCCTGTAGTAAACAGCTATGGAATTGGGCAGGTGACACGAGCTATGAAGATCTTCTGCTGCTCATCGGCTCGCCTGCTTGAGGAGCAGGATGCAGAGACGGAGCCGCAAGTTGCGATGATGCTTGCTGTTGAGGGCTTTGAAGCGATTGAGGAATTGCTTGAGCCGTTTAAGGTTGCCTTTTTGAGTCGTGAGATTGAGGGTTAATCGTATTGCCCGGACAAGTTCCCGCAACCGGATTGACAGGACACATCGGCTTGTATGTCGGTGTGCTTGTTTTTGAGAGAAGTTAATAGAAGATAAGAGACCGAGCGTGGAGACGATGCTATTGCGTTGGGGGATGGTGAAACGGGTTCGCGCAGTCACGGGTGATGACACAGCTTTGCCGAAATCCTCTGACATGGAGATCTTTGGGAATGCGCCCGGAGCATCGTTTTCGGGGAGGGAAACTCTGAAGGCGCTTGCATTGGATGCAGCAGAAATTGATTCTGAGATTCGGTCTGCGAAGGCTCCGATGCTTGAAAAGATGCTTTGGGCTAAGTATGTGTATGGATGGGAAGAAGTCGAACTGACTGAGGACGCTGTGATGCCAAAGTCTGGTGAGACTCTGCAAATTTCGACGGGTAGAAGCACTTACCGCTTTACGTTTGAACTTGACCGATGGGCTCGTGACCTTGCCTTTGATGAAATGTCACAAGTGTCCGCTAGTTTTGGAGTTCCAAATTGGTACTTTGCTGATCGGGCTTTACGGTTTTTTCAGTGGAGGTTAGCAAGAAGCAAAAGTTGGAAATGCTTTGAGAAAAAGCCATTGTGACAAGTAACCAATCTTGTCAAACTATCGTATAATAGTTTTGTAGGCAGGCGTTCTTGCATCTGGCAGGAGCGCCTTTTTGTTTGTCTACACCTTCGTTCCTCCCCTCAAACAATGGGCCGTCAAAAATGACCGTGGCGGCCCTATTACTCTGCAAATGATTGTAACTGCTGTTGCGGGCTTGGTGATTGAATGACGACTGCTGAGAGCAAGAAGCTTGAGAAAGTTGTGACTTATGGGCCCTTCTTTTGGACTGTCGGCGTGGCCGTGATCTCTGCTGCATTTGGAATAGGCGCGACCTTTACAAGTATGCGAGCTGGTCAGGAGGAGGCTAAGGCCAAGATTGAAAAGTTAGAGGAGAGACTTGGCAGGTTTGAAGATTTGATGAGGGATGTACGCGAGAGGACAGTTCGGACTGAGGAGCAGGCGAAGGCAATTCGGGATCTGGTGGAGCGGATAGCGAAATAGTTATATGTGAGTGTTGCGTAGGCTTTGTGGCTACTTATGCTGGATAAATGGATCCGTTGCGATATCAAGGGCATGTTAGGTGAGTTTTATGGGCAATCAACAATCAAATCTGGGGCGAAGTCAGGGCAAGTCGTTCATGGGGCCAGTGTATGTGAATCCCTCGGCTCCGATTCGCCCCAGTATTCTTGATCTGCCAGGACAGATTCGAGCTCAAAGGGCTAAGGCAGATCCACAAGAACTTGCAGGGGCGATGGAGATCGTCAGAAGCAAAATCTCTGACCTCAAGACTTTGAAGATGGTGCAGGATTATCTTGCTGCACAGGGGCCAAGGGTTGCACCTGAGAGGCTAAAGCGGGTTCTAAACCTTATCGACGATAGGCGGTTTGAAGATATTGCTTACTGGCACGCCGGTTATGTGCACGAGGCCAAGATGGGCGTACCGGCACAACTTCGCAATACAGAAATTCAGCTCAGGATTGCTCCTGTTACGCCACATCAAAGGCAGCAGCGACAATTACAACTTTCAAATGCGAAGACAGAGGCGCATGATCGGAAAACTCGGCCCGGAACTCTTGAATATTCAATGAAGCAGGTCATGGCTGTGCTGCCAGGGCTTGAGGGGAAGAACCGCCAATATGTAAAGGACTTCCTGTTTGGTGCAGGCGGGATGAGCCAGGTTCCTCAGGAAGCTATAAGAGCAGCCATTGACCTTGCTCGAAGGGGTGAATTCGGAGAGCTCAAGCGGCTCGGTGGCCAATTGGGCGCGAGTCGCGATCCGGGAAGAATTGCCCGCAAGTTTTACGAGAGCGGGTACCACGTTGGTCATCTTCTACAGGGTGCACAGTCCATGCGTCATGCCGGCATTTCGGAAGTGGCGCTGGTACGTAATGGGCAAGGTAAATATGTCCTCTATGGAGATGCCCTTAACGACCTTGCAAAGCGAACTGGGTTTTCTCAGGGTGAGCTTCATCGCCTTTTATCTGGCCAAAGTGAACTGAAGCAGCTTTATGGTGTCCTCAAGGAGATTGCAGGCGAGCAGTTCTCCAGTGATAAGAATTGGGGTCTTACAGAACGTGACCTTGCTTACGGCGAGCAAAAGGGAACTCTTGGTGATGATTTTTTCACAGGAGTTCTAAGACACACGATCCGGAACAACCCTGACCTGCATTTGTTAGGCGATGCAGAGACGGGTTGGAGGTATTTCTCTCAAGGCTATAACGACCCGACGGGGCTTTACTAAGCTCTGTCGATTCTCGCCGTCCGGAGGAATTGGCGGAGTGGGAGAAGGTGCTGCGATTTGGCTTGAACAGCGCTATCCAGTTTGCGGCACCTGCTGGGGCTGGACGTCTTCTAAATTATTCAACAAAAGCTTTATCGGCTGCACCTAAGATCAGCTCGGCTGTTCAGAAGGCTTCTGAGGGCCTTAGCTCCCTCAGCAAAGCTAATAGTGCAATGGAAGTCCTCCTCAAAGGGGGTTATCAGCATGTACTGGGCATGTTGCCAGACACTGTAACTCAGGCGCGGATTTCTCAGAACACCACGGGCAAGGGCTTTTTGGAGGCCTTTGGTGAGGCAGGAATGGGGCAGCTGAGAGAGCTTGTCTCTACCAAGTATCTGACGGGAGTCGAAGAGAACGGGGATCGCTCGGCGGGCGATGCAGGCGGGAAATGTTGCGGTTCCTTGGCCTAAGGAGTGGCTGGCGGCGAAGGCGCGGCAGTTCAAGGTTGATCCTTCGGTGATGAAAGGGATGCTGGATAAGGCGGTTAATTATGTGCGTAACAAGACTGAGCACAGGTTAAATGCTAATCAAAACTATAGCGGCTCATCTACAGCAGATAATACAAAAAGCAACTACGTTGACCAATCGAAAGGTAATAGGGACAAGCGACAACGTCAGCACAAGGGAACTCCGAGTGACGACTTCCTTAGGAATAAGAGAGCCAATTTTTCGGGTGTCATTGACCAGCGTGATATCACGGAGAAGGCACACACTCTTGAAACACCAATACGCGATAATTCAGCAATCACTCTTGAGCATGGCCTAAGCTATGATTCAAACAATATTCCTAAAGTGTTTGAAGTGCAAGAGAAAAATGGTCGAGCGCATATCGTATTTCATAAGTCCATGGTAACTTTGTCGAATATGCCTGAGATAATGATAAATCAGGTCGATGCAACCGATGCTCGCTGGCTAACACTGGAAAAAGCAAGAAGTCATAATCTTGATGCGGAGTCATACAAAAAGCATCGCCTGAAGGAGATGAAAGAGCACATCCGCGACTCAATGGTGTATGTTTTCGAATTCCCTGCAAATGGCCCAGTGACTCATTTGGCGAGTAGCGGGATTGATAAAATCACGTCAAAAGTTAGAAATCCGCTTAGCATAGTAGCTATCGAAAATATAAAGGAATTAGCTGATAATGCAACTCTGATATCCAGCAGGAAGCCCAAAGAAGGTATAGATGACACCGTCAAAAGAGTCGATACTTACGCAACTGCCATGAACACTCACGGAAAAAGAGTGTTAGTAGTATTTACAATAAAAGCCTTCAAGGGTGAAAGTAATGCGCATCGAAAAGCTACACAGGCTTTGCACCAAATGGACGTGCTCGACTTTAGGGATGGGCTTAAATATCTGTTTGAAAAAGGCCGGGATTATGATCCACTAGTCAAAAAGGCTAACCAATCCTCAAGAATTCCTTTATATGAAGTGCTGGGTATAGGCCCGCTAACAGATCAATCTTTTAATTTTCTTGATCTTGTCAAAAAGAAAGTGTGATCTTGTGCTGGTCAACACTAAACTCTTGATTTAGCGTGTTTGATTCCAATGCAAGAATCTCTTTTCTGTCCACTAAATACATTTCTTTAGCGGCTTTCTTTCGGTGAAACGGATAAAAAATGAAATTAAAGTCTCTCCCTTCTTCCGCATCCCAGAGTTCATACTCTGGTGGCAGCAATAGCGTAGGTCTATTAAGGGAAAGTCCTAGTGCCGGTTTCGACGTTTCATCGCCTATAAGGGTAGGTTTGATTGTGACATGCAACTCAACAATGCCGTAAGAAGCCGTGCGTGATCTAGGCGAGATGCTCTTAAAATTGTCAAATTCGATTTCTGAATGATTGTGTGTAAATAGGGCATCCCATTCACCAGTGGCGACGTCTGCGAACGCATAATATTTGTCATAAATGATAGTGATGCTACCGTTGTGTTCAACTCTTAGAGCTTCGCATACTTTGTTTTTGGTGCAAATAATCTCAACCTTCTTGGAAGTCAGTAGCTGACCAATATCCTCAGCAAATGGAAAAATGAACTCGGCAGGATCTCGCAGAGTGCTCAAAAAGGATTTGTCGTGAAGAAGTGTGGGTTCAACATATGGGTACATATGTTTTATGTATTCCGATTTCGAATAATAGTCGCAAAGTACGTTGCTGTCAATAATTACACTGGCATTAATGCCGCACATTGAAACTAAATGCAAAAAAAGCGATTGTAACTTGTCTCTAACGGGACATGTGATAACAATTAGGAGCTTGTCGCTCTTTCTGATGCGAGTACTAATGTGCTGAGTGATGCGTTGTACGTCTGATTCACGAATTGTATGAGCTCTAATGCAACTTATCAGCCAGCGGCAGCCATGACCATCTGGCTCAGTTTCACTGTGGCCTATCCAGTCGATATATGCATCAAGATACTGATGGTCCGCACGCTCGAAGGATTCCCAAACGCGAAAATTGATTAGCAGCGCTCGTGTCATGGAAACAATACCTGGATATCCAATCCTGTAGAAATCTGGCTTGTTTTGGGCCATATACAAAACCTCTGCTCGCTGCTGCATTTATCTTGGTAGCAGATCAATCTTGCAGAACAGTATACATGACTCTACTACACGGGCTGTGATCTGGGGCTTTCGCTAATTGAGAATTGCTGGGATGACCTACATATGAGGGGTTTATGCTGAGTTGAACTCCGAGAAGACTCGGTGGCGGGGTAACGGCTTGGGAGTGCCGACGGTTGAGCAATTCGTGCGGCATTTCGAGCGTTATGTCCGCGACGGGAAGGCTTCAAACGCGCGGCTGGAGTCAGCATTTCGGAACTTTCGGGTCTGGCTGAAGGATATCTATCTTCAGCTGAAGGGGACTCCGCTGGAGAACAGGATTCCGCGTGAGGTTAAGGCTAAGTTCGACGAGCTTCTTGGCGGGCATCTCCCTGGCGGGAAGGATTATTTGGCGTGGCAGGAGCATGGGCGGATGCAGTTCCTGTGAGGCTGGATTGGAATGCTATTCAAGGCGGAGGCTCCATGGCCTCAGGATTAGGTGGGTGTGGGATAAGTTTGAGGACGTGATGCAAAGGTCCGATAGGATCACTCTAGATATCAGGGTGAAACAACTGTTTGAATTGTCTTTCTTGCGGCTCAAATACTTGAATTCTGGCGCACTCTGGCAGGCATAGAGAATGACTTCGCTTTTTTAGCGGGTAGCCAATGATAGAAGTCTCACTGAACGTAAAAATAGAATCCTCGGTTTTACGCATGTGTATCGTAGGAAGGTAAATACCATCCTTTGGCGAAGGGGCTGTGATTTTTTCTATAGCAGAAACCTTTATAAGAGCTTCGATTTCAATGAGATGCCGATGTGGCTTCGGTTGTTTTAAGAATTGATTTAGCACCAGACTTTTGAGCGTGGCGTCCTCTGATACATCAGGATTTGAAAGATCGAACGAAAAAATGGCATCCCATTTTAGCGTTATAGGATCAACCGATGCGTAGTATCGTCCATAGATCACAGCAAGGTCACCATTAGGCTCTCGTCTAATCAGGTTATATTCGAGTTTGTGAGAGTCATTAGTGTGTTTGCCGGTGTTTATGTAAATTGAATAGTCAGCAAAGCCGATATCACCGATAATTGAGGAGATTTCGTCTTTTCCTTGTGTCAATGACTCAATAAAGAGATTCTTTTCAAGGTTTGCCATCTCTAAGAAGGCGCTGGCAATATTCCATTTCTTGACGTCCAGTCCTGATGACAGGAGATTTGACTCCGACAGAATCGTGACTTCAGTCTGATCATTGTCAGTAAGCAACGATCGTATGTAGTGTTCAATGTTGGGCTTGAGACTGCATGTGAATGCTAACACTAGAGAATCATAATTCGAGCGTGCGTTTCTGAGATTGCTGGCGATCCGGTCACAATCTGAACGTCTGACATAGTGCAGTCTATGACAGCTTATGGCCAATCGCTTGACGCATGAGTGAGTCTCGTCGCTCGTGTGCGCAACGATATTGATGCCTGCATCTATCAGGTCGGGGGGAGCCTTTTCGAATGTGATGCCAGGATATGTTTCTGACAGCAGGGCACGAATGAGCTCGAGAAATCCTCGAAAGCCGAGT
The DNA here is from genome assembly GCA_019638775.1 of Fimbriimonadaceae bacterium. Taxonomy (NCBI): domain Bacteria; kingdom Bacillati; phylum Armatimonadota; class Fimbriimonadia; order Fimbriimonadales; family Fimbriimonadaceae; species Fimbriimonadaceae bacterium. The sequence goes on along the minus strand of JAHBTD010000001.1, from coordinate 500,661 downwards.
TTGAACAAGTCCATTGTTGCGGTCCTCGCATGGATTGGCAGAGTCAGTTTGCTCAAGCCAAATTGCAGGCACACTGAGTTTAGCGCAACAAGTCCGTTGCAGTATAGTTCTGTCTGCTATTATAGGATGGCGTGTTACAAGGTGGATGTTGAGGAGTTCCAGCTAGCTGAGGTCACAGCCTTTTTCTTGGTCCGATAGTATGGGTGGAGCAATTCTTATAGGTCCTCGATCCTGGGGAGAAGCGGGCGATGGCCTCAGGATTAGATGCGTGCGGGATAAGGTGGTAGAGATGCGTGTTCGGGGCAGCTGATATGAGGAGTAGCATATGCAGGGAAGGAGAGAGTACGAGATTTCGAATATGGACTACCATATGGTGAAGTATCTCCGATGGCTTTACACGAGGTCAAAAAAGGGTGTGAGGGCGGGGTTTTACGCGGATTATCCAGAGGTTGGGAAGCTAATCGGCCTGCAACCGGACGGAAGTCTGACAAAGAACTGGGTGAACCCCAATCCGGAGACTCCCTCATTCAAGGAGGAACTCGCTTCCAGGCGTCAGGAAGAGGAGTAAAGGGAGCCTTTCTATACCGAGCGCCGACGGCTGAGAGCAGTGCTCAGGTAAGGCTTTTCTGCACCAAGAGGTGGGCGGCGGTTTGGTCTTGGAAGGGGGGCGGGATAGGACGTATAAGACGAATAAGACGAATAGGACGGATAGGACGGATGGGATAGATAGGACGGATGGGATAGATAGGACAGTTAAGACTTATAAGACATGTAGAACATATAGGACATAGGATTGATTAGGAAGGCAGAACATGCGGGCAGGCAGGTTATGTAGGGCAGAGATACAGATGGGCGAATAGGCGATGTGAGAGATGTCAAGAGAATTGACCAGTCGCAGAGGCGGTTGGATGCAGGAGAGACGAGGTCGCTTTAAGGCGGCCTCTTTCTATTTTAGGAGCATTGAGATGGAGATGAGTTGGAGGGCAGTGGTCGTTGGTGCGTTGGCAGGGTTATTGAGCGCGGCAGTGGTCGACGTGAACGCCTGGGCGCGGGCGGAGGGAGATTTTGACTGGAGTTTGGCTGTGCGGAGGTGGGTGGCGGGCGCTGTCACCGGAGCTTCGGCGGCCCTTGGGATATCAGCAACGGGAGTGTAGAGCAATGAAGATCGATATGGTGTTTCGACAGATTCCGACGGCGAACAAGGACGCGCGTCGGATTGCGATGTTTGGTGCGGCCGTCTCTCAGAAGGCGCTTGAGATGGGTGTGGCAGGGGGGGATTTGGAAGCCTTCCTTTCGGCTGCGGCTGTGCTTGTCTACAAGTGGATCGATCGGGGGAGGAAGCTTAGTTTGATGGACTTGTTCCGCGATCCTTACAAGGAGCTGCGTGATGAGACGCGGCGGTTTGCTTTGGAGTGGGAGTTGGATGAGGGGTTTCGGAGGGAGATGGGGTGAGGCCGATTTACGATTTGTGAATTACGATTTTTGATTGAGATGGGGAGATTTGTTGCGCGGTTGTGGGAAAGTTTCTCGCAAAGGCGCAAAGGCGTGAAGGCGAGGGCAAGCGGATAGAAAGGTAAGACATATAGGACATGTAGGACACATGGGACATGTAGGACGTGTAGAACATACAGGGGAATAGAGAGGCAGGTTTTCGTCCGGCGGCTGGCTTCAGGCTGATATGGCTTGCCAGAGGGAAGTGGATTATGCGGGACAGGGGCTGATATTTAGAGAGCTGAGAATAGGTTGCAAGGCAGAAGGGATGAGCTTCCTTCTGCCTTTTTGCTGCGCGAGGGGTACTGATGAATTTATCGATCTATGCGAATCTGGGCGTTGGGGGCGAATCGGGTGTTGGGGTTGAGGATGCCGTTCGGTTACGGAAGCGATTTCCTTCTTTGGCGACTGCGGCGGAGAGTCGGCTGCGGAACCGAAAGCAGCGGCTGGAGAAGCAGATACGCCAGCTTGAGGGCACTGGAAAGTCGGCAACGGCGCTACGGCAGGAGCTGGCGAACGCGTACAGCGCGCTCAAGCCTTTTGCAAGCGATCCTTTGCGACAGGCGACCGCTGAGGAGAGGAAGAGATATCAGCGGTATCTGGAGATCTCGCGCAGCTCAGCGGATCAGCTTGGCATGCGGCTGCACCGAGCGAACCTCGACCTTGAGGACTATCGGTCGGAGACGAAGGCGGGGCGAGCGTCGGGGTTTGGCGGTCGGACAGTGCGAATGGTCGACGGGAGCGTGGAGCGCTGGGACCTTGTGACGGACCAGATAGCGAAGGCTCTGGGCGTTGCTGTGCGGGATGTGCCGAGGCTGGTTGGGGGGATCGTTATTCGCCGCGAAAGCCTTGCCCAGGCTGAGAATAGACTAAAAGAATCTGCAAGACAAACTTCTCTACAACAAGCTCATGAGAAGCTTGAGCGATTCTACCGAGAAGCTGGTGTGCCGTCCAACTTCGCGAGAAGATGAAGAAAGACTCAAATCGGCAACAGCTTATTCACGATGCGACAAGCCCTGTTATTGGAAGCAGCGTCACCAAGCAGGACAAGCGCGATATTGCGATCGCAAGGGCACGATTGGCGCTGGACAATTTCTACGCGCAAGCAGGGGTGACGAAAGAGGCTCACGAGCAACTTAAGCGCAGCCCATTGAGGCAACAACTCACCCACAATGCGACAAATGGCTATACAGGTCCATACCCGTCAGAAAAACAGAAAGCGCTGAATCGGAAAAATGCGGTTGCTAATGCACGCAAACTTGCAGACGACTTTTATGCGCGAGCCGGCCTGAGTACAGAACAGAGAGCCGATGTCAAACGCAACGCGCAACGGCTTTCTGAGGCGACCGCAAAAGTTCGTGGGCAGGACCTGACTCCTCAAACCAGTTTTGAAAGAAAGTTTGGCTCCGGGCGTGTTGGCGAGGAACTCGCGACCAAACTAGCCAAACAAGAAAGGGCGGAGTATGAATATAGAGTCAGAAACTTAAACAGTCGTGACTTCGATCCTGAATGGAAAAGTCCGACGGAGCTTGAAATTGACAGAGAAAACTTGCGCCGCTATATGACAGGCGAAGACTCAGTCCAAGAAAGTATTGAACAAGCGTATCGAGAAGGCAATTTCGCCGCAAGGCCTGTCTACCACAGCGCTCAAGCCCTTGGCTTTAGCGATGAAGATCTAAGAGGCAAGACTGTCGGACAAATGGCAGAAATGGCTTCTGACCGGATGGTCGATTTGCTGCAACTCAGTGGAAAAATTCAAGACCCGCTCCTAGGACTCAAGGAGACTCTCCCTGGAGGCAAATGGGCCAACGATCTGGCAACTCATCTAGGGGCACAGTTAATAACAAGTCCGGGTGATGTGGCCATGGACATTCTGGCATTCGCTGACCCAAGCTCGAGTATTCAGGATCGTGCTGGAGCGGCAGTCAACTTACCGCTCAAGGTTCTTTCGATTGACGTTGGTGGGCCGCTGCTGAAGGGTGGAGGCAAGGCCCTTAGGTACGTTATCAACGCTGGGGACATAGAGTTAGCTAGACGTGCAACGGGTTTAGGCCGAAAAGAAGTTGCGAATGCTATCGATGATCTTTGGAGAGCGCAACGACAATCACATCGATCTTTGCCAGACCTACCCGTACATGCTCCATTCACTAAATCAAAAAATCAGAAAAATGAAATAGCTAATTCGCCAGTTAGGAAAATCACTGACGAGCTTATTGCGGGCTATAAATCTCACTTACCGCCAAAAGTAAAGAGCACTTACCGCGAACAAATCGAAGCTGGAAGACAACTTGAAGCGTTTGGTCCAACAAAGCGCAGCACAAATGATTTGTCGGTTTCAGGAGCTTACGATTCAAGTGATGCAGGCAAAAAATCGACAATCTTTCCGGGAAGTCCCTTTCGATCATGGGACGACGCAGTGCCTGTGATTAAGACCTATTTGGGCGGCAAGGTTGAAGTCCTGTTTGATTCCGTCAAAGAGCCGCTAGTCAAAAAAGGCTTTGCAGAGCTAATAGGACTCTATGTGCCTACTACTCGCCATGTCCTTGAAGCAGTACAAATTGTACGGGACGGTGCCGTGGAAAAAACATTCATAGTCTATATGAAAAAAGGTAGAATCATTGACACTGAGGTATACTCTATGCGGATTCCCAGGAGAACAGTGCATATCGAGGCAGGATATGTTAACGAAAGGTCCAAAGCGTTAGGCGCGGACGAAGTGTGGATTGGACACAATCATCCAGGCGGAAAAGCCCGTGCATCAGAGAAAGACATTCTATCGTCGATAATGAATGCGGAGGGTATAGAGAATTACAAAGGAGATATCATCACGAATCATAATGAAGTAGCGCACATTAAGAGTGATGGGTCTGTGCATATGTATAAAATTAAAAATGAGAATCTTAGGAAGGGCTTTGCCCTTTGGCCAGGGTGGCTGAAAGCAATAAATCCAGATCAAGCTACTTTCGAAGTTATGCCGGAGGTTGCAAGAGTGATAGCATCGGTTAAAAAGATAAAGGATAAGATTGTAGTCGTGGCAACTACAAGCGAGAATGAAATAGGAACGATGTTTACATTGAAAGAAGGAGTTTTGTCGACAGATGCGGAGGCACTTATGGCGGGGGCTATTTCTGGCAGGGCGAGACACAGCGGCAGCAGTAAAGTTTTCATATATCTGCCTGTTGACAATCCAGCACGTTTAAGCAGGATTGAAATGGAACGTTTAGCTCGTTTATATAATGATAATATTATCGATACTGTATATAGCGCGAATGGTATTGACGTTATCGAATATATAATGTATAATACTAATATAAAGGTTGAAGTGAAGCCAAAATATCTCTACGGTAGACTTCAGAAAAAGCTAGAAAGCCGCGCATTAAGAAGAGGTGGGCGTTGAAATGAAGAACCGTCCTCTTGTTTTGGTAATGTATAAGCAGTGGAAGACTTTCAGGAAAAATAAGCTTCCTACAAGCAGCAAGAAAATGCCTAAGTGTGTTAATTATTATGCAGATGATGAGCCACATCCTATTAATAGATATCCCAAATTGCCTCCGCCGCGTAGCAAGGCAGAGATTATAAAGGATATTTTTACAAATTACGAGATTCGAGGTTGGTTTTTGTTGATGTATATTCCATATCGGTTTCGACGTTTGATGTATCCCAATCGCGACAAAAAAATTTTTCGGTTTCTTTGGAAGCTAGGATTGAGACAGCAAGCATATTATTTTTATCTTTGCACAGCTTCAGGGGGGTATTCTCTTGTGTTTGAAGAAGAGTGGAGTGATGATAATATATTTTTGTCAAAATTGTAGTGGTAGATTCGTATATTGTCTTTTATTGTTTTTATTGGAGGATAGAATCGCTAAATGTAGAATCTATGATTCGTAAGTCTGGCATAGTACAGTAAGTGTCATGCACTTAAAAGTGCTTTTGTGTTTTTGCCTAAATATAGAAGTATAACTACAGGCTAAGACGAGAATCTGAGTAGGCACTTATGCGGCACATCAATAGGCATCAATTTTAGCAATGCTTTTTAGTCCGGTGAGCAGAAGTCTATAGTCCTGAAGATTGGCTGGTCTTCGTCATGATGGTTTGAGTTAGGACATACAATGCGTCAATCGTTGACATGATGCCAACGATTGACACTCGCATACTTGCTCAAGTAATGAGGCAGGTCAACTGGAAGTGTTGTATGGCAAGGGGTCAAAGGCATCATCTTAAGAAGCTTGCAGAGGAGGCGTTGCGGGAGGCGCTGCCTTCTTTGCGGGCGATCGCGGTGGAGGGGAAGACGCCGGCGGAGCGGATGAGGGCATTCGACCAGCTGAGGCGGGTTGGGTTTGACGATGAGAAGCTGAGGGCGGTCAAGGCGGAGACAGAGGCAGCCGCTGGCGAGTTGGAGAAGCCGATCTGTCTGTGGCCGGAGCCATATTGCGAGCCTTGCTTTGAGAGCGCTTGGGGATTTCTTTGCGAGCTGCAGACTTGGAATGAGGCGGCGGGGGAGGAACAGGACTTCCCTCAGTTTGACTATCTGAGAGAGTTTGCGCGAGAGTGGTGGGACGCTTGTGAGGCGGGGCGGATGCTGGTTGTAGAGAAGAGCCGGCGGATGGTGGTGACCTGGGCGGATCGAGGGCTGACCCTGTATCGGCTTGGGCTGAGGCGGACCGACTGGCTGCTTGCGGGCGAGGACTTTGAGAAGGCGGCGGCGCATGTTTGGCGGCTTCGGCACTACTATGAGAACCTTCAGCGCCGACGTCCGGAGTGGGGGCTTCCGGACTGCTTTTCGCTGCGCTATGAGGGGTCGCGGTATCTGAAGCAGTTTGGTCTGACGAACGGCTCGATCTGCAAGGCGATCAACAGCGATCCTGAGGGTGTGCGGGGCGATGGGGTGGCGGGGGTGACGTTTGAGGAGGCTTCTTCGTATCGCGAGCTTTGCAGCATGGTGGCTCAGGCGAAGATCATCACGCGGAATGCGGCGGGGCAGAGAAACGGGTTTGTTTGCCTGATTGCGAATGCGAGCTTGAGTCCGGATTGGCAGACGGTTAAGGGGGCAGGCTGAGGCCGGAAACCCTTGGCGCGGCGGGCGCGTTAAAGATTGACGTGAAAGTTCTCACTACGGCAGGTTGGATAGTTGGAAGCTTTGCCCTACTTTTTTGGCTATGTGGCTTTACGTGCAATGCTTTGGATCGATCGCTTATGAGTTGGGAGTTGAGGGCTAAATATACGTCTCCTCGCAGAGATCACATTCTGGGCGTTGCTGAGCAAGCAGGTTCCGCGACTGATGGCTACGACACCAGCATTCACTTGCTGTCTCCGGGTGAGCAAGTCGATATAACAAATCGAGTGTATGTTGTTCCAGAGTTGCAGGAGCTGCGAGTGGCCTGGGTGTCAGATTCAGTGGTTCATGTTTTTGTTCGCGACGATCGCATTAGAGGGAGTGAGACGCTTGTGTGGGATGGCGTTACGATTAAGCTATTGTCGCAGGAATGATTGGGTGGGGCTGCTGTGTGGGATAATGTCCTTTAGATAGGACAGATAAGACAGATAGGACAGATAGGACAGATAGGACAGATAGGACAGATAGGACGGATAGGACGGATAGGACGGATAGGACAGATAGGACAGATAGGACAGATAGGGCAGATAGTTTATTGGGGGGCATGCGATTATCCATACAGTGTTGGGTTACTGCGCCAGTCTTTGTCTTTGTCGTGACCGAACTTGATGACGCGGGGGCGGCGCTCTCGGAGCCGTACGGATTCAATACCGAGGTAGTAGCCGGTTGAGAGCGGGTTCTTGCCGACACATTCGAGCCGGAGGATGTAGATGCCGGGTTCGGGCCAGAAGTCGAGGAGGTGGACTTCCGTGCTGGCGATGTCTTTGGAGTAGAGGTCGATGGGGTTGCCAAGCTTTACGGGAGTGGGGCGGAGTTGGAGATTCTTTTCACCAGAGCTTGTTGCAAAAATGGATGAGATTGCTGTAAGCCACACCCTCTCCCTGTTCACTGCGTTCTTAGCCTCCCCCATCAAGGGGGAGGAGAGTTCCCAGCCCGCTACCGCCCGATCAGATATTTGCACTGGGGTTATGAGACCTCCCACCCCTGCCCCTCCCTCCTCCGACTTCGTCGCAAGAGGGAGGGAAGATGGGACTGGGCCGATCAGATATGCCTGGTATTGGCCGAAGTCGTAGGAGGTGGTGAGGTTGAGAACGAGGCGGAGGGGCTCCTTTTTGGTCACTGTGATTGGGATTTCGAGCCAGGCGTTGCCCGGATTGAGAGTTGAGCTTAGAGTGTCAGATATGGAACGGAATTTTTTCGTAGAAGCACTAACGTGCCAAGGGAATGTAAAGGCGTAGGCTTGCTGATCACCCTCACCCAGTTCGCTGCGCTCACTGCCTCCCCCCTCAAGGGGGAGGAATTGGTCACGAGAAGATTGGGGTGATGTGCTTAGAGTGACTGATCGTGCGTTTTGACCATGAGCGAGACGCTCATGGGACACACGGGCGGGACGCCCGTGCCACGCCATACCGAGAGCGAGACGCCGGTGCCAAGGTTCGTCAAGAGCGGGAGACCCTTGCCACGCGATGTCTGACTCAACTTCCTCCTTTGGGGGCATGTAAAGGAGTTGGGGGCCTTCGTAGAGGCTGAGCTGCTGGATGACGGCGGGGCCGACGCCTCGGTATTTAGGGTCGGTGAAGTCGCGGGCATAGGCGATCACTCTTTCCAGCGATGGAAGTTTGCGTTCGGGGCCGGAGGGTGCTCTGGCTGTGAAAGTGGACGGGCCAGCCTGGTACCAGAAAGCGACGCTTGAGTAGTCGTCTTCGCGCTCGTTCCAGCTGGTCGATTTGTAGTCGGGGTTTTCGTCTGGGGAGATCCAGCCGAAGTGTTCGAAAGTGACTTTGATTCCTTTCTCGAAGACGATCGGGTCGGTGATGTGCCAGCGGTAGGCGCTGGTGTGACCGCCGACGATGCCCCATTGGTCGAAGTAGGGGACGCCGAAATAGGGGGTGCTTGTGGTTTTGAGGCCCCAGGCGGAGAGGAAGTAATCCTCGGTGCCCGTTCCCCAGATGGAAGCGCGGGATTCGCAGTCGATGTAGATCTTCTCGTCGCCTTCGCCGAACCAGGATGGCGAGCGCGTTCGGACGGAGAGGACTGTGCCGACGTAGTGGCCTTTGCCTTTGGTTTCGAGGACGGTGTAGTCCTTGCCGGTTTCGACGGGGTACTCCTGTCGGTATTGAGCATAGAAATAGGGCGTGTCGGCGGGGATGGACTTCTTCTTGATCCAGTCGATATTGTAGTAGAGCAGGTTGATGGGCTTGTCGCTTTGGTTGACGACTTCGACCTTGGCGGACTTTTTGAAGGGCATGTGCCAGAAGCAGTTGTAGGAGTCGGCGTCTTCGACGATGACGGGGAGGCTGACAACGGAGCTCCGCTTTCCGAAGGCGTTTGCGAAGAAGTCGCCGACGGGGGCCTCGACAGCGGGTTTGAGGTTGCCGTCCCAGTAAATTCTCAAGAGCATTTCCGAGTGATTTGCAGAACCCTTTGGCGCCCAAGTTTGGGGTTCGGGGCCGAGAAATGTGAACCACATGTGTGTGATCACTCCGGGGCCTTGCTCATCCATGAGGACGTGGGTTTGGCCGGGCTGGACACGGAAGTTGTCCCAGTTTGATTTTTCTTCAAGGTCGCCCTTTGGGAAAGCTCGAGAATCGTATTTGCCATCTTTGCCTTCTCGGAAGGAGGATGTTGCACGACGGCTTTGGCCCTCTTGGGGCTTTGCCAGTTCGGAGAGGGAGCCGCTTTGTGCGATGGCGAAGACCGCGCAGATAAAGGCTAGGGCGATGAGTGCGTTTTTCATCGGTGGACACCTGGTCGTATGAGTGTAGCGGAGGTCTGTCCTCGCCGGGAAGGGGTTATCCGGATTCGGCTACCGTGCAGTGAGATTTGAGAGATAGAAAGGAGAGAATGATGCCAAATCAGGGAGTTTATAGTGGTCGGAGGGTAATTGGGCTGGTGTATGGTCCGCCTGCGAAGAAGGTTGAACTGGACCCGGTGTTCATGCGGTTCGCCGGTCGGACGGAGACGGAGCGGCGGAAGGCCGATCCGCGTACGCTTGAGGGTGCGATGGCGGTTGTGGACCGGAAACTTGGGCTGAAGGGTGAGCGGCGGAAGATTGTGCGTGAGTTCTTGGTTTGGGGTGGTGAGAAAGTGACCCCTGAGCGTCTTGAAAGAGCCGTTCATATGGCGCAACTCGGCCGGTTTGATGTCATGGATGACTTTAACAAAGACTATCGTCGTGCTAAGATTCCACTTGAGATTCAACAAACTGGCAAGTCTGCTGACAAGTCTACGGTCACAAAGGAACCCGGACAACGAGGTAGAGATGTCCCAAAGTCCGTTGAGGGAGGAATCGGTCAATCTATCGGTGGAATCGGTTCAGCAAACAGTAGGAATAGTATTGTCACTCTTGAGCAGCTGACAGGCAGAGGACCATCAAGAAAGACGCCTTCGCCATTTAGCACCGCTGCGGCGAACGTCAGCCGCAATCTTGGGACCGGTTTGGTTGACTGGGCTCAGCTTACGGGAAATCCAGACGCCGAGACAGTTGCTCGGAATCGTGTTGGCACGTTGGCTCATGCAATTGGCGAACTGGATCGCGTCTATGGCGCGGGTTCTTCTCCGATGGCTCGCGAACAGATTATAGATCAGCTTGTACGCTATTCGACTGGTGAACTTGGCACGCATATGGGTCTCAAGCGTGCCGCTCGTGGCGAGATTAGCTTGCTTGATGCGTTTGAACAAGACATGCCCAGCATCAAGTTGGGCATCGACCTCGAAAATGAGCCCTTAAGGATCAAAGAATTGCTCAAGCGGCAAGGAATTGATCATCCTGCCACCAGCGCTGCGGTCGATACTATGTACGGCATTGCTCGATCTCCTGGCAGCCTGGGGCCAACTGCCAATGCGCTCATTGAAGATCCTGCGGAGTTTGGGCGAAATGCTGTACGGTCCTTTACGGATGTATCCGGCTGGGAGCCGTTCGACAACAAAAGAAAAGTGACTCCAGAGGAACAGTATGGCTCGGGCTACAACTGGCTACTCGCTTTAACTGGGGCTTGGAGTAAGGCGAGAAGCACTTACAAGTTAACCCACATACCATTCGGCAAGGAGCCGGAAGTCAACATCAATAGACTGCGATCTGGCCTGCCAGTAGAGAGCAAAGACATCACGGTCAACAAGCCCATCATAGCTCAGGTCATCCGTAAAGCAGCCTTATCAGATGGAGCAATTCAGATAGTAAAAGTAGATACAAAAATATTTGGAAGCCTAAATGATCCTGAAAGTGTATTTTATAATGCTAGGAGCTATATTAGACATAAGATTCCGGAAAATCTTAAAGTTACCATTAAATCGACTGGCGAAGAAATCGAAGTATCAAAGAGCGGCTACAAACATGGAACAGCGCATAAGAATCCAAAGAAAATGGTGTTAGTACCGTACATTAAAAGTCTAATGGAAAACGCACGCTACCTGTACTCGGTGCCTCTAAAGCCCGGTCAGGCTTCGAATGTTGTTGCATTTCACATCTACGGAACTCTGGCGTCAGATGGGAGCAACTTGTTTAGCGTAATTCTTAGAGTAAAAGAATATACAGATGGACGCAGGTTTTTACGATTGGGGCGGGGAGCAGATACTCAGTCCATTCAAGCAACCTTGAAATGGTGCAGTGTATCTAAGCAATGATGCCAGGCGCGTATCGCACCTCTCGGGTGAACCCGAATCAGGTATGCACATCTGCCTGGCATGTATAGCGTAGCAGAAAGTATATACGGATCAGGACTTAAGTCATGCCGCAAGAATCAACCATTCCCCCTATGCTTTGCATCATTTCAATCTTGGCGGCGTGGGGCTATCTTGGTCTTACAGGTTCTGCCTACATCAGAGAAGCATGCGATTCTTGATCAGAAGAGCATCATTGACGATTAATAAATATGCTACGTAACAATCAATATGAAGTGAGACCGCAATCCCAAAAGGACGAATATCTTATCAATGCATGAGGTAGGAAGCTAAGGAGCTATGAAATGAGGAGAACGATAGCGAGGCCCTTGGATTGAGGACTCAACACCGACACCTGATGGAAGACTTGCATAGCCCCCAGGCAGACGTCCGAAACGACCCGGCGTCATTATTCTATCGCATCGCGCACGAAATCTCTCGAAAATCCGAGAAGCTTAGGCGAATAGAAGCCAGCTCGCCTGACGCGCAAGGAACGCTTGAGTAGGCGATGGGTCAGATCACCTCAATTTTAATAGTCTGACTCCTCAGCACAGACAACAGGTCAAAGATTATTTGCACAAATATGGCTGAACAGACAACATGAGTCAACTGTTGATTGATGATGTACCTGAGCTTCGGACCCGGGAAGGCTTTGCCACAATGCCTGAAATGGTATGCAGCTACAGTCAGATCGTTGAACATAGGTGTCTTAGTGGAAAGACTACGTTAAAGGCAGTTAGCCCGGCGACGCTTCATGACCTTGCGGCCCTTGGGCAGCACGTCCCAAACGATCGCCGGTGCAAAGACACTGTACATCAAAGCCCGATCGCAAATGACAGCATAGGGGCGGTAAGTGGGTATTAGTACCGGCGTGACGGAATGAAACGCGAAGCTTCCCTCAGTAGAACGACCCAAAGGCATCGCCTGGTAGGTGCATTTTACAACATTCGCGTATCCGCGTCATCAATTTTGAGACCGTGGTCTCAGTGGGGCTAACCTTTGCCTTGTCGAGCCGTGTTGCAGTCAGTCTGGTGCCTGAGTTCGCAGTGATCCCTTATTGTCATGGATGAAACCGATACGTCAGCCGTGCCTGGATTTGAACGGTTTGACCTTGCAACGGGGGCGCGGTATCTGAAGATCCATTACTATGCCGATCCATCGAAGGATGAGGCTTGGCTGGAGCAGGTTAGGCGAGAGATGGCGGACACCCCAAGGGAGTTTGAGGTTGAGATACTGATGCGTGAACTTGTGATCGACGGCAAGCCTGTCTATTTGCCCTTTCGAGAGGACTATCACGCTCCGGCCCACTATGCGCAGGAGCGGATTCCTCCGGTTGCCTATAGCAAGTATGTAATGGGTTGGGACTGTGGAACCGCTTCTATTCAGCCCGCTGCAATCTTATTACAGCTCACTCCTAAAACCGATACAGTTGGGCGTATGGTGCATGCTTTGCTCGAGGTGACCAGTGAGCCAGGGACGAGTTTGGAAGCTTTTGTGCCGGCTGCTTTGAATGCAGTACGGGAATTGTATCCCGAGATTTTGTTGGGGGTTATCAGGCATGGCGGAGATGAATCGGGGCGGGCCAGGAGTGGGGTGAACGGGGAATCTGCATTTGACGTGATGCACAAGCATGGCGTTACTTGCCACCCGGTGAGCAATGCTTGGCAGGCTCGGCGAAGCGCCGTTGATCGGTTGCTGATGAGCGAATGTGGGGGAGGAAGGCCGATGTTTATTCTCTCTCGCAAGCATTGTCCGTCGCTGTTCAAGGGGTTTTTGGGCGGGTACCGATTGCGCAAAGTTGCGGGGATGGGGAACAGCAAGTTATATGGCGATCCGGTTAAGGATGAGTTTTCGCATCCGCATGATTCGTTGCAGTATGCGGCTGTGCTTGCTTGGCAGCTTATGAAGTGATAGGAGCTGGGAGTGAGTAGTGAGTAGTGAGTAGTGAGTAGTGAGTAGTGAGTAGTGAGTAGTGAGTAGTGAGTAGTGAGTAGAGAGTAGGGAGAGACTTAGAGAGGAGTTGTTATGAGTATCCATGAGTATTTAGGAAGGCAGAATGGCGAGTTTCGCGAAAGTGAGAGTTTTGAAACTGACTCCGACACAGATTTTGTGGCTGATGATTGGGATTCTGAAGAAGACATAGACGAAGCAGATTCTGATTACGAAGGGCATGACTTTGAATTAGAAAATGAACTGGACTCGGAAGATTTGGATGCATCTGACGACTCTTACGACGAGGATGATGATTTTGAAGGCGCAGAAGGAGAGGGAGATCGAGACTCCGAGACCTCACCACGGACCGCAGTGCGGGACCCGCACCCGGTGGAGTTTGCGGCGGAGAGCCAGCGGCAACAAGTGGGAATCTACGCTGCGCAACAAGCGGAGCGATTGGCACAAGACTTTGTGCAGCAGTTTGGATATGAACCCAGCGACGAAGTGAAATTTGGCTGGATGAAGCAGGCTGAGGACCAAGCCTGGAATTTTGTAAAGACGGAACAGTCTCGGTGTGCTCAGTTTCGAGCAAACGTTGCCGATCACAGGCAGAAGTTCCGGCAGTGTGGATTTCCGGAAGCTGCCGCAGACGAGCTTGTTCACATCGTAGACGAATGCGGAAGCGGCGTCATGGAAGACCCCTATCTCAAGGTCCTTGCTTTGGAGCTCGCTATAGGGCGTGCTGTTACGCGAGGCAAGCGGCAGTCTGGGCAAAAACGTGGCAGAAGGATCACTTCACGAATTTTCTGCCTGAGCGAGTCACTCCGACCAGGCAGGAATTTTCTTGCCCAAAACTTGTCAGACTGTTCTATTTCAGAAAAGTCATCTATGCTAAGTGTTTTTGGGTTTGGCTCGTTAGGATGCAGCTTCGGGTCTAACCAGCGTACAAACCGCAAATCATTTGTTGCGATACGCAAAGTATCTGTGTTGCCAAATATTGTGGCAGGCAATGCTTCGTCAATGATTTGCCGTTTACTAAACCATCGAATTAACTTATTATCGCCCATGCCTTGCTTGAGCGCTAAAGCCGCAGCTCTGTTGCCGGAGTAATAGGTTCCGCCCGAGCGGCAGGCGTAAGATGGGCTAAAGGGAACATCCTTGCTTAGAAAGGGTAATGAAAGATACTTGTACATTAACTTGAAATTGCGTGTCAAAAACGGAAGTCTTACAAATGCACGGACGTATCGCTTTTGCATTTCCAGCTCCCAGGCTGTAGGTTTAATAGTGGGGTATATAGTCGATTGATGAATATATAGATCAAAATCAGATGCATCAAAAAAATTATTAAAAGATGAAGCTGATTTAATAGGATAACAATGACCTGTGATTAAGTGGAACCACTCAGGTGAATCTTGTCTGCTCATGAGATGCTCAATAGTGCTACTCATTGCTTTGCAAGTGCCTATCGTTCCCCATCCAGTTATAAAATGCTGTGGTATATGAGATACATTGGGTTCCAAGGAAGAAACATCAAAATTCGAATGCCTTTCATCATGATGAATCGATATGGGTGGGTAGTCGAACATCTTGTTCAATACTTCAATCAAATCAATTACTTGACCAACGTCTTTGTAAGTGACAAGTGCAAATCCGTGCTTGGCATTCAATGACATGAGCCCTCACATTGAGCAACATTATGGCAAATCTTGGCTTTAATCAAACGCCCATTGAACCTTACTTCAACGTAAATGGCCCGATCACATTGCCCGCGGAGGACAAGATGCCGGAGCGTACGGCTTCGCGACGAGCGATTGCATCGGCATTGGGCGTTCGTGTTTGGAGGATCGGGGACTTCTTGCAAGATGGCTTTCCGCCCAGTGTGACGACCACGGTCGACAATCTTGAGGAGACTGCGATTCGCGCACTGTGCGAGTTTTTGATAGTGAACGGTCACAAAGCCGTGCTGGTCTTTGGCAATCAGGCGATCCCGAACAATGCCGCCTATCGGTCTGCAACCGGGGGAGACAGTGTTTGGGCGCAGGTGAACTTTGGTGATCACAACATGGTTCGGATGCCGGCCGCGGCATGGGAGACCCGTTGGGCGTATCAAAAGGCGATTCTTGACCGCTACAAGGATTACTTTTTGAGGCGTGAAAAGAGGTGGGAGGACTATATCGAGCTCGAACTCACCAATGAGCCCTCAAAGATTACGACCTTGTCGCCTATCTCAACAACGGTTACGGGCAGTCATACGACTGCGGCAACTGTCCTCAATGTCGCTTCGACTACAGGACTCTCTGTGGGAGAGTGGGTCACGGTTCAAGGATCTGGGGCATGGCAGAGCTTTAAGATTGGCGCGCTTGGTGGAACGACGTTGACTATTGCGGCGGGTACTTGCTCTTCGACCTATGGCAATACGAAGTCCAGCACGCTTGCAGTGGCTGTAGAAGGAGGGGTAACTGTGACGCGCTGTCAACATCGTGCTTCGGACTCCGATTACTTTGGAGTTTTGGATTCGGCAACTTACGATGAGATGGATTACGAAGCAGCGAATGTGAAGGCAGCGTATCCCGAACTCTTTTTGTGGGGGCCGGGGTTGGCGGGCGGACATCCCGACTCGATGGAAGCTCTCTTTACGTCGGGCCGTTCGTTCGTTGGGCTTTGCGATGGGTTCAATTACCACGCTTATTCGATCAATTCGGGCTATTACGCTGGTGATGAGCAATGGCATTCCGGCGTCAATCTTCCCGACGATTTAGGCAACGACCCGTTTGCACGGGAGGTTTTGGCCCTGCATTTTAAGTGTCTCAAGGCCTATCGTTCATTTACGAACAAACCGGTTATGTGCAGTGAGTGGGGCATCGCTCCGGCAACGGCAAGATTTGGGACAACAGGCCATCGAGCGTATACACCGCAAAAGTTTGCGTATCTCTTTGCGGCAGCAACCAATATTTTGACGACCCTTGACGTTCGTCACGTGATCTTGTGGGGGCCGGATCGTCAGGGCTTCGGGAACCATGTGAATTCTCTTGATCTGATTTCGCAAGAGTCGGACATGGAGGCATATGCCGCCTTGCTGATGCAAGGTGCAAAGGCGATGGAAAGATCGGGAACGCCTGCCACAACCGTGCCTGCAGGGTTTTCAAATACTGGGGCCTCGACCGGTGTCTATTAGCCTCTATTAGAGTTTCCTTTGGTCAGTACGACTGTTTTCGTATAACGGGGAGACCTGCGTTTCATCCGTCGCGTATGATATGCCGATGGTTACTATCGCGGCTATTGTGTGCTTGATGAGTGCGCCTCAACTGAGGCTGGAACCGAGCACCTTCAGTTCTCATTACGCAACTCTGAAGACGCTGGCGATTGAAGAGGAAAAGTTGGAAGTTGGGGATTTTCGGGTAGCGCTGAAGATTCTTCAAGAGCTTGATAGATCGTTGCCAGAGCGAATCCACCTGCCGTCCCGGGGCGAGCGAACTGCAAAGTCTCCTGATGATCGTTCTGTGAGAGATCTCTATTGGACGATTCTTGATTCCTTAGTTTTCTCTTGCACCAGTATCACGGCGTTAGAGGGTCGCCTTGAACAACTGCCTGAGAAGATTGGCGGGCACTTGGATGCCAGATCGTCGGTGCAAAAGATCGTTGAAGCGATGAAAGCGTCGGCTAAGGCGTACTCGTCTGGCTGGGCCGTAAAAGACGGACGGTCAATAGCCGCCGCCACCGATTGGTGGAAAGCCAACGGTGCGAATCGAACTCAAGAAATCTTTTCATGGCTAGACTCCATGCTTGGCGTTGAATCTGCGCCCGCCGAGATCAAGGTGATCCCTGTCCCTCGTTACCCAGCCCAAGGGGCGATTACTTTACGAACGATAACGGGTCCTCTTGTTCTTGTGAGCTGTGAAAAATTCAGAGGTGCAGACTTTGCGGAGGCTCTGCTTCACGAGTGCATTCATGCGTTAGAGGCGGGCTCAAAACGGGTTGAACTGCTTGCTGACCTGAGAACTCAGCTAAGGGCTAAGCAGGTGGATTCATTCGACGAAGAGCAGCTTCCTCACGCTTTGTTTTTCATAATCGCCGCCGAGGCCACCCGGCGGTTTATCGATTCAGATCATAAAGATGTCGGCCACAAGATCGGTACTTACAAGCGTGGGCTGGAGCCCTTTCGGGCGTTCGGCGCACCTATCTTAAGCGACCTGATCGATGGCAAAATCGACCGGCGTCAAGCCGTAGCCAAGCTATCCGCTTATCGATAGCATTTCAAATCTATATAGATTGACTCGCCCCCGGCATTATTGCCGGGGGCGATGTTTTTTTGTGCTCGACGAATGTGCTGTTGAGATCACATGTCGAACGTGGGTTTAGTCTTTGCCTTTGCGGATCGTTTCCAGACGAGGTAAGCCACAGGTGCCCAGAACGGTGCAAAGACGAGCGCGAAGAGTAGGAAGGTGCCGACCACGCGGAGGGCTGCGCCAAGTGCGGTCGTTGCTTGATTCCAGCTTTCTTGGACCCAACCTTGGTCGGTAGTTTGCGCGATAGTGCGTGTCTCACTCACAAGTGTGAGATCGATCGTCGAGAGGGAAGCCAACTCCCCGAGCGTTCGTCGCTGAGCTGTCAGGCTTTCGATTTCTGCTCGCAAGTTCATGAGGCGACTCTGCAAATCGAGCGCCTCCTGTGAGTTGTTTGACTCGCTGAGCATGTTTCGGAATGAGTCTTCCTGTGCCAGCATGATTTTGAGCCTGGCATCAAAATCGACCAGTTTGGAGGTCACATCCTCACCACTGATCTTCTTCTCAAGCCGTGCCCCTTGGCCCTCGAAAAACTCCATCGCTTTGTCAAATGAGTCGACGGGAACACGGAGCTTCATCGTCATCAACGGCGCTGTCGAGCTGAGATCGGTCGATTCACTTGAGCTGACAAAACCTCCAAGCCTCATCACATAGCTTTCAACCTCTTTCTCGGCTTTTTCAACGTCTGGGACCCGTACGCTCAGGCTTCCATTGCGAATGACCGCACGTTTGGGTTGGACGGCTGATCGAAGTTCGTTGTTGGCGATTGGTTGGCTGGCGAGTTTCGCCGCCTGTGGAGCTTCTGCATCATCGTAACTAGCAGACTCCATGCTCGTGGATGTATTTTTTGCGCTATCTCTTGCTTCGCCAGCGCTGCATCCGATCAAGACGACAGCAACGGCAACCAAGAAGATCCATTCCAGAACTCTATTCATCTTTTGCACCTCGGATCATGCAACAAACATTTAATGAGAAGTAGTGCCCACACTAAACTTAGAGCAACTCGGACCAAGCACTGCTTGGCGTGTCTGGGTTTTGCCTGATCGACAATTGAGACGAAGTGCCTCGTGTAGCTACGCGAGGCACTTCTATTTCTTAGGACTTCTCGGGCGGCGGGGGGCCACCTCGGCGTGGCGGTGGCTCGCCGCCTGGTCCTCGCCGCTCGAAGCTCTTATCCGGCGTGCCCTTGAATTGTCGCGGAATGTTGGGAAACTCGTAGGTCAGCACGTAGTAGTACGTTCCCTTCGGATACTCAGGTGTGATACCGAATCTGCCGTTACACTCGTCAAGCTGCCCGCTGCCTTTCACAAACTCGTAATCCGCCGTGAAAGTGCCGTCGTGAGTCCCACCAGGGCCGCCTGCCCTCTGGCCCTTCTTGAGCCGATAACTCGATTTCATCTCGATCAGCGGACTCTTATCATCCATCGGGTCGCTGTAGCTGTACGGTCCGTAAATCGGATAGCCATCTGCTGCATAGCCAAGCAACGCCATCTTGTGCGAGCCGTCGAGATTGTTCATCAGACCAGTCGGCACCCCATGATAGTGGTAAGCGCCCGTGGGTTGAACGTGGGCTTTATTCAGATCGACGCCAAGGTTTATCTTTCCTGAAAGGGCTTCATAATTCCATTGAGGGTCGCCATTCCAAAACTCAGCCGTCCCGGGGTCAAAGACAACCCCATTGATGGCAATACCAAACGGCTGATGCTGCAGAGGTGTCAGGCTAGCCGCAGGCTTAGGATCGGCAGTTACCTGAAAGCGATAGTTTTGCTCGGTGATTCTATTTGGATTTCCCCGGTTAGGGAAAGCGCCGGTCGAGTGATTCGGAATGCCGTTTGAGTCGATGTAACGTACTCCATCCTTGACTTCAATCTTGACGCGACTCTGCGCAAGCGCTTGCTCCTCGGCCTCCGTATGAGCATGAGTCGAACCGTCGTGCGAGTGTGTGAAGGAGCCAAGACCGCCAGCCGAATCATGCGAGTGTGCCGTACTTGAGTGCAAAGCTAAGGCAGCAGCAAAGACCAACCCCGACGTAGCAGCAAAGCAGCACGTGATCAACTTCCAGGAGACTTTATGGATTTCCATTTCTTTCACCTAAAGAACCGCATCCGACAAATTGGGCCGCGCTCTTAATCACAAGCATAAACGTCGTTTATGAGTTTTCTATTTGGAATGGCAATTTTTTTGGGCCAGCACCCTTGCCAGCGTTGAAGTCAGCCGCTTCGCAACCCTTGGATATCACCCCACGTAAAGCTATACTGAACTCCAAGGCAGGAGTAAATCACAATGGTTGGCGAATTTTTTAGAGCACCGGAAAACACGGCGTTCGTGATCGCGCTAGCTGTACTCGCCGCCTTGTCGATCCTTGCCGTGCTGGCTACCTTCTTAGGCTTTGTCGGACACGGGCACGATCTTGATCATGACTTCGATCACGGAGTGGACTTCGACCATGGCCTAAATGTAGACCACGGGCTTGACGTCGATCACGGCGTTGAAGTCGGCCACGACGTCCACATCGATCATGGCGCCGAGGTTGCCCACGATCCCGGTCTGGACCGCGACCTCCACGTGGACTGGGGTCACGGGAGTTTCGCCGCGAACCTGTTTGAATTCCTCGGGATCACTGCTATTCCGGCGAGCATCTTCGTAGTCATCAGTTCAGGCAGTTTTTTCGTAACTGGCTTTAGCATCCAGTGGCTCGCGATCAGCACTACCGGGGCATTCTTGCCAGGCTGGATAGCGATCATGCCCGCGACCGTGGTGACTGTCTTTATCTGCCGAACTATTGGCAAGGTGTTCGCACGCGCCAAGCTGAAGCTTGATACGACAGCGATCCACAGCAACACTTTTCAAGGCCGCATCGCCACCGTTACGCAAGGAACCGCAAAAAGTGGTTTGCCAGCTCAGGCCAAATTCGTCGATCAGTTTGGACAAACCCACTATGTGTTGGTGGAGCCTCTGCATTCGACAGAAACATTTTCCGAAGGGGCGGCTGTCGCGCTTATGGAGCGACAAGGCCCGAAGTTTTTCGTAGTAAGCGGAAAACTTGAGGACATTCTTGCTATGGACAGCCAGTCAGAGTCGCATGAAGCGATAGAAAATAAATGAACATAGAAACGCTACAACCTATCTTGGTAATAACTGGGACCATCCTCGGGGTGATCCTTGTCGTCGGAATCATCTTTTCACGGCTCTACAAACGAGCCAGTAAGGAACGCGCGTTTGTGCGCACTGGAATGCTCGGCCAAAGGGTCGTGATGAACGGAGGTGCGGCGATCTTGCCGGTCGTGCAAGAGGTGATTGAGGTGAACATGAATACCATGCGCCTCAACGTCTCGCGCAGTAACGAGCAGGGTCTGATTACAAAGGACCGCACTCGTGTCGATGTCCAAGCGGAGTTCTTTGTCCGTGTAAAACCGACCGAAGACGCGATCGCCGACGCCGCCCAAACGCTGGGTAATCGAACGATGCACCCTGAGCAGCTGAAAGAGCTCGTTGAGGGTAAGTTTGTCGACGCTCTGCGAGCAGTTGCTGCCGAGCTAACTATGGAAGAACTCCACGAAAAGCGTGTCGAGTTTGTCCAGCGTGTGCAAACAACGGTCTCCGAAGACATTCTCAAGAACGGTCTTGAGTTGGAGTCGGTATCTCTAACGGCGCTCGACCAGACGTCGCAGGACTTTCTCAACCCACAGAACGCATTTGACGCCCAAGGTTTGGCCAAGCTGACGGAGATTATCGAAGCCAAACGCAAACAGCGTAATGACATTGAACAAGAGACTCGCGTCGCTATCGAGAAGAAGAACCTTGAGGCGGAAAAAATGTCACTCGAACTCTCACGAGAAACCGAGTACGCACGCCTAGAACAAGAGCGAGAAGTTTCGATGCGCCGAGCCCAGCAATCGGCTGAGATTGCAACCGAACAAGCTGCTCGCAGCCAGGAGGCTAAGCAAGCTGAAATCGAAGCCCAGCAGAAGATTTCGTTGACCGATCAAGCTGCGAAGCAAAAGGTCGAGCAACAAAGAATCGAAATCGACAGAACTGTTGCTGAGCAAGAAATTCTCAAGCAGAGATCAGTCGAAGCTGCGGTCATCGAGAAGTCCAAGCAACTCGAACTCGCAGAGCAAGACCGTGCCGTGGCTATTGCACACAAAAGCAAAGAGAAGAGCGAAGCAGAAGCAATCGCTGCCGATGCTCGCGCCGAGGCTGTTCGCTCTGAAGAGCGCGTCGCAACCGCGCGCGATATCGAGGTCGCCGAACGAAAGAAGGCAATCGAGCTTGTGCAGGCATCCGAAGAAGCTGAGCGTGAGGCGATTAAGATAAAGGTCGCAGCCCAAGCTGAAAAGACAGCGGCTCTCGACCTTGCTGCTGCACTCACCACCGCTGCTGAAGCTGAAGGTGAAAAGGCACGAATCGCCGCGCAAGCTGCTGCCGACGCTGAGATGCTCAAGGCGATGGCTCAGGCCAAGACATATGAGGTCGAAGCCTCTGGTAAGCGCGCAATCAACGAGGCCGATAACGTGATCAACCCTGCGATCCTTGAAGCACGCATCAAGCAGATCATGATTGAGAACCTCCCGGCGATCATCCGCGAAAGCGTTAAGCCGATGGAGCAGATCGAAGGCATCAAGATCATCCAGGTCGAGGGTCTTTCGGGTGGACACTCCAGCGGCAACGGCTCCTCGGGCGATGGAGTGGGCGGCAGTTTAGCCGACCAAGTCGTCAGTTCAGCGCTGAGATACCGATCCCAAGCCCCTCTCGTTGACTCGCTCATGAGAGAACTTGGGTTACAGCCGGGCGACGTAAATGGCCTGACCAAGGCTCTAATCAGCCCGAATGTTGGCTCAAACCACCAAGAGCCTGCTCCACATTCCGAAACGAAGGTAGAGCATAAGCCGGAACCCAAGCCCCAAGCGCCCGCCAAAGCACCGGCTCAACCCAAGTCGGAGTAACTTCCGACAAAAAACTGCAGAAGGCAGCGCTCTCCATTGGGAGGGTGCTGCCTTTCTTTTCCGATTGGCTCGCACTCTGATCCTTCCGATTTCATTCCACGCAGGAACCACGCGCTCCCAAGCCGTATAATCTTTTCATGTTCGGCTTGCGCGCGACTGCTGTCTTTTGTTCGCTTTTGTTTCTACTTTCTGGAGCCCGATCCCAAGATTGGCCCCAAACCCGTGCTGAAAGAACCAACTTTGTCGAGACGTCCCACTATGCCGACGTCATCGCATTCATCAAAGGACTCCAGGCTAAAGGCTCCCCCGTCAGCCTGGTCTACATGGGAAAGAGCACCGAAGGACGAGACATGCCGCTCGTGATCGCCGCGCGCCCGATGGTACACAGTCCCGCCGAAGCCAAGGCATCAGGAAAGCCGATCATCTACGTCCAAGCGAACATTCATGCCGGTGAAGTTGAGGGGAAGGAAGCCATTCTTCAGCTCCTGAGAAAGTACTCGCAAGAAGAGAAGGGTCTCCTCGACAAGGTCATTCTTCTGGTCACCCCTATTTACAATCTCGACGGCAACGAAAAATTTGGCCCCATCGCCCGCAATCGCCCCGGACAGAATGGTCCGGATATGGTTGGCGTCAGGCCAAACGGGCAAGGCCTCGACCTCAACCGAGACGCGATCAAGGCCGTCTCACCCGAGATGAGCGCCGTTCTCCAGCATGTTTACAACGCCTACGACCCCGATGTGATGATGGACCTCCACACCACCGACGGAACGCGTCACGGCATCCCCATGACCTACTCGCCGCCCCTCAACCCAAACACCGACCCCGGCGTCCTAAAATTCACGCGAGATGAGATGCTGCCGCGAATCCGGAAAGATCTTCGTGCTGCACATGGGGCCGATCTTTTCGATTACGGCAACGTTGAAAATCGGGATGGCAAACAAGCTTGGTACTCCTTTGGCCCCGAAGGCCGCTATTGCACGAACTACGCGGGTCTGCGAAACCGAATCTCGGTCCTCATGGAAACCACCGTTTATTGGCCGTTCAAGGAGCGGGTCGAGTGGGCGGAGTGGTTCGTCGATGCGGTCCTCCAGTACATCGCCAAAAACGACAAACGGGTGGTCGGAATAAGCCGAGCCGCCGATAAACGGATGCTGGACTGGGGAACAAACCCGAGCAAGGCTCCCGAGCTTGGAGTCAGGTTTGATTTTGACCAGCGAGGCTCAGAAGAGATTCCCCTGGAAAAGCCACGAGAACAAGGCGCTCCCCGTCCAACAGGAGTTCCAACCGAACTTGTAAAAGTGAAGATGCCGATCTACGATCGCTTCAAACCTTCCCGAACAGCGAAATTCCCGGCAGCCTACATCATTCCTGCCGATCAGCTGCAAACGGTCGAACTTCTCACCAAGCATGGCATCGTTGTCGAGCAGCTTGAATCTGAATGGTCCGGAAGCGTTGAAGAGTTCACCATCCGAACCAAGGCTGTCGCACCCAGCGCATTCCAGAATGTCCGACTGACCACTCTTGAAGGCACATTCGAGTCTGCAAAGTTCACCGCCAAGAAAGGTGACTACATCGTCAGCACAGCACAGCCTCTCGGCGTCCTCATCTTCAATATGCTGGAGCCCGAAAGTCTCGACGGAGCGGCTGCTTGGGGATTCATGGGAGACACACTGAGCGAAGCGCAGGCATTCCCATTCCGCAAATCGTTTGAGAAAGTCATCGCCCCCACGCACCGCGTAGGCATCTAATCGGAGCAATTGGTCGATCCCTTTTCGAATGGAAGTCCCCTGCTTTGCCAGGGGTCGTCCGAATTGGCCCGCTATTCTTTCCCCAACTCTTCAATTTTCTTGGCGTAAGTGGTGACCAATTCTCGGCTTTCAGACTCTTCGCCACTCTCCGCATAAATATGGAAAACGGGCTCAACGGCATCAGGCAAAACTAAAACCCATCGGTCCCCATCAAAAATCTTGATGCCATCAAGAGTTTCCACAACACCATTACGTGACTCCTCCGTAATGTGCCGCATCACTGCTCCTTTCATCTCCCAAGGACAAGGAACCGACTCATACACCATCTCAAATTTGGGGATCTCCGCTTTCACTTCACTTAACTTGAGCCCCGTGACCTGCAGCATCGTCACCATCTGCGCAAAGCTATACATCGCGTCAAAGCCCGGATGGAAATTCGGAAACAGAAAACCTCCACGTTCATCTCCCGCGAACGTAACTCCCGCATCGAGAGCCCCGGTCAGCAGCGAGCGAACGTCCGCTTTTGTACGCATGACCTTGATCCCCCGCTTCTTCAAATACTCTTCAATACGGGTCGGGCCAGTAACGCTCATAGCAATGGTCGCCTCGGGATTCGTCTGCGCGATGAGTGTGCACATCACAGCAAAAAGCTCGCTCCCCCGCAACTCGTTTCCGAGATCGTCGACAACGGTGAGGCGCTCACCCTCGTCGGTAAAGAGAATGCCCATGTCGTAGCCCAGAGAATCGACGATGTTCTTCAAATTCTCGACATGTACTCGAATCTCATCAGTGGTTCTCGGAGCTAACTTTGCATCATTAAAGCTGTTCAAGCCAATCGGCTGAATGCCAAGTCTGGCAAGCATCGCCGGAAAGATCGAGACGAGCGCCGAGTTTCCATAGTCGCATACGACCCGGAGACGTTTGGCTGCCGATGGCGCGTTCAGTAGCCTGAAGAAGTCGTCTTGGTACCCCTCTAAGGCGCGACTCCCATATTCGAGCACTCCCAGATCGTCAGGATCGGTGCGCTTGAAATCCTCACGCGAAAAAGTCGTTTCGACCTTGCGCTCCATACTCCGTGGCAAATACGCGCCCCGACTGTCTAAAAACTCGATAAGCGTCACTCGAGAGTTTCCTGGGAGTTTGCGTACGTTGATAGCGCCCATCGCCCCACTGGCCTTCACAAAGTGCCGCGCAACCGGAGCCGCAATGCTGCGCAGGTCGATAATGTTGCTCCCTACGCCAAGCAGCGATGCAATGATCGCCCGTTTGATCATCCTCGAACTCCGGGTGCTGTCCCGACTTGTAATCACACGCGAGCCCTCCGGGAGACACGATCCAAATGCCGCACCCAATCTCGTGGCGAAGTCGGGCGTGATTTCGATATTCGAAAGGCCAGCAACGCCAAGATCGCGGAACAAGTTGCCCCGCCACTTATTCCCCCAAACCAAAGACATCGTGACAGTCGATCCGCGCTCGATCATCTTGTCTGGCCAAAGCTTGATCCGCGGTCGAATAACGCAGCCGACATCCAGCAAACACCGGTCGCCCACTACCGCATCTTCGTTCACGACAGAGTCGCGCTTGATCGTCACGCGCGACCCACAAATCGCGGAATGCACACCAACGTTCGGCCCGATATAGGCGCTGTCCCAAAGCACACTGCGCTCAACGACAGCCTCCGAATCCACAAATGCGTTATCGCCAAGCACGGTGTAAGGCCCGATCCGAGCCCCGGCTTTGATCTTGCAATTACGGCCTAAACAAACCGGTGGCACCAGCACTGCCCCTTCGTCAATGTTGCAGTTTGGTCCTGCCCAAATACCATCGGCGATCCGCGTCCCCGGCATTTCAAGGTCAACCATGCCCGACAGCAAGTGCTCCTGAGCTTCTCTGTATTGAGTCAACGAGCCTACATCGGTCCAGTAACGCTCCATGACATAGCCATAAATGGGGGCTCCTTCCCGGAGCATCGCGGGGAAGATATCCTGGCTCCAGTCGTACTGAATCCCAGGCTCCATCCTGTCGAAAACTTCGGGCTCCAGAATGTAAATCCCTGTGTTTACCGTGTCGCTGAAGACCTCTGACCAGCTCGGCTTCTCAAGAAATCGCTCGACGCGTCCTTCTTCATCCGTGATCACGACACCGAACTCAAGCGGATTCGCCACCCGGCTCAACACAAGGGTCGCCGCGCTGCCCTTGTCCTTGTGATATTGAATCGCTTTGGTAAGGTTGCAATCCGTCAGCGCATCGCCAGAGATAATCACAAACGTTCCATCGCGAAGTTGATTCTCAGCCTTCTTCACCGATCCTGCGGTGCCCAAAGGCGTGTCTTCGATGGAATAGGTCATGTTCAGACCGAATTCCGAGCCGTCACCAAAGTAGTTCTGAATTTCGTCGGCCATGTAGTGCAGCGTGGCGACGATCTCGTTAATGCCATGTTGCTTAAGCAAGTGGCAGATGTGCTCCATGATCGGACGGTTGCAAACCGGGACAAGCGGCTTCGGGCGATTAATCGTCATCGGGCGCAAGCGTGAACCCTCACCGCCCGCCATCACAACAGCCTTCATTGTTTCGCCCCAAGAGTCATCTCACTTCGTCCTTGCACGGCACAACCCGGTCAGGTCAACGCCAAATTCATTATAGGTTCAAACTTACGGGTGTGACTTGTAAGCGCCGATGAACCCTACTGGTGCATCCGGGTGAAGACGCTCCATCCAGCAGAAACCGGCCTCTCTTAGCAGGCTCCGGATAGAGTCGGGATTCTGACCATCCCGTTCATGCCACTCCAAAAGCAGCAGATCAATTCGCGATAGCAAGCCCGAATATTGCAATCGCTCCAGAATCTCGTACTCGGCACCTTCAGCATCCAGTTTCACGACTAGCTTGCGTTCCCCCAAGACCTTCAGGGCCTCTCCCAAAACCACTGTCGCATCACGCACGGTCACACGCTCAACCTCCTTTGCAGAACCGACTATGGGTTGGTAGAGGGAGTTGCTCGGCCGGTGATCTGGATCGACGGAAATCTCCAACTCCTGATCCCGATCGGATAGTCCGTACGCCTGTAGTGTGATCTGATTTGCGAGATCCGGATTCAAAGCAAAGTTCTGCTTGGCTCGTTCAGCAGTCGAAGGCACCAACTCATAAGCCCAGACTTCACAAGCGTAACTCTTAGCAAAGAAGAGCCCCGTTGCACCGATGTTTGCCCCGATATCAAGGATCAGCCTCGATCCCGGCATGTCAAACCGATACATCTGTTCGGCAAAAACCTCAGCGACGACGGCTATATCATCGCTGCTCGAAGCCAAGATCGAGAGATCGTCTATCCGAATCAGGACAGACTCCTCGTTAATCTCAAATCGAGCACCCACCTGCAAGTGCAAAGCCTGAGCGACCCTCAGAACGCGCAGCAGCATCAACGCCCCGTTGCTTGGCTTAGCAATGGGATCACCTAAGCCGTCAACGATCAGCTGCCCGCTTGGGCCGAGTCGGGCTCCCATTAGCGGCCAGATGTTGTTCTCGACAAGAGCCTTCGCCCAATCATTACCAAACTGTCGCCGATACAGGAGCAGCTTTGCACGACGCTTTAAAGACTCAACGAAGCCCATGACCCCCTATTCTAAGGCATAGTAAGTTGGCAAATCGCAAAAAACGCTTTCGTGAATCTCTTCGGATAATTATTCGTCCGACCTGTACAATGAAAAGCATGCTGTTAGGGATCCTCATTGCCGCTTCAGCCGGGTTTGCCGACCCGGGTGATATCGCTGGTCAAGTGAGCATCGGGCCGCTGACGCCAGTGCAAAAAGTAGGAGAGCCGGAACCGCCCATTCCACCCGAGCTCCTAAAGGCGTGCAAGGTCATCGTCACCAGTTCTGATGGCAAGACGGTCGTCGCCAAAATTGCCCTGAAACACAAAGGCTTTTTCCGGTCCAAACTCGCCCCAGGGGAGTACCTGGCCCATGCGGAACTCGCCAATGCTCCCAATCGAATGAATGACCCGGTCAAGGTCGTCATCAAGGCAGGAGAAACGACGCGGATCGAACTCCACGCAGACACCGGAATCCGCTGAGGTGGCCTATGCAGTTGCTTGCGCTCGTATGTGGGAGTTTGCTCCTGAACACTCAGCCAAAACAGGCTGACTCCATCACCTTTTCATGCCCCGGTGCGACCGTCGAAAACGCTCTCAAACAACTCAGTGAAGCTACATCCCTCAAGCTCGACGCCTCGAAAGAACTCCAAGGCTTGCCTCTTATAGTATGCGTCAAGGAGATGAAGCTGCAGGCTCTCTTCGACGCCATTGCGGACTGCCTCTCTGCCAGATGGAACGAGAATGACAACCGCTGGACCCTCGTGCCTGATTCTTTTAAAATTAGAACCCGAACCGAAGTTGCAAATCGTCGAATGATTGCTTCACTGGCACAGCAGCTAAGTGTGTCTTTTAACGAAGGCGCGTTGCAGAGGAATATCGACAGCACGGTTGAGCGTCTTGCAAAGGCCGCTAAGGCGACCTCCAGTGATGAACAGAATGAGTTTCTATCAGGAGGTTGGGAACTGCCCGTGAACTACTTTTCACGCAGGATTCTTGGAGCAGTGGACCCACGTGATATTGCCAATCTAATGCCTGGCAGTCGCATGGTTTACTCAACCAAACCAACGAGAGCTCAGCGCCCTTTTACTCATGACATGATCCGGCTTTTGCAGAAGCAGGAAGACTTGAATCGAAGCTTCCAACGGCGACTGGATGCAGCTGGATTCAAACCTAGTCTCATCCTTGACGCCGGGATGAGACGATACTTTGAAGAGCGGTTTAAGCCTGTTGAGCCCATCAGCGGAGGAACTCTCATCATCGTCCATCCAGAGTATGGTGGCTCCGTCACAGCATATTTTCGAGATTCCAGCGGCCGACAGGGGCACGAAACATCCATTAACCACGACATGCGCGCGGATAACGAAACGATACGTGACCGCTCCCTAATCCGGCAAAAAATCCTAAGTCGAATCCCGTCAACCGCAAAGTTCGACTTTTCCGACCGGGCGCTCCTCATGGCAAGGGCAGTGAGGCCGGATCCGTCGGTCATGAAGATGACGAGCGGACAAAACAGCACACGCTTTGAACGCTCCTTAGCCACTTATCGTAAGTTCTCTGCGCAGGACTTGCAAGATTGGGCCTCGCCAGATCGAGTGGATCCCACAAATTGGTACGTTGGGGAAGTAATCGCCAAGCTCGCCGAATACGCAGACTTGGATGTGATTGCAAGTCCAGCAGACCGATGCCTCAACGATATGGCAAACGTCCTCGGTCGCTCCCCGATTCAGGCCGGTTCTCTTATCCCTAGCCTCGTGTCGTACACGATCAACGTCCTTCCAGACCTCCTGCATCTCGATGGAAACACGCTTATTCTCCGGCAGGACATGACGAACGGTGTCTTTTCTGCTCAAGCTGTTAACCGCAAATCCCTTGCGAAAGTCATGCCAGCGATCATTGTAGTCCCGTTTCTTTCCGTAGATCATTGCCGGATGCTGGGTTGGACCAACATGTATCAAACCCCCTTGTGGATGGGTTGGCTCCAGGCTGGAACACCTGTCCAGATTAGCCAGACTTACTTGAATATCCCGATGATTGATCTTTCAAGGAGCTTGTCCGAGACTCAACTCAGAGCGGCCTCATCGGCTCAAGGATTACAAATTTCCTCCTTACTGCCGGAACAGAGGTCTGCTCTTCATCAGATTGTTTACGGGGCGAGTACCCAGGAAATCCAAAATGTTCCTTTGAACGTACAAAGAGATGTTACAGACGTCTTTGAGAACGGAGTCCCCACCGAAGCCGTGCTTCTGATAAACAGTCGAAAAACGCTCACCACTCTTGGCTGGTCCGTACTTGACGAGATAGGAGTCAAGGGCTCGTTTGCCATGTTCGGGTCAAATCCGCAAATCATTGCCGAGCTTGAGTCTTACAAGTCGTTTATGCCCTTCTATTCCGAGAACATCACTTTGCAGATCAAGTTCGGGGACTGGCTATGGCGCACCGCGCCGATGCAGGCCGATTCTGGATTATCAGGTCCACCAGTCGACAGTTGGCAGAAGCTCCCTGCCGAATACACGGCAGCCATCCGAAAGATTGCCGTAGGCAACTGATAACGGAGCATCTCAGATGACCAAGCAAATAGAATCTTGTATCAACTCTTGACAAAATAATTTTTCTATAATATTATTATTGTCAATGGGCGAAGCGCTTCAAATCCTTAATGAGCCAGAGCAGATTGCCGTGCTGGGCACTCAGCTTCGGCTGAGAATGCTAGAGCATCTATCTGTTCCACAGTCTGCTACTAGCCTCGCCGTTTTGCTTGACCTCCCTCGCCAACAAGTGAACTACCATTTGCGAGAGCTGGAAAGAGTTGGATTGGTTGAGTTCGTTGAGGAAAGACGTAAAGGCAACTGCATGGAACGCCTATTTAAGTGCTCGGCCGAAGCATTTGTTGTCGCTCCATCTGCTTTGGGTGAGCTTCGTGCAAGTCCAGAAAAGATCCAAGACCAACAAAGCTCCGACTACCTCGCGTCTATCGGAGCTCGGCTCATCGACGACGTATCTCACCTCCGCCAACAAAGCGGAGCAGTCCCGACCCTCACCATCGAAGCCGATATTGCCTTTGAATCTGATGAGACACGCGGAGCTTTCGCCCGAGAACTCGCCGTAGCCCTCGCCAGCCTCGCCGAAAAGTACCACTCTACGAACGGCCAAACAGCATTTCGATTAGTCACTTTTTCACATCCAATCGCTATGGAGACCAAATCATGACAACACGAGATATCACTAGAGTCACCCAATCCCTGACCGTTGACGCTTCGGGTGAACGCGTCTTTACAGCCCTAACCGATGCTGGGCAATTGCGCACCTGGTTTTGCCCAAACATGGAGGTTGACCCGCGTCAAGGCGGAGCGTTTCATTTTTGGGGTGATACCGTTTACATGTGCCCCACTCGCGAAGAGGTAAATCAAAGGATCACACGCTTCGAGCCGAGCCATACACTGGCATTTTCGTACGACTTTCGCGGCATCACGTCGGAGGTGATAGTCACTGTTCAACACCTGCAGCACGGAGCAGAAATCAAGATGAGCTTTAACCTCCGAGACAACGCATCAGAAGAGACTTTCTATGTTGCCAACGACATGCTGTACTGCTGGCTGCACAACCTTAGAACTTTTCTCGACTCCGGTCAGCCCGTACTGATGCCCTCACACCGTCAGGCCGGCGGAACGATGCGTCTTACCATCCATATCGATGGCCCAGCCGATGATGTGTTCCGTGCCCTAACCGACCCCAAAGTGATGGACACCTGGATTTCCAAGACCGCAGAGGTTGAGCTGAAGGAAGGCGGAGTCTACTCCTACGGCTGGAGTGACATCTTTGAAGGCGTAGACACACCAAACGGTCCCACCAAAATCCTCCGCTTCGAACCAGGACGCTTGCTGGAACACGATTGGTTTTACATGGAAGAAACTCCGACGCACGTGCGCTGGGAGATTCAAGGCAGTGGCGGCTCATGCACGCTCAAGATCACACACAGCGGATTCGTCGAGGACCAAAAGCTCATGAGCAACTACGTTAACGGTTGGTCGGGCTTCCTTTGTGTCCTTAAATCCTTGATCGAAGGTAAACCGATGACCAAGAAGCACCCAGATCAGTAAGCCGAGGGTCAACTGTAAAGGGTCTGTGGAGGCGTTGATCTCAAGATTGCAACGTCTCTTCAGGCCCAAACTACGAGCAATGAGAGGCGCGGCAAACGCCTGACAGGTTAAGCTTAGGACACATGTCTCTTGCCCCGGCAAAAGCCGATCGATTGCCGGAATTTCAAGATGCCTTGTTTGTTGTCGAAGCAGACTTGAATTCGGTTGGACGGCTCGGATCCGCTTACTTGGCCGTAACCCGCCTCGCCGCCACCCGGTATGAGCAAACACCTGCCGGTCTTCAAGAGCTCGGAACTTGGGAAGTTTCCAAGCTCAAGAACCTCCGTGTTGATGATCTCGTTGATGCATGCGCGTTAATGGCGGTTGTAGAGGGCAAAGAGGTTGAGCTTATTCGGGGCACCGGATCGCAGCATAAGTTCCTCAACTCTGCGCTCAAACAACTTGAAGCCCTGCGTGATGGCAAAGACAACTTGGAAGCAAGCGAACTCCCCCGAGTTTGCCCAAAGTGCAGCCGGCCCCTGCCTGAAGACAGCGAACTCTGTGTCGCCTGTATCAACCGAGGCAAGACATTAATACGGCTCTTTGGCTTTACAAAGCCGTATCGTGGGCGCCTCTTTTTTGGCACGGTCCTTATTCTATTCGCGACTCTTCTCGAACTGATCCCACCTTATCTCACCAAACTGTTGGTTGATCGGGTGCTCACGAACAAAGAGGTCAGCCTTTTTATCAGTCTGATCGTTGGTCTACTCATCTCTAGGGTGATCCTGGCGGGCATCCAAGTTGCCAGGGGCCGCAACGTCGCCTTCCTCTCGATGGGTGTGGCCGTCGATATTCGTACCCAACTCTTCAACAAGATCATGAGCCTGTCGCTTTCGTTCTTCGACAAGCGAAACGTCGGGTCCATCATGTCGCGTGTCACGAACGATACGGGTGCCCTGTACGATGTCCTCGTCGATGGCGTGCCCATCATCGTCAACCAAGGCGCGCTTCTCATTGGCATCCCCGTGGCGATGCTGCTTATCAACTGGAAGATTGCAATCTGGGTGTTGCTCCCCATACCTTTTGTTGCTATCGCAATGCGGTTGTTCAGACGCAAAATGATGCGCGTTTGGAGTCGGTTCTGGCATAGCTGGTCGCGGATGAGCAGTTCGCTCAATGGAACTTTGCAAGGCACGCGCGTGGTGAAAGCTTTTCACGGTGAGAATCGAGAAGAGGACAAATTTGAGCGTCGCGTTCGTGATGTCGCTAACACCGGTTATCAAGCCGAGGTCAGTTGGGCGACCTTCTTCCCACTCGTGCTCTTTACGATGGGGCTGAGCACGATCGTCGTCTGGTGGGTCGGCGGCAATGCAGTGCTCAGAAATGCGATGACGCTCGGCGAGCTCACTGCATTTATCGGCTATATCGCAATGCTCAACCAACCGCTGATGATGATCCAGCGCATCATCGACTGGACGAGCCGGTGTCTGACTGCCGCGGAGAGAGTGTTTGAGATAATGGATACTCCCGCCGATGTCGCAGATTCGGCGGACGCGGTTGCGATGCCTGATATCAAGGGCGATGTGAAGTTGACCGACGTTCACTTCGGCTACGACAAAGCCCGGGAAGTACTGCACGGCATCGACCTGGAAGTTAAAGCTGGAGAAATGATCGGATTCGTCGGTCACTCAGGTGCAGGAAAGTCCACGCTCATCAACCTCCTTCTACGGTTTTATGATCCGACACAAGGCAGCATAGAAATCGACGGTGTTGACCTTAAGAAAATCAAGGTTGACGATTATCGCCGTCAAGTCGGTGTTGTCCTCCAAGAATCCTATCTCTTTCCCGGCTCCGTCAAGGACAACATCGCCTATGGACGTCCGGAGGCCACGCTCAAAGAGGTTATGGAAGCGGCCAAAGCGGCGAATGCTCACGACTTTATTGTCAAGTTCCCTGATGGTTATGACAGCTATGTTGGCGAACGAGGACAGCGTCTAAGCGGCGGCGAACGCCAGCGAATTGCGATTGCCCGAGCCATTCTCCACAACCCAAGAATTCTCATTCTGGACGAAGCCACTGCCAGCGTCGATACTGAAACGGAACGCATGATTCAGGAAGCGCTTGAGCATCTCATCGAGAGCAGAACCGTTTTTGCAATTGCTCACCGCCTTAGTACTCTCCGCAATGCCGACCGACTCTTTGTCCTCGACGGCGGCAAGATTGTCGAGTCGGGAACTCACGACGAGCTTATGGCGCTGGATGAAGGCGTTTACGCAAAACTCGTCGCGATGCAGAGAGAGATGACCAAGGTCCACGAAAACTTCGTCTTCGCGGAAGAGTAGGCAGGGAGGGCAACGCACTGCCGTGTCATTTGAATGTGTCGATTTTCGATATTTTTAGGCTGACAGCAAAGCAGGAAAGGGCTCGTTACTCGCAGAATTCCAGCAAAGAGGAACCCTACTCGCAGCCATGGACAAAGAGACTTTCGAAAGAGGCGCAACTCTCCTCGCCAACGAGTTTGACCAAGAACAGGCGACAGATGCGCTTGAAGTGGCCACCGCGTATTTAGCTGGAGAAGACACTGGCATGGCCCACTACGTTTGGGGAACTCCGATCAGGAACATGCTTCGTCAGTGGGGCATATCCAGAGACGATGCGGAGCTGGATGACACTTGGGCGCTATATATGAAGAGGGCGGCAGAGATTCGTCTGGACCCCGCGTTTGTCCCCCTTGAAAAGCCCACAGTCAGAGACCTCAGCCAAGATGATTGGGGCGGAAAGGAGACGCATAGTGTGTGGGTTAAGCCGATGGGAATGCTCAGTGGAGACGAGGTCTACCGTGTCCTGCACTTCTTCACAGACGGAACTTATCTTGAAAAGCAAATGATCGGCGCTAAGGATGAGCTCAAGTCCAACTCTAACCTTGAATGCGGCTTCTTCGCGATCGAAAACAACGCGTTTCAAATCGTGCCAGGTTGGCACGAGGGGACCATTCTCGCGGCAGATGGAGAGCCCTTTCCCTATGAGATTTCAGCCGACGGTTCCCAGATCAGCTACAACGATTGGGTCTACCACCGTGTGGAATGATCTTTGAAAGCGCCGTTTCCCGACCTTCCGTTTCCAAAATCCAAAATCTAAATCCAAAACCCAGATTTGCCGGGTTTACTTAGCGCCATGCCCTCAGAGCCCATGCGCATCGGCGTCGTCGGATGCGGAGCCATCAGCGGAATCTACTTCCAAAACCTCGCGACCTACGCCGAAACCGAAGTCGTCTCCTGCGCCGACCTCGATGTCGACAAAGCCAAAGCCGCCGCCGAGAAGTACGGCATCGCGCAGGTTCAGTCCGTCGACGCCCTGCTCGCGAATTCTGAAGTCGATCTTGTACTCAACCTCACCGTTCCCAAAGCCCACTACTCCGTGAACATCGCAAGCCTGCAGGCGGGCAAGCATGTCTATGTCGAAAAGCCGCTTGCCGTGGAAAGGGAGGAAGGGCAGGAGATGATGAAGCTGGCTCAGGAAAAGGGGCTTCGCGTGGGCTGTGCGCCGGATACGGTCCTGGGGGCGGGCATCCAAACCTGCCGCAAGCTCATCGACGACGGCCTGCTCGGCAAAGTAATCGGAGGCAACTCCTTCATGCAGTGCCCGGGGCACGAAAGCTGGCACCCCAGCCCCGAGTTCTACTACGAGAAGGGCGGCGGCCCCCTGTTCGATATGGGCCCCTATTACCTCAGTGCTTTCGTCACGCTCCTTGGTCCCGTCGAAGCCGTCACCAGCGTTGCCAAAACCACCTACCCCACGCGCACCATCACGAGCGAGGCCAAGCGCGGCAAGGTCGTCGAGGTCGAAACTCCCACCCACATCGTCTCCATTCTCGAATTCGCCAACGGCGCGGCAGTTCAACTCACGACCAGCTTCGACGTTCAAGCCTCCCGACTGCCGAACATCGAACTCTACGGCACCGAAGGAAGCATCAGCGTTCCCGACCCGAACGGATTCGGCGGCCCCATCCAAATCCGCGTCAAAGGCCAGAGCGACTGGCAGGACCAGCCGCACACCCACCCGCATCCCGAGAACGGACGTGGTCTCGGCGTTCGCGATCTTGTCCAGGCAATCCGCGAAAATCGCCCGGCTCGTGCAGGCGGCGAGGTCGCCTTTCACGTCCTTGATATCATGCACGCCTGCCTAGAATCGGCCTTGTCCGGGCATCGGGTCAAGCTGCAAAGCTCAGTGCCTCAGCCCGTACCCATGCCTGCTCATTAGACTGATGGAACCGAACGTCTCAATCTATCTCGCCACCTACGCCAATGAAGGGCCACTTTCCAAAACGCTGGAGAGTATGGTCTCCGAGATAGCGCGAAACGATGAGCCCGTCGAGGTATGGATCGTAGATAATGCCTGCCGTGAAGAGACCAAGGCCCTGGTAGAGTCGGTCACTCATCCATTGATCCAACTCCATTACTACGCAGAGGCACGCCAGGGCAAAGCCCGGGCGATGAATTCCGTAATCCATGCCTCAGAGACGGAGTACATGGTTTTCACAGACGACGATGTCCTATTCGGCCCCGGGTGGCTAATGGCGATTCTCGAACCACTCAAGAGAGGACACAGCGATACTGCCCAAGGTCATGTTGAGATGGCAGACCATCTCAAGCGTCCATGGATGTCAACTCTTCTTCGGAGCTTCATGGCTGATACGACGCATGTACTTGAGAAACGGACCGACCTCGTTGGGGCGAATAAAGCGTGGCATCGCAAGGTGATGAATGTGGTTGAGGGTTACGACCCTGAACTTGGACCTGGAGCGCTAGGATTTGCAGAGGACACACTTCACGCCTACCAATTGCATAAAGCTGGTTGCCGCATGGCTTACTGCTCAGGGGCTATCGTACGTCACCATTTCAAACCGGAGCGACTCCAAGCTAGTTCTCTCGTCACTCGTGCCGCTAACCAGGGGAAGTGTCATGCATATATCGACTATCACTGGCGGTACCGTCAATACGATGAAGCCCTCTGCAACCGCGCCTTGGACCTTACAAGGGATGTAGCCGAGAAAGCTTTCGCTGATGCTCCAGACGAGGAGATGCCCATACCCGACGAGATCCTCTTAACAATACAAAACCACGCTGAATACACGATGCTCAAGGACCTTTTGGGCCAGCCGAGGAACTACCACCGCGAAGGTCTAGTTAAGATAGCGGGGGAAATGCCTGTCTTCACATTGCAGGCTGGCTGAAGTCGACAAGACTTCGATTCACGACTCACGATTATGCTAACTGTCAACTGGAAAGGAAACATGGCCTTTGAGGCCAACCCGTCAAGCGGGAACAACTTTGTGATGGACTCCCACCCGGATTATGGCGGGCAAGGTCTTGGCCCAAGCCCGGTTGAAGCGTTGCTCGGCTCCCTTGCCGCTTGTTCGGCGATGGACGTACTATCCGTTCTTCAGAAGAAACGACAGAACGTTACCGAGTACCGAATTGAGGTTGACGGTGACCGCATCCCCCCAGGTGAGTGGCCCAGACCCTTTACAAAGTTAAGGGTCAAGCACGTTATCAAGGGAGAAAATCTCGACCCTGTTGCCGTCGAAAGAGCGGTCCAACTTAGCGACGAAAAGTACTGCACAGTGCTCGCAACTCTTCGTGGACAGCCTGAAATTACGTCCGAATGGACTATCGAAACGTGATAATTGGACGTTTTCCACGTTTTTTGTCGATTGGGAACGCCTTAACAAGCATCTGTGTTCGTCTGTATTGAGGCATGGACTCAACACCGTGCGCTCAACATCGGAGGTTACAAACGAAATGAAAAAATGGATGAGCCTGTTAATTGCAGGCATTTTCGCATCAATGGTCCTGATCGGCTGTAATAGCGACCAGGGTGACACCACTCCCGCAACCCAACCCGAGACTAAAGGCGACACAAGCGCAGACACCAAGACTGCGACCGACACCGCTAACCCGGGAACGACTGACGGCGACAAGCCGGCTGACGCTGGAACAACTCCTGCAGCTGGCGATGCCGGTGCAGGTGATGCTGGTGCAGGTACAACCCCCTCGGCCGGCGAAGGTCACTAATTCCTTTAGCCAAATCTAAAGAGAGCCGGGCTTTGTCCGGCTCTTTTTATTTAGGAAGAGCTAGGACGCAAATCAAACTGACGTGGCTCAAATTGCTGGTTGAAATCCCATCCAGACGACCAACTAGACTGAAAGAGAATCGCATTGGATGGATCGCGTGAGTCGACACGGAACGTCACCGGCACAAACATCTTCCCGTCAAAGACAACCTCAATTTCAAAGCTGCCATGTTTCTTCGTAGCTGCCTCTGTGCGTGACACGAGGAACCGGTAGTTTCGAACAATCGTGCCTCTGAAAGGGAGGTCGCGTTGCTCGGTTTTCAAGACGTATCCTTGCTTGGCGTCGCTGAAAGCACGGACGAATTCAACCCACGCATCCGCACCATCGAAAACCCCACGAAACATCATCTTTGCGTAGTCGGTGGTCCATCGTTCAGCCAGCTTGTCCGCCGGGATGCTCGCCAGCCAAGTCTTCTGCTCAAGGGACACTGGTCGCCCGATCCTGCCCTTATGAAAAGACTGCTTCTGCGAGCCGTTTGAGGTAATGTTGCCTACCGAAATCAGACCGGTTAGCTCGGGAAGATCGATGCTGTAGGTTGTCGAATTCTTAATCGCATACATCGCTTCGCAGTGCCCATTGCCCTCTTTGTTTTGGACGAGAATAGTGGCTTTTCCGTAGGTATTGCGAATGCCCTTGAGAGATGACGCAACGTTCTCAGCAAGCTTTGTCGGCGTCATGCTTGTCTTAACCCAGTCTGGATTGCCAGCATCCACCTTGTCAGG
Source organism: Fimbriimonadaceae bacterium (assembly GCA_019638775.1). Lineage (NCBI taxonomy): Bacteria > Bacillati > Armatimonadota > Fimbriimonadia > Fimbriimonadales > Fimbriimonadaceae > Fimbriimonadaceae bacterium. Next base: position 461,971 of record JAHBTD010000001.1, on the reverse strand, counting down.
CTTCTGGATGTTTGGAATTATAGGCCTGTCAGGCGGCGCATCCGGTGTTGTTCCAACGGCACCCGTTGTGCCTCCTGTGCCCGTTTGGGGTGTAGCACCTGTCGGGTCAGCCTTGTCGGGATTGGTTTGGGCGACACTTCCTCCGGTCCCGGTGGTGGCTGCCGGTGCGTTGTTATCTTGTCGACACCCGGCTAAGAAAATGCCCGAGGCAACGAAGGCGAGAAAAATGGCACGCTTCACGATTAGATTATTACACTTGAGGAGAGTCAAGCGTTCCCAAGAGTGGACGGTCCAAGGTCGCCCAACAATTCAGATCAAGCTCACGAAATGCCGCATCTTTGGCCTCGCACTCCTCGATGAATCGCTTGTCCACAACCGACAGCTTGCCGCCCTTGTGCACTGTTGACGCGAGCGCCGACAACCGCTCAAAACGGTCGATGTGATCCTGGAATCGGATTTCTGCATAATCCCGGGCGGACTCTGTCGAGATCAAAAACTGCCAGTCGGAGGCCTCTGCAAGCAATAACTCACGGGCACACTGCCTGACGATCGACTCGGCAGGACCGCCAGCAAACTCCTTGGTCATCTTGCGCATCGACCTCTCGCAGGGATAGAGCTTGCTCCAAGTCCAAGAGTTTTGCTCGTTAAGCCAAATGTAGTGATATCCACCTTCTCCCCACGACCCTTCGGGCATCGTGATCATGTGCCTAGCCGGATCTGTGTCCAGAACATCGCCACCCGAGACGCACTCAATGTCCGGTTCATGGGCCAGTTTTCTACCAAGCTCATAAAGAAATTCCGGGCCCTCCCACCACCAGTGCCCAAACAACTCCGTATCGTACATCGCGACGACTGTCCCCGCCCGATCCGACATTCCCCGGTAGCGAGCCAGAGTCCCCTTAAGAGTTCGGACCATGTCTTCCGCATGCGTGCTGATGTTTTCAAAGGCTTTCCAAGGATCATAGGGTTGTTTCTTCCCAAGGTCACGCTTGTCCTCACTGATCCGCCAATATCGATGCCTACCCGGATAGAGCATCTTGTGAAACTCCAGATAATAAGGATCGCCAGGATAGCCTTGCTCGCCCGACCAAACCTTTACGGTCGTCTCAGGGTCGCGCGCAAAGACCGTAAGCCCGTTCGGCAAGAGATAATGCTCGTACTCGCTTCTCATCTCTTCCGGAGGCGAGAAGTATTTGCTGCTTCTCGCGAAGAGTTCTGCAAGCTGAGGAAAGTTTGCGGCATAGGTGCCGAGCGGCTGCCCTCCGCGGATCATGTGCGAATCCACAAAAGTGTATTCGATCCCGTTCTCAACGAGAAACTCCTCAACACCCTTGCGCGGCCAAGCCTGCTCGTCTTCGTTCACCGGAGACTTCCAAGAGTACGCAGGTCGGTACGCACATTCGGGCATCCAGATGCCCCTAGGCTCCCGACCAAACGCCCGTCGATAAGTGTCTACTCCGACCTTGACTTGAGCCTGACACGACTCTTCAGTGCCGAGCAATGGCAGATAGCCGTGGGTGGCGCAGGAGGTGATGATCTCGATGAGCCCCTCATCCTGAAAGAACTTGAAACCGTCGACAATATCGCGTCCCCATTTGTGCTTGAACTCGACGAGCGCCTTTGTGTAGGCTCGCTGCCACATCGCCGCGAGGCCTTGTAAGGACAACTCTTCCTCCATGGCAAAGCGCTTCTGGTCCTCAATCGCGTAGTCGATCTTCGACTGGCAGTACTCTTCGAACTCATCCTTGAACGCGGGATCGGTCAGTTGCTCCACGACGATCGGAGTGACATTGATCGTCCAGCGCGGCTTAATGCCTTCGGAATGGAGGCGGTCCAGAGCATTCAGAATCGGCAGATAGCATTCCGCCGACGATTCCATGATCCAATCGGTTCCGTGGGGTGACTTGCCATGGGAAAGCACATACGGCATGTGTGTGTGCAGACAGAGTAGAAACCTCCCAACTGGCATGCACCATTGTGGCATGGGGCCATTGTCAGTTCAGCCAAAGGGTGTTGCTGGCTGTGTAGCCAATCCACATGCTGCTACTTAGAAAACCGGGGAAACTCGTTGATGCTGCGCTTGTCCTCAATGACGTCGGTCAAAAACTTGCCCACCCAGGGGCCGAACTTGAACCCGTGCCCGCTGCAGACAGACGCATAAATCGTCTTCTCAGAAATTGCTCCGAAACGAAAATCTTCATTAGGCGTGTTGGTATAGATACACGTCTGCACACGGTCAACCGTGGCATTTTTCACTCCGAATCGTCGCTCAGCCAAATCAGCGACTTTGCGTAACACTTCGGGGTCTGGGCTAGCTTGCGTAGTCTGATCGGTGTGTTCGCGACCCTGCGCATGCACGCCGATCTTGATCCCCCGGCCGTTATGCTCGGTCGGAAAACCGTACATGTAGTCCCCACCGTCCTCAATCCAAACCGGACCTGGTTGATTGATCTCCACATATCCAAACGTTTGGACGGTTGGCCGAACGTCCACATCAGCCCACTCATGAATCCAAGACCCGGCACAAACAACAACCCGATCAAAATCCTTTTCGAGGACCTCACGCGACGGTGCCCTCTCCTGTCGCAACTGGGCGCCGTGCGACTGAGCGATCTTCAATGACCACTGGACGGCCTCATCCGCGATCACGTAGCCCGCATCCTTTGTAAAAACCAACACCTCTCCCGTATCCAGCCGAAGGTTGCGGAAGACCCGATCCTGCTCACCAGCTGACAAGGTTACAAACGGTACGCTCAGCGCTGTGAGGCCGTCGATCATCGCGCAGACATCTTTCGAATCCTCGCGCCCAAAATAGGCGAGGCCACACTCGAAAATCAGTGGCTCGGGCAGGAGTTGCTGCAACTCAAACCACATTGGATATCCGTCTTGCATGATCTCCGTATAGAAGGCGTCAGGATAGGCCTTGCGGATAATACGCGACTTTCCGTGCGAACTCCCTTTCGTATGCCCAACGGGGAACTGCTCGAAAATTGTGACGTCATGCCCACGCTGAGCAAGAAAACGTGCGGTGCTCACACCATGAATTCCCGCCCCGATCACCGCAACACGCATGACTCCATTATGAATTCGTCGTGCCTGCTTTGGCTTTCAATCTTGCTTCTCCCCCAAACTCACGATTAACTGCAGACCACTCACGATTCACAACTTCATAGTAACCAGGCCTACCCTTCACCAGTCGGTAAACTCCGAACCATGCTCACCGTTGCCATTGCGATGCTGGCCTTCAGCGCGCCGCCGACCCAAGGCCCCACACTTGTTCTCTATCGCGGTGCGCACATCAGCGGGCAGCCGCTGCGCTACTGGGACGTGACCGATACCACCCTCAACACTCTCGAACCCGAGAAGCTCTTTGGAGGGATGCAAACGGTACCCGTAGGCTCTGGCAAGGCCTTCCTTATCCGCTACGGCGACCTCCGGCGAGTAATTGGCCCAAACAAGAAGATCGTCAAAGCAAACTTGCGGCTCGCCTACTGGGGCACCCAAGCCCCAGCCCTTCGCGAGGCAGGCGTCCTCTTGGCTCCCTGGGGAGAAGGCCCATTGGACGTGCAAGCTCCTTGGGCTCAGCCCGCGCTCAAACCAGGCGAGAAGCCTAAACCTGTTCAGTGGGCATCAAATTGGCGCTTCCGACGGACAGGCGAAAACTCTTCGTCGTGGCAATCTCCTGGTGCGCAAGGCCCCCGCGATTTCAGACAAATTCCCGACGCGCGACAATCGCAACCAGACAAAGACCAGATCCTCATCACCGGCCTCGAAGAAGCGGTTCAGTCTCAGTACGACAGACCTGGCACAAACTTCGGTTTCGTTCTCCGTTTCGACGGGGTCAATGAAGTCTCATCAAGCCAATCGTCGGACTCCCGCCCGCGCCTCGAACTTGAAATCATTGATGCACCCTCTCCGTCGAAGGGTGACCTGAGCATCACACACATCGAATTTTCTCCTCAACCAGCTGGAAAAACCGAGACCAGAACGACTGAACAGACGGCAGATCAGGACGGGCATCCCGTGGCAATTCAAACGGCTGCAAAGCAAGCCCGCCCGTGGCCCAACGATGGCGAAGCCATGACGGTGACAGCCTATGTCAAGAACGTCGGCGAAGCCCCGATATCAGGCTACACCTTCAACTGGTGGACTCGAGAACAGCCCGGTATCGTGTCGGAGAGCGCCCGAGAAATTAAGCCCGGAGAAACGGTCAAAGTAACAACGCAAGTGCCATTCCGCTCCTACCACACAGACCATCGCATCAATCCGATTGGGTTGCATATCAAAGCCAAGAATGAAGAAAAAACCGAGGCGAACAACGCACTTTCTGTCCAGCTCAACGCTCTCAGTCTCAAAGTTGTCATGGACCAAGCCACCTATGACGCCCTCAGCAAGCCGAACATGCTCGGTTCAACTTCCGCCGAGGATTACTTACAGGCCCACACAGAGTTCATCAATGACTCGGTATTCCCCAACAGTGTGTTCGCAACGGCTCTCGAAGGCGTGTTGGAACGCATTCGCATCCAAAGCATCCAGGTTGTTGCTGACGAAGCACAAGCCAATCAAGCTTCAATTGATCCGACCGTCGATGGCGTCGTAATGCTCATTGGATTTTCCAGCGACCCCAAGCAGGTATCTCCAGAACTGCTCCGGCGCATGCTTACCGCGCTTGGCCTGCCAGATCTACGGTCGGTGACAAACACCGGCACATTTGGTCCTGCCGCTCCAGACGTGTACGGAGGATTGCTTGGCGGAGATACGCGAAACAACGCTTATCTGCCACCCCAAGTCCTGCTCAGTAATAAACCCGCTTACGACCCCTTCTTAGACGCACTCTTTTCCGAGAACACCGACCTGCTTTCTTGTACTCATGCAAACCTAATCAATGACACGCTCGGCAAACGTAACGGATTCCCAGCGCACCCGATGCTGCCGCTTCCAGGAGTAGTTTTCCTTCAGTTCATCGACAAGGGCGGCAAGAAGCTGCAAGATGCAACGCTCACTTTCTACCAAACCGCGGGCGGAAAGCTCGACGAAAACCGTGTGCTTGCGACAATGAGAACCGATGCCGATGGAACCGTCGTCGTCCCCAAACGCACCATCGGCGCAGAAGAACCGTTGATCACCGCCGGCGAACAACCGATGGCTTCCAACATTTTCGGCAGGCTCGACCCTCAGGGTCGGAATGGGCTCATCGCCATCAAAGTCGAAGCCAACAACCAGGTGGATTGGGCGTGGATAAAGGGCTGGCAGATGGCCGATGCAGCACGCCGTACTCCCGGCGCACTCATCATGTCCCTCAGGATGAATTTCAGCACGACCGCCATTGACACAACCACAAATGTAGCGCGAAACCGAATCGTCACGGACTCCTCGGGCCAATCGTCGGCAGACTTGGCAAAACTTGTCGATGACGACCCTTCAACCTCGGTGACCGTCGGCGGAAAAATTCTCGACTGGATCGAAATCGATCTCGGCCGCGACCGCGTTGTGGGCGAGCTGCAACTGGTCGGCGGGTCTGACGCCTTTTGGGAGTCTTTCGACATCTTCGTCTATGCCACTGGGCAGACCGCCGAGCAAGCGCTGCCTTGGTCCCGAGAAAAACTGTGGAGTTGGTCGTTCGCAAACGCGGGAGCAAGTGTCACAGGGGGCGGACGCGCGGTCGCCTATCGAGGTGTCGCCCAGAGATTTCGTTATATCCGGATCGTCAATCGAACGCCCTCCGACAAGGCAACCCTGCATGAGGTTCGCGCCTATCCTATCGTCCGCGAAGGCGGCTAACGACGAGGAACGATCAGGAGCGCACCACTCCGTGACAATCGACAAACCAGCAAACCAATTCAGAGGGAGCAAGCGTCGCAAAAATATGCGAGTCTTGCTTGTTCTGCTCGGGGTTTCGCTCTCATGTGCAGCAATGGCACAAATGCCATGGATTTACGCACGTAGCCAGAACCACGCTTGGATGCTGTATCGACCCCAAAAGCTTCGCATCAACGTTGTGACAGACGCACGGATCGGGCAGGTGACGATGAAGGTTGAAGCGGTCAAGCTCGACGACAAGGAGTGCAGGCTCTACTCATCGAAGACCGAGCTTTGGCCACACGCTGGCGGGCCAGACATGCAAATCGACACGTCCACCCAGACCTGGGTTGACGACAAAGGCAAGGTCCTCAAAATTGTTTCGAGATACGAGCGGGGCTCCACTGTGGCTATCGCAACCGCCGTTGTAAAAGGTGATGAGCTCGAAGTAACCACCGAAAACCGCGACGGCAAAAAGATCGCTATCCTCTTTCCAGCGGGTGGCGTCGAGCTCTTTGACCAAGCCTTTTCACCCTTCATGAGAGAGGAAAAGAAGATTGGCGATACCTGGGAGTGGTACACGCTTGACCCTCTCAAGGGCGTCCCAATCAAAAACACCGCCAAGGTCAAAAACACCTTCCAAGGCAAGTTTGGTGATGTAGTTTACGATGGCCGATCTTTTGAAATCACAACGCCTACTGGCACCATGGTCGCGTATGTCTCGAAAGACGGCGAGCTCATGCAGATCGACTACACCAACGGTGTGCGCATTTATCCTGACTATTACGTTCCGACTTGGAGGACTCTCGAAACTCCAGGTGTGCCGCCGCCTCAGCCATAAGATCAGGCTGTTGCTAGCATGTCCATCTCGTTGAGAGATTCGGAATCCAAGACCATCCTCACGGCAAGAACAGGTAAAACGCATCCGGTGAAATGATGCGTTCAAGGGCAATCTCTCTATTTGCAATCTTGCTGGTTCTGGCTCCTGTATTCGGACTCTGCCAGGCCACAAAAGTTGATCTATCGATCTTCTCAGGGATGAAGTACCGGCAGATCGGGCCGTTTCGAGGCGGACGCTCCGTCGCCGTCTCTGGTGTCTACGACCAGCCTGAGCACTTCTATATGGGCACTACAGGAGGCGGTCTCTACAAGAGCACCGACACTGGTGAGAATTGGGTGCCCGTTTCCGACGGTTTCTTCAAGACTGGTATCGTCGGCGCGATCGGCGTCGCCAGAACCAACGGGAATATCGTCTACGTCGGCATGGGAGAGACTCCCATCCGAGGCAACATCTCTCATGGCGATGGCGTGTACAAGACCGAGGACGGCGGCAAGACTTGGACTCACATGGGTCTGAAAGAAACGCAGTACATCTCCCGAGTCCTCGTCCACCCAAAGGATCCAAATACGGTTTGGGTTGCCGCACTTGGGCCTGTGTTTGGTCCGAGTCCTGAGCGGGGCATTTTCAAATCCACCGACGGCGGCAAATCCTGGAAGAAGACGCTCTTCGTGAGCAACAAGGCAGGGGCGATCGATCTTGATTTCGATCCGAACAATCCCGACGTCATGATCGCCGCAACTTGGGAGGCCTGGCGTACGCCTTACGGAATGAATAGCGGCGGCCCGGGCAGCCGTATCTTCCAAACCAAAAACGGCGGGGAGACTTGGACGGATATCACTTCCCGCCCTGGCCTTCCCACAGGGATGCTCGGCAAGATCGGCCTTTGCATCAGCCCCGCTAACCCCAACCGTTATTACGCGATCATTGAAGCCGAAGCCCGCGGCGTTTACCGCTCCGACGACGCTGGCCAAACGTGGAAGCTGATGTCGTCAAATCCCAACTTGCTCCAACGTCCTTGGTACTACATGCGCATCCACGCTGACCCCAAGGATGAAAACGCCGTATACGTTAGCAACGTCGGGTTCCACAAGTCCACCGATGGCGGGACAAACTGGCGTGGAGTGAGGACGCAACATTCCGACAACCACGATCTTTGGATCGATCCGAACGACCCCAAACGGATGATCAACGGCAACGATGGCGGTGCGAATGTCACCGTTGATGGCGGTCAAAACTGGTCCGAGCAGGACTTCGCCACCGCCCAGATCTATCACGTATCTACCGACAACGCATTCCCATACAACATCCTCGGCGCACAGCAGGACAACAGCACAATCCGCATCCCCAGCCGAGCTCGGGGGGCGCTTGATAAGGACAGCTGGACCTCAACGGCAGGTGGTGAAAGTGGCTACGTTGCAGCAAAGCCTGACGATCCCGATATTGTGTTCGGCGGTTCTTACGGCGGTGACCTGTCGTGGAGAAACCACAGAACGGGCGTCAGCCGGAGCGTCGATCCTTGGCCCGATAACCCAATGGGCCACGGTGCAGGCGACCTCGAACATCGGTTCCAGTGGACGTTCCCGATCGTGTTTTCTCCGCACAACCCGAATGTGCTCTACACCGGATCGCAGTACGTTCTTCGATCGACCGATATGGGGGAGAGCTGGACGAAGATCAGCCCCGACCTCTCGCGGAACGACAAGTCGCGTCAGGGGCCCTCTGGCGGGCCGCTCACGAAGGATAACACCAGCGTTGAGTATTACTGCACCGTCTTCACAATCGCCGAATCGCCGAAGCGAGGGGGAGTGATTTGGGCGGGCTCGGATGACGGCCTCGTGCATATCACCCAAAATGGTGGACGCACTTGGATGAACGTCACACCCAAAGATGCCCCGGATTGGGGTCTTGTGAGTCTTATTGAAGCCTCACCCCATAACCCAGCAACCGCATTCGCGGCGATCAACAACTACAAGAACAACGACCACAAGCCGTACATTTACCGCACAGATGATTACGGCAAAACATGGACAAAGATAGTCAACGGCATCGGCGGCACGTTTGTCCGCGCCGTCCGCCAAGACCCCGTCAATCCCGATCTGCTCTTTGCTGGAACGGAGAACGGCGTGTATGTGAGCTTCGACGGTGGGAAAGCCTGGCAAGACCTGCGCCTGAATCTGCCGTTTGTCCCCGTTCACGACCTCGTCATCAAAGAGGGCGATCTCGTCCTCGCAACCCACGGTCGTTCGTTCTATGTCCTCGACGACATAAGCCCTCTGCGTCAAGCAACTCTAGCGATGGCGAAAGCTGGCAACTACGTCTTCGAGCCTCGAAACGCATACCGCGTTCGTTGGGGAAGCTCGTCAACTCCGTCGGCAACGGCAACTGTTGGTGCAAACCCATTGAGCGGTGCAGTTGTTAACTTCTATTTGAAAAAAGCCGTTGCGAACATTGATTTGCAGGTTTTAGACTCAAAGGGCGAAGAAGTAAACGCGGGCGTACGCACCGTCCGTGGCCAAGAAGGCTTCAATCAGGTTGCGCTTTGGATGACCTATCCTTCCTACAAATCGATCCCTGGCGGAGTGTTCTGGGGTGCTTTCCCGTCTCCGGTGTTGGCACCTCCCGGCGAGTACACGCTGAAGATGAAGATCGACGGCGAAGAGTTCGTTCGCAAATTCCGATGGATGTGCGATCCACGATCCAATGTCAGCGATGCCGATGTAGTCGAGCAGTTTAATCTCTCGATGAAAGTCATTGCCCGAACGACGGAAGCTAACCAGGCCGTGCTCGATATCCGGGCGCTAAAGGCACAGATTGAGGATCGGGTTGGCAAGAACGCTTCGCTCAAGCCAGATGCCGACTCACTGAGTGCAAAGCTCACCGCGATCGAGGACGAACTGCATCAGGGCAAGTCCAAGAGTGGCCAAGACCCCTTGAACTATCCGATTCGCCTAAACAACAAACTCGCCGCTTTGGCGGGGTTTGTCCAGAGTGGGGAGAGGAGACCACCGAAGCAGAGCTACGATGTCTTTAATGACCTGTCGAAGAAGCTCCAAGTTCAGCTCGATGCTCTCAAGGCAGTTCTTAGCAAAGACCTCGCTGACTTCAATCGAAAGGTGAAAGCTGCAGGGCTGGACGAAGTGAAGACAGGTTAGCAAATCCTGAAACGTCATGATTACTTCCCGTCCAGCTCGGAAGGGAAGTAATCATCAGTTGGATGCTGTGAGAAGGACGAATGGGTTGGCTATGCAAGCGATAGCACAGCTTCGGAACAGAAGTGCTTGCCTGTTCGAGTGAGTTTGACTCGATCTCCAGCCTTCTCAATCCAACCCCTTTCTTCAAGCGCGGACAACTGAGCGCTATCTAATTCGAGTCCATCGGAGATCAGTCCTTCGTCCAGTCGCAATCCCAGCATAATCTTCTCCAATCGTTCTGCATCCGGTGTGAGAGATTCCTGCTCGCACCACAGCGGTGCGCCTTGCTCCACCGCTTCGGAATACCCCTTCGGGTGTTTCAGGTTCGTATATCTCACCCTGCTCTCGTCTACACTCACGCAGCCTACAGCCCCTGGCCCGTAGCCCAAGTAGTCCTCTCCATGCCAATAACACAGGTTGTGTTGGCACTGACGCCCAGGCTTTGCGAAGTTGCTGATCTCATACTGGAAGTACCCAGCCGAAGCCATGAAGTCCAGCGTGTAATCGTACATGGAAACTTGATCCTCGTCGCTCGGCAACTTCAGCAGACCCTTGTGATAGAGCTTGTAGAAGCGCGTGTTCGGCTCGATAGTGAGGCAGTACAGACTCAAATGGTCCGGCCCAAGCCCAATCGCTGTCTCAAGATTTCGCTGCCACCCCTCACTCTTTTGCCCAGGCAGTGCGAACATCAAATCCAGATTCAGATTCTCAAACCCTGCCTCTCTTGCTGACCCCACTGCTCGCCCGATGTCGTTCGCCTGGTGAACCCGTTCAAGCTGCTTGAGATCGCGGTCGAGGAAGCTCTGTGCACCAAGGCTGATGCGGTTGACCCCTGCTTTACGCATCGCCTCAAACTTAGGGATGTCTACAGTCCCCGGATTCGCTTCACTGGTGATCTCACAGCCCTCAACAGGCGGGTGAGCGTCCAAGATCGCGTGGATCAGTTTCACGATTAGGGCTTCAGACAGGAATGTAGGGGTTCCCCCGCCGATAAAGATGGTTTTGGCAGGCTGTCCGCGCCATCGGCTCGTCTTTAGCTCACGGATCATTGCCTCGGTCGTCCTCTCGACAATATCCCCTTGCATCGCATAACTGTTGAAGTCGCAATAGCCACACTTCGATGGGCAAAAGGGTGTGTGGACATAAACGGCGATCGGATTCATTTGAGTTAGTCTCGGCGCTCCATCAGCACGGCGAACGCCCCTATCAGTACCCCAACAATCACCGGCACCGCCGGATTTTTGGCGTTGATTCATCCCGACCCGCACGAGCGCATCAACAGCGAATAGCCGCCACCAAGAGCAGCACCAATTGTGCACGCGAGGAGAAGCTTGCGAGTCATAGAGTTAGAATACGGCTTAACAGGTTCAACTGTTTAAGCCACTAGGCACTCCAAAACGAAACATTCGTCCGTAGGATCAAGATGGCAGTCGTGTTACCGTCATCTGAGCGTCGACCGGCGTCCGCGACCCTGGGTAGGGAGCATTCTTTAGCTTGACGTCGGACTTGACCAAGCTGCCGTCCGCGACATTGATCCACACGGTTCCTTCGCTCTTGGCCGACTGGGCTCCCGAAGATTCTGCATAGGTGAACTTGACCACTGCTGTTTTCATCCCGCTGACCTCTTCCAGTTTGGTGAGTTCATAGTTCATCTTCGCGCCGATCTGGTCATTGTTCGCGCTGGGTTTAATTTCGATGGACCACTTCTCGCCAACTTTGAGCGTCTTAGAAGGATCAAGCTGGATGTTTGTCATGTTCGCGATGCGAAAGGCGGTTCCACGTTCGGAGTCCCCCACGATATCGAGGATCTCACCCCAAGCGCTGTACTTCACGCGTTGAGCTGGAGCTGGGTCTGGCGCATAGTCGCGTTCGCCATACTTGACCCGTACCTCGCTCTGGAGCGTGACGATGGAATACGAGCCATCTTCGTTGATCTCTGTAACTCGGTCGGTCGAGATACCGGAGAAAATCGCTTCAGTTCCTGCGAGGTCGATCGTCACGTTGACTTGATACTTGATCGTCTGCTCTAATTTTGGACGCCGTGCGAGGCTCACTGAGTCCTGCGCAAAAAGCAGGCTGACCAAAAATGTCGCCGCGATAAGGAATCCGAAACGCTTAATCATGGGTTGGTTGTGTCTCCGAACTGTCTATTTTGAATGGATTGCAGTCTAAAACGCCACCTTCGTGAGGATAGGACGGATCAACGCTCTTTGAATTACATCAGCCTCACATCATTAGCGAGTCGTTTTGAATATTGGCGGCAACGGATAAATAATGCCAAACACAATAGTAATATTCAATTTCATTTTATGCATTTTGAACTTGTTACGGGCAATTGTTAGCAAGTTTTGATTTGAAGGGTAAATGTTTACGATAGTTTGCCGTACAATAAGGATGGATCATCCCCACCAGAGGGATGCAGCAGCCCAAACAATTGCTTGCGCGCCGTCCCCAAAGGGAGACGGCGCTTTTTTCTCTCGATTTCATCAAAACTCTATCAGGATCGTCACATAGAGCAAGCCTCCATTTCGGTCGCGCTGGCATCATTTCGATATGCTTTCGGCAATCATGGCGGCATGTGGCTTTGCCGCGCCTCTTTCCGGCATTAGCGCTTACACTCCGAGCTGCCCCTGTCATTCGTTTCTGCCTGAACTCACTAGTTCGGTCGTGATGGACGCTCATCAAGCCTTTGCTCAAGACTCGGTCCCTATCGACTCGCATCGCCAAGAGAAGCACTTGAAGAACATTCGACAGCTCACCTTCGGTGGGCAGAATGCCGAAGCCTATTGGAGCTACGACGGTTCCAAAATCACCTACCAGACCCGACAGCCACAATGGCCCGACGAGCAGATTGTGACGATGAACCTCGATGGTTCAAACAAGCAACTCGTGAGTACAGGCAAAGGACGCAGCACATGTAGCTACTTCACGGCAGACGGAAGATGGATCTATTTCAGCTCGACTCACGAAAAAATGCCCGGAGCACAGCCGCCGCTTGACATGAGCAAGGGCTATCTGTGGATGGTGAATCCGGCATTCTCCCTTTACCGAGCCCGTCCCGATGGGTCCGGCATACAAAAACTAATTGATAAGGGGTCGTACATCGCAGAAACAACGATCGATCCAAACGGCAAGTACATGACTTTCACAGGCGATTGGGAAGGAGACCTGGAAATCTATCGCGCAAACCTCGATGGGACTGGTATCCGCAGACTGACGAACGAATACGGCTATGACGGTGGCCCGTTTGTGAGTTGGGACGGCAAGAAGATCGTCTATCGGAGAGCCTTTATCGAAAATGAATCCCAACGCAAAGAATACGCCGACCTCCTGAAGCAGCACCTCGTCAGGCCAAGCAAGCTTGAGATCATGATTATGGATGCCGACGGCAAGAACAAGCGCCAGGTTACGAGTCTCGCAGTGGCATCGTTTGCACCGTTCCTGCACCCTGACGGCAAACGTATCATCTTTAGCTCGAACTTCGGAGACAAGAAGGGCAGAGAATTTGAAATGTGGATCGTCAATGTAGATGGAACAGGCTTGGAGCGCGTTACTTACACAAGCGATTTCGACGGTTTTCCGATGTTCTCTCGTGATGGGAAGAAGATCGTCTGGGCATCAAACCGGAACGGCAAGGTCCCTGGCGAAACCAATATCTTTGTTGCCGATTGGGTGGATTGACGAAAGTTCATTTCAACGGGGCTTTTGCACCTATTCCGTGGGCCAGAAGAGCCTATTTGTCCTACATTTGGACGGAAGGGATTATCCTAAGCAAACAGCCGCGCCCATCGTGCGTGCGGAATGCTTGGAGAATTATTGATGACAAAAAGAATTGCAGGGGTGATGGTTGCCATCGCCCTGACAGTAGGGCTGGTGTTCGGCCAGGACGCCCTTTCGATCAAGCCAAAGCCAAAAGCAGGCTCCACATGGAAGCTCAAAGTTCACGCAGACGTTGAGATCATGGGAACAACCGCCGCTTTCAGCGCACTCGAAACCGCGAAGGTCACAAAGGTAGATGCGAACGGCGACTTTAGCGTTGAGCTGAGCATGTCGGACGTCAAGGTTGACGTTGGCGGCTCAGTCCAAGAGCAGCCAGAGGAGCCCCCGACCACCGCAAAGCATAACGCTTCTGGCGAAATCATTGATCTCAAAGGCGAAAAGCCCACTGCAGCCGATTACACGATGGGCACAGTTTCGACACCGATCTTCCCGAAAGAAGATGTTAAGGTCGGGAGCAAGTGGACTGTCGAGACAAAAGGAATGTCGAGCCTCGGCGCAGCGGGAATCAAGCTCAGCTACGAAGTTTTGCGTGTCGAAGAAGTCCTTGGAGTCAAGGCCGCCGTTGTCAAGTTCACGGCCAAAGAAACCTCAGGGGATGCTCCGATGAGCGCCTCCGGTCAGTATTGGGTTGATCTGTCAAACGGGTTTGTCGTGAAGGGCGAAATGGACATCAAGCAGATCGTCATGAGCCCGGAACTTCCTCCGATGGACATGAAGATGAAAATGGAAAGAGTGAAGTAAATTCGACTCTTAGGAATTGAAACGTGCCTGTCAGTAACTGAGAGGCACGTTTTTCTGTCTCTTTCCCGGGCCTGCATGCAATGGACAAGATTATTGTTCGTCTATACGACATGCATCTCTTGGCAACGCTTTGCCTTGCTGCAATGGGCAGCTTTCTCATTCAGGACCCCGATCCAGCGCCAGTAGACATCAACTTCACACCGAGGCAGGATCAAACAACAGCCTACGCACTGCGAATGCGCGTTACTGTGGGCAAATCAAGCGTGCTGACGACGGCGACCCTCTCAGAAACGATCAATAACATTGAGAAAAACGGCAACTACGGCGTCAGTGCCAAGTTAACTCAAATCGTCAAAGAAACGACGGTTGAGAAGGGCAAACCCACCCGAAGTACTGAGCCAGATCGAACTGTGCGCACGGTCCTTCTTTCCCGTCTGGGAGTCCACCTTGGTCACCAGGTGCCGAAAATAGACGCTGCTGATTACGCTCTACAGCGCTATTTTTATGTGACATCGCCGGGTAGTCCAATCTTTGAAGGCGTGGGCTGGCGGACCGATTGGCAAAGCGCTCAGTATCCAAAAGTGCCCAAGGTGTCGGTTGATTACGAGTTGACCGGTTTTACCGAGACCAACGGTGTCCGATGTGGGGTGGTCAAGGTCACAACGTCTGAGCAAAATGGATCGGTTACCGTCGAAGGCAGCGGAAAGTGCCTGGTTGAAGTTGGAACCGGGGCCGTGCATCTTTACATGATCACGCTGAATAACGTCGTCATTCCCGGCTCACAATCGCGTGGCACACTCACCTACTACAAAGAACTCATCCGGTGATTGTAGATTGAGAGCTCGGGCCGAGCGATAGTTGATTGGACAGCATCGAATGTCGGGTCACCAATCACCAATCTACAATCTACAATCTACAATCTACAATCTACTTTCCCCTACTCATTCGCCCAACGATTGATAAGCCACCAAGAGGCTTGATCGTGCGGCACGAATTTTGGATGGGTAAGAATCTCAAAGGCTGGCAGGTAACCGAGCGAACCGTCGCCATAATCGCGGATGCGCTTGATCACTCGCTCGACATGTTCGTGGGCAATCCTACAGCGCTCAATATCTGCCAGTGAGCCACCCCAGTTGATATTCGCAGCCATTGCAACTTTCTCCAAGTGTTCGAAGACTTGGCGGCATGGCGCGAGACTCGCCACCGCAACTCCGGGGATGCCTTGTGCGTAGGCTTGGCGGGCTTGTTCGGCGAAGCGTACGAAGTCGATCGTGAGCTTCACAAACTCGGTGATCCCGCGCATGGAAGGGTTCGGGGCAAAGTGTGCTGCACGATCCAGGATGGCCAGCGCCTCATCTCCTTTCAGGCCACAAAGCTCCTCGTGATGGTGCATCCAGCACAGGAATGGGTTTGCGTTGAGCAGGAGCCTGACCTTGAGTGAGGAGCGTGTCTTGCTAAAGCCGAAAACTCCACCTACTTTCGGCAACTCCACACTCATTAGTCGTGCCCACTCAGCATCACTTTCGCCGACTTCAGCGTAAGCAGCGAGCATTTGCGGCGCGTCGGTGAGTGTGAAATAGTTTTCCGGGTTCCCCTCCCTCGTCAATGTCGGAGACTTGATGAGGGAGGGGTTAGGGGAGGGAGAATCTGATTGCAGATTGGCGATTGTAGATTGATGATTGTCATTCCCCAACATCTCCCCCGCCGCCTTAATCGCAGGCAGAATCGTCCCGTAACTCCCCATCAACCCGCACTCCCACGTCGTCACACAAACCCCGTATGCCCCGACTTCATCTGCCGAAGCAACCGCATCGGCAACGTTCTGCTCGCTTTGAGGCAAGTGGCACCAGACCGAGTTGTAGGTGTGAATCGACGGGCAGCAGACCACATCAAAGCCCCTCTCTTTGAACTGGCGCGACGTCTCTGTACAGTTGTTGAAGTACTGCCAGTCGAAGATCAGCGTCTCCTTTGGCAGAAACTCTAGGGCGGCTGGATGTTCCAGAACCATATCGTGCCAAACAGCAGGCCGCCGACCTTTCTGAAGTACTCGATGGGCAAGCGGTCCAAAATGGCTGCCATACAGCATCGCCTTCCCATCTTTGCCAAGAGCATTGTCCCGCTCGACTTTGGCTTTGCAAATCTCGCACTGCCCAAGCTGCCAAGTCTCGTCTCCGCCAATGTGGATGATCTCCGAGTCAAAAATCTGGATGGTTTCGTCAACGAGCGTTTCGCAAAGCTGAATGAAGTCGGTGCTACATGGGCATGCCTGCATTCCTTGGAGAAGGGCTTCCCGGTATCGCTTCCCGTGCTCGGTGTAGATCATGCCTTCAAAGTGCCCGAGCAGGTTGATAAACGGGATGATTGGTGTGTTCGGAAACTCCTCTTGGAGCGTCTTGACCATCTCTGGTGTGACACAACCTTTGGCATGCGCCCAAGGGGTTGAGGGGTAAGCAAAACGGTGCTCCATGTACAGCCCGAACGCGTTGTAGCCTGCGTCCTCAGTAAGGCGCATAAAGTCGCGCAAGTGGTCAAGCGTGGGGGCCTGCTCGCGGGCGAGATCGTAGCTCCACATGCGGAGTTGCATCGGTCGAGGTTACCTTTGGTGATACGTCGGAAGGTGGTTATCAAGTTGTGGGCAAGGAGTGAGCAGGCTGTTCATTGCACTTGATTGCAACATGCCAACCACTTGCCAACTACCTGTTGACTAACCTTCCGTCCCCGTATCCCTCTCCATCTTCTCTGGAGCCGAAATTCCAAGCAAGTTGAAAACTGCGCGCAGACCGCTTCGCGTCGCCAGGCAAAGGGCAAGTCTGGCCTGCGTCAACTCCGGCTCTTCCGGTTGGATGACGCGGCAGGCGTCGTAAAAGCCGTGGTAGGCGCGGGCAAGTTCGGTGGCAAAGGTGGTGAGGCGGTGGACGCCGTAGTCCTCGGCGCAACGCTGGACCTCGTAGGGAAGGTCGAGAATTTTTTTGATAAGGGCGAGCTCGCGTGGGTGATTCAATTGACGATTGACGATTGACGATTGACGATTGTCTCCACCCCCTGCCCCTTCTGCCTTTAACTTTGCCTCCAACCCATCAACATCTATCCCCGACTCCTCGGCCTTTCTAAGCACCGAGCAAATGCGCGCGTGTGCGTACTGAACGTAATAGACCGGGTTCTCGTCGGATTGCTTCTCGGCGAGGTCGAGGTCGAAGTCCATATGGGTGTCATGGCTTCGCATCAGATAGAAGAATCGAGCAACGTCTTTGCCGATCCGCATCTGTTCTTCTTCGGGGGCGTTGGGGGCGGCGTTCTTGCCGATCTCCGACATGAGATCACGTAAGGAATAGATGTTGCCATCGCGCTTGCGCATGGGGGCAGGTTTGCCCTCTTTGACAAATCGGACGATCTGGAAGATGACGACTTCCAACTCCTTTTGGGCCTTGGCAAGGGCGGCTTGGCAGGCGGCCTTCTCTTCGGGAGAGTGCCAGATTTTGGAGTCGAAGTCGTCGAGCGGATCGCTGATCGCCGATCGCTGATCGCTGATTTCCAGCTCCAACGCTGCCAAAACCGCGTGCAGCCGACCAATATATCCGTGGTGGTCCGGGCCGAGCACGGTGATCAGCTTGGTTGCGCGCTCTGTTCCAGCCTTGTTGCCCCGGTTGAACTTGTCTTTGTGATAGGAAACGTCGCTAGAGATATAGGTCAGGCGTCCGTCTTTTCGGCGCAGGACGCGGTCCATATCGTCGCCGAACTTGGTTGACCGGAGCCATAGGGTGTTCCCCTCAGGACTCTGACTCCCTCCCCCTTGACGGAGGAGGGTTGGGGTGGCATCAGCCCTTGTCTCGACCCCAGCCACATCATCCTCATCAACTTCACTCGCTTGGCTCAACCATTGAACATCTTCGACCTTCCCGCCTTTGCCCATCTTGATCACCGTTCGATGCTCGTCTTCGTCGGCTGCACCTTTGGCGATAAGGTCGGCGACGTCTTTTTCCACTTGGCCTGATTCGTGGAGCGACTGCTCGGAAAACCATGTGTCGAACTTAACGCCAAATATATCCAAATCTTCATGCTGTCTCTGGAGCATGACGCTTTGCACGAATGACTGATACCACTCAAGAGTTGGCAACGCATCACCAGGCAAGGGATGAAATGGGACAGTCTCGTTGAGCGCTTGGTAGAGTAGGTGGTCAACCTCCGTTGCAATTTGTTCCACTGATCGCGGTTCGCTTTTTACACGCTTATCCCCATTAAAGTGAAACGTTCCTACATAAGTAAATGCCACAGCAATGGCTTTTTCCAGCTGTACAAAAGACAACCAATTCGTGGTACTGACTGTCTGCACAGAATTCATGTACAGAGCACAGATGCGAATCATCGAATCAAACTCGTGATTTCGTTGACCAGCTACCGGCAAATTTAGGGACAGTTTGAGCTGAGTTCTTAACTCACTAACAAGTTGTCCGGGGGTGAACTTCCAATGAGTGGGAAAAGCACCAGCCTCAAGTGCAACTTTAGCTCCAAACAGCGAGACTTGCAGGTAGCACTCGGCAAATTTTGCGGCAGCCGAAACATAATCGCCCTTATAACCTTTTTCAGGCAGTGGCTTACCGGTGACGAAAGACATCACACTCTCTGCAAACAGTCGCATCTGCTCGCTGTTGACGCCATCGTTGATGTAGTACTCCCGATGAACGTCGTTCCCTGCCGCTTCCAGGACGTTGCAAAGCGTTGAACCAAAAGCCGCGCCTCGCCCGGAGCCCACCGTGATCGGACCGTTAGGGTTAACGGAGACAAACTCAACGTTAATTTTGGATTTTGGATTTTGGATTTTGGATTCAGTTTTTGCTAAGTCGTTTCCGAGCCTGACGATCTGCGGGACGTAGGCCGCTAAAGCATCAGCCTTGAATCTAAAATTGATAAACCCGGGTCCTGCGATTTCGGATGATTCGATCAGATCGTCTGCGTCCAGCGAGTCTAGCAAAGCTTGGGCGATTTCGCGTGGGGGTTTGCCTGCAGCCTTCGAAGCAGTCAGACCGAAGTTGCACGCAAGGTCGCCATGATCCGGTTGACGCGCATCCGAAATCTCCATACGGGGCAGCCCGTCGGCGGGCAGAAAGCCATCACTGACGAGCTTTTGGACAGCGGAGACTAATCGGGATTCAAGTTCAAAACGGATCAAAGTAGTTCGTGGTACCCGTTGACGGGTGAGGGAAGCAAGGCCCGCCCAAGCCACTCTGAAGCTGCCTTAAGGCTTAGTCAAGCACGGATGACGGCCTTAAATCGTGCTAACGAATGGAGAAGATCGCTGCTATCTAAGCATAGTCAGCGTTCAAATGGGGAAAACTCTGCGCTCAATTTCACAAAATCCCCGCAATTTGTCTTGAACCTTCCCTTCAACCTGTCCCGTCCTCACAGCAGATGAATATTTCCGAGGATGAGGGCGCTATTCTCGGGACTATTGGTCTAAAATAGGTGTCTGGTGGGGAAGGCACGGGCCACGAGCCCATGCCCGAATGAGTTCGACCGGCAATGTCCGGTTGGGAGTGTAGAGATATATGGCATTACCGCGCGTGCCCATGGAAGAGTTCCTTGTCAATAAGGAATTCCTGAAGCCCGAACAGCTCGCAGAAGCTAAAAAAGTACAAGCCCAAACAGGCGATGACCTGGGAAGGGTTCTCGTTGAGCTCAACATGGTTGGCGAACGAGAAATCTACATGGCGAAAGCTCAAGAGGCTGGCTATCCGTTTGCCGATCTTGATCGCGTCAAAATTGACAGCTCTGCGATTAACATCGTCCCGGAAAGAATCGCCAAGAATCATGGTGTTTTGCCTGTCAAAAAAGAGGGAACAAACCTCTGGCTCGCCATGGCGAACGTCAACAACATCGTTGCTCTTGACGATGTAAAGCTGGCTTCTGGATGCCGCGTGTATCCGGTCATGGCGCTTCCAAACGCCCTCGAAGACGCAATCCGCAAGTATTACGGAGGCGGACTTGCTGGCGGCCCAGCCAGTACTTCGGATGGCGACAATGAAGCAGGATCCGTCACCGTTAGCAATGCTCAAGTCGCGAATGAATTGAAGATTGCCATCGCGACAGCAAACGTTGAGCGAAGCCGCGAAGGCGACGAGGGAGCAGATGGCGACGCCGAGAAGATGGCGGAGCAGGCGCCGATTATCCGCCTTGCGAATGCCCTCATCCAGCAAGCGATTTTAGACAGAGCGTCGGACATCCACGTTGAGCCGCAGCATCGCGCGGTTCGCGTTCGATACCGAGTTGACGGCGTTTTGGCCGAAGCGATGATGCTTCCGAAGAACCTTCAAGCTCCGCTCGTGAGCCGCTTGAAGATCATGGCGGACATGAACATCGCGGAGCGACGTGTCCCTCAAGACGGACGTATTGAGGTTCGCCACGCAGGTAGAGACTTCGACCTTCGTGTCAGCACGGTCCCCACACCGTTCGGCGAAAAGGTCGTTATGCGTATTCTTGACAAGTCGAGCGTTATGATCGGCTTGGGCAAGCTGGGCTTTACCGACGAGAACATGCTCAAGATTGAGGAGCTGACCAATCAGCCCAACGGTATGTTCCTTAGCACAGGTCCTACGGGTTCTGGAAAAACGACGACGCAGTATTCGGTCATCAACCGACTCAATACAGTGGGTGTTAACATCCTGACCGTTGAAGACCCGATTGAGTATCAGCTTAATGGCATCGCCCAGGTTCAGGTAAACCGCAAAGCCGGTCTTACCTTTGCAACCGCTCTGCGATCCTTCCTTCGTCAAGACCCTGACATCATCATGGTCGGTGAAATGCGTGACCTTGAAACCGCTGAAATCGCGATTGAATCGTCACTCACGGGTCACTTGGTCTTGTCCACGCTTCACACCAACGACGCCCCGTCGGCTACGCTACGTATGATCGACATGGGTGTTGAGCCGTACTTGATTGCGGCAACGGTTATCGGTGTCTTGGCTCAACGACTTGGGCGACGTATTGACGGCGAGCATAAGGAACAGTATTCGGTCACACAGCTTGACCTCCGACGATTTGGCTTCCAGGTGCAAAATCCAGAAGAAGAAGTGATGCTCTATCGTGGAGTTCCCCACGAGAACAACCGTATGACTGGCTTCAGAGGCCGAACCGGTTTCCATGAGCTGATGGTGATGAACGCAGAGATTGCGGAAATGGTTGTTCGCAGAGCCCCGCTTGCCGATATTAAGGAAGCAGCAAAGGCGAACGGCATGAAGGAGTTGCGCGAAGACGGTCTGGTCAAGGTTTTGGCCGGTATTACCACGCCCGATGAAGTTATGCGTGTTGTCTTCACCGCTGGCTTCTAAGCAAAACGTAGGAACAAATTAGAACAGAGAGTGTTCAGAAGGTAACAGAAATAGAATGAGTGAGTTTCCATCGTTTCAGGTGGGTGCGGAAACTACCGTATCCCAAACCGAAGAGAAGTCGGCCGATGCGCCGTTGTCAGTAGAGGACTTACATATCGATGAGTTGCTCCACATCGTCGTGGATCGCAACTGCTCGGACCTCCACATCAGCGCGAACTGTCCCCCGGTCATTCGTGAGGACGGCGAATTGAAGCGGCTTAACTACGAGGCATTCCCCGCGTACGTCACGCAGAGAATGATCTACGATATCCTTACCGATGAGCAGATTCACAAGTTCGAAACGACCTTAGAGCTCGACCTTTCTTACGCATTGCCGCGTAGAGCCCGGTTCCGCGTGAACGTTTATCGCGATCGCGGTTCTGTTGCTGCAGCCTTTCGTCTGATTGCTCAGAAGATTCCGACGGTTGACGAGCTCAACCTTCCGAGGATCCTTCTCAAGCTCACCGAGAAGCCTCGTGGACTCGTGCTCGTTACTGGACCGACGGGTTCCGGTAAATCGACTTCACTCGCCGCGATGATCGGACACATCAACGCTACAAAAGCGGTCCATATCATCACGATCGAAGACCCGATTGAATATCTGCACTCAAACAGAGAGTGCGTTATTAACCAACGTGAGTTGGGGCAAGATACAAAGAGCTTCTTGAACGCGCTTCGCGCATCCCTTCGTGAAGACCCAGACGTCATTCTCGTCGGTGAAATGCGTGACCTGGAAACGATTCAGTTAGCGATCACGGCGGCTGAAACGGGTCACTTGGTCTTTGCCACGCTCCACACGAACAACGCAGCGGAATCCATCGACCGTATGATTGACGTTTTCCCCCCTGGGCAGCAAGAGCAGATTCGTATCCAGCTCGCCAACAACCTGCAGGCGATCATTTCGCAGCAGCTGTTGCCAAGGGCGAGTGGATCGGGTCGTGTTCCGGCGAACGAGATCATGCTCGCTACGCCCGCTGTGCGAAACCTTATTCGTGAAAACAAGTCTCACCAAATCCACTCAACGATCCAGACCGGACACTCGTACGGAATGATCTCGATGGACCAGTGCCTGCGCGATCTCTACCTCAAGGGAATCATCACCTTGGAAGAAGCGATGTCGCGCGCGGTGAACGTCGACGAATTGAAGAAGATGATTTCGACGCCCCAGACTTCTTCTGGTGGCGGTTCTTCCCAGGGCGGAGCGGCCCCTCCCGCAGGACGATAGTAGGAGCAACCCATGCCAGTCTACAGCTACACCTATAAAGACGCTAGCGGCGGTTTTCAAAAGGGAACAGCCGACGTTGAAAGTGAAGAGGTTCTTCGCAAACGTTTTGAAGAGCAGGGCTTCGTGATTACCGAAATCACGATGATCAAGTCGAAAAGCCCACGCGCCAAGACGTACGGAAAAGTCCGTCTCACGAACCTTTCGATCTTCTGTCGTCAGTTCTCGACCATGGTCGATGCTGGCGTATCTCTCGTGCGCTGTCTTGACGTTCTTGCGCAGCAAACACAGGATCCAAAGCTGAAGAAGATCATTGCCGACCTTGGCGAGCGGGTAGAGGGAGGCGAAAGCCTTTCCCGTGCAATGCAACGACACCCGCGAACCTTCAGCAACCTGTTTGTTGGACTTGTCCGAGCTGGTGAAATCGGTGGTGTCTTGGAAGAATCCCTCCAGCGACTTTCGCAGTTCTTGGAGAAGGACGTTGAACTTCGACGCAAGATCAAGTCAGCGATGACCTATCCGGTCCTCGTTATGGTCATGGCGTTTGGTATTACCTTCTTCCTGGTTTATTGGTTCGTTCCGCAGTTCGCAAAAATCCTTGAAGATCTTGGATTGAAAAAGGACGACATTCCTGGACCAACACAGTTCCTTATCGATCTTGCGCACAACATCGAAAAGAACTGGTGGATCATGCTGTTGACAGTCATCGGCATCTTCGTGGCCTACAAGCTTTTCGCAAGCACGAGGTTTGGACGACGAGTCGTCGACCGAGTCAAGCTCAAAGTGCCTGTCTTTGGCAAACTCCACCATAAGATCTGTATGGCGCGGTTTAGCCGAACGCTTGGCACGCTGCTCACGTCAGGTGTTCCGATTCTGCAAGCGATGGAAACAACGGCGGGTGTCGTTGGCAACACGATCATGGCAGACGCTGTGATGGAAGCTCGCGCTCGCATCAGAGAAGGAGACCGTATTGGGGATCCTCTCGAAGCCTCACGACTTTTCCCACCCATGGTCGTTCACATGATCGGTGTCGGTGAGGAATCGGGTTCGCTTGACTTCATGCTTCAAAAAATCGCAGAGTTTTACGAAGCAGAGATCGAAGCGACTTTGGCTTCACTAACCGCTGCGCTTGAACCGATCATGATTGTCTTGCTCGGCTTCATCGTCGGTTTCATCGTCATCTCGATGTTCTTGCCGTTCGCTCGTGTTATTGAACGCCTCTCGGCGGGCTCTACAGACTCCGGCTAAAGAGAGAGCTATCGATTAAGCGCTCTGCAGTTCAAACTGCGGGGCGCTTTTTTGCTTTATGAACTCAAAATCAGTACAATGACTCCACGCGGCAAGGATCGCTGCACAACGAGCAAACGTGGGATCAGGTTTCTTTCCGGAATGGACATGGATCGTCGGCTTTGTAATCGGCGCGTTCATAGGCAGTTTCTTGAACGTGGTTATTTACCGCGTCCCCCGAGCCATCCCTCTTTGGAACCCTAGCCACAGCTTTTGCCCCTCTTGCAAAGCACAACTCGGCTTTAGCGAGATGGTCCCTCTGTTGAGTTGGCTTTTTCAGAAAGGTCGATGCCGATTTTGCGCGTCAGTTGTTCCTGTCCGGTACTTCTTGGTCGAACTCCTGAACGCGGCCATTTGGGGTGGGATTTGGTACCAGTACTTTAGCGCAACATCCGACCTCTCCCACGGCATTGCCTACCTCGCCGCATCAAGCACACTCGTCGCGATCATCTTTATCGACTGGGATCATTACATCATCCCGGATCAGATCAACGCGTTCCTGTGGTTCATTGGCATTTCTTACAACATCTGGCTTTTCATCGACAAGGACGCTGCCGCCTGGACGTGGGGCACCCCGAGTGCGTTGGCTGGCTGGCTTGTTGGCACAGGCGCTCTTTGGGGCATCACCTTCTTAGGAAGGGTGATGCTGGGACGCGATGCGATGGGACACGGCGACATTAAGATGGCGCGGGGTATCGGAGCGGTACTCTTTCCGTCACTCGCGCTAATGAGCTTCGCGCTTGCAATTGTCGCGGGAGCGGTTCTTGGTGTAGTCCAAGTCATTCTTTTCAAAAGACAAGAGGCACAAGAATCCTCTGCGAATGCAGCAGAGTCTGGAACATCTGGAGACGGTGATGCCGTCCAAGAAGAGGATCAGGAGGCATCAGAAGAGGAAGAGCTTGAACCTGAGTCGATACCAAGTTTGCTTAAGTGTGGGCTTGGATACGTCTTATGTATTGACATCGTGGGGCAGTTCTTCCCCAAACTGTATGAGAGTTGGTTCGGTGAACCGGCTTTTGAACCGATTGAGGAAACTGAAGACTATCCGATCGAAAGGACAATGATTCCTTTCGGTCCATATTTGGCGTTAGGGGCTATAGCTGCCGTTGTATTTCAGCAACAGCTGCTTGGTCTCGTGAACGCATATATGCGTTGGGCATTCCCGCCGCCAACGTAGGGAACAAATAGGCGGGTCAGAGGGTCATAGAAAGGATTTAGCCAGTGGAGCGAGGATTATGAAGCGGAACCGCGCCTTTACACTTATTGAACTGTTGACTGTTATTGCCATCGTTGCCATCCTGGCAGCGATCATCACTCCGGTGATTGTTCGGGCGAAGGATTCGGCTTATCGCAGTTCAGACATCAGCAAGATGAACGATATTCGTTCGGCACTTCAGCTATACAAAGCTGACCAAGGCGAGTATCCCCCGGCATTGCTGGGATACATCACTACTTATTCCGGCGATCCGATGACGAATGACATCATCCCCGCCAACTTGCTAAACAACAACTATTTGTATTCAAAGCGGGTTCCGGCGCTGGAGACGTTCCGCCCCGCATTCAATCGCACGGCGGTTGATGTTGCCACGACTGCGGTCTGGCCCAGGCAGCCTGCTGGCGGACCGGGCATTGTGAACCAGCGGTTCACCAACACCGACCCGGTTGTCCGCCCGAGCTTCTGGACGGGTTCCTGTGTGACGATCCCATCACGCTTCTATAAGATCAGCGGCTATGACGTTGCCGAGGTCCCGACGCAGCCGAATCGTACTGAACTGAGATATGCGCTTTTCTGGTCCGAGCTTGCTACTCCTGCCGATCCTTGCAACATTCAACCCAACGAGCGAGGAAGCGCTATGGATAGCCCAAGGCAGCTTGGCTACGCAGAGCCTCCCGAGGACACTGTCGTGACTTGGGATAGCTTCTTCCGAGAATGGACAGTCGAATCAGGTGTCCGCGTTCCGCTGCGGATCAAACGCGATATCGTCCTTTTCCTTGGTGGAGCCGCCCGCCCGATGGATTCGCGCGCTGTTTATGACCTGAACTGGAGAGTCGGACCGTAACGCTTGGCGTGCGGATGGATAGGATTTGGAGAAAATAATGAACCGAAGCAGGCTTGAAAGAGGTACGTCGCTCATTGAGCTGCTTGTCGTGATTGTGATCTTGCTGATCGGGATTCTTGGCGTTGTCCAGGTCTTCCCCGGTGGCTTTGGTGTCCTTCGCGATCGTGCAAAGGCCACAGAGGCAACCCAGCTTGCAGGCACGATGATTGACACGCTCAAGAGCCATTCCGAGCAGCTTCCGGAGATGATCGTCCCCGTTATCTACCTTTGGAATGGCAGTAACGTGACGATTGTGACCGACCCGAGTCGTAACAACAACGACTTCAGTATTGCGGGTGGTGGCGTTGCTCAGAACGGCGAAGTGATTGACGCCATGAACAATCAGCTTGGGCAGTGGCAGTACCTTGGCGCGGCAAATATCATGCGCCGTATCATCGGTGAGGGTGGTCGAGTCCCCGCCCCCCGACAGGTTGGCCCAGCCACTTTCGGTGGCCTGATGGTTCTGCAGTTTGCTCCGATCGTTTACAACGCCCAGTACAGCAACCTATTCATCGTATACGGCAACGAAATGGTTCGCGGATATGGCGATCCAGGCTTCCGACCAGCACGGCCTTGGCAGTACTTCTTGGAAGATGCCGACGAGCCGAACGGTCGATTGTATCTGCCTCGCCCTGCAATCAATAATTTCAACGGACGATGGGTGTACCGCGTTCAGATGACCTGTTGGGTCAGCGATGGTGCAAATACCTTCCGTCGTGATGTCATCGGTCAGACTGCCAATGTCCCCTTTGTCGTTGGCGGAGGCTGGCAGGCGTTCGATCTTTCGACCCTTGCCGGACTAGGCGGCGGTGAAACGTTCGTAGGCGCAGACTGGGATACTGTACGCGTTCAGCACGTCTTTGACGAGGTTCCAACATTTACCGGCGGATCCGAAGTTTATGAGTACCAGTTGCTCGACGCGAACCTCGGAGTCCTGCTTTTCCCGCCGAATGCGTATGACCATCAAGAGCGTCGGCCAGGCAACCGGCGAGTGCCCCTTGTCTCACGCGTTGACTACGACGTGTACGACTGGCGAATCATCCGAGACGACTTCCGAGTTGTTGATGAGGACCCCTACCAAGCCAAGCTCACTCTGCGCAACATCAAGGTCATTAACGGATTTGAAGCCGACAACACCACATATCTGGGTATGCCGATTCCAATCCCGGACGGTGTTGGTGGAACACGTCAATCCGACGTGATTTTACTTGACGTTGAGACGGGCGCAATTGTCCTTCATGACCCGAATAATCCGCCTGATCCCACCCCGCCGGTAGGCACGACAAGCGACTACATGTCGGTCGATCCCACTCGATCCTCTTTTGTAGTTGACAAATCTATCGGTTTGGTTCGCTTCATCGATGCAGATCGAACGACACCTGGCCTTCAAATTCGCATTATCTATCCTGGCGATACGGTACCGACAATCGTTAATGCTTCCGGCAGACTGCTCCGCGCTCTGTATCGAGCGAACGGTGAGTGGTCGGTGCAGGTCCTCAAGGCTCCAGCAACGTTTAATCGAGCCTATGGCACGCCCAGCGTTGCTCAATTCTACGTCGGGCAGACGCCGCTCCCAAATCCTCCCGGAGGAGTTGGACCCGGCTCGGCGACACGCATCTACTTCCCAGGAATGGACGTTGGCAAGAAGGTTGTCATCGGTGAGATTCACTACATCTCCGGTGGAACCCAACAAGTGATGCGCGATCAAGAATTCACGATCCGACCCGCCGCAGGCGATCCGGTAGGTGCATTTGCGGAGATCACGGAGATCGACCCTGGCGCTACGACCTTTGATTGGTCGGTTGGCGCCCCCGTGAAGCGGGTAAAGGGTGCGTCCGTATCGGTGCGTGTCCTCTGGAACCCTTCAAGTTTCACCTTGGGTCCGGACCCAACTGCAAACCTCCAAGCGATTGAGCGATGGGGACGCAACTGGCGTCGATACACTGTCGAAACCTATCTGCAACGGGGTGAGGACTGATATGAAAGCCCGAGTTCATAAGACACAGCGCGCGTTTACGCTCGTTGAAATGCTGACGGTTATTGCGATCACGGCAGTTCTGCTGACGCTGATCATTGTGCCGGTCATCCAAAGCTTCAATTTCACTCGCGCAGCGGAAGGCTTTTCCGACGCTCAAGAAAAAGGACGCCGGCTCATTGAACGGATTTCACGCGAGATTGGCAACGCATCGGACATTCGAGATAACTCTGAGCGACGTGGCGAGTTGGCATTTCAGGTGCCAGGACGCAATGGCGTTGCCATCGCTCCGATTATCTTAGAGAACACGAAGCTTGACATTATCAAGGCCGCTGAAGGCGAACCGATTTTCGGTCCGGGTGGTGGACTTTGGAATCCGAATATTGGCAAGGAGGACCCAACTCAACAAAGTCCAATCGGGCAGATTGTTCTTCCCGTAGCCCCAGGCTCTACGATTATTCGATACGCTGTCGGCCTACGTGATCCATTTCGACCCTATAACAACCCCTACGATGGCATCCTGATGGCGCGAAACGGTGATCGCGACAACCTATTTGTCCTTTACCGATTCGAGGTACGCCCCTATATTTGGCAAGGTGGACGTTACGTCGCCAACACTACGCTTTTTGAAACTGATCCCGGAACGATCATCGGCGGCGACCCACTTACCGCAAAGCCGATCCTGGATGATCCGTATTTCTTGATTCCTGACCGTGACTCCACCGGCACAATCCTTGGCGGTGCTGCGCTCGCAGCAAAGCAGGCGCGAGTTCAAGCCTGGCTGGATGCCAGCACGAACATGACCGAGGTGAGTCGCTACGATATGATCCAGGCCGTCTTCGAGCGGCGAACACGTCAGCCGATTTACGACGGCGATGTTCCCAGGCTGTTGAGCTTGATTCAGTTTAAGCCAGCTAGCATCGGCAATGAGCCTGCTACCGCGATGGCAGCCGTGCGTATCTCGGAAGAAACCGACAACCGCCAGGAGTTGGCTCCGGACGTTCTGCAAACCAAATACCACTCGTGGACTTCGAGCTTGGTGCGAATGTGGCCCTCCGGATGGAGTGGCAATAACCCCTATCTGCTTGGGCGATGGGAGACGACACCAAACGGACCAAGGTTCATCATCTTCCTATATGACCCGCTTTCCGGCCAACCCGAACTAACAGGTGGCCTACAGCAGTTTGACTCCACCTACTACGATTTGGTCGTTGCAGCGAATCACCCATATCCGTTCAGCAAATCGCTGATCCCAGCCAATCTCTCGACGATTGCACAGCGCGGCTTCTTCACTCCATATGCGGTCAACATGAAGTCGGGACGCATCACCGCGAGCTTCTCAATAGAAGAGGTTGGAGACCCCACACAAACGATTTTCCGCGCCGACAGGAATCGCCCGACAGCTGAGACCGGACCGGAGCTCACACCCTCGAACGATACGAACACGGGTGGGACAATTGCTGATCCAATCTATGCGCCTAGCAATTCGCTGTATCAGATCAATAAGCTGTTTAACAAGATTTGGATTGAGAATCCGGGCCTTCGCCCGAATATCCATCGATTTATCGACTTAAGAGTTCTGCCTGCGCCCGACGGTACACCGAGTCCGCTCCACCCTGATCCGTTGACCGGATTTGCCAAGGCGCGCATGGTGCCCGGCAGCGAAATCGTGACCGGACCGGATCAGCGCCCAGGGCCGAACTACGGCAATCCCGTTCGTTACACAAGAACGACGCGAGAGCCGAGCGCGAACCAATATCGAATCAACTACGTAAACCAGCCCGAACCGAACTATGCTCTGCTTGGCTTGCCGAACCCTCCGCCGGTTTATACGCCTTCGGATATCGTTTCGGCTGTCATTCAGCCTCGGTATAAGGCAGGATACGTCCAACTGTATTCCGACCCGAACGTGCCACTTCCAAACACGCTGGCCCTGGGGAACATTACAGTCAGTTATCGCTTCCAATTCACTGGGGTGGGAGATACCTTTGCCGTGGATTACGACACACGCGAGCTTATCGACGTGCTGCTCACGATTCGCAACTATACGCAGAGCAATCTGCCTAACCCGCAGACGATCACATTGAAGGCTACGCCGAACGTGCGCAACGTCATCCGGTGAGAAAATCATGAGTTTGAGACGCTATCGACGAATTATACAAAAAGGCCAGACGCTGATCATTGCCCTGGCGGTTCTCGCGATCTTGCTGATCCTCGGGTTTATCTTCGCCGGGATTATCAACCGGAACATCATCCAATCGGCGAGGAGCCAGCAGCGGTCTGTCGTGGACGATCTCGCAGAAGCGGGTGTCCGTTTCGCACACTCACAAATGCTGTACTCGGCAAGTGGCGCTGACTGGCGTCCGACGCCGACAGCTCCCATCGACATCCCCTTGACCCCAGGGATCGAAGACCCGGATAACGACTATCTGCAGCCGGGCGGACCCGATGGTCTTGGCGAATACGCAAGGGTTAGCTTTACTCAAGGTCGAGCTCTAATCCGAGTTCGATATGCGCCGAGTGATGCCTACCTCTTTTCGACCACGCAGTCGGGGCCGCTTCGTAACCCAGGCCGTGCGCGGTACTTCACGATTATCGAGTCGATTGGCCGTTACGGAGCCATTAACCCGAACGACCCAACCACGGTCAACATTCAGGACAAGCGTGAGTCGCGAAAGCTCATCGCCTTTGCCTCGATCGGCATTATTGAAACGGCGCGATTTGTCACGGACAAGGATCACACGAGCCGTGCCGCTGAGTTTGGAATTCCCAATCCACTCGGAGCAAGTTATGAGGGAGCTCCCGTCCAACCCGTACAGGTGATGGGAAATAACCAGCAGGTCTTGCTTTTTAGCCCGACCCCTGGTCCGTTTGCCCCGCTCGCCCAACCGTTTGGAGCAAGCCTGTATTGCAACACCGATGTCGTGATTGACGGGCAGTTGGAAGCAAACATGAACAAAACGCTCGGCGATGGATGGTACATCGCCGGAAAGATGCGTGGAGCAGACAACAGCGCTTTTCTGAGGATGAACGTCTCAGAGTGGGATGCAGTTGGCGGCAACTGGATCACCAATACATCGACGCTGAGCAATGCCGGTGTGCTGAGTTTCGACAGCACCAACCCGAACTTCTTCACGAATTCTGGAATCCTGCGCGACAATGCGGATGGCAACGATCAAAGCGGCTATCCGAGAAGCGTTGGCAGAAAGGAACCCCCGTCTATCCAGGTTACCGACCCGGATAACGGCAGCAACCGCTATCACTTGCTTACAGCCGACAGCGGCATTATCGGCCCGCGAGGAAACGACGGTCGATTTGGGCACGGCAGCGGCGTTTATGTCAACAACTTCAACGACAGTCAGCTTGGCAGCGATGAGACGGCTCGCGAAACACAGGGATCAAACAACTCGCTCGTTTACGAGTGGTTCAACCCGCCAACCGCCACAAGTGGTGGTGGTACAACCAGCTGGCAAGGGCAGTACTACATTCCGCCCGGCGCATACGTTGAGCTTTTGAGCGATGGTTTCCGTATCACGCGCAACGCTGCGGCTCCTCAAGCTGAAAGGCACTGGCGACGGCCCGATGGCACCGATACCGGCAGCAGCGCAATTCGATATCGGATTGGAACTGTCGGCGGCGTGACGTACATTATCAACTCCTTTACGCCTGGTGTGAACATCAACGATCCGGCTCCGAACTTTACGCTTGGTCGAGTTTTTAACGGTGTTCTTTACTTCGAAGGCAATATCCGAATCCGTGGGATTATCCCCACGAACCGACAGCTCAGCATCGTCTCCAATGGAACCATCTACATCGAAGGAAGCATCACGAAAGGTGTGGACATTGGTGGAGCCCGTATCAACCAGCCGAGCAGTTCGATGCTGGCTCTGATGGCAAAGGATTACGTTGCCGTTAACACGACGATGTTCTACGGGCCCAAGGTTGCCAACAATGTCGATCCGGGGCGAGATCTCATCCGGATGAATACAGGCGGTGGCACGATCAGCTTAGCGATGGATATGCTTCTCGACCCCAATGGGCCGGGAACCAATCCACTAAACCCGTCGACATGGGGACTCTTCTCGTGGGGACCAAACCCCGACCAGGGTTATAGGCAGTTTTCAAACGCAGCAAACAACACGGGGCTTCGACTGCCCGCTAACCTTATCGTGAGCCACACGATGGAGGATGGGCAGGCTCCCTATACGTTTGTTGGAGGCGATGTCAACTTTGGAATCGGCACCCCTGGGAACCCGACGACTTATCTTTGGCCGATCGCGCCGTTGTCGATTTCTAACTCGGCTTCTGGCATCGCAGGCTATAACGCAGGCTACATTGAGCCCGGGTATACACAGCCGAACTTTGCGCCGATTTATGGTCTTGGCGCCGAGCCTTGGCAGCGCTTCGCAAAGTTTGAAACGATAGCTTTCCCAATCGTCCCCGCAGACAATACGCTGAACTACGCTTATCCGTTCTTGAGCATGACGAATAACCAAGGTGAAGGCCTCTACAGGTTGATCGCAGGGACGACGAACGATATCCGTTTCCGCCACAATGCCGTTGCCTTTGGTCCGACGAACAACTGGCTTATGTCCAGAGCTGCCGTCGTTCCTGGAGATATCCGCATCGAGGCTGCGATTTATGCCGAGGAAGGCTCCTTTGCCGTCGTGCCAGGCAATTGGTTTAACGTCAACCCGAACGATTCGCGAGATGCTTTCAACAACGCGGTTGCGGCT
Source organism: Fimbriimonadaceae bacterium (assembly GCA_019638775.1). NCBI lineage: Bacteria > Bacillati > Armatimonadota > Fimbriimonadia > Fimbriimonadales > Fimbriimonadaceae > Fimbriimonadaceae bacterium. The sequence continues at coordinate 428,939 of JAHBTD010000001.1, read as the reverse complement.
TATCAGGGCGCACCGAACAACCTTCCGCTTGCCCAGGCTATCCAGGCCGCACAGCAGGATCGTCTGACGAACTATGGCTCGTTCCCAGAAGCGCCCTTCTACGGTGAGCCGATTGATGTCCGAGTACAGATCATCGGTTCGGTTAGCGAAAACATGCCGTTGCCGATGAGCTATCAGGCAGAGTGGCTGAGAAAGTGGGGCTGGATCCCCCGGCAGCTTGGTGGAAGCTTCAACACCCCAGGCAACACACCCACTCTTATCCCTTGGTCGCATGTGCCGAGTGGATTTGACATCACTGGGCCGGACCTGTACGTTCCGAATTTGACCATTGCATACGACCCGGCTCTGGCGACAGCAAGTTGGGCTGGATTTGACAACTCGGTTCCAAACCGATACATACGAACGGATGTTTATGGCAGGGCGTTGCCGCCCATGCCAAGGCTGCCCGTCGGGCCGAAGTTGGTTTACTTTGGAGAGGTACGTCGATAATGATTCGCAGAATTCTTACGCTGGCTGTGATGATAGGCCTGGTGACCGCGTTCTCCGCGGGCCAGGTTTCTCAAGCTCAAAAATCGGTTGACATTCGCGCGGGCATTGTCATCACAAGGAGCTACTCGGGGCAGAACTTTAACCCCTATGTTTGGTACCTCTTGGACCTGAACCGACGCTCGAAACCGGCAGGTTGGAATTTTTACAACCCAGCCGCTCCGACGCGTGTGACCCCGGCTGTCAATGCGCGCTGGCCTGGCTTAGCCCTCAACGCCCCGGTGACCAAGCGTGATGCGCCTTACTGGGAACTCGATTTAGACGGCGCAAGCGATTCGCAAATGGCGTCGTTTGATGTGCTGCACCTTGGCATAGGTCGGGCATTTTCTCTGAACTCAAACGAGCGTGAGAAGCTGCGTCGATTTATGGAAAACGGTGGCGTGCTTTGGGTCGAAGCCTATGGTGATGCCAGCCCGATGGACCTCGTGAACGCGATGCCCATCGCGTTTTCAGTGTCAACTGCAAATATCGGCGGCGTACCGAATCTTGTTGCTGACTACACGCACCCGATTCTAAACTTCCCGAACCAGATTGGAGCCGATCAGCTTCGCACGATGCAAGAGGATCGCATCGCTCCTGCCGCTCGCGGAATCACCTATGCCGATCTTGCCGCGGCGGGCTACGGCGGCCTTGTACCTATTCAGTCTCCCTTGGTGGCGGACTCCTTCCGATTAAGCCCAATCGCCGAGGACCCGGGCGGAGCATTTATAGCCGTCGGTAGCGTCGGCGACGGCCATATGGTCGTTACGATTCGTGGCATTGCCAATGCGATCAGTGGATCGACGGCGGTGAACGCAAACAACTCCGGTTTTGGCGGTGGTCCGTATGTTCCGAATATCGGCGTAACTTCTGCGAAAGAGTTTTATCGGCGTTCTGGAGACGCGGCTTGTAATCTCGCCGTGAATATCGTCAATCTGGCGAGCGGGTTTAACCAATCCTCCAAAGGTAGCCATCGACAGAACAGCAGCCCCATCGACCTTGGAGCCCCGCTGCTCAAGTCTTTCTTTGGATCGTTGGTGCTGGCCCCAGGCAACTTGAACTATGTTCCGCCTGCCGTATACAAAGGTCTCGTTTTTGTCGTTAACGACAACCGCATTTTTGCTTTCGACAGTCGACCAAGCCAAGACCTGAATGGCGATGGTAACCCTGACGATGGAATCCAGGATTTCGTTTTTGGTGCAAATGAGGACCTCGTTTGGAGCAGTCAAGCTTTGCCTGGGCCAATCTCAGCGCCAATCGTCGTTGAAGTGCCGAGCGCTGGCGGAACGGTCAATCAGCTTGCCGTCGTAGACTTTTCCGGTAATTTGCGCATTTTCAATGCCTTGCCGAACACTCCGGCGCTTAATATGGCCCCGGTTGCCACGATAGCGCCCCCTGCAAACTTCACACCGTTCGACACGAGTTTGACGGGCCGCGGCCCTTACTCGGCCACGTATCACGATGGGCTCTATTTCGTCGTTGATGAAACGCCTTCCGGCTTCACCAACAATGGTCGTGTTTGGGTTGCAAGCGCCGACTCGCTCGCTAAAGTGACCTCGGCGAACGACTGGCTGGTGGGAGGTCCCACAAATCCGATTTTCCAGCGTGCTTCGGGTTCTGCAACGGTGGGATACATCCCAATTTACGATAATTCGGGTGGCCTTGATCGTGTTCTTTATATCCCAACCCGACCTGGCCCTCCCGGCGGACCGACCGCAGGAATGATCAGTATTTGGCTTGGCGCTCGAGGCGAGAAGCCCGTGAGCTTTGGGCAATCGGGAACCCTGCTGAACGTACAAACCCGTGCGAATCTCCAAGGTCTTGACGTTTATCTCCCGCCCGCTAGCCCAAGTCCGCTTGGAGTGAAACTCACGATTCTCGATCCCAGCGGTGTGCCCTACTCGACAGCACAGCTAGATACTTGGTTCACGGGTGCGGTCACTCAGACGAGTGGATTAGTCACCTTTACTCTCAAACCTGCCGTGGTTCTCCCGGCAAACATCGGAGTAAGGATCGATTACACGCTTGATTGGGGCACCGGCTCGCCGGCAACCAATGCCCAACTCGTACGAGGAACCGTAAACTTCCCGGATGACTCCTCGCGATCGCGCCGAGTACTTCACAATCTTGCGCTGTCCTCGCATGGAACCATTCATGCCGTTCTCGGCAACCAGACCAGTGGAGGCACCTACTTCGCAATCCGTGAAGAGAATGGACGTGGAACGTTCCGGCTGTTGAATCGATACGAGCTGTATCCTGAGCATCGCTTCACGCTTAATCAGACGGTGACGACGACTTACCCCGAGACACTAACGGACAACGACCCGCTGAAGTCCTTGATTCCAGCGATTGTTCTCGGAAGCGGACGATTTGCGAACCTCGCGTTCAAGAGCGGTCCGACAGTTCTTGGCGACGTCGCTTATGTCATGGCGGGCGCCTCGGTTGGCTTTGTGCCCACTTCGATCGTCATGGCGTTTGATGCGGACCCCGAGCCTGCCGAAATTAAGTTCGAGGGGCTTACCTCTGGGTTCTCATTGATCCAACCCGATTTCGCGCGAAGCGATACCAAGACTCAGCCCACGGCTTTCAACACTGTTCAATCCTCGCAGGTGAACTATGAGGCAGACGCCGGTCGAATTCGAATCGACAACTTGATGACAACCTCACGCGGTCCAGTACAAAACGCGCTGAGCAGAAGTCAGCCTGTCATCCTGCGTCGAAATGGACAGCCAGATGTCCTGATCGAGCCGGACCGAAACGGCAGCAAGTGGAATACGCTTCTTTGGTACACCGTGTATCACGGCTATCAGAACGATTCGCCACCGCTGGTCACCGGCAATACGGTCTTCTTCGCGTCGCGTAGCGCCCTCCCAGACATCGTCAGTGGAGTTCCTTTTGGCTCTTGGTCAGAGAGTGGCCTTTTGAGCGCACTTGACGCGGATGTGAGCCCGAATAACGCTTTCCTTAAGGCAGACAACACTCGGCCCTGGTTGCAGCAGCTAAATCACCTTCAGTTCCCGGCCCCAGGCGTCTTCTCACCGAATCCGTCCTTGCGCTGGCCGCAATTCACGGGAGTGACGAACTTCACACAGTGGCGAACGAGGCTGTTCCAGACCGTTCTGGACAACTCAAACACGGCGTTTGGTGTGGTCGGTGGCGATGGCAGTTTGTTTAGCTGGAGCCCGGCTGGACTGTTTGGGTTCAATAAGGCAGATTTTGTTGTCGTTGACGAGGGGCGCGTCGCTCGCTTCGATCCGGCGGGTAATCCGCTTTGGTCGAGCGACAGCAGCGTACTGACCTCTCCAACCGTCGATGGTGGCAACTCGAACAGCACCAAGCCGCTCGTACGACCGACGAAGGCATACGCAATGAACTCACGCGAGTATCTCATCGTGGATACCGGCGCGGATCGAATTGTGCGGATGGATATCAATGGTCGGGAAAGCCGGTCCATCACAGGCTTGCAGCTTGATCCTACATTTGGAGCGCCAGATGGTTTCAAGACCAACGGCCCCACCAATTTGAGCCAGCCGAGGGATGTTGTCTCTTATGTCTCATTTGAGGCGAGCCCAGCTGGATTTGCCGACGCAAAGCCGCTCGAATACTGGGTGCACTATCTGATCGCCGATACAGGCAACAAGCGGCTTATCGAATTGGTCGATAGATATGAGGCTGATCCGGTGACTTTGCGCCGAGGTGATCCCGTGCTTTACACGGCGAACAACCAGAGGGCGCTTGGAGTGTTGATTTGGCATAGTCCATCCAACCTCTCCGGTAAGCAGTTCGACTATAACAGCGTCGCCAGGGTCTGGTCAGAACCGACCGCTGGTTCTGGGCAGTGGGTCTTTGCCGCAGGCATCGGCTCGGCTTTGCCAGCACGCGTTGATTTCGGCCTGGATGTTCCAACTCCGACATCAATCCGTGAATCGGTTGCTGGAAATGGTGGAGTTGTCGTCTTTGATGCAAATGGTTCCTTCGTGATCAACGAAGTCACAGTGCCTGGCAACCCAGCCGACATTTTCTGGAACCCGACTACGGCAAGCTGGAATTCGCCCCTTAAAAATCAATATCAAAAGCGAATTGGCAACGTGAGCTCGGTCACGATGCGAAACGTTATTGATCCCAACTTTGGACAGCGCCTTGCCATCATGTTCACCGATGACGAGGGCGTTTTCGAGATCATCCAACCCGCAGTTGCTTCAGGCAACCTCGATCCCACCGCCGGATGGCAGGTTCGATGGATGATTACCCGAGAGGCATTCAAGTTCATGCGGCGTGATACGGTAACGGACGTCCCCATCGGATTCAACCCAACCGACTTCCGTCCAATGTATGCACGTCGTTTGGATTCGGGTGAGGTTTTGCTGGTCAACGGATATCTGGGTAGACGCTTAAACGGCGATCCCGTCTCAGGCGAAGTAATCCAGCTTGATGGATTGATCGACGGATCTGGTGTGGCGTCATCAGGATTCTGGTTTACAAAGCGTAATTTTGGATTTAACGCACTCAGCATTAAATTTGAGCTGCCCCCGATTCAGGGCGCTCGAGGATTGGTACTGCCGGTGTTTAGCGACCGGAGATAGGGCGGATTGGAGAGAGCAATGCGAAGCAGTCGAAGATTCTTGTTGTGGATTTCTTGCGTGATCGTAGCGAGTCTAATGACCGCTGCCCTCGGGCAAGACTTCCCAGCACTTAAAGGAAATGCCTCGCGTACCGGTGAGAACGGTGCGCCGTTAACCAGCGGACCTGGTCGTGGTTTCCTGAGATGGTGGAGACCCAATACGGGTGCCGATTTCGCGATTATCAATCGCGTGATCGACAATATGGATGCTGCTGCTGCTGCGATTAGCGGCGGTTGGGCTCAGCCAGCTACCCTCGCCGATGAGGCTCAGAATTCGCTCGTCCCCGCACCTTACGACACGATTCCCGGCGCTGCTCCTTACCGACTCGCCGCTAGCGAACCCGCTCTCTCAAACGCTAGCAACATCGTTCCTCAGAACGCAGGGAATCATGCGGTATGGCAGTGGACAGTCGATCCCGGCGACGGAATCGCGCGAGCCTACTCACTTCATGCTTGGCTTCCGATTGGCCCGACCTACGTGGGCGGTATTCCGTTCTATCCGCAGCGATATTTTACGTATGAGATCATCTATGCAAACGGCTTAACTTACATCGACACGGTCGACACATATCAAGCCGGTACAGGCTGGGTTCAGCTTGGAAACGGCGGACGCCCAACCACAATCCAGTTTGCCTACGATGGCATCAACCCCATCCGAATTAGGCTCCACAATATCATTCCTCGCGATCAGTTTGGGAATCTGACCTCCCCGCCAGCCGATTCTGTCGTCTATGCCGATGCCGTCTTGGCAGTACCGGCGGTTGGAACCTACCAAGCATCGCCCATCGTCAGCCAGTTCACACCTCCGGGTGGTGGCCCGAACGTTATTCACACCGTCGACGCGATGAATCGCTATGAAAGCACGGTAGAAACCGACGGCAGCATCACCTCCCGACTGGTCGGTGTCGTGCGCTCTTTGCTGCACGATATCGCGAACGCAGGCCAGCTCAACAACACTCGCTGGGAATACAATCCCGCAATTGAGTCGGAACAGGCGATCCAAACAGACAATGTAGCCGCTTCGTTTATCGGAATAGGATGGGCGGTTACAGCCGCACCCGCCGGATTCCGTGGTGTGGACTATTTACGGACAGCCGCGACTGATTTGAGCCTCGGCTCCCCAGCGCTCACGACCGTCGAATATTCACCGAACGTCAACGATGGCGTGTACGACGTTTACGTTTGGACATTTGGCTCGGGTTCGGGTACTTTCGGGCGCACGGTTCGATACGAGATTTGGGAGAACGGAATTCTCGCCGAGACTCCGATCCTTGACCAGGACAATCAGGCAGGCTGGATCCGAATCGGAACCCGCCGGTTCTCGCACACTGCAGCGAACCCAATGCGCGTCGTCGTGACGAACGAGGTTGGTGCGCTCGATTTGGGTCGAGATGTTTATGCCGATGCCATCCGAGTAGTCGGACCGACAAACTCAGCCATTACCTCAACTCCGATTCATGCCGTCGCTCGTGTACGGCTCTCCCCTGGCGGACCGCTTGTCGCTCGCCCGGTTGTCGTTGCTGCCGCTGAGAACGGACGAATTTATTGTCTCGACGCTGAAGGCGACGTGACCCGCCGTGAAACCAATGTGTTGTGGACCTATCCGAGCACGCCAGATAACGACAACGCGGGTTGGACCGACCCGAACGCCGTTGCTGGAGAAGACGGTGGCGTCGCGGAGATGCCCACAGGGTTCAATCTGAGTTCGTCGATCATTGCCGACGTAGCGGGCGAAGATGTCCTTTACCTGTGCGGAACGAACGGACGCATCTATGCGATCAACATGTCTGGTCGAGGTGATATGGATTTCACCCTGCGAAAGCCGGGTACCACAACCCGTCGTTGGACTTACCCCGACGACTATCCGGCCCCGCGCAAGTCCTCTAACCTTGGACCGTTCATCGGCTCGCCGCTGGTTATCCCCGTAGCGGGAGTTCCAACGGTTATCGTTCCCTCCACACAGGGTCGCCTCTATGCACTCGACGCGGACGGAACGGCGAACAAGAGGACAACTGTCACTTGGGCCTTCCCGCAACTGAATCAACCAACAATCGGTGCGATCAGCTCGACTCCAGCATTCATGAACGGGAATCTGTACTTCGGTACGGAGGCGCTTGGAGACAGAGGAACCTTCTACTGCTTGAACTCCTCGGGTACCCCCCAATGGACCTTCGACAATACGACTCTTTGGGATCCGCTCGGCGTTACACCGGTCCTTGCTGATAGTTTCATTAGTGGTCCAGCAGTTGCGGACGCCGCGACCATGGGGCTCGGAATGCCCAACATGGTTTTTGTAGCGAACGAAAACGGCTGGATTAGCGGTCTGAATGCAGACACAGGAGCTATTCGTTGGACGACAAATGAGCTTGGCTCAAATGTCCTGGCGAACCTGTCGTTCACGCAGATGACAGTTTACACTCCGGGTGGAATATTGAATCCACGCCGGGTCGTCATTGTCCCCACTGCGGACGGGCGCATCACCGCGCTATACGCCCGCGACGACGAATTCAACTCTTTCGGAGGCGGCGGACCTCTTTCGCCACGATTGGTATGGGGCTACGACACGGATAGCCGATTCGAAGCCTCTGCTTCTGTGGGTCGAAACTTCATGTACATCGGCGATACGGGTGGCGTCCTATATGCTTTCGCAGATAACGCGCCCTTCGGTACGTCGATAGGGAATCCTCCCGGAAGACCCCAAATCGCCCCAGATGATCCTGCGGGTCAGGTTTACCGAAATGCAAAGATTCGATTCGTCAACAAGACTCTGTATGAGGCTTATCGAAACGGTACGGCAACGTATGCTCAGTTGACGAACGCCGCTAACTGGGTGAACGGAACCGCTTTTGAGTGGGGCGAAACCATCTACGTGATGGCTTACGATTTCCCAGGAAACGAAAGCGCTCAGCCCGGACGCGAAGCCCAGATCGAATTCAGATTTAGCGCCGAGGGTGCGGCTTTCCGCAACGTCACACTACGTGCGAAGCTGGCAGCTTCGTCACCGCCAGATCGTGATGGCTATGCAATCTATCAGTTCCCGATCCAAGGCTCGGGTTCAAATGCGATGCCGCCCGGAAACGGACAAGTCTCCATCGGCATGAATGCGTGGATTCCAAACGGCAATCCTCCGCCAAACGACGCAACGTTGAGCAATGTCACCTTGGATCCCGCGACCTCTCGTCGGACCTTCCAAGTGGCCAATCCCATCGCACTTGTGATGGCACAAATTGGTGGTCTGCCGGACCTCAATCGTTCGCTGGGCTACACCATTGACCCCAACGATGCTGAAGCATTGATGAACGGTTCACAACCGATCAATGCGACACCCAAGCTTGAAGAGCGGATGCTCGCCAGCATGGGATTGGTCCCACACAACCAAACAGGAAACTATATCGTTGGTGTGGTTGACCGAAGCCTGATGACGCTGCTGCGACGTCCTGGACAGGGTCTCGACAATGTCCGCGTCGAGCGCTATGATCTGGCCTGGCAGGGCGGCGCTGGTGCGGTAATCAAACCGCTGAATCAGCTTCGATACCCATTGTTCGAAGAGATGCCTGTAAACTTCCCGAACAACAGCCTCGACTATTCGAATATCGGAAGGCAGAATCTATTTGTCACAAAGGATAAGTTTGCAAACGCGGAGAATCCGCTGATCACCGGGGTTGGACTTCTTCCACCGACGATCACCGATCCGTCCGATCCGAGGAACAACCGAACGCTTAACATCACGCCATTTGATCTTGATCTTAACGTTCCGCGATTCCAATCGGCAAATCTTTCCACAACTATCGACTCGGCAGGCGCTTCTAACCCAGGCGGTTACCTGACAGGAGCTTTGGTCTACGTCGATAGCGACGGCAACAGCCAGTTCACTGGCAGAGGCCGCCGCGAAGCTTATCGAAGGTTCTTGATCTCGGTGGGAATCCCGGTCGACGAAAGAATTACCGTCACCACGCCGAACGTCGATCTGAGTTCGCTGGTACCTGGAAACGGCTACACGCCACGACAGCCATGGGATCCGGCCTCGATCTTCTCGCCGTGGGGCGGCATCTATCAGCCGATGTTCCGTCCGTTCAACACGTTGAACGAAGGAAACGTTAACCTGCTTGACCTGCGCATCGCCAAGGCGACAAACGTCGGCGGAGCTCGCGATCCTTGGCAGCTTATGGCTCCCGCGAATCACGAGCGAAGCTGGCTCGACGGCGATATCCATCTTTGGAGCGATATCGACAGCCGATTTGCTCCTGTTTTCGGTGGCAGCAACGCCGTCGGCCTTCAAAAGGCTCGCGTCGGTGACCGAGTGGGAACAGCGCTCTCGGCAAACCCCGAGCAGCGTCCGAACGCGAACCTTGGCGCACCCGGCGGACCGCTTCTTAATACAGCGGCCTTCCCGCCCGGACCGCCGCGAATCGCGGTTTCGATTCCGATCGGTACACCCGTCGGAACATACGTCACAACGATGCACGTCATTGAGGACCCCAACCTCGACGAGTCACTCGCGATGGACGTTTCGGGGCGCGCTTTGGAGATTTACTCCGACCCGACCTTCACGCTGACCTTCAAAGTTCGTGAAGCCCGTTTGACAAACGACTCAACCCGAATCTATCAGACCGGCAATGAGCGCAACGGACCCTTCATCGACAACCAGCTCAGCGGCGCAGAGAACTTTATTTCGTCAAACGCTCAGCCTGCGGCAATGCGATCCGGCAGCGGACGTCTCAGCGTGGTTTGGGCATCGAACCGTCCCAACTTCACGACCAACATCTTTGCATCGACGCCGAATCAGGATAACTGGCGGCTCTACTTTGCAACGATGAACGGCGTTGCCCCAACGACGGGTCCAAACCCCTCGAACCCGGGCAACAGTCCATTGAACGACTTGAATAGCTTCTCGCCGATCAATGTGAACACCCGCTGGTTCAGCCAAGACGGGGCCGCGTACCCGCCCGCTGCGAGCGATGCTGGCTTGTTTAATGTTCAACCGGGTGAGACCCTGATTCCTGAGACAGTGCGCTACGGCTCACCGTCGTATCCGGTCTTAGGCAGTTTCGATCCGTTTGGCGGGCCAGCGCGAAGGGCGACCTACATCGTCTTCGTCGGCGAAGCCCAGAAGCAGACTTCGCAGGGTCGTATAAGCGATTCCCGCGTATTCATCGCCAACGTCACGATGACGCCCAACGGAAACCCGGTCGGCGTCTCGAACCCGATCGGACTTGACTACAACCCCGAAATGCGGAAGTTCCGCCCGACCGTTATTCAAGTCGGCAGCACAGCAACCGTCTTTTTCAGCGGAGAGGGCCCTGGACAGCAGAGCTTCTTCTACGCGACGTTCGACGGCACAAACTGGGGACCGGTCCGACAGGCACAGGTTGGCAACGGCTTCGAGCAGATCGGTTCAGTAAGCTCCTCGGCTCGTATTTACAGCGGCGCCTCAGTCCCCGGACTGGGCAGCGGCAGTGGAATTATCGAGCTGACCTTCTCTGGCAAACTCAAGGGACGAAACCTGACCGAAGCGTTTTATGGACGCATGGTTGCCGGTCGCTCGGGAGCGCCAGCAGGGAATGGAGCCTTTGTGAACTTGCCTGCTCGAACTACTGAGCGATTGATTCCGGACGGCGAGCCTGGCGCTTACCGATCCCTGGGCATCCAGTGGAACACCGGAGCGACGACTCAGCTCTTCCAGACGTTTAATGGCGCTACGACCAATATCGAGGTTGCGGGAACGCGAACCACTGATCCTGCAACGGGGCTGATCTCCTTTACGTCGACACTCGGCGGCAAGGTTTATCTTGACCCTGCTCTTGGAAAGGTCCGGTTCAGCGGCACCTCGCCGAATCGAAATGCGATTATCATGCTCAGCTACACACCGCGACTGTTGCGTGTGAGCACGGCACAGAATGTCGCCTATACGAACCCGTCTGGCCTGTTCGACAACCGATTGATCGGCGAATTCGATTACTGGGCTCAGCCGGGCAACACAGGCATTACGCCGAATCAGCAAGTCAGAAGTGGCCGGTATCTGTTCTCGTTCACGCGAGCAGCTTCGGGTAACGGTCAAGCCACGCGTCCGTTCATGCGAACAATGCGGCTTGGCGTTGAGCTTCCGTTGCCGGTCCACACGCAGCCGAACGGAACGGTTACGTCGATCAACGTTGCAGGTAACACGTCGTTCTACCAAATCGATCCGGCAAATGGCCGAATCTATTTCACAACGGACGACGAGAACCGGACGGTCACGATCACCTACACCGGGCTTGATGCCACAACAGGGACTCCAATTCCAGGAATCCAGGTACAGGCTCCGGTCACGATGATCGAAGAGAGAGGAGAGGCGCCTGTGCCACTCGATCAGGCAGTGAACGAATCGCAAATGACCACATTTATCGATCCGTTCGACTTCCCGAATGCGGCAAACCGACGCGCAGGACTGGTTTGGATGTTCTGGACCAGTACGCGAGGCGGCACGCCAGACCTGTTCTTCCAGACAATTGCACCGAAATTTGCCCCGAAGGCAGCAGGTCAATAATTCTCAAAAAGCACAAAATAGATAAGGCAGGGACACAGTTCCTGCCTTTTTCTACATAGGTTGAACTCATCAAGGGCTGAAGTTCGTCTCTGTAGAAGCAACACGAAGTTGACATAGGTTCGACCAGGGTGATAACATAACTCAGCTCAGCCACGGAGCGGGATCTCGACATATGGCGAAAAAGCTAAGCAGCGTCGTTGGAATCGACATCGGGAGTCGGTCTATCAAAGTCGCCGAAATTCGTAACGCCGGGAAGGAAGCCTCGGTTACGGGTCTTGGCATGATTGACACACCGGAAGGTGCCGTCGACCATACAGGTATTTACAATGCAGAAGCAGTTGCAGGAGCGCTTAAGCAAGTGCTGTCTGCAAGCGGCATCTCAAACCCCAATGCAGTCGTGTCGATTGCAGGGCAAGCCTCCGTTCTGGTGCGCACGCTCGAAGTGCCGCGGATGAACCCTGCTGAGCTCAAAGAGCATATGCAGTGGGAGATCAACCGGAATATCCCCTTCTCAGAGAGCACGGTCGTGAGCGACTTTAAGCCTCTCGCAGACGAGGATCCGACTTCTCAGAATATGGAAGTCGTGATGGCAATCAGCCCGCAGTCAGCGATTGACACCGTCATGGCATGTCTGAAGAAGGCCGGACGCAATACAGCCGCCATTGACGTTGAGCCGCTCGGTTTAGCACGGTCGCTGGTCACGAGCTATGACGATCAACACGTTGGCAAAACGGTTTGCCTCGTCGAGATCGGCCACAAAACAACTTCAATCAATATCTACCGCAACGGTAAGCTTCTCCTGCCGCGCCAAGTTCCAATGGGCGGTGAGATGTTCACGCAGGCAATTGCCGATGCGATGGGCGTTTCCAACGAAGAGGCAGAACGGCTTAAGCAAGAGACCGCAGACCTCGACAGAGTCGATGTGGCTGCTGGTGTTGGCGGAGTTGCAACGCAAGCGTTCACTCCCTACAATCCATTTGCCGATGAAACCCCAGCTGACGATGCGGGCAGCGCGCCGACAGCAGCCGAAGCGCCTGCCGAAATCGCGCCGGTTGCCGATGCAGGCAACGACGGTGTGAACAAGGCGCTCGCTGGCGTAGCCGAAGAGTTCGCTGCTGAAATCAAGCGTTCGCTTGACTACTACCGCAGCCGAGGCAGCAACGTCGATGTGATCGCCCTCTGTGGAGGCGGTGCCAAACTTCGCGGTTTGGGAACGTATTTAACGAAGAGCACGGGGCAGACCTGTGACAATTACGACCCGATGAGGCGTCTGAACTTAAACATTCGGAAAGTTCCGCCGGCATATGTCGACGAACATCGCGAAGAGTTCGCGGTAGCCGTTGGAAACGGTCTGCATATCTGCTTCGAATAGGTGACACGGATGAAACTGAACTTAATTCCACAAACTGTAAACGAAGGGAAGAAAACCCGTGCGGCTATCGTCGGAGCGGTACTTATCGCTGCCGCCGGATTTGTTATCGGTATAGGGATGGCCGCAAAGTCGAGCAAGGACCTGACCGATGCTAGAGAAGAAGCGCTCAAGGTTGTTCCGACCGCAAAAGAAGCTCTCGACGAGTCGCTTTATGCTGACAAGGTGATGTCAGAGGCCAAACAGGTTATTTTGAACATCAACTTGGCTGAAGCCATGAAGAAGCACTCGGCCGTCTATCCCGACCTTTACGACGAGGTTCGACCCTATATTCCGGGCTTCTACCGAGTGGTAAGCATGAGTGCGGCTGCGAATGGGCCAGATTCATGCACGGTGACCCTCGTGGGCTATCTGAGAACACAGCAGCAGTACGCGGACATGATGTTCGCTCTGCGACGAATTAATAACGGGCAGGTTCTCGTAACTCGTTCCGGATATCAGTACAACGAAATGTTCGTACCGCCGATTACGGATAACGATCAGAACGCAGACCCGCGCCTGCGCAGCGATGCGCCCGTACCGGACGATCCCCTTGAGCGAATGGACTACTTCTTAGCCAAGGGTAGCGCTTCGGGATATGAAGGGGCCGGTGGTTTTGGATCGGGAGTGCCTGGAGTTCGAGGAGCGATGCCGAACGAGCATCAGGTAACGGTGACAATTACGATCCCCAGGAATATTCAGACGCCTAATCCGCGAGCAAGCCTTTCTGGAGTAGGCAGCGCGGGTACGGGTCCGGGAGGCCCTGGCGGCGGCCCTGGTGGCCCGAATGTAGGCGGTGGCGGTCCGGGAGTGCCCGCTGCGGAAGATCGCTAACTTAAAGGATTGAGGAAAAAAGGATGAAATTAGGCGTAATACCGATACTCTCGATTGGCGTCGCGGTCTTCATGATCGTGATGGCCTGGTCTCTGTTCTTTGTGACGATGCCCAATAAGCAAGAAACGGACTATTGGATCGAGAACAGGCAACTCCAGCAAACGGAAGCCGATAAGCTTGCAAAAGCCAAGCGACGTGTGGAGATAGCCAAAGAGATGGTCGAAGCCAAAGCAGCAGCTTGGCGGGCTACGATTTTGACCAATACTCCTCAGGCATCCCGACAAGGTCGAGGAATTGATCTGTCTGTCAACCCCTATCAGCTCGTGATCGATTCCCAAGGTTTTGGAAACGATATTCAACGCGCAGTGAATGCGCAGGTGCGACAGGGTGGCGTTCACGTTGTGAACGGTCCTGAAGTGCCCCGTCCGGTATACAACGCGAACCAGATTCTGTCGAGCTACTACAACTATCCGGCAGCTGGGTTCCCGATTGTTCTTTTTGATCTTGGCCAGGTCACAGTGACCGGCACATATGAGCAAATTACAGCAAACATGCGTTCCTGGGCGAGAATGCCAAACTATCTGGCCGTCGCAGACGGTCTACAGTTATCAGGAACATCGCCGAATCTAACCGGTACGTATAATGTAACCATCGTTGGCTACATTCGTGGGAAAGATATCTTCCCGCCCGTGCCAGACCAGGATCTCACCGGTGGTGGCGGGTCAGGCGGAGGCAACACACAGCCAGCAGGCGGAGCGCCCGGCGGTGGAGCTCCCGGAGCTGGTGGTGCAGCTGGAGGACGAAGCAGGCCCTCGCTGGGCGTGTCGGGCGGATAACGATCTCGTTCGTCAAATTGGAACCTAAAGGTGTAATGACCGATATGAAAGACGTGAGAACGATTTTAACGATGGCGGCTCTTGCCCTGGTCTTGGCCGGGTGCGGAGACGGTAGCGGAGCCGCAGGCTCCGGTGTCACGATGCCTGGAGCTTCAGGCAATGCAGGCACGAGACCCGTCGAGAAGCCCAATGCTGACGCTGGCGTTGGCTTTGAAGTGAAGCCCGACGAGCAGCGCTATGCGATGCTGTGGAGCAACAGAAACTTCGGTGGCTCGCGACGAGATCCGTTTGCGCTCAAGCCAAACGAAGTAGCTTACGATTACGCACAGCTTACCGAAAGGCTAACCAGCGACTTCGGCTGGGATCAGCGATTTGAGCCAGAGCCCGAAGTGACAGTCCAAGAGCGCCCGCAGCCTCAGCCTTATCGCAGGCTCGCTGGCGTGATTATTGGGGACACAGTTACGGCGATCATTATCATGGAGGACGGACGGGCAGTTCAAATTCACCCCGGAATGCAGATTCCCAACAGCCCGTGGACCGTTATCTCCATCGACGAGAACAAAGCCATCCTACGACGGGGTGGTAATGTGAAGCCGAACGATATCATTGTCAACCTCGAAAGCGCACCTCCCGGCGCTGGCGGTAGAAACTCTGGCGGCAACGCCGGTGGAAACGCAGGCGGACGTGGAGGCCGTGGCGGACGACAAGGTGGCCCTGGACTAGGAACCAGTGGCGGCTAAGAATAGTAGATTTGATGAAACGACCGACAGGTTCATCCATCATAAGGTACGGAGAATCTTTATGAAGAACGCGCAAAAAACGATTATTGCGGCTATCCTCGCAATCGGGATTTGGGCTGGCGGTATCGCCAATGCTCATGCCCAGAGCGATCCTAGCCAAACAATCATTCCGTCACTTGAACTGCAGGAGGCAGACGTTCGAGAAGCTCTTAAGGCGCTTTTCAAGAACGTTGGCGTTTCCTACAGCATTGCACCGGATGTTCAAGGAACGATTACGCTCAGCGTTAGGAACGTTACATTCGAGACCGCGCTTCAGGCTATCTTGAAGCAGGTTGATGCAACGTACCGCGTCGAAGGCGGCATCTACCAGATCATCAAGCGCCCACCGGACAATATCACCCCCGGCGGCGGCACCGACCCGGGTCCCGTAGCAAGCGCTAAGCTTCCTATTCGGCGACTCAAAATCCGAAGCGCAGACCCGCTGTTTATCATGCGTATGCTTTCGGGTTCGCAATCAACCTCGACCTGGCCCGAGATGAGCACCATCTTTAACACCCAGAACATCGGTGGTGGTGGCGGTGGCGGCGGCTTTGGCGGCGGTGGCGGCGGCTTCGGCGGCGGCGGCGGCGGTCTTGGCGGTGGCGGCGGCTTCGGCGGTGGCGGCGGCGGCCTTGGTGGCGGCGGCGGCTTCGGCGGCGGTGGCGGCGGCTTTGGTGGCGGCGGCGGTGGTGGCATCGGCCGGTAAGCCTGTCTGAATTCAAGGAGGGTAAGGAGAATTACGATGCGTAATAAGTTCGTACGATGTATGCTCACCGGAGCGCTTTTAGCGGTTGGCGTTTGCGCTCCGATGAGCGCCGTAGCCCAAAAGGCTCCGGAGGAGATTCGGATTTCGAATCTGCGACTGGAAGATGCCAATATGACGGCGGTTATCCAGACGCTGACTCAGCTCACAGGTCTAACGTTCGTTCTCGAACCGACCGAAAAGGAGTTCCATCCGGTCACTCTGCAGCTGAAAAACATCTCGGCTGACGATGCTATTCGCTATATTTGCAATGCAGCGGGCGCAAGCTTCCGCCGTGATGCAAATGGCGTGTATATCATTGGCCACAATGTGGGCAAGACGGACGTCGGACCTGTTGAAGCAGCCCCGGCTAAGCCGATCAAGCGCGTGCTTAAGAAGATCAAACTTCAAAAGGCTGACGCACTTGATATCTACATGAAGCTCGGCGGTAGCCCTGGCGTGGACCCGAATGCTGGATTTGAAAAGATCCAAGAGTTCCTCCGCGTTACGGACCCGTTTGGCGCCAAGTTCTACGGCAAGATGCCAATCCTGGCAAACAGCAGCGGCAACTATACGCCCGTTCCCATCGATAAGATTGGAGCAGCGGAAAGCGGCGGCGACATTCGACTCCCCGGTGAGTCGGCTAACCAGGTTGGCGGACGCGGCGGTGGCGGTGGCGGCCAAGGCGGCGGCGGCTTCGGCGGCGGTGGTCAAGGTGGCGGCGGCTTCGGCGGCGGCGGTCAAGGTGGCTTCGGCGGTGGTGGCCAGGGCGGAGGCGCTCAGCTAACACCTGGACAAGGCCTCGTTGGTGGATCGATCGACTTTATCAGCTACGACCCGACCGATAACTCGATTATCGTCCGTGGTTCGGAAGAGGATATTGCTGACCTCCAACGCAACATTAACCTGTTCGACGTAGCCCCAAAACAGGTGCAGATTAAGGTCGAGTTCGTGACGACCAGCTCAAGCTTTGCAAAATCGCTCGGCTTTGACTGGCTCTACGAGCGCGGAACGATGATCACGGGTAACCGCCCGGGAACATTCGCTCGCTCAGGCGATCCGATCTTCTTGAACTATGCTACGGGCAACATCACTTCGCGAATGCGAGCGCTGTTGCAAACAGGCACAGGTAAGGTTGTCCAAGCTCCGGTTATCCGAACGCTCAACAACCAGCCCGCCTCCATCCAGCAGCAGGTTCAGACGAGCCTCTTCATCAACCAGGTGATCAGCGTCGGTAACGGCCAGGTCATCAACGCTCCTCAGCTAGTCCAGTTCACGATTACTACGGGTCTGGCAGTTGCGCCGCGTATCAATGAAGACGGCACCGTCACTTGTTTCATCAACGTACCGGTTCAGGACTTCGGCCAGATTCGCCGAGGCCCAGACGGTCAGGAAGTTCCAGACATCCTATCGCAAACCATCGCTGTTGTAGCGCGCGTTCGCAGCGGCGAGACGATTGCATTGGGTGGTCTGACACGTAAGTCGGATACGGGTTCAGAATCCCGATTCCCGATCCTTGCTGACCTTCCGATCGTCGGGCAGTTCTTCCGGTCAAAGTCTCAGGACAAGAACCATACCGAGCTCATCATCTTTGTGACTCCGACTGTTCTTGAGGACGACTTCGGTCCCGGGTTCCCGTAGACTCTAAGTCTCCTTATCCTGTCAAGCGGTGGGTCCTCTAGATCCACCGCTTTTCTTTCATAAAGCCATGGCGCGGTGTTGGATACTAATCGGCATGATGGGAAGCGGAAAGAGCTCCGTAGGCAGGCAACTTGCTGAGATATCGGGCCGCCCGTTTGAAGATACCGACATGTTGCTGGAAAGACGCTTTGGAAGAACCGTTTCCCAAATTTTCAAGGTCTACGGTGAGGAGGCCTTCCGCGGACACGAGACGAGCGTCCTCAAATCCCTGACTCCGCAGGACTGTGTCCTCGCTACCGGTGGGGGAATTGTGATGCGAGATGCGAACTGGGACGAGATGCGACGTCTTGGCACTGTCATCTACCTCCGCGCCGACCTTAGCAGACTTACGAACCGTCTCGAACAAAGTAAACGCAAGCGACCATTACTCATGGTCGAAGACTGGGAAGGGAAGCTTAGCGACCTCATCGATCAACGCGCCCACCTCTACGAAAAGGCCGACATTGTCTTCGACACCGAAGACTCACCCGTCTTTGAGGTCGCTGCTAAAATTAAGCTCTTGATAGAGGAGTACGAACAGAGGCTTGAACATGCTTAGGCATGACCTTGGTTGCGGGGGCTCCGTGGTCACCTTCGGCGGCGTTGCGGAACTCATCCGCGAGATACCGACGGATTCCTTGATCATCACAGACGAAAACGTCTTTCAGCACTGGGGTCACGCCTTCTCCGACTGGTCAATATTAACGCTCCCGCCCGGAGAGAAAACAAAATCGTTCGAGTACTTCGAGCGCACAATAGACCGGGTCGCAAACGAAGGGGTTAAAAGATCGACGACTCTGGTCGCACTTGGCGGAGGAGTAATCGGTGATCTTGCTGGATTCGTCGCCGCGACTTATATGCGCGGAGTACCCCTCATCCAATTCCCCACCACACTCCTTGCACAGGTAGATTCCTCGGTGGGCGGAAAAGTGGGCATCGACCTTGCGCAAGGCAAGAATCTGCTGGGCTCGTTCTATCATCCGAAGAAGATTCTCATCGCCGCCGAAACTCTGACGACCCTTGACATACGACAGCTTAGAAATGGCCTGGCAGAAGTCTGGAAGTACGGCTTCATCATGGATTCTGAGTTCGTAGACGAGTTGAAGCGGGAAACGGACGATACGAAACGAGATTTCAGTCAGATTGCCTTACGCTGTATTAAGCTCAAAGAGAGCGTCGTCGCTGCTGACGAGTTCGATCTTAGCGGCAGACGCGCCATCCTTAACTTCGGTCACACCGTGGGTCACGCGCTGGAAGGTATCCAAAACTATGAAGGGCTGCTTCATGGCGAAGCTGTGGCGGTGGGCATGGCCGTCGAGGCTAAGCTCGGCGAGATTATCGGCATCACGGAAGCAGGCACGACACGCGAGATTGTTGATGTCTTAAAGTTGTCCAACCTCCCCACCTCTTCCGATGATCTCACCCGCGCCGACGAGCTTCTTGAGTTTATGGGCCGCGATAAAAAAGCCACCGGCAAGGGTCTTAGCTTTAGCCTCCTCGAAGGCTTGGGAACGTGTAAACTCGTTGAGAACGTACCCGCCGATGCCGTGCGGGAGGCGTTGTTATCGGCATGAAAGCCTTACGGTTTGCCCTATCCGTGTTTGCCGTGCTTGGCCTTGTAGGTGGCTACTTCGCTAGCCAATACGCCTACTTCACGGGCCAGGCCGCGACATATGCTGCCCGGGTTGACCAACAGCCGGTTTGGCGACTTTCGTTGGCTTTACTGCTCGTAGCCATTGTTCTGTCATTTGTCAAAGATCGGGAGTCGTCGTGATAGGAAACATCCTGCGTCTTCGGTACGAGCTCCTTGAGAATCTGCACGATGAACCGCTTTTCGACGTTTATGCGGCAAGAGACAAAGTTTCTGCGCGCGATGTATGTATCCGCATCCTGAAACAACCCTATGCCTCGGAAACCAAGTTTGTCACGGCTCTCGGCGAAATCATCGCGCGTCTGAAAGATGTTCAGAGCCCATCCCTTGAGCGTGTGCTTGAAATTGACCGAGACGAGAAACATACGTTTCTCGTCTGCGAGCTCAGCAAGGGCACTTTGCTTTCCGACCGAATTAAACGGCTCGCGCCATTCTCTGCTCCCGTCTCGCTATCCATCGCCATTTCAATTTGCGAAGGTCTGACCGCCCTCCACAGAGTCGGCCTCACTCACGGAGACATTGGCTCGCATAATGTGATCGTCGATCCAGAAGGGAACGCAAAGATTAAGCTCAGTGCGTTTTGGCCGAGCTATTCCGCGAGCATGACAGCGGGTTCGGTCGTTCTGCCAAACATGGCGCCCTACCTCGCCCCCGAAGTGAGCAAGGGCGATATGCCAACGGCGCCTTCCGATGTGTATGGAATGGGTGTCATCCTTTTTGAGCTGCTTACTGGCAGAAAGCCGTTTGTCGCCGATCAACCCGTTGCAATGGCGATCAAGCATGCCACGGACACGCCGCCATTTGTAAAGAATTTCAACGCCGCAGTCCCCAATGCCCTCAATGAGATCGTCTCGAAAACACTCAGCAAAGACCCCAAAGAAAGATACAACGACGCAGGCGAACTCCTGAGCGAGCTCAGATTCGTTCAAGACGCCCTTCGATTTGGAAGGTCAGCTGCGGCTCCCGCAAGTGTCGCCCCCGCTCGAAGCGGAGCCGCTGGTTTCACCAAGGAGCCAGCGGGCGTTGCTCCCAAAATGTCAGCGATCAAGGAAGAGACCAAAGCAAAGCCCAAACCTACCAAAGTCGACGATGAAGACTACGACGATGGGGTCCCTTCTTGGTTGAAAATGGTCATGATCTTCGTCGCTGCCCTCGTGATCTTCACCATCGGGGGGTTCGTCATGTTCAACATGACCCGACCCAAGATCGTCAAGGTTCCCGATATTCGCCGCCTGACGGTTACAGAAGCCGAGTCTCGCCTGAAGCAGCTTGACCTCAAGATGCGCATCATGCGCAGAGAAACCAGTGAGGAGTTTGCGACCAATACGGTCATCGAGATGGACCCTCCACCAAGCAACGATTCCTACGTCGGCAGCGTCATCGGAGTGGTTGTTAGCGATGGCAGTCGATTTGTCGAGGTCCCCGATCTTCGCGGGCTCAGTGTGGACAAGGCAAAGATTACGTTGCAAGAGATTGGCTTGGTTGGCGATGATCGCGTTGACGAGGTGCGTGATCGCCAACTCGAACCTGGCTTGGTCGTGTCGCATGTTCCAGAGAGTCGAAAGAGGGTGGAGAGAGGCACAAAGGTGCGGTTCAGAGTCTCCAGCCAGACGAGCGGGCGTTCAGATCGGGCAGACGAAACCAAGTACCTCTACACGATCCGGATACGACTCACCGGTCTCACCGCATCAGTCGGATTGCGGGTTGATATGACCGATGCCCGGGGAACTAGAACGGTCCACGAAGATTTTCACGATCCAGATAATCTCGTGGAGATCACCGCAGAAGGCTACGGCGCCGAGGCGGTTTTCAGAATCTTCTACGATGGTGAACTAGTCAAGCAGGTCACGAAGAAAGCCGATGCGGAAAGCCTGACACCTGACACGGACGAAGAGCAGGTTTCACCGCCGGGGCGTGATAGAAATGCGGACACGGCAGGAGGGGGCGGTCAATGAATAGAGTTGAAATTGCTCCATCGATTCTCTCGTGCGACTTTTCTCGTGTAGGCGAGGCCGTAAGGGCGATGATCGACGCGGGCACCGACCGCATCCACTTTGATGTCATGGACGGTCAGTTCGTGCCCCCGATTACCTTTGGCGCGCAAATGGTCGAGAATCTGCGCAACTACGGTGACCTCTGTTTTGAAGCCCATCTCATGACACAGACCCCTGAGGCCCATTTCCAAGCCTTCGCTGATGCCGGGGCCGATGTGATCATCTTCCATGCCGAAGCCACAGTCCATGCACATCGCCTGATTGGGCAATTGCGAAACATGGGGATACGGCCCGGTATCGCGATCAATCCTGCAACACCTGTTGATGCGATTGAAGAAGTGCTCGGCGAAATCGACCTTGCTCTGGTCATGACTGTCAATCCAGGTTGGGGAGGACAAAAATTTATCGGTAAGGCGTTGGAGAAGGTGACCGCCATCCACAAGGCTTATCCAGAGCTCGATATTGAGGTCGACGGTGGGATCGACCCTTCGACGATTGGGGCGGCGCGGATTGCAGGCGCAAATGTGTTCGTCTCAGGAAGCTATCTCGTGAAGCAATCCAGCTATGCACAGGGGTTGGAGGAGTTGCGCCGGGCATGTGGCTGAAGATCGCAACGACCATCAGCTTTGTCACAGGGCTACTGATGCTTGCGCTCTGGCCATGGGTTGTGGGTGCGAAACCAGAAGGAACCGGCGATGAACTCAAGCGCTACGCCCTGAGATACGGTTACTATCTTCTCGCCGTTCTGTTTGTGTTTGTTCTCACCTGCGCCTTGTCACTTTGGCTCTTGCGGCGCCAGCGCGCACAGTTTCGCGAAGAGGCCAAGGAGAATCTGAAAGAGCTGATCGAAGGGACGCTCAAGGACCATGAGCGAAAAGACGCCTGAATTCTGGATGGCTCGCGCGGTTGAACTCTCCCGCCGAGGATTTCCCGCGCCAAATCCCCACGTCGGCTGTGTGATCGTTCGGCAGGGCGAATGCGTAGGCGAGGGATGGCACGATTTCGCTGGCGGCCCGCATGCCGAAGCTGTCGCGCTTCAGCAAGCAGGTGGTCGAGCCCATGGCGCAGAAGCTTATGTCACGCTGGAACCCTGCAATCACGTGGGCCGTACGGGACCATGTTCCGAAGCTCTCATCTCAGCAGGCGTCAAACGGGTCTCTTTTGCATGTCCAGACCCCAACCCAAAGGCGCAGGGAGGATCTGCGCGCTTACGTGAAGCTGGAATCGAAACGTCGGTCGGCCTATTGCAAATGGAAGCTGCTGAAGCAAACCGTGTGTGGTTGACAGCAATGCGACTTCAGCGACCATATGTTTGTCTCAAAGCGGCCATGACCCTCGATGGACGGATCGCCCTTCCAAGTGGCGAGAGCCAGTGGATCACATCTGAGGAGTCGAGGGCTGCCGCGCACCGGCTTCGCGCAGAGATGGGAGCTGTTTTAGTCGGCAGTGGCACCGTGCTTGCCGACAATCCCAAACTCACGGCTCGGATAGAAGGTGTTGTGAACCAGCCTGCACGGATCGTGTTAGACCCAGAAAGGGCTCTAAACGGCACGGAGAGCGTCTTTTCTGCTGCTGACGCAAAAGTATGCTGGGTGGTAGCAGGCGAGCCCGCAAACGAGCGCCAAATCGGTTTTGAAGCGGTGAGTGGACAATTTGACCTTACCAAGGTGTTGCGGCATCTGTGGGGATTGGGTGTAACTTCGATCTTGGTTGAAGGTGGCGCGAAGACAATCGCTTCGTTCGTTCAGGCCAAACTCTTTGATGAGATAGCCCTTTTTATTGCTCCAAAGGTCTTTGGAAGCGGTCCCGCTTGGATCGAAGGTTCGATCACGAAACAGCTTGCTGACGTGCCGAACCTCAAAATCGAATCTATAGAGCGGATAGGCCCTGACCTCTTCCTGCGGGCTTTTCCTGCCTAACGCGCCATGCCGCGTTGAACAGAACCAAGGCCATAGCCAATTGGTCCCAAAGGGCAAAACCCCCGATAGACTCACACGTTCCAAACCTACTCTTGCAACGTTGGAGGAACTTATGAAGGGCATACAACGACTGACCATGACACTCGCCGCTGCTGGCCTTACCGCTCTTGGCGCTGCCGCTGACAGAATTGAACTGGATCGCAACATGGTGATCCCCGTCAAGTTCGATCAGGAACTTAGCATCAAGGGTAGCCGAGAGGGCGACCGGTTTACGGCTACCGTCGACAAGAATCGCGATCTTCCACCCGGTACCTACTTCCGTGGTCGCATCCTGAACATCGACAAGAAGAAAAACAAAGAGTCGCTCAAGCTCGCGTTTGATGAGATCGTCCTGCCCGATGGCACTCGCGCACGCATCCATGCTGTGCCCGTGAAATGGGATGGCAAAGACCGCTACGAGGACGATGGGAAGTTTGATGCCAAGCAGGGCAAAGATGATGGCAAATCTGTATTTAACGGTATCGCGATAGGGGGTCTTCTTGGTTCATTGATAAAGAAGCCGTTTGAAGGCGTAATTATCGGCGCATTAGCGGGAGTAATCATCAACGAAACCGAACGTGGAGAGCGTGGGAACCTAGTCATCCGAAAAGACGCTAAGATGGGCGCATATATTCAAGAGTACGTTGAATTAGAATATGAGCCACGACGCGATTCTCCCTACTACGGTGCTTCGCGCGATGACGACGATCGGTGGGAGCTGGCAAGGCGAGATCGCTCGAACGATCGAGATCGAGAGGCCGCTGACGAAAGGCTGCCAAGAGACCAAAGGGACAGCCGACAAATCGGTGAGATTCGAGTTGGCGACCAATCACTTCGGTTCAATTCTCGCTACGGAACCCCTTACTACGAAGGCAAGACTCTGATGGTCCCCATTGTAGACGCCGCCCGACAGTTGGAACTGGATTACGACCAGTCGCCCCGATCTGGCAGAATCTACGTTTTTACCCAGGACCGTGATCTGGTGTTGGAACAAGACTCCAAGAAATACCGTCTGAATGGTAAGTCGAGAGAAATGGACCAACGTGTTACCGAGAAAGATGGCGTGGTCTATGTACCCGTCAAAGTGATCGGAGAACTGTTAGAAAAGTCCATCTATCTCGACGATAAAAAAGTTAGCGGCTGATGAGATCAGCAAGCACTTCATAAATCTTCCTTCCTCCCCCCAGAAAGCCCCGTCTCCGTGCCCTCAGAGCGGGGCTACTTTATTTGCGAATCCTGACTGCATATTGTGACTTTCAGTTAGGCGATCTCAAACCTCAAAAACCTGCTTGGCAGCGCTTACGCCTTACGGCCCCTCACCCAGAAACAGCGGATGAAATTACTTCTCGCTAGATCGTCGATCTGCCCTAGAATCCCAAGAACCACTCATGGAGACGGATGTCGTCGGTTAGCTCAGGATGGAACGAGGTTCCGAGTAGCCGTCCGTGCCGAACTGCAACGACCTTATCGTCCATTCGTGCAAGCTCCTCAACCCCACCACCCAGCCGGGTCACGATTGGGGCGCGGATAAACACTCCTAAGACAGGTTCGTCAAATCCCGACATCTCAACCGGCGCCTCAAAACTGTGGACCTGTGCGCCGAAGGCATTTCTCTCAACGGTGATATCAAGCAAGCCAAGCCGGTATTGGTCCCTTCCAGCCACACTCTCGGCCATCAGAATCATCCCCATACAAGTGCCCCAAATAGGCATTCCGTCACTTGCGGCTTCTCGGATGGCTTGTCCAAGGCCGAAGCGCTCAAGCAACAGACCGACCGTTGTAGATTCACCGCCAGGGATGATCAGCCGGCCGACTTGAGCGAGATCCTCGGTCGAGCGGACTTCAAGGATCTCGATGTCCGGGTCGCACCTTCGGATGGCGTTGACATGCTTGTCATAGTCGCCTTGAACGGCAAGAACGCCGACCGCTGTGGGCATGGTAATGAGTGTACTTTGCTCAGTCAGGCAGCGGGCGGACCTGCTGAGGCTGAAGGGCTGCAACACGGAATCAAGGTCTGACTCCAGTCCAACAGCAATCGGCAATCGTGAGTACACTTCCCCCCGTGATCGAAATCATTGGCGCACCATTCGACCTCTGCGGAAAGCGTTTGGGCAGTCGTCTTGGCCCGGATGCTGTCCGCCTTGCGGGACTTTCGCAAAGCCTCACCTCTCTCGGGAAGACTGTGAAGGATAGAGGCAACATCAAGGTTGGAAGCGAGGCGACAGCCAAGGGAGGAATTCGCAATTTCGATCCTGCGATGAAGTGCTATGAGAAGCTCAAGTCGGAGGTTTCGTCGTCAATCAAGAGAGGGGCGTTGCCCATCGTCATCGGCGGAGACCACTCAATCGCAATCGGTTCGGTTTCTGGTGCGATGGAGGCGTACGGTGATGACCTCGCCGTGCTTTGGGTAGATGCCCACGCCGACCTAAACACCATCGGTACTTCTTGGAGTGGCAGCCTACATGGCATGCCGTTTGGAGCTTTGTTTGGGATGGAATCCGGAGCAACCGGGCTCCGTGATCGCCAATGGTCCAAGCTGACCAAGGAGATCGTCCCCGCAAACCGCCTTTGTCAAGATCACGTCGCTTGGGTGGGACTGCGCGACGTAGACAAGGCCGAAAAAGAGGCCTTGAAATCCTTAAAGGGTGGCTATACGGCCACGATGTTCGACATCGACTCGCGTGGGCTTGTCACCGTGTTGGAAGAGTTTCACGGGTGGATGGCAAAACGCAAAGCCAAGAAGCTTTGGATCAGTTTCGACGTCGACGTGCTTGACCCAATCCTCGCCCCTGGAACAGGAACAGCAGTCCGCGGTGGCCTGAACTATCGAGAGATGCACCTGATGGCCGAACTGCTTTGCGCGTTCCTCGGCAGCCCAAAAACCACTTACCAACTCGCTGGAGTTGAGCTCGTTGAAGTGAACCCCTTGATCGACTCCAACAATGTGACCGCGATCACCGCCGTCGAATTCCTGGGGTCCCTTTTCGGCAAGCGAATCCTGCAGTAACGGTAGACTCGAATACCATGAGCCTGGAAGTGATGCGCGGTGCGCTGGTGCAAGAAGCGGATGCGATCCGCTACCTCGCCGAGCATCTCGACGAAACCCACGCCAAAGCCGTCGAGTGGATTCTCACCTGCACAGGCCGCGTGATCACGTGCGGGGTAGGGAAGTCTGGGCACATCGCTCGAAAGACAGCCGGGACGCTCAGCAGCACAGGAACCCCCAGCCTCTTTCTTCACGCCTCCGAGGCCGTGCATGGCGACCTCGGCATGGTCACAGCCAACGATGTCGTCCTGCTCTACAGCCACAGTGGCGAGACCGGCGAAATTCTTGATCTTTTTGTGCCCCTCAAGGCTATCGGCGCGAAAACGATCTTGATCACCGGAAGGCCAGACAGCAGTTGCGGGCGACAGGCCGATCTGGCCATCAGCACGCTCGTCACTGAAGAGGCTTGCCCAAACAACCTCGCCCCGACCACCAGCACAACCGCGATGATGGCCCTCAGCGATGCCCTTGCCGTCGCGGTGATGAAGGAACGACAGTTCACAGCCGAAGACTTCGCAAAGTTCCACCCATCGGGAACGCTCGGAAAACGGCTATTGCTGCGAGTCTGCGATGTCATGCGAACGGGCCACGATCTGGCTCTCGTCCAGCCCGAAACCCCGATCCTTGAGGTGATGCAAGCCATTACCAAAGCAGGGGCCGGTGCGGCTTGTGTTGTGAACGAAGAGGGCAAATTTGAGGGGATCATCAGCGATGGCGACCTGCGAAGACACTTTATCAAGGCCACTGACCCCTTTGAAGCCAAAGCGTGGGAGCTGATGACGATTACCGCTTCGACCATCACGCCAGAGCTGCTGGCTGTTGAAGCCCTTGAGGTCTTCCAAAATCTGCCCGTACCCAAGAAGATCGGTGAGATTCCGGTGCTTGATGGCAAAAAAGTCGTTGGGCTTTTGATGCTCAAAGACCTTATGCGCTCCGGCATTGTCTGACGTCAATTCCGTCCTCCTAAGGCCGTGTCCGGGTAAAACCGATGATTAGAGAGAACATTCCTGAAGGTTCAGGGGTCTAACAAACGTAATGAAGCGTCTGCTTGCTACCGTCATGATGGGTTCGGCATGTATCTTTGCATGTGCGCAAACCCCTGCCTTCCAAACGGTGCAAGACAGCTTTGTTAATCTCCGCTCGAACGATTCTCTTCTCCTGCGTATGAACGCTCGAAACGAGATCGGCAAGAAGGTTTACACCTACAACATCGACTTAAGCTGGCTCCGAGGAGTCACAAAGACTGGTGATGTCGTCTACCAACTCGAGTCGGTTTCGAGCGATGCGAGTGGCATGATCCGCCGGATCGTCGGAGATAGTCGTACTTTTTGGGTCTACGAGGCACCCTCCAATACCTATTGGACCGAGATCTACTGGAAAGAAGGCTCGTCGCAGCCAGCAACCTATCAGTCTCAACTGATGCAGGCGTTCTCTCGGGCGACCCGTGGATCGGAATCGTTCTTGGCGCGAATGATCCAAGAGGTCTACGCTGGTGCTCAGGCTGCCTATCGCCCGTGGGTGATCGCCGACTCTGGAAATTCTCGACTCGTCGGGCCCAGTAGCCGTACGTCAGACCCCATGAATCCAAACGACCCGAACGCCGACTTCGTCACCGGACCGAATCAAGAGATCGCACTTTTTTGGGCTGCGGCTCAAAACCAGCTTGCCCATCGTTGTGTCGTCTTCTTTTTGGACATCGATAACAACAACGTTCGGCACTTGAAGGCTATTGAGCACCGAGACATTCAATCTCAGTCGCCGTTTCGATTCAACTCTTTCCGCATTGATGTGACGGAGAGCCCCAACATTCCCGCAGGCACGTTCAACTTCGTTCCTCCGCAGAACGCGCGAGCCATCGTCAACACACGGCCTGGCATCGGCTAAGATTCGGTTTTCGCCGAGATTGGCAACCCCGCCCTACGTACACATTTACGTGTCTTAGACCTGCCGTGTTGTCGTGATATGCCAAGGTAGAATAGATCGTCCTGCTGGCCCGTCATGAAGTGCAATTTGGCATTTTTTGAGTGCGCCAGAGTTCAATGCGGCTCCGTAGCTCAGTGGATAGAGCGCCTCCGTCCTAAGGAGGGCGTCGGGGGTTCGAGTCCCTCCGGGGCCGCCATTTCACTTATGTCCATTCCGGACACATGGGTTACAAAACGTTCCGGACACATAGGTTACACCCAGCCGACTGCGAATCGGGGGAGGCGCGCACTGCGGGTCGGTAAGTACCTGCAAGACGCCGTATCACATGAATCCAAGTGTTTGACATCACACCAGGGATTCACTAATTTCGAGTCACTCGAGCATTAGCCTACTTTTCAGGCCTCGGCCTGCGTTTTGGACCCTCCATCACCCGAATAATAGTGCGTGGTTGGACCGGTTCGTCGCTTTGCACCGCACTTTCGTGCGCTTGGCGAATCAAGTCGTGCAGGTAAGGATCGTCGAGGTCTTCGAGCCGGTTAAGTCGAATATGACGGATTCTGCTTCCATTGCCGCACAGCCTGCCTTCGGGGTCATTGAACTGTGCCCCGTGTGAAAAGCCGATATTCACATGCTTCGTATAGACAGGCAGATGAATGAAGTGGTCTGCATTGTGTTCAGTAAATCCGAAAGCAACCCCAACTGCATTCGTTGCATCCCAAACGGTCTCGATACACGAGGGAAGAAGTTCAAGAAGCCGCTTTCGCAACCCCCTTGCAAGGATCCTTGTGGGTTCTGGATAAGGCGACAGAAACTCGACGTATTCAGGCGACTCGGGCAATGATTTCGAGTTCATCAATCCATCTTCCTTACAGATACTTCGCAATGCTGAAGGTATTTCCTTCACAGTCAACGACTCGGGCGATATCGCAAACCGAGGGGATGGTGACCTTCGGCATCGTGATGCTCCCACCGCTCTTCTCAATGAGCGCGGCGACCCGATCAACATCATCCACCGCGATCGTACATTCAAAGTTGCCGATGTGAGTCGGGAACGGCTCGTCTTGGCGTTTTTGAATCGCAGCATGAAGGTCGCCGACGTTGGTGAGAAAGAACCCGGGTGGCCCCCATGCCGAGAACTGCCATCCGAACACGGCTTTGTAGAAAGCAATCGCTCGGTCGCAATCTTCAACGTTAATCGCGAAGTGGGAAAGGGTGTTGGGTTGACTCGCGGTAGACATTCTCTGATTATAGAGGCTTCAATCTTTGGCGTGATTCACTATAATAGACATTAAATGTCGCAATCACGACAAGCTGCTGATTCTGGCGTATTGATCCGTTTTTGGTCACTCGATCATCATCGCTCCGAGCCGATTCTTTGGCCTGTAAGCCCGTGGGCAAAGCTGGTCTTTGCCGTGGAGGGAGCGATCCAAGTGGAAACTTCGCAAGGACTGCACATTCTGCCTGCCAATCGTGCATTGTGGGTTCGAGCAGGCGAACCGCACCCCGGCAAGACTTTGGGCAAGGCCAGAGTGCGCACACTCTACTTTGCACCAGAGCTTGAGATTGATCGCGAGAATGGCCCGCTGGAGGTCCGCCCATTCTTGCGGGAGTTGATCACGGAAATCTGTCGAGTTGGTCCCGTAATCTTGGGACAGCCTTTCGCTACTGCCTTTGCGACTCTGATTCAACACGAAGCACAAACTGCTCCAGCGATTCCGACAAGCATCCCGATGCCACAATCTGAATGGCTTCGGACATGGGCTGATGACTTCTTTCGCGATCCGTCCGTCGTACCGGATGCAGGGACTTCGCGGCGAACAATAGAGCGTCACATTATCAAGGAAACAAGCCTCACGCTCGGGCAGTGGTGTCAGCAAGCCCGTGCCCTCATCGGACTGCGTTGCCTTGCCACTGGTTCTACCGTGCTGGAAGCCGCGACGGAGTCGGGGTTCGAAACATCAAGCGGCTTCATCCAGTCTTTTCGCAAACAATTTGGAACAACACCGGGCAAGATCTTGAGGTCACGGTATCCCGATTGATCTCGATAGTGACATGTAGGATTGGTTCCGAAGTGGCGTGGATAGTGACAAGGTGAAGTATGAAGTTAGCTCATGGCGGCTGGTAATTGGCCTCGCAGAGTGAACTGCCCAAAACAGGCGGGAGATGGCGCCCCCGTGTGCCAGAATCCGAGCATGAGATGGCTGTTCTCAATAGTTTTGGCGCTTGCTGCGGGTTTGGCCATCGCCCAAGCGAAGGGCGTTGGTGCCCCAGTTCAGATCGACGGTCGTCCCGTTTTCTCCGTCTACGTCCGGGTGGGCTCATTCTCCCCAGCAGAAAGAGCCCGAATCATTGAGCAGCGTTTCCAAAAAATCGCCGACGATCCCCGCTACGACATTAACCTACTGCGGGTCGAAGACACCCCTACCCAACAGGACATCTATATCGGCCAAGAGCTGCTTGTCAGTCTTGGTCAAGCCGACGCCGATATCGCCGGAAAACCGCTGAATGAGTACGGGACCGAGGCTTTGACAAACACGGTAGCGGCGATAAGGAGCTACAGAGAAAGCCGCTCGACATCTGCACTGACCCGAGCCGCCGCATTGTCGCTGGTTGCTATCCTGCTCATACTCGCGTCGTGTCGGCTGATCAAGATCCTGCTCGACTTCCTTTGCCGCAAGTTGTATCGCATCCCCAGGTCGTTCCCGCTTCAAGTCAAGCTTCGCGACACGGTCCTAATCAATCGTAAGAGTTTCAAGCGCCTCTTCCGAAAACTCATCCAATTCATTAAGCGAGTGGGATACCTCGTTGTCAGCTTCTTTGGGCTGTCCTATATTCTCGGCCTTTACCCTTGGACCCGGGAGTACAGCGATCAGTTACTCGGCCTGGTCGGCGTAGAGGTCTCCAAAATAGGTAAGGGCTTTGTCGCCCAAATTCCTAACTTCTTGGCGATTGCCACAATCTTGTTGATTGCATGGCCAATCATCCGTGGGTTACGATTGCTGTTCCGAGGTTTGGAAACGGGTCAGTTGTCGTGGCCCGGCTTTGAGCGCGACTGGGCCATGCCGACGTTCAAACTGATTCGCCTCGTCGTGATCGCTGCCGCTGCAATAGCCATCTTTCCCTATCTTCCAGGGTCGGCTTCGCCCGCATTTCAAGGGATATCTGTGTTCGCGGGTGTTCTCTTATCCCTCGGCTCTTCCGGGGCTGTGTCAAACATGGTGGCGGGGATCGTGCTGACCTACATGCGTCCATTCCGGCTTGGTGACCGAATCAAGGTCGGGGAGACGATCGGGGATGTCATCGAACGAAACCTGCTCATCACCCGCATCCGAACGATCAAAAACGTCGAGATCACTGTCCCGAACTCGGTTCTCCTCGGTGCGCACATCGAGAACTATTCAGCTGCAGCCCATACAAACGGCCTGATTCTCCACACAAGCGTGACCATCGGTTACGACGTTCCTTGGCAGAAGGTACACGAACTCTTGATTTCGGCGGCGAAGAAGACAAGTGGGATCGTTCTGTATCCAGCTCCGTTCGTACTGCAAACCGCCCTCAGCGACTTCTACGTGGAGTATCAAATCAACGGCTATACACGCTCTCCGCAGCGGATGGCGCTGATCTACTCCCAACTTCTTCAGAACATCCAGGATGCCTTTGCCGAGGCTGGCATCGAGATCATGTCTCCGCATTACAGTGCAATCCGGGATGGAAGTTCGTATGCACTGCCGCCTGAAGCTGCCGACGGATTGCCGCCTACTGCGCCGTTCCGTGTTCAGACGGAGTCAGGCGATCAAGATTCGTGATCTCCATTGTCGCGCTGCCAAACTGCACTCTTCCGCCGGTAGCCGCAACGTCGTCCAGAATACGTTCGAATAACCGATCCTTGGTCATGCGTCGAATTTTGTACTCGACCACGTATCGTACGGTGTACTCTAGCCAGTTGTCGTTGACGATGAGCGATACATAAGGGTCAACATTTGCATCTTCAAGACGATAGCCAGAACGAAGCTCCTGCCAATTCTTTCGAGCTTCGGTGGACAGGGAGGCAACGGTCTCATTGCACGCATCGACCAGGATTTGACGGGCCAGCTTGTGGTCCGACCCTTGCCTGATCGGAATGACTATCTCATCCCAAAGAAACGGGAATTCACCAGAATAGTTGTAAACGGGCTCCTTGAAGACAAAGCTGTTGGCCACGCGTACAATGCGTCCGTTGTATAGGTCGCCCTTCACCCATCCGCCAGTCTCCATGATCGTGGTTCTCAACACGCCGATGTCGATCACATCGCCGGCGATACCTCCGAGCTGAACACGATCACCCGGCTTGTAAAAGTTTCCAAGTGTGATCGCAACCCACCCGGCAAAGGACGTAATCACCTCTTGCAGGGCAAACGCAATGCCGGCGCCCGCAACACCGATGGCAACGCCAAGTCCAGCGATATTGTGTCCATACACAACAACTGAGGCGATCAGAATAGCCCCAAATGCTCCCGCGCTGATCGCCTTTCGAAGGCGGTACTGGGAACTGTTGTCTCGGACAATTCTTCCAACAGCGCTTGCTGCAACACGAGACACAATGAGTACCACGATGGCAAAAGCCAGTACTCCGGCTCCTTGCAGAAGCAGCGGGTTTTTCAAAAGTTCCATGAGAGAAAGATAAGTGAAGCCCCGGGTTCAACAACCCGGGGCTTCTCTGTTAGCCGGCACGCTCGTTCGATTTTGGCGCTAACTTGCGCTCAAGCATCTTTTCAACAACCGGCTTCGCACCCAAGCCAACGCTGATCGCGAAGGCCAAGGAGACACCGCCAATGATGAGCAGCACCGAACCTTCGACGACCTGGCCTCCAACGCCAAGCTGCGTCAAAGCCATGGTGATTCCGAAGACAAAGACCGAAGCGCGGGTGACGACGCCCAACGTCTTCGCAACGGAATCTTCCAGGCCACTTGCTGCGTTTTCAGCAAGTTCTCCAGCGATCGCTCCAAGCCGCATGGCAACGCCAAGAACTACCACGGCGACCAACACGTTCGGCAAGTAGTTGACCACGTTTTGGACCATGTCCGCCAGGTAAACCATCTGCAGCGTATGCAGCACCTCCTGAGTGACGATCAACGCAACAACCACGATAACCGTGCGGGTCACGATCTCAGAGGGCGACAATCGAACCCTATCGGAATCGACCGTCTCCTGCATCTTGACCAGCCCAACCTTGCCAAGCAGATTGTCTACGCCAAGTCCTTCAAGCAGACCTCGAAGGATCGGTGCGAAGATGCGTACGGCGAAGTAGGTCGCCAGCACGATGAGGAACGCTGCTCCTATATTCGGAAGCGCAGCGAAGACCTTGCTCCAAACCTCTCGCAGCGGCTCTACCATTGGCGTGAGCTCAAGATGATCCAGCACTGCCGGGAAGGCAAAGAGCATGATCAGCCAGAAGCAAAGGTGCGAGATGACTCCTGATAACGTTCGTTTCGGAGGAGTGGGAACCCCCTCTTCGGATGCAGGCTCTCCATTAGTAAATCCAACGTGTGAGCCGTACTTGTCGATATTCGTCGATTCCAATCCGCTCTTAACAATGGTCCGAACCACCGAAGCGATAAGGAATGCGGCAAATAGGATCACGGAGGCGCTCAGCAGGTTTGGCAAAATGCTTGCTGCCGAATCCACCAGACCTTGAACCGTGGAAGCTACCAACTGAAGCCCGATGAGCTCAAGCGCAGATTGCGCAAAGAGCAAAATGACTAGACCGTAAATGAACAGCCCAACCACCTGAGAGAACCGTTTTTTCTCAGTCATCTCTGGAGTGAGCAATCCCAGGTCTTTCAGTCGATTGTCTGCCTCAATACGCCCCAACCCTTTCAACACAAGACCCTTCAACAACGTTGCGACCACCCAGCCGACGCTGAGCAAAACGATCGCTCCGAGTAGGTTCGGTATTCCCGATCCGACTTTATTGAGCAGGTTGGTCAGCGGCTCGGCGACCATCTGCAGATTCATCGCAGAAAAGAAGCCGATGAACACCAGCAGCATGAGTATCCAAAACGTGACCAATCCGGCTAAGGCCGATGGACGCTTTGTCTCGGGGACGAGGCCCGATATATCTTTGAGTGATGACTCAAAAGGCTTGTCGGCACCTAACCGGCGGCAGGTCGACAGGACGACCCGTTGGCTGACCTTCGCGATAACCCAGCCGACAAATAGTAAGACTAAGCCGATCAAGACGCGAGGACCCCACACAGCTATCTGCTCAAGTACCGTATTGAATCCATTTCTGATTGATTCCATGACGCTTTCCTCTCTGCGATTGGGCAGATTCACAAGCGACAAGTCTGAAATGACTCATGAACGCAACGGAGAAGCATCAAAGCCGGATACTGTCGCCCGGCAGATGCCTCTCAATGTTGCGTTCGCACTCAAACGAAAGTCGCATCGTCAAACCGTCCGGTTTGATCCCACCTAATCGTGAAGTTGCCGAGTGGTCGGGATGTAACCCGGCCCAGGGACCGCTCGCAGTCCCACCTCGGCAATTGTCCGGCCGGGCAGTCTGTCCGAAGAGAAAGGCTCTTCAGTCTTTTAAGCGCAGAAATCGCGCACAAGCCCGAACTTGACCATAGGAAGTCATCTTCATTCCCCCGCCCTACGGTCTCAACAACGACGCACACGGAAGAGGAGCTATTTCGATTCAGGCCAATGACCCATTTTGGAGGTGCATTAGATGATCCGTTGCGTCAATATTCGGTATTATACCACATATGAAGCAGCAAATTTACAGTGATTCATATGCTCCTAATGTCAGTCGTATTATTCCGTTGACGGACTTCAACCGACATTCGAAGACATATTTGCAAAAGCTTGAGGGAACTCGAGTGCCGCTCGTATTGACGGTAAACGGCGTTGCTGAAGTGGTCGTTCAGGATGCTGATACTTACCAAGAGATGTTGGATGCACTCCGCGCCGCTGAAAGATTCGTGCGTGATCTCAAGAAGTGTAAGAACATGTCAAAAGATGTGAAAACGCTGCTCGAATCTTATCAAGAGTGAAGTAGTTCTTGTCATGCGATTGAAAGCGATGCCTTTCAAACGATTGCCAGCCCTGATTAGCTACATTTATAGAATTTGCCCTGCAAAGTTTGCAGAGTTCTATGACGAGAGTGCGCTGAATATGATCTTCTCGATCAATGCCCGGACATCAGTGAGAGAAAGGGCCGCCTGAATGTGTGCTCCGTTGTATGAAGAACGGATTACATTTTCAC
Organism: Fimbriimonadaceae bacterium; assembly: GCA_019638775.1. Classification (NCBI taxonomy): domain Bacteria; kingdom Bacillati; phylum Armatimonadota; class Fimbriimonadia; order Fimbriimonadales; family Fimbriimonadaceae; species Fimbriimonadaceae bacterium. The sequence continues at coordinate 393,166 of JAHBTD010000001.1, read as the reverse complement.
CAGGACGTTTCCAACTTTGTGGCCGGTCGAGACATGTGCGTGCGCTTTCTGAATCTGGTCGAAGGGATACACCTCGGCAATCACCGGCGTGAGATCGCCCTGCTCCACGAGTTTAAGGAGGAATTCTAGATTCTCTGCACGGTCGGTAGCGACACCTGACAAAACGTACGATTTGGGAAGTACCAGTTCTGCTAACGTCGCGACCATCAGCGCAAGTTTGCCATTTGGGGTGAGAAGTCGCTTGCCATTGGATGGATTCAAGTTTCCGACGGTATCGAGAACCAGGTCGTAGGTATCCGTGTGCTTCTCAAGGGGATTTTTGTCATATGCTACAACCTCATCTGCCCCCAATGATCTCACGAGCGCCTCATTGGCCTGGCTGCATACTCCGGTAACGGTTGCGCCTAGGTGCTTCGCAATCTGAACCGCGTTCGTCCCGACGGCCCCCGAAGCGCCGTTCACGAGCACGCGCTGTCCAGAGGAAATCTTGGCCCGATCTCGCAAGAAGTACAGCGCGGCAGTGCCGCCAAAGACCATAGCGGCAGCATCGGCAAGGCTCACTGTTGCGGGCTTAGCCGCCAGCGCACCGGCTTGGGGAATCACAAGAAACTCGGCGTGGGCGCCCATCTTCATGCCGGTCATTCCGCACACTTCGTCGCCAACCTTGAACTTGGTTACTTCGCTGCCGACCGCAGACACCGTTCCAGAAAAGCAGATGCCGAGTACCTTTCGGCGAGGGCCGAAGACGCCGAAAACGGCGGGTCGTGCAATCAGTGCAAATCCCTTCGGGAATTGAGCCGCGCGGATGCGGGCATCTCCTGACGTGACGGCGGCATATGCAACGCGTACTTGTACTTCGCCAGCGCGCGGACTCGGAGTAGGGATATCGGTGACAGAAACGACCTCAGGCGGTCCAAAGCGTTGGTAGACGGCAGCACGCATAGATCAGGATAGACGGAGGGGGCCGTCCCTCGTTTCAGAAGGACCCAGAACGCGGCTCTTTGGGTAAGTCGAAGGGAGTTTCGACTTAGGTCACTTAAGGCACACTCGGTCCATTTTCGCAAGAAGCTCAGCACCCAATCGCGGAAATCACGGAAATCCCGGCATCATCCGAATGAACCAGATTTGCCCGGTGTGATAGCCAGCATGTTGTGATAGGCGAGTGAGCCCCCCATATCCTGAAAGCGTGTCGCCTACAGGGCTTGTCATCGTGATCGCCAGTTGAGAGTCAGTGGCATGCCGAAAGAGCTCATCAATACGCCCATACATCGACCGCAATGTAGAAAGGACAAAATCGGGCGTTAACTCCTCTGGCCGATAGGGGAAATCGGTCGGCTGTAAATAGCCATCAATCACGGCTCGATCCAGGCGCTCGTCATACTCTCCCGAACTCGGTCTTAAGTTGATGATGCGGGACCACCAGTAGAACTCAGCTCCGGCAATGTGCATCACGAGTTCGGCGATGCTGTGGGACTGAGGATGCGCCCGCCAAGCCCATTGCTCTTCGGTCAAGTCCTCGATAGCCTTGTCCAGCCGAACGCGTGTGAACTGCCATACGTTTGCAATGCCTTGGATTTCGCTCATGTGATGGGTATACCTTTCTTGTTGTGTATCGTGGGATCAAACAGTCAGCACGTGCGTAATGTTCATACGTCCGCTTATTGATGCGGCGGATTGAGAGGGAACTGTGATCTGTGCGGTGATTGCATTGACTGCGATAAATTTCAGGCAAGAAGCGCCGGTAATGCCACAGAAGCTTTTTGAGCAGATGGTGCGGTGGGACGCCCTTGCCCGAAAGGGAGTGCGTGAAGTCGCTCCTTCCATGGCATACACCCCTAAACTCCGCTTCAGAGAGTTCAACGATACTGACCGTCGAATCGCGCGATATGAATACGGCACGCAGGGTTTCGCGGTCGACATGCGCACCCATCTGATTCGTGGATATTCTAACGGCGCTCAGGAAGCCGTAGATCCCACGCTCCCCGACCTTTCAGAGGAGACTCTGCTGAGTATGCTGGAGCCGTTCGCCGAGATGTCCGGCTATGAATGGCCCTTCGATCTCTACCTTGCAGAGGACAGAGGGGATGCGGCTTTCTTCCATCTATTGCCTGCATACAGAGGAGTTTCCTTCACCTACGGGGCCGCAGTTACAGCAGAGATCGAGAGGAAGCACGGCATTCTGAAGAGCTATACCGGCAGCTTTCCGCCAACGCCGCCTGCCGATCTATCTCCAGCGATAACCGTTGAGCAAGCTCGCGCTAAGCTGACAGCATCGATCCTGTCTAACTACGTGAGAGTGGACACCCTCTTTGAAAGGCACCGCGTTCGCCTTGCCATCTGGGATCCATTTGAGCGAGGGCAAGACCGGTCACGAGGCAAACTTGGTTGGCAGCACGATTACCTCCTTCCCGAGCACATTCAAGCCGGACAGAGGAAGCAGGGAATTCTGGTTTACTGGGCTTACTATCACGATACCGTCTATTCACATGGCGAGCCTCGAATGGCGTTCGATGTCAAGCTTGACGCCAAGACAGGTCGCATTCTCAGCATAGACGCCGCAGGTGCCGAAGGGATGGGCGGAGGAGGCAGCATAGGCGTATCTGCCCCGTTTTCCTGGGATCTCGGCCTCGGAACAATTGGGATCGCTTACAACGGCAGAACGCAGACGGTTATAGATGCAGACGCGATCGCGACCGCCAAGGTCAGTAAGCCTCCGACCGAAGGGAAGGAGGTCACTCTTCAGCGCGGACGCCTCATTATCCGAGCCAAATTTGATCCGAAGTCAGGCCTGCTTTGGAGTGGCAGGGGGAAAAGCTTACGCTATGCCATTCCCAACGCTCGCCTCCTTGAAGGGCTGAAAGCTGTCATCAAAGAGTAGCGACAAGCCGACAGCAGTCTCAAGGGATGTACACTTCGGACTGTGCATCCCCCAAAAACGTATCTCTGCCGAAAGATTGACCGCCCGCTCAATCTCACCGGACGGCTTGACGATCCCCAATGGGAGAGAGCATCCTGGACCGACGACTTCCTCGACATCCAAGGAGAATCCCTGCCCAAGCCCCGCTTCATGACCCGAGCCAAGATGCTCTGGGACGACGAGTTCTTCTATATAGGGGCTGAGCTTGAGGAGCCGCATGTGTGGGGAACCCTCACCGAGCACGATTCCGTGATCTTCCACGACAACGACTTCGAGGTCTTCATCGACCCGAACGGCGACAATCATGAGTACTACGAGTTCGAGATCAACGCGCTGGGCACCTACTGGGATCTGCTCCTCACCAAGCCCTACCGCGATCAGGGAAGCCCCGTGAACGGATGGGAGATTCCCGGGCTCAAGACCGCCGTCTTCGTCCATGGGACCCTCAACGACCCCACCAACGTGGACAACGGCTGGACCGTCGAGATCGCCTTCCCCTGGAAGGCCCTCGGCGAATGCGCCCACAAGCCCGTCCCGCCCAAGCTCGGCGACTGCTGGCGCGTGAACTTCTCAAGGGTGCAGTGGGAGCATCAGATCATCGAAGGAAAGTACAAGAAAACCCCGAAGAAGCCGGAGGACAACTGGGTGTGGTCACCCCAGTTCGCCATCGACATGCACAGGCCGGAACATTGGGGAATTGTTCAATTTTGCTCTGACAAACCTATCCATAATTTTGAAGAAGAATTGGCAAGGTGGCAAGCCAGCCGAAAGCTGATGAAGGTGTACTGGGCTCAGCAGGCTCACCGCAAAGACAAGGGCCGCTATGCCGATAGCCTGGACGATCTCAAGCCTTACTGCGTGGAAGATCCCTTAGCCGAAGATGTCGTGATGAAACAAACGATCTCGTCGTTCGAATGTTCGACGACCGTGATGCAACCGTCGGGTGATCGCAAGACCTTCGTTTTGAACGGTGATTCCAGATTCTTCGAGCTATAGCCCAACAAGGCCGATTTCAGAGCCGAACTTGCGATAGAATTGGAAACGTTTGGCATGGGACTCTCCCTCAATGCCAGACGAAGGTTCCGATCCTCAAAGATTTGGCGCATGTCCGTAACGGTTCTGATGCTGGGAAGGGTCGGCCGTACCGGAGCGGCTGCCATGGCCTGACGTGCGACCGGCGTATCCTGTTTTGCAACAGGCGCAGTCTGCTTCGTCGAGGTTTGCCCAACCCCGATAAGGGCCAGTGCACCGACAAATAGATTTCGAAGAAGCGAGAGCACGTTCATGGTTGTTCGGTACGCTGACGTTCTTAGCCGCAGTTCCGTTACGCCCGTTTCATAGGTCTATGGTTGTTATCAGTTTTTACAAGTTCGTTTCGCTGGATGACTGCCCGATTCTCAAAAATCGGTTGCAACAACTCTGCATAGAACGAAACCTGCGAGGGACAATCCTTCTCGCTCATGAAGGGATTAACGCGATGCTTGCCGGAGATCGGGAGTCGGTAGACGGCTTTTTGGCGGACCTGCAGGCGGATGCACGCTTTGAGGGATTGGATGTCAAAGAGTCGATGCACGATGAGATTCCGTTTAAGCGAATCAAAGTGAAGATCAAACCGGAAATCATCACTTTTGGGGAGCCCGATGCCGACCCAAGCATCCAGGTTGGAACCTATGTTGAGCCTGAGGATTGGAACAGGCTTATCGAATCCAGCGACGTCAAGCTGGTTGACACACGAAACCGCTACGAGGTTCACATGGGCACGTTCAAAGGAGCGCTTGACCCACAGACCCGCACCTTCACGCAGTTCAAAAAGTACGTCGAAGAAAGCCTGGATCCGACAAAAGATCGCAAGGTGGCGATGTTCTGTACGGGCGGCATTCGGTGCGAAAAGGCGTCGGCGTATCTGCTCAGCAGAGGGTTCGAGGAGGTCTATCACCTCCGAGGTGGAATCCTTCGTTACCTGGAGGTTGTACCGACAGAGGAGAGCCTCTTTGAAGGCGCTTGCTTCGTTTTCGACGAGCGTCGCGGTGTCGACCACGGGCTTGAAGCCGCTACCGATGCTGAAGACATCTCTGCGGATATGAGCTGAGCCGCTTAGCCAAGAGCGCTGAAGAATGGCTTGACCCAGATCATCAGAAACAGGAAGAGGACTGACAAACAGAAATAGAACAGCAACAGCCGATGTCGCCGGATCTCATCCTCTTGGTCACGGTAGGTTCGCCATTGTGAAAGCGTCATGAACAAGCAGATAATAGACAGTACAAAGAATATCAGCTGCGCCAGATTGATACGATCACTGTCGCTCATCGAACCACTTCTCACGCTCCAGTAAAGGGCTGTGCTGGCAGATCAGCGCCGCACCAGGCACACCGGTTGCGCGCCCGAGTAAGCAGTTGTCTGCCGCAGTGAGGGCAGTTCGCGAGCCTCTTCGTGATCTTTCCATCCCGAACGCCATCCATTTCGTCGACGGCCTGCACGGCAAGGACAAGCTGCTCGTCGGTGTAGCCGTGATGATGCTTAAGAAGGTGCCATAGCCCTGCACAAGCGAGTTCCAGGTTTTCAATCCTGCGCTCCATCTCAATCGCATTGCTGTCGGGAAAAATATTCTTGCCAGGCGTAGGATTTGCGGTAGGTTCGTAGCGGGGAATGGAGCCAAAACCAAAGAGATATCCAAGCATGAAATGATAATACGCGGAATTTGAGCGAGTGCGATGCGTATGTTTCTTGGTAGCCTTAGGAACATGGCTCCGACGAGTACAACCCATCAAACATGAAAGCCCTCGTTTACTGCATGGAAGGTTGGCTGGGCATCGCGCACATGCCGAGATTGCTCAAGAACTTGGGCTGGGAGGTTCACGTATCCAGCCCGATTGGTACGCATATCTCCCGCACCCGCTACAAGGATCGTTTTCTGCCGCAAGGAATCAGAAAGCCTGACCCGGGTCCCATCGCTCAGTTTGGCCTCGTGCTTGCCGATTCCCGACCCGACTTCATCATCCCCGGCGACGATTCTTCGACTTCGCTGCTTCACGTCTACTACGAGCTTGGAGTTCAGAACAAAGCTCCCCAGTGGGAGCTCGACGTGATCCGTCGGTCCTGCGGAAACCCTGAATTCTACGCCAAGCTTGAGCTCAAGAGAGCCCAAATGGAGATTGCCGACAGGGTCGGCATTCCTGCACCGGCGTGGCGGCCCGCAAACCTTGCCCTCGATGCCCTCCAATTTGCCGAAGAACACGGATACCCCGTGGTGCTCAAAACTGACATCGGAACAGGCGGCAGAGGCGTCAAGTTCTGTTACAGCGAAGACGACATCATCCGAGAAGTGAAGACCCTCAATGGGACTTGGAACGTTTGCGAATTCGCTAAAGGCAAGTCCATCTCCTCCGCCTTCATCGCTTATGAAGGGGAGTTGCTTGAGGCCTTCATCTTCGACCGTGTCCGTGACAATCGCGGCAAGACCACGGTCGCGGAGATCATCCACCAGCCCCGATTGGTCGAGCATATCGAACGATTTGTGAATGAGGTTGGCTATACGGGATTTGGCTCGATGGGCTTCATCCTGGACGAGAAAGGGGTCGGACGCTTCATGGAGGTCAACAGCCGGGCGACTCCCGTCGGCATGGCGGCGAGTCTCCTCGGAATAGACCTGCCAGGTGCGCTGACGAAAGCGCTTCGGGGTGAGCGCGTCGCCCCGAACAGTGGAATCACCGGCAAGGTCGTGCTCTTTCCCCAAGAGCGCGAGCGAGACCCCAAGCTTGAAGGACTTGAGGGTGTTCCCGAGTTTATGCCAACGAACGATCCCGAATTGCTCCGCTCGTTTTGGCAGGCCATCGACACGCCCATGCCGCCGGAGCTTGCCGGTGTCAATCTATGGGAGAAGCCGATCCCCAATCCCCCCACATTCGACAAGGCGAACCCGAAGAGGCTTCTGCTCTTCTGCGTCGATGAATATTGGTATGGGGCCGCGCGTCTGCCTGCGATGTTTGAAAAATCCGGGTGGGAGGTTGATGTCTGCGCTCCGCCCACGTCGCTGGTGGCAAAGAGCCGCTTCCGGAATAGCTTTATCCCCAGGCCATCGCCCAGACAGACTAACGCCTTCTTTGAGCTGAGCGAAGCAATCCGCGAGTCTTTGCCGGATGTGGTGGTCCCCGGTGATGACCGCACCGTCCGGCTGCTTCGCGAGTATGCTGTGCGCGCTGAGAGAGAAGGGGCATCGCGCTGGGAGATCGAGCTGCTCCGCCGATCAATCGGCGCTCCCAGCACCTTCGCGGGCCTCGAAGGGAAGATTCGCCAGATGTCTATTGCCGCCAGGGCGGGCGTGCAGCTCCCGGCTTGGACAAGCTGCACCAGCGTGAAAGATGCGTTGGCCTTCACGGTTGAGCACGGCTACCCGGTAGTGGTCAAGCCAGACTTCGGCAGTGGCGGCGTAGGCGTTGCCATCTGCCATTCCGAAGAAGAGATCAGGCGGGCTGTTGCCAACATCTCCGGTGCATGGTGCGTGTCCAAATACATCGCCGGGCCGGAGCAGGTCTTCACGCTCTACGCCTACGAAGGCCGGGTCATCGAAGGTTTCACCTTCCTCAAGGAGCGTCGCAACCCCGAGCTTGGGCCCTCTACCGTTGGCTTAATTGTCGACAATCCAACGCTACGACGGATGGCGGAGCGGTATTGCATCGAGGTCCGCTACTCCGGCTTTGCGGGATTCAGCGCGATCGTGCGGGAAGATGGCGAAGCGTTCTTCGTGGAGTTTAACTGCCGTCCCGTGCCTATGCACGCCGCCATCAGCCAGCTTGGGCTGAATTTTGGCGAGGTTCTCATGGCGGGGCTGAAAGGTCAGCCCTTCCGTCAGGAGGTCCCGGCCGGCGAGAGAATCGCCCTTTTCCCCCAAGAGCGGCTGCGCGATCCCAGCCTGCAAGGGCTGGAGGGCGTCCTCGAAGACATCCCCGAAGACGATCCCGAACTGATGGAAGCCCTCTGGTCACGGCTGAAGCCCAAGCTGACGGTTCACTCGTAGATGCTTTCCACAGGCTGTGTCGCCTTCCATTCATGCAAGAATAAGGTTGCTTATGTCCGAAGAGGTTTCCAAAGGCAAAATCGTGATCGCCGGTGCAACCGGTTTTCTGGGTCGTGCTATTGCGAAACACCTACACGCATCTGGCTACGAAGTTGTCGCGCTAAGCCGTAAATATAAGCCCGTTGCGGGAGCGCGTGAGGTCCGCTGGGATGGCAAGACCGTCGGCGAATGGGCGAGCGAACTTGAAGGAGCCGCCGCCGTCATCAATCTCTCCGGCGCGCCCGTCGCCAAGCGCTGGACTCTCGCTTATCGAGAATTGATCGTCAGTTCGCGCGTAGACCCAACCCGCGCGATCGGCGAAGCCATTCTGGCCTGTAAGACCTCGCCGCCTGTGTGGATCAACGCCAGTGCTGTCGGCATCTACGGAGACGCAGGAGACCAGCTTCAGAACGAAGACTCAAGGCTCGGCGACGACTTTCTGGCGATGACCACCATCGCCTGGGAAAAGGCCGCCACCGATTTCTCGCTCCCTGCGACGCGGCTCGTCCAGCCCCGCATTGGCGTGGTCCTCGGCGAAGGTGGAGGCGCTTTCGACCTCCTCCTCAAGCTGACCCGATGGTTCCTCGGCGGACACCTCGGCGACGGCAAGCAGTGGCTCAGCTGGATTCACATCGACGACCTGACCGGCATCGTCCTTTGGTCGTTGGAGAATCCTGAGATTCATGGCCCGATCAACACTGTCGCCCCCGCCCCGGAACGCAACCGCGACTTCATGTTTGAGCTTCGGCGCGCCGCCAGAAGGCCGTGGTCTCCTCCGGTGCCTTGGTTTGCCGTTCGGCTTTTGGAAAAGCTGGGCGGACCGACTACAGAGCCAGCGGTTGCCAGCACTCGCGCCAGCGCAGAAAAGGCCCTCCAAGCAGGCTACAGGTTCCAGTTCCCAACGCTTAGGCAGGCGTTGGAGCAACTCATTTAGATTGCAGATTGCAGATTGCAGATTGCAGATTGCAGATTGCAGATTGCAGATTGCAGATTGCAGATTGCAGATTGCAGAGGGAACACTTCTCACTAGAATCATCAATCATCAATCATCAATCATCAATCATCAATCCCTACTTCCCCCATCCACTCCTTCATCAAATCCTGCCTCAATCCCAAGGATTGAAGAATCCGCGCGACCACCGTATCGGCCAACTCCTCCAGCGACCCCGGATTCGTGTACCAAGCCGGACAAGCCGGCAGCACCGTTCCGCCCGCCTCGGCAAGCTGGGTGAGGTTGCGCAGCATAATCAGGTTCCAGGGCATCTCCCTCGGCACCACAATCAGCTTCCTGCCCTCCTTCAGGCAAACATCTGCCGACCGACTGATCAGGTTGTCGCTGATCCCGTTCGCAATCCGCCCGATCGTTCCCATCGAACAAGGCACAATCACCATGCCGTCATGCTGGAACGAGCCACTTGCCGGGGGTGTGAAATAGTCTTTGTCATCGCAGAGCGTGATATTTGGAAACTCTTTACCCAACCATGATTCGGTGCTGAAATTTGCCTTATCAATGCTGATACGAAGCTCGGTCTGAGCAACCTGTACAGCCTGAGCGCTCAACATCAGAAAGATATGCTCATAGCACTCCGCAACCTGTTGCAAGAACCGTTGGGCATAAATCGCCCCACTCCCGCCCGTAACTGCAACCACCAATCGACCTGTGCTCATACAGCATAAGTGTACGTCCTGCGACGCACGGCAGGTTTAGAATTAGGCGGGATCGGGACTTGGGTTGGCCCTCGCCTTAACGGGGTCAGGCAGAATGATCAGCGCCAACACACACACCAAACCCGCGAGCAGGTAGGGCGATTCGTGGACGATGTCAAAGAGAATCCCTCCCAAGATCGGCCCAAGAAGGAATCCAATCGAGCGTGTCGCCTGCATCAGCCCAAAAAGCTCTCCTTGCCTGTTGTCGGGGGTGAGATGACTGCATATCGAATTGATCATCGGCCCTGTAATGGCGATGCCAAGACCGTAGACCGTGCTCGTCAGGAGCAAATACATAAAGGGGCCAGGGATAGGCAAACTGCTCCAGTCACCCGCGATCTCTTTAGCAAAGGGCATCAACCCAAGCCCCAACCCTTGCACAAGAAACCCCCACCTTAGCAGCCCACGCTCGTTCGGGAAACGTCTGGTAATCCAGCCAAGCAGCAGTCCACTTACAACAACGCCGAGCAGTGCCTCATAACTAAAAATGATGCCGAACTCTTGCTGACCATAACCGAGCTTACTTTTGATCAAGCGCCCAAATGTCCCTTCCAAGCACGCAAGTGCAAACCAGCTCACGGCAATGACACCGATGAAGCCCTTGAGAGAGGGGAATTCTTTTAGAAGCCGAAGGTCAATGACCGGGTTCTTGCCTGGTCTTCGCTCTTCTGTCGGCTTGTGCCCGGGGACGCCTAGCCAGATCCATAGGAGACTCAGCGTCGATGCACTCGCGGCAACTAACCCCATTAGATAGTTGCCGCCAAGATGAGCGAGAAAACCACCAACCGCCGGTCCAACAATCAGTCCAGCCGAAATTGCAGCCCCCACACGCCCCATAGCAGCGGCGCGCCCCTTTTCCGGGGTGACGTCGGCGATGTAAGCCTGCCCTACCACAACGTTTGCCGCGGCAAGTCCGGCAAAAACTCGGCTGAGCAGAATGATCCAGATCGAGCCAGCAAAAGCATAGACAAGCATCGAGAGCGCAGAAAACGCCGTGCAGATGATAAGCACTGGCTTACGCCCTATCCGATCACTGAGGACGCCCCATCGTGGTGAGGCCAGTATCTGGGCACCAAAGTAACTCGCCAGAACTAAGCCAATCATCATTCCGAGGATCGGCTCACGAACTCCTTGCTCTTGTCCAAACTGCTCGGCGCGCAGTTGAATGTCTGGAAAGGCCATCCCAAACCCGACAAGGTCCAAGAAGATTGCGAATAGGAGAGGCCATTCTCGTCGAGACATCGGTCACCAGATTACGTCATTCATCGCGTTCGCGGTTAAACAGCTTTGCCTTAGTCACACCTTCACTATTGTCTCAAAGCTGCGTTAACCTATTTTCGAGTCTTGGAAGTGATGACAGAGCCGTAAGTGTTTTGACGAGGGTCGTTCGTTTTGTCTAAATTTTTCTGCCTTTTCTTAGATATTTTTATGCTTGCTTCATTCTCGGGGACAAGTCGATCAGGCTTTTCAATTAGGGGCTCTTGAATCCGGATTTCTATGCTCTGCATGTCGGCGAGGCGCTCCCGACATTGCTCCACAAACTCAGGATTCAACTCATACCCAACCGACCCGCGCTCCAGTTCAGCCGCCGCCACCGAAGTCGTGCCACTCCCCACGAACGGATCAAGCACCGTATCCCCAACGAAAGAAAACATCTTAATCAGTCGCCTCGGCAGCTCAACGGGGAAGGGTGCAATGTGCTTTGCATGACGCACTCCGGGGAAGTTCCAGTGGCCGTAAAAGTACTTGTTCCACTCTTCCGTGGTGAGTACGGAAGCTTCCTTTTGCGCCTTCGTCGGCCTTGGCGCTGTCCCGGGTTTCTTAAAAAGCAAGATGTACTCGTAGTCCATCTTCACGATTCCGTTTCGAGGATAGGGGAATGAACCCATCACGACCGCGCCACCGGTCGTGTTCACAGTAGTAACTTTTTGCCAGATGATTGTGCCCATATAGTCGAAGCCCAACATCTCGCAAAAATGGATGATCTCGCTCTGGATAGAGATAATTTTATACCGTCCATAATAGACAGATCGTGCAAATTGGTCGCCGATGTTTACGCACATCCGACACCCTTCATGTAGAACGCGAAAGCACTCCGACCAGACTTGATTCAAGTCGTCAATATAGCTGTGAAAATCGGAGTGGAATCCAATCTGATTGTCCGGGCCGTAGTCCTTCAGCTGCCAGTACGGCGGGGAAGTGACGATCAGATGCACCGATGCATCCGACAAGTCATGCATGGAACGAGAGTCGCCTTGAATCAAGAGATGGTCGGGCATCAATTCTTGTCTAAGGACGAACCGCATCCGCATTTAGATTGCGGCTTCGTTCATTCGGCCCCTTTGTCACGACCTGGGGCAAAACGGTGGCGCTAGTCAAAAAGATTTGGTATAGTAGCGTTACTTTACAGGAGAGGTTATGCCAACACAGAAATCAGTCGCCGAATTCGCAGCCACCTCGTCCATTCTTGCCGGCTAATAGCCATTGGCTCCAGCACCGGCATTTGAGTGGCCGGGCGTGGTACTTCCTAATTCTTCTTAAGAGCGCATGATTGCGCCTTGTCCGCCCCGCTTTTTGGGGCCAAAAGGAAGGTCACTTGAATTGGAGTCCCCAAGACGATTCTGAACGCCAAAAACAGAAAAAGATTCGTAAGAAAGCCGCAAAGCTGCGCACGCGTGAGCGTCGCGAAGGCGGACCGATAACACCCTCAAGAGTTTGGGAAAGGCGAGTAAATGAGGCAGGAGGCAAGGCCGATGCCTTGCTTGGCTTCTCTTGCCGTAAGTGTGGGATGTTAGTACCATGGGATGGCGGCGGTACCGAGCATCGCAACCATTGCCCAAGCTGCCTGCACTCGGTCCATCTCGACATTGAGCCGGGTGACCGCGCCGCTGATTGTGGAGCGGTCATGGAGCCGATTTCGGTATGGGTTCGGCGTAAGGGAGAGTGGGCGATCGTTCATCGCTGTCTCGACTGCGGCGCATTATCGTCAAATCGGATCGCTGCCGACGACAACGAAGTGCTGCTCGTCTCGCTCGCGATGCGCCCGATCGCTATGCCCCCGTTCCCATTGGACCGCCAAGGTCAGAGGTCTGATGAGGAGGCATAAGAAAAGGCGTCCCGATATTTCGGGACGCCTTTTCAATCTGAAAAGTGGAACTACTTGAGTTCGACCTTTCCACCGGCTTCTTCGATCTGAGCCTTGATCTTGTCGGCTTCGTCCTTGCCAACGCCTTGCTTGACGGGCTGGGGCGCGCCATCGACCAGGTCCTTGGCTTCTTTCAGTCCAAGTCCGGTGATCTCGCGGACGACCTTGATGACGTTCAGCTTGGCATCGCCAGCGGCTGTCAGCACGACATCAAATTCGGTCTTCTCTTCGGCTGCAGGAGCGGCATCGCCGCCTCCGCCCATCATCATCGGCATGCCCATCATCGGGGCAGCGGCGGTGACGCCAAACTTCTCTTCGAGAGCCTTCTTGAGCTCGCTGAGCTCGAGGGCTGTCATTCCACTAATCTGTTCAACGATGGTCTCAACGTTGCTGGCCATAATCGTTCTCCTAATTTAAGCTTCGGTTTCGCCTTCCGCTTCGGCGGTTTCGGCTGGGGCAGGGGCGGTTTCCGCCTCGGACGACGAATCGGAATCGGTTGTGCTTGCTTCTTCAGCAGCAGGCTCGGATGCAGCTTCGGCGGCTTCCTCAGTGGGAGCAGCCTCGGCTACTGGTTCGGGTGCGGGTTCTTCTGCAGCAGGGGCTTCCTCAACTGCGGGGGCCTCAACCTTTGCTTCAGGCACTGGCGAACCTTCGGCAACCTTGTCGGCGACTGCACCGATAACCCGAATGGGATCGGCATAGAGCGCTTCGACAACGCCAACGAGATTCGACAGCGGAGCGGCGATAACGCCGATCAACTGAGCAATGAGGACATCCCTCGGTGGGAGCTTGGAAAGACTCTCGACTTCCTGAGTCGTAAAGGCCTTGCCTGCAAAGTAACCGCCCTTAACCGCGAGCTTCTTGCTCGATGTGGCGTAGTCCACAAGAACCTTGGCGCATTCGGCTTCATTTTCATAAAGGAATGCTACTGCCGTTGGGCCGTTGTGCAGCTCAGCGGGCATGTTCTCGTAGTCTCCACCAGACGCGAGCCTGAAGAGGGTGTTCTTGATAACGTGGATCTCGCCGCCCTTTGCCTGCAGCTGACTTCGCAGCTGCTGCATCTCCTTAACCTTCAGGCCTCGGAAGTCGGTAAAGACCACGCCAACAGACTTTGAATACCACTCTTTCGCTGCCGCGACGGCTTGTTCTTTTTCTGCGGTGGGCATAAAATTCACCTACGATTGCGCTCCGTAGAAAGCTGACAAACAAAAAAGACCTCTGCCTAGCCGAGCAGAAGTCCATCCATCATCCATGCGCTCAAGGCACACAGATCGATATTCGGTTTCTTGCCCCTCGGCTGGCCAGCTCTTTCGAGCCGATTAAGACTTCTGTCGCCTGCTGTCTGCGGAGAACGTGAAATTATGGCACATTTCCGGCTCGCCGGTCATGGGACCCGCCATTATCGCTCTGTTTAGAATCTTTTATGTGTGTGAACTATCCGATGACGTTTCCCGTTCGGTAAATTGAAACGACATTGCTTCTTATTTGGTTATTAGATTAGCGCCAAGTGTTCTGATGTATTTTAAGTCTGTTCCAAGAGACAAGATGAATCGACTATCTTTCCTAATGGGTCGGTTTGTTGGAAGTCAAGATTTGAAGTTTCCAGGCAAGCAGCCTGTGAACTTTGAGTTCCTGTGCTTTGGCTCAAAACACGAAGACGAACGCTGGCTGTCACTTCAATTCGTCGCGAAGATTCCAGGCTACGGCATCGAATCTCGGCACGACTTTGTGACCTGGGATAACGACAAAGAACGATATCGCTGGGTGATGCTGAGCAATATGTCGGTAGATCCTCTCATACTCGACGGCGAATTTAACGGTGATACCTTGGAACTAACGAGCCAACCCTGGCAGTCAGCCTGGGGCAACGTCATCCTGCAAGCGCGGCTTCGACCGCTTGAGCATGGTTCGTGGACATTCGACTTTTCGACGCTCGACGATACAGCTGATCCACTTGCGTCAATGATGGCTATCCCCGACATCGCTGCCGCCTTCGACTGACAGGCTCGACAACACATTGCCGTTGGCAATGCACGCTGAAAAGGCAACCAACTGCCAGAGTGAAATCGCGCGGCTGAGAGGACTCGAACCTCCGACTTCTTCCTCCGGAGGGAAGCGCTCTATCCACTGAGCTACAGCCGCATTCAAGCTCTATTCTACAGGATTGGGGCCTTGCTACGGAGCCATCGCAAGAGCCTCAGCACCTTCGACGATGCTGCGCTTGTGCTCGATGAAGTACTCGAATTCGTTCCGGAAAACACGGATCGCTGCCTGTACAGGCCATGCGGCCGCGTCCCCCAAACCACAGAATGAACGACCGTCGATCTGTGCGCAAACCTCTTCGAGAAGCTCAATGTCTCCGGGCTGCCCAAGACCTCGCCGAATGCGATCCATGATCTGCAACAGCCAGCGGGTTCCTTCTCGACAGGGTGTGCACTTGCCGCAGCTTTCGTTGGCATAGAAAAGAGCTGTCCGCCAGATGAAGTTGACGATACAGGTGTGCTCGTTCAGGAACATGCATCCCCCCGAACCGACCATCGTCTTGTACTCGCCCATCTCTTCGTAGCCGATGATCGCTTTGTTCGTCGCGTCAGCGTCGATAATGGGCACCGAGCTTCCACCAGGCACACAGGCCTTGAGAGCGCCGCCCTTCATCCCCCCAGAAAGCTCAAGCAACTCCTTAAGCGTTGTTCCAAACTCGATCTCGTAGTTGCCTGGCTTGTTCACGTGCCCGGAAACTGAGAAGAGCTTTGTTCCACGCGAATTCTTGGTGGAAGCACCGATGCTCGCATACCATTCTCCACCGTTCTTGATAATGTACGGAGCGCAGCAGTAGGTTTCGACGTTGTTGATGACGGTCGGAGAATCCCACAATCCGGCAATGGTCGGGAGCGGGGCGTGGGGAAATTTCAGCCGAGGCATACCGCGCTCGCCCATGAGTGAGCTCATCAGCGCAGACTCCTCGCCACACTCATACGAACCTGCGCCGAGGTGGATGTGCAGATCGAATTCCCAGCCTGAGCCGAGTATGTTCTTCCCAAGCAGTCCGGCCTTGTAGGCCTCGTCAATGGCCTTGCGCATGGCCCGAGCTGCATCGATAAATTCGCCGCGAATATAGATGTAGCCTACATCCCCCTGCGCCGCCCAACCTGCGATGGTCATGCCCTCGATCAGCTCAAAAGGAGTTTGCTCCATCAACTGCTTGTCTTTAAAAGTGCCAGGCTCGCCTTCGTCGGCATTGCAAAGGATATAGTGCTTTTTGGTCTTTTCCTTGGGGATGCCGTTCCATTTGATCCAGGTAGGGAAGCCAGCTCCTCCACGACCGCGAAGACCCGAAGCCTTCACCTCGTCGATAACGGCCTGACGGTCCATCTTGATCGCCTTCTTCAGACCCTCATAGCCGCCCTTGGCTTGATAGCCAGCGAGGGTCGCAAAAGCTGGATCGTGTGCGTGTTCAAAAAGGAGTTTGTATTCACCCATGATCTTAAGCCTTCTCTGTCTCCATGATGTGAACCTGAACAATCTCATCCGCCATCTTCACGACGGTTGATTCCTTGCTTGCTCTCAAATCGCTCAAGAGCTGGTCCAGCGAAGTCTCATCCACAGGGCCGTAATACTGATCGCCGACCTGAATCAACGGAGCTCGATCGCATGCGTTCAGGCACTCCACCTCTTCGATCATGAACATGCCATCGGACGTGACTTCGCCAGCCTCCACGCCAAGCTTTTTCTTGAGCAGATCTATGATCCGGTAGCCGCCGCACACCGCACAGGTCAAACATGTGCAAACTTCAATCTTGTGTTTGCCGGGGTTGTGCTGCGTGTTGTACATCGAATAGAACGTGGCAACACCTTCGATCTCGGCGTAGCTGCGCTTAAGCCGTATGGCAACTTCAGCTAATGCAGGGCCGGTGAGCATCCCTTCATATTCGCGCTGGGCGATCCATAAAGCGGGGAGGATGCACGATTTCCAGTCCGGGTAGTGGGTTTTGAGCGCCTCCAACTCGTGGATCGCTTTGTCAGAAAACCGCATTTCGACCTCTTCAGGTCTGGGCGGACGTGGACGTTCGTTTTGACTGCCGAGTTGGATGAGTTCGCTCATCGAACGCAGAGTTTACTCGAAACCACTGCGTTGTGGCCCATCCAACTCGGCTGCTTTTACGCAGTCAGATTTAGCTTTCGACTGCAGATAGCGGAATCCAGAGCTTGCCCTCGTCATACATGACCACGTCAGGCAGCGCACGCCAACTGTCGCCAATCTTGATCTGGTCGGTGCCCCAACACATAATGCAGTTCTTTCCCTTCCAAGTAAAGGAAAACCGCTTAGCTTCGTCGTTGCGATTCAGCGTGACATTTCTTGCCTTGGCCCAGGCAGTGACCTCTAAGAAGCGTGCACCGGTTTTCTTTGCGGAGAAGCTTGGGATGTTCTGCCCGGCGATATTGACGTGCGAGTTTAAATCTCGACGCCGCGCAGCGAATCGTCCAAGTGCTTCACGAGCGAAACCTTCAGCAACCGCAAGGTCACCATCTATGTCCTCAAGTAGCGAAAGGCCCTTTGAATTACCTTGTACGATAAGTCGACCTCTGATATCGACATCAATGCTTTCATAATTGTTTAAACAAAGAATTGACGACCGTGATTGTTCCTTTCTGATCCTAACCTGTCTTCCAAACGGGTATTGTGAAGGTGCTCCCTTCCAAGCGTCTGGGTGATCGACCTGGTTAAACTCAGGACGTCTGCTCGCCATCTCTGGCGTATATTCACGTGCTCTAATCGTGATGACTGCGTTATCGGCAAGTCTCTCAAAAGCTACAAAATCTTGTCTGATGTTCGATTCAATGTACTTGAACCGAGAATTATCTCTCAGCAGTTCGGGAGTCCACGAGGGCATCTCGCCGCTTGACGTGTAGAGAGCGATTATGGCTGAACAAGTTAGTATCATCATTGTACACCTATTCTATCTCATTGATATTCGTGATAGTTTCATTATGATAGTTTGGCGGCGGAACAAATGCAGGAGAAAGAGCCCCAGCAACCAAGCCAAGCGATGATCCACCTAGCTGAGTTTGCCAATATCCAGCGGTTACCCAGTGTGCAGGTGGATTTCGGTAAGTGGCACCCGTGAGGTCAAACTTTTGCGCTACTGCTGCGTCGTACACACCGTTTGATATTCGGGTTACCTGGTGGAAGCCAAACGGATGTTCAACATATGTTGGCGCACCGCTGATCGGATTGTAGTCAACACTTGCGTCGTTCCCCATGCCACACACCGGATTGGTCCAAAAAACAGGGTAAATTTGCACTTTTAACCGAATTGGAGTCGACGAATGACCAAGTGAGGCCATACACAATGTATTGAATCCTGCTGCATCACGACAGTCCATGTTAACCGTTGATGTTGAATTCAGTGCATCGAACAGGTTATAGATGACGTGTGGATTGCTACCATACATCCAGTCTTGCCAGAAGTAGTTCCCGCTTGGATCGTATATCCACCTCTTTGACCAAAAGAGCCCGAAAGTTAAATCGTGACATACGTTAGCTTCTCCTGTCTGGCCGTAAGCCCACAAGCATGAATAATCTAATAGATCTGTCCACGGTACAGATTGTAAGCCTACAGGGGTAGCGTCGGTATAATAAAACGTCTCCCAGTCCTGCCAACTCGGCCCTCCCCAACTGCGTGCTCCTGGCTCTCCTGCATGCTGCACGCCGACATTGCTATAGATTACAGCGTTGATTTGAAGCTGACCCTTAGCTACGTAGTTTGGTACATTCGTCAGTGTGATATTAACAGTTGTTGTTCCCGGGTAAGGTGAAATGGAAATCGCACTTGCGCTGGGCACTCCAAGATTGACGAGTTGCTGAGTCGGCGGGTTTGTAGGCAAATCAATGATGAGCCGAGCCGCATTTATGTGAAGGTTCCCGACAGCGGCGACTGTTGATTCATTCTGAAACTTCAATGAGACCTGAATATCTGTGCCACGAACATAGACGACTTTAGTGATCTGAAATGCCCGGTTCCCATCCATTTCAAGGCCTGGATAGGCTCCACCGCCAGTCAACGGGTTTTGAATCGAGCCGTCAGAGTTCAGATAAAACCAAAACCGATCGGTAGCTGTGACATTGTTAGTGTAATCTTTTTCAACGAGTTTGATGCCTGGAGTTCTCTGGGCGAACGAAATTGCGCTCAGCGACACCAGGCCAACGACAATAAAAAGGAATCTGAAGTTGCGTTTCATACACGAAATAGAACGTGTACAACTTGAAATCGGTTTCAGAACATTTACGATTTTGTGTGTCTATGGACTTCCCCAAGTCAAACTATTGTATTGACAAGATGAGATACTCTAGTTGCTAACGATCAATTTCGCCAAGCACAATATCCACCGAACCAATGATCGCGATAAGGTCAGCGATCAATCTTCCTCGAGCCAAAACTTCCAACGCTTTTAGGTTCATAAAGGATGACGGACGCTCGTGCCAGCGGTAAGGAGTGTTCGTACCATCGCTGACAATATAGAATCCAAGCTCACCCTTCGACCCCTCAATTCCAGCATAGGCTTCGCCTACCGGTGGTCGGAACCCCTCTGTCCAGAGCTTAAAATGGTGGATAAGTGACTCCATAGAACTATCAAGCTCTTCGCGAGGCGGTGGAGCAATCTTGCGGTCGAGAGTCTGGAACGGACCTTCGGGAAGTCCATCAAGCGCTTGCCGGAGGATCTTACAACTCTCCTTCATCTCGGCAAGTCGCACCAAGAATCGATCATAAACGTCGCCTCGTGAGCCGACAGGAATCATAAAGTCGAAATCTTCGTAGCTGCAATATGGGTTACTCTTGCGCAAATCCCAAGCAATGCCCGACGCCCGCGCAATCGGTCCAGAGCAACCAAGCTCCAGGCACTCGTCCCCAGTTAATACGCCAACATCATAGGTTCGCTCTTTCCAGATTGGGTTCTCGACCAGGAGATTTTCGACAACGTCAAGCTCCTTCGGAAACTCCATCAAGAATGCATTCAGCTTCTTGTCAAAACCCTCGGGCATGTCGCCCCGCAATCCTCCAGGAACGATCCAGCTAGGCATCATTCGCACACCGGAGAACATCTCGAACATATCAAGAATGCTTTCGCGTTGCTGCATGATGTAGAAAAACGGGGTCATCGCGCCAAGGTCGAGTGCGCTTGTTCCAAGCCAAACACAGTGCGATGCAACGCGGCTCAACTCAGCCAAAATGACACGGAGATACTGCCCCCGCTTGGGGATCTCGCAGCCCAGAAGCTTCTCCACCGCGAGCGCGTGAGCCAGATTGTTTCCGTTTGCATTGAGATAATCCATGCGGTCAGTCATGACGACGCATTTCATATAGCTCTGGAATTCGGCCTCTTTTTCCATCCCGGTGTGCAGGTAGCCAATCACCGCTTTGCACTGAATAATGGTCTCCCCTTCAAGCTCAAGAATGAGCCGAAGAACGCCATGGGTCGACGGGTGTTGGGGACCCATGTTGACGACCATCGTACTTTCACCCGTCTTCTGAAAGACGGTTTCCGTGGTGGGCATGAAGGTGTGAGAACTCATTACTTTCCTTCTATCAAAGACCCAATCATGTTACCCGTTGAGTTCATTCGGTAGAAGAACCCGAGACATCTACATGCTCACGAAGAGACCAATCGTCACAGAAAAGCGGCCCGCCTCAAGTGAGGCAGGCCGCTCTTTGAGAGTAACGCTTCGCCGCATAGCTGCGCTGCGCTGTCTCTTTGACTTTAGATGCCCATCGGGTTCAGCAACTTGGAGACGTAAACGCCTGCAGTCTTGCTGGGTGACGGGTTGTAGATTTGGCCTCGGAAGTCAACCGATCGAGCGGAGCTGTCCGTCATGGTCGCTGTGGAGCGGCCCTGCGGGATGAAGCATCCAGCTGTGAGACCGTTCAAACCGTTGAGCGGTCGTGTGGTCGTCGTGATCGGGGCGCTGTAGTTGCCACCGTTCGCATTGTATTCGACCGGAATCCAGCGAATGCAGTAGCGAAGCGGGTCGAGGGTGACGCCATCGCCGGGGATTAGCGGGAACCAGTTGTCCCAGTTGGAACCCTCAGCAAAGAGGATCGTGTTGGACACGTCGTCAACCTGAGTGTTGCTGTAGGACGTAGCGACTGCACGGCCAAGCCAGTCCGGAAGGGTCGTGTCGAGGTTTACAAAACCGCCGACGCCTTCGTGTCGGACGTTCTGTCCGGCGTGCGTTCCCTGGTAGTAGTTCTGAGCGACAACCGTAGCGTTAGCAGCGGTAGCAGCTCGTCCCGGCATACCGATGTGCTGCAGTCGCGTCCAGTACAGGTACGCATTTGCGGCAGGTCGGTTTCGCTTGGGGTTGAGGATCAGCTCGTAGTTCTTCATATACGGCTGAGTCAGGTCTTGCCAACCGAGGTCGATGGGCTGAACCGGGTGGCTTGCCATCGTCGGTGCGAAGATGTCGTCGTAGTCTGCCGAGTAGATCATCTGCGATGTACCGGCTTGCTTGATGTTGCTCAGAAGAGCAGTGTTCTTAGCCGAATCCTTTGCCTGTGCAAAGACAGGGAATAGGATAGCTGCGAGAATTGCAATGATGGCAATAACAACCAGAAGTTCAATGAGCGTAAACGCTTTCTTGTATGACATTCTAAATGAGTCTCCTAATGTATATTTTCTTCCAATCGGAAGCGCTCCACGCCAACGACAATCGTCAGACGTGGTGTGCGAATCCTGAGGAGCCGCACATAACCATCATAGCATTCTTTGCGCCAAATGACAAAAAAATTACAAAAAATGTTCTGCAATTCCAATCTTAATCTCGTTTTTGAACATACTTGCGGATTGAATTGAACGAGATTTGGAATTGTAGGTTTTTTACTTTTTGTGGAGACGGACTGCAAAATGCAGTCCGTCTTTGCATGTTGATCTCGCGTTTTCTTAGCCGAGAACGATTTAGATGCCCATCGGGTTCAGCAGCTTGGAGACGTAAACGCCTGCTGTCTTGCTGGGTGACGGGTTGTAGATGTTGCCTCGGAAGTCAACCGATCGAGCGGAACTGTCCGTCATGGTCGCTGTGGAGCGGCCCTGCGGAACCACGCAGCCTGTCAGACCGTGAAGTCCGTTAAGCGGTCGGGTCGTAGCCGTGATCGGCGAGCTGTAGCTGCCACCGTTCGCGTTGTACTGGACCGGGATCCAGCGAATACAGTATCGCATTGGGTCAAGGGTCGTACCGTTGCCGGGAACGATCGGGAACCAGTTATCCCAGTTGGAACCCTCAACGAAGAGGATCGTGTTGGACACGTCGTCAACTTGAGTGTTGCTATAGGAAGTAGCCACGAAGCGACCAAGCCAGTCGGGAAGGGTCGTGTCGAGGTTTACAAAACCGCCGACGCCTTCGTGACGGACAGGCTGTCCTGCGTGCGTTCCCTGATAGTAGTTCTGCGAGCGAACAAGTGCATTAGCTGCGGTTGCGGCTCGTCCCGGCATACCGATGTGCTGCATTCTCGTCCAATACAGGTAGGCATCATTGGCGGGTCGGGTTCGTTTGGGGTTGAGGATCAGCTCGTAGTTCTTCATGTACGGCTGAGTCAGGTCCTGCCAACCGAGGTCGATGGGCTGAACCGGGTGGCTTGCCATCGTCGGTGCGAAGATATCGTCGTAGTCGGCAGCGTAGATCATCTGCGACGTACCGGCTTGCTTGATGTTGCTCAGAAGAGCAGTGTTCTTCGCCGAATCCTTAGCTTGGGCAAAGACAGGGAACAGGATGGCGGCAAGGATCGCGATAATCGCAATCACAACCAGAAGTTCAATAAGTGTAAATGCATTCTTGCGTGACATTTGTGTCTCCAATGTATATATTTCTTTCCCCTTGCGGGGCCCGATTCTCTCGGCAATACGAGCGCCGAACGCTCTCATGCACCGAGAACCGTCAATGTACAGAATAACACAAATTGTTCAAATATCAGTAGAAATAATTCCAAAATAAAAAAATTATACAAAATTACATCGTTGCTTATACAGTATCTACGTTTGGCTAACAAAGACTCAGATCGGCTTCTATAGTGTGATGCGACCCAGAGCCTTGCGAGTTCAAGTTTCCCAAATATTGAAAATGGCGGGCCGCCAATAAGCGGCCCGCCCATACTCTCACCAGCCACAAGTGACCGGTTAGATGCCCATCGGGTTCAAGAGTCTGGAGACGTAGACTCCTGCCGTCTTGCTGGGCGAAGCGTTATAGATCTGCCCACGGAAGTCAACCGATCGAGCGGAGCTGTCCGTCATGGTCGCCGTGGAGCGGCCCTGCGGAACCACGCAGCCTGTCAGACCGTGAAGTCCGTTAAGCGGTCGAGTCGTAGCCGTGATCGGCGAGCTGAAGCTGCCACCGTTCGCATTGAACTGGACTGGAATCCAGCGGATGCAGAATCGCATCGGGTCCGTCGTGACTCCGTCTCCCGGCACGATCGGGAACCAGTTATCCCAGTTAGAACCCTCAACGAAGAGGATCGTGTTGGACACGTCGTCAACTTGAGTGTTGCTATAGGAAGTAGCCACGAAGCGACCAAGCCAGTCGGGAAGGGTCGTGTCGAGGTTTACAAAACCGCCGACGCCTTCGTGACGGACAGGCTGTCCTGCATGTGTTCCCTGGTAGTAGTTCTGATTACGAACCGTGGCGCTGGCTGCTGTCGCCGCACGCCCAGGCATTCCAATGTGCTGCATCCTCGTCCAGTAGAGGAAGGCATCGTTAGCGGGTCGGTTTCGCTTGGGGTTGAGGATCAGCTCGTAGTTCTTCATATACGGCTGAGTCAGGTCTTGCCAACCGAGGTCGATGGGCTGAACCGGGTGGCTTGCCATCGTCGGTGCAAAGATGTCGTCGTAGTCTGCCGAGTAGATCATCTGCGATGTACCGGCTTGCTTGATGTTGCTCAGAAGAGCGGTGTTCTTAGCCGAATCCTTCGCCTGTGCGAAGACGGGGAACAGGATAGCGGCAAGGATCGCGATGATCGCGATTACAACCAAAAGTTCAATTAATGTGAATGCTTTCTTATTTGACATGATATCTCTCCATCAACGGAGTTTTTGTATTGATGTAGCGAAAATGGATCATTTTCAACTCCATCAAAACTCTTCGAGAGACAATAGTTGCCCAGCGTAACATTGCAATCGATTGTTTCATGCAAACAGTAGAAGATCACCGAACAATAGAACCCGGAAATTCGAGTTCTTTTACGCCTGAATGTATGACCTCAAGAATTAAGAAACCCCGAGTCGTAGTCGCGACTCGGGGTTGTTAAAGGGCGATGCGGAGGAAATGCATGTTGAAGATTTGCGGATTTTGCCCTCCTACATCGTCCCTTTAACGGTCGTTATCTTTAGATGCCCATCGGGTTCAGCAATTTGGAAACGTAAACGTTCGCAGTCTTGCTGGGTGATGGGTTGTAGATTTGTCCTCGGAAGTCAACCGATCGAGCTGAGCTGTCGGTCATGGTCGCCGTCGACCGGCCCTGTGGAGTAAAGCATCCCGGCACGAGTCCATTCAGGCCGTTGAGTGGTCGAGTCGTCGTCGTGATCGGAGCGCTGTACTCAGAACCGTTCGCATTAGCGTCGGGAACTGGGTTCCAGCGAAGGCAATAGCGCATCGGGTCAAGAGTGACGCCATCACCAACATTCATCGAGAACCAGTTGTCAAAGCTTGACCCCTCGACAATCAGGATCGTATTGGACACATCGTCAACTTGAGTATTGCTGTATGAAGACGCGACAAAGCGACCAGCCCAATCGGGAAGAGTGGTGTCGAGGTTCACAAATCCGCCGACACCTTCATATCGGACATTTTGTCCTGCATGTGTTCCTTGCAGATAGCCCTGAGTGCGAACTTGGGCAACTGCCGACGTTGCGGCCCTAGCGGGCATACCCATGTGCTGAAGACGTGTCCAATACAGGAACGTGTTGTTGGCAGGGCGTGTGCGCTTTGGATTGAGCACAAGCTCGTAATTCTTCATATAGGGCTGAACCAAGTCTTGCCAGCCAAGGTCCACTGGCTGAACGGGATGGCTCGCCATAGTTGGAGAAAAGATATCGTCGTAGTCGGTTGCATAAATCATCTGAGACGTTCCGGTCTGCTTGATGTTGCTTAGCAGAGCCGTATTCTTCGCCGAGTCTTTTGCTTGGGCAAAAACCGGGAATAGAATCGCTGCAAGAATCGCGATGATAGCAATGACAACCAGAAGTTCAATTAATGTAAAGGCTTTTTTGTAATGCATGATGACCTCTTATAGAGATTGATAAGTGCTTTGTCTGCAGACAACTACACGACTGCTATTAAGAAGCCAAAATTCCCATAATCCCAAAATAGTAAGGTTGTCACGGATAAATAGGTTGAGTTGTTGCATAGATGCTAACAACTATCAATATAAGGCATATCATGCAAAGATCAAGTCATTGGTTTGTATATTCTGTGCGGGAATAGACTTAAACAAAAAGACGGACTGCCTTTTCAGGCAGTCCGTCTTAGATTAATGGTCTGAGTTAGAGAGCGTCTACTCTTTGGCAGGAGTTTCAGCAGGTCCATCTCCCAGCGACGGGCGCTGGTCGGTAGGATTCTCTTTCCGAATCTGATCGTTGTCCGCAGCCGGTGTGCCGCTATCCGCGCCACAACCCACAAGGGCGATCGAAGCGGCTACTGCCACAACTGCAAAGATGCTCTTTAGTTTAAGACTCATAAATCTCTCCAGTTAGATACCCATCGGGTTCAGCAACTTGGAGACATAGATGCCTGCCGATTTGCTGGGCGACGGATTGTAGATCTGGCCTCGGAAGTCAACCGATCGAGCGGAGCTGTCTGTCATGGTCGCTGTGGAGCGGCCCTGAGGAACGAGACAAGTTGCTGTAAGACCGTTAGCGCCGTTGAGCGGTCGTGTGGTCGTTGTGATCGGAGCGCTGAAGTTGCCTGCATTCGCGTTCGAAGCGGCGGGGGTCCAGCGGAAACAGCCAGTCAGCGGGGAACCGGAAGCAGCGAGCGAGAACCAGTTGTCCCAGTTCGAACCCTCAACCATCAGGATCGTGTTGGACACGTCGTCAACCTGAGTGTTGCTGTAGGACGTAGCCACGGTGCGGCCGAGCCAGTCGGGCTGTGTCGTGTCGAGGTTCACAAAACCACCAACGCCTTCGTAGCGAACGGGCTGGCCGGTGTGTGTTCCAAGATAGTAGTTGTTCGTGCGGACAGTCGTGTTCAGCGAGGTTGCTGCGCGAGCCGGGAGACCCATGTGCTGCAGACGAACCCAGAACAGGTTAGCCGGATCGTTGGCAGGGCGGGTTCGCTTCGGGTTCAGGATCAGATCGTAGTTCTTCATGTACGGCTGAACGAGATCCTGCCAACCGAGGTCGATAGGCAGCGTCGGGTGGCTGGCCATCGTCGGCGAGAAGATATCGTCGTAGTCCGATGCATAGATCATCTGCGAAGTTCCAGCTTGCTTGATGTTGCTCAGCAAAGCGGTGTTCTTAGCGGAATCCTTGGCTTGGGCAAAGACAGGGAACAGAATGGCGGCAAGGATCGCAATGATGGCGATCACAACGAGAAGCTCAATGAGTGTAAATGCTTTCTTGTTAGACATGTGAAATTTCCCACAAAGCATGCTTTGTAATGGTTGGTCAACACCGTGATCGCTACTCGCGGCCACAGGTACGACAGTTTGACGTGCTCAACCTGCCGGTCATCACAGGTCCCACCAAATGTTTCAATCGGATGGGACGTCGAACTTGACAATTGAGCCTGAGTAGCTCCTATGGACCTAGTACAAAGACCCATCAAGCCATGGTGCTAACAACAAACAAAAACACTTCAGATCTACAAATCAAAGGCATCCACAACCTCAATCTTCAAATCAGGATCAATAAGAGGGCAGTCACAAAAAACAAAGCGGGCCGTCAAACGACGGCCCGCTATTGCTTTCTCGAAAAGGAAATTACTCTTTTCCGAGCTGAGTATTCGGAGTTGCTCCCCCAGTTTCTCCACCCGCGCTCAAGCTTGGGCGTTCGCTGGTCGGATTCTCTTTCCGAATCTGGTCATTGTCGGGCATGGTGGATCCGCCGCCGGATCCATCACCGCAGCCTACGAGTGCTATCGACATCACGAGTGCTGTCAATGCAAGTATTGACTTGATGCGAATTGACATTCGATTACGATACCTTAGATGCCCATCGGGTTTAGCAACTTCGAGACATAAATGCCTGCAGTTTTGCTGGGTGACGGGTTGTAGATCTGTCCGCGGAAGTCAACCGATCGAGCGGAGCTATCCGTCATGGTCGCTGTGGAGCGGCCCTGCGGGATGAAGCAAGCAGCTGTCAGACCGTTCAGACCGTTAAGCGGTCGTGTGGTCGTCGTGATCGGAGCGCTGTAGTTTGCACCGTTAGCGTTTGCATCCGGAACCGGGTTCCAGCGAACACAGTAGCTAAGCGGTCCAAGGGTAACGCCATCGCCTGCGATGAGCGAGAACCAGGCATCCCAGTTCGAACCCTCAGCGTAAAGGATCGTGTTGGACACGTCGTCAACCTGAGTGTTGCTGTAGGACGTAGCGACCGATCGGCCAAGCCAGTCGGGAAGGGTTGTGTCGAGGTTTACAAAACCGCCGACGCCTTCATATCGAACGTTCTGGCCAGCATGAGCGCCCTGGAAGTAGTTCTGAGTAAGAACCGTAGCGTTGCCCGAGGTTGCTGCACGTGCCGGAAGGGCGATGTGCTGCAGACGGGTCCAGTACAGCCAAGTGTTGTTGGCAGGACGTGTTCGCTTCGGGTTCAGAACCAGTTCGTAGTTCTTCATGTACGGCTGACAAAGGTCTTGCCAACCGAGGTCGATGGGCTGAGTCGGGTGACTTGCCATCGTCGGCGAGAAGATGTCGTCGTAGTCAGCCGAGTAGATCATCTGCGATGTTCCAGCCTGCTTGACGTTGCTCAAAAGAGCGGTGTTCTTAGCCGAATCCTTCGCCTGTGCAAAGACAGGGAACAGGATGGCGGCAAGGATTGCGATGATTGCAATAACAACCAAGAGTTCTATAAGTGTAAATGCTTTCTTCAACATGCATTCCTCCATTTGAGGACAGGGGAATTTTATTAAAATTCCAGACTATAAGTGGTCTCTGACAACCACCCACAATCGTCAATGATATTTCAAGAAAGTGGCCGTTTTGGAGGAAGATAGCTTCATTCGCTTCAAAACGAATAAAGTCCGCATCGTATGTTCAAAGCACAATGCAGACGCGTTACAAAAGGGTTGATTTGGTCCAAAATCAGCGACCGCTGATCTCATCCGATCCGGTTTTGCCGTCAAAACTTTCACCGGCATGAGGCATCTGAATGTCCTCAACGGCAGGGCCGCGAGTGCTCTGATCAAAGAGAACATCCTCACCGCCGAGAGGAAATTCCTTACGGAGTGGAAAGCCCACCCAGTCATCCGGGAGCAAGAACCGCTCCGTCTGTTCATTGCCCTCGAACACCACACCGTAGAGATCCCAAATCTCTCGCTCCGGATACTCTGCGCCAAGCCAAACGTGCTTGAGTGTTGGAATTTTGTCCCCGTCGTTCGCCCCTACTTTTAAGAACAGCCGGGAAGAGTGCTTGAGCGACATCAGGTTATAAACGACCTCGAAGCGCTCAGATAAATCACGCTCGTGTGTCCAGGTGGAATAGTCGGCACCAACGCACTCGGCAAAGTATTTGTATTGAAGTTCAGGGTCCTCTTTGAGGAATTTCGCGACCTCGACCAGGTTCTCCCTCTTAATAAAAATCCAAGTGTCCCCTCGATACTCCTTGGAGCCAAGGATCGCGTCGGGAAACGATTCACGGATGCGCACGAGTTCAAGGCGCTCATTGCCGACTGTAGGTGTGGACATTACTCGCCACCTCCGCCTTGAAGGGCTGGCTGCAACGAAACCGGAAGCTCTCCATCGTCAAACTCGGTATCGCCGAGCTTCGCCGGATGCAGCGATGTCGCTTCGTCCCAGTCGATGGCTCCAACTCGTAGAGCGTACACATCTCCCAAGACCCACAGCGCCATATAGACCATCAAAACAGCGAAACTGAAGATTTGATAATCTTGTCCACCGCCCTTAAACGAAGTCATCCATCCCCAAAGGAAAACGACTTCAATATCGAAGAGGACGAACAAGATCGCAACCAAGTAAAACTTGATAGGGAAGCGCTCGTTCGCATCGCCCGCGGGCGAGACACCGCATTCGTACGGAGCCGACTTGTAAGGGGTCACCTTCTTCGGGCCGAGGACCCAACTCAAAGTAACCATTGCTGCGCTGATTCCCGCCGCAAGCAAAACCGCGATGATGATGCCCCAATACTGGCCCATAAGTTCCCCGATTCTACCCACCCTGCCCGGGCTCTTGGTGCTTCAACCCTAACACAGACTGTTCAGCTTTCGCATCTGGCCTGTCCATTCCTTCGGCTTGAAGCTAAAATGAACCGGATGGAATTTCGGGAAGCGCTTGCCAATCTTATCGCACAAAAAAGCCTGTCCGCCGACGAGGCACATCATGTCATGTCAATGGCCCTTTCCGAAAAGCTAACCGAAGCACAGATTGCCGGTTTGCTTATCGCAGTCGCCGGCAAGGGCGCGAGCGGTGAGGAGCTTGCCGGGTTTGCCACTGCGATGCGTGAGCATTCTGTCGGCTTTCAAGCCCCCTATGATGTCGTCGATACCTGCGGGACAGGTGGTGGCTCTGCGTCGTTCAATATCTCCACCGGTGCGGCAATTGTCCTTGCCGCTTGTGGTGTGAAGGTCGCAAAGCACGGAAATCGTGCTGTCACAAGCTCTTGCGGAAGCGCGGACGTGCTCGAAGCGCTCGGAGTCCGTATCACCAACGACTCCGTAAGCGCCCTCCATCTGCTCAATACGGTCGGTATCGCGTTCCTTTTCGCTCCCAGTTATCACCCAGCCCTCAAAGCGATTGGGAAAGTAAGGAAGGAGCTTCAGGTGCGAACGGTCTTCAACCAACTCGGCCCACTCGCGAACCCTGCTGGCGCCTCCTCACAAGTCATAGGCGTCTACGACCGTACGCTCATTCGTCCCACAGCCGAAGCAATGGCAATGCTTGGCATCAAGCGCGGGCTCGTCGTTCGTGGAACCGACGGGCTTGATGAGATCAGCCCTTGCGCATCCACTGAATACATGTTTGTAAATGGTCGAGAACTCACAGAAGGAAAATACGATCCGAAAGACTTCAGTATCGATGGCCTCAGCCCAAGCCAGATTCTGCCCGGCAGCACTGTCGAAGAAAATTCATCCATTCTCCGAGAAGCGCTCACCGGAGCTCATCCAAGGAGCCAAGCCCTTATCCCGAGCGCCGCTGCCGCGCTCTGGCTCGTTCGTGGAGGAGCGCTTATCGACAGCGCGTCTGAAGCAAGGGATGCGTTGGAGAGTGGCAAAGCCATCGCCAAGCTTGAGGAGCTTATTGAGGTGAGCAGTAACGCATGAGCTACCTTGACCGCATCTTCGAAACTAAACGGCGAGAGATCGCCGACGCCAAAGCCGA
Source organism: Fimbriimonadaceae bacterium (assembly GCA_019638775.1). Lineage (NCBI taxonomy): Bacteria > Bacillati > Armatimonadota > Fimbriimonadia > Fimbriimonadales > Fimbriimonadaceae > Fimbriimonadaceae bacterium. The sequence continues at coordinate 362,810 of JAHBTD010000001.1, read as the reverse complement.
ACTTTCTTTGGATGAGGTGCGTGCAAAGGCCCGAGATGCCGATCCTGTGCGCGGGTTTCGTAAGGCACTGGCAGAAGCTGAGCAGCCGGTAACTCTCATTGCAGAAGTAAAGGCGGCAAGCCCATCAATGGGTTCTATCCGTCCAAATCTTGACCCGGTTGAAGTGGCACGAACCTACGAATCAGCAGGCGCACACTGCCTTAGTGTCCTCACAGATGTCGAATATTTTAAAGGATCGCCTCAAAACCTTATCAAATCGAGAGAATCCACGTCGATCCCAGTTCTTCGCAAAGATTTCATCGAAGATCCCTATCAAGTGTACGAAGCCCGCTCATGGGGGGCCGACGCAATACTTCTTATCGTCGCTGCTCTCGAACAGTCTCGCCTCCGTGACTTGCAAGCCCTTGCGTGGCAGCTCGGCATGGATGTCCTTGTCGAAATTCATGATGAACAGGAGGCAGAAAGGGCTCTTGAGGCAAAGGCAAATTTGATCGGCATAAACAACCGCGACCTTTCGAGCTTCCAAACCGACATTGAAACCTCCATTCGGTTGCTCCCCCAAATCAAGGCCTTTGCCCACACGGTCAGCGAGAGTTCGCTGGCAACGAGCGATGATGTCCAGCTCGTGAGCTCTGCTGGTGCGCGTTCTGTCCTTATTGGAACAACCTTCTGCGCAGCTGAAGATATTGGAGCGAAAGTGAAAGAGGTGATGCGCTGGTAGAGGTCAAAATATGCGGGCTTCGTACACGAGAAGATGCTGAATTTGCCCGTGACTGCGGAGCCGATTACCTGGGCTTTGTGTTCGAGCCATCCTCGCCGAGGTGCTTTGGTGACCCCTCACAAATCCCAGATTGGATAAGTGAGCTTGCTGCCAAAAAGGTTGCTGTGTTCGGGGTCTGCAATCTCGCCCATCTGCCAAAAGGCTTCGACATCGTGCAATCGGTGGAGTGGCTATCAAGCCCGCAATCTCGCTGGCAAGCCGTACGCCTCAAGCCTCAAAATACAGTTCAAGAAGTTCTTGAAAGCGCCTCCGGCGCCCAGAAACTCCTCATTGATGCTTACCATCAAGGGGCTTTTGGAGGAACGGGCCACCGAGCGGATTGGGATCTAGCCGCGAGGATAGTGACCCAGAGCAGCATCCCAGTTGGGCTGGCGGGTGGACTTTCCCCCGAAAACGTAGCGGAGGCTATCAACGCCGTCCGTCCTCACTTTGTCGATGTGAGCTCAGGGGTGGAATCTTCGCCCGGCATAAAAGATCGAGAAAAGTTGCGTGCGTTTATAAAAGCCGCAAAAGGGGCCTAATCGCAGAAATGCTCAGGACAAATAAAAAAATGCGAGAAGGCTGAAAGGAGAGCAAAGAACCTTCTCGCAAGCTTTCCTCCAAGGCCTAACCTCTCTCGCGAGGACCCTTTCGAGTCCAAACCGGAAGTTTGGGTCTCTTGGCGCTTGAATGATTATATACACGATTGAAGCGAATGTCACAAGTTGTTTGCTGAGTTTTAGGGCGATGTTTTGCACAAAGTTCGCGCTGGGAACCAAAAAAGGAGCAATCGCGTTTGGCTTTCAAGAGCTGGCACGGGCTTTGGCCCAAAGCTTGCCTTGGTATAATCTGCCGTCATTGACTCATAGGAGGTCATTTACTTTTGGCCGCTGCCATCGAAACGATCAACCTTACAAAATCTTATCGAACCCGAGCCGGAAAGATCAACGTCGTCGACAATCTCAACTTGGAGGTCGAGGAAGGAGAAATCTTTGGATTCCTTGGCCCGAACGGTGCGGGTAAAACGACTACGATCAAGATGCTGCTCGGCATCATTTATCCCACGACAGGAGAGGCCTTCGTTCTTGGAAAAGAGATCGGAGACATAGATGTCCACAAACTGATCAGCTACCTGCCCGAGCGCCCGTATTATTACGAATATATGACGGGCCTTGAGCTGCTGAGATTCTATGCCTCACTGTTCGGAATCCATGATATCGATCTTTGTAAGCGTCTCTTAGAAAAGGTCAACCTGCATAAGGATATGACCAAAACCATCTCGCAGTACTCGAAGGGTATGCAGCAACGCGTCGGTTTGGCGCAAAGCCTGCTCAACGACCCCAAGCTCCTCTTCTTGGATGAGCCCACCGGTGGTCTCGACCCTATCGCGCACAAAGAGATTCGTGACCTCATTCTCCAATTCAAGGGAGAGGGCCGCACTGTCTTTGTCTCGTCACACGAAATGAGCGAAGTTGAGCGCATCTGCGACCGTGTTGCCATCATTAACCACGGACGCATTGAGCGCCAAGGCAAACTCTCAGACCTTCTTCGAGGCGAACTCGTTGAGATCACCGCCGAAGGCGTAAGCGTCGATTGGGTTGGTGGCCTCGGATTAAACGGAGCAAAAGTTCTTCCGTTTGAATCGGACGGGGTCCTCATCGAATTGAACGACACTCACGATCACAACGCCGTCATCGACAGCATAAGAACCCAGAAGGGCAAAATCGTGCAGGTAGTCCGACGCCGCAAATACCTCGAAGACCTCTTCGTAGAAACGGTAAGCAGCGCAGCCCCTGGCCCTGGAGGGAAGAAGTGAGAGTTATCTGGTCTTTAGCCGCAACGACGATCGGTGAAGCGATCCGACGTCGAGTGCTGCTTATTATTCTGTTTATCGGTGTGTTCCTCACCATGATCGCTCCTGCGTTGACCGTCCTCTCGGCGCGGCAAGAGATGACCGTTCTCAAGTCGTTCATGCTCGGTATGGTACAGATCACCGGCGCCGTCATCGCGATTGTGCTTACGGTTTACATGATCCCGAACGAGGTGGAACGCCGAACGATCTATACGATTCTGTCTAAGCCCGTCCAACGCTGGCAATTCCTCGTTGGGAAGTTCATGGGCGCAATTCTCGCGCTTGGCCTGATGATGGCCCTGATGGCAGTGGTCGTTGTTATCCTGTTCATCTATCGTCAGAGTGGAATCACTTCCGAGTCGCTGGCATTGGTCAAGGGCATCATGATGTTCTATGTCCAGATGTGCCTCTTGGCCGCAGTGGGCGTCTTCTTCTCGACTTTCGTATCGCCGATTGTGAACTTCTTCCTTACTGGCGGCTTGTTCTTGGTTGGATCGGTCTTCAACCCGTTCATGCAGACGATGACCGAGAACAAGGAACTGCCCCCGGTTCTGCTGATGTTGTTTAAAACGTTGAACGTCGCAATTCCAAACTTTGCGAATTACAACGTTCAAAACCCGATCATCAACCCAGGCCAAGTCATTCAAAACGAACAGCACTACTTCATCGCGGTGACCGGATACGGTCTCCTCTATATCGGAATTTTGCTGGTCGGGGCGATTCTGATCTTTGATCGAAGAGAGGTTTAACCGTGAAAGGCAAATCCACATTTCTGGCGATCCTCGCAGTCTGCTTTATTGGTCAAGCTGGCTTGCAGCAGGGTGTCATCTACGATAAATGGACGAAGAATTACAGCACGAAGAACAGCGCTCAAGGCATCGCGCCCGGGCTTGACCCGACGCAGTTGATGCTCGCGGTGGCTGGATTCCGAGAGATGATCGCTGGAATTCTGTGGGTGCGCGCCGACTCTTTCTTCGACACCGGCAACTACGACGCTGTCTTGCCGATGATACGATTGGTGACGTGGCTAGACCCTCACCAGATCGACGTCTACTCCACTGGAATGTGGCACATCGCCTACAACTTCACCGACGAAGAGTCGCGATCGGACAGGCGTTATGTGCCCCAAGCGCTCGCGCTTGGCGAAGAAGGAACGGTCAATAACCCAGACACCTACGAGCTTTTCTTCGAGACAGGCTGGATTTGGTATCACAAAATCGACGACGACTACGAAAAGGCCGTCGACTGGTTCGTGAAGGCCCACGACAAAAAAGACATCCTTCGGGCTCGCCGCAATCTGTTGCGTATGGCCTACTATCGAGCGGGAAGAATCGAAGACGCTCTTAAGCTCGAGTTTGATCTGGTGGATGAAGCCAACAAGATTATGGAGGGCAAGGACGCAAGCTCCGCCTTCTCCGATAACACATTGCGCGACACCCGAGAGAACAATCTCGACACAGACCTTGTGCGCCTTGCAAGCCGTGGCTATTTTGCGAAAGAGCGGAAGGATGGCAGTTTTGAAAGGCTGCCCTATGACGTGAAGCCCCCATTCGATGTTGGCTTTAGCGCGAAGGTGACCGTCGAATCCTCTGCAGTCATGCTGATCGAAGGGACGTGGAACGTCCTTCCGGTTGGAACTCGCGTCCGTGTTATTCTTCGCGATGCCGAAGACGAAAACGACCCCGAACGCAAGACGAAGCCCGCCGCCATGATTTGGGATTACGTCAAGGGAGTCGATCTTGCCGTGCCGACAAAGCTGACTTTCATGCAAGACCAGCTTTACGTTCGCAGCCGAAGATTCAAGAAAAGAATCGACATGTCTCGCGACTACACCATGTATCCGTTCGCTGCCGAAAAGTATTACATCGAGTTCTACTACAACCCGCGTAGCGCCCCCGCTCATATGCAGGATAAGTTCGGATATACGGGCGAAGGGTTCACAGACAAGAACTTCCTAAACACCGAGGTTCGCCCCGGAGAGCGCGTCATGTTCACTCGGTTGGAGATCACCCGGGACCAAATCAAGCGCGAAGGGAACTTCCGACCTGGAATGGAAACCCCGATCCTCAAGACAGCGAACTATATCGAACAGACGAGTGCAGACCGACAGAATGAAGACCTCATTCTCGTTCCAGGACTACGCTCCGATGCCAAAACCCCTGAGGCTCCTAAGCCCGCAGACAACACTTTACGGCCGATACGAAAGCCGTAACATACATAGAAACGGACTCCGATGCCACCCGGCGGAGTGCTACAATGAAGCAGTTCGCCGGGAACTGCGCGGCATGCAGACGGTGAACCCCGCCAGGCCCGGAAGGGAGCAACGGTAAATCGGCTTGGTGCGCGATGCATTATTCCCGGCATTCGGAGTCCTCTCGCTTTGGCTTATCTATCCCTCTATCGCAAATATCGAAGCCAAACCTTCTCTGACCTTGTTGGTCAAGAACACGTCGTACGCACTCTGCAAAACGCCCTCGAAACGGGCAGGATCGCCCACTCTTACCTCTTTACCGGACCGCGTGGAACGGGCAAAACCTCTGCTGCAAGGCTGCTCGCCAAAGCCCTGTGCTGCGAAAAAGGCCCGACTGCCGAACCTTGCAACGAATGCAGCATCTGCACCTCCATCACCGATGGCAGCTGCATGGACATCGTCGAGATAGACGCAGCAAGCGAATCGGGCGTCGAGGACGTCAGAGAGACGATTGTTCAGGCATCCCAATACCAACCTTCGACCTGCCGCTACAAAGTCTTCATCGTTGACGAAGTTCACGATCTGTCGTCCAAGGCATTCGATGCCCTGCTTAAGACCATCGAGGAACCACCGGCCCATCTGATTTTCATTCTTGCAACGACCGAGTACATCAAAGTCCCCCCGACTATCCGCTCGCGATGCCAGAAGTATGAGTTCCATCGAGGGAGCGTGCCTGACCTGATCGGACGGCTTGAGCATGTCGCCAACGCTGAAGGCATGAAGTTTGAGCCCGCCGCACTTGCCGCGATTGCCCGCATGGCCGATGGTGGATTTCGAGATGCCCTCACTCTCTTAGAGCAGGCCGTACTCACAACCGATGAGGGTATCACGGTCGCGCATGTTTACGACCAACTTGGTCTCGTCGTCGAAGAGGTGGTGGACGAACTCCTCGTCGGTCTAAAGGAGGGCAGTATCGCCAAGATCGTCGAACTGCTCGAACAGACAAATCGACTGGGTCGCGACCCAAGAATGGTCGTCGAATCCATGATTCATCGTCTTGCTGACCTCACCCGCTCCGCCTATGGCGCGGGGAAGGAGCAGGAGGCAACCGTTTCTGCCGCTTTGCACGAAACCGCCGCCCGACTGGGCCCGGATGCAATCTTAAAGATTCGAGGAGCGCTTGCCGAAGCCCACCGCGTCATTCGCGATGTATCCATCCCCCGCTTATGGCTGGAGTCGGAGCTAATTAGGATTTCCCTCGAACTGCGCAATCCCGCCCGCACTCAGACAGCTCAAGCATCGCAGGCTCCCGCGCTGCCTAAGGAGAAGCCTGCGACCCGCGCTGAGCCGCCTCAGCGGGCAGTTGCTGCCCCATCAAGCCAAGCCGCCGCGCCGACCAATGGCTCACCTAAGCCAGCTCCCGAAGCCCCCGCAAAGGCTGCACCAGAGCCGATCGCTGAGCCAGAACCCACCGGCGACCCTGCGCTTGATCACGCCCGAAAGGTTTGGACCGCAGTGCTCAACGACGCGAAGTCCCACGGTGGCTCCGTTGCTACCGCCCTGCTGTCAACACACGTGTCCAAGTTTGCGGACAATACAATGTTCGTCGCATTTGAACGGCAGATCGACCACGACCGCATCTTCGCCAAAAACCCAGAGAAGAAAGCTGCTTCCTTCGAGAAGATGGTACGCGATGCTGCAGGAGAGAACTGGCGCGTTCAATACGAGGTCGCGAAGAAGGGACCCGCAGTCAGCATGCAGACGGCTGCGGTAGAATTGGCTGCCGAAGGAACAGAACTCGCGGAACTTGCGCGGGAGACCTTCAAAGATTTTTAAAGCGGCGGTTTCAGCTTTCAGCAACGCCGCGACCAAAGGAAACACGCATGAAATTGCCCAAAGGATTTGGCGGTCAAGGAATGTCGGGAATGTTGCAGCAGGCCCAAGCTGCAATGGCCCGCGCACAAACACTCGAAACCGAACTCGCTGCTGAGCGCATCAACGTCGACAAGGGCCCGGTCAAGGCTGTTTTCAACGGAATTGGCGAGATCGCCGAACTCAAGATCGACGCTTCGGTCGTTGACCCGAGCGATATCGAAGCGCTTGAGGACCTGATCGTTTCCGCTGTGCGCGATGGCTTCACAAAGGCTGTCGAACTCCGAGCTGCGAAAACTCAAGAGATCATGAAGGGTATGCCGGAAATTCCGGGTATGAAATTCTAGAATGCTTTACGCGAGACCTCTCGCTGAACTCATTGCCGAGCTTGAAAAGCTCCCTGGCGTGGGGCCAAAATCGGCTCAACGCCTTGCTTTTCACCTGCTCCGACTGCCCGACGAAGACGTTGTGCGTCTTACCCAGGCCATCGCCATTGCCAAGAAATCACTCCGATTCTGCGTCGTCTGCCAAAACTTTAGCGAGTCGGAAACCTGCGAGATTTGCCTCGATCCCCGTCGCAGCGACGAGACGATTTGCGTCGTCGCCGAACCTAAGGACATCAGCGCGATTGAACGTGTCAACGAATTCAAGGGGCGCTATCATGTGCTTCACGGGGTCCTCAACCCCATGGATGGCATCGGCCCTGAGCAATTGCGTGTGCGTGAGTTGTTGGCACGCCTAAGCGAAGGCGTGTTTGAAGTCATCCTCGCCACGAACCCAACAGTCGAAGGCGACTCCACTGCCCTCTACCTCGCCAAGCTCATCAAACCCGCAGGTATCAAGGTCACGCGAATCGCTCATGGAATGCCCATAGGCGGCGAACTTGACTACGCCGATTCGGCTACCCTTCTCAGCGCCCTTGAGTTCCGGCGCGAGATGTAAACTTCCGTAATGAATCCACAAGCGGTCTATCAATCCGTCCGAGCGCACTGCCTGGCAAAGCCCAATGCTGTGGAGGAGTACCCCTGGGGTCACGTGGTCTGGAAGGTCAAAAAGAAAATCTTTGCGATTGGATCAGAGAACGAGGCTCGTTTTACCGTCAAGAGCACACCCGATCGTCAGTCTCAGCTCATCCTTCATCCAAACATCGTGGTTGCCAGTCACGTGGGCCGATTTGGCTGGGTGTCGATTCTTGTCGACAGCGAAGAGATGCTGGAACTTGCCCTGGAAATCATCGATGAAGCCTACGATTCAATCGTGGTCAAAAAGTCAACGCTTAGGTCATAAGACTTAACGTCGAAAGGTACATCGTTTAACTAACTTTGACCAGGGGTAATCGCGCATAGCGAACTAACCACACTTCTCAAAGCAATTGCCCCGGCATTATTTACAGGCTTCGAATACTGCCAAGCGTTTGCCTATTCAAAAATCCACGATTATTCAAACAGCCAAGATCAATACGTTGACATCACTGCGATAGTTCCATTCAAAACAATAATTGGAACAAGACTGAATCAAGGGGTAAATTGTGCAAAAACGAAGCTGTTTTGTACATTTGAATACTTGTAAGCTATCTATATTCAATGAAAGTACTTAAAAGAATATAACTGATAACAAGTGTTTAGAAACGCACTGCATCATTTGATCAAATATCAGCATAACAATAGTGCTTTGGCCTATAAATTTTGTAAGTTTCGCGTTAGTGATATTACAATCACCCTGTCTTCGGACATTCAGACAAGTAATTATTAGGAAGTGAAATCATGTTTTGCAAAAAAGCATTCACATTAATTGAACTCTTGGTGGTTATCGCGATCATAGCGATTCTCGCCGCTATCTTGTTCCCCGTCTTTGCCCAAGCTAAGGATTCGGCAAAGAACACCGCTCTTCTGAGCAACATCAAGCAAGCCGGTACGTCGCAGATGATCTACGCTGCCGACTACGACGACATCTTCTCGCCGACGATGGCAAGTCACCCGACTCTCCCCATCGACCTCGGTTGGCAGGACCTGACTCAGCCGTACATGAAGAACTACGAGCTGATCCTCAACCCCAAGCGAAACCGACCCGCCAATGATGCGAACCTGTACTGGACGCGTCTGCAGCACATGGGCATGCCAGCTCGCGCTGCTGTATCGGTCTCGTTGACAGCAAACACAAACAACTACTATCAAGGTACGCACGCCGGTCAGCTCGTTCGCTACGAAGGCGTTGGTGGTCTCGTGAATCTTGATCCGACCCTCGCAGACTGGCTTGGCCGAAAGATCGCCACGTCCTACAGCAACACTCAGGTTGACGACGTGTCTAACACGATCCTCTTCGTTGAAGGTTCCAACTGGGACAACTGGTTCCCATTCGCTTCGGGTGGCAATCCGCTCAGCACATGCTGGCGCTGGAATCCGGCTGCGGCAAACGCAAACGGTGGCAACTTCAGCTACGTCATCACGACGACGACACGCCCGCTCAATGGCCTGAACGGTCTCCACACAAACCCGACGCAGTGTCTGCTCCCGCAGGGCCGCTCCACAGCGACCATGACGGACAGCTCCGCTCGATCGGTTGACTTCCGAGGCCAAATCTACAACCCGTCACCCAGCAAGACCGCAGGCATTTATGTCTCCAGACTGCTGAACCCGATGGGCATCTAAGGGACAAAAATAATGTTGCAAAAAAGACTCATCCTAGCTCTGGCGCTGGCAATCGTGCCGTTCGCGCTGATTGGCTGCTCAGACTCAGCCTCAGGAGGCACGATGCCTGACAACAAGGAGATCCGAAAGGAGAATCCTGATGGTCAACGCCCCGTGGACTCCGCCGGAGGAGCGTCGAGCATGTCGGTCACCGAGTAGGAGACCAAAGCGCAACATTGAGCCGGGCTGAAACCAAAGACGGCCCGGCTCACACTTTGTACGAACAACGTTTTCTTCCGAAGGTATAGAAAGGCAAAAACAACCAGAAGCCATGTGAATGGCTACTTGGATTCATTTGGACCGTCAAAGGACGGTCCATTTTTTTGCAGATCCCCCAAACTCAGCGCCGCAAAACAAGAAGCCCACGACACGGGGTCATGGGCTGGCATTTACGGAACTTGGTTGTATCAAAGTCAACAACTCAGCGCGTCGATTCGGTTCCAGGTCCCACACCCTGTGGGACCTGGAAGATGTGCCAGTTCCAGACGATCAGGTTTTTACGAAGCCTGAACAGACACACGGACCGTCCCAGCGCGTTGGTGCTTGAGCTCTACGTCATAGGTTCCTGCACTCGCGACGACCCACTCGAAGACTGCCATATCGTCGGTGCCATTCACTTGCCATCCAAACCCGCCTGCTGTGACGTGATTTCGTCCCACAAGCTGGCCTTTGTCCTGCCTCAACTCCCCGCTGACAAGCCAATCTGGTGAGGATGCACCTTTCGGATCGCGTGATTCCCCGGCAAGAGTAATCTCGCCCACCACGCCCCGGACGATTTTCTTCTCCTCAGCGCGCTTGCTCACACAAGTCGGAAGCCAGCCCGTGTTCTGCACGGCGACCCGGATTCGCCAAGCGCCTGCCCCCGCGGCCTCGACGTGTGTGCTGTGAAGCTCGAGCTTGGGTGAACAAAGAGCTTGCCATATCGCCCAATCACCAAGCGGGGCCACCTCATTTTCCAAAAAGTTGAGTGGGGGATTTCGAAAAGCATACAAAGCATCCCAGCCCCCAAGCTCCACTTTGCCCAACTGTGGATGATCGAACTCATACCAATCGATGTGACCCTTCCCGTCCAACTTCTCATCCGACCATTTCAAAAGCATTAGGTCGTGCTCCACAGGGTGCTCCCTAAACCAATCGATGTATTTGTAATCGGTAATCCCAGCTTGTCGCTGGGGAGACCAGATTTCGGTCGTCCAAGCATAAACGCCCAGATGCTCATACATCCAATCGTCGAAGACGCCGGTGATGACCTCCTTGGGGTGGTACTTGAATTCGTGGAAGTTGCTGATGGCGGGGTAGCCCGTCATCTCTTTGCCCTTGTCGCCGAGGGCCTGGTACGTCCAAAGGTCTTCGGCGGGCAGTTCGTCGTCTGCGTAACGGCTCGGCGGGCGAAGATGGACTCCGCTGAAGGTGTGGAAGCATATGGCTCCGCAGATGTTCGGGCGGTCGACGATGGCCTGAACAGCCGCCCTAATCTCCGGCTCTCGGGCCGGGTAGTCCCCCGCGCCGTGCTGCTCATGCTCCGGCCTCCAAGAAGAAGGGAAGTGCCTGTTCATGTCCAGGCCCTCTTTCGTTTTGCGTGCGCGCATCGTCAAACCGTCAAAGTTGTGGAAAGTCCCTTCTGGGAGCACCCGATAAAACTTGCCCTCATAATCGCCCGGCTCGCGACGAACAAGCAATCGTTCATCCTGATCGCAGACTTTCCATGCGCCGTTGGGATCCTCAATGCGCATATTTAGGATTCGACCGTCGCCGTCCATGTCTTGCCGCTCCAGGCCGTATGGGTCCTCTTCATCAAACGGGTAGGGCCGAATCGATGAGCGTACGATTCGAGGAGGAGTTTCCAAAGCCCATTCTGCACCGTCCGGACACAGTCGAGGAACGAGATAAAACGTCCGTGTATCGACCGCAAGAGTGATCTGCTTGTCTTTGCCGTACTGTGTGCAGAGCTTGTTGAGCATATGCAGCACAGCCGTCGAAGCGCTGAGCTCGGAGGCATGGATATTCGCATCGCACCAGAATGCTGGTTTGTCCGCGTGATCGCCCTTGTCCTTTGCCGTCACGGAAACAAGCCAAATGTCGCGTCCTTCGTAAGAGCTTCCGATCTTCGTAACGGTTACGAGGTTGGGATACTCGCTCTCATAAGCCTTCAAGAGTTCGCCGATCTCGGCGTGATTGTAGTAGCGGTCGAATCGTATCTCGGGCATAAACAAAGATTACTTCTCTTTTGAGCAAAATCGTTTGCAACGAAGCGAACGTGCACGTCGTTAAGATGGCGGAATTCAATCTATGGAACAGGCAGTTTTCATCGTCGGGGCGATCATATTTGGGTTAATCCTGATCCTGTCGATGATGTACGCCAAGAAGAAGGCGGAGGAACGACGAGTCGCGATGTTCGAACTCGCCGGAAGACTTGGGCTCCAGTTCATGCCCTACGGCCTGAGCAGAGAAGAGAGCGGAAGCGGATTTTTTGAGCAGATGCTTGGCTTTGGCGTGTCGAGCGCAGATCGATTTCTTGATGGGTTAGACGGCTTTGAGCCATTTGGAAAGGGCTATGGACGCGACGTATCCAGCTTGTTGATCGGAAGGCGTGAAGGTGTTGATTGGTTCATTTTCGACTATGAGTATAAAGAGGACACCCGGCGCGACGACAAAGTCGAGACAACCACCTATCGATTCGGCGTTGCAGCCGTCAGGATTCCTATGATGCTTCCCGGCTTGCGGATGAGCCCGGAAACTTTCGCAGATCGAGTGATGGAGAAGCTCGGCAGGCATGAAATTGAGTTTGAGTCGGCCGAGTTCAACAAGAGATACTTCGTCCAATGTAACGACAGACGCGCTGCATACGATCTGATCCATCCGCGCATGATGGAGTACCTGCTGACAGTTCCTGCTCGCGATTGGCAAATCGCAGGCCCATTTATTATTCTCCATCAGAGGAGTTACTACGAACCGATGGATATCTATCGGATTGTTAGCGACGTTGAAGGGTTCGTTCAGCGGATTCCAAACTATGTCAAGCAAGATCGCGGAATCTCTACCCCTTGGGCAAGCCCATTCGATAATATGAGCTGAGAGATGCAAGTTTCCTCCTCCATGATCATCCCCGTCGCACTCGGTCTGCTCGCGATAGTTTTTATCGTGTGGATAGTCTCGACACACAACCGTTTCGTCTACTTGCAGAATCTCATTCGTGAGTCATGGGCGGGTATCGACATCGCACTTAAGCGACGGCATGATCTCATTCCGAACCTCGTAGAGACAGTGAAGGGGTATGCGGCGCACGAAAGCAGTGTTTTTGAAAGGGTAACGCAGGCCCGAGAAAAAGCAGTCGGGGCGCTTGGCAACGTCGAGAATCTTGTCCAGCACGAGCAACAATTGGTGTCAGCTGTGAATATGCTGATGGCGCGGGTGGAAGCCTATCCTCAACTTAAGGCAAGCGAGCACTTTGCACAACTTCAACAAGAGCTGATCGACACCGAAGATCGTATTTCGGCCGCCCGAAGGCTTTACAACGGAAACGTCCGTGAGTTCAACACTTATCTCCAATCGTTTCCAGCGTCCTTGCTTGCTGGGAATCGAAAGTCTGCCGACTTTTTCGAGGTCGAGGAGATCAAAGTGCGGGAACCGATACCTGTCAAATTCTGATATACGGTCGTCGGTGGCGAGTCTGGAACTCGGATTTCTTGCTATTTCAGTCCAAAATGCCTTAGAATTCTTACAATAGAAAGTCTTCTCTATAGGGGTTCTAAACGATGCTCACAACTTTACTTACTGCGATGGTGCTTCAGGGCGCTACCGACAAATTGCCAGACTGCACACTTTGGGAGTCTTACTTGGCAGAGGCGGCCATGGGCACGGCCTCATCAAGCGAATTCCCACCAAGTGGGTCAAGTCGTGCACTTCGATTTCCGACAGTCTCCGTAAATAAGGGCATCGGTCGCCTGGAGATTTTTGGCGGTACCGGCCCCGGCGATATCGTCAACGGTCAGCAGCGCGTCTATCAGCGCATCTATCGCACTGACGGCTCGACGTGGACACGTCCTGCAGGGTGGTTTACCTATCACCCGCAGCATGGGCACATCCACTTCGACGACTGGACGGTGTTTCGCCTACGGGTTCTAAATCCGAACGGCACGCCCGGACCTATTCTCCGAACTGGTGCGAAAACGAGTTTCTGCATTTTGGAGCTTCTGCACTATGACAGTAGCGCTCCCGGACACAACGACCCTCCCGGCTACAACAGCTGTGGCACCTTGCAGGGACTTCGTCCGGGCTGGGCAGATATCTATAGCGCTGGCCTTGCTGGACAGTTCATCGACTTGACAGGAATCGCAGACGGTACCTACTATCTCGAAGCTACCGTTGATCCCGACAATCAGATTCTTGAATCGGACGAAACGAACAACACAGTCGGCATCCCGATCGCCATCGGAGCCGCACCGCCAGCTACCCCCGATCCTTACGAGGAGAATGACAGTCGGGCTCAAGTAGATGCCGCTCCTGAGGGTGGATTAAATAGCCCGAATTTGGGATTGGTGCTGGACTACAAGCGCATCGGCAACCTGTCACTCCAAGATGACGATTACTTCAAATTCAAGATTCACGCGGCAAGCGAAGGCGACTACATTCGTGTCACTTCGCCATACAACCGACTTGGCAATTTCTCTGCCCAACTCCTGAACTCAGCAGGTTCGGTTATTCGAAGCTCGACGCTTTCGTTCAACTACGAGTACATCTCATTGGCCGGAATCGCGCAGGGCACCTATTACGTGAGAGTCTTTAAATCTTCGTCAGGCAACCCAGATAACCCGAACTACTCGATTGAAATCGAACCAGGCGGCAACCTACCGCCCGAAGTGAGCGTGACGATACCGGACGAGAAGAGTTACGCGGAATATGCTCATCAAACCTTCCCCGTGGCGTGGCAGGGTAGCGATCCCGAGGATGATCCCAAGTTCGTTTCCCTCTACCTGACACCGGTTCAGGGCAGTTCAGCAGGCGCAATTCCCATCCCCGGCTACCAAAATCTTAGTGGAAACCAGGGCAACGTCAACGTGAATACGGTTGGCCTACCGCTTGGACGTCACTACATCATGGTCAGGGCAACGGACGGTGGTATGTACACCGAAGCTTGGTCAGTGGCCCAAATCGTCATCTACGTAAAGGGTGACCTTAACTTCGACGGACGGATCGGCCGAGACGAATACGCGCTCGTTAGAAAGGTCGTCCTGAATGGACTCGAAATCCCCGAAGAGTGGCATGAGATCTGCGACTTCGACGAGGATGGAGATGTTGACGAGGTTGACGTCAAACTAATGGGTATGTAGCCTGAATAAAAGACGGTAAGGGCCTGAACCGAAGTCCGGTTTGGGCCCTTTTTTGTTGTGAACAGCCGCTTCGCTTTAAGCTAACGCCTGCATTCGGTCATAATCGCTTCAAGTGAGTCCAGAACGCCCAAGCTGGGATACCTATTTCATGCAAATCGCCCATCTGGTCGCGACGCGTGCGACCTGTCCTCGACGAAGTGTCGGGGCGTTGATTGTGCGAGAGAAGCGCATTCTCGCAACCGGTTACAATGGCGCGCCGAGAGGCCTGCCCCACTGCCCGGTTGATGGTCATATCAACGATTGGCCGAACGGCTGTCTGCGCGCCGGGCACTGTATTCGGTCGCTCCACGCCGAACAGAACGCATTGCTCCAAGCAGCCATGATCGGAGTCCCTTGCGAAGGCGCAACGATGTACGTCACATGTCAGCCTTGCAACACCTGCGCAAAAATGATTATCAACGCTGGCATTTCACGCGTCATTTATGAAGGAGACTATCCTGATCCGTTCTCGCTAGAGCTGTTCAGGGATGCTCATCTTGAAGTCTTCGTTTATCGCGAAGACCGATTGGAAAAGGTGGACCTCGGCTCGTGACCGAACTCCTTCACTATTTTATCGCCGAAGCTACGACAAAGCCCCTCGCAGGCTTTCGAGCGCCATTGCTGACAGCAGTGCTTGCGATGGTCGCCAGCATGCTATTGACGCCCGTTGTACGCAAAATGGCCTTCAAGTATGGCGCGGTAGATGACCCTAAGCGTGATGACCGAAGAGTTCACAAGGAGCCACTTCCGCGCTGGGGCGGCATGGCGATCTTCGGCGGGTTCATGGTCGCGATGCTGGCCATCCTTCCGTTTGCTTATCCACTTCAACCGTTCCCACTTTATCTGATCGGAATCTTCGTGGTTGGAGCGCTGGTGGTCGTAGTGGGTGCGCTGGACGATCTGTTCCAGTACAGCGCCAAGATTCAACTGCTCTTCTTGCTGGCTGCTGGCATCGTGATTCAATTCATCTTCAGTGGAAGTAGTCGCATCCAAATTGCAGGGATGAACTGGCCGCTCTTTAGCGACGAGTCTGGACAATGGATAGCGTTCGGAGTCTGGGCCGTTCCAATCACAGCTTGTTACATCTTCATCGTGACGAAAACGATGGACACGATAGACGGGATCGATGGCCTGGCGTCCGGCATCGCCGCCATCGCTGGAGCCACCCTTTCACTGATCGGGACTTACCAAGGTCAGCCGAGGGTGGCGCTGATCGCGGCAGCTTTGGCGGGGGCCTCCATCGGATTTCTACGGCACAACTACAACCCAGCGAAGATCATCATGGGCACTGGTGGGGCGCAGTTCTTAGGATTTGTGCTGGCATCTTTGAGCATCGTTGGGGCGATGAAGACAGCCGCAGCCTTTATGATCATCGTTCCTGTGCTGGTTTTTGGGGTGCCATTGATCGATGCGGTGCAGGTGGTCATTCGCCGGAAACTGAGCGGAGTGCCAATCACTCAGGCAGACAAGAGACATATTCACCACCAGCTCTTGAATCGGGGACTGACCCAGCGCCAGGCTGTCTGGGTGCTGTATGGCATCGCGATCGTGCTGTGCGGAACACTTGTGGCGGTGATAAGACTTTATGAGTAGGCCGCGTATCGTATGTGTAGTCGGGACGCGCCCAGATGCCATCAAGAGCGCTCCCGTAGTTTTGGAACTCAAGAAGTGGGAAGCGGTAGAGACTGTTTTGGTCGCAACCGGACAGCATCGTGAAATGCTTGACCAAGCCCTCGACACCTTCGGGCTTAAGCCAGATCATGACCTCGCCATCATGAAGCACGGGCAATCGCTTGCAGAAATCACGACGCGCTGTCTAGAAGGGCTGGACCGGCTGTTTACCCAAAGCCCACCCGATTACGTGATCGCCCAAGGTGACACAACGACAACGTTTTGCAGCAGCCTCGCCGCGTTTTACAGGAGAATCCCCTTCGGTCATGTTGAGGCAGGCCTGCGTACACCAACCGTGGATGATCCCTTCCCCGAGGAATTTAATCGTCGGGCGAGTGGACTGATCGCCACGCACCACTTCGCGCCCACTGCGTGGGCGGCAAAGAACCTGCTAAACGAAGGCAAAGACACCGCAACCGTCTTCGTGACGGGCAACACCGGTATCGACGCCGTCCTCGCCGTCGCTGAACGAGAACCCCAAACGTGGCTCTCCGATCACCCTCACGACGTAATTCTCCTCACTACCCACCGTCGCGAAAACTGGGGGCAGCCTCAGCAACGGATTGCTGAGGCTGCCCGCGAAATCATTGATGCCCATCCCGATTTGCGCCTCGTCGTCCCGATGCATCGGAACCCGCAAGTACGCGAACTGTTGCAAAGAGTCCTTGGCAATCATCCCCGAGTCGATCTTATCGAGCCCCCCGAGTATCCCAAATTCGTGAAGCTGATGCAAAGAAGCAAGCTCATCCTCACCGATTCCGGCGGCGTGCAAGAAGAAGCGCCTGCTTTTGGCATACCCGTGCTGGTGCTTCGTGAGACGACCGAACGTCCAGAAGGCGTGGATGTCGGAACCGCCCGCTTGGTCGGAACGGACAAGGAACTCATCATCAAGACCGCAAACGAACTCTTTTCGAATCCAGAAGCCTACGACAGAATGGCTCGTGCGGAGAGCCCATATGGCGATGGCAAGGCCGCTGCGCGTGTCCGGTCTGTTGTTCTTAGCAGTCTTAGAATAGAGACAGAACAGGTGAAGATGTGGGCATAATCGAGGCGATAATCCTCGGAATTGTTCAAGGATTAACAGAATTCTTGCCCATATCCAGTACCGCGCATGTTCGGATAGTTCCTGCAATATTCGGATGGGACGACCCAGGAGCGGCCTTTACCGCCGTTATTCAGCTCGGCACGCTCATCGCTGTCCTGATCTACTTTCGCAAAGACCTCATCGACGCGGTCGTCGGTTGGGTGAAAAGCATTGTAGACCCCGGTCGCCGCAACACTTACGAAAGCCGAATGGGCTGGGCTATCTTCATCGGCACCATCCCCATTGTCATCTTCGGGACGTTGTTCAAGCACCGAATCGAAAACGATCTTCGCTCACTGCACGTTATCGCCAGCTCTCTGATCGGTATGGGTTTGTTGCTACTTCTCGCCGAGCGCGTGGGCACTAAGCAGCGGGACGTCGGACGGGTGACTGTTGGAGATGGCTTGCTGGTTGGACTCTTTCAGGCTATCGCGCTCATCCCTGGCGCAAGCCGCTCCGGCTCGACCATCACAGGGGGTCTCTTCGCCGGGTTTGATCGAGCCTCAGCCGCTCGCTTCAGCTTTCTCCTATCCGTGCCGAGCGTCTTTGCCGCCGCCATTTTTAGCCTCAAGGAGCATGCCCACGCATTCCAGGGGGATTTGCTCGTGCCTGCAATCGTTGCCAATATCGCGGCCCTCATCAGCGGCTATGCTGCCATCGCATTCTTGATCTCCTATCTGCAAAAGCATGGCACGGTCGTGTTCGTCGTTTATCGGGTCCTCCTTGGCCTCGTCCTGTTCGGGCTACTATTCACCGGAGTACTTAGCCCCGATCAAGGACTCCCAACTAAGCCGGATATATCCGCAGCCCAAAAGTAAACCCATGTTTTCACACCGGAAGACCAAAGAGCACATCGATCCCGAATGGATGATCGTGGGTCTCGGCAACCCGGGCCCCGAATATTCGGGCACACGGCATAACGTCGGCTTCGACGTGATCGAACTGCTCGCCGAGCGCTACAAGATCAAGCTCAACCAAAGCAAACACCGTTCGCGGTTCGGCACCGGACGTATCGACGGAATACCCGTCGTACTCGTCAAGCCACTCACTTACATGAATCTGAGCGGTCAAGCCGTCGCCCCAATGGCGCGTCAATACGGACTCAAGCCAGACCGAATACTTGTCGTCTCCGACGAAATGGATCTGCCGATGGGGCGACTTCGATTGCGGGTCAAAGGCAGTTCAGGCGGACACAACGGACATAAGTCCATAAGCGCTTCTCTGGGCAGCCAGGAGTATCCACGTCTAAGGCTCGGCATTGGAAGGCCAAAGGAAGAGGCGTCGAGCGATCATGTTTTGTCGAAGTTCCATCCCGAAGAACGCCCCGACTGGCAAGAGATGATCGAAAGCGCCGCTGCCGCGTGCGAGAAGGTGCTTGAAAAGGGCGTGGAGCCCGCCATGCAGGAAGTCAATCGCAACGATTCTGGCTATTAGCGCATCGCAAACGCTTCTGTCGAGCGCTCGCAGTACGAATGGTGGGGGGCAAGAATGTGAATCGTCCCTTGATGACCATTCCAGAACGGCGCTGCCATTCCTAAATAGGTGTGATAAACGTAAGCGCCATCCTTCGTTTTGCCCCAATGAGGAGTCCCTTTTCCGGTGCTCACCAACACGAAAAGACCGGGTGGAATGTACTCATCCTCGCGGATAACATGTGCCGAGTCGGAAAGTCCGCAGCCCTCAATCGCATCTTCGCTCATCAGGATGTGTCCACGGAGACGAACGCGCAGGTGCCCCTGATTCTGCAGAAGGATAAACTCCTGCGCTAGCGTTTCGCTTCGTTGGACTCCGACAATCCTTAGCACCGCCTTTTGGCCTCCGTTGAACGAAAGGACGTCACAATCGCGAAGATTGGAGCGGCATAACGGGTTCTTTTCGGAAAGAAAGTCAAGATTAGCCATGATCTTCACCCGCTAGGTTCCCTATGCATTTCGAAAGGATTCGCTCTGTCTGCTTCAAATCGGACGAACCGATCCCATGAAGCATCTTTAAATTCACATTATCTAGGTGAACTAGGGTTTCCGAAATCAGCCGATTTCCCTGTTTGGTAAGGCTGACACGTTTGGCCCGACGGTCGGTGTCAGAGGGTTTCTGCTCGACAAGTCCTTTGTTGCTCGCAGTCTTTAATGCCTCGCAAAGTGAAGCCGCTGTGATCCCCATCCTTTGCGCTAACTCAGCCTGAGTGATATTCGTTTCCGAGGCTTTGATTGCCGAGAGGAGTTGAAAGGTGGAGAGGCTGTGCCCTTGTTTGCGAAGTCCGCCTTCAACCTGCTCGGATACGAGTTCGGACAGAATGGCAACTTGAGCAGCGAGGTTCTGCTGTGCCGGAGATCGTTTGGCTGCCATACGATACGTATTATAGCAAGGATTTCTACGGAAGCCAAATATTGCGACAGAATTGACTAGTGAAGCTAGTAGAAACTATAGCTCTTCGCGAGTGTTCGTCTCCTGGCACTCCCACTCCCCAAGCCAATCATCAACATTCTTTCGAAACCTTAGCTTGGCTGCCGATTCAATTCTCTCCCTTTCCGACCAGTAGCCCACGCTCAACGGATGGGCGTGCAAGATATAGGCGATCACTGAGATTCCAATCTGAAGCACAGTGCTTACCGAGAAGAAGAATCCGAGCCCAAGGATAGGAAGGCACCAGAAGTAGATTCGACTGGCGGCGCGCCAAACCTCCCCTTGCCACTTCTGACGGTGAGCGAGGGTCATACCGATCTGGTGCAGGCAGTAGGCATATACGGCGAGCGCGATGCCGCCGAAGATGAAGAAGCCCATTGCCGTAATGAAGACGGTGCCAGGGTCCATTTCTACACGACCAAGCAGATACTCTGCAATCTTTCTACGCGCATCTTAAGCCGTAGGATACGCGCAATATAAAGGATGATCCCAGCAAAATTACCAGCAGGCAGAGACTGACACTATCGACTATCGGTCTTTTCTCAAAGTTCTTTAGGGTTCGAATTGTCGTTTTTTCGGCACACTTGGTTATTGCGCAATCGACGAATTGAGCGGAAACTTAACAGTGATTGTGAGGTTTCGTTATGAATTGCACTTTTCTCGACTATGAACCGTTTTGCCGAGCCGCCCTTAGCCAAAGCTCATCTCTGGAGTTAGGTCCGGTCCAGGTGGACAAAGTCCGCGAAGCGTTTGAAGCGATCTTTCCCGAGATCGACCAAGCCGTCTGCGCCTGCCGCCCCGAAGTCCTAACAAAAACTCTGCGTCGTCGAACAACCCTTGCCCTGTACGGATTCATCTCAGTCGCCTGTGCCGACGATCTCTCCGATTCAGAAATTGAGTCGATTGTTGGCAGCCTGTTCGTCTCCAAGCAACTGGTCGCCGCATAACACTTACTACCTTCCAAGTGAGCAAACAAAGCCTGCGCTTCGCGTGGGCTTTTTGCTTATTGAGATTGGGCGCCAAGGCGACCTGTTGTAAAATCAAGGCTGACAATTCGATCCCTTCGTAGGGGAGGTTGACAGTTATGAATAACGAATATCAGCAATCTTATCTTTATCGCCTGCGCCACTCGGCTGCCCACCTCATGGCCCAAGCGATCACCGAGCTCTATCCTGGAGCCAAGCTTTCCATCGGCCCGCCTATTGAAAACGGCTTTTATTACGACATTGAGTTTCCCACTCCCCTAAAAGAGGAAGAGCTGCCCGCAATAGAAAAGCGGATGAAGGAGCTTAGCAAGCTCGATCAGCGTATCGAACGCACTGAGGTTTCTCGAGAAGAGGCAAGGTGTCTGATCATGGATGACTCGATTCCAGGCATGGGCCCAGCCGTTGCCGATTACAAATTGCAACTCCTTGACGCCATTCCCGAAGGCGAAGCGATCTCCTTCTACGATCAAAAGCGGACCGATAGAGAAGGAAATCATCATCGCTTCCTGGACCTTTGCCGAGGTCCTCATGTCGATTCCACCAAGGAGATCAAGCACTACAAGCTGATGTCTTTGGCGGGCGCGTACTGGCGTGGCGACGTCAAGAACAAGCAGCTCACCCGTATCTACGGCACTGCCTTCGAGACTGCTGAAGAGTTGGAAACCTACCTTCATAACCTCGAAGAGGCACGGAAGCGCGACCATCGCATCCTTGGCAAAGAGCTTGGCCTCTTCATGTTCTCGCCGAGAGTCGGCACCGGTTTGGCGCTATGGCTGCCCAAGGGGGCGGTGCTGCGCGAAACCATGACCGAGTTCCTGCGTGAAGAGCAGCTCAAGCGTGGGTATCAACCGGTCATCACCCCCCAACTCGCCTCAATCAAGCTGTATGAAAAGTCGGGACACATCATCACGTTTAAGGAGAAGCTCTTCCCGTTCATGGAGGACGAGGAGAAGGAAACCTACATCCTCAAACCGATGAACTGCCCGTTCCACATCGAGATCTACGCATCTCAGATGCGCAGTTATCGAGACCTTCCCATCCGCTACGCGGAGTTCGGAACCGTCCACCGCTATGAGCAGAGCGGGGAAGTGCACGGAATCCTCCGAGCTCGTGGGTTCACCCAGGACGATGCTCACCTCTTCGTCCGCCCCGATCAACTCCTCGAAGAGTTCATCGGTGTTGTCGACCTCATGAAGGTCGTGCTCAACAAACTTGGCCTGACCGAGTGGAAGGCTCGCCTCGGAACCAAAGACCCCAACAGCGATAAATACGTAGGCCACGACGACAACTGGAAGGCCGCAACCGAAGCCATCGAACAGGCCTGTAAACAGATTGGCATCGATTACTTCGTCTCCGAAGGCGATGCGGCGTTCTATGGCCCCAAGCTGGACCTCATTATTAAGGACGCCATCGGTCGCGAGTGGCAAATGGGGACCGTTCAGGTGGATTACAATCTGCCCGAGCGCTTTGGATTAGAGTACGTCGGTGATGACGGCTTGCCCCACCGCCCCATCATGATCCACCGCGCCCCGTTCGGCTCAATGGAGCGAATGATCGGACTGCTCACCGAGCAGTATGCGGGTGCTTTCCCGTTCTGGCTATCTCCCGTTCAGGTGGCGATCCTGCCCATTGCCGACCGTCATATCGAACACGCGTATGCCATCGCCGAGGCGCTGCAAGGCTTCATGACGAAGGATCGCGAGCATTCAGAAGAGTCGGTTGAATCCTCAGCCGAAGTAAGAGCACAGATAGAGAGTGTCCGGGCAGCCGGGCACAAGTTCAGAGTTCATGTCGATGATCGGCGCGAAACCCTCGGAAAGAAGATTCGCGAGAATCAGCTTCAAAAAGTGCCCTTCATGATGGTCATTGGTGACCGCGATATCGAGAACGGCACGGTCGGTGTGCGCTCTCGCGAAGACGGTGATCTTGGAGCGATGCCTATCGAGGAGTTTGTTGGTTTGCTCCAAAAAGCTTCGTCTTAGTTCGACGCTTCATCCAACTACAGGAGTGGAAACCGTAAGGATTCCACTCCTATTTTTTGGCCTTCTTGCTATTTGTTGGCACGCTACTTGCCGAATATGTGGAATGAGGAAATTAGCCCGCATAGAAGCGGTGGATTCTTGGTTGATGGTGAAGTATGCGTAAAAGAGCATTTACTCTTGTTGAGATCATGATCGTTGTGCTGATCATTGGTGTCCTATTGGCAATTGCAGTGCCGCAGTTCATGAGGGCTCGCGCCAAATCGCAAGCACGAACATGTGTCGCCAATCTCCGCCAAATCGAAGCGGCAAAAGAGATGTTCGCGATGGAGAACAAGCTTCAAAACGGAGCCCCCGTCACGATTAACGACATCTGGCCCACCTATATTCGACAGAGCAACAAGCCGGAGTGTCCAAACAGCGGCGTCTATACCATCGATGTCGTCGGTACCGTTGCCTCGTGCAGCTACGTTGACGCGACGTTCCCCCACGTTTACCAATAAGAACTACTCGTGACGCAGGCTCTCGACGGGATCTCGTCGAGAAGCGCGGATGGCGGGGATAAGGCCAAAAACCCCGCCAACCCCAACACTCACCGCAAAGCTGAGCCCAACTACGCCCCAAGTAATCAGCGGCTTAATCGCCGTATTAGAGGCCAGCAGAAGGCTGACGACATAGCTCAGCGAGAGTCCGACTAGGCCTCCCATTACCGCGATAAACACCGACTCAGCCAAGAACTGAGAAAAGATATCGGACCGCATCGCCCCCACCGTTCGCCGAATGCCGATCTCCTTGGTCCGCTCATTGACCGACATCAGCATCACCACCATAATCCCAACACCCCCAACAAACAGAGCGATTGAAGTCAGGCCGATAATGAGCCAGGTCAGGATCGACATGATCTTGAATACGAGCTTAAGCAGATCCTCCTGAGTGAGCACGGAGTAGTTGTCTTTTTCGAGCCGCTCTCCAAGCGCCTTTTCAACGGATGAGACAAGCTGCTTGGGTTCACGTCCCGGATCGGTCTCGATGAAGATGCGGTTGATCTGCGCCGAAGGTTGAGTTTTGCGAATGTAACTGTATGGCACGTAAACAAAGTTATCGAAGCTCCCCTGAGAAAGCAAGCTACTCTGATTATCGCGTTGCCTCAGTACACCAATAACCCGGTAGTCGCTCCCCCTGTAGTGCACGGTCTTGCCCACGGGATCGACTTCTCCAAACAACTCTGTTGCCGGTAGATCCCCTAAAACGATCGTCGGTTCAGCATCATCTTTTGCGCCGAAAAACCGCCCGGACTTCAACTCCGAGCGCCGCATCGCAAACCACTCGGGATCGGCGGCAACAATGAAAGCCGTTGTGGACTTCTTTCCACCGTATTCGATCCCGGCTCCTACAAACGAAACTGGCGATGCATCGACAACGCCCTCGACCTTCTTTACTCGCGCCACGTCGGCATCGGATAGGTAGCTGATGCCCATGAGGCTGGGGGCAAAGAGCGAGTTGCCCTCAAACCGGCCAGGAAGCACGATGAGCGTATTGACTCCAAGGGTGTCCACCTCGCTGCGAATGTCTTGCTCAACCCCTTTGGCGATGCTCATCAGCAGCACAATCGCAACCGTGGCCACCATCACCCCCAAAGCGCTCAGGGCCGCACGATCAAGCTGCTCGCGAATGTTAGAGAGCCCGTTTAGAATGTTGAGAAGAGTTCGGCGCATGGCGTGAAACTAGAATCAGAGAAGATAGTTGACTAAGGATTTGCTGGTCCGCGGAGAAGTCTGAGACCGTTGAGAATGACCAGTACCGTCGAACCCTCATGCCCAACTACTGCAAGCGGAAGAATAAGGTTTCTGTAATCCGGAAGGAATTGATCGAAAAACATTGACCCCAACGTGAGAACGACGATGACCGATCCCGCAAAGTAGAGATTTGCGCGGATGATTGAATTCGTCATTCGACCGAGCTTGATCAGTCGGGGGATGCTCTCAAGTCGGTCGTTCATCAGAACCACATCTGCCGCATTAAGCGCGATGTCACTCCCCAATCCACCCATCGCAACGCCGACACTGGCCCTTGCCAGACTCGGGGCATCGTTCACACCGTCGCCGACGAAGATGAGTCCACCCCCTTTTGCCGTAAGTTCAGCGACGATCTTCTCCTTGTCTTCGGGAAACAATCCTGCACGGACGTCCGTAATCCCGACCTCACTCGCAACCGCCTCCGCCGTCTCTCGTGTGTCCCCCGTCATCATCACGGTCTGCCGGATGCCGAGTTCTTGAACATCACGCAGCACTGTTTTTGCCGATGGCCGCGGGGCGTCATGCAGGCCGATAGCCGCCATCATCCCGTCATAGTCCAGCACCACAACCGTAAATCCCTTGTGCTGCAGCTCCTCCGCGTGAACCGCAAAGTCCGGGTCAAGGGAGCTATCAGCCGTGTCGAAGAACTTTCTCTGCCCGACCTTGACCGCTTTTCCTTCAACGTTCGCAGTGACGCCAAGCCCTGTGTGAGCATGGTGTTCAGTCGCCTCGGGAATGTCCAATCCCTGTTGACGTGCTGATTCAACAATAGCCTCGGCGATCGGGTGTGTGCTGTACTGCTCTGCCGCCGCCGCGACCCGGAGCAGCCGCTTGGCCTCATCCGACATCGTGCCTTGCCCCGACCAACAGGCATGCCCCTCCATACAAAGCCTTCCCGACCCTCCAACAACTTCCGGCACCCCCTGACAAACGCAGATCTCGGCGAGTTCAAATCGTCCGGCCGTCAGTGTTCCCGTCTTGTCCACCGCCAAGATGTCGGCCTTGCCTGCCTGTTCAATGAACTCCCCACCACGAATGAGCATCCCGTTTCTTGCTGCCCAAGCCAAAGCGCTAAGCGTGCTCGCCGGGGTTGAGATCACCAAAGCACAGGGGCTCAACGCCACCAAAAGAGTTAGAGCCGCATACAGCGCTGCGTTGGCATCCTGCCCGAGCAGGAGCCGAACCACAAGGGAGATTGCGAACGCTACGATCACAAAAATCGTGTATCGCTGCCCAAACCAGGTGCTGATCCTCTCTCCGCTCGCCTTATTCTCTTGAGCATCCTGAACCAGGTCCACGATCTTCTCAAGAGTTGTTTGGCCAGCCTTCGCTGCTACCTTGATGGTGAGCATCCCATCCAAGTTCTGCGTTCCCGCCAAAACTCGCGTACCCCGACTGGCGGAGACAGGCACTGACTCGCCCGTCATCGCGCTTTGGTTAATGCTGCTTTCCCCGGATTCCACCACCCCGTCAAGTGGTACAAGCTCAAATGCAACCACGCGGATCATGTCGCCAACTTCGATCTCTTCAACAGGGGTTTTCTCGTCCCCGCTTGCCGTGATCCTAAGAGCGGTATCGGGACGGAGCTTTATGAGTCCCTCAATTGCCGACTTCGTGCGCGACATTGCGAAGGCTTCAAGCGTGCTCGAAAGGCTGAAGAGGAAGAGGAGGACCGCAGCCTCGGTGGGATGTCCCAATGCAACCGCGCCAGCAGCGGCAAACACCATCAGGAAGTTGACATCCAGGCTGCGCTCTCGGATCGCTTCGTAGGCAGATTTCAAAGCGAAGTAAGAGCCAAAGACAACACTGAGATAGGCGATGGAGACGTGCAGACCGAAAAAGCTGAGCACCAAAAAAATGCCGCAGAGCACGGTCAATATCACTTGAATGTCTCTAAAAATCTTCATATCTTCTGGCTGCTACTCATTGTGCCCCCGGATCGCCAGGTGATACATCAATACTTCAAGAAGACTCCAATCCAAGGGCTCGGAGCGCAAGTTTTAGGACTTTTCGTTGTGGGGAGGACATCGCCAGCGCCGCGAGATCATCCCGCAAATACCATTGCAAACTTGGGGATTGCGCATCGCTTCTGCAAAGTCGAGCGATAACCTCAATCCTGTGATGCGTGACGGAGTGCTGAAAGCTTCCTAGGTCTTCAAGCCAGCCCGCTCCGGTCAAATCCCTCAAAGCGTCGATCTCTGAATTGCCCTCAGAACGCGTGCCTACGGCAACTCTCGGAAACTCCCACATCCCTTCCCACCACTCCCCTTCCGGGACTTGTCGAAGCCCAAAGGCAGATCCGTCAAATGGAACCCAAACCGCATGAATAAGTCTTACGGTCTGTTTCTTAGGTTCGGCAATCGGCAAGATGTCAACTTGCCAAGACTGCTTGGCGACGCACATCTCCGCAACAGGGCAGATGTCGCAGCGTGGAGTCTTGGGAGTGCACACGGTTGCGCCAAGCTCCATCAGCGCCTGATTCCAGTCCCCAGGCCGCGGTTTGAAAAGCGCCTTTGAAGCCCATTCTTTCGCTTCTGAGTGAAGTCTTTGTCCGCTTGAATGCGAGCCCGTCAGACGTGCGTATACGCGCTCTACATTGCCGTCCACAAGTGACACCGGTTCTTGGTAAGCAATGGAAGAGATAGCGGCGGCGGTGTATGCGCCGACGCCGGGAACCTTCAGCCATGCATCATGTTCAGTGGGCATCCCGTTCTCAGCAACAAACTGAGCTCCCTTGAGCAAGAGCCGTGCTCGTCGATAATAGCCAAGCCCTTGCCAGTACGACAGAACGTCACTTTCGTCCGCTTGAGCGAGTGCTTCGACGGTGGGAAACCGTTCCATCCAACGCTGATAGTAGGGAAGGACGGTTGCAACCTGGGTTTGTTGGAGCATGATCTCACTGACCCAGATAGCGTAGGGATCGGCGGTCCGCCTCCAAGGCAGGTCGCGCTTGTGAGCGTCGTACCATCGCAAAAGCGATCCGCCATCGGGGCCGGAGAGCTTATGCGTGGGTTTGTCTTTCAGATTGGACCCCTAAATCGTCTCTTGGAGTCCCGTGAACCCAAGGTTTTCCAAAGCCTGATTGATGTCTTGTGCATCCGAGAGCGCCCGTCCGATCACCAGATAGCTCGCACCGTCTTCCAACGCTTGCTGCGCGGTCCCCACTCTCGCCTGGTCGTGATGGCTGCTCGATGCCGCCGGTCGAATGCCGGGAGTGACGATGATCCCCTCATGTCCGATCGCGGCTCGGATCATCCGTGCCTCTCTTGCCGAACACACCACTCCATCAAGTCCTGACTGGACGGCCAGCTCGCTTAGCCGTCGCATATGATCGTCAAGCTCACGGTCCACCCCGAGGTCTTGCGTCAGCATCTTTTGATCTAGCGATGTAAGGACGGACACACCCACCAACAGGGGAGCCTTATCCGGGGCATAAGCCCGAGCCTCTTCAACGGCAGCGCTCATCATGGCTTGGCCTCCCGCGATGTGCAGGGTCATCATCCAAACCCCGTATCGCGATGCCTCACGGACCGCGAGTGCGACCGAGTTGGGGATGTCGTGAAACTTAAGATCGAGGAAGATGCGCTCCGCGCCTGCCTCCCGTAGCCAGTCGATCACACCGAGTCCGTGCGATAGGGTGAGAGCGTGTCCAATCTTGAATGCGCCCACGTGGGGTGCAAGCCGCCTGATCATGGTCAGAGCAGCATCAAGGTCGGAAGTGTCGAGCGCGCAGATTACTTTTCTTATTTGCATCCTTGTTGTCTCGCAGTCGGCATGTATATTTTGTTCTATTGTATCGGACGGACCGGGGGTTCACGACGCAGATGGCCTTCCGATGCCTCTATACGTATCTTTACGGGGGATGGTTGCCATGCGAGAACCGAGCATTCAAGGGTTCAATGAGACCATGCTCCATCTCGAAATGCTCATTGACGGTCATTTCATCGGTGGCCCGTGCGACCAAGCGGTTGGCAAGGAGATCGTTAAAAATCCTTACGATCAGTCCATCGTCGGTACCGTCGCCGAGGGCGGATGGAACGAGGCTAACGCCGCTATCTCTGCCGCACAAGAGGCTTTCCTCACTTGGAGAAAGAGCTCGGCATCCGAACGCTCTAAACTCCTCGGCCTCATCGCGATGGAGATACGCGAGCGCGGCGAAGAACTGGCCCATCTTCTTGTCGCAGAGATCGGCAAGCCGATCACTTGGGCCAGAGGTGAGGTGAGCCGACTTGCCATCACCTTTGATCTCGCCTCCGTCGAAGCCCTAAACTGGGAGCCGGAAACGCTCGATTTCGGCTTCGACTCCCGTGGGAAGGACTACTCCGGGAGTTTCTTCAGATTCCCTGTCGGTCCCGTGCTTTGCATCGTCCCTTACAACTGGCCCTTCAACCTCACCGCTCACAAACTCGCGCCTGCGTTAGCGACAGGAAATACGATCATCCTAAAGCCGTCGGGCCTTGCCCCAATCTCCACCATGACACTCGCGCGCATCATCCACGAATGCGGCTGCCCGCCTGGAGTACTCAACTGCGTCAACGTCCCCGCCCCAGTTGCCGAAAAAATGGCGCTCAATCCCAGAGTCAAGGTTGTCAATTTCACGGGCTCGCCCAAAGTAGGCTGGCACCTGAAGCAGATCTGCTGGGAGAAGAAAGTTTTGCTTGAGCTCGGAGGAAACGCCAGCGTCATCGTCATGCCGGATGCCGACCTTCAATGGGCCGCCAGTCGCACCGCCGTCTCAGCCTACGGCTATGCTGGACAGGTTTGCATCTCGGCTCAACATTGCTGGGTTCATGCGTCCGTTTACGACGAATTCAAACATCGGCTCATCGAAGCCACCCAAGCTTGCCCAACCGGCGACCCAGCCCAAGAAGAAACCGTTTGTGGGCCGCTGATGAACTCCGAATCCGTAGACCGGGTCATAAGCTGGATTGACGAGGCTGAGTCAGCTGGGGCTGATATCCTTGTGCGGGGGGCAAGGGAAGGGAATGTACTTGGGCCGACCCTCATCGAAAACGTGCCTTCCAGCGTGCCGCTTGGCTGCGAAGAGGTTTTTGGGCCTGTCCTCACACTTGCCCCGTTCGACGAGATTTCTGAGGCAATCGCAAAGGTGAATGCTTCCCAATACGGCATCCACGCCTCGCTCTTCACCCACGATCAATCGGTGATCGACCAGGTGTATGCAGAGCTTGAGGTTGGGGGGCTAATCGTCAATGACTTTCCAAGTCTACGCTTCGACAACATGCCCTATGGTGGCGTGAAGAGAAGCGGCTTCGGCCGCGAAGGCGTCCGCTTTGCGATGGAGGAAATGACGGAGCCGAAAATGATCGTAAACAAGAGCTGATACTGTGCATTCCTCCTTTGCAAAAAAATGCGCGATGCCGAAGAGTCGTAATCTGATCTCGGATATCTGACCGCTGATTTCCTATCACCAAGCGCGCAACGCTCAACCGTGTGAAAGTGTGAGCTGAAAGCCTTAGCGGATCGCCTGCTCAGTATTCGCATCAAACAGATGCACTTTCTGAATATCGACCGCAAACTTCGCCGTGGTGCCAACCTCAATGCGAGTTGCCGGATCCAGGGTCGCCGTGATGGGTGTGCCATTAGCAATCAAGAACGCCGAATCCTCCGAACCCAACTTCTCAAGCACATCAACCTTCGCTTCAAACGTGTTGCCATCGTTCGGCGTCACTGGACAATTTGCATTCGTGTCGTAGATGTCCTCTGGGCGCATTCCAAATGTCACTTGCTTCCCATTCATGCTTCTGCCTGGGTGATTCTCCGGCAAACTGATCTTGGCAAAACCGATGTTGATCGCGTCGTCCTCGATTGTCCCTTCGACAAAGTTCATCGGAGGCGCTCCGATAAAACCTGCCACAAACTTATTCGCCGGGTAGCGATAAACCACTTCAGGTACGTCGCACTGCTGCAGGAGACCGTCCTTCATGACCGCAATCCGCTGGCCCATTGTCATCGCCTCAACCTGGTCGTGAGTCACATAAACGGTAGTGATTCCTAACGAGCGGTGCAGCCGAATCAACTCAGCGCGAGTTTGGATGCGGAGCTTTGCGTCAAGGTTAGAAAGCGGCTCGTCCATCAAGAAAACCTTAGGCTTCCTAACGATTGCGCGAGCTAGAGCCACGCGCTGGCGTTGCCCTCCCGAAAGCTCCTTTGGACGTCGGTGCAGATACTGATCGATGTCCAGCATCTCCGCCGCATCGTGTACCCGGTTGTCGATGTCCTGCTTGATCTTCTTCGCCTCAGACATGTGGCTGATCTGCCAGAAAAAGCCTTTGAGTTCGCGCAGCCGAAGTCCGAACGCGATGTTGTCATAAACGTTCATGTGCGGATAAAGCGCATAGTTCTGAAAAACCATCGCAATATCGCGGTCCTTGGGGGGGACGTCGTTCACCCGTTTATCGCCGATGTTCAGATCACCATCGGTGATCTCCTCCAATCCTGCGATCATGCGCAGAGCAGTGGTCTTGCCGCAGCCCGAAGGGCCGACCAATACCATGAACTCTTTGTCCTGAATCTCAAGGTTGAGATTGTCTACGGCTTTGACATCCTTGCCGTAAATCTTGGTGACTCCGTTGAAGCTAACTCCTGCCAAGCGTGGGTACTCCTAACCGAACGGTTCTCTGCATTATAACGGTCCCGGGCCCCTATATCTACGCCCGCGAACCTGCAAAGCCTGGATTTCTTCCTTCCTTTAGAACAAAATGAGCAATCTGAAAGGGATACTTGACAAAAAAGTATAGATGAAGGGAGAATGACTATGTGAGCCAATCGAGCGGTCGAAGTAGATTCTGAATGGCAAGCACATTCAAACCAAGGCTGGAAACATGACGCAAAACGATCAAAACACGGAAGCATTTGCCATCGAAGGAAACGACGATCTTGGCTTCGTCGCCATTAACTACATCACCTGCATCGAGTGCTACAAAGAACGATTCGAACAGTTGTTTAAGTCGCGTGCAATGGCTATCGATCGGATCGCCGGCTTTCGCTTTATGAAGGTTCTCAAACCACAAAAAGAGGATCAGCCCTATCTCGTTCTTTCCCACTGGGACACAGAGGAGGCCTTCAAAAGCTGGACATCTTCACCCGAGTTTATCGAGGGCCACAAGCGAGGATTCGAAGACGTGCGAAAAGCAAAAGAGTCGGGGCAAGAGCCCCCAATGAAATCAGACTTTGCGACCTACACCGTGCTCTGCAACTAGTAGCCGAATCTTTCGCCCCCGTCCTTTTTGTGAGACGGGGGCTTTTTTTGTGCACTCTTCCAAATCCCTGTGTTCCTAGGGCGAGTGGTCCTAGTCGAAGTGCCAATTCTTAGGTTCAAAAAGTTATATATTTGTAAATATATTTTAATTTTCTGCATTTTGTGAACATATTTCTGTAGACTGCGGTCAGAGGTACAGCCATGAAAAAACTAATCTTTGCTTTGTCCGCGCTCACCGTCGTGAGCTCTGTTCACGCCGTGAGCTACTTCGATGGCGAGTTCGCTGTCGCTGACTACGGGCACTTCGCCTACTTCGACAACGCCTTCACCAGCACAAACAACGCCGCTGCTGGTGGTAACCCCAATGCGACGCTGCATCACATCATCGAGCACGATCCTGCCGGCGCTGCGCAGGGTACGGGGGAGATTGGATCGTACAACTTTAACTTTCTCTACAATCCGTCTGTCAGTGGCGCGCTCAGCTCCATCAGCTTTTCAGCCGACTACTATCTGGACACCGAGGCAGTTCTAAGCGGGCAAGCTCTCTTCTTCTCGCTCATCCAAGATGGAAGCACATACTATGTGCCCGTTTTCGACGACTACACACCAGGCCAATGGCTGAACGCTTCCTTTAACGCCATGCCGAACTCCGCTTGGAGAAAGCTGGACTGGATTAGCGGGAATTTCGTCTTCGCAAATCCTGACTTCTCAGCGGCTGGCAACGAGATGATGTTCGGCTTCATCACCGGATATAACCTTTCGAACGGAGCCTTGGTCACGACGCGAGTCGATAACTTCTCCGTCCAAACTGCACCTGTCCCCGAGCCCGCAACCATGGCCGTCCTTGGCTTTGGCGCACTTGCCGTTGGTCTCCGACGACGCAAGAAGAACCGGGCCTGACCTCCTTGTCTTAGCACGATGCGTCACTAAAGAGGTCCTATCAGTGCAGCTCTCAATAGGACCTTTTCGAGACATCTTAGGATGGAAATTTAGATATATATTTTAAGAATAACAAATCTCGGAACATAATATCTACGTCCTTCGTCCCAAGCAAAGCCATGAAAAAACTGATTCTTGCTATCACCACAATTGCAGTCGTAAGCTCTGCAAACGCCTTCAGCTTTTCCGATGGGGATTTCGCCGTTGGCGACTATCTTCATCTTGCCTTTTTCCAGCATACGGCTACCAGCGCGAACCGCTCGCCTGTCGGTGGGAACCCCGGGGCCGCGATGTTCCAGACGATCGTGCATGACGGAAGCAACGAGATCGGCTTCGGTCGGGTTGGAGCTTTCAACCAGGTCTTGACCTATAACCCTTCGGTCAGTGGGGCGATCTCCTCGGTCAGTTTCAGCGCCGACTATTATCTGGACACGGAAGATGCACTGGACAACCAGTCCCTGTGGTTCTCGATCATTCAGAACGGAAAGACCTTCTGTGTGGCGGATGTCCATAACTTCGCGCCTCATCAGTGGCGGACGACGGCATCGACGATGAACGCCGGAGACGCTCAGTGGATCATGTTTTGGGATACAGGCGGGGTTTCGTTCGATACGCCTGACTTTTCGGACACCGGAAGCGAGATGAAGTTCGGCTTCATCACGGGCTACAACCTCCTCGACGGAGCAAGCCTGACGCAGAGGGTGGACAACTTTACGGTGCGCACGACACCGGTTCCGGAGCCTGCGACGATGGCCGTCCTCGGTTTCGGTGCGCTCGTCGTTGGCCTCCGACGACGAAAGAAAAGCTAATCTCAAAACCCCCTCCTTGTCCGAGCGTAGCGAGGATGGGGAGGGGTAGCACAACAGATTCGCAATTCCTCCCCCTTTAGGGGGGAGGCCGTGAGCGTAGCGAATGGGGTGGGGGTGAAAGGTTCTACCGCTCGGGGCGAGGCAGTGAGCCAGTTAAGCTGGCCAAGCCCTGCCCCTCACTGAACACCAAGCCCAAACCTGCGTTCTGAACCGTATATGATCGCCGCTCTCGTTTGCCTGTTCACCATCGCCGCACCTCAAACCCAAGAATTCACCGTTGACGGCGTAAAACGGACCGCCCTCATCTACGCCCCCACGGCAAAGTCAAAAAAAGCCCCGCTCGTCCTGGCCTTCCACGGACACGGCGGCAACAGCCGCAATTCCGCAAGAACCATGTCCTTGCACACCGAATGGCCGGAAGCGGTCGTCATCTACCCCCAAGGCCTGACTGGCAACCCCGGAATCACCGACACCGAAGGCAAGAAGACCGGCTGGCAAAAGACGCCTGACCAGCAGAACGGGCGCGACATCCACTTTGTCGAAAACATTCTGGATTGGGCGAAGAAGACCTACAAGATCGACTCCAAACGCATCTTCGCGACAGGCCATTCCAACGGCAGTGCCTTTACCTGGGTGGTAATGACCAAGCTCGGCGACAAGTTCACCGCCTTTGCGGGAGCCTGTGGCGGTGGCGGACTGTATGCAAAAGACGCTCCAAAGAAGCCAGTCATGATCATCGGCGCGCTCAACGATACGCTCGTCCCCATCCGCAGTATCCGCTTCTTCACCGATGCAATGGTCAAGAAAAACGGCTGCGGAGCTGGGCAGCCAGGAGAGAAGGGAATGACCACCTATCCCGGAGAGTATCCTGTGGTGTCCTACATCTACGACGGCGGCCACGCCCTGCCCGAAGACATCGGTAAACGGATCGTGAAGTTCTTTAAAGAAGTGAAGTAACCTACACTAGGAGACAAAGGGCTTTGTTGAGCCATAATCTCACTCATGCCTGAGAACATCAAGCGGATTGTCGCCACCGACTGCGGCTCCACGACGACCAAAGCCATCCTCATCGAGCAAAACGACAAGGGAGAATATCGCCTCGTCGCTCGTGGTGAGGCCCCAACAACCGTCGAAAGACCCTTCGAAGACGTCACCGTGGGCGTCCTCAACTCCATCACCGAGCTTGAGGAGATCACCGAAACCGTCGTCCCCGAAGGCTACAAGACGGGCCGCCGAAAGTTGATGAAGGACGGCAAAGTCTGGAAGCTCCAGAAGGAGGGCAAAGTCGTTGATAATCGCGGCAACGACCTCGAAGCCTCCGACATGTACGTCTCCACTTCATCCGCCGGCGGTGGCCTGCAGATGATGGTTGCCGGCGTGGTCAAGTCGATGTCTGCCGAATCTGCCGAGCGCGCGGCCCTCGGCGCCGGCGCGATTCTCATGGATACCCTCGCCGTCGACGACGGCAGAAAAGATTATGAAAAGGTGGATCGTCTCCGCAAGCTCCGCCCCGACATCATTCTCATGTCGGGTGGCACCGATGGCGGAACCGTCAACCACCTCACCGAGATGGCCGAAGTCGTCCGCCGAGCCGACCCCAAACCCCGCTTCGGCGACATGAAACTCCCCATCATCTACGCAGGCAACGATCAGGCTGCTTCCCCGGTAGAGCAGGTCTTAGGTGAAGATATCGCTCTTAAAGTTGTCGATAACCTCCGCCCAACGCTCGACAAAGAGAACCTCGACCCTGCCCGCGACGAGATCCACGAGATGTTTCTTGAGCACGTCATGCAGCAGGCGCCCGGCTACAGCAAACTACTGGAGTGGACCTCAGAAGAGGTCATGGCAACCCCAAACGCTGTCGGCAAACTAATGAAGACCTACGCCGACCAAGAAGGAATCAACATCCTCGGTGTTGACATCGGCGGAGCCACCACCGACGTGTTTTCCGTCTTCTCCGGCATCTACAACCGAACGGTTTCCGCGAACCTCGGCATGAGCTATTCGATCTGTAACGTCCTCAAAGAGACCGGGATCGAAAACATCGCTCGCTGGCTGCCGTTCGAAATCGACCCCAGCGAAGTTCGAAACCGACTTCGCAACAAGATGATCCGGCCGACCACGATCCCGCAGACCTACGAGGACCTGCTGATCGAACAGGCCGTTGCTCGTGAAGCCCTAAGGCTAGCCTTCGCTCACCACAAGTCTCTCGCCAGATCGCTCGTCGGAATGCAGCAGCAGCGAGACGTTGGCCAAATCTTCGACCAGACCGGCGGCGGCGAAACGCTTGTCAATATGCTCAAGCTGGATATGGTCATCGGGTCCGGCGGAGTCCTCTCCCACGCCCCAAAGCGCGCCCAGTCTGCACTGATGATGATGGACGCCTATCAGCCAGAAGGCGTGACCATGCTCACCGTTGACTCCATCTTCATGATGCCCCACCTCGGAGTCCTCTCAGAGCACCATTACGAAGCTGCGCGCGAAGTGTTCGAGCGCGACTGTATTGTCCGCATCGGCACCAGCATCGCTCCTGTGGGCATCGGAAAAGAGGGCGAACCCTGCGTCAGCGTGAAGGGCAACGGGCTTGATGTCAACGTCCCGTTTGGTCAGATCAAGGTTGTCCCAATCGATATCGAAAAGACTCCCGAACTGACTATCGAACCGGCCAAGAACTTCGACATGGGTGAGGGCAAAGGCAAGTCGGTCAACGTCAAGCGATTTGACACCAGCAAGGGCAAACGAAACCAGACGACAAATCTGATCGAAGGCCAACTCGGATTGATTATCGACACCCGCGGACGCCCGTTCAACGTCGAACTCAACGATCCGAACCGGGTTGCCAGCCTCCGCAACTATCTCACGGCGATGGGCTTGCCCCTACCCAACTAAGCGCCCTTAGAAAAAGCCGGATGTGGAAACACCCGGCTTTTTCGGCACCTATTTAACGCAAATGTTTGTTAGCATCTAGCATGATGCGAACGAAAGCTATTGCTTGGATAGGTGCGGGAATACTTGCCGCTGCCATTGGACATGCCTGCTGCACTGCCTACGGCGAAGACCCGATACTCCTATCCAACGAAAAAGCCATCATCGTCTGGAACGAAGCCCAAAAGACCGAGCACTTTATCCGACAGGCTTCGTTTGAAGGTGAAGCGAAGGACTTCGGGTTCATCGTTCCCACTCCAACTCAGCCGGAGATCGCAGCAGTTGAGGAAACCGTCTTTGAAGTTCTGTCGCGCTTCAAGCCTCGCGACAAAGGAAACATTGGATGTAGTGCCCCAGACTCAGTGGCCGGAGCAGCGAGCGACACCAAGTCTGATGTTGAAGTTCTTGACGTCGTCCAGGTTGGCGACCACAAAGCCACTGTGCTCAAAGCCACCGACGGCCAGGCCATGATGAACTGGCTGAAGCAGAACGGCTACAAAACTCGCCCCGCAATGACCGAATGGCTGGACTATTACACCAAAAAGGCGTGGATATTCACAGCGCTCAAGTACACCGGAGCCAAGGCAAACGTGACCCCAACCAAAGCCATCCGTCTCAGCTTCAAGACCGACGAGCCCCACTACCCATACAAGATGCCGACCGACACCTGGCCTAAAGGGCACGTTCGCCCGATGACCCTCTTCCTGATCTCCTCTGGCCCCGTCACCGCCGAATACGTCGGCAATGGCAATGCTTGGGAAGCTCGTGAGGAGTGGAACAATCAGGTCGATTCCTCTAAGGCGAAGTACGTCGCATCCCTGCTCAAACTGGATGAGACGCACATGCCAGAAAACACTCACGTGACAGCCCTGCTGAACAGCACAAATGAGCACGGCTACGATCGTGATCTCACTTTCAAGACACGCTTTGAGTTGCCCAGTTGGGCTTCATGGTCGTTGATCGGATTTATCATCGTGTCGTACTTCTACTTCCGAAGAAGAGCACGATCCCGGGTTGTTTCTGCCTGATAAACCCTTGTCAGCAATTGACTTTTAACATAACAATCGAACGGATTGGAACTTGGCAAAGGTCAGAACAAGTAGCAAATCACGAATAACTTCGTAGATGATAGAGGACAAGACCATGCGTATCAAAAGTTTCATCGCCGGATTTATTGTCGCCTCGGCATTGGTAGCCGTCGCCTACGCCCAGACGCAATCACAAAGCTCATCCAGCTCCTCAAAGCAGTCGAGCAGTTCGTCAAGCGCTTCAAAGCAATCCTCTAGTTCGGCTTCGGCCCGCAGCGGAGGCTCGCATCTAGCAGGCTCAAGCTCAAGCGGCAGCGGCAACATGAGGTCAATTCCGTATCCCACCCACGCCGTCATCTATTCGCCCGGCAAAAACTGGGACACGTCGAAGTCGGTAATGGAACAAACCCTAATCCAGGAGCACATCGCCTACTGGCAAAGAGTGATCTCCACTGGCAAATTTTTCCTGGGAGGACCGTGGCGAAACGAACCGGGCGGCATGAATCTGCTCGTGACAAAATCCGACGAAGAGGCAGAAAGCTTGGTTATGGGCGATCCTGCCGTCAAAGGTGGCTTACTCGTACCAGATATCAAGGCTTGGTATATCGGGCTTGATGGAACGCTTGCCGCCTCACAGTTGGCGGGTAAGTAGATTAAGCCGAGACATGAATGCGTAGTGTTGAGCCTAAAAAGGCTGTGCTTACGCATTCATGAAAACTCGGGTTGAGTATCACCGTCAGACAAACATGAAGTCTGTCGCTCGTTCAGCAGTTTTCGGCACGTTCGCCCTCTCGTCCGTCATCGCCGCAGCTTGTTGCATCGCCTATGGCGAGAACAAAGTCGAACTCGCCGGGGAGCGTGCAATCATCGTCTGGAACTCCAAAACGAAGATGCAGCACTTTATCAGGACTGCGAAGTTTGAGGGCCAAGCGAAGGACTTCGGCTTTATCGTCCCCACGCCTACCGAACCCGAGATCTCCAAAGCCGAGATGGGAGCATTGACAAAGCTCGATACGATTAAGGCACGGGAAAAGAAAGCATCACGTAATGCTGTGAGCTTGGGCGGGGGAGGCTTTGGTGGAGGCCGTGGTGTCACCGAAGTCAAAAAGGTAAATATCGGGAATTACGAAGCGACTGTCCTGAAGGCCACCGACCCGAAGGCAATGACGAACTGGCTGCGAACAAACGGATACAATGCCCGACCCGCCGTTGAAGAATGGGTCTCTTATTACACAAAACAAGGTTGGTATTTCTCAGCCTTCAAATACACAGGTGGCACATCAACTCGGACCGAAACGACCCTTGTGAGGCTCAGTTTCAAGACAGACGTACCCCACTACCCCTACAAAATGCCGAGCGATACCTGGCCCAATGGGCACGTACGCCCCATGGAGTTGTTCGTGATCACCGATCAGCACATTCATGCCCGATATAAAGGCGTTTATCAGATGTGGGAAGCTCGACAGACCGTGCTCACGACAATGACAAACGCCGAGAAGAACTTCATTGCCGATCAGGTAGGGCTCAAAGCAAGCGATATGCCAGAAAAAGCTGAGTTATTCGTGTTCGATAACAATCAGAACAAATATGGCTTCGATAAGGATTTAGTGTTTATCAAAAACTCTACGAACCTTGATCCGCAATGGCTTTGGCTACTATGTATCCCCGCGGCGATGGTCGTGGTCTGGCGTCAGAGAAAACCGTAAGGTTGAAATGGCCCCACGGTTTTCTCCGCCTTTGCTAAAACCTAAACTGCAGCCGGAAGGTGCTGATCTGATAGCGCTTCTGAAAGTTCACGCTAGCATTTGCATCACGCGCCTCATCAAAGAAGAACTCATGAGCAAACGTGAATTTCATGTTCGGGTTTAAATAGTGCGTCCAAGCCAAACCGTAGCCGTTGATCGCATTCGCCACGCTGCCAAGGTCCGGATCGAACTGCTCCCAGCGCAGATCAAAGCGGTTTCGAGCGTTCAGAAGATATCCAGCCTGAATCTGGAACCCGCTCAACTCATGCGCCACTTTGCCAGCCCCCGGCGTCGAGCTCGGGACCCGATCCTTGCCCTTCATCACCTCACCACGCAGAGTGAAATTCTTGTCAAAAAGACCTTGGTAGGCGGCATCAAGATAGA
This sequence comes from Fimbriimonadaceae bacterium, assembly GCA_019638775.1. Classification (NCBI taxonomy): domain Bacteria; kingdom Bacillati; phylum Armatimonadota; class Fimbriimonadia; order Fimbriimonadales; family Fimbriimonadaceae; species Fimbriimonadaceae bacterium. The sequence continues at coordinate 323,111 of JAHBTD010000001.1, read as the reverse complement.
CAAACCGCCGATCGACTTCCGGTGAAGTCGTCAAGACGTTGCTGATGACCTGAGAATAAGCCGGACGTTTTCCAGCAAACCCCGAAACACCCATACTAAATCCTCCATCGGTGTATCGATAGCGGGCCGCCATCGCAAGACGGTTGCCGGGGCCAGCCGGGAGATCCTTTTGCTCAGGATCGTTGATTGTAAGGGAGTTCCAAAGCCCGACCTCCATCGTTTGGTTGGCGTCAATCCCGTACCGGAGAGCAACCCCTCTTCCCGTTTCCGAATTGAAAAGTGTGCTGTTGTAAAGCGCTTGCTCAGGGAACTCCCGCTCCGAAGAAGACCGCTCAATCTCATAGCCGAGTGGCATGTTCCTTTGGCCCGCCAAGAATGTCGTCCCCTCCTGGCCCTTCATCGGTCTGATCGAGTACATCACATACGCATCGCGGATTTGAGCTTGGCTCTGATTGGTGCCGTTTGCAAACTCGATTCCCAATCGAATGCCGGTGCGTTCATCCGCCTGATGCTTCACGCCCAGCCGAATTCTCCGAAATCGGAAAGCATCATTCGCCGTTGTATTCAAGGATGAAGCTGGGTAAATGCGGTCGGAGTCTTGGTACTGAAACTGCGAGTAAAGGGTGATTTGGGTTTTCTTGAGGTTGCTAACATCCTGTCCCAGCTTGTCAGTCGTGGATTTCTGGGTCGTCTGACCGCTGCGAAGGTCCATCACTTCCTGCTCAATCCGCTTCACTAATGACCGAATCTCGGAAAGCTCGTCAACCATTCGCTTAAGCTGGGCGATCACTTCGTCGCTTTGCGTAACTCCGCCCGAAGTCGTAAGCTCACTGATCTTCTTTACGACGGAATCGGCGCTCTCTTCAAGTCTCTTCAACTCGGCGAGCTTGGCGTCAAGAACCGTTACCGGAGGCTGTTGTGGTGCTGGAACGGGTTCATTCTGAGCGTATGAAGAAGAGAAGACGGCAACAAAAGCAAGGGCAGCTAATGGGCGTGGGAAGGACATGTAAAAATAGTAGGCGTTTTGTTAAGCAAATGTTAATGCCTTGAGTGTCAAAAACCCAGCAATTTTCGGAAAGAGGCTTTTTGCCCATGAATCTAGGGGTATCCGCCAGGAGGATAAAGCACGACAATATCGTCGCTGCTTGCACGAGCCCGAGACGCCTCTGCCGCATCCAGACCCCCATCATCAAAACCGTTGGGACCAAAAGAATAAACACGAAAGTATCCGTTCTTCTTCGTCACCGACAGTGCGATCCCGCGGAAAAGATCCACATGCTTCTCGGGCAAGTCGTTAATCGTGGTCGGCCATGCTCCTGTCTTTTGCCGATAGATCAAACAGTCGATCATCGCAAGGCATGCAACCTGTCGCGTCTGTGCCCGTATCGCAAAGTCAACTTCGCTGAACGGATTCTCCATCAGCCCGAATGCGCTATCGATCGGGTCGTTACTCTGCCTAGAGTGATCGATGACGGCTTGCCAGGTTGCCGGAGAGTCCCTTCTTGTGACTGGAGACTTCTCATACTGCTCCCACAACGGCTGCATCAGCCTCAAATACCTCGCCATCAAGGCCTTGTGACGATCCAATTTTGGAACCTCAGAATGGTCAACCAACTTCCTGAACTCTGTCCTAAGTGTTTGACGGCCGGGTCTTGAATACGAATATTCCCACGCCGGGCCATACGGTCGAAGAAGATCAAAGTTGCGAAGTATTGTAAGATCGCGCAGGAGCGCTCCCCGAATGCTCTGCGTCGGATCCACAACTCCATCGAACTTAGCCATCGCCTCACGCAGGCTTACAAGCCACTTCGCATTGTTTCGATGCTTGTGAGCAAGCGCAATGAGCACCGCCCGACTATCACGTAAACAGGAATTTGCGGCCTGTACCCCCTGCTCGCAGGGCCACGAGTCCGCTCGTCGCGCCAATTTTGCAACGGTGTCGAAGTCTGCAAGTCCCGACGTCCAGTCACCATTGCCAATGCTCGCGTATCCTCGCAAGCACAACGCCCTTCCGACCCACTCGAACGTGGAGCCATAAGAGCTGATCCATTCCGGTTCAATATCCCAGTTCGTATCGATCCCACTGGGTTCAAGTTGAAGGTGGGCTTGCAACTCCTTAATGGCGGGCTCCAAAGCTGCCGCAACGCTAAGCGCACTGTCTCCCCCGATCATGCCAAATTCGTCGAAGAGAATGAAGCCTTCCAGCACGCCTTTTGGCCGAAGCGACTCGGTGATCCCAATCGCCGCTTGAAGGTGGGCTCGAGGGCCAGTGCCCTGCTTCAAATCTTCATTCGTGACCGCGAGGCCAGCCTTTCGTGCGTCGGCAATCGCATCGTGAACGTCAGCCGCAGCCGACCGCAAACGTGAACACGATAATCCAATCATGCTCACGCCGATAACCACCCCGGCAATAGGAAGACCAAGGACAAGCAGCCAAAACCACCCATGGCGTTTTGACCGAACCTGAGAATCGCCAAACTGTAAGTCGTCCATAGGCTTTCTCTCAGTACGGAATCTTAGGAGCCCGACGTTGCGATTTTAGCTCTACCGAGGCTCTTCAAGTCTCGTCCGAAGCATCCAAAACTGCTTCTCCAATCCTCGAAGCCCACTTATAAGAACGTCTTGGCTGACAAGATCGAGCCCACCAACAGTTTCAATCCTCGACCGAAGGGTGCGGCAGGTTTTATCCAAGCTTCCGCACAAAACCTCAACAGCTTGACGATCTCTCAGGAATCCGTTCGGCATCGCCATCAGTGTGGAGTTGTTGACAACCGTCACCGCTCTGCCGTCGGGCGAAACTCCTATAGCAGCCATCCTCTCCGCGATCTCGTCAGCCACATCACGGGCAACATCCACAAGCTCGTCAAACTGCTGATGAAGCTCGCGGAAGTTCTGTCCGGTCACGTTCCAATGAGCCTGCTTGGCCTGAGAAGCAATGGCGATAAGATCGACGAGAGAGGCCTGAAGATGTTCGCCAAGCTGTCCGGCGACATCATGTCCAAGAATGTTGCAACTTGTCTGGGTCATGCTCATGACATTCTATCAAAGTTCACCCGCACGCCCGTTCATTTACGAGCTTTCTAAGGCAAGAATTGATGAAATCGTGGCTGTAGATTCCACCTTTTTGTAGTTTTTTGAACGGATAGTAAGAAGTTGCGGTGGTCTTAAGACGTCTAAGGATCAAAGACGAACCGCCATCGTCCACGAGTTCATTACGGCCTCACGACAGTCCTTTGGTACAATGAAGGTACAACTGCGCGATTCTGGGGTTCTTCGTGTGGGCGTTTTCGGCGTCGAATTAGGTTGAGCTATGGTCATTTGCAGCAAGTGTCAAACCCGCAACAGTCTGGACAGTGCATTCTGTAAGCATTGCGGAGAAGCAGCGGACGCGACGGCAGTCGCCTCCGAGAAACAAAAGATTGAAGAGTTGGTCGCCGAGGGCTTCCGACTGTTCAACGAAGGCAGGGTCGATGAAGCTCGACTCATCGCCGAGAAGTCCATTGAGGAGTTGCCCGAATACACCAACGCGCTCTCACTCATGGGCATGTGCCACGAACGAGCGGGCGAACTGAACGAAGCTTTGATGTGCTACGAAAAGATCGTGGAGTTTAATCCCGACTCCGCCCTCGACAAGATCAAGATCACACAACTCCGAAACATGATCGCCGCAAAGCTGATAGCTCCGCCAGAGCCAAGCCGTCGAGGTGCACTAATAGGTGCGTTCGCCGCGACTCTCCTGGTCATCTCGGTAGGCGTCGCCCTCGCTGGGTTCATCTCAAGCCAGAATAAGCCGGATCAGAGGCTCGCCCAAAACACACCACAGTCGAATCTGAACTCGGCTACAAACCAGAATTTCCAAAACCCACCCAACAACCAGCAGAATCAGCCGGTCAACCAGCAACAGCCCAATATTCAGCAGCCGAATACCGACACGGTTCAGCAACCAAACAACAGTGCAGGCAACAATGGCACGGGACGCATCACCCCTAACTCCAATGTTGGCGAAATGCCAAATGTTCTCGGACCACTGAATCCAGGGCTTATTAGCATTCAGCCGGACAACCCACCCACCGGCAACAACGGCAACAACGGAAACACCGGAAACAACGGAGTAGTTAGCGACCCCAATCCTCCCGTTACTGGCGGAGTGAACGATCCAGATGTCGTAGTGGATCCTCCGACCAAGCCCCCGAAGAAGACGGGTGTGATTGAGATCACCGTCGACAACGGCAACAAGCCAAACGCAGGTGGCAGCGTACCGGTCGAGAATAACCAAAACCAGATGCAGGCGCTGATGCAAACGGCACGTCAGCAATACCTCACGGGCAAATACGATCTTGCCGCCAAAACCTATGAGCAAGCGCTTCGAGCTGGCGCAGATTCTGCGACAACAAATCAAAGGCTCGGACAGTGCTACGAAAAGCTGAATCGAGACTCTGATGCAATCCAAGCCTACAGCCGCGCCGTTCAAGCGGCTCAGTCCCAAATGGCAAACGGTGGCAATAAAGAAAGGCTCCAGAATCTTATTGATTCGTGTCAGCAGGCGATGAGAGTCCTGCGAGGCGGCTAACCATCCGAAAGTATACGGTTCTTCTTCTATCCATTTTTCTTGGGGCTTCCGCGCTTGCCGCAGAAGTCCCTCGCGTTCTTATCATCCAAAGGATGGATAAGGCGCTCGAAAATTACGATCCAAATGTCAAGATTGCTTCGATCATGGCATCCGAAATGGACGATGAAGGTCGCCTGGAATCGGTTGTCTGGAGCTTGACAGACCCCGTTTTTCGAGCAGCTGTCGAAGATAATGTAATCGTTAATCCCCCAGATGTTCCGAATCTCGACTATGCCGTGAGCGTGCTTGGAAAGTTCAAAGCCGAGTACGTGCTCTTCGTCCGCGCCATTACCAACCAAGAAGGGCTAGAGGTAGAAGCAGAGCTTTACCGTGGACGTCGGCAAATCTGGAAAGACAAGAACAAGGTCGTCGTAGGGGGCTCCATCGAATTCAGCATGGAGAACGCGTTGCACTCGGCCGCGCGAACATGGGCGCTCAAAATGAGCGGTGGCCCGCTCAAAGACCTCCCCGCAAATCCACGACAGGGAACTCCCGATCCAGAGAATGTTCACATGCAAAACAACAGCAATGTGACCGTTCCGCCCCCCATCAATCGCACTGTCGACAACACCGAACTCAGGGCAAACGTCAATCAAATGCTCAGCGTGGGCCGGGTATCGGGAGCCGTGAATCTCCTTCGCGACGCCGTCGATGCCGAGCCGCTCGACCCCGAGCGTAGGCTCATGCTCGTGGGATCGCTGATGCAGATCGGAGAACCCGCCCTCGCCGCAGCCGAGGCTCGCCGAGGCGCTGTCCTGTTTCCTGAGCAAGTGAAGTTCAGAGTCTTAGCCGCTCGTGGCTGGCTCGAAGTCGGGAACCTCGACGAGGCAACTTTAGATATCAACGAAGCAGTAGCGCGAGACGCAAACGCCCCCGAAATCCGACTCTTGATGGGTGAAATCAGCCTGAAAGGTCTTCGATATGGGTCTGCGATTGAGCATTTCGACGCCGCGATTCAGGCAAACCCATCAGCCGAGGCTTACTATAAACGGGCTCTTGCTAAGGCGATGATGGGCAACTTAGCCGGATGCCAAGCCGATATGGATCAGGCGACCAAGCTTGACGCGACGCCAACCGAAACCACCGTCCGCGAACGTTATGCCTTCGTCGTCACAATGGTGAATTCGATGATGGTGCAAACGGACCTCGATATCCGGTCGCTCTTTCAAAGAACCCGCCTAAATCCGAAGGACCAAAACCTTCCCGTCGATTGTGTAATCCTCCTCAACCGCACCGACGCCATCACCCAGGTGCTGTCAAAACTGACCATCCCCAAGGCTCACACGAATTCAAACGACCTTCGACTTTTGGCCTTAAAATTGCTGGCTCAATGTCTAAGTGACGTCAAAGGATCGTTCGGCACTCTGAACGACGAGATTGTAACCGACGCCACCATTAACCTTGGAGAAGCTCTGAAGAGCTACGAAAAGGCCCAAGAGACATATTCAAATGAGCGTCAGACCGGAGAGCCAACTTAGCCAGATAGCCGAGATGATCGGCTATTTCACTATGGTGCTCTCGTGCAGCATCATCGGTTCCTATGCGTGGGTCACGCTTCGCAAGCGCAGCCAAAAGGCAACGCCTACCGTTGGCGGGACAATGCGGCTCCGAACCGTCTCCGGCATTTATCGAGCCCGATTCCTACGTGAAACCCCCGAAGGCTGGGTTTTCTCAGCCCCCATCAAGCGCGACGTTTATGTCCCCCTCCGAGAAGGCGAAGCCGTCACTGCGGAGTGCCCCACCGAGCACGGCGTGCTGTTGTTCCGAACCCATGTCATATCACGCGAGAACGAAACTCACGAACTGATCCTCGAAAAGCCCAAGCAGGCCAATGCTCACGAACGTCGCAGCCAGAAGCGGCTCCGACTGAATGGGATCTCACTTACTGTCGAAGCGATTGAAGGTAACTTGCTCGACATCTCCGAGGGCGGTGCTAAAGCTGTCCTGCCACGCCGCTTTGCAAATGGCGACCGCGTTGCCGTCCAACTGCCCTGGGCCGAATCGCCCACCTACGCTGCCGTGCTGGAAACACAAGTCGAAGACGGACGAGGGATGTACTCCACCCGCCTCGTGTTTGAAGAGCCCGTCAAGGTTCAATGGTCGCGTTTGAGATTTGCCGTGGAGGCATAAACCGGGCCGGATAAAGTGCAACGGCCCCTTGGTGGGAAGGGGCCGTGCTGGGTGGGAAGGAGGATATGCGTCACTGAATTCAACGCGCGAACCTTACTGTCGGTTCCGCATAAAATGCAAAGTCCTATCGACGGTCCCTATTTGAACTTGAACAGCCCAGATTCGACCTAAACGTAGACGTTCAACCGGTGAAGAAAAAACCGGCTTACAGACCCTCCAGAGGGTCCCCATCCAACACCTGAAAGTCGGCAAATTGCCCCGAATTAAGGCTTCCCATCGCCTCGCTGTCATCGTTGGCCTGCGCTGAGCCTTGTGTGTAAGCCATGATCGCTTCCTCGGGCGACACGCTCTCTGCCAAGTCAAACCCCTTGGGTCTTCTCACCGCCGAACGAATGCCATCAAGCGGATCACCCGGCACAATTGGACGATCAGAGCTAAACGCCAAAGGTATCTCCGCATCCAAAAGCGACCGGCAACGCTTTAGCTTCGAAGCCCGCTCCGGCCCAAGCTGACGAAGATAGGCGTGTCCAAACCGCATCAAGAACTCCGGCTGCATTGTGCAGCAGATTCCCAGCCTTGCCATCCGGTCAATCTGCGCATCGCTCAAGAGCATGGCATGTTCAATGCGATGCACCGACGGGTCCGGGGTCTGCTCGTAGGCGTTCATCACGAGGTCGGTCGAATAGTCGCCGATCGAGTGGATTGACACCGGAAACCCGGCCGCATCCGCAATCCGCACCATCTCGTTCAGCTTGTCCGGCTGATAGATTAACTGCCCCGACCAGTTGCCATGCTCCGGGAGCTCGGCAGCATCATACTTGCCGTAGATCGCCGCCGTCCCTGCCCCGATAGCGCCGTCAGCGAAGATTTTGATACCGTTGATCCGGCAAGCGTCATGGTTCATAAACGCATTCAGCTCACGCAACCGCTCAGAGCCAATCCCCCGAGGGCCAAAAACCTTCGACCAGATCGCATACAGCCTCATCCGAATCTTGCAGCCTTGTTCACTGGCGATGCGGTAAGCCTCAATCTCCTTGGTGATATCGTGCTTGCCCGTCAGCATGTCGCTCGCGCAAGCGATGCCGAGTCCTGCCATCTTCTCCCCCGCCGCCAAAATCGCCTCGACCAACTGCTCCTGCGTCGGTTCGGGAATCGCCGCGCTCACCATGTTGTTCGCATCCTCAAGCAAAACGCCGTTCATGCGGCCATCCCGTCCGCGCTCAAACGAACCTCCACCTGGATTGGGCGTTGATTCGTCGATACCTGCTGCAACAAGGGCCGCCGAATTGGCGATTCCCGCGTGCCCACTCACATGGCGCAGCAAGATCGGTCTTCCCAAAGAGATTCCGTCTAACTCGTCGCGAGTGAGGTGAATGCCGTCCGAAAACTTGGTCTGGTCGTAGTGGACGGCAAGCAGCCATTCCCCAGGCTCCAGTCCCTTCTCATAATCCCTTAGCGCATCGAGTATCTCGGCCCGACTGTTGCAGTTCCCGAGGTGCAGCTTGAGCAGGTCCTGCCCAGTTGGAAGGATGTGGCAGTGACAGTCGATGAACGACGGCATAAGGAACTTGCCCTCAAGGTCCACTCGCTCACCGTCGTACTCCCCGACGAACACTCCCTCCTCACGAAACTCCACTCCACCGTCGGCGACGGCCATATAAGAAGGCGCACCTGTGCGCCACCATCGAAAATTGGTATACAGCTTACGCATGAATGACCTCGGCGGCGACGCGCTCCGCGCTCTCAAACGCCCCCTCGATAAAGCCGGTCCAAAGAGCTGTATGCTCCCCGGCAAAATGAATGCGATCCTCAGAAGTCGCAATGTGCTTCATGTGTCCAAGAGCATATCCCGGCGACATGTGTGAGAACCCTCCATAACAGTAGGGATCGCTCGCCCAATCAAAGGTCCAGCCGCGCACATACTCCTCCTTGGCAATCGGGAAATACTCGGCAAGGCTTGCTGCCGCTATTCGTGCTGCATTGTCTTGTTGAGCCCACCAAACCGCGTCATCGCCACAAATGTACGCATTCAGCACCGGGACTTCACCCCTCGTCCCGTTCCATATCTGTTGCAGTTTGCTGTCGCAGTGTAGCCTTCCCGTCCAGTCCAACTCCTCCCACCAAGGCGATTCAAAGGCCATCGCAATCTTCACAATACGGCTCATGGGGCAGGCTTCAATCGCGCACCGCTTACCGGTGGTGAGAGCCGGGGTAAACACAATCTGCTCCAATGTTCGAGGCGGTAGGGCCAGCACCGCACGGTCGCATTTGACGATCCCATCGTCGAAATGGAGGATCACTTCATCATCGTGATTGTCCACCCGCCGAAGAGTCTTGCCCAGATAAAGCGGTCCATGAAGGTCCTCGGCGATCTTCTCCAGCAGACGCTGAATCCCACCGGGTACACGGTAGGCGCTCATCGCATCGGATTCGCGATCCACATAGTGCATGTAGCCGCAGAGCCAGCCTAGCAGGGAGATATTCCCAAGCTCATCGCCCTCGTCCGATCGGTACTTGTTCGTGAGCCACCATTTGCCCCGTTCCGATTGGCAGTTCGTCCGCACAAAATCCCCCAAACTTGTATTGTCCAAGTCCTCCGCTTGCCAATTCTTCCACGGTTCGGGTTCAAGGTTCCTGATCAGTTCATGCGCTGCCGCGTCCAATCGCAGTTCATCCTCAAGCGCATCGCTCCAAAGCTCAACTTCGTTGCTCCACTGGCCTTGATAGACGACCCGCCCCGGCCAGCCATGCGAAGGCTCCGGCTCCAATTCGTACGCCTGACAGATCTGCAAGCAGCGTTCGTGGTCGGCATCAATCCACTCGCCGCCCGCTTCAAACGCAAGCTCCCCATCCTCAAAGGTATAAAGTCGTCCGCCAACTCGGTTGCGGGCTTCAAAGACCGCTACATCGAGTCCAGCTCTTTGCAAAAGCGTTGCCGTCCAAAGACCAGCTGCCCCCGCCCCGACCACCGCAATCCTCAACGTTTACCCCTCGGGGCTTTGCGGGCAGTGACCATAAAGTGGATGATCAAAAGGACGATCATCAATCCGATTGCCGAGTAGCGGACACCATCAGAAAGGCTTGCGTAAAGCGAGTACTGAAAAAGAATAAACGCGCCAAGAGCCGCCGAAAGCAGCAAAGAGGTTGGGCCGCGCTTTGGATACAGGAAGAGATTGACGACAATCAGGAGCCCAGCAATCGCCATAGTGACAAGCGCGTATGCGCGGTATCCCTCTTCCACCGCTCTATTTTGCCAGACTTCGGCTCAACGACTTTTGCCGACGCTGAGCGGCTTGCCTCATCCAAGCTCGGGAGTCACTCGCGATATCCTCCCAAACACCATCATCGTCGAACGCCTCAAGGAACGGTTCAAGCATCGCATCAAGCCCATCGGGAAGCGTATTCTTAGGCGCTTCCAGAGCCATCTCAACCTCTTTCGGCGTTCGCACACCAACGAGCACAGGATTCTCCTTTGCCAAAGATGCGATCACAGCTTGGGCAATCGTGAGCCCATAAAACGACTGTGTAAGGTTCCGCAACTTCCACGGAGAGGGCAAAGCAGAAAAGGGAAGGCCATAACCCCAATTCAAGGGTCGCGAGGTGACCACCCCAACCCGACGCTCATCCGCCAACCTCTTCATCGCATCGTAGGCCGAGGAATCGTAGGGGTTGCGCGGGATAAGCGCTGCCTCAAAGGCGTCGTGAAATTGCCAAGCGCTCATCGCTGCCAATCCCTCACCGTCCGCACAAAGACCGATAAAGCGCACATGCCCCTCCTGCTTGGCATTTTCCAAAGCGGCAAGGGCGCCCGTGATTTGATACTCCTTCAAGGGCTCGCGTACCCTGAGAAAGTAGAAGTCGATCGTCTCACGACCTAACGCGCAAAGTGTCTCAATGAGGTGCGCCTGTAAGAGGCTTGTCGCATGAGCCTCTTCGGTAGACCGTACAACATCCCCATCCCCGATAGTCATCAGGCAAGCCTGTTTGCCTCGCAAAGCCCCTCCCCAGAGCCCGGGCTGGCTGGATACGTCAATCGGGCTCCCGCCCTCAAGAGCTGATCCGACCAAAGCATCTAACCAGCCCTCGTGCGGCTCATAAGGCGGCGAAAGGCTCAGCCAGACCTCGGGGAATGCGACGTTAGTCCTGCCTAAAGTGGCTGAGGGCATGCCCTAGAGTACCTGTGGCCCATACACCATCACCTACCCGGTGCATGATGAGTGAGGAGGGCACCCAACGGAAGGATCAAAAATAGTCCCTTTCTTGGAGAATGCCTATTCAGCGGAGTTGAATGAAATGCATACTGCGTATGAAAAGTATGAATCCTCATTCTGATAAACCGATGTGCTGGGACTCCTGTTTCCTCGGGTCCGTTACGGTGGGTGAGCGCGGACAGATCGTCATCCCCGCCGAAGCGAGGCAAGAGTACGGGTTTAACCCCGGCGATAAGCTGCTCGTTATGCGTCACCCGGCCCACAAAGGCCTGATGATTTTTAAGATGGAGTCTGTACGCGAGTTCCTTGATGACTTCGATAGAAGTCTGAGAGAGCTCGAAAAAGAGCCGAAGGAGGAAGGATAAATTGGTGCTTCTACCGTTGGGGATTGCCGCTTGGGCATCCCTCGTCCCAATGACCCAAGACAATTCGCTCACGCTCGATCAAGCGCTAATGATCGCCGAGAAGAACGCTTTTTCGGTCCGAATCGCCGCTTCGAACGTTGACAAGACGAAATACCAAGTTGATCAGGCAAAGGCGCTTGCAGGGCCTAAGCTGACGCTGGACTCGACCTACACCCGATTCGACAAAGAGTTGACCTCAAGCTTTGGCTCATCAACCATTGTCACCCGCCCCATCGACAGCAAGGAATCAAAACTAAGCCTTTCCATGCCGCTCGATATCGCCGGCAATATTAGCCGAGGCATCAAGGCTTCCCGTGCCGTCGAAGACGCCAGCGTGGCTTTGCTCCAAGCAGAGAAGAATGCTCTGCGGCTCCAGGTTCGGCAAGGCTATTTTCAAGTTCTGCAGGCCAAGGCACAGCTCGACGTTGCCGAGGAGAATCTGAAGCTCTCGATGGAGAGGTTAGAAAACGCACGAGCGAACGAGAGGCAGGGAAGCTTTGCAAGGGTTGACGTGCTCAGATTCGAAACGCTGGTCAAGCAGGCCGAATCTGACCTCATCACGGTTGCGAATGGCTACGAACTCGCCAAAGAGGTCTTCAACAATACGTTGGGGCGGCCGATAGAAACCGAAGTCGTGTTAGTCGACATCGACGCATTGCCGAATGGACAAGTTCCCGAAGGTCAGGCCGTTGAGGCTGCGATGAAGTTTCGCCCGGATCTTGCCGCGGTCCGCTATCAGATCGAATCGCTGAGATTCATCCGCGAAGCCCAGCGAAGCGGCCTTCAACCGTCGCTCTCGTTTAGCCTTCAGTATTCGCACAACTACGACGCGATGGGATTCTCTTCACAGTCCAACACAACGGTCGGCGTGGTCACGCTCTCGATCCCGCTTTACGACTCTGGGCTCACAAGGGCAAAGGTCAAGACAGCAACCGAGGATGAGAAGCAGGCCAAGCTAAGGCTAGACCAACTGCAACTCGGAGTCTCATTGGAGGTTCGCCAAGCGCTCACAAATTTGCAGAACGCCAAGTCTCGGATCGACCTCGCCAACAAGCAAGTCGAGTTTGCGAAAGAGACTTATCGCCTCGCAGTCGTTCGGCTTCAAGCCGGAGAGGGCATCTCGGTCGAAGTGACCGACGCACAGACTCAGCTTATCGGTGCAAGGACTTCACAAGTCCGCGCACGCTACGACTATCTCACCGCCTTTGCCCAATTGCAAAAGGCGATCGGCAATGACGACGTGACCAAAGGTCCGCGTGATGAAGTGTTAGGGGGAATGCAATGAAAAGATCGCTGGTTTTCGCCACGATTATTGGTCTATCGGCGGTCTTGGTAACGCCGGGGTGTGTCAATCGTGCCGCTCAGGCACAAGCCAAACGCACCGAAGAGATTATCAAAGATAAGGCAGTGCTTGTGACGACCGCAGTCGCGACGTCCATGCCCATGTCGGAAACGCTTGACATAACGGGTCAGATCGTCACTTCCGACACCGCATCTGTCGGCGCCAAAGTTGCCGGACGACTGGCCTCGGTCAACGTGAAAGACGGTGACTCGGTCCAGGCAGGACAGGTGCTCGCCGTTCAAGAGACCTCTATTCAAAACGCACAGCTCAGGCAGGCTCTCGCGCAGCTCAGCTCAGCCCAGTCGCAGCTTTCTCAGGCAAAGTCCAATGCGGCTATCGCGCCACAGCGCACAGCGGCGGCGGTCGCTGCCGCCGAATCGCAGTTGCGGTCGGCTAAATCCCAGCTCGACAAAGCCCGCAAAGGCGCCCGTACTGAAGAGATCGCTCAGGCTGAATGGAATGTGCGCTCCGCCAAAGCCAACATGGAGACAGCCAAGAAAGAGCTCGACCGTGTACGCGAACTTTACAAAGAAGGCGCGGTTCCACTCCAGAGGGTCGAACAAGCCCAAAACGCGTACGAGCAAGCTCTCGCTGGATACAACGGCGCTCTTGAAGCGCAGCGTGTTACCCAGAACGCAACCCGCCCTGAAGACCTGCGCGCCGCCGAAGAGGCGGTCCGTCAGGCCGAGGAAAACGTGCGCAGCGCCAAAGCTCAGAAAGCTCTCGACGTGACCCTCAACGATCAGGTTATGGGCGCGGTCGCGGCTGTCAATGCCGCTCAAGCCCAGGTCGATATCGTCCGTCAGCAGATTGCCGACGCCACGATTCGAGCCCCGTTCTCAGGACGAGTTTCCGGTCGCCCTGCCCAGCCTGGCACGGTCCTCAATCCTGGTCAAACAGTCGTCAACCTTGTTGGTTCCGAAGGAATCTACTTCGAGGGCGAGGTCCCCGAAGTCCGTCTTGCCGAAGTACAAATCGGTAAAGCCGTCGAAATCACGGTCGATGCTTTTCCCAATCGTCCTTTCACCGGCAGAGTCGTCAGCATCAATCCCCTGGGTTCAGACATAGGACGGATGTTCACGGTTCGTGTCCAGTTTGAGCGAAATGAAGTCGGTGTTCAGCCCGGTATGTTCGCACGCGGAGTGGTAACGGTCAAGCGGGTGGAGGACGCTATTGTTCTCCCGATCACGGCTTTGCTTAAGCAAGATGACAAAACCTTTGTCTTTGTTGTGCAACAGGTGCCATCAGACCCCGCCAAGAACACTGAGGCTCACGACAGTGTGAAGAAAGTCGAAGTAAGGACCGGGCTTACCAACACCGAATTCGTGCAGGTCATCGGCATTGCCGAAGGCGCAAAAGTTATCGTTAAAGGTGTAAATGCCGTCATCGACGGTTCGGTGATCAAGGAAGATCAGCCAAAGAAGGACACCGGAGCCGCAACCTCCGAAGGAGCATAACGCGATGGGTTTAACACGATTAGCCATATCGCGCCCGGTCTTCTTCTTGATGTTGATGCTGTTGGCGATCTTTGGGGGCCTAATCGCATTCACTGGAATGCGAAAAGAGCAAAACCCAGAGGTCAACTTCGGCACCATCACCGTGACCTCCGTCTATCCTGGCGCAGGACCGGAAGAGGTCAATACTCTCGTCTCCAGAAAGATTGAGGAGGCGATGTCCGGTATCGAGGGCATCCTTGAAGTCACCAGCACATCGCAGGAAGGCATCTCCATCGTCGCGGCTCAGTTCGAGTTGGGCACGAATATGGACGAGGCGCTCAACGACGCTCGTGCAAAAGTTGACGCCACCGTTCCGCAACTGCCCCGTGCTGTCGAGAAGCCGACGATCTCCAAGTTCGACTCGGCCTCCGACCCAGTTCTCTTTCTCGCATTCTCTAGCGAATCGATGTCGAGTCGCCAAATGCGCGACCTCGCCGACGATAAGCTCAAAGACCTCTTTGCCCGAATCCCCGGCGTTGCCTCGGCGAGCGTATCCGGCGGTCAGGTTAGGGAGATCCAAATCCAGGTCAAGCGCGACCGACTGGTCGCCTACAAGCTGGGAATCCTCGACGTCGTCAACGCAATCCAAGGTGCGACGCTCAACGTCCCCAGCGGACGTTCGTCGACAGCTGATCGCGAAATCTCTGTTCGTGTGCTCGGTGAGTACAAGACGGTTGAAGAGATTCGCGACACTTCGCTATCGGTTAAGGACCCCAACGCTTTCGGCGGCAAGCCGACCATTGTTCGGCTTGGTGATATCGCCGAGGTAACCGACGGCAGCGTTGAGCGCCGAAACTGGAGGCGATTGGATGGCGGCGATGCCGTCATCATGACGATCCAAAAGTCCAAGGGTGGAAACGCGATTGAGATTGACCAAGGCGCATCCAAGGTCATCGACACCATCGCGACTCAGTATGGAATCAAGACGATCAAGGTCCAAAACCAGGCGACCATCATCGCCGAGTCCCTGCTCGACCTGAACATCGCCCTGTTCTTCGGAATCTTCCTCGTCACCCTCATCGTGTACATCTTCTTGCACGACTGGCGCGGAACGCTGATCGTTGCTATCGCAATCCCGTTGTGTCTTATGGCAGCTTTCCTTGCCATCAAGGCGCTCGGCTTTACGATCAACAACATGACAATGTTGGGGCTGTCGCTCTCGGTTGGTATTCTCGTTGACGACGCTATCGTCGTTCTCGAAAACATCTTCCGGCACTTAAAGATGGGCGAAGAACCGGTGGAAGCCGCGATCAACGGTCGAAACGAAATCGGCCTCGCCGCGATCTCCATCACGCTGGCAGACGTCGTTGTCTTCGTCCCCATCGCGTTCATGGGCGGCGTCGTCGGGCAGTTCTTCAAGCCCCTCGCAGTTACGGTCGTCGCAAGCGTTCTGCTCTCGCTCCTTGTATCGTTCACCGTTACGCCCATGTTGGCCTCACGGTGGTACAAGAAGGGCGAAGACGTGGAGCACCCGAAGGGCGGTTTCGCACGGGCATTCGAAGCGGGCTTCCACAAGTTCGAGAAGTTCTATAGGCGACTTCTTGAATCCGCTTTGAACCATCGTTGGGAAGTCTTCATCGGTGGTTTTGTCGCCCTAATCGGCGTCTTCATGCTCATTGCAGGTAGCTTCGCAGGGAGTAGCTTGTTAGCCATCCAAGGCGCGATTCCGCTCTTTGTGATAAGCGTCTTGATCGGCATTGTCGTGTTTGGGATCAACGCTATCCGGGGCCATGCCAAGGTCAAGCAGATATTGGGTGGATTCGCCTTTGGCGGCGTCTTTATCCTCGCTGCGTTAGCCGGACATGGTTGGGCAGATTGGAAGAAGGAAGCTCTCTTTAAGTTCGCCTTTGCCCCTCCAAGCGATGCTGGACTCGTCTCCGCAAAAATCACGATGGCCCCTGGGTCAAGTCTCAAGCAGACCGAAGCCGTGGTCAAGAGGATCGAAGATGCCGCCCGCAAACACCCGGACACAAAGTACGTTCTCTCAAATGTTGGCGCAAGAAGCGGCGACTTTGTCGGAAACGAAACCGGTCCTGGCTTTGCCGAGGTTCGTGTAACGCTGAACGACCGTTCCGCGATGCTCGATTCCATCATGTTCTGGAAGAAACATGAAGGGAAGCTTCGGTCGCGTTCGGACAACGCCGTTGCCGCCGACCTCCTCGAAGAGATCAAGCGCATCCCCGGCGCAGACGTAACCATCTCGGCTCAAAGCGGTTTTGGATTCGGTGCCCCCATCCAGATGGGGTTTGCTTCCGATGACACCGACAAGCTGCTGAGCACGGTCTCCAAAATCAAAGAAAGGCTCCAACAGGGCGCCATCGCCGGTGTTGTCAGCCCGGATATCAGCTCGAAGCCCGGCAAGCCGGAGCTTCAGGCGATTCCCGACCGGGTCCGCCTCGCGGATTTTGGAATGAGCGTTGCTGATGTCGCGAACTCGATGCGCGTGCTCTACGATGGAAACAACGACACGAAATTCCGCGTCAACGGGCGTGAGTACGACATCCGCGTGATGATGGATATCGGCGATCGCAACGATCCCCATGCAGTGGGATCGGTCCCGATCCGCTTTGTCCAAGGCAACCCGATCTATCTCGATCAGGTCGCCAGTCTTAACGAGGGCATCGGTATCGACAAGATCGATCGCCGAAACAAGGAACAGGAGATTCGGTTAACCGCCGACCTCTTGCCTGGATACGCAGCGGGTTCGGTTCAGACGCAAATCAGCAAGTTGATCGAAGATGAAAAGCTTGTCGCCGACGGTGTGCGCATCAAGCCATTAGGCCAGGCCGACGTTCAGGCTCGTGAAAGCTTGTACCTGTTCACCGCCCTGTTCACAGGGTTTGTACTGGTCTACATGCTGTTGGCATCGTTGTACAACAACATGCTCTACCCTTTCATCATCCAGCTTGCCCAGCCCCAAGCGATGGTCGGAGCGCTTCTGGCCCTCCTGCTTACCGATAAGACCTTGAACATCGTCGGGTTTATCGGAATCATCGCTCTCGTTGGTCTTGTTGGAAAGAATGCGATCCTCCTCGTGGACTATACAAATACGCTCCGCGGAAGAGGAAAGAGCAGGCGAGACGCGCTTCTTGAAGCGGGCCCAACGCGTTTGCGTCCAATCATGATGACGTCGCTCGCGTTGGTGTTGGGAATGCTTCCAGTCGCGCTCGCCATCGGGCGAGGCTCGGAGTTCCGAGAGACGATTGGTATCACGATTATCGGGGGAATCAGTTTGTCAACGATCTTGACACTCCTGATCATCCCATGTTCGTACACCATCGTCGATGACATCTTCCTCGCCCTTTCCGGTCGCAAACGCCGAGCCGGTGGCGATCAGTTCCCGCCGAGCGATGCGCTCAATGGTGGGGAAGGGGAACAGAGCAATCCAAGCCCCGAGATTGGCTAATCCCCAACTCTCAAAGCAGACAGTGCAGCCGGTGGAAAACCACCGGCTGTACTGCTGTTTGTGGGGCAGGAGTCCCGACAGCTTGGGCCAATCGACCCTGATGGCCCATCGCCAACCCCGATATCGCAACAACTATTGTAGAGTAAGTCCAACGAGGGAGTTTCCTTGGCCGACTGGTACTATATCGGACACTACGGACAGCTAGGACCGCTCACGCTCGACCAAATGGGAGAGCTTGTGCAAGGCGGTGTAATCCAGCGCGAAACTTACGTCTGGCGGACGGGGTTAGCAAGCTGGGATATCGCGGTGAACTCTGATGAACTTGGTTCCTTCTTCCTCACGGTAGACCCCCTTTTCGCCAGTCCCCCACCCCCGCCAACCATGTCGCCTTCGGTTAACGCTGGTGGCGGTTCAACCCAAGACCCGATGCGCTGGACCGGCGCACCCGCTGCACCGCTTGGGTACGCGAACCCCAGCTCAATGGCCCCGTATCCCATCTCATCACCGCCGGGTGGATACCTCGCCGTCCAGAGCGAAAAAAGCCGCGTCGCCGCAGGATTGCTCAACCTCCTCATCCCCGGAGTCGGGCGAATGTATATGGGTTACGCAGCTATCGGTGTGCTGCAGCTTGTTTTCTTTCCGTGCTTCGTGGGTTGGATATGGAGCCTAATCGACGGTATCCTGATTTTGTCCGGCTCGCCGAAGGTCGATGGGTACGGGCGCGTCATGGATCGCTAGGACTTCCACGAGACGTTTAAAGCGCTCCATCGTCTAACGGATATACATGACATCGCGAAGAGTTATTTTCATATTGGCTGCAATTGTCGTCCTCGCGGTGTGGGCGATTGCACAGGCTTACCAGCCCAAACAAGGCGAAACCATCATGGTCGTAGAGGTTGCTGGGCGCGGCACCGTGCATATCAAGCTCCATACCAAGGAAGCGCCGAACACGACTGCCCAAATCATGCGGCTTGCCCAAAACGGCTTCTACAACGGTCAAAGGTTCTTCAAAGTCGATAAGTCGCCAAAGCCTTTCCTCGTCCAGACCGGCGATCCCGCATCCAAGGATGCGTCAAACCTCGATAAGCCCACGATGGGCTCAGGTGGATCGGGCACCAAGGTTGCCTACGAAGACAGCGGTTTTGCGAACCAAGAGGGGTCGGTTGGCCTCTCCACCAAGCCGAATGACCGCGATTCCGGAGACAGCCAGTTCTACATCCTGCTGGGGAACTTCCCGTTCCTCGACGGGAGCTACACGGTCTTTGGAAAGGTGGTTTCGGGAATGGACGTCGTCAAGAAGATCGAACGTGGAGACGTCATCTCCTCAGTCAAGATCGTTAAGGGCTGACGGTATCGCCAAGCACAAACTTTTGCAAACAAACCGGCTATAGGCCGAGTTTAGCCTGTTGCCCGTGAACCTGGACCGATGCAACGGGTAATGTATTCGCCGTGCGGCTTGCCAAGGCCATTCTGCTACGGTTCCTCTTCGGGCTCCTCAGCCTGCTTTTTATCTCGTTTGTCGCCTTCATGGCGGACGAGATTGCTCCTGGTGACCAAGCAACCGTCATGGCAGGAGAAAAAGCCACTCAAGAACGGGTGATGGAGCTGCGTGAAAGACTCGGCCTGAACGACCCGGTGCTGATCCGATACGGACGGTTTCTGAACAACCTCGCCCACCTCGACTTTGGAAACAGCTATTACGGCACCAAGGAGCCGGTGATTGACCGCATTAAGCAAACCTTGCCGATGACGCTCATGCTCGCCGTGATCGCCATCCTGCTGTCTGCGGTCATTGGCATCGCGCTTGGCACACTTGCCGCCGTATATGAAAACCGAGCCGCTGACCGGAGCGTCCTCATCCTCAGCACGATAGGGGTAACTCTGCCTAATTTTGTGCTTGGTCCGCTGCTCGTCATCGTCTTTTCACTCTGGCTCGACCGTTTGCCGCAGAACTGGGAGTTGAACCGAGTCGGCTCGGATTTCGAATATCTCATCCTTCCTGTGATCGTTCTTGCCGCCCGCCCAATGGCCCTTCTAACGCGACTCACCCGCGCGAGCATGGTTGAGACCATGAAGCAGGAGTTCATCCGCACCGCCATCGCGAAAGGCGTCCGTCCCCTCACGCTCATCATTAAGCACGCCCTGCGCAACGCCATCCTCCCCGTCATCACCGCCATCGGCACGACGTTTGGATTTCTACTCACCGGCTCGTTTGTCGTAGAGCGATTCTTCACGATCCCTGGCCTGGGATCAACCGCCATCGAAGCGATCCGTTCGGGAGATGCGCCCGTCGTTCAAGCAACTGTACTCATCGCCGGCCTCATGTTTATTACCGTTAATCTGATTGTCGATATCCTTCTGCCAATCCTTGATCCGCGCATTCGGGAGAGCCAAGTATGAAGCAGAAACACAAGTTCGACTTTCTATTTTGGATTGGCGCAATCTTCCTGTTGGCGCTGGTTGTCTTCTGCTTTGTCTATCCCTACATCGGCCCGCCCGTGGCAAAGAGGGTTGCCGATCCATTTCTTGGGGCTGGAGGCAAGCACCTGCTTGGCACGGACGAGCAAGGGTTCGACATCCTTGTCCGCATAGCCCACGGCGGCAGAACTTCGCTTCTTATCGGCTTCGTCGTCCAATCGATCAGCGTTTTCTTTGGTGTCTTCCTCGGCGCTGCCGGAGTCTTCGCTCCTAAATGGTTGAGAGTGCCGGTGTTGCGATTCATCGACGGCATGTTCGCTTTCCCAGACATTCTCCTCGCCATTATGATTATTGGCTTCTGGGGTCCTGGCGTCCTCCCAGTGGTGATTGCATTGTCCATCACCTCTTGGCCCGCCGTAGCGCGCCTCGTCGTGGCCCAAGTGGCAAGCCTTAAGGATCGGGAGTTTGTCGTCGCTGCGCAAGCCCAGGGCGCCTCCACAACCTATACCGTCGTGAAGCACATCCTCCCGCAGATGGGCGGCATCCTGCTCGCGTATACGATGGTCAGCCTCGCCGGAACCATCCTATCGGAGAGCACTCTCAGCTTCATCGGTATCGGCATCCAAGCCCCTCAACCAAGCTGGGGCGGCATGATTGAAGCGGCGCGCCAACAGATGAGCTCCTACCCACTCATGTTGCTTTGGCCATGCGCATTTCTTAGCGCAACGATCTTCGCGTTGAATTTTGTGGGAGATGGCCTCAGAAGCACCCTCGACCCTCGGTCGAAGTAGCTAATGACCGATAGCCGATCACTGATCTCTGATCTCTGATCTCTGATCTCTGATCTCTGATCTCTGATAGCTGATAGCTGATAGCTGATAGCTGATAGCTAATTATTCGGTCGCAGATCAATCTGCTCAGCCGTAGCCGCAAGATCGAAGGGTGTCTGCTCGCCCATGAGCATCAGCGTGTAGTCCATGTCTTTCCAGGACACACAATTGCGCTGGCCCATCACGCCCGACCGATACTTGGAGTTCTCAACCATCGGCTCCAGGCCCTGCACTTTCTCAACATCGTCGATCAAGAGCAGGTCCATCAATTGCCCGCTGCTGTTGATTCCAAAGATCGCGAACGGGTGCCCGCGGTACGTGCCGCTGGTCGCTCCGATCACCTGCAAACTTCCAAAGCTAAGGAACGGTGGCTTGCGGCGATTCGCCGGAATCCACTTCTGCAATTCTTCCGAATCGCCCGTCGAGGGCTGGCTGCTCGGGCCTACGCCCGCCATAATCCGCGCAAGCTCACCCGTTCGGACTTCGCTGCCGTCGGTGCGGTTCATCCATGCGCCACCAATCATCAGGACAAAGATGCTGGCGCACAGGCCCCACGCATAGCGGGTAACGAATCGCTCGACACGCCGCTTCTGCTCCATCTCCTTGAGACGGCCCTGGCATTTTGTCCAAGTGCTATCGCAGGAGGGTGTCGGCAATTTCGAACGGAGAACCCCTTTCAGAGCTTGAACAGACTCAAACTCCTTGCGGCTCGTGTCGCAGGTCTTCAGGCGCTGCTCGGCCTGCGCCTTCTCTTCGGCGCTTAATTCTCCGTCGGCTAATGCATGGATGTCGAGCCATTCGCTCATTCGTTAATTTCCTCTTTCAAATACCCTTCAACACGGGCATATGCTTCTAAGGATTTGCGGAGCAAAGCTCGGCCCCGGGCCAAGCGAGATCGAACCGTTCCAATCGGAACGTTCGTGGCATCCGCAATCTCCTGGTAACTCATACCTTCAATATCGCTTAAGATCACCGCTAGTCGAAAGTCTTCCGGCACTTTTGCCAGGGCTTCCTCTACTTCGGCGCCGACCAACTCATCGAAAACCTGCCTATCCGTAAGATAGGCCTCTTCCGCAACCGGTTCCAAAACCCCGTCTTCATCGATCGATGAAACCAGCGGTCCACGTTGGCGTTGTCGATACCGGTTGATATAAAGGTTGGTTAATATTCGTAACAACCAAGCCTTGAAGTTCGTTCCGTCGAATCGGTCGTATGCATCGAACGCTCGGACGATCGCCTCTTGGGCCAGGTCTTCGGCGTCTTCTTTGGAGCGCGTCAGACGCAACGCCGTACCGAAGACGGAAGGGAACACACGTTCCGCTTCACGCTCGAACTGGTCGCGTTTGCTGCGCTTGGAGAAGAGCATGGCGGTCGGATTGTACCTTCGGCAGGTTCAACCGGGAAGAAGTTAGGAGAGTTCCGAGAGGATGGCTTGATACCCAAAAACCCAGTAATTGTAGAGGGCGGACCCGCCCTCTACAATCGAGGCAAGTTATTTTAGAACGGTCTTAGTAGAGATCTTGCTGACCATATTCATACCACTGAAGGCTACGGTCGCGTCGCCCGTCATTGTCGATTCGTGAATGATGCCGGTAGCCACTTCAACCACCGCACCGGCGGTGCCCTTGAGCGTCATCGACATATTGTTCTGACCTTCGCCCATAGTCACCGTTCCATTGATCACCGCCGTAATGTTGGCGACTCTTTTGCCGGCCTTCGTGCCAAAGCTCTTAAGCGTGTACTTAACTGGGATGCGGCCCTTTACCTGCGGCGCTTGAGCGCCTCCACCCATACCACCCATCGCATTCTTGAGGTCAATATCAACCGTCCAAGTTGAGCCAACGCCCACTGCTTCTGCCGGGAAGGTCATTCCTAAAAATCCGCCGGGACCGATGCCCGCCATCGGACCGCCAGGCTGTGACGACGATCCGGAAAGCTGCGCGCCGCGTGCGTCATATTTTGCGGTCTGCGTCGTCTCTCGCTTCTTTCCCTGCTGCGTCATCGAAGTTGTCGTTTTGGCAGTAAAGCCCTTTGCAGAGGCCTCCGATATCACGATCGCCTGAGTGGCGTCGATGTTCATCGTTCCACCTTGAGCGCCGTTTCGAGCGCCGCCCATCCCATCCGAAGTCACCTTCGCTGTCGTGGTGTAGGTCAACTTCTGTCCGTTCTTAAAGTTGAACCGTAGGGTGACCTTGCTCTGTGCCGCGATGGCAAAGACGGCAACGCCTGCCATCAAAGTGGTAGCGATCAAGAGGGCGCCCGCGCGTGTGCGCGCTGAGCGTGCAGAGTTTGTCCGAGTCATACCGCTATTTTACGTGCATCGGTATGGGCCGTTGCAAATCGGCAGGATAAACGGCAATTCGGTCTAGCGACGAACATCCAATTGGCTAAGGATTACGGCAAAATAGGAGCAACATTCAGATGGAATCGAGATCGGGAGAAGCAGATGTTAGGCAAAGAATACGTCGATTTTTTCAAAGAGCTAGAGGCCGACAATAGCAAAGAATGGTTCGAAAAGAACAAAAAAAGGTTTGAGAAAGTCGTCAAAGGCCCGTTCGAGGAGTTCGTCGCCGAGGTGATCACCCAAGTCCAGAAGCATGACAAGGCTGTACAACTCCTGCCCAAGGACGCCATCTTCCGCATTTACCGCGATGTGCGATTTTCAAAGGACAAAACGCCGTACAAGACATTCATGGCGGCGGTCGTCTCCCCCGGAGGCCGCAAAGACCTCCAAAACCCTGGCATTTACATGCAGTGCTCCCACAAAACGCTCGCCATCGCGGGAGGCGTTTACGAATGCGATCCCGAGACGATGATTAAGATTCGGCGCGCGATCATGGCTGACCCCAAAACCTTCCACAAAGTCACGGAAGCGAAGGAGTTCGTGGAGAAGTTTGGTGAAATCCAGGGAGACCGAAACAAGGTTCTGCCCGAAGAGTTCAAAGCCGCTGCTGCTGCCGAGCCCTACGTCGCGAATAAGCAATGGTATTTCTGGGTGGAACTGCCCGAGAAAGTCGTCTCAAGTCCGAAGATCGTCGACACGGTCATGGAACACTGGCACGTCGCCCGACCCGTAAACGAATACTTCGCGAAGATAATGAAGTAGGTGCATCAATCCCCCTCTCTCACGCACGCCGAAGGCTGAGTGGGCAGGGGGAGGGAGGAATCCACTCCACCATCAGTACGCCACCTCAATCCTCAGAAAATGGGGTCCGGATCACGGATCTCCGATCTCTGATCTCCGATAGCGGATAGCCGATAGCGGATAGCCGATAGCCGATAGCTGATAGCCAATCGCTCCCCTACGCCATCGGCAAAGCCGTAAACCGCTGCTTCCCAGTCGCCGCCTCTTCACCTTCACGCTTGATCTCGTGATAGAGTGAATCCCGCTCGACCGGCGTTCGCCCAACCTCAAGGATCATCTCCTTCATTCCAGCAACCGTCAACACCTGATTCTTGTTGCCGTGCTCGCCGTCCTTGTAGGTGATTTCGTATTCGTGAACCGTGCCATCCGCATCGTCGGCGCCATACCAAAGCGCCATCTGCGTGACCGGAATGCTGTTCATAATCCAGAAACTCTTCACGTGCTCAAAGTTATCGAGCATCAACCGGGTCACGGCGATGTTGCGCAGATCGCAGTCGGCGGTGGGGTGGGCGATATGCTCAAGTTCCGTGTTCTCGGGGTGGAAACTCAACGGAGTCATGGTCAGGAAGTGCTTGGTCTCATCCTGAAGCTCGCGTAGCTGAATCAAGTGATCCACGCGCTCCTCGTTGGTCTCGATGTGCCCGTAAAGCATCGTCGCATATTGCTTTAATCCGAGCTTGGCTGCGGCCCGGGCAACCTCTTTCCACTCCTCACCATTGAGCTTTTTGCCGAACAACTCACTGTGAACGCGGTCGCTCAAAACCTCGATGCCGCCACCGGGAAGGGAGTCCAAGCCAGCTTCGATGAGATCGGCGAGCGCTTGGTCAATGGTCGTTTTCCCAACCCGCGCAATCTCCACAATCTCAACCGCCGTAAACGCCTTCACGTGAACACCGGGGATCGCCTCTTTGACGACCTTCACAAGGTCCATGTAGTACTGATAGGGCAGTCGTGGGTTGATCCCGCCAACCATGTGGACCTCAGTAATCTCCACATCTCTGTGCCATTCGAGACGGCGCTTGACCTCCTCGATGCTCATTTCGTAGGGGTCGGGTCCACCCTTCTTGGCGTAAAAGCTGCAGAACTTGCAGAACTTGTTACAGATATTCGTGTAGTTGATGTGCTGGTTGCGCACCCAATACGTGTTCTTGCCGTGCAACCGCTCACGCACGATATTGGCCATGTAGCCGACACCCGTCAGGTTGGGGGTCTCATAAAGACGCATCCCGTCCTCAAACGAGAGTCGTTTGCCCTCATCTACCTTGCGGTAGATGTCCATCAGGTCGGTCCCGACGATGCGTTCTGCATTTGCTGACATGGTTATCCTCTACCTACGCAGAATACCTCCGCGCAGTTCAAACCGCTGGGCTTTCGTCGCTCGAAGGGAGGGTAGGCGCAGGTGGCGGAGTAGCGATTACCGTGTTCGGCGTCACTGTCTTCGGCTGCCAAACTCTTGCCCGTATATTCTCAACCGTAATCTCATCCAGCCCCACCGATAGTGGCCCGCCCGGCAAGCTCTGCGTCGCTTCCACACTGACCGCGATCCCGCCAATCGGGCACTGCTTCTGCAAATGCGCAGCAACATCGATGACGTGGGCAAAGTTCACTTTGGTCACGTCCTGCCCCGGCGGAACGTTGACCGTACCAACGTGAATGCCTGCCCGAAGCGTGATCGGAACGCCGATCCGATTCCTAAAAGTATTCAGCTCCACAAGCCCAGCTTGAATGTAGCGAGCCGCCGCAAAAGCCTGGTGCGGATGGTCAAAAGCGCAAGTCACTCCGTCACCCGCAGTTGAGTGCACCGTGCCCCGATACCGCTTGCACGCCATGTCCACAAACTTGTGATACTCAGTGAACGTAAACTCCACACTCAAAGGGTCTGCCGACTCTTTCATCTTCGTCGAGCCTGCGATGTCGAGGCTCAAAAATGCCATCGACTGGTCGCCGGTGCGCAAACGCTCTTGAATCTCGTGCAGTTGATGAAGAAGTTCTTGCCGCTCTTGTTGAGGGTCCTTAAGGCCGAATTTGTTCCGGTTGGTAGAGACAATTGACTGCAGCGTAAGCCCACCGAGCGCCCCAATCAGGATGTATGGCACCAGAACGATGGAGTCGAAATAGCGTGGAGCCTGAAAGATAAACGAAAACAGCGAACCGGCGATAAACATCGACGCGCCGAGCAACGCTCCCGAGATCGCCCCCGCCCGCTTATCTTTGCTTACCGCGACATTCCACATCCCCAAGCCCAAGGCAAGGAGACTGGCAATGCCCCAAATGGAGTACTGATCGCCCCACTTTGTGCCGATGGTGCCGAACAGCCCCATCATCGAACCGATCGAACTGGCGAGGACGTTGCGGCGGGTGTCGGGCTCAAGCGCCTGGAAGGAGTTACGAAACTGCTGGACGAGGTTGGGCTTTTTGCCCTCGGGCAATCGCTGCACCGCTAAGCGCACGTACTCGACTGGGATGCCCGATGCCTCAGAAACCGCCTGGATCGCGGCATCGTCAAGGTCGCCTCCGTGAACGTCACGCAAGCGCTCCGCTAGCAGGATCATCTCTTGAACCTGCCCGCGGTCGGAATCTTCGGTTTGCTTTAGATCAGCGTCCAATCAACCCCACCTGTCTCGCTGTCGGCGATGCAACCTCATTGTACTCACGCAGGAGGGTAAAGATTGAGTTGCACTCAATCCTTCAAATGCGCCGAATCGCCTACTTAAAGCCCGCAGCCGTTGGGTGGAGGAGGCGGAGGAAGGTTTTGAGGCGTGATGACGATACTTGTCGCCATGGGGGTCATGAAGCCTGGATTGTAGGTCGGCAAGGGTGCGCTGCAAGTTGTATCCAGCGTTGTGTAGCGTTTCGTGTTGTACGAAAACTGCTTGAAATAGCCGATGGGAATCGAGCTGTTGATAATGTGAAAACGGGTCGGAGTCCCCAGTCCGGTTAGGTCAACGCTGAAATTTCCGGTCGAGTTCGTGGTCGCAACTTTGAGAACGCTACCGCCCGCGTCTCTAATTTCAACTTTGACGTTGGCAAGGCCGTTGAGCGTGTCCTGTCTTACAACGCGCCCAGTGTAGCCGCTGGTGGTGCCGGTGCCTCCGCCGTTGCCACCGTTTGAACTGCCACCGCCACCGCCTCCTCCGCAACCCGCGAAGAGAATGATGGTTGCCGCAATCGAAATGAAAAGCGTGATGAGCTTGGAGTTCATGTTTATCCTTGTTAGTATGACCGGGCAGGATACCCAACGGGTTCGATAATCTTGAGCTGAACCTTCGATTGGGGACCCAAATCCG
This sequence comes from Fimbriimonadaceae bacterium, assembly GCA_019638775.1. Taxonomy (NCBI): domain Bacteria; kingdom Bacillati; phylum Armatimonadota; class Fimbriimonadia; order Fimbriimonadales; family Fimbriimonadaceae; species Fimbriimonadaceae bacterium. The sequence goes on along the minus strand of JAHBTD010000001.1, from coordinate 295,833 downwards.
GCGCTGGTTCCAATGAGGCATACATTTGGAATATCCCAATGCCCCGCCCTCACCAGTGCCCCTTGACGTGAGAGGGGGCAGGGGAGAGGGTGACGATCAGCACAGGCTTGCAGGGAACTGGGCATCCTTGCGCGTCCTGCGATTGTAGTGCGGGCATCTCACCTGCATTATCTGACGATCCCACCTACCGCACACCACCAGCTTCCTCAATCAGCCGCATCGCAGGAAGGCTCACAAAGATTTGGCTGTGGAACTGCTCACCCCATGACAAAGGCGTCACATCCCGATACTCGTGCATCCAGTCCTCCCCATATCCTGGATGGAGCTGCTTGCGCAGGGATGCTCGGACGTTGGGATCGGCCCCGTGCTTCAGCAAAAGCTCGGTGAACGGCGCGACCTGCGGAAGTTTGTTATGATTCATCCAGAAGTTCGGCTGAGAGACCACGGTCGAAAAAAGAGCCGTATGCCCGCCAAACCCTTCGGCATCGACGGCGGCTGGCGTGTTGACATCCGCGCCCTTCGACAGCAGCCATAGGGCGATCTCCATCTCGTCGTAATCGACACACATATGCAGCAGTGTCGTCCCAGCTAACGGCGTGCCATGCGTGGCAAGAATCTCGTCGTGACAGTCAAGCTCGGGCGGATAGATCTCCTCATGGGAAAACGTCCGTGACAATAGCTGAGGATCGCGGCGTAGGTGCTCTTCGAGAAGGTCGATCCTGCCCCGATGAAGCGCCATCGTGGGCGTGTCGGGAAGCTCCAGGCCGTGCTGAACGTAAAGCTCAAGAATCCGATGCTTTGCCTCAGGCTTGCGGCTGTCGGTTTCGAGCACGACCGATACCGGAGCAATGGGCTTCCCCCTCTCATCCTTGACTTGAGCCCCGAGTTCAAGCATGAGCTCCGTGCCGCTTACACTCAACGTATAGGCTGGCCCGCCGAGAGCATCCTCCGGTGGCTTGGGCTTACCCAGTAGCTCATGAAGTAGCAAAGCGGTGCTAACCCTGCTCTGCAGCGTGGCGCGCCCGATCGCGTGCTCCAGATCGGTCGCGCCCATCGAATGGAGCAGCTTGATAATCTCATCGCGCCCGAGATTCGCCGCGTAGGACAGGGGCGGTCCCCAGTTGCTGTCTCGGATCGTGGCGTGTTCGTGGATCAGGCGAGGGTGCTCGGTCACAAGCCTGCGCACCGTGCGAATGTCGTCGTTCCAGATAGCGTCGATCAGATGACACGCGAGCGTAAGCCGATGCCAGCTTGGCGCTTGGTACATTCGGGCAAGCACAAGCTGAGCGTCGGCGAGCTTGACGGAAGCCGGATCGATGGGATCGGGATGATGGGTTTGAAGCTCTTCCAGGGCTTGAGGATCGCCGCGCTTGATTTGGCGGAGAAGATCTTTAGCCTGATGCTTGAGCTGTGTAAGACTGGGCCGAACTGGCAGATCGCGATATGACATAACGAAGCCTCCTTAGCTGTGCCCGTGGTCCGCTGGCATCGGGCTAGGAGGTTCGCTGTGAACCTTGCTTTCGAAACCCATGAAACAGGTGGACTCGGTCCTTCCCGCGGACGGGAGGCGTCCTGCGCGCCTGCTTTCATTATAACAATCTCCGCACAATTATAGAAATCCCTTCTCCCTTCATGGGAGAGGATGACGATGCGCGCAGCCTGCTGTGAGCCGGACTCCCTGTCTAAAGCTCGCAGTCCTTGATCTTCAGACCACGCAGCCCAATCACCCCCACCCCGTTCGCTTCGCTCACGGACCTCCCCCCTCAATGGGGAGGAACGCCAATCAGTTGATACAGGAATCCCCTCTCCCTTGATGGGAGAGGGGCAAGGGGAGAGGGTGGCGAACGCCGGAGTCGATGACATCCAGCAACACCCATTCTTTAATCCCTTTGCAAGGGGAAAGGGAATCAGACTGTCCCAGGTCCAAACTCAGAGGCTCCTACAGCTACGGACACTCCGCACTGCGAACGGGCGCTCCCAATTGTGTCGCAGGCATCTTGCCTGCACCAGCCGGGACTGCCCCCCCCCAGCCAAGCACCCCGTTTTCCATGCCTCCACCCTCCCAAAGGGTGGAGGCTACACATCTGCAAGGGACGCCAAGGAACCCCCGCCCTGCCGAGTGCCCCGCAGTCCTCTCGCTCGCCCCAGGCTCAAAGGTAACCTATACGTCTATGTCCGTACGCGTTCGCTACGCCCCATCACCCACCGGATCCCCCCACGTGGGCAACATCCGAACAGCGCTGTTTTGCCACCTCTTCGCCAAGCATCACGGCGGACAGATGATGCTGCGCATCGAAGACACCGACCGAACGCGCTACGTCCCCGGTTGCGAAGAGGAGATTGAAGAGAGCATTCGATGGATGGGAATCGAATGGCACGAGGGCCCCGACAAGGGGGGGCCGTTCGGACCGTACCGGCAAAGCGAAAGGAAAGAGTTAGGAATTTACGATAAATACTCACAAATCCTTCTCGATCAAGGCAACGCGTATTGGGCTTTCGACACCTCGGAAGAGCTGACTGAGATGCGCGAATTCCAGCAGATCAACAAGCAGCCCATCGGCTACTTTGGAGGGATTTGGCGAGACGCAACCCCCGCCCAAGTCGAAGAAGCAAAGGCTGCCGGAAAGCCTGGGGTGATCCGCCTCAAAATGCCACGAGGCAAAAAGCTGGTGATCCAGGACGCCATTCGTAAACGAATCGAGTTCGACGCCGAAGAAGTGGACGATCCCGTGCTGATCAAAGCCGACGGCATGCCGACTTATCACTTCGCCGCAATGGTCGATGACCACCTGATGGAAACGACCCATATCATCCGAGGCGAAGAGTGGATCAGCTCAGCACCCAAGCACGTCTGGCTGTTCGAGGCGTTCGGATGGACGCCGCCCGAATTCGTCCACGTCCCCGTCATCAAAGGCAAGGACGGCGCCAAGCTCAGCAAACGGCACGGCGATACACGCTGTCTTGACTACCGTGCCGCAGGCTATCTGCCCGGCGCATTGGCGAACTTTATTGCTCTTATCGGTTGGGCCCCCGGAGGCGACCGCGAACTGATGTCGATGGATGAGATGGCGGAAGCGTTCGACCTGGATGGCCTGCAGCCCTCACCAGGTGTCTTCGACCCCGACAAGCTCAAATGGATGAACGGAAACTACATTCGCCAAATGTCACCGACCTTGCTCGTGAAGGAGGTTGCCGACTACGCATCAAGTCCGGAATCGGCAGAGTATTGGGCAGCGGAAGCGCGCGCCGAAGAGAAGACCGGAGCTGCTCTCAAGCTTTTGGCGAAGGCAGCACGCGAGGATGAGACACTTGTGTCGGAGGCGATCACGCTGGAGCAAGAGCGTGTCACGACCCTTGCCGAATTCGGCGAAGCGTGTCAGTTTTTTCTGGTTGAAGAGCCAGAGATGGACGAAAAATCTGTGGAGAAGTGGTTTGGGCAGGAGCATGTCCCCGCACTGTTCGATAATCTAAAGGCGTTTCTCGATAACAAGAAAGAGATTTCTGTAGAAGAGTGCGAGACTTTCCTAAGAAATCAAGCTGAAGTCCTCGGACAAGAGAAACTTGGCCCTATCGTCCACCCCACCCGCGTTGCCCTCACCGGCAAAACCGTCGGCCCCGGACTGTTCGAACTGATGAGCGTGCTCGGGCCGGACCGGATGATCCGACGCATCGACCGCGCGCTCGGGATGCTGGGATGAGCCTCTGTCGTGTGATCGTCTACGATACGTCCGACAGAACTACCTTCCACGAGTACGCCCGTGCGCGGATCGCTCTTTCCCGAAGGGGACTGGACCGGAGCTTTGCCGAATCCAAAGCCGTCGCCAAGATCATCGAAGACGTTCGTATAAACGGTCTTTGGGCCGTGTGGAAGTACACCCGCAGATTTGATGCCCCAAAACTCCGTATCCGAGATCTGGTCGTTACCGAGAAAGAGATCAAGAACGCTGTGGTTTCTAAAGAACACCACGCCGCCATCGTCCACAGCATTGAGCGAGTGCGCGAATTTCATGAAGCGCAGTTGAAAGCTCTGACGAAAGGCTGGCAAAAATCTGGCGAACACATCTATGAGTGGCGCATGCCCGCGCGTCACGGCGCAAACGACACAGGCTATGAGGGGCAAAGGCTTGTTCCCATCGAGAAAATCGGCGTTTACGCACCGGGCGGAAAGGCGAGCTACCCAAGCTCGGTGATCATGAACGCAGTCCCCGCTCTGGCAGTGGGAGCAAAGGAGATCAGGATCGCCACGCCCCCGCTCGCAGACGGATCTCTGCACCCCGCGATCCTGATCGCCGCGCGCGAGCTGGGCATCAGCCAGATTATCAAGTCGGGCGGCGCAGCCGCAGTCGCTATCCTGGCGCACGGCGACAACTCCGCCTACACCGAGCGCGGCGTTCCAAAGAACACAGGCGATCTGTGGCACGCGGTCGACAAGATCGTGGGGCCTGGAAACAAGTGGGTGAATGAAGCCAAGCGTCAGCTTTGGGGGCTTGTCGGGTTCGACACTTACGCAGGCCCAAGCGAGGTCGCAGTAGTCGCAGACGAAACCGCAAATCCAGCTTGGGCGGCGGCAGACTGGCTTTCTCAGGTTGAACACGCGGAAGATAACTTCGGAGTGCTCGTTACTTGGAGCAAGGATGTCGCAAACGCGATCCTAGCCGAGGCTGAGAAGCAGCTGAAAGGTTCTCCTCGCGAGCAGGTGATGCGAACCGCTCTGAAGGATCATGGCATCGTCATCATCGACGAGTCGCGGCAGATGGCGCTCAATACAGCGAGTAGCCTTGCCGCCGAGCACCTGACCCTAATGGTGGAGAACCCGGAGGAGGCATTGCAGTCGATCGAACATTCGGGCTGCATCCTGCTCGGCAGCTATACACCTCAGTCGGCAGGCGACTTCTGCTCTGGCCCTTCCCACACCCTGCCTACGTCGATGGCAGCGCGTTTTGGCTCCCCGTTGAATGTGATGGAGTTTCTCAGATTCCAGAGCATCAGCCGCCTCACTCGCGAGGACTTGAAGGAACTGTTGCCGACCATCGAAGCGTTCGGCGAAATGGAAGGCTTCCCTCAGCATGCCCGTGGGGCAAGCATTCGGTTTGAAGAGTGACTCAGTTCTATTTTTTGGGTTTTGGAATCTGGAGTTAGCAATGCGCCCATCCCTCCGTCGCTTGCGATGGAGGGTCTTTATTGGGTTTGCAGTCGTCACCCTGTCGCCTGCGATAGAGGGTCTGAAAGCACTTCCGATCGTGGCACGGGCGTCTCGCCCGTGTGTCCCATGACCGTCTCGGTCATGGATTCCGGCGCTCGCGGTTACCTGACGTGCCGCCTGGATGCGTTTTTACTCATTGCACATCAGCACAACATGACAACTCCTCTGCGTGAAACTCCCAGCAAGACTCCACAAAACGCGACTCAAGGCAGTGACCGCAGAACCACAAAGGTAGATCTGCCCATTCGGTAAATCACCCGCCGCATCCGCCAAAATAACCGCATGACCCGAATCGGATTTATCGGCCTTGGCGTGATGGGTGGACCCATGGCAGGGCACTTGCTCAAGGCTGGTCACGACGTCACCGTTTGGGCAAGAACGCCTGCAAAGGCCAAGCCACTCGCCGACCAAGGGGCGGCCATTGCCGAATCCCTTGAAGAGCTTGCCAAGGCATGCGATATCGTGATTCTGTGCGTCACAAAGTCCGAAGATGTTCATGATATCTGTTCAAAACTTGCACATAACATGCGTCCCGACTCCATAATCGTCGATCATTCCACGATCTCTCCAAAAGCCGCAAAGGACGTGCACGATGAGCTTGAAAAGCACAGCATCGGATTCATTGATGCGCCGATCACCGGCGGAAGCATGGGAGCGCAAAAAGGGACACTAACGATATTTATGGGCGGAAATCCTACACATATCCATCATGTCTTGCCATACGTGCAGGCCTACGCCAAGAGAGCCGAGAGGGTAGGGGATTCGGGTGCGGGCCAGATGATGAAGATGGTCAACCAGATCGCTGTCGGTGGAGCCTTGATCGCCTTGTGCGAAGCCCTGAGCTTTGCCCAAAAAGCTGGGCTCAATCTTGAACAAGCGCGGGAGATGGTCGGCAGCGGTGCGGCGGGAAGCTGGGCGTTCGAAAACTACGGGCCCAAGATTCTGAACAGGGACTGGTCGCCCGGCTTTAGCATTCTCAACCAGACGAAGGACTTTGGCTATTGTGAAGAGGCTGCGAGAGAGATTGGGGCGGCAGTGCCGGGGACAGAGCTTGTAAACAGGCTCCTGCAAGAGATGATCGCCGAGGGGCGGGGACAAGAAACAACATGCGCTTTGTTTGAGAAAATGTTAAGGATGCCCGCGAGCGGCTAAATTATGTGTAGGCATGCCTTACGCAGTCTCAATGCAGGGAATGACAAAGCGCTTTGGGGCTGTTGAAGCGCTCAACGAAGTCACGTTAAATGTGGCGTCGGGGTCGATCCATGCCGTCGTCGGCGAAAATGGCGCAGGCAAAACCACGCTGATGCGCATTCTTTATGGGGCGCTGGCGGCTGACGAAGGCCTCCTCAAAGTTAACGAGAACGAGGTCCACTTCAAGAACGCCGCACAGGGCATCGCCACCGGGATTGGCATGGTGAGTCAGCACTACAGCATCATCCCAGAGCTCACCTGCTTGCAAAATCTGATGCTTGGGGCGGAGCCTGGGCCGCTCATCTCGCTGAAACCCGCCCAAGAAAGGGCTCAATCACTGGCAGAGCGGATGGGATTCACGTTTGAATGGGACGCGCTGGCGGAAACCCTCTCCCCCGCTCAAGCCCAAAAACTGGAGATTCTGAAGCTGCTTTGGCGCAACGCCAAGATCATGATCCTCGACGAGCCAACGGCAATGCTCTCGCCACAAGACAGCGCTCAACTTTACGCAAGCCTTAAACGGCTCGCTTCAGAAGGGGCGACCGTTATTGTCGTGACACACCGAATCCCTGAGGTCTTGGAGCATTGCGACGACGTGACGGTACTGCGGGGCGGGAAGCTGATCACCTCCAAGCCAGTAAGTGAAACGGACTGTCCAGAGTTGGCAGAACTGATCGTGGGCCACGCAATGTCGGCTCCACCAGAGCGTGCAGAGAGGCAAGGGGGCTCGCTGATTTTGGTGATAGATCGCCTTACCGTGAAGGGTCATCGCGGCGAAGACGCCGTGAAAGAGCTTTCCCTTGAGGTTCGTAAAGGGGAAGTGGTTGGGATTGCAGGGGTAGATGGCAGCGGGCAACGCGAACTGTTTTGGGCGCTCATGGGGATTCTCAGGCCGACTTCCGGGCTGATCAGCTTGGATGAAATCACCCTTAACGACAAGACCACTGCCGAACGAATTGCGCTTGGTCTGCGACTCATTCCCGAGGACCGCCATGAAGAGGGCGTTGTCGATTCTTGGCCCTTGACGGAGAACGCCATGCTGGGGCTTCAGGAGATCCCTCCATTTAGTGATGGAAGATGGATTCGCACCGAACCCAAGCATCAGGCAGCGAATGAAATCGCCGCGATGTTTGATACCCGCCATGGCGGGCTGAACTCCCCAATGCAGAGCCTGAGTGGAGGAAATCAGCAACGGTTTGTCGCGGCGAGGGTGTTGTGGTTGAACCCAAAGCTCATACTCGGATTCCAACCGGCGCGCGGGCTCGACATCGACGCTACCCGACGGCTCTACGACAGCATACGCGCCAAGTGTCAAGAGGGTGCGGTGGCGCTCATCGTGAGCTACGATCTCGACGAACTCCTGGAAAACTGTGACCGACTGGTGGCGATGAACCGGGGACGGCTGCACAATCCTCCGGCTGGGCAGGAAAGGGACCGTGCCACGGTCGGGCAATTGATGGTGGGAGAATGAGCCGCTTCAAGATTCCGCTCCTCATCCTGGGATCGTTCTTGCTGCTTCTTGGGGCCGTGTGGCTAACCGGCGTTTCTCCAATCGCAGCGGTACAGGCTCTGTTCAAGGGAAGTCTAGGAAGCTCCAATGCCGTGAGCGGAACTCTAAGAGAGATGACTCCGTTGCTCATCGCCGGACTTGCCGTGTTCATCGGTCTGCAGGCGGGTCTGTTTAACATCGGCGTAGAGGGTCAGCTCTTGGCGGGGGCAGGCGCAGCGACCTGTGTCGGATTGGCAATTCCAGGTTGGATCGGCATAGTGTTGGCGCTTATTTCGGGCTGCGTTGCCGGAGCTATTTGGGCGTATCCAGCAGGTTGGATCAAGGCATACCGAGGCGGGCACGAGGTCATTACGACGATCATGTTGAACGAAGTTGCTTTCCGGCTCACACAATATCTCACAGCCGGACCGCTCAAGCAGGAAGGCCAGCAGAGCGCGACGACGGCAACGTTGTCCGAAGGAACCCGATTAGGCAATGTATGGTCAGAGCCACAGGTCAATTTAGCCCTCCTTTTGGCGTTGGCGATTCTGCTGGGGTTCGGGATTTGGTTCAAGCGAACGGTCGCGGGATTTGAGCTAAGGCTCACCGGTGCGAAGGCTCGAGCCGCTGAGTTTGCCGGGGTGAACGTGAAGCGGGTGACCGCACGGGCGATGGCGGTCTCAGGTGCGCTCGGCGGACTGGCGGGGGCTTGTCAAGTACTCGCCTTTGAAGGTCGCTTCTATGCCAATTTCTCATCGGGATATGGGTTCGAGGCTCTCGGAGTCGCGCTTCTTGCCGGAGGCACACCGATCGGGCTCATCCCTTCGGCATTTCTCTTTGGAGCTTTGTCGAAGGGTTCAACCGCCTTGCAAGTTGAAGGTGTTCCGAAGGGGATTACCGGTGTTGTTTTGGGGGTGCTGATTATCGTCTACGCCGTCATTCGCTATCGAAAGCAGGTGCGTCATGATTGATCTTCTCATCGCCTTGTTGGGGAGCACGATCACCCTAAGCGCACCCTTAATCCTTGCTGCTTTGGGCGGATTCTTCAGCGAGCGCAGCGGCATCATCAACATCGCGCTTGAGGGAAAGATGCTCTCGGCAGCGTGTCTGGCTGCGATAGTCGGCTTGAGCTCAGGAAGTGCAATGTTCGGTCTGCTGGCCGGGATCGGCGCAGCGGTTGTGATGTCGCTCCTGCACTACCTGCTTACCCAAACCTACAGCGTCGATCATGTGGTGAGCGGCATGGCGGTAAACATCATCGCCTTTGGGGGGACCAACTTCTTGGCCAGCACATTCATGGATGAATCGTTCGCCGCGAAGGTGCCGATCATGCCAGTGGCAATGTACGACGCGCTGGCGTTCTTGCTCCCACTTCTGTGTCTGCTTTATGTGCAGCGGTCACGCGGTGGGCTTCGTCTGCTCGCGCTGGGGAATGACCCAGACAAGGCTCGGCAAATGGGAGTTTCAGCAGTCCGAGTTCGGCTGATGGCGTTGCTGGCAACTGGTGTTTTGTGTGGGTTGGCAGGAACGCTGATGGTGAGCACAACGCGCGTTTTTAGCGACGGAATGACGGCGGGTCGTGGATTTATCGCGCTTGCTGCCCTCGTGATCTCCGGATGGCGACCTATTCCAACGTTGATAGCGTGTGTTGCCTTTGGGTTTTTTCAGGCCCTCCAGATCAATCTGCAAGGGATCAAGATTGCGGGCTTGGAGCCGCCTCCCGAGTTTTGGCAATCCTTGCCGTATTTGGTGACGGTAGTTGCCTTGGCAGGACTGCTTGGGCGGAACCAGGCGCCTGCGGGGTTGGGCAAGCCGTAGGAATTTTGGTTTTGGATTTTGGATTGGGGATTTGGGATTGCTGATTGCTGATAGCTAACCGCTGATAGCTGACATCTGATGTCCGACCGCTGACCATCGGGACCCTTGCAACCGATACTAAAATCGACGCATAATATCAGTTCCCTGGATGGCGGCGTAGCTCAGTGGTAGAGCACACGGTTCATACCCGTTAGGTCGGTGGTTCAAATCCACTCGCCGCTACCAAATCCACTTTTCATCGTTGACGGCTCATTCGGGCTTTTCGTCGGACTGTTGTGTCTGGCTTTTCTGCTTTGGCTCAGACCGCTCCAGGATTTTGAGCATCATGGTTGTCGCGTCATAAAGCCGTAAATCAACCTCTGAAGGCATGAGTAGGGTGTCCAGTTGGATCTGGGCGGCCTCAAGTTGAATCCGTGCGTTGGCCGAGTCGATCCGCTGGGCCGCTGTGAGGTACTTCCGGGCGAGGAGATAGTGTTTGTTGGCAAGCTCGCCGAGCAGTCGATAGACAGGATCATCGGACATGATGCCGATCTCTTCGGCGCGCCGCAAGACGTTTGACTTCAAGTAAGGCCGATATCGCCGTCGAATCCGCTGTTCGAGCTTTTCTTCTTTTTGCTGTAGGCGAATACCCTGCTCAAGTTTAAGCGCGTTGAGTTTGTACTTTTCGAGTTCTGTGAGCTCGTCAGCTTCTTGCAATCGAATGATGATGGCGAGCAATCTTGTCGCGGGAAGGAAACGGTATCGACGCGGGACTTTACCGCCCATAACTTAGTCCGTCCTGAGCGCTTCGATCGGGCTCAGCTTAGCCGCACGAATGGCAGGATACAAGCCAAAGACAACCCCGATGAGCGCAGAGAACGCCGCCGCCGCGATACCGGCAACAACCGGGAAAGGCATGGCAAGGCCGCTCTCGGAAGGCCACTTATTGGCGATGGTCATCAGTGTGACCAAGTTCCCCAGCATCCACGCTCCGAACATCCCGATCAGTCCGCCGACAAGGCTAAGCGTCGCCGATTCGACCAAGAACTGGGTTAGAACGGCACCGCTTTTGGCGCCGACGGCCTTGCGCAGGCCAACCTCTTTTGTGCGCTCGGTGACGGAGACCAGCATGATGTTCATGATGCCGATGCCACCGACGAGCAGCGAAAGGGCGGCAACCAACGCCAGGATGACACCGGCAGCTCCAACAACACCCCCAAGAATATTCATGATCGACTCGCGTGAATCGAGTCGGTAGATTTTGCGATTGTCGGATCGGCGCATGAGCGCTTCCCAAGTTCGGTCCATCGTCTCTTCGACGGTGTAACCGGGCTTGGGTTTGAACGAGATCATGCTGTAGTAGCGGCCGCCCAGCCATTTATCTTGGGCGGTGGTGATGGGGACGAGGACGTCGCGAGCGTTGGTCTGCCCCATCATGTCGAAGCGCTTGTACACGCCAACGACCTCAAGGGTGATGCCCTTAAAACTGATGAGCTTGCCAAGGGGATTATCGCCGAGCCCAAGCCTAGTGATGACCTCCTCTCCGATCACGCAAACGTTGGCACGATTGCGGATGTCCGTTTCGGAGATATGTCTGCCTTTGATGAGCGTAAGTCTGTTGAGGATATGGAAGTTGTCGTCCGAGGCAAAAATCCTCGGATTATCGAGCGTGCGATCTTCGTAGAGAACCTTCTGGCTGGGGACCATGAGCATCGGTGCGAGGATGTCGATGGAAGGGACCTGGTCCTTGAGATATTGGAGGTCCTCGTCGCGCAGTCCGGCAATTCCGCTAAACGGTCCGCCCTGACTGCGCCGTCCTCCGTCGTAGCTCACAAAGATGGTGTCTGCGCCGAGTTTCTTGAATTCGTAAGTGACGTAGTATTGGAACCCGTTTGAGATCATGATGATGATCGTCACAGAAAAGACGCCGATGATAACGCCGAGCATGGTCAGGAAGGCTCTCAGCTTGTGCAGGCGGAGCATTCCGAGCGCGATCAGAAACGATTGCCAAAGTCCCATGATGTTGTTCGGCTAGAACCAGCCCTCCGGTGTTCGTTCCATCAGTTGCCGCACGGCGGCGATTTGGTCTTTGCTGGTGTTCCAGCTCTTGACCATTTCGCAGGGCGTGGTTTGTCCGGTGAGCCCCTTGCAAAACTCACTCCATTCGTCCAGGCTTGAGACGGCGACAAGCGGTAGGTTTGCCTTTAGAATTAGGTCGACATTTTCTTCGACCCAGTTTTCCCACAAGGCACGGCTACACGGTTGATGCGGATAATCTGCCATGGTCTACTCCGTCCGCAACGCGTCAATGGGTGAAAGTCTCGATGCACGATAAGCGGGATACAGGCCAAAAACGACGCCGATAAAAGCTGAGAAAATAGCAGCCCCGATGGCGGCCGTAATGGGGAAGGGCGTGGCTAAGCCCTCTTCGGTTGGAAACTTCAACGACGCGGTGAGGATCTGCACCAATTGCCCAAAAATCCACGCGAAGGTCATGCCGATAATTCCACCGACCAAGCTAAGAGTCGCCGATTCGACGAGGAACTGGCTGAGGACGGTGCCGCTGCGCGCGCCGATGGCCTTGCGCAGGCCGATCTCCTTGGTGCGCTCGGTGACGGAAACCAGCATGATGTTCATGATGCCGATGCCACCTACGAGCAGTGAAAGCGCCGCGATTCCGGCAAGCATGATGCCAGCCATTCCGAAGATGCCGTTGAGAACTTGAAGAACCGATTCGTTCGAGTCGAGGCGGTAAAGACGCTTATTGTTTGAGCGTGCCATCATCGCCTCCCAAACTCGATCCATAACGACTTTGACCTTCTCACCCTCCTTCGGGCGCATGCTGATGAACATGACCCGGTCATCGCCCGACCATTTCTTTTGAAAGGTGCTCAGCGGCACGAGGACATCGAATTCGTTGCTGTCGCCAAAGGCGCTGTGCTTCTTCATCACGCCAACGACTTCTACCGATAGACCTCGGAACGTAATGATCTTGCCTAGCGGGTTTTCCGCCTTGAAGAGCCGATTCTTGGTTTCGTCGCCGATGACACAGACGTTTGCAAGGTTTTCGAGATCGGCTTTGTTGATCGAGCGACCCTGGGTGATTTCATAGTTGCTCATCTCCAGGTAGTACTCGTCAACACCCTTGAGCGCCGCTTTGTCCAGGCTTTCGCCTTCGTGAGATGCTTCCAGCTTTCCGCCATCCGTCATCGGAGAGATGATATCAAGCGCCGGGATTCGCTCGCGCAAATAGGTGACATCGTCCATCCGCAGTCCGTCAATGCTGCCCAGCGACTGTCCGCGCTGTCGGCCGGGATCGAAGAAGAGATAGATGGTGTCGGCTCCAAACTGGTTGAACTGTCCGTTCATGTAGGCTTGGAATCCGTTCGAGATCATGACGATGATGGTCACGGAAAAGACGCCGATGATAACGCCGAGCATAGTGAGCAACGCACGCAGCTTATGCGTCCGAAGCATGTCGAGGGCAACGAGAAACGATTGCCACAAGCCCATTATTCGCCGTCTCCACCCGCCTGCATAAATCCTTGTCGTTCTGGACCAGTGAACTTGGGCCGATCGACTTCGGCTCCTTCAGAGACCCCGCTCAAAATCTCGATGTAGGCTCCACTCGAAGCGCCAGTTTGCACCGGAGTACGTTTAGGCTTGGCATCTTTGCCTGTGCCCTTGAGCATGACGAACGAACCTTCTTTATCCTTGCCAACGTATTCGGCGGGCAGGCGCAGGACATTATCGCGTCGGAGAACTTCCATCGTGCACTTGGCTGACATTCCGGATCGGAGCGCGCTGTCACTATTGGCCAGCCAGACCTCAACCTCGTACTTCACCACCGCATCGGCGCTAGCTGCCGCTCCACCTTGCCCTGCAGCAGCGAGGCTTGTACTGGCAGGAGCGATACGCTTGACGGTGCCCTTGAAGGTCTTCTCGGGGAGGGCGTCAACAGTGACGATGGCCTCCATTCCGACCTTGAGTCGGGCGGTGTCGATTTCGTTGATCTCCAAGCGGACTCGCATCGAGTCGCGGTCTTCGATGCGGAAGATCGCCGTTCCTTGGGAGAACCCGCTGAGGCCCGTAACGAGATCGCCGATCTCAAGATAGCGCTTGGCGACAACGCCATCCACCGGAGCGATAATCTTTGTTTCGTTAAGCTGACGCTGGCTATCCTGAAGGACACTGCTAAGCCGAGTCAGGTTGGCTGCCGTTTCCTTCTTGGACTGCTGCATGGCCTCGACGTCACGTAGACCTGCTTTGGCGCGGGCAACTTCAGCTTGGGCCTGCTCAACGTCTCGCTTCTTGTTGACATCTTGAATGCTGTTGACCACTGCGCGGTCATATTCGGCCTGCGCTTGCCGGATCGATTCTTCGGATCGAGATCGCTCAATCTTTTGCTGCTCGTCGAGGCGGTCCAATTGATCCTGAGCAGATCGTAGCCGTACCCGTGCGATGGCGATCTCTTGGCGGGCTGTGTCGAGCCGCTGTCCGGCAACGTATCCCAGCTTAACCAGCTCTTCGATGCGCTTGTATTCCTGCTCGGAGGTGTCGAAAGTTGCTTTAGCTTCGGTGAGCGCCCGCTGGGCTTCTGTGCGAGCATTGGGTTGAGTTGACTTGAGAAGAAGATCGTGGCCCTGCTTCGCCGAGTCCAAATTTGCCTTTGCCTGTCGGATCGCAGCACTTGTGAGTTTGGGCTGGGCAACAAGTTCATTTTGAAGTTGAGCAAGGCGAGCAACAGCGGTATCGTAGGCCGCCTTTGCCGTAATCCGACGCTGCTCTATCTCAATATCCTGTCTGGCGATAGAACTGCGCGCCCCTGACAGCGTGGCGTTGTCCTGATCGACGCGAAGCTGAGTCTCTTGGGGGTCAATCTCGGCGATGAGCTGGCCTTGCTTGACGATATCGCCCTCTTGGACATACATCTTGAGAAGTCGGCCTGTAGCCCTGCTGCGGACCTCCACAGCCTTCACGGCATCGGCAGTTCCGGTTTCGACGACCTTGCGGAGGATCTCACCGCGTTCAACTTTGATGACTCCCTTCTTCGCTTCAGCCGCTGCTTTTTGGGCTGCGCCCATGGTCTTCACCATGTATCCCCCAATTCCACAGATGACCACAACGACGATGAGAAGGACAACGGCGACCTTTTTCATAAGCGAACCCAGTATCCGAGATTACGGCTTGGGGCGGTAGGGCATGTGGGACAGTTTGAGGCTAGGGTCCCGAATACCTGTTACTGATGAGCCTAATGACTGAGTCATGCGACTCAGGAAAAATGAGATAAGTTGTACGATTCGATGTAGCCCATGCTCGCTCGAACGCCCAACGGTCGTAGGTTTGGCGCACGATTCGCTTGCCGGGGTCATTGAAAATGGGATCGCCGTTCTTTGTGAAGCCGACACAGACGACGAGGTGTCCGTCCTTCTTGCCCTGCTTATCCTTACCTTTCAGAAGATCGTAACTCACAGAGCATGCGACCGGGATGCCTTTGGCGATCAGTTGTTCAAGGGTTGCGCTGCTCTCAAGCCGAGCAACCAAGCCTCGCATTCCTGGGAAGCTCCCGGCATAAGCAGTGTTAAAGGGCCAATTTCCGGTGCCCGGCCAATTCGGGTCGTTGACGGCCGCGCAAACTCTTTCGACACCCTCATCCAACTCTGGACGGTTCAGCTTATTTGCCCAGTAAGCGAGGATCATGGATGTTGCAGTTGGGCTGCAAATGGCGCTGCCGTTGGGGTAGTCGCCTTGGCAGCGCTGGGGGACAAGAAGGAGCTTGCCCCATGCTTCCCGAAAAGTAACCTCAAAAGTCATAGGTCCAGCAGAAGTGATGAAAATTGGGTCGCCCTTCCTTAGGGCTGTTCCCGGCTTGCTCGATTCAGGGCTCATATATCTACTTATGAACTCTTCCGAAGTCTGTGGGACTGGAGTTGGTGTTCTTGAATCGACGGCGCTGACAAATAGAGACTTGATCAAGGGATGCCCGTTTGCAGCGAGGAGAGGTCTATCCGACGTGATTCGTATGTCGATTTTTCTGACCGCCTCGTTAAGCACCAAGATGTCCGTTTGCACTTTGCCGAAAGTGTTCGATTGGCCGTTCGTACTCTCACGCACCCCCTTCAAACTCCATGTGCCCAGCGTGAAATAAGGGCCGCGCTGATCCCAGAATACAGGTCTGACCTCAAACTTGATTGTCGCATCGGTGTCACGCTCTACATTCCAGCTCAGAACAATGTTGTTCCATTGAACCAAGGCAACGTCTTCAAGCTCAATAGAAAGCCGGTCAGGTGAATAATCGCGAGTCTTGAACTCCTTGAAGTACAGTGTTTGAGTACTCCTCGCTGGAACGAGCAAAAGTCCCTCAGACTGGGGAAAGCCATTTCCGTTCAATGCTAGTGCAGTGAGCAGGGCTGTTAGCATGGAATCAGTTTAGCTCTCCTCGTTCCAGACGCCAAGTAAATTATCGACTCGGCCCAATCTCGAATCCCTCAAAACTTAACCCACTCACGACCCCTAGATCCTGCACCGATTCCACCCGGCCGGGACCACCGCGAAGCCGAAGCGTAAGGTCGTTCAAGATGGCTTCGATATCGTGCTCGGCAACCAGCTCCACTGCGCCGTCACGAGAGTTCCAGACTTCTCCTTTACACCCGAGCGTCAATGCCGTCTCTTGAACGAACATCCTAAACCCGACGCCTTGAACGTAGCCCGTCACGCGAAAGTGTCTGCACGCCACGGCAAGAGTTTAGCGGCAATCTCAAAGAAACCCGCGAAAAGAGAACTCTTCCCCCTTGATGGGGAGGCGGTGCACGAAGTGAACAAGGCGCGGGTGACGGGCCGTGAGAGATCCTAAGCCTCTTTTGAAAAGCGCTGGATGACTTCGATCTTCCCGACGATATGTGCGTTGAAATCCTCCAACTCCTCCGCAGGTATCCACAGCTCCTGATGCTGGGAAGCCCCGGCAGTCTGCACCGGATACCGCGCCGCCCACTCCGCATCCACCTCAAACCGCGTCACATAGCCCACGAACCCGGAAGCAGCATCCTTTGTGTTCCAATCGCGAGCGATCTGGATGGCGTACTCCTCGCTGAGGACAGGGTAGAAGATCGGCTGGATCGGGAGTCGGGGAGGGAAGGCGGCATAGCCGGACTGTGCGATGAGGTCCAGTTCGGCCTGTCCAACGGGTCTGTACAGGATGAGCGTCTTGCCAGCAGATGAACTCAACATGCGCTCCTGTCGGATTTCGGATATCGGATCACCGATCACCGATTACTGATCACAAAACTCAAATCAATTCGTACCGCGTGTTTCTTCGATGCGGCTCATAGCCCGCATCCCGAATCTCTCGCTCGAACTCTTCAGCGCTCAGGATGAACTTATTGCCCGCCGCAGAAACGACGTTCTCCTCAATCATGATCGAGCCGAAGTCGTTCGCGCCGTAGTTCAGCGCGGTCTGTGCGATCTTCGGTCCCTGGGTGAGGATAGACACCTGTAGATTATCGATATTGTCTAAGAAAATGCGCGAAACTGCTACAGTTTTAAGATAATCCCAGCCCGACGCTTTCTTCGCAATCGGCAGGTTAGTATCTTCAGGCTGGAAGTTCCAGGTGATAAAAGCGCGGAACGGATTGCACTCATCTTGCAGGTCACGAATGCGCCCAAGGTGCTCCACCCGATCTTCAATCGTCTCCACATGCCCAAACATCATCGAAGCCGTGCTGCGAATGCCAAGGGCAGACGCCGTGCGCATACACTCCAGCCATTCGTCGGTCGTGTCTTTGTAAGGGGCGATAATTTTGCGAACGCGGTCGACCAAAATCTCTCCGCCCGCACCCGGAATCGAGTGTAGGCCCGCATCCTTCAGCCGTGCAAGGCAATCGTGAAGGGTCAGCTTCGAGATGTGGGCGATGTAAATGATCTCTGCCGGGGAGAGCGCATGGAGGATGACACCGGGGTAGGCGGTCTTAATCTTGCGGAAAATCTCTTCGTAGTATTCGATCTTGAGTTTGGGGTTCAGACCACCCTGGAAAAGGATCTCAATCCCGCCCTTATCCACCGTGTCCCCAACCTTCTGGAGAATCTCCTCTTCGGGAAGGAGATAGCCCTCATCATGCCCTGGAACCCTGTAGAAAGCGCAGAATTTACACCGCACCCAGCAGACGTTGGTGTAGTTCAGAATCCGTCCGATGATGTAGGTGACTGTGCGCCCAGGGACCCGCTGCTGCCTTCGATGGTTGGCAAGGGTCGCCAGATCCAACGGGTTGTTGTGCTCAAAAAGGAACAGAGCTTCATCCGCCGAGATTCGCTCGTTGTTGAAGACCTTGTCTGCGATGGAGTCAAAGGTGATCCCTTCGAGACTCGTGGGCGCGACGGAAGACATTAGGCTTATTGTACTCGGGAGGCGGTTTTGGTGGTTCGGACTATCGGCGATTGGGCGGTGGATTACTCGGGTGAGACACTCAAACCACAACGAAATGCCCTATAGCAAGGTGAGCAGCGGCGTTAGGCTGCTCTCTTCAAGATCGGGCCGGGGTGCGCCTTCAGGGCGGTCTTCGGGCATGGGATGAATTCCCGGTGCGCTGGGCGGGATATCGCTTGCCCGCCGCACCCAAAACGTTTTCCATCCAGCAAGGATCGCGGGCTCAATGTCGTGACGATAGCTGTTGCCCACGAACAAAATCTGCTCGGGCGGGAAACCCACAGCCTGCTCGGCCATGCGGAAAAGCTCGGGCACGGGCTTGCCAAATCCGACCTCTCCTTCGATGTATATGTGGTCGAAGAACCGTTCGATGTTGAGGGTGTTGACCTCTTGCCGCTGGATGTCGGCGGGACCGTTGGTCATCAAGCCGAGCGGATATCTTCCGTAGAGGTGGTTGAGGACATCAAGCGACTCATCAAAGAGCTTAAGATTCGCGTCACGCAAGGTCATGTAGGTGTGGCTGAGGGCTTCGGCGCGGGGGGTGTCGTCCACACTGACCCTTTCAAGGGCAAGACGCATCTGTTCGGTTCGCGTCTTCGTGCCAGATTTCAGGTACTCGGCATAAAGATCGGTGCGTTTGACTCGAGGGCTGAAATCTCGGAAAGCTCCTGCCCAATGCCCAATCATCTCTTCGGGCGTGTAGCCGTCTGGACCGTGCTGCTCAAATGCTGATCGCAGGGCGGCTTTGGAGGCGATCCAATAAGCGCACAGGGTGTCGTCGAGATCGAAATACACGGCCTTGACGTCGGCAAACGGGTTTGAGCAACTCACAATAGGCTTAAATTATGGCGGATCGGAAGCGTGTCCCGACCCGCCAATTGGCAAATAGTACGTCGTCCGTCCTGGCTGGGCTTGCCCAGTAGCTTCGATAACGTACAATAACTCCATCAAGTGTCATCAGTTTGTTTTGGAGTGAGATTTGGATAAAGGCGCGTTCGAGAATTTGCTTCAGCCTGAGCTTGAAAAGGCGTATCGCTATGCGTTGCGGCTTGTTAGCGGCAACGCAGATGAAGCAGCCGACCTTCTCCAAGACGCCACGCTTGCTGCTTTTAAAGGACGCGAAGGGTTCAAGCTGGGAACCAATTTCCGTGCCTGGTTCTTCAAGATTCTGACTAACGAGTTTTATCGAACCAGAACGAGAAAGCAAGTCCAGACAGTTGACATCGCTGACGTCCAAGACGCTTACCTATACGTGAACGCCGCCCAAGCGGGAGTTCATTTAGAAGGAGCCGATCCTGCGCGGGAGCTTTTCGACTCGATCGAAGCGGAACACGTCAAAAAGGCTTTAGAATCGCTTCCCGAAGAGTTTCGGATGGCCTGTATGCTTTTCTTTCTGGGCGACATGAGTTATGAAGAGATTGCTGCAACGCTTGATATCCCGGTGGGGACAGTCCGGTCCCGACTCCACCGTGGACGAAAAGCCCTCCAAGCCGAACTGTGGGAGTTCGCCAAAGCCCGAGGAATCGTTGGAGGTGGCGCCCATGTCTGAGAGGATGCTTAGTTGCGAGGAAGTTCTTGCCTTCCTGATGCCCTACTTAGATAGGGAGCTCGACAGCGAAGAGTCTGCACTCGTCCAGCACCATCTCGATGCTTGCGGGCATTGTGCATCGCTATTCAGCTTCGAACAGTCGATGCTCAAGCTGGTCAAGGATAAGCTCAACGAAGAATCCATTCCCGAAGATTTGCGCAGCCGAATCTTTAGCTCCTTGAACGAAGCCTAAGCCGCCGTCGTTTGGGTTAACACCCCCTTGACGTTGTTGCGGTGTATGCTTTTATCTATGATCACCTCGGCTGCACTGCTTGCCCTCTCCATTCATGGGCTCATCCCTGCTCAAGTTCCCGCCCCCGAGGCTTACGTTGGGACGGCGACCGGATTCGTCTTTGACGATAGGAACGGAAATGGCAAGAAGGACGGGGGTGAGCCAGGTATCCCTAATGTACGCGTCTCGAACATGCGGGAAGTGGTTGCCACCGATCGTAGTGGCAAATGGACGCTAGGGCACACGAACGATACAACGTTTTTTGTGGTGAAGCCTAAGGGCTGGATGACGCCTGTCGATGAAGACAACGTCCCGCGGTTTTATTACATTCACAAGCCGGACGGTTCGCCAAAGTTGAGATTCGAGGGCGTTGCCCCAAGCGGGCCGCTTCCCGCGTCGATCGACTTTCCTCTTCACCAACAGAAGGAGAGCGATAAGTTTTCTGCGATCTTCTTTGGCGACACGCAGCCCAGAGATTTGCGCGAAGTCAACTATCTTTCACGCCAGATTATCGACCCGTTGATCGGGCATACCGAGGGGAGTTCCTTCGGGGTGACACTCGGGGATATCGTGTTCGACGATCTTTCGGTGACCATGCCGCTGGTCAAGACCATCGGCCTGATCGGCATTCCTTGGTACTACGTGCTGGGCAACCACGACATCAACTACGACGCGAAGAACGACAAGTATTCGGATGAGTTTTGGGAGAAAACATTCGGTCCGTCGTACTACTCGTTCGACAGCGGCCCAACCCACTTTGTGAGCCTCGACAACGTGTTGTGGACGGGGGCGGAGAATTCAACCAACAACCGGGGAAGCTATAAGGGCGGCCTTGGCGCCGAGCAGCTTGAATGGCTCCGTCAGGACCTCAAGTTTGTCCCATCCAACCAGCTTGTTGTGGTGATGATGCACATTCCGATGACGGACATGGTGGACCGGGAGGAGCTCTATCGAATCCTCGAGAAGCGTCCCTATTGCCTTTCAGTATCGGCGCATACACACACCCAAGAGCACCGATTTATCACTGAGAAAGAGGGGTGGAAGGGTTCCAAGCCGCACCATCACGTCGTGAGCGTCACAACGTGTGGCAGTTGGTGGTCCGGCGCTCCCAACGAGTTTGGAGTGCCACACTCGACGATGCGCGATGGCGGGCCCATCGGTTATTCAATTTTCTCGTTCGATGGAAATCAGTATTCGATTCAGTACCGCGTAGCCGGCAAGCTCCCCAATTATCAGATGAACATCTACGCGCCGGATGAAATGAAAGCGGAGGACGTGCAGTCGTTCGAACTCTATGTGAACGTGTTCGGCGGATCGGAAAGGTCGAAGGTAGAAATGAGCTTTGCTGGTGGGTTGTGGCTGCCGATGGATAAAGCGTTGGAACCCGATCCCGAATTCGTAAAGATGAGCGCGCGAGACAAGGAGTTGAAGCCCCCATATCGGGCCTTGCCAGCGGCTGCAAACTCAACCCATCTTTGGAAGATTAAGCTTGGACGCACAGTCCCGCCCGGGGTATATCCGATTCACGTACGCACAACCGACATGTTCGGGCAAACCTATACGTCAACCCGTGCTCTGCGCGTGAATTAAATAAGCTGAAAAGCGGATTCTGAGTGAGAAGGAAACGGCATTTTCGAGCTAAATAAGTTGCTCCATTTTTGACATAAAACTGGATTACGATGCTTCCCGATGTTTGCAATCGTATAGTAAGCTACCGATTGGATTTGATTGTTCGTTCGCAAGTTGTAGCGAGTTGCCTTAAGATTCGCTTGAAAGTAATTTTAATCGCGTAACAGTCCCGGTTCATGAGGGGAAGGCATGGTCTGGAGATTCCGCAAACCAAATATGGGTTTATCAACGAGGTTGATCATAGCTTCGGTATTCCTGGTGGCGTTTACAGCGTTGTCCGTGGGCTATCTCTCGTATCGCAACCTTGAGAGTGTGATCATTCCAACCGAAATGGAGCGTCTAGAGACGCTTACTCGTCGGCGCACTGCACAATTTACTTCTTTTACCGAGGATACGCAGGCCGAGATCATCTCCGTTCGAGGCTCGGAAGCTGTCGAAGGAATCATTCGCGCAACCG
Organism: Fimbriimonadaceae bacterium; assembly: GCA_019638775.1. Classification (NCBI taxonomy): domain Bacteria; kingdom Bacillati; phylum Armatimonadota; class Fimbriimonadia; order Fimbriimonadales; family Fimbriimonadaceae; species Fimbriimonadaceae bacterium. Next base: position 273,828 of record JAHBTD010000001.1, on the reverse strand, counting down.
TCGGTGGTGGGATAGATTCAGTCGCTGGGGAGACCCTTGAAGAGTGGAAACGGGTACTTGCGAACAATCTCGCTGCAAGCCTGAAAGCTCGCCCCTCGTACTATCAATTTCGTCTGATTGGTGTCGCCAACGGAGGAAAAGAGCTCGTCCGCGTGGATCGTGGTGGGCAGGAAGGCAGCATCCGTATTGTCCAATCGGATGGACTCCAAGAAAAAGGAAGCCGATCCTATTTTGCCCGTACATTGGAGCTTCAGAATGGCGAAACCTATGTCTCACCAGTTGAATTGAATCGTGAACAAGGCAAGGTGGAAGTCCCGCACGTCCCCATCATGCGAGTGTGCACCCCTGTACATTTGCCAAGCGGCAAAGTCTTTGCAATCCTGGTGATCAGTATCGATATGCGCATCGTGCTGGAGCGCATTCGATCAATGGCGGCTGTTGGGGCAACACTCTATGCGGTCGATAGTCAAGGCAACTATTTGATCCACCCACAAAAGGACCGAGAGTTTGCGTCTGATCTGGGCAAGGACTCAACCTGGCAAGAGGACTTCCCGTCCTTTACAAGCGCTTTTGCTTCGGGAGAGGATATTGCTTACGCCACGATGGGCTCTGGCCCGGATCAACTTTACGTCGTTGCTTCGACCGTTCAACTGATGGACAAGAAGTTTGTCGCGATTATTCAAACAATGCCCCGATCCATCGTCATGGCCCCAGCCGATGCAGTGCGGAAGGCTGGCATGTTCGGAGGTTTCGCGGCTGTTGTGATAGCCGTCCTCTTTGCTGTCCTCATCGCCCGATCCCAGATCAAACCTCTGGAGCAGCTAACTGCGGCAGTGGAACATTTTGATGGTGAAGAAACCCTGGAAGTGCCAACTTCAGCGGCAGGTGAGATCGGGGTTCTCGCCCAATCCTTCGATTCGATGATGGCGGATATCCGCGATAAGACGACCTCTCTGCGCAACATGTACGAGATGGAGAAGCTCTACGGAGCGGTCGTTGAGTCGTCGTCGGAGGCCATTATCACGGTCAGTTTGGATGGAGTCATTACCGCTTGGAATGCCGCAGCAGAGTCGGTGTTTGGTTACTCGGCACAGGAAATGATCGGTCAACCCGTCGAACTACTCGTGCCCGAAGACCGGAAGAACGAGATTAAGGAAGAACTGGAATTGATGGTCCGTGGAGAGCGACGAGAACGCTTTGAAACGGTTCGATTGAATAAGTCAGGCCAACCGCTCTTCGTTTCAGCGACGATTTCTCCCGTCTTTGGCGAGGATGGAGAGGTCGTCTGTTTTTCGAAGATGGTTCGCGATATCAGCGATCAGAAAAAGCTGGAAGAGCGCCTGAGACTTGCTCAGAAAATGGAAGCGATGGGCACGCTTGCGGGTGGCATCGCCCATGACTTTAATAACGTTCTCACCGCGATTGTCGGCAACGTAAAGCTTGCTCAAGATGAACTTGAGTTCGACCATCCCGTTCAACGCGATCTTTCTGAGATCGAGAAAGCTTCCGCAAGGGGAGCTTCGGTGGTCCGCCAGATTCTAAGAATGAGCCGCTCGGAAGCTCCGAAGAACGAGCAGGTCAATGTTGAGGCGGTGATCCAAGAGACGATTCAGTTCTTGAAGGCAACGAAACCGAACAACATTGAGATCGACATCCAATTCGACCCCGACATGCCAGCAATCCTTGGCGACTCCACCGAATTGCATCAGGTGATGATGAACCTCGGTGTCAACGCCTTCCACGCCTTGCGTGATCGTGGCGGCAAACTGGAGATTCGCGGAACGGTGATTACCCTCGACGAAGTGGCTGCGGGAACGTTCCCGAACCTGACCCCCGGACGGTTTGTGCGCATCTCCGTGAGCGACACGGGCAAGGGTATGGACAGCCAAACTCTACAGCGCATCTTTGAGCCGTTCTTTACGACAAAGGGCAATGGCGAGGGCACAGGTCTTGGGCTTTCAGTGGTCTATGGCATCGTTGAGCGGCATGGCGGGGCCATCACGGCATACAGCGAACCCGACAGAGGGACGATGTTCCGCATCTACCTGCCCGCGATGGAGTCGTCGGCTCCGGCGAGCAGCGCAAATGACGACCGAGTTTTCCGTGGTAATGGCGAGAGCATCATGTATGTCGATGACGACGAAGCTCTCGTTTTGATGGTCACCCGAATGTTGCGTCGGCTGAACTATGAGGTCGCGGGCTTTACCGATCCACAAGAGGCCCTGAAGGTCTTCCTTTCCGATACGCAGCGCTTCGAAATTGTGGTGACGGATATGTCGATGCCACACATCGACGGCCCCGAATTCGTTCGCCAACTGCTAGCCGTCCGCCCTGACGTTCCGGTCATTATGGTGACCGGCTACATCCGCCCCGAGGACATCGAGCAAACGAACGATCTTGGCATTCGGAAGTTGGTGCTTAAGCCCAACACCGTTCAAGACATGGGCCAAATCCTTCACGAATTGCTCGAAGAGCTGAGGATTAAGAAGGGGAGCAGTTAGTCGCAGGGAGCAGATATCTTCAAGGAATCTTCAGGGCTCAAGCTGAAAGAACAGATGGTGGGCAAGGAGAGACTCGAACTCTCACCCCGTGAAGGACTGGAACCTAAATCCAGCGCGTCTACCAATTTCGCCACTCGCCCAGGGGAGATTGAATATACCCGCCGTTAAGGTACGGGTCGGGACTGCTCTGCTCCGATACGAAGCCTTGCTCTATCCTCCAACAATCGACTCTGGCAGATCAAACGTTCCCCGCAGTTCGACCGCCTCGTGCATCACTTCCACTTCTGTTAGGGTCACAGGAATGGGGATCATCGAAGTCTCAAACAGCGGATTGATATCGTCGATAATCTTCTGCACCACCCCGGTCGGTGCGAGCCCCAGCGCCTTCGCTGACTTCACGTAGGCCATCACCTTCGTACCGCTCTCTACCTTTAGTCCGCATTGCACTTCCACGGAGATTGATACGCCAACGCGTACGACAGCCTCAATATCGATCACTCCCGGACTGAAGCTGATCGTCAACTCCTCGACTTTGCCAAGGTCACGATAGCCGAGGAAGTGGGCGATAGAGTCCTGCGAGATTCGGGCGACGACCTCTCCTGGTTTGGGCAAGGATGCTTGAAATGGATCGCCGAAGATGCTGATGCGATCTCCCGTAATGCTCAGGCTGTCGATGATCAGCCCTGGCGGAGTCTTCACGTAATCCAATCGAATGGAGACTTTTTCGGCGCTGCCGGAGGGACGCGCTTTCTTCGACATGTTCCGATTAGTATGCGACGAAGGCGGTTGAGGTTGCAAAGGTCCCTGTAGTGAAGCGGAGAGCTTCTTAGGGTTGCTTTGGAAGATTTCGCGGGCGTCCAGAAGAAAAACTGGAGCGGGAAAAGAGATTCGAACTCTCGACCCTCTCGTTGGCAACGAGATGCTCTACCACTGAGCTATTCCCGCTCGCGAAGGGCATATTTATACCCGGTCGGGCCGATGATTGCAAGGGACTTTTTGGGAGGGTTGGCAAGTAGTTGGCAAGTAGTCGGCAGGTTGTTATCAAGTGGTCGGCAGGTGGTTGGCAAGTTGACTTTTTATAATGAGTTGTCCACTTCGGAGCACAACCTGAAACCAACGTGCCGACTACATGCAGACAACGTGCCAACCACCTGCCGACTACCTGCCAACCACCTGACAAACCTTTTCACATCGTCCCGTCTAACCCCAACAGAACCCGGTACACTCCCCACACAGATGCGCTTTTCGGACTGGGCAAAACGCCTCCCCGATCTCTCGGCGCTCAAACCGGCATTTGAGTCTTTAAACGCTTCCTCGACATGGCAGTCCGTGGCCGACGAGGCGCGTGCGGTCCTGCTCGCTGCTCAGTTTCTTAGGGCTCCTAGTAAAGTGTTGGTGTTGACCAGCACCTACGAAAAATGCCTCAAATGGCAGGCCAAGCTGGTTCTTGCTGGCATTGCCGAATCCCAAATCAAGCAGCTCCCAAGCGGAACCTCTGCGCTCTTTGAGGATGCCGCGCCCGAGCATATCGCCCTCTCGGAGCGGCTGGGGGCTGTTCGCGCCCTTGCCGACGACGATCCGGTGATCGTGATTGCCACGGCCCCCTCCGCCCTGGAGAGGACCCTTCCCGCCGACCTCCTTCAGGATCTCCATCTTGAGCTAAGGCCAGGAGGAGAGATGGACCCGGATAAGCTCGTGAGCCGCCTCAAAAGGCTGGGTTATGAGCATCAAGAGCCCGTGCGTCTGCCGGGGCAGTACAGCAAGCGCGGTGGCATTGTGGACGTGTACGCCACCGGGCAAGACCTGCCCGTCCGCGTGGAGTTCTTCGGCGACGAGGTGGAGAGCCTCCGTAGTTTCGATCCGACCACGCAGCGGTCGGTCGGGCAACTGAAAGGGATTTCCCTCAATCCTTCGCGTGAGACCGTTTTTCCCGACGATGTCGCCGACTTTCGCGACATGCTCATCCGCTCGATGGATGTGGAATCTGGACAGCTTGAGGAGACGTCGGCGGAGCGCCTGCGCTCTCTGATCGCCGAGGATGCCGATTCCATCGTTCACCGAAGATACTTCGATCGGCTGGACCTGTATCGACCGCTCATCTTCCCCGATTCAGGTTGTGCCGTTGACCTTCTCGGGTCGGGAGGCCTCTTGCTCCTCGATGAGCCGCTTGAGCTTGAGGGCCTCATCACAAAGTCCGAAGAAGACCTGGCGCAGGCGCTCAAGGCCCGCGCAGAGCGCGGAGAGATTCTGCACAGCACCGTGCTCGACTTCATGCTCCCCCCCGAGCACATCTCAAACCACGATCGAATCTGGAACGTGACGGCGATGAACGCCATCCCCAGTTGGCTGGAAGCAGGGAAGGAGTTCGATCTGGAGATCGCATCGCTAGAGCCTTGCCGTGCCCGGCCCGACTCCTTTGCCAAGACCCTTAAAACTTGGGGAGATCAAAAGCTTTCGGTCGTGTTCTGCACCGATCAGCCAAGTCGCGCAACGTCGATGCTGAACCAGGTCGAGATTTTCGTCGGGGATTCGATTCCCGAAGACAAGATCAAACCCGGGTATTACCTATCGACTGGCAACCTCGCGGGTGGATTTGCATTGCAAAGCGAGAAGCTCGTCTTCGTAACGGATGCAGAACTCTTTGGTGTCGGACGGCTGAAGCTCCCCCAAAAGAGATTCCTTGAAGGCGCTCCTATTGCCACCGTTCTCGACCTCAAGCCCGGCGACTACGTCGTGCACATCCAGTACGGCATCGGCGTTTATCAAGGTTTGGTCAAGCGGATCGTCGATGGCCAAGAAAAGGAATACCTCTACATCGAGTACTCACCTCCGGACAAGCTGTATGTGCCTGCTGACCAGCTCGACCGCGTGCAGAAGTACCTCAATCCCGGCGATGCCGCGCCGAAAATCTACCGCCTCACCGGCGGAGAATGGCAAAAAACGATCTCGAAGGCGAGAGAGGACGCGAAAGCGTTTGCCCAGGACCTGGTCAAGCTTTACGCCGAACGGAAAACCGTTCAGCGCCCGAGCTTTGGACCGGACACCCCCTGGCAAAGTGAAATGGAGGCCACGTTTCCCTGGGTCGAAACACCATCCCAACTCGGAGCCATCCGAGACGTCAAACGAGACCTAACAACCGACTATCCGATGGATCGGCTGGTCTGCGGCGATGTGGGCTTCGGCAAAACCGAAGTTGCGATCCGGGCCGCTTTCAAGGTTGTGCAAGCCGGGCGTCAGGTTGCTGTTCTGTGCCCCACCACCATCCTTTCTGAGCAGCACTACCGCAACTTTCTGGAGCGGATGGGGCCGTTTGGGGTCCGGCTGGCTCTCCTAAATCGCTTCACGCATGCGAACGACCGACGGCAGATTCTGAGCGATCTTGAGCGCGGGAAAGTGGACCTCATCATCGGCACCCATGCAATCTTAAGCGCCGAAGTCGCTTTCAAAGACCTTGGCATGGTTGTCATCGACGAAGAGCAAAAGTTCGGTGTCAAGCAAAAGGAGGTTTTGAAGAAGCTCCGCACAGCGGTGGATGTGCTTTCCATGTCGGCGACTCCAATTCCCCGAACCCTAAGCATGGCGTTGATGGACATCCGGCAGATGTCACTCATCAACGATCCCCCACCAGGACGGTTGCCAGTTCGCACGTTCGTTCGCCCGTACGCGTCGGAGGTTGTCCGAGAGGCCTTGCTTCGAGAACTCTCTCGTGGCGGGCAGGTTTTTTACGTCTACAACCGGGTTAACGGCATCTTTCACATCGCCGAAAAGCTGCGTAAGATCGTCCCGAACGCCAGCATCGCCGTCGCTCACGGACAGATGGGCGAAAAAGAGATTGAGCCGGTCATGATCGGGTTCATCAAAGGGGAGATCGATATTCTTCTCTCGACCACGATCGTCGAGAACGGGATCGACATCGCCAACGTCAACACTCTCATCGTCGAGAATGCCGACCGCTTTGGGCTTTCTCAGCTCTATCAGTTGCGCGGACGGGTCGGAAGGTCGGACAGGCAGGCCTACGCCTATCTGCTGTATGAATCAAACAAAGTAGTTGCCGATATTGCTATGCAGCGGCTCCAGGCTTTGCAGGAGTTCAGTACGCTCGGATCGGGGTATTCGCTTGCATTCCGCGACCTCCAAATACGTGGCGCAGGAGAGTTGCTCGGGGCCAAGCAGCACGGGGCGATGGCTTCGGTTGGATATGAGCTTTATAGCCAGCTTATCAGCGAACAGGTGTCGTTGATGAAGGCGCTTTCGGAAGGGGAGATTTCGAAGCAAAAGCTTCAGGAACTGGAGGGCGATTCGCTGAGTGCAGCAGAGCCGCTGCCGTCCCTCGACCTCCCCATCTCCGCACTTATCCCCGAGAGTTATATTAAAGACCAAGCTCAAAGGCTATACATATATCAGCGAATGATGAGCGTTCGCGATCTCGATGCTTTGGGAGAAACCCGCGCCGAGATCGTAGATCGTTACGGGCATTTGCCAGAAGAAGTCGCGAACGCCCTTGCCGTCATGCATGTTCGCGTTCGCGCCCATAGCCTGTGGATCGACAAGATGGAGGCTCGGGGGGGACGGGTCGCGGTCTGGTTCCGACATCGTGAGAAGATTCCTGCAATGGCCTTTAGCATCATGGGCAAGAAGAACCGAGAGAGCTACCTCACTCGAGAGAATTTGATTTGGCCTTATACGGGCGACCCGCTTGCTGCGGCTCAGCGCTTGGTAGAGACCCTTGAGAACGCGATCGAAGAGGTGCGGTTGGCGCGGATTGAGGCATAGGCAAAACATGAAAGCACCTGATGCCCTGGTCAAACTCTCAACCGGCGACGAAGTCAGCCTTGCAAGTCTATATTCCGACGCGCCTCTTGCTCTGGTTTTTGTGCGCCACTTCGGATGCGTCTTCTGCCGTGACCACATGCGCAAGCTCGGTCCCCTCAACGGCTTGAATATCGCCTTTGCGACGATGGGAAACCCGGATCAAGCAGCGGAGGTGAAAGAGTTGATGAAGTCGCCTCACCGGTTCATCTGCGATCCTGACCGAGAACTCTACCATGCGTTTGATGTGAAAGAGGGCAAGTTTGGGCAGATATTCAACATCCACACTTTTCGGAAGGGGATAGCGGCGATGCTGCGGGGCAATAGCGCGGCAAAACCCTCCAGCAATCCTTGGCAGCTTGGCGGCACGTTCGTGATCGACACGACAGGGGAGATACGCTTTGCTCAGCCAGCGAGGGATGCTGCGGATAACGTCAGTCCAGATGAATTGAAAGCCGTGATGCGGTCGGTTGTGGCTGGGGATTTTACGCAAAGTTCGCTAAGTGACTAAGGGCGCAAAGTTGGTAGAAGTTCTCGCAATAGGTTCGCTGTGACCTCATCCAAAACTCTGCGTTCTCTGCGAACTCCGCGTGAAAGATCAAGCTAGGATGCCAGCACCACTATCTTTTTGTGAACGAGTCGGGATTGATTAAGGAGTAGGCACAGTGAAGTCTTCACCCTCAGGGAAGATCAACCAAGCCTTCGTCACTTTTACATCGGCGATGAGTTCGGCCAGGGAAAAAGGCGAACCGTCGGCATACCGGATTTGTGCATTCTGCTCTCGACAAACCCCTACAATTCCGGCAATATCGTAAAGCTTTTCCCGAATGCCGACCATCGCCCGCATTCGTTGTTGAGCCACCCACGCGCCCTCAACAACGAACGCTCCGTTGCAGCGCATTTTGCCAGGCCAGAGCACCTCGGGGTAGTTTTTGACGACGTTGTAGCAGTAGCTGACGATCTCGTGCTTCTTGATTTTGCCCTGTGGGATCGGTCCAAGCGGTTTGCCATTGCACACGGCCCCATGTCCTTGCACACTAGTGTACATCTCGTCAAAATCGGGCAAGTAAACGCTTGCGATGGGGATGTCCTCGCCTTGCACCAGGGCCACGCTGATCCCCCAAAGCGGTGATCCGAATGCAAAATTTGAAGTGCCGTCGACCGGGTCAAACGCCCACAGACCGTTCACGCCTGGAGGATTAAAGCCGGACTCTTCGCCCCAACATCCAGTCTTACCGACCAGCTTCGGCAGCTCGGAACATAGGAGTTCGTCAACCATGACGTCGGCATTGGTGACGACGCTGCCGTCCGATTTGAGGCGGGTGTCCAGCTTTTGGCGAGCTTCTCGGGCGATCTGGCCTGCCCGTCGCATCAGGTCTTCAAGGGCCGGGACAAGCTCGGAGTAGTTGGGCACGGGAGGATTATGGCAGGGAAGGCGAGAGAGAGGTGATGAATGAGATGCGATGAGTGAGGAACGATGAATGATGAATCGGGGACGGGAGGAGGTTGGTGTTGAGTGTTGGGCCTCACGATCCTTACAACCCTTACAACCCTTACCCTTTACAACCTTTACGTCTAACAACCCTTACTGCTCTGCCAATCCTCCCAATTCCGCACATCGCCCTTGGTCCGTGCATCCAAAAGGATCTCAAAGTCAAGGTCTGCTACCGCCACAGCTTCCACATTAAACGGCGTCTCCGCCAGCACCGCCGACTCTGGGAACAGTTCAATCGAGGGCGTCAGAATCGCGGAGCTTCCGTGCGTTCGGGGGATCGGCTCTCGACCCAGCGCCCCCACAAGCGAGGCGTGCACCACATAAATCTGATTCTCCACAGCCCGAGCGTGGCAGCACCAGCGTACGCGCTGGAACCCCCGGATGGTTTCGGTATAAGCGGGTACGCAAAGAAGCAGGGCCCCTGCTTCGCAGATCGGACGCACCGCTTCCGGGAACTCCGAGTCATAGCAGATGGAAACACCGATTTTCGGATCAAGCGTATTCGGCACTGCTGACCCACCGACCACTCCCCATTCCACACCCTCAAACTGCGTCATGAAAACTTTGGGGATGGCAATCGCGGTTTCAGGAGCCTCCTTAGGCACGTACAGACTCACGTTGTGGGGCTTGCCGTCACGCAAGGCAAAGTGAGAGCCTCCAACGATGCCAATGTTGTGGTTTCCTGCAAGTTGGATGAGCATTCGCTCGAACGGTTCGGCGAATTGCAATAGCCAATCGATCATCGACGGGCCCTGCAAATCAGGGCGCAAGCTACAGAGTTCTAGCACTACCGACTCAGGCAATACGGCAAGGTCCGCCCCCTTGTCGGCGCATCGGCGAATCAACTCAAAGAGGTGGTTAAAGAACCCCTGCTCATCGCGTAACTGCCGGATCTCCCAGTTGACGGCAGCTACTTTCATCTATCCCACTCCAATAAGGCTGTGCAGTTGCAGGATTCCTCGTCGTCCATGTAATTCTCGATCACGTGTACAAATCTTAGTCCGTATCGAAGGAGCGGTGTTAAGGTGCGGTCGGTCAACTCGCCGTTTGCCACCATCAAACAATAACTCAGGGCGTCTCCGTAGTTCGCATCCAGCCATCGCCTCAATCCAGGAATACGGCAAGCGGTTCCGAATCGGGTCAGGCCAAGACTCTGCACCAGGTCAAAACGTACTTGATAGAGAGCTTTGCCAACGCCAATCCCACGAAAGTCAGGATGGACGCTGATGTCCATTCCATAAAGGGTCTTTCCGTTTGGATCGTGGTTCTTCATGAAGTGGCCGCCGGTGGTGGTCTCCCAGTCCGACCGGCTCAGCCAATTCTCTTCGGAGATGATTAGGGTGCTGGAACTGCCGACGACGGTTTCATCGCTCATGGCGACGAATTGTCCCATGGGGAAGACCTTGATGTGCTGGGCAAGGTGCTCCGGCTGCCATAGGAGTTCTGCCGGAAAAGGCAACGGATAGCACTCGCGCTGGAGGGCGATGGCCCCGGCGATGGTTTCAGTCGAAAGCGGTTCTATCCGTACGGACATTGAAGCCGGATTATGACGGCTCTGCGGGAGTCTCAGATAGTCCGTTGCCCATGAGCGCGGGGGATAGCGGCTGGGCGCATTCCCCTTCGCAGCAAGCCGCAACGATCCCACAAATCTCACAACGATAATGGGAGCGCTCTTCACGGATCGGGGATTGGCAGCGGGGACACTGCAGACTTGGATTTTCGTGGTGCGGGGCAAGGAGTGCCATCTTCGGGAAAAGACGCCTTAGCCTAACGGATAGTCGCCATGTGGCAAGAATAATGCTAGGAGTATCTGATATGCACCGATTTTTTTCCCGGCTCATCATCCTGGCTGCGCTCATAGCGCCGATCTTGGCGGGTTGTGAGACCCTCGAAGACAAACCGATCGACCAGGGTAAGGCCGACCGGATTCAAAACGAGGTCGAGAACTCAAACGGCGACCAGTATCACCAGTAAGAGCAATCCCTACTTCTGCTCAGGGTAGTACCAGATCGAGTTATCGGTGGGGTTCACGATGAACTTGCCTGGGAAGAGGGCAAGTCCCTGTCCAGCGGGTGGATTTAGCAGACCCGGAATTCCCAGCGTGCTCAGTTCGGGAAACTGCACTTGGATGCCCTGCAGCATGTTCACGACAAACCAAGGGTCGGCGTGACGGATCGTGATCTTAATCGGCACGACTCGGGGCTTCGGCGCGATGAATTGGCCCGGACTTCCCGTCGGGGGAGTTTGACCGAGAGTGCCCGCGAAAAACGAAATCGAGCCCATCATGGCGAGGAAGGCGTTCATACACTATGTGACGCACCGCGTGAAAAAGAGTTTCGTCTCTACGCGTCGTACCACCTTCGATTCTCCGGCTTCCAGATCATGACGAGGACCCAGATCGCGAGCGGTGCGGGGCAGCAAAGCGCGATCGCCGCGATGACGTTTGTGACGTGCAAAGCGTATGCCCACCGCTTGCGCGGTAGAAAAATGATGACGATGTTCAAGATCGCAAAGACGATGGCGCACACGATCAAGAAGTCCCCCGCGCCACGATAGGTCGCTACAGCTTGACTGGGGTCCTCCTGATGAAACCACTCCGCGTTCGTTCGAATCCAGTATCCCAACCAAGCTAAGAACCCTTGAATCAGCACCAATAAGATGCAAAGCGCTCGGTACCAAATCCACGCCTTTGGCGTCTTCCCCTCGGGTGGATTGACAATCGGGGGTGGGGGAGGCATGGGGGGCGGCTGGGGAATCTGGCTCATGGTCGGCAATGTTCTATACGTCTCGGGCTGGTTTAATGAAGCTTGCGATGCCCGAGCTAAAAAAGATTCCGTTTGACAGTCTATGCCTGGCCGCTGTTTGCGCGGAGCTTCAGGTGTTGATTGGCGGCAAGCTCCAGCGGATCATCCAGCCCTCGTGGGATGTGGTCGTGTTGGGAATCTATGCGGGCGGCGAGGAGAGACATCTCAGCCTCTGCGTACACCCGATGTTTGGGCGTATTCATCTCATAAGCAGCCGAGGGCGCAACCCGGCGGATATCCCTCACCTTTGCCGGACGATGCGCGCCAAGCTCGATGGCGCCAGGGTGATGTCAATCACACAGGTTGGCTTCGACCGCATTCTGAAGATCGAGCTTGGGACACAGGAAGGTGTGTTTACACTGATCGCTGAAATCATGGGCAAGCACAGCAATTTGCTCCTCGTCGATCCCGACGGCAAGATCGCCTCAGCGGCAAAGTGGCTCAGCCCCAGCCAGAGCGCGCGTCCCATAGGCCCTACACGCCCTTACACGCCCCCTCCGGTCGATCCTATGCCCTCTTTGTGGAGTGCAGATGGTCTTGACGATCTCAAGGGCCGAGAAGGGGCATCGCCATTTTTGGTGCGGTGGCTTCAGGCAGAGGTCGAGCCGCTCGATCGCCTGCGTCAACGTGTCGAGTTTGAGGAGTTTCAGCCGGTGCTCGCCGAGGGTTTCGGCGCGTATCCTGTCGATGTTCGGGCGCTTGGCTATTCGGTGAGAGAATTCGGCTCGATCTCTCACGCGCTGGAAACGCACTATGAGGATGCCCTTCCTGCCTATGAAGCCGAGCAACGCAAACGATCTTTGTTCCAGCAGCTTGAGCGCGTGACCCTGGCCCGCCAAGTCGCCATCCAGTCGCTCGAAGAGGTCTTGGATACATCGAGGCGCGCGGCTGCATTGCAACTCAAGGGCGAGTTGATCCTTGCCTATGGAAACGGTTTAGAAGAGGGAGCAACAAAGCTTGAGGCGCACGATTATAGCGGAGAGCCGATTACGATCTCGCTGAATCCAGACCTTGACTTCAAGCAGAACGCCGAGCGTTTCTTTCACAAGGCAAAGCGGGCCAAGGCCAGCGCGTCGGATGTTGCAGAGCAGATGCAGCGTCTCTCCGCCGAGATGCAAGACGTGCACGAGCTACTGGCGCGCCTTGAAGCTGCCACCGACCCGGACGAAGTGGACCGTTTGCGGGAGGCGGCGAAGGCGCGCAGATGGCTCTTCGATCAACCGGAAGCGTCTCAAAAGAAAGAGGATCGCCCCTACGAAGGCAAGAAGGTTCGAGAGTTAATCGGACCCGGAAGCGAGCGCGTCTTCTTCGGTGAGAACTCTGAGGCGAACGATTACCTCACCTTGCGCATCGCAAAGCCCAATGACATCTGGCTTCATGTGCGCGGATCTCAGTCAACACATGTCGTCATCCAAACCCACAACCAGCCGGATAAGATCAGCCGGGAAGCGCTTCTGTTTGCGGCGCAGGTGGCTGTCAAGCACAGCGTAGCCAAGCATTCGAGCTATGTCGAAGTCGATTACACACTGAAGAAGTATGTGCGCAAGCCAAAGGGCAGTCCAACGGGCTTTGCCGTTTACACCCACGAGAAGACGCTTCGTATCGAGAGAGATTAGCCCTGGGCCATCACAGGATGGAGGGCAGCGCGAAACTCAATGGAGTGGTCTCGATTCACGAGCGCGACGACCATATCTCCCACAAGAAGATCGGTGTCACCGGTCACGCCCAACCCGTGATCTTCTCGAACGATCCAGATGATATTCGTTTGTGCGGGCAGAACGAGATCACGCACCTTCTTCCCGACTACCGGCGAGCGTGAACTGAGCTCTACCTCCACGATTTCGAGGTTGCCGCGACCCAACGCGCCAACCGGAACAACCACGTCAGGCGATATCTGCTGCTCAAGCAGGGAATAGATGATGCCGGTGGCGCTGACCGTGTCGTCGATACCGAGTTGCTTAAAGACCTCGACATGGTCGGGATCGTTGACTCGGGCCAAAACCCGGTCGACATTCCAAAGCGCTTTTGCCATCTGGCAGACCACAAGGTTGTCTTCATCCTCGCCCGTCACAGCAACGACGACATCGGCACGCTCAAGACCTGCGCTCTTTTGCACCACAACCTCGCAGCCATCGCCGATCAAAACATTCTCTTCGCCGATGAGCTGAATCAACCGTACGGCGCTGCGAGCATCCTTTTCGAGAACGAGCACTTCGTGATCGGCTTCGATCAGCCGCTTGGCGAGCTCAAGCCCGACATTGCCACCGCCAACGAGAACCATATACATGGACTAAACCTTCAGCTCCTCGGGGAGATCGTTGTACGCATCAACCGGCTTATACTCTCTCTCCAAAACCCAGTCCAGCATCATGCCAGCGGCGAGTGAGGGGGGATTGATGCAGACGTAGCCCATCTTGCGGTACGCATCGGCGCGGAGCGGATCGGAAACCTTGACACAGACGCGAGGGCAGTTGTACTTGAGCCGCACGATCTGGGCCGCCATAAGGTTGGTGTTGTCACCGCGAGTAAGCGCGAAAAAAGCCTCCGCGTTCGCGAGGTTTGCGCGTTGGAGAACCTCGTTATCGAGGCCACTGCCGATGATTATTTCGCACCCGTGATCGTTGCCCAAACGTATGAGCGCCTCAGGGTTTTGCTCGATAATCGTCACGCTGTATTTTGCAGCCCGCAGTTGCAGGGCAAGCGCTGCGCCGGTTCGGCCGCATCCAAAAATGACCGCATTCATAGGCCAGGCAGACTATACCCCTCGCGAGAGAGCCTGCTCGACGTCCGTCGCCGAAAGGGGGGCTTCATCCTTACCAGAGATATAGAAAGTCGCCGAACCCCGTCCTGCCCATTGCCCAAATCTTGCAGTGGAGATGTTCCAAGCGTTTTCGGAGATGAGCTGAGACATGCGATAGGCCATGCCGCGTCCGCGTGGGGCACGCACTTCAAGGATTCCCGGCTTGCCCTCGGTGAACGTATACGTGAACTGGTCCTGTTTACGGCTGGCGTCCTTGCCGCGCTTCTTGAGAATGTCAGCGACCGGCGTACGGCCTTCGATAACTTCGCGAAGGCCGGTTTCGATCTGCCTTTCTGTCGCGAAAGGGACGCAGTTTTCGTTGAAACTGACGGTCAGGGTGTCGATGGCGACCGGCTTATCGGTACGAGTGGTCGCCGCGCGAACGCCGAGAGTTGTGACGTCGTAGGCGTAAACCACACCAAGGATCTTGCTCAGTAATCCGGGCGCGTCCAGGCAGCAGACCGTGATCTCGCTGGTGTGGGCGTCGGGTCTATGGTTCACCTCAACGATGACAGCGCCTTCGCGCGCACGCCGCTCGTGCTGGAGATGCCGTTTTGCTGTCTCGGTGGGTGTGCTGAGGATGTAATGCGGCGGTAACGCTTGCAGATAGGCGCGGATCTCGTCGTCGTCGATGTCCTCTTTAATCAGCTCGCGCTCAAGCATTCGGCGGAAGGTTGCGGGCGCCGGTGCCGTGGATGTCTCCCCTTCGAGCGCGGCTGTTGTCCGCTCGTGGAGGACGCGTAGGTAGCTGTCTTGGGTGACGGTCCAAGCAGTATCGGATACGGCATTGACGTCGGCGTAGGTTAAGAGCGTGAGCATATCAAGTCGCTCTTGGTTTTGCACAATCGTGGCGAAATCCCAAGCGGCCTGTGCGTTTTCGACATCGCGAGTCCGCAAGAAGCGATCCAGTGTCAGGTGCTCCCGAACCAGCCAGGCAACCGTATCGCGCACATTTGAGGCAATCCCCCACCGTTGAGCCACTCGAAGGGTGATTTCGGCGCCTAACTCGCTGTGCTCTCGCAGTGGATCGATTTTGCCAGTGTCATGGAGCAGCGCGGCGAGATACAGCGCTGGCTTTGCCGAGACAGCCGCGCGAACGTTGCCCAAGTATCCCTCGCGAGGGACGTTGTCGAGGTTGCGGATAACGCGCAGTGTGTGTTCAAAGACCGAGTAGGTGTGCGTAGGGTCTTGGGGCATGAGCGTCCGGCAAGCGGTGAGTTCGGGGAGCAGCCTGTCAAGCAGTCCGGACCGGTCAAGATTCCGCAGCGTCACCTCGCCTGACGAGATAGCGTGCAGTGCCTCTGCCCCATCAACATCCGGGCTAGATTCAGACACATCCGATTCCACGCGCAGTCCAAGCTCTGTCGCAATCGCGATGCCTTGGGCGGCTGCGCTCAGCGTCGCATCGCCAGTCACTCTTGCTTCACCACGGATCGCCATCACTCCGGGGGCGATGCGGTATCGCGATTCGCGGAGGACGTCAAGCGCTGCGATGTACTCTTCGTGGACCGCGAGCATGCTCGTTGCAAGTTCGGACATAAGGTCGTTGGGCGTTGTGGAGAGCAGTTCGGCGAGTTCGCCTTGACGTGCCCACGTCAGATGGTCGGTGGGCTTGCCTGCAACAACGTGGAGAAGATTGCGATACTTCGCGACCGAGTCGAAAGCCGAGCTGGGCCGCGCAGGCATGGTCTCAATGGAGAGGCGTATCCAGTTCGCGCAATGAAAACACCGAATGCCCCCTGCACCCTCTTTGAGATGGGGAGCAGTAACGAGGGGGGTGTCATGGTAGGTCCGAAAATTCTCTTCGCGCTCGCGAATTTTTGCAAGCACAAACTCACCGGCGACAAATGACTCATGAAACAGCCCTTGGAAGGCTTGCAGCGGTGCGTGAGAACCCGCGACCAGTCGGGCGTCGAGCATCCCGGTTTGAGACTTGGCATCCAGAGCAATGGCGTCGTTGATGAGCCGATAGGCGTATCCAGGTTCTAACCCAAACTGAGTTCGGAAAGCCTCGTGCAGGTGAAAGTAAAGCTCTTTAACAGCGACATCGAGGGCGGGATGGGTCTCCTCGATGGGGATCACAACGATGTCGATGTCCGAATAAGGGGCAAGTTCGCGTCTTCCATAACCACCCACACCCACAATCGAGATATGCGGTAGGTCAGGGTGCGCTCTTCGGACAGCCTCGTAAATCTCTCGAATCGCTTCGTCGATGAGGTCCGAGTGGAGTTCGCACCAGCTAAGTCCGGCGGGGTCTTGGCGCAGACTTTCCACCAACGTCTGTCGACGTTCAGCGATCGGGCGTATTCGAGAAGCCTGCAAATCGTGCATCGAGTATGTAGTAGTTTGGCTCGTTTGCGAGAATCTGGCTAAGTTGTGCCTCCGTGCGGCTATCAATAAAAATACCGGCTGGCACTGCCAGGATACCGAACACGAGGCAAAGCCACATCGTGTAGCTTCCGAATTGCCGAAAAGCGATGGTGAGCGCCCGGGTCGTATCGATGCGTTGGACAAACGCCCAACTTGGCGCAGCAACGCACAAAAGACAGAGAACAATAAACGCCAAGCCCAGCGGCAGCGTCCCCCCTCCGATGTATTCGGGAGGGATGACAGCTAGTTCGCTAATCTCGATTGCGGGTCTGGTGAGGCCGATGATGAAGACCGACAACAGCCCGACAAAGACAACGACAAAGGTGCCACAGACGACCTTGAACAGCGGCCCAAGATCGTCCGGAGGACGGCTGCGAGTCTTAGATGGAGTGAAGGCAACAAAGCCGATGCAAAGAACAGCGGTCAGGGCAAGCAGAAGCAAGTCTGTCGTCAGGTACAGGACGATCGCGGCCAGCCCTCCGATCGCAGGCGCGAATGGGGCGCGAAAGACAACCATCATCTTAGGCCATCTTTCAAAAGCCTTCGACAGCCCTAACACAGCAATACCAATCAGCGAGATCATGAGCAGTGCGCTGGGTAGCGTCGCCGAAACAAGCGAGGTCTGAACAAGCCTCTGAGTGAGACCGTCGGCTTCGTCGCGATTCAAGAATGCACTCCACGCATCATTGACCGAAAAGGCTCTTTCTGCGATCTTGGCCTCGTCGGGAAACCCTTCGCCCCGGAGGTTCTTCACAAACTCAAGCCGCGAGACGATGAGGTTGCGCGGTGAGCGTTCCGGCACACGGATGCCAGGCGGGAGGCTCGCTAGTTCGATGAGAGTGACCCCGGATAAGCCTGACGTGATTGACCGCGAGCCGTCGCGTAAGAGCCGCCCATTCTCAAGCGTTGCGTAGCGAACGACAAGCCCGCCCTTGGAAGTTGTACTGGACTTTGAGATGATGCTTGTCCCCGTCTGGCGGATCGTGTTTGCACACGCATCTGAGCGAAACATCATCGCACGAGAGACATGCCAAGCCATCGGGGTTCCGGTTTCCCGAGAGAGCAGCTTTGCGATGGCGAACAATCTCTCCGACTGATAGTCTCTCCAGTTCGTGCATGTGGCCGCTTCCAGCCAAGCCGTTCTCGCCTCGGTCGCGCGCCCTCGCTTGAGCTCAAGGACGGCGATCATCTGCTTCCAAAAGGCGTTCGAGGGTTCCGACTTAGCGGCGTGTTCGGCAACGCGCAAGAGAGTCGTGATCTCCTCGGAGGAGAGTTTGCCGCCCGGTCCAAGCTGAATGGCCCCGACCTGCATGTACATGCTGGCATCGATGAGGTTTTGCGGAGGGCTGAGTTGTCGACTGTTTTGCGGAATCAGATTCGACGACTGAATGGCGGTGGAGCGGCCCTGCTCGACGATTCCGGCGAGCGCAATGGGGCGCGAACGTGAGTCAATGATGAGAGTGAGCAGTGAGCCGGCGATGACCCCGAGTGCGATCCTAGCCGAAGCGTTCATTTGGAGAACGGATGAGCATCAACTCCAGGATTCCAATCCGGGATAAGGGGCGCTTCTGAAGTGACCCTTTTCGCGTCGGTACCCGGCCCGTGGAAGACGGGAAGCTGCGCAGAACGGCTTACCATCTGAAGAGCAGCGAAGATCGCGACGACGGCGAAGGCGGCCCCCCATACCGTTGGCGACCAGTAGCGGATATCTTCTCGCACGGTATCGAGCTTATGCCGACGCAGGACACGCTGATCGAACTGCGGTTCAGGATCGACGTCGAAGGCGGCCATCCGCAGCATATTCAAGGCAAGGTCGCTCTCTCGTTCTTTCTTGCGGCAATTCGGGCACACGGTGCGGTGCCGATCCATATATCGGCGTTCGCTATCCGTGATTAGCCGGTCCTGCGCGTCCGAGAGCAGGCGGCTAAACTTGGTACACCCGAAAAGCCGGAACTTCACTCGCGATTAGCCTCCAACCAAAGCTTCCGGAAGCGCTCACGAGCCGTATGGAGGCGCGAACGCACCGTTCCCACAGGAACGTGCATCAATTCGGCAACCTCTTCATAGCTCAGTTGTTCCATTTCGCGAAGTACAAGCGTTGTACGCAGTTCGGGCGATAGAAGGTCCAAGACCTTTTCGATCACCACTCGGTTTTCGACAATCCCACCGTCGTGCGGTTGGGCGGTGTCGAACTCGACGAGTTCAGGGCGCTTTAGTCGCAGCCTGTCCATGCAAAGACGGACACAGATGCGATAGAGAAATCCGGCGAACGCGCGATCATCCCGTAGCCGATGAATCTCACGAAAAGCCTTAAGGAACGCTTCTTGCGCTACATCTTCGGCTTCGTGGCGATCTCGCAACAGGTTGGCGGCGGTTCGAATGAGGCGGTTACGGTGTCGGGTTATCAGGTAGCCGAGGGCAACTTCGTCGCCGGCGCGGCAACGAACAACCCAATACAACTCCTCCTGTATAGCTTCCGAACGGGATATGGGGACGGTACGAGCTTCAAGCATGTCTTTAGACCTACGCTCTCCTATGATACACGACGTTTCCTGGGACGTCGATTGTTCGGTACGGTTCGGTACACTGGGAATTCTTCAATGGCTTGGCTCATCGGCACACCGGCTCCTGTTCTCTCGCCGCTTAGCGTTGCGCCAGCTTTTGTGATCCAATCGGAGCAGATCGACCAAGTTCTTCGCATCGAATGGCGGCACAAATCAGCCGATCTCGAAGCCAAAACCCTTACTTTTACTGGGGGCGTCAAAGCCTACTACGGTCCAACGGTCTTAACGGCTGAGAAGCTCACACTCTATATGAAGGATGGAGAGGAGAGGGGTGTCGCCGAGGGGGACGTTCGTATCGACGATCCAGACGGAATGATTCTCGCTCAGCGCTTCGAATTCAATTGGGCGCTTGGGACGGGTAACGCCCAAGATGTAGAGGTTCATGTGGACCGTCTCGTGGTGAAAGCAGAGTCGATCGACGTGATGCCAGACGCCTGGACGCTCAAGAACATCGTCGCGATGCCCTGCCCCGACGAACCCGGTCGCATCACGATCAGCGGGGATTCGGCTGTGGTCCGTCCAGGAAAGAGCGGCGTCGTTCGGCGCATCGCGCTCAACGTTTTTGGAAAGAAGGTCTTGTCTCTGCCCAAGCACACGTTCAGCCTCGATAGTCGCTCACAAGGGATTTCCATGCCATCTCTTAGCGTTCGTCCAGGAACAGGCGTTGGCGTGACTTGGTCGAGCGACATCCCGGTGGCTGCGGATACTTTCGTGTCCGGATCGTTCTCAAGCTTTACAGGACGTCGGCCCCGGACCGACTTCATGCTCAGCCAAGACTTGCTCAAAGGCGGGTCGGAACGATCCGTGCGTCCCGGCTCTGAGCTCGGCGATCCATTCTCCGACTCTTACCTCGACAACGTATTGGTCAAAAGCCCAGAATCCGAGCACAAACGGCTATCTGCCCGTGTCTTCACTGCCGGTATCGGCTCGGCGTGGAACCTCTCGTCGGGTGGCAGCCTCGGCGGTGGAGGAATCTCAAAACCCTGGGATATCGCAGTTGAGATGGGGGGAACGGTTGGACCGCTGGCAACGACCGCACAGATACGCTACCAGCGCATTGGTGAGAACGGCGGCGGCTATCGCAATCGCGCTGTTGTGTCGAGCACCGTCGGAATCCCTGCCTACAGTGTCAACTCTCAACTGTCCACCCTCGCCCGGTTCGATGCGCGAATGTACTTGGGTAACGAAAAGTTTGGCTGGATGCGCGGCACCGCGGGTCTGCTCTGGAAGCCCGCCAAAGAGTTACAGATCGCAGTCGGGCGTACCTTTACGGTAGATACAGGCACACCCTCGTTCAGTTTTGATGATCTGGATCGAAAGCATACGTGGATCACGCGTGCCGACTTGGAGCTTGGCCCGCGCAAGCTTTCGGTTATCGGGAAGTACGATTCGGAGCGCAGCACACTCTACGATAGAGAGGTTTTTCTTTCGCAGGTGGCAGGGTGTTTCGAGCTGTATCTGCTGTATCGACAGGAGCCACGGCGGTTTGGGATAGGGTTCCAATTCCGCGCGTTCGATGTATTCGAGCGCCTAAAAAGTAGGGATATCCAGAGAAAAGAAAAGACGCCAAAGGCGCCTCATCTGACCGTTATTGGCGGTTGAGCGTTTACGCAGCAGCGGCGTCGAGCCGCTCGCACGTATGAATCCTATCAAGCTTAATTTCGCCCATGCTCGTGACCATGCACTGGCCGTACATCGGCACAAATCCCACTTCCATGACGTACACGTCCTCGGTATGCAGATTGCCGCTGCGGTCAAACCATGATAGCCGCACGTTCGATTTGTCGAATCCTTTTGCGAGTGATAATTCCATCCTGGAGTCCCCTGAAAGGTTAGGTGCGCCTCTGACCCTCATGATCCATATTCCAGTATTCTTCTCGGTCATTCCAGGTAATTCCACCAGGTATATCTCATCAAGTCCGACGTTTCGGCCTAACGAACTGTTGAGGATTGTGCGATGGTAGGACTATGGGCTATCGGTTTGATCAAGAGCAATGCCGCAATCTCGATTTCTCGTCTCGTCACGAATGGGTTTTGACGAACGGAGCGGGCGGCTTTGCTATGGGGACGATCGCAGGATTGAACACCCGCCGCTATCACGGTCACCTGCTTTCATGCAGCGACTCGATGGAGCGGACGCTTCTTCTGGCAAACATAGAGTGCACCCTTCAGGCAGAGGGTAACCCCGTCTCACTTTCTACCAATCAGTACCCGGGAGCAATCTTCCCCGAGGGCTACCTTTATCTGGAGTCCTTCGAGGTTGGGACGAAGGCCGTGTGGCGTTGGCGGGTTGGGAAATGCCGCCTGGAGAAGGTGATCTGGCTGGTTCGACATGAGAACGCCGCCGTGATCGAGTATCGAAACGTAGGGGAAATCCCATTCTCTCTTGCGTTAAGACCGCTGGTCGCCCACCGCAGCTATCATGGCGAGTTTCATGAGAGCGCCGATTACCCCCAACGTATGCTCTTCGAGGCCGAAGCCACTGCGGTAGTGGATGATCCCACCCCAATTCGTATTGAGCACACAGGTGCGCAGCGCGTTCCTGTTCAGGGCTGGTACTACCGGTTCGATCATGCACGCGAGCTTGAAAGAGGACTCAACTATCGAGAGGATCTCTACTGCCCGTGCGAACTACAATACGAACTCGCTCCCGGACAAACCGCACGATTGATGGTCAACACCTACGAAGAGATGGACCTTACTGAGCCCGTACAGAGCCCACTCTCTCAACCCCTGGGCGCGAGCTTGGCATCAGCTGCTGGGGTTTATCTGATCGATAAGCCAGGCAGTGAAGCGATCATCGCGGGTTACCCGTGGTTTACGTCTTGGGGACGAGACACGATGATCTCCCTGCCGGGCTTGTGTCTCCACACCGGACGCATCGATCTGGCAAGACGCATCCTCATGCGATATTCGGAGCACCTGAAAAAGGGGTTGATTCCAAACAGATTTGTAGAGGATGGAGGCGCAGACTATAACACGGTTGACGCAACGTTGTGGTTTGTACAAGCTTTGTACGAAACCCTGAAAATGGAATGGGACATTCCGTTCGCCGAGTTTGCCTACGAGTGCATCAAGGATGTTTTACACTGCCACCGCAAGGGCACCGAGTACGGTATTCGAGTGGACCTTGAGGACGGACTACTCACGCAAGGCGTTCCAGGGGAGCAACTCACCTGGATGGACGCAAAAATTGGTGACTGGGTGGTGACCCCTCGTCACGGCAAGCCGGTTGAGATCAACGGGCTTTGGGTGAATGCCCTGTGGGTCATGGCTTGGCTTTCGAAGGAGCTCGGCAAGCAATCGTGGCGCTACGAGAAGGCGGCGAAGTTTGCCGAAGACAGCTTTGAATCCAAGTTCTGGTGCGCATCCAGGGGCCACTACTTCGACACCGTCGATCCCTTCGATGCAACCCTTCGTCCGAACCAGTTGATCGCAATGTCTCTCCCGTTTGGACCTGCTAAAGGCAAACGCGCCGAACAGGCTTTGAGCCACATCGAACGGGAGCTTCTGACGCCGTATGGATTGAGGACGATGGGGCCATCGGAATCGGGCTATCAAGCGCGATTTGAAGGCACACTCCGTGAGCTTGATGCGGCGTACCATCAAGGAACCGTTTGGCCCTGGCTGATGGGCCCTTATGTTACGGCGCTAGACAAGCTTCGAGGAGATAAGGGTGAAGCGAAACGGATTCTGCGCCAGGGGCGAGAGATGCTGACGGAATATGGGATCGGAGGATTGGCGGAGGTCTACGATGGAGACGCCCCCCACCGCGCCAACGGATGTCCCTGGCAGGCCTGGAGCGTCGCCGAGTGGCTAAGGGCTTGGAAAGAAAACGCCGATGGCGATTAGCCATCGGCGTTTTCAAATGATGACGCGATAGAAGTTATCGGGTCTGTCGTCGACGTCGCAGCAATGCCAAAGCGCCAACACCAAGGATCGCAAGCGAAGCGGGCTCGGGTACCGGGTCAAGCGTGATGTGGCCCGTGTTGCCCTGTGTGCCGGGGAAGAATCCTTCGGTCAAACGAACGTGGAAACCGAACTGGTCAATGTTTCCAGCGTTGATCGCCGTGTAGGTAAAGGTGTCCGATTGATTGGCAAAGATGCCGTCGTTCGGATTGGACTTCCAGCCTGCGATCGAGCCTGTACCCGAAGTGCTGTCGTTCCACGTCCAGTTGCCGTTCAGGCCGGTAAAGTTGCTTCCGGTCGCTCCGAGGTTATCGGGGTCCTGATTTCGCAGGGACCAGAATCCCAGAACGTTTTGGATATTGTACGTGACGCTGTTATAAACGAACGTCGGCGCAGCGCCCACAGCAACCGTGTAGACGAGGCCGCCGCCGCTTGGCGTTACGGTGATCCCGTTGATTTGACTTACCCCAAGAAAAGAGCTTCGCGATTGAGCCTGAGCGCCGAGCGCCAACGCAACCAAACCAGCCGCCAAAAATACCTTCTTCAACATATAAAATCTCCTTAAAGAGCAGTTGTAATTGCCGCAAAAAATCGAGCCGATGTTCGTGAACTCTAGCTCTACTAATGAAGAGGCTACATCAAAGCGTGTGCCGTGGCGACGTATAGGGGCAATTACAGGGAAAAATACCGGGGTCTTCTGGGAGACTGATTTTCCACATCTCAAGAGCTGCGCGGCGAAAGCCAGCGCTTCTTCGTCATCATAGGAGCAGGGCAAACCAACCGCCTCTATCCGGCGCATATGGCGTAGGAAGAAAGAGGAAGGACGCCCGCTCCATCTGGCTATGTGTCAGAGTTTCGTACACCTCCATAATCACACGGAATACAGCCTCCTCGACGGGGCAAACCGTATCCCGGATATGGTCGGACATGCCAAAGACATGGGCATGGACGCGCTTGCCATATCCGACCACGGCGTCATGTTCGGGGTCATGGATTTCTATTTCGAGTGCCAGAAAAAAGGCGTCAAGCCGATTATTGGCGTCGAGGCTTACGTTGCGCCCAACGGGCACCAAAAGAAGACGGGAAGGGAAGAGAACGAAACCTATCATCTCCTCTTGCTCGCGAAAGATCTCGAAGGCTATCGCAACCTCTGCAAGCTTTCCACGATCGCCGCGATCGACGGCTATTACTACAAGCCTCGCGTCGATCACGATCTCCTGCGCCAATACAGCAAAGGAATCATCGCGACAAGCACTTGTCTTGGAAGCGAGGTCAATCAAGCGCTGCTCAAAGGCGATTACGAAAAGGCAAAGAACCTCGCCGCGATGTACCGCGACATCTTCGGGCAGGAGAACTATTTCATCGAGCTTCAAGATCACGGCCTCGCCGAACAGCGACAGACCAATCAGGGCCTAATCAAGATTTCTCAAGAGCTCAAGATCCCTCTGATCGCCACCAACGACGCACACTATCTTTGCCGAACCAGCGCCACACCGCACGACGTTTTGCTGTGCATCCAAACCGGAGCGCTGCTTTCCGATACAAAGCGGATGAAGTTTGAGACGGAGGAGTTCTATCTCAAATCTCAACAAGAGATGGCGGCTCTCTTCCCCGAGCATCCCGAAGCGATGGAGAACACGGCGATGATCGCCGAGATGTGCAACGTCGAGCTCGGCAAGCAGCGCGCACCGATGCCCAATCCCGACCTGCCACCGGGGGAGACTCCGATGTCGTACCTCCGCAAACTCAGTGAAGAGAACCTTGAAAAGCGGGCGTATAAGGCGGATGACGAGGCTTGGGAAAGGCTGAACTACGAGCTGAGCGTCATCGAAAAGACCGGATTTGAGTCGTACTTCTTGCTCGTTCGGGAGTTTGCCAACTACACAAGGGAGCAGGGAATTTACTACGGTGTCCGCGGCTCTGCTGCCGGATCCTTGGTTTCCTATGTGATCGGGATCACCGATGTCGATCCGCTTTATTACGACCTCACTTTTGAGCGCTTCTTGAATCCAGAGCGTGTGTCCATGCCCGATATCGACATGGACTTCGAGGACGCACGCCGTGATGAGGTCATCAAATACGTCACCGAAAAATACGGCTCTGACCACGTGGCCCAGATCATCACCTTCGGAACGCTCGGCCCCAAAGCCGCGATCAAGGACTGCGGCCGAGTAATGGGCTACACCCCCCAAGAGACCGACAAGATTTGCAAGACGATCCCCAACATGCCCGGAATGTCGCTTGAGAGAGCCATCAAGGAGACCGCCGAGTTCCGGCAGATGATCGAACACGACCCACGCGTCCGAAGCCTCGTTGACGTGGCGAAGTCGGTCGAAGGGATGTCCCGTCACACCGGAGTCCACGCGGCTGGCGTGGTCATCTCAGGCGAGCCGCTTGTCGATCACATCCCCTTATATAAGGGCAACGACGGACAGTCGATCACCGCCTTCGAGATGGGAATTCTTGAGAAGATCGGCCTCCTCAAGATGGACTTCCTTGGTCTGTCAAACCTCACAGTTCTATCACGAGCCGTCAAGAACATCAAGCAGACGCAAGGGATCGATGTCGACCCGCTCACCTTCCCGCCAGACGATCAGAAGGCATACGACATGCTCGCCCGGGGCGAAACCGTAGGCGTCTTCCAGCTTGAATCGGGCGGGATGAAGAGAAATATCGTCGAGCTAAAGCCCCAAAACGTCCAAGAGCTCGCCGCGATGGTTGCCCTCTATCGGCCCGGTCCGATGGAGCATATCCCCACCTACATCGACACAAAATTTGGGCGAAGGCAGCCGGTCTATCTGCACGACCTCATGCGCCCGATCTTGGAAGAGACTTACGGCGTCATCGTCTATCAGGACCAAGTCTTGAAGCTTGTCCAAGCTCTCGCCGGATTCAGCCTTGGAAAAGCCGACATCCTCCGCCGTGCGATGGGTAAGAAGGACAAGACGGCTATGGACTCGATGATGGTTGAGTTCATGCAAGGGGCCGAGGAGCGCAACGTTCCCAAAGCCGCTGCCGAGAAGGTTTGGGAGCTCCTACTGCCGTTTGCTGGCTACGCGTTCAACAAGGCTCACGCGGTCTGTTACGCACTTTTGGCGTATCAGACGGCCTACCTCAAGGCCAACTATCCCGTGGAGTACATGGCAGCCCTGCTTGCGTCTTACCGCGACAAGGAAGACCGGGTCGTTGCCTTCATCGAAGAATGCCGAAGACAAAAGATTTCGGTCCTGCCGCCCGACGTGAATTCGTCTCAGATGGACTTCTCGATCGAGGGCAGCTCTATTCGCTTTGGTCTTGCCGCGATCAAGGGCGTTGGAGCCGGTTTGGCGACAGCGATGATCGCGGAGCGAGCGGAGAATGGGGCGTTCCGACATCTCTACGAATTTGCCGAACGCACTCGTCCACTGGGCATGAACCGCACGGCCTTTGAGGCGCTCATCAAAGCAGGGGCTCTCGATTCGATCGATAAGAACCGCCGCAAGCTATTGTCAGTTGTTGACGGTGCGCTGGTCTTTGCCGACCAGGCACAAAAGCAGAAGATCGCCGGTCAAGACTCTCTATTTGGCGAAGATTCCGGCCCAGCGCATATCGACTACCCCGTACTGCCCGAGACTGAGGCTCCCGCACGTACCGAAACCCTGGCGATGGAAAAGGAAGTGATGGGGATTTACGTCTCCGATCACCCGCTGCGTGGCTATGAGCGCGTGATTAACACGACGGCAAGCTATACATGTGCCTCAGTCGCCGAACTCGACGAGGGCACTCACGTCCGCCTTGCCGGGGTTGTCGCGAGCCTGCGAACGATCATCACTAAGCAGCGCGGCGAGAAGATGGCGACGATGGTGCTTGAAGACTTCAGTGGGCAAGCGATGGTAACGGTTTTCCCTGCAACGTATTCGAAGTTTGGCGAGTTGCTTGTGCGTGATACGGTCGTCAAGCTGAACGGAGTCGTGACCTATCGCGAGCGTCCTGGCGGGGGTGGAGAACGGTCGATTGAAGTAAGAATGGAAGACGTCGCGCCAATCGATCCCTCGCTCTATTCGGATTCTATTCAAGAATCAAATGGTCGAGGAACGGTTTGCATCGAGGTCTATCGGGCCACCCAACCGCAGCTTGCCAAGCTCAAAAAGCTCTTCCGGCAGCATCCCGGCGACTATGAGGTGCAGATTCAAGTCATGCCCAAGGAGAGCTATCTGCCGGTCTATCTGAATGCCACCGTCGAGCCATCGACGGATTTCGTGAACGCGATCAAAGAGGCGCTCAGCAAGGCCGACGTCAAGATCATCGGGGCGACCGATGCTGGTGTCGAGCTTCCCGCCGAAGAATCAGCATCACCATCGCCAGTAGCGATAGCCGGTGCTTAGCCAATCCAATCTATTCCGGTTGGAATAGCGCGAGAGCATGGCGTACGTAGTTCCCATGGACGTACCGTCAAGTACGTAATCCCCTTTGTATTTGGATTTGGGAAGATCAAGGGGCTTCTGAGGCGGAAACTTCTTGTCAAGCTTCGCGATGTTCTCTTCAACTCGCTTAATTCTTCGCTCCGTGTCCGGGTGGCTGCTCAAAAACTCCCAGCCCTTGGCGCTGCCTCCCGCCTTTTGGAGGACGCGGAACGTATCCGCCATGCCCCGGGGGTTGAAACCGGCCTTGACCATCATCGCCATGCCGACTTCGTCGGAAGTCGTTTCGTCATTGCGCGAATATCTTAAGTCGTTGAAGACCTCTCGTCCCAGGTGAGACAATTGGGCGACCGTGTTATTGGCTTTGCCAAGAATCAGCGCCAAATTCAGTAGGAGCGATTCTTTTTGGCTCTTCGCATACTGGTTTGCCCAGTGCTCTTTGCGGACGTGGGTGAGCTCGTGACCGACAATAGCGGCAACCTGGTCTTCCGTTTCGAGCTTGTCAAGCAGTCCGGTATAGAAGAAAACGGGTCCACCAGGGAGGGCAAAAGCATTGACGTCCTTGCTTTCAATCACGTCGAAGCTATATTGCCAAACGGCTTTCTTGTCATCTGGGTTCGCGGCAAGGAGCTTCGCTCCAAGCTGACGCAGGAACTTGACGCGCTTGTCAGAGTCGGGCAAAACCTTCTCCTCCTTGCGTATCTGGTCAGCAACCTTCTGCCCAAGCTGAACTTGATCCTTAGCGCTTGGCTTAAACGGATCGCTTGCCGCCGTTCCGGCGAGGGCGGTTGCGACGGTCAGTATCGTGAATAGACGTGTGGTTCGCAACATAACTCTTTAGACGCCCCCTCCCCCATTAAGGTTTGGCTTGGTCCCGATCATACGATCCGGCGGGTGAGACCAATAGAGTACATCATCTTGCGTGGCAATGACTTTCGATAAGAGGCTTCGTCGGCCCAGAACGCCAGCGCAATCATCTCCTCATCGAGGGCTGCATTGGGTCC
This sequence comes from Fimbriimonadaceae bacterium, assembly GCA_019638775.1. Taxonomy (NCBI): domain Bacteria; kingdom Bacillati; phylum Armatimonadota; class Fimbriimonadia; order Fimbriimonadales; family Fimbriimonadaceae; species Fimbriimonadaceae bacterium. Next base: position 245,172 of record JAHBTD010000001.1, on the reverse strand, counting down.
GTGCATGCTGCCGATAAAGCCAGAGATTGTCTGCAAATCTTGGAAAATACCTTCCAGTTCGTCCTCCATCTCATCCATCATTCCTGGCTCGGCAATACGGTGGCTTATGGAAAGATAGTCGCCTGAATCCGTATCGTCAATCGACTTCCCAACTGTCGTGGTGATCCGCACTCGCTTCATGTCCGCAGGTCCCGTAAAGGTCTTGAGCGCCTCGGCGTAAAAACTGTTCTGCGACATGGTGAGGGCGATCTCATCGGCAATTTCATCGCCCTCGACCCACAAGATTGTTGTGAGCTTTGCGGGGTCCGACGGGTCCTGCCACGCCGTGTAAGATTTCACCCCTTCGTGCTCCATCAAGAGCTCACGAGCTCGCATCGGCATTCGAGTCGCCTGACTCAAAAACACGGGAAGGAATTGAAACGAGCTAACGACGAGCAAATCAGGCATGACGCTATTCTGTCTGATTCGCCCTGACGATAAAAAGCCTACAGGCCCCTCAGCCTCATTTCTGGGGCTGACTGAAGGGATGGGATGAAGTTGCCGAAGATATCCAATGGATACGCCTTAACGGGGAGAAGTGAGGCGGATGCGCCGTCGATGCGTAATAGCGTGAGGCGTGAATAAGTTGGAGGACGCTAAGAAATGAAGCGAATTGCAAAGAAGAATAAGGGTTTCACGCTTGTTGAAATCATGATCGTCGTTTTGATCATCGGTATCCTGCTCGCCATCGCGGTGCCGAACTTCCTGCGTGCTCGAGAGAGCAGCCGGACACGAAGCTGTATCGCAAACCTGCGCCAGGTAGAAGCAGGTAAAGAGCAGTGGGCAATGGATAACAAGAAGGGCGCGACCGATACGCCTGTTCAGGGCGACCTCGCCCCGACTTACATCAAGTCCTGGCCCGCCTGTCCGAGCGGTGGCGCATACACGATTGGCGACATGTCGACCAACCCGGTTTGCAGCACAGCTACGCACGTGCTTCCGTAACGGTAGCGCAAGTCTCACAATCAAAAATGAGGGCGGCTTGTGCCGACCCTCATTTTTTTATCTCACCAACTTGAGTACAGCCGAGAGACGGGAGCCATATGAGCTTTTCCGCTCAAAACACCGATGGTGTAAAGAGGACTATGTACAAGAAACGAACAAAAGGCCATACGCTCGTCGAAGTTCTCTTCGCAGTAGCGCTTTGCGGGATCTGCGCGCTTATTATGGCGGCAACGATGCCGATGGCTAATACGACGCGTGCGAAGGCCGATCTAAACAATCGCGCGACTAGTCTGGCGCAGAAGCAGCTCGAAGCGATCAAATCGCTTGGCTATGCAAATGCGACCACCCAACAACTCTTTGCCAACGGACTGATTGATTCTCAGTCGCCCGTGGCAACCAATACATACGCCTGGACCAACTCTGACGCGGCGGCTACGGATAACCCCGCGAAAATCTTGCCCAGTGGCACGGCGACGGTGAAGTTGGAGCAAGTCGATTTGGACTTGCGCCGAGTGACGGTTGTCGTCAACTGGAAAGTAAGAGGGGCGAACCGTTCGATCTCGATTGGAACCCTGATCGCAAACTTATAGAAAAACATATCTGACTAAAAAAGAGGCAACCCCAATGAGGCCAAGACGAAAAAACACCGGTGGCACGCTGATCGAAGTCTTGACTGCTAGTTTCATTGGTTCGACGGTGCTGCTTATTACGATCTCCGTATTCATTGCGGGGATGGCAAGCTGGCTCCGCGGCCAATCGAAAATCAACGCAGAATCACAGGCGCAAAACGCCGTCCGCATCATCTCCCAAGAGTTGCGTGAAGCGATGGTCGTGACCGTCGATACCGACGGAAAAGGACTATCCTATCGACTTCCTGCCAAAGGCAGCAACGGAAACTACACCGTTCCCGCAACGTGGGACGGCGTGGCTCGACGCATTGAGCTTCAAGGCTCAAAGATCGTTGTGACGAAGCCCAGCAGCACGCGAGTCATCACTGAAGACGTGATTCTCACCGATCCGCTCTCTACCGGCGGCAGCGCTACTTACAAAATTTTTACCGCTGGCCCTGGCACGATCGTGAGAAGTCTCTCCGTCATGGTCGTGACCAAAACTGCCGAATACCGCAAGGAAACGAACACGAGCCGGTCCCGCGAGCTGATCTTCCTTCGCAACATCCCCGATCTAGCGCGAGGTTAAACCATGTCGAAGCAAGTCAAAAGAAACAGCAAAAAAAGAGGTTACTCCCTCCTTACGACCTTCGGCATCATGACGCTCCTGTCTGTTGCCGCAGCCTCGTATGTGAACAGTGCCACGCAGATCACTCGCGATTCGCGCAAGCAAACGCTCGACCTGCAGACGACAAGCCTGTGCGAGGCTGGTGTCCAGAACGTTTTGAGGAATCTTTGGCGGCCATTCAAGATCAATCAAAACTTCTTTGACATGGAGGACCTATGTAACTCCGCCTCTGTCAGTGACCCGAAGGCGCTTGTCGATGGTCAGATCAGTGGAGTAGGCCGATTTACAGCCGGGGTCGTGTCCTTCACGATGCCATCCTCCGACACCTACAGCCGAATCGTAACGGTACGCGCCGTGGGTTGGATGGATAGGAACAACAACGGTGTGCTCGATTCAAACGAACCGAGAAAAACCGTCGATGTCACCGCTTCTTTTGCCTTGGCAAGAAGCCAAGTGTTCGACTACACCTACTTCGTGAACAACTATGGTTGGTTGGACGGATTTGGTGCCAACGACCTGATCGTGAACGGCGACATGCGCGCAAACGGAAACTTTAACGTTCTCAACGGTTCGCCTACGGTGAACGGTTCACTTTATGCGTCGCTGAACGAGAAGCTCAGCCCGCCCGCAGCCGGTCTTGTGAACACCCCCCCGATCAAGTGGGCAAACAGCACCTATAAGACGAATCAAAACAACGCCGCAACTGCCTTCCGAGAGCGTTGGCGACAAGCTTACGACCCTGCAGTTCACGGCGCTCGCGGAACCGACGAGTATGAAAAATGGCGCGATTTCATTTTCGACTCAGACGGTCAGATCACCAATAATCGCCCATCAGGTGCCGTAATCGGCGATGCCACCGGCTACAAGTCTTGGACTCGAACGAGTTCAGGCATGTCGCCGACCACCACATTGCTGGACTCTCGCTCGACTGAAGAGGTGATCATGCCAGACCTCAGCGACCTCAACTACTACCTGAACCTTAGCCAGACGTATACGGATTCAAAGGCCACGTTTGGCGATGGATCGGCCAATCCAAACGTAGGTCAGCCAGCCTATGTCGAGGTGTGGGATGCGACTCTCAACAGCGGCGCAGGTGGATATAAGCGTGTCAGCACGAACGGGGTCATCAACGGATCGGCAATTCTGATCGGAACCGACACTAATCCGATTCGTGTCCACGGTCCAGTCACGATTACGCAGGACGCGGTTATCAAAGGCACGATCGCAGGCCAGGGCACGATCTATACCGGGCGGAACGTCCACATCGTTGGCGATATTAAGTACAGCCCGAAGAACATTCAGGGCACAAATGTGGGTACGCCGGACTTTCGTGGATCGGAGCCGCAGAGCATCGACAATGCGAATGAAAAGCGGAACTTCATGGGTCTTGCCGCACGCGGCTCGGTCATCATGGGCAACACGACGACCTTCACGGCAAGTTGGCCGCTGAAGTATATGTCCCCGCCTTTCACAAAGGGCCGTTACGATGAAAACGGCAACTGGATTCCACCCTTCAACGCCTATGAGTTTGACTCGACTGGCAGAATGCGCTACCAAAGCACGATCTCGGACGCCACGATGGCGCTGATCTCATCAAACATCAACCAGATGGACGCCATCCTCTACACGAACTTCGTCGGCGGTGGAAACATCGGAACGGGTGGTGGTGGCGTGAGCTTCAACGGCTCAATCATCTCCAAGGACGAAGCGATGGTGGTTTTTAGCCTTCCGATGAGGATGAATTACGACAACCGCATTCGTGAGCGAACCATCACCAAGGCTCCGCTCATCGACCTACAACTCCCGCGAAGCCCGACGCTCTTGAGGAGCACCTGGCAGGATCGCGGCTTCAGCCACGGCTATTAAGGAGAAACAGATATGAAAGCATGGACAAGATGGATACTTCCCGCAATGGTTTTGGCGATGGCAGTTTGGTCGCCAGCCCCGATCATTGACCAGAATCATCGAGGCAACTTGCGAGACGATACTCAGGCCGATCTCGAAAGGCAGCAACAGTACAACGGCACAGTCGACGTCGTGGGTGGAGTTGTCACCGACACAACCCCCAACGATGTCGGCAAGTCGACTTCAAATCCCGATGGACGCAGCGTTTTCAACGCAGCCGAGAATCAGGCCGAGAAAGCTGCTCAGACCATTCGAGAGGCTTCAAAGACGACCAAGGAGAAGTCAGGCCCGAACTGGTTGTGGGCAGGGATTGTTGCAGCGCTTGGGTTTGGTAGCGTTCTGGGAGTCCGCGCCTGGGCAAACAAAACCATTCAGCCACCGCCGAAGAAACAAAAGGTTCGCTGGTAGCTTCCAGCACAGCACATTCGACCGCGATCTGCGTGTAAGCTTCTCTTGTGGAAGCGATGCAGGTCGCGGTTCTTGGCATAGGAGGGCTCACCTTTGGGCCAGGCATCGTAGGCAGCTTAGCGACCTACTTCGGTGAGCGACCCCTGTCGGTTCGGCTCTACGATGCAGACGAGGAGCGCCTCGATTTCATGCACCGTTTCCTGCGAACGTGCTGCATCTTCAATCAGAACGATGTCGAGATCTTTATGACTCTATCGGCATCCGAAGCTTTGATGGACGCAACCCACATCATTCTTAGCATAGAGCCTAACTGCGCAATGAAAATTCTCCGGGTGCAGGCTTCGGAGGAGAGGGACGCGTATCTGATCTCATCGGCAATTGATGTGCTCGCATCGGAAACGCCCCTTATCGCGCCGGTCTTGTCGTTGCTGCCTCCCGACGTAAGGATTCCCGTTCCCCAATACTATCGCCTGCCCGAGCCGTTGCCGATGATGGAGGGCGACGCCCCCACCTGGCCCCACCAAATTTTACGCTGGATCAATGCTGACGAGTATCCGATCGAATTCTTAAAGGAGCATGCAAAATCTCCTCTCAAGTCGTGGCTCGACGACATCGAGTCGGCGCTGTTGGTTAGCGAGGCGTGAGGGCTAACCCGGCGTTACCGATTCAAACTTGGGTTGCGTCTCATCCTCGCTCTCACCAAGCAATCTCTGCTGGACCATCGCGCTGATGCTGATCTGCTGGGCAAGTCGTCCTGCAAGGTCTCGGAAGCACTGGGCTTGCACACGTTCCGGGCTTGCAATCAGGGACGGCGTTCCGATGTCCGATGCTGAACTGACCGACGGATCAAGCGGGATTGAGCCGAGATAGGGAACTGCCAGCGTCCGAGCAAGCTCTTCGCCTGTCATCCCCGAGAAGATGTTGGTTACCGTTTGGCAGTTCGGGCAGATATAGCCCGCCATGTTTTCAATCACGCCAAGCACTGGAGTGTTAAGCCGTCGGAAAAGAGCCGCCGATTTTCCGGCGATGTTTGCCGCGACGTGTTGCGGTGTTGCGACAATAACGACACCGCTCAAAGGAGCGATCTGGGCAAGCGTCATCGGCGCGTCACCGGTTCCGGGGGGCAGGTCAACCAAGAGGTAATCCAAAACTCCCCAATCCACATCCTGCAAAAGCTGCTTCACGGTGCCGGCAACCATCGGCCCGCGCCAAAGCACCGACTGTCCCTCCTCCAGAAGGAAGCCCAGCGACATCATGTGGACGCCATAACGATAGATCGGCACGATCTTGCCGTCCTTGGTGAAGGGCTGCTCGTTCACACCCATCATCAATGGAATGCTGGGACCGTAGACGTCGGCATCCAAAATCCCAACCTTCGCGCCTTGTTGAGCCAGGGCGATCGCGAGGTTCACCGTAATGGTGCTTTTACCGACTCCGCCCTTTCCCGAAGCGATCGCGATACAGTGCTTGACCCCAGGAATCAGGTCTTGGGGAACCGGTGCGCGGGCGCGCACCGCCGCAGTCATCTCAACCAAAACCTCTGCAACCCCTTCGATCTTGGAGACCTCCTCTTCACACTGTGCTTTGAGGATGTCCTTGACCGGACAAGCGGGAGTCGTTAACTCGACGATGAAGGAGACTTTGGCGTCTTCGATCTTGACGTCCTTTACAAAACCGAGCGTCACGATGTCCCGGTGAAGGTCGGGATCAATCACGTTTCGAAGCGCATCAAGCACTTGAGTCTCGGTGAGGGGCATGCTTGAAATGTACCTAATGAGCGGGTTCTCGGCCCGGGAAGGAGCGGGCTCAACAGCCTGCGATGCGAACGAACGTGAAGCAAAAAGGAATCCGTGAAGACTGGCGAATGGTTCATGGGTGTGAGTGAACTCATCCGCCTACCGACGCAAAAAAATCCCCCCATCGCAAGCGACGGGGGAAAATAGAGATAGTTGCAGGTTCAAAACGGGTTGTATCGTTTGGGCTATAGGACTTCTCCAAGCGTCTGAGGGGCGAGGTGAGTTGCAAAGCGCCAACGCTCGGCGGCAGTTCCCCCACTCAGATAGAAAGTCTTGTTTTGGGCTTTCCACCCTACGCCTTTGCCTTCGTAGTAAACGATGCCGTGGAAGGTTTTTGTCTTCTTGTCGTCGAGAACGCCTTGTCGTACGGTGACGAGCAGACAAAAGGTTTTGCCGTTGTATTCAAAGTCCATACAAGCCCAGCATTCGGTCTTGCCGTAGGCCGCCTTGACGACCTTGGCCTCCCGAGGAAGCGTTAGCTCCGGCATCCTAAAGCTCGCGTGTCGATCGATCCAAGACTTCGCCGAAGCCGTATCGTTCATGGCAAGGGTGTCGGCTTCCGGAGGCAGTTCAATCCCGCCGTGCGTATCGGCGCCGACTCCCAATAAACCATAACCAATGTATGCAGCAGCAAGGACAGAGGCGGCAGCCCCAGCAACGACCCAGCGTCGAGAGGTGACACCCTTTCTCTGACGGCCCGCTAAGACCGTGTCAAGCATCGCGTTCAAGCGGTCGGTGGGAACGGGTTCATTCTCACGCGTCCTTTTGATTTCGCTCTTGAGGGCCTGGAATCCTTCCCACTCGGCTTTTATCGCGGGATCGTTTCTCAAGGCTTGTTTGATCTGAACGATCTCTTCGGGAGTGAGCGAACCATCGTCGAACGCCTGCCAATCAATTCTATTCATGCGTCCACCTCGGCAAAGCCCATTTGTGTTGGAGAGAGTCGCTCACGCAGCCTGGAACGCGCACGAAACAGTCTTGATCGCACGGTGCCGATGGGAATATCGAGAGCGTCGGCAGCTTCTTCATAAGTCAATTCCTCAATATCGCAGAGCTGAATAAGCATTCGGTGGATGTCTGGCAGCTTATCGACCTCTTCCAGCAGGCGGTGCGCCTGATCTCTCCAGAGCACCTCCGACCAAAACGGTTCTTCAACGACGTCCTGATCGCTGAGCACTTCGAGAGAGACCGGTGGGGGTGGCCCTCGCCTCGATCGAATCACCTCGTTTCTCAAAATACGTATCAACCAGCTTCTTAAAAACCTCCCGTCAAAACGGTCCCAGTGTTCATAAGCCCGGAGCATGGTCAACTGGACGAAATCCTCGGCGTCGTCGGCGCTTGCGCCCAGACGTCGACACACGCGGAAAAGCACAGGCAATTCCGGGCGTACCGCCTTTTCAAAATCCGTTGTTCGCGACTTCCAGAACAAAATGTAAGGGCCTTCTCCGTTTCGTACGCGGATGTATTCATCGGTAAGCCACTTGGCAGGGAATGAGTTCCAACATTTTGAGTGAGGCCGCGCATGAGTCCCACCACCAAAACATGTCTGCGCACCCGTAAAGGCGGACCTCGCCCCGGAATAAGAAAAGGGGTAGGGCCGGTGCTTGGCTCTACCCCCTCTGGTGGGATTCTTTATTGTCGTGTCAGCCTGTGACGAGGCCGAGGTCCTTCTTCAGAAGAGCGCGTGCTCTAAAGAGCCAGCTCTTGATTGTGCCTTCGGGCTTGCGAAGCTCTCGGGCAATTTCGTTGACTTCCATGTGCCTGAAATGGCGCATGTGGATGATCTGCCGGTACCTTTCGGGAAGCCGCCCTATCGCGGCTACGACGGCCCTGTTAGACAGATTTCCCTCGGCGCGCTCCTCGATCGATTCCCCTTGATCTTGAAGCATGTACTCGTGGTCATCCAGCGAATCGCCGCCCTTGCGACGAGAACGAACTGAATCGACACAACAGTTCTGGCATATCCGGAAAAGCCACGGTTTGATCGGGCGCTCCGGGTCGAAACTGGTAATGGCCTTGTACGCTTTTAACAGCGCTTCTTGCACGGCATCCTTAGCGTCGTCGGCGTTACGTAGCATCTTTAGTGAGAGGCTGAATAGCGCAGGACGATACAAGTCTGTGAGCAGTTCGAAGGCGATTCTTTCCCCCTGGCATGCTCGCTGAACCAGGTGTTGCTCCCAAGTAGAGAACTTAGCGTTATGCATTTGATTTAGCCCTCCTTCATTCCCCACCGGAATGCGGAGTTAGCATCATTGTAAGAGAGCTTTTTTGTGGCGGTAGAGGCCTGGGTCTAAACCTGGGGCTATAGCACTGATATGGACCTATTCGCAAAATTTCGGGGTGTCCGAAGTCCCATTTCGTGCGAAAAGTGTCGCATGAAACACAGCCTAACGACGGGGCTCCTACCCTCCGAAAATCACAAGTATGAGAGCACGGACGTTCTTGTACCAATTCATGATCGCCAGTCCGGTGATTATGCTGGCGGCTGTTGGAGTTCAAACAAGGACGTATCACGACGATTTTGAGTTCGCTCGCTATAGCCCACACCTCGAGAAGAAGATTCGTGCATATTCGGGTGTCATGCGGGCCGTAGAGCTGGCGAACGACGCAGAAGGTACCGACAGTCATCCCCGACTTGTGCGCGCCGCAGCAGCGCAGTGGGTCCAAGATTCACGCAGTGGCGAGTTGCAGCCTCTGGAGCCCGAGTTTCTTACCGACGCGATCAACGACGGCGTGAAATCCCAAATCTATTCCGCCTGCATGGGGCTCTGCGCAGATCTCATGGTGAACGCCAGAGAATTGTCGCGGCAGGGCGAATACGATGCCGCAGCGAACGACCTGGTGCTTGCGACTGAAGTTGTTCAGACCTTGAAGTACAGCGACCTGACTTCGGTAGGCGCAATCTCAACGAGGCAGCGAGGAATCTTCCGAATGATCGGAGAATACGCGCCCCATCTTTCGGCTGAAGTTCAAAAAAGCCTCACCGAGCGATTGGCACGGCTTGAGCACAGCGAGAAGCCCGTAGAGCCGATTTTAGAGCGTGCTCGCGGATTGTTCGTAAAAGCGAAGAAGCAGGATGCCGACCGCATCCAGTCCGACAGCTTTGCGAAGCTCGTGCAAGAAGCCGGTCCAACCGATCCGAACGCGATCCGAGTTCTTGCAGAGCCTCCGGTAGATCGCCGAGAAGTACCACGTAACTGGAATTCAAACTGGTCTGAGGGGCACTATGTCGTGATGACGGTCGACCTCCAACGCCAAGTAAATCGCGAGCTGATTCAGCGATTGCAGAATCAACTCGCGAATAAGCGATGAGTTTTTAGCTCAGTCGTTCTTTTCGACCCAAATGAGGCCGTTCGCACGCTCTTCGCACGAGTAGCTCGTGCCCAGCAGCGCCGCCTTTATCACAGCCATGGGGCTCGTCCCCACTTCAAGGTTCCATCGTACGGTGACGCTGGGATCGTTGGTGACGATCACGATTGGCGTATGGAAGTGCGCAGCGACTGCCTTGGCAAAGTCTGCCATCTTTCCTTCGCTTTGCGACACTCTGTCCATGCGTGTTCCCGGTAGAGCGATGATATTGGTCTCGTCGGAACCTTCGGCTTGGATGGTGACGATTGCGGTCTCCTCGTTAGGATTGTTGACCGGCATCTCCAGCTTCTGGTTCGTGACTGTGCGCAAAACCGTTCCGTCTTCGTTAAAGACCGTAACCGACTTGTCGGCGTCTGCCTTGTAGTTGACGATGACGCTGTTGGACGAATCGACGGTAACACTAAACGGTGGCTGTGGCTTTGCCGATGAAATACCAGGGCCTGCCTGAGACTCGATGCTGCCACGATTCAGTTGGCTTACCGCTCCCCAAATCGCCAGCACGGCAATTGCGCTCACGCTAACCGTTTTCAGCCAGAGCATCCAGCTTGGCTTTTGCTTCGCTTGGCTTTCGTGGATGTGATGGTCGAGCTTGCGTGTAATCCGCTCGTGCAGATCGAACTGGGGTTCGGGCACCGGCGCTTGCAGCGCTTCAAGCTGTCGCATCACTTCGACGAACCTGTGATACTCCGACTGGAGTTCAGCATTCGTGCTCAGCGCTCGCTCAAGCTGCTGCTTTAGACCCGCATCGAGCGAGCCTTCAAAATATGAGGAGAAATGCTCCCTAGCCTTTTCAGAATTCATGGAATCACCAATAAGTACAGCTCTTTTGACTTGACTATGCTTGGAACAGTTCCAAATTTCCCTCTAAAATCTCTCGCATGGTTAAACGGGCCCTATTTAGCCTGCTTTTGACGGTCCCAATCGGTAGGTCTAACGCCTGAGCAATCTCTTCATAAGAAAGGCTTTCTCCGTGATACATGACGATCATCGCGCGTTGGTATTCCGGTAATTGCGAAACCGCATCCTGCATCACCCTCTCACGTTCGCTGCGCTCGGCAAGCTCTCCGGGTGTTTCGGCATCATCCTCGATCTGCCGTTCAACCTCTCCCTCCTCTGTCGTGAGCGTGTTCTCCAAGCTCACCGTCTGGCGGTTTTTCTCTTTTTTGCGTAGGTCCAGAAAACAGTTTGTGATGATCCGGTAAAGCCAGGTTGTAAAAGCGCTCTGCCCCTTGAAGTTCGGAAGGGCGTTGTAGACGCGGACAAAGGCGTCGGCAACGATGTCCGCGGCCTCTTCCGGGTTGGTCGTAAGGCGGTACGCGTACTGATATGCCCGCTTCTCGTGGCGGTAGATCAGGTCGTCCAGCGCATTGCGGTCTCCCCGTTGTGCTCGCTCGATAAGAAGGCTATCGTCTACAGTTCCAGAACTCATGGTGTGATAACGGGCCTGGGGTTGCGATCTTCGGCATCGTGAATCGCGCGGACTTCCTCCTGTGAAAGATTCCTGTCGGACCGCCCGCTAATGAGCGGTTTACAGTACACACGGCAATCTGTTCTACCAACGAGGCTATTGATAATGGCTCCATTTCCTTGATCGTCGTATATCGCCAAACAAAAACTCTGAGAGCCACCCACATCTTCAAACGCATCGTAGCGAACCAGTCCCGTGTACCGCTTCGCCGACATCATCTTGTCTTCTAACGTGGATATACGCTGTTGAGACTCTCGCAGTTGCTCTTCGAGTTCGAGGCGCTCGCGAAGATGGTCGTAAAGGACGGCCTCAAGGTTCTTCCCCGACTGCCCTTCAAGCAGGGCGTTCCACTTCGTTCGCATGCGTCGGTTCTCCTGCGCCGTCCTCCAACTCCACACAAATTGCAGAATTGCCAGTACGGACAGGATCAAAATGATAACCGCCGATTGTTGTTCAAGAGTGCGCAAAAGGTTTTCCATACCAAGCCTTGCGGAGGACCGAAATGTGCCAATAGAGTATAGCGGAGATCGCCGCCCAGCAACCTTACGGTGGCATAATGGCAAGTTGAGATGAACCCAAAACCCCGCAAAAGAATGTTTACTGGATTTGGCGTCGTTTTGTTAGGCATTCTTGCACTGGCGATTTTTTGGCGCCAGAACTTCCAAACCGTCGTGGTTTCGGGTCCATCGATGGAGATCACCTACACAAGCGGCGATAAGTTGCTGGCCTGCAGAGCCTATTGGCTGATCGGTGCCATTGGACGGAAAGACATCGTGGTCGTCAGGACGGGCGACAATGCTTACATTATTAAGCGCGTAAAGGGATTGCCGGGCGACCGGATTGACCTCCTGAATGCCCCGAAGGATTGGCCGATCTCGAAAGGCGACTTTATCGTCCCCGAGGGCAAGCTTTACATCCTTGGCGACAACACCACGATGTCCGAAGACAGCCGTGCTTTCGGGCCAGTAGATTCCAGCGACGTCCTCGGCAAGATCGTCACGCTCGACCCGAACGTGATGCCTATCGTCATGGGATCGGTCGGCGGTTTCTGCCTGGTCGGCATTATCATTGGATTTATTCTGGCGATGCGCGAACGTCGAACAGGTGTTGCCGAGGCGTGAAGCGCTTTCCGCCCGCTAAATACGGCCGCCAATCCATGCAGTTTTATCCAGCGCCCTACCGGGCGCCGTTGAGGGCATTTGCCGCGCTTGTCTTTGCCTGGAAGGACGAGACGGTGTTGATCTGCGACATCATCGAGCGCGGATGGAGCATCCCATCCGGTCGAGTCGAGCCCAACGAATCATCGCGTGAAGCCGCCATCCGGGAAGCCAAAGAGGAAGCCGGGGCCATCATCGACAATTTGCAGTACATCGGATGCTACGAGATCAAGGAGCGCGGGGAGGTTCGGTGGGCCGATTGCTATGCCGCAACGGTTGATGCACTGGTCGAGATCGGGGCCGTCGCCGAATCCAGAGCAAGACAGTTTGTCGAAATCGAGCAACTGCCGGATGTTTACCATTGGTGGAACGAGCTTTCGCTCCAAGTCTTCCAGCACTCTAAGGCGATCATCGACCGGCTAAACCGCACTGAAGCTTAAGACTTCTCCCACTTGTCTAACCCCTTTTTGAGCCTTAAAAGAACGGCTTCTTTCTCTTCTTCCGTCATCGACGGCCACGCCGTAATCTCCTCAATCGACCTTTTGCATCCGCAGCATACGCCCTTCGCATCAAGCACGCAAATACCGACGCATGGCGAAGGAAGTAAGGACATTTGAACTCGAAACATCGGAAGGAATTCAGGACGAACGATCAAGGCGATTGGTCGCAAAAATCCCGAAAGTCCGCCTCGAAAAGGCGCCTTTCATGCTATACTTTGGCATAACAATTTGGTCTGCCCAACTGGTGGCCAGCGAGCCGCCTTTTTTTATTTGGCCCAGACGGAGAAAGCCTATGGATATCTTGCAACAGTTGAATCAAATCGCAACCGAACGAGACATCCCCCTCGAAGATCTCTTGCACGAGATTGAGGAGTCCCTTGCAGTCGCGTACCGAAAATTCGTCGGTGCAACTGGAGAAGTCACGGTTAAGCTAGACCCCAAAAAGGGCATGACGGCTTTCATTGAAAAGGAAGTGGTCGGTGAGGTTTTGGAAGCATCGATCCAAATGAGCCTCGTCGATGCACGTCGCAAAAAGCCAGATGCCGAAGTCGGCGATTTCATTGCCGTCGAAGTTGATCCGAACCGGTTCGGAAGAATCGCCGCGTCAACGTTTAAGCAGGTGCTGAACCAGAAGCTGCGTGAGGCCGAGCACAGACAGATCAACGAGGTCTTCCATGAGAAGATCGGCGACGTGATGACCGGCAACGTCAAACGAAAGGACGACCACGCCGTCTACATCGAGATTAACAACGTCGAAGTCGAACTGCCGCGCCGAGAGCAAGTGCCAACCGAGCCTTACCGCTCGAATGACCGCATGCGCTTCTATGTGCTGCGGGTCGATGACACGCAGCGCAGATTGAAAGTTATCGTCAGTCGCACGCACCCGAACTTGCTGCGAAAGCTGTTCGACCTGGAAGTTCCGGAGATCGAAGAGGGTGTCGTTCTGATTAAGAGCGTTGCTCGCGAGCCGGGACAGCGGAGCAAGGTGGCGGTTGTGAGCACAGACGAGCGCGTCGATGCAGTTGGCGCGTGCGTTGGCCCGCGCGGTGCGCGTGTTCAAGCGATCGTCGACGAACTCTACGACGAGAAGATTGACATTGTGCCTTACAGCGAAGATGCGGAGACGTACATCACGAACGCACTCAGCCCCGCAAAGGTGAACTCACTGACGCTCGACGAAGCCGAAAGAAGTGCTTTTGTCGTCGTGCCGGACACGCAGCTGTCGTTGGCTATCGGCAAAGGCGGACAGAACGTTCGGCTTGCCGCACGACTCACAGAATGGAAGATTGATATCCGCAGCGAGACTCAAGTCGCGTCAGGAGAGAAAAAGCGAGAGAGTCCACGAGCTTAAGCTCGGCTCATGGACCAGGAGCGCTGATGCCGATTCGCACTTGCGTCGGATGTAGAGGCAAGTTTGAACAGGCGACCTTGTTTCGGATCGTGAAAGGCGAAGACGCAACGATTCGGTTGGCAGAGCAGGGATCGCACTTTGGTAGAAGCGCCTATGTGTGCAAGAGCATGTCTTGCGTAGAAGCGGCCCTGCGCAAAGATGCCTTGGCAAGAACGCTTAAGTCGTTAGTAACGGCTCAAGCAAAAGAAGAGCTGGAAGAGATTTTGATATGCAAACTCAGGTAAAGAAAGACGGAATGCAGGTCACCATTGCCGAACTGGCAAAAGCGGCCGGCCTTAAACCAGGCCAGGTCTATGGCGCGCTAAGCGATCTTGGCGTGACCCACGATGGCGTGGTTTTGGAGGCAGAAGCCGACGAAATCGAGCTGATCAAGGAGGCCGTCAATGAGCTTCCTAAGGACTCGCCGCTAGTTCTCCAGCCAAACCGCACACCCCGAGACATCGCAAACGCCCTCGGAGTACCCCAACAAGAGGTTCAAAAGACTTTGATGATCAAGCTCAAGGTCATGGCAACCTTGACAACGAACCTCAAGCCCGACGACGCAGAAAGGCTCGCAAAAGAGTTCGGATGCGAAATCGTTTGGGGAGACGGCCCCAAGCCAAAGCCAGCGGCTAAGCCGGCAGCAGCCGCCAAGAAATCGGGTGGACTGCAGCACCGACCGCCGGTTGTCACGATCATGGGCCACGTCGATCACGGCAAGACCTCTCTGCTCGACTACATCCGTAAGGCGAAGGTTGCCGACAAGGAGCACGGCGGCATCACCCAGCACATCGGCGCTTATCAGGTCGAACTGCCAGAAGGCAAAATCACTTTCCTCGATACTCCCGGTCACGCCGCTTTCACAGCGATGAGGGCTCGAGGAGCCCAAGTCACCGACATCGCGATCCTTGTCGTTGCTGCCGATGACGGCATCATGCCGCAAACGATTGAGGCGATCAACCACATCAAAAACTCCGGCGTTCCGATGATTGTCGCCGTTAACAAGATCGACCGACCCGAGGCCAATCCTGACCGTGTGACGATGCAGCTCACCGAACACGAGGTCGTACCCGAGGCGTTTGGTGGTCAGATCCCCGTTTGCCCAGTTTCTGCGATCACCGGACAAGGCGTACCCGAACTCCTCGAAATCATTCTTCTTCAAGCCGGCGTGATGAACTTACAGGCTGACCCGAAGGGCGATCTCGAAGCCGTTGTCGTCGAGGCAAAGCTTGAAAAAGGCCGCGGCCCTGTTGCCACACTCCTCGTTCAGAACGGAACGCTAAAGATCGGTGACAATGTCGTCGTCGGCAACACCCACGGACGCATGAAGGCGATGACGGATTATATGGGCAACCGTATCCAGGAAGCGGGTCCGTCAGTGCCGGTTGAGATCCTTGGTCTCAACGATGTGCCTGCAGCTGGCGACCATATACTCGTTTGCGACGATGAGCGAAAAGCCCGAGAAATTGCTGAAGAGCGCGCCGACGCCGCGCATGTGAAGTCTTTGCAGGCTCCATCGCGTGGCCTTACCCTTCAGAACCTAAAATCCCGTCTCACCGAAGGCGAGGGCAAGGACCTTAACCTCATTGTCAAAGCGGACGTCCAAGGTTCGGTTGAAGCGGTTAAGGGTCTCATCGAGCAGATTGAGAACGATGAAGTTAGCGTCAAAGTGATCCACTCGGCTGTTGGCGGAATTACTGAAAGCGACGTACTCCTCGCCAGCGCGGCAAGTGCGATCGTCGTCGGATTTAACGTCAAGCCTGAAGGCAATGCAACCCACGAAGCAGAGCGTAAGGGCGTCGAAATCCGCACCTATCGCATCATCTACGAACTGATCGAAGATATCGAAAAAGCTGTTAAGGGCATGCTCGAACCGAAGTTCGAGGAGCAGCATCTCGGCACCGTCGAAGTTCGCGTTCGGTTCCAGTTCGGACGAAAGGGAATCATTGCCGGATGCTTTGTCACAGAAGGCAAGGTCGTTCGAAACGCACTCTGCCGCGTCACTCGGAACAGGGAAGAGGTCTTTGCTGGCAAAATCGGCTCGCTAAAGCACTTCAAAGAAGACGTTCGAGAGATGACGATGGGCCAAGAGTGCGGAATCACCTTCGACGATTGGGAAGCCTTCAAGGAAGGCGATGTCGTCGAAGTTTACGAAATGGTCCAAGTGAACGATTAAGAAGATAGCCAATCTCTTAATCGTCACCCAAAATCTTCTTAATCTTTTGAGCTCGCGCTCTTTAAGCCTCTTCGCCAAACGGCAGGAGGCATTGTTTATTCCTGTAACCAATTCCTCACAATTGGCTCAAGCGTTGCGTCATTGAGGGTTCGATAGTTAGGGCTCTCATATTTGTTAACGTTCTTAACAATTAAGGGAGCTATTAATTTGAAGCGAGCATTTACACTCATCGAACTACTCGTCGTCATTGCGATTATCGCAATTCTTGCCGCCATCCTATTTCCCGTCTTTGCCCAGGCGAAGCTGACCGCAAAGAAGACTAAAGGGCTTTCTCAGGTGAAGCAGATCGGCACTGCAACTCAGATCTATCTCGTCGATTTCGACGATGTCTACTTCCCGTATCGCGTCAACGGTACCAATCCGGACTATGTGAAGACGACCAACCAGATGGGCGCTGCCTTTGCCGACTCGGTGTTTGGGACCAACTCGCGAACGCGCATCTTCTTCAATCAACTGCTTGAGCCGTACGTAAAAAATAATGAGCTTTGGAAGGCCCCGACCAACGCGATTGCTTGGGTTGGCTACGACCCGACGGGCAACTCCACAGACACCCCGGCCTTTCGCAGTTATGGAGGACAAAACTCTTACGGCGTAAACAATTATATGTTTACTCCGGTAGGTGAGCCGCCCTCCTCAACCGTGATAGAGGACGTTTCGAACACGGTTATGTTGGTTGACGCAAGCTACTATAACGTTCTCCCGCGAAACCCATGCCAACTTATCGGTCAACAGTTCGACCCAACGACGAGCACTTACCCCTTCTACTGGAAAAGTCTGGGCAACTCCACCTACTTCCGACCGGGCGGACCCCCCTCCGATGCTGAGGCCGAGAGACTCATTCAGCAGCGCTACAGTGGTCAGCTAAACGTCGTCCGTGCCGACACGAGCACGAAGACAACCGACTGGAAGAAGGTTGTCAACGATGCGCCGCGAACGGGCTACACACAGTCCATGTGGGACCCGTACAAGGCTGGCTGCAACTAAGTAGTTCTCAGCTGTCCTGGCATAAACCCCCTGAACTCAAAGTTCAGGGGGTTTTGTGCGTCTGAAGGTCGGGCTGAGACTTGCGTCCGTCATCCTCGCCGGTAAACTCTTTGCATGGCTCACATACACGAGTATCCCGTCGCTGTAAATTGGACGGGTGGCCGAGACGGAGAGGGCTCCGTCAAGGGCGGCAATAGCGGTGTCTCCAATCCGATCAGCGTTCCTGCAGAGTTTCAAGGTCCGGGCAAAGGAACCAACCCCGAAGAGCTGCTGTGCAGCGCCGTCGCGGCGTGCTACACCATGACGTTCGGAATTATCGCCGGAAACCGAAAGCTTCCTGTTAAGGGCTTGGAAGCAAACGCCGTTGGCGAAGTCGAACAGGCTGGAATGCAGTTCACCTACAAAAAGATCACGATCCGCCCCACCATCACGCTGGAAGCTTCGGCAACAGATGCCGATCATGCCATGGCTGAGGATATGGCGCACAAGGCCGACGCCTACTGCATCATCACAAACGCAGTTCGCGGAAAGGTTGAAATCGTGGTTGAGCCCACGATCGTGCGATCTTAGCGAACTGTTCAGGATAACGAGCGCGTACCATAAGGAAGGAGATTCACGCGTAAAAGCGGAATCAAGGATACGTCCACGGGAGTTCCATGCGAAGAAAGCTCATTGCCGGTAACTGGAAGATGAATATGACCATCGCCGAGGGGTGCGCGGCGGTTGAGGCGTTCATCGAAGCCGTCGAGCTTAAGCATATGGTCGACGTTGTGATCTGTCCACCTTTCACGTCCTTGCATAGCATTTATCAGTTGATCCGCCGAACGCATGTCGAGCTCGGCGCCCAAGATGTTTTCTGGATGGAGAAGGGTGCATTTACCGGGCAGGTCAGCGCTTTTCACATAGCCGATGCGGGGGCAAAGTACTGTATCGTTGGGCACAGCGAGACGCGCGGTAAGTTCGGAAAAGTGGAGGTTTCGGAAGAAACGCTGCCCTTTTTCTCAGAAACGGATCACACCGTCAACCTCAAAATTCGCACGCTGCTCTATCACAACATTGCCCCGATCCTTTGCGTAGGAGAGACGCTCGCCGAACGTGAGGCTGGCTCGACCGATCACGTCGTTCAACAACAATTGACGGGTGCGCTGGAAAACATCGAACCCGCCGAGCTGATGACATTGAGCGTGGCTTACGAGCCAGTTTGGGCGATTGGCACCGGCAAAACCTGCGACTCCGCCGAGGCCGATAGAGTTTGTGGAATGATCCGCGAACGCCTTGATAATCTTCTCGGAGAGCAACTCTCCAGCGGTATTCGAGTTCTTTATGGAGGCAGTGTAAAAGCCTCAAATGCCCGGGAACTGTTTGCCCAGCCAAACATTGACGGTGGCCTGGTCGGCGGGGCCAGCCTCGATCCCGAAGAGTTTAGCCAGATTGTGAAGTACGCATGACCTCCAAGAGAGCCTCCGAAACCAGGGTCAGCACGGCCCAAATCATGCAGCCCAACGACGCCAACTTTCATGGCTACGTGTTTGGTGGCGTGATCCTTTCGATGATCGACTTGACGTCTTACGCCGTCTCAGGGAGATTCGCCGAGAAGCTGACCGTAACGGCAAGTTTCGACCGTGTGGATTTTCACGAACCGATTGAGGTTGGGGAGTTGGTCGAAGTGGTGGGTTACGTCACGTACGTTGGGCGCACATCAATGGAAATCACTCTGGAAATCTACGCCGATAACGTGCTTAAAGGCAACCGAAGACATACCAATACGGCCCGGGTCACAATGGTCGCCATAGAAGACGGCAAACCGGTTGAGGTTCCACGCCTCATATGTGAGAGTCGTGAAGATAAAATCCGCTTTATTCAAGGCCGACTTCGCCGCGAAGTGCGCAAGCTTCACATACAAGAGTTGCACAAAAGATTTGCCGAAGTTGAGAGTGCAACGGATGAAGAACTCGACGCACTCATCGCCCAAGACTAATTCTCCCAGCATTATTACGAGCAGTTCCAATTTTTGCAGTTAATTGGTTGAAAAGTTATCTGTTTTGGATTATGCTAACTTTGTGCCGCAGGCTTGAACGTCCTTGGTTTCAGCTGAGCGGTTAATTTGGAGGAGGATTTTATGCGAATTCGTACATTTACGATTCTCGGTCTCGCTTTCTTTGCGCTTCCTGGCGCTCACGCGGCCATTGCTTTCAACAATTTTGGAGCTGGCGATTCTTTCAATACAGGTTCTGGTGGAACGATTGGTGGATCGTCTAGCCAAGTCGGCTACATTATCCAGGGCAACGGCTTTAACTCTCTTGCAACCGGTCAGATTTCGACCATCACACTCGGCTACGGTCACGTGACTGGAACAAACTCGACGACCTTCCGATTATTCGGAGGAACCGCAGGAAGTGTTGGCTCATTTATCACATCCTGGACAGTAACGAACAGCCCAGCCTTTGGTTCGGGTGGCCTTGTCGTCATCAACAACACGGACGCACTTGCCACGCTGAATTCGGGCACGGACTACTGGCTGATCGCCGAAGCCGCATCAGACGCTTGGCAGGCTTGGAATAATAATAACATCGGCGATGTTGGACCGCACGCGGTCAGCAACGACGGTGGTGCCACCTACGGCATCGGGAACGGAAGCCGCAACGTATTCCGCGTTGAAGTAGAGCCGGTTCCTGAGCCCGCTTCGATGGCAGTTCTTGGCATCGGTGCGCTCGCGCTGATCCGACGACGACGAAGCCGCAAGGCGTAAGGCAACTCCGTAGTTGGTCAGACTGGCCAGCAATTAGGGGCTTGAATCACATGTGATTCAAGCCCCTTTTCAGTAATCGACGGGCCGCAGGTAGTACTCGCCGATCGCGCTGTTGCTCAGCATCGCCACAGTCGGCAACCGACGCTTCCAGTGCGTCGATTGAACCTTTCGGAATGCAAGCCTCACGTCGCTTTCAGGAAATCCCATCGCGATCAGCTTCTGCTCCGAATAGTTCAGCGTGAGGTAGTAGAGGATCCGATCTGCCTGCGCATAGCTCATCCCAAAGTCGCTTTCGTCAGTTTGCCCTTTCACCAAGTCGGCGGTGGGCGCTTTTTTCACGATGACCTCGGGAACGCCCAGC
Organism: Fimbriimonadaceae bacterium; assembly: GCA_019638775.1. Lineage (NCBI taxonomy): Bacteria > Bacillati > Armatimonadota > Fimbriimonadia > Fimbriimonadales > Fimbriimonadaceae > Fimbriimonadaceae bacterium. The sequence goes on along the minus strand of JAHBTD010000001.1, from coordinate 224,629 downwards.
GCCTCTGCGATCTGCCAAACCTGACTCTTGAACAAGTCTCCAAGCGGATTGATCGGAGGAGCGTCGTCGGCATGCCAGGTGTAGTATCCAAAGAGCCGCTCCGTTTTATTGCCCGTGCCGATAGGCAGCGCTTTGAGCTCCGCAGATTGATCGAACAGGACGATCATCCGCGACCGTGCACACACATTTCCTATCCGGGTGGCATCGGCGTCGGCCTGGAACTGAAGGTAGCCATCAACCATCGCCGTGATGTCGATGGTCTGCGAGGGCAGCCCCAGATCGTCAATGATGAGTTGAGCGTGATCTAGAGACTCGCTAGACGAAATCTTGTAGGGCATCCGAATCACGTGCGTGTTCTCCGGCCCAAACGCTTTCGCGCACAGATAAGTCGTCACGGCAGAGTCAACGCCCCCCGACAGCCCGATCACCGCTTTTGAGATGCGTCGCCGCCGAATGCACTCGTCCTGCAGAAACTTCACCAGCCAATGAATGACCAAGTCAGGATTTATACGAAGATTCGCGTCGTCCGTAGGGTCAAACGGCTTGCCGCGATAGACCGGGATGGGCATGACTTTAGCCTACCCGCAGGGTCATTGTGCTTACAGTTTAGGCTAAAAAGTCCTGGAAGTCGTCTTACAACCGGGGACCAAGGTCCTCACTTCGGAAGTCGCCCCAGCCATTCGCCGATAACTGCTGTAAAGTGGATTATCCTTAAGTCGGGGGTCTGATTCACGAGGCGGACCCACGTCCCGGATAGAGGTGAAACGATGTCGGGAAGTCTGAAACTAGGTTTGATTCTGGTCTTTGGAGCCATCGCCGCAGTTCTGGTGATCAATATTGCTCGGAGCTTAATGGGGCTGGTCTTGCCCATCGCGATCGTTGGCGGAGTCGGTCTGATTCTCTACTCACTCATCAGTCGAAAAGCCCTCGGTGGAAGCGGCAGAAACTACTTGCCGTAGGACCGAAAAGGAACACCCAACAGTTTTGTAGAACGTGTAGCTAATGCTGCACGTTCTTTTTGCTTTTGTCCTGGCACAATCCGCCGCTCAGGACGCCCCCCAAATTGCCCGCGACAACTACGGTGTCCCCCACATCTCCGCGAGCGGCCTCGACGACGCGTTTTTTCAGGCTGGCTATGCCGTTGCCGAAGATCGTCTGTGGCAGATGGAGAACAGCCGGCGCCTCGCTCGGGGAAAGATGTCCGAAGTTTTCGGCTCTCGGTTTCTACCCTCCGACCGCGAAATCCTAAAAACGGGCTATTCCGAGCAGCAACTCACGCAGCAGCTGCAACTCCTTGGCTCAGAGGGGCAAGCAGCTTTTGCCGCCTATGCCCGAGGGGTGAATGCCTACATCGCCACAGCAAAGCAGGCAGGAAAACTCCCGAAAGGGTACGCCGACAACGGCTTTCAGCCTGAGCCTTGGACCCCGACCGACTCCGCCGCGATCTGTATCCGCCTCTTTCAACAGTTCGGCAGGTTTGGAGCAGGCGAGATTCGCGGTCTGGCGATGAGCATCTACATGCAAGGGCAGCCATGCAAGGCCAAGTATCTCGACGTCCTCGACGACTTTATGTGGCAGAACGATCCTGGTGCACCCACCACGATCGCCGCCGGTGAGGGCGGAAACGCGCGCCCAGCCCTTGCCAGCTTTACCCGGCAGGACACCGAGCGCCAGCTTGCAGCAATGCCCAAAGTAAGCCTCTTTGAGCTTCTACCCGGCTTCCGGCTGGAAAGCCGCGAGTCCTCCATGCTTGCCGCCGAGGAGCGCGGCGTACCATTCAAGATGGGGAGCTACGCGGTTGCCGTAGACAAGAGCCGATCGGCCTCCGGGAATGCTCTGCTCCTGTCGGCTCCGCAGATGGGTTTCACTGATCCGTCCATCGTCCACGAAATGTCGATCTCGACCCCCCAATTCAGTGTCGCGGGAATGGACGTTCCCGGCGTCCCTGGAGTCGTGATCGGATACACACCGAACGTGGCTTGGGGGCTCACGAGCGGGGTTGCGGACACCGATGATCTGGTTGTCCTGAACCGCCCCGACACCGACAAATACCTCTACGGCGGCACGCCAATGCCAATCCAAAAGATTGAGCGCGAGCTGAAAGTAAAGGGAGGCAGCGCCGAAACGGTCATCCAAGAGATGAGTCACCTGGGGCCGGTCATCCTGGATAGCCGAGGCACGAAGACGGCTTTCGTACGTCAAAGCGCCGCGTGGATGAAAGAGCTCAAATCGCTGGACGCCGTCTTCGGCGTTTACCGTGCAAAATCATCCGCCGACATGAACACAGCCTTGGCCCATGCAACCGTCAACTTCAACTGTCTCTTCGCCTTTAGCTCGGGTGACATCGGCTACCGCTACGTCGGACTCGTGCCCATTCGCGCCGCAGGAATCGACCCCCGCTTCCCAACGCCCGGCGACCCCAAGTACGACTGGAAGGGGATGGTCCCGTTTTCCCAGATGCCCCACGTAGACAATCCCAAGTCCGGCCTCCTCTACAACTGGAACAACAAGCCCGCCGACTGGTGGCCCAATCTCGACACCCCGGTTTGGGGACGGATCTTCCGAGTTTGGGAGCTTGCCGGAGCGCTGAACAAGCCCAAGCTCGGCAGGGAAGATGTGGAGATGGCGGCTTGGACCATCGCCCGCCGACACTCCGACGAGAAGCTGCTCCTCCCCTTCATCAAGAACGCACTCAAAGGAGCGATCTTTGACGGGGTGAATGCGCAGACAGCGGCCCAACTGATGAACTGGGACGGGTGGGCATTGCAAGACTCGGTCGGGGCAACCATCTTTACCAACCTCATCGCCGCTCTTCGCGTTGAACTCTTCGCCCCCCACGTCGGCACCATGATCCAACCCGACCTCTTTGCCCAAGCCATCCAGCCAAGCCTCATCCTCAACGCCCTAGAAGGCAAGACGAAGTACTCGTTTTTGGGTGGGCGTAAAGCGTCGGAGGTCGTCGTCGCGGCGCTCAAGCGCACCAGCGAAAGCCTGATCAATGCCCGTGGAGAGGCCGTAGCGGCGTGGGGATACAAGCCCGCGACAATCGTGTACAGCGGCGAGCCGGAGGTCCCCTATCGCGAACGTGGCACGTATATCCAGATCATCGAGATGGCTACCACCCCCTACGGCAGGAACGTTCTGCCCCCCGGAGTCGCCGAAACAGGCCCCCACAGCCGTGACCAAATCCCACTCTCCCGGGCATGGACATTCAAGCCGATGAAGCTGAAATCGTAGACAGGGAACCTCTCCGTTGGTTCCGCTATGAAGCGATCTAGAGCGCTGAGCTTTTTGGGAGTGCGCGAATTCATTCGCGCTTTTCCCTGCGCTATACCTCGGGCGGACGGGAACCGCTCTGTCGGTTCCGCGATGAAGTGATTTAGAGCGCTGAGCTTTTTGGGAGTGCGAGAATTTATTCGCGCTTTTCCCTGCGCTATACCTCGGGCGGGCGGGAACTGCTCCGTCGGTTCCGCCAGGACTGAACCTCAGTTCAGCTTGACGGAGACCGAATTAACCGTCCACGCCTCCCATCCGGCAAAAGGCCGTAGAACCCATCCCTTACCGCTCCAACCGCACACCCGCCTGATAGACCCAACTCACGACCCAGGGGATAGACAAATCAGGCGGGTTCGGGTATCTTTTTGACCCTGCGTGCTCCGGTCGTCTAGCGGTTCAGGACATCGCCCTCTCACGGCGAAGATCGCGGGTTCGAATCCCGTCCGGAGTACCAACAAAACAGGAGAACTTGCCGAAGGTAGGTTCTCCTGTTTTGGTTTTCGCATGCAAGATTCGAACGTTCGAATCTTGAGACGGAGTCGAAATCCCGTCGTTGGGAAACAAACGCAGTGAGCCGGGGCCGTCCGGAGTCCCACTTCATTTAGGGCTGAAACGGCTTAAACTCTGATCCATCAAGTTTAAAAACACCCGCGCTGTCCGTTCCTAGCCAGATGTCGCCATTGTTGTCTTTATAGACTGTGATTAGCCATGAACTGCCTGTCTTGACAGGAAAGTGCTTAAGAGATCGTCCATCAAACCTCCAGACTCCAGAGCCGTTGCTCGACATCCACAGGTTCTGTTGATCATCTCTCGTCATGGACTCAAAGAAGATCGGATCATATCCGGATTTGCTAGCCGTGTGGCTGATTCCATCTTCCCTGGTGTAGTCAATGACATTGCTTTTTCCGCTTCGCATGCCAGCACTCATGGCGTACCGGAAGCGATTGCTACATATCCAGAACTTCCCGGACTTGTCTTCACCAATCGTCCTGATTCCAAACGATCCGCCGCCTTCGATTTCGGAGAGGTGACGTTCATAAATCCAGGTTAGAGATTTGCCGTCGTATCGGCAGGCACCGAGATTAGCAGTGCCGAACCACACGTTCCCTTTGGTATCTTTGTATATTGTGTAGATCGAATAGGGGCTAGCGGCTGGATACGGTGTCTCTTTAGTGATCTGATCCTCAAGATAGTGCTTGGGGAACTTGAGAAGGTAAAGGGTTTTGCCATCGTAGCGGAAAGGACCCGGCTCGTTGGATGCGCCTTTGAACCACAAGTCGTCTGAATGCAGTCTCCATCCTTTATCGGTCTTAACAACGTTTAACGTTGTGAATGTTCGCCCATCGAACTTGCAGATCCCATCCAAAGTAGAGATGAAGATATTGCCAGATTTGTCTTCCTTTATCTCTCGAATTCGGTTGTTGGGCAATCCGTCTTTGGTTGAAAACTGGGTGATCGCCTTGCCGTCGTAGCGGTATACACCTTGGCCATCACTGCCAAACCAATAGTTGTTCTTCTTGTCTTGATAGATAACCCAGACGTTTTTCCCGACGTCAGCAACGGCCTCGCCAATCACTGCCGTAGTTGTTGCTTTGGTTAATGGACTTACTGGCGCGGGAATGCTAGGAGTTAGGGATACCAGCGTGAGGAAAATGACTCCCGAGAACAAAGTTGATGCAAGATTCATTGGCCTCATTCTCAACCACACGTCGTGATCCAAAGTTCCTTGCATATCGCATCTGTGGAGTTCACGCTAACTCTGCTCCAGGAGTGCTGACTTTGAAGGGCGATGAATAATTAATAACTCTCATTTCGCTCAGTTCGATGTACCAAAGAGGCAGGACGGCTTGCCAAAGGCAGGTCCTCCCGATTTGGCTTCTGCACGGTGGATTTGCACGGCCGAATCTAGCGCGGAGGGACATTCCTCCGAAGGGCAATGAAGCATAGCAGACCCCGCTGAACGCAGTGAAGGAAATGAGCGTAGCGAATCGGGGTGAATCGGGTCCGCCTGCTCCGCCGAAGGGTAACGAACGCAGTGAGTCGGGGTCTGGAGTACCATCTGCACCTCAAGGTTCACTCGACTGTGACAGTTTGCCTATGCCAGTTTCGAGTCCGATTAACTCTCCCCGGCTATGACCTGCCAAAGCCTTGAGCGTCGCCTATACAAAAGGGAATGTGTGCAGCCTTTCCCTGCCAACTGCACCAGCACAGCAGGCTTCCGGGTAGATTGCGGGAAAGCCAGTCATTCCGTCCACGAGGGTCCATAACATGACGACACACTCCGCCAATCGCAGCCCGCAAGTGCACTCCGCCGTGCACATCCGCGCCCTATTTGCAACGGCTCTCGCCGTTCTCTTGCTCGCCGTACCCCTTTCAAGCGTCAGCACGGCCCTGCAGACGCCCGGATCGTCGCCGCAGACCGACGACTTGCGAGCGCTCGACGGAGAATGGGTCTATGTAGAAGACCGTACAGAGGGGCGTTCCCTTGAGCAACTGACCCCACCCATGGGATCGAAGTTTGTATTCCGTGTTGAAGAGAATGCGATCGTTCTGGTAAGCGGGCACGGCGGCGCGCGCCGCGAAGTACAGGTCTCGCTGGACGGTACAGAAATCGATGTGCCAAGTACACTTGAAGGAACGATAGCGCGCTACCGCGGCGCTTGGAAAGACGGTGCGTTTTCATACGAGATCGGCTTCGTGCGCACTCCCGGCGGCACACCTGAGGGATTGATTCGAAGGGAGTTCCGAATGACGAAGGACGGGCTGATCGTCCGCTCCAACCTTGGTTCGCCTAAGGAGTATTCGTCGGTTGGGCTCTACCAACACCCCCAGGACATCCCGATGCCCACGCCGGCAAAAGCCGTGATCGGCGATTTGGGATGGCTTTCGGGGGCGTGGGTCGGTACGCGGGGAACCGGCGGCGCGATCTCGTTCGAAGAGCGATGGAGCCCGCCGAAGGGAGGCGCGATGCTTGCCACGTCGCGAACGGTATCGCGCGACAGGATGTCCGCGTTCGAATTCCTACGCATCGTCGAGCGCGACGGCGGACTGGTCTACATCGCACAGCCGAACGGCTCACCCCCGACCGAGTTCGTTCTGACCGAACTGAGCGGCAAGCGTGCGGTATTCGACAACCCGCGCCACGACTATCCCAAGCGCATCGTGTACGAACTTTCAGCTGAGGGTGTCCTGACCGCTACGATCGGCTTCACCAAAGGCGGCAGTCCCCGTCGCTTCGAGTTCAAGCGCGAAAGCGATTAAACGGAGCTTCCTAATTCATCCACGGAGTTTCTCGGCAATGTAGCGATCCTGCCGCAAGGGAAATGTACTCAACGTAATCGGAACCATCCGCCCACCCTCAGCACCTCGCCGACTTGCGCTTTTTGCCGACCCTCCCCTTGTCAGCGACCTTACGGATGTAGTCCGGCGCGAACGGAACCTTGCACGACGTATTGCCCATATCCACGCTCACAGCTCCGATCTCCTCGCCCGCTCGCAGGGCCTCATCCGTAAGCTCGCTCACATAGCTCCCCAGCGCGATCACGAAGCCGTTCATCTTGTAGCGCACTCGGTTGGACGCGGTGTGGATGGTGCCCTTCACCCGCTCCAGCAGACTCCTTAGCGCCGGAATGTCCAGTTCGGCGTCGTCCTTCACCGCTACCACGCTCGACAGGGTCCCCCATCCCACCACTGCCGCCTTTTCATCCGAAGAGTCGATCCACTCCAGCGCGAGGTCCCAGCCGTGCGGACCGTCTGCCGCCACCCAGGCAACCGCAAACTCGGCAACCGTGTCGCTGGTTGCTTTGTCGAGCCAGTTGCGCAGGTCGTCCTTGGTCATCTTGGATTCGTCGGCGATGAGTCCAGCCAGGTACATGGCGTCGTAGATGCCGGTGTCGAAGAGGTCGAGCGCGAGCTGATAGTCCTTTTTGATCGCCTTCTCGTACTTCTTGAGCTCCTCCACCTTCACGCCGAAGAGCGGCCCGGTGATGCCGTGGTTGCGCAGGATACGGCGGTAGCCCTCGGTTCCAAGCGGCTCGATCTCTGAGATAATTTGCTGTGCTGTCATGGGTGTTTCCCCATTTTAGGCTCAGTTGGAGTTCTATGCAAGCTCGCTCTGGATAAATCGGCTGTCGAACGGCCTAAGCTTTCGAGTCGAAGGATTAAGGACAAGATCGACGATCGCGTTCTCGCCAGAGGAAGCATCCAGCACGAAAACGCATCCCGCCTCGACGACCGGACGGCAGCAAGCAAGCAAAAAGCGGAGAACAGCGCGACTTGTTTCCAAGTCTGCTTGCTCGGAGAGAACGATGATCCTCGCATAGCGAAGCCCACCCATGTTGAAAGTACCCTCGGCATCCTCGCCAGGAAGGCATATGCCCGTTCCCAGAGACGCCACGATCGATTGAACTTGGTCGTTCGACAGCGTGTCGAGCAAGTCTTCACTGTATGCAAAAGAGCCATTGATCGGCAACACCGCCTGAGTCATCCGGTCTCTGCCCTCCCGAACTGCATCGCTCAGGACCTTCGAGCATACGATGATCAGCTCTGTTTGGGAAGGGTCCTTGATGACACAGTCATGGAGCATTCTGAGAATGTACCTATCGCAAGCGATATATGCCCTTAAGCCGTTGCTATCTTTCTCCAGTAGAATGAATCAAGAGGCTTCCTATGATTCGGCTTTTGCTTGCAACCGCCCTAATCGTGCTCGTGCTGCCATCTTGCACGAGCATGAGTGCCCGGCCACACTTCGCTATCACGGGCTTAAAGACGAGCCCTTTATCCGGGGTAGAGGGAGTTATGGTTTCGGTGGAGGGTGAGAAGGCAAGCTCAACAGGCCAGGTACGTGGAAGTGGGAAGCGCTCGTTGCTCACGCTCATTTTTATGACTCCTGGAGCAACAGGAAATGGCTCAGAGAGCAGTACTGACAGCGGTGGTTTGGTGGCGAAATTCAGGCTGTCGAATGGGCTTCCACCGAACAAAGTCGACGCGGCAGCCGAATGGGACAAGAAGGCCGATGTGGTTGCGATTGAAGGGAAGAAATACGATCGCGCCAACGGAACGCTCTTTGTGATAGTGAAGTCACCCGGTTCTGCCGCGAAAGTCTGGCAGTTGAACCCTCCAGAAGGAATAACCGAGGAGAAGAAGCTGCTGGTATATGCGAAGGAAGAACTGAAGGACAACAGCGCAGTTCAGTCGGCGTCGTTGGATGCGAAATAGCGAAACGGCATAGAAGTGACTTCAATCACACTCCGTGCAAATTTCCTCCCCCTTGATGGGGGAGGCTGTGAGCGAAGCGAACTGGGAGAGGGTGACAAAGTCGGAGGACTCGCGCTTTTCGAGACGGACTCTAAATGCCGTCGAACGCTGTTTAGGGCTAGCGGAAGCGGTGAAACCGGGGCGATGTCAGTGCAAGAAAGCCCACTCTTGAATCAGTACGCCCACCCCCCTCACACATAAACTTCCTGATCGTCCCAGCAGGTCTGCAGATAGTCGATCTGCCCGGTATGGAGCGTAGCATGCCACCCCGGCAGCTGCATCAAGAACGTCATGGGCATGGACCACCCCAGCCCGGAATCCAGCGACATTGCCACATCTTCGGGCGTTAGAGAATCCAAAGCCGCCATGACCTCGTCGGTGCCCTTTCGGAAGATGGCTTCAATCTCCGCTCTGCTCGTGATCGCCTCTTCCTCGGCGTTCCGTTCCGCAATCCAAGCCTCCAGACTGTCCATCTTCGGCAGGCCCTTTTCACGGATCATGTGGGCGAACCTTCCCGCATAAAGGGCGGTGTGTGCGGCTATCCGAAGAGCGCTCTTGGCGGTTGGCGTAGGGGTCCAGTCCAGCTTGTCGTCGGGCACATGCGAGAAGTTTCTCAGGAACATTTCCATCCCTTGCACAGCGCTCTCTTTGCATGAATTCACGAGGTCTTCCATCTGTCCGTCCGTTGTCCTTGGGTGTCGGCCCGCTCTCTTGCGGCAAAGTGTACTGCCGAACGGCGCGGCAAGCGCGACCGGGAAAATTCTTTTAGCAATCTGTCGAATCTCAGCCGTCTTGTTCGGCTATAGATAAAGGCGGAGCTGCGGCCCGCCCGTAAGGAGAGATCATGAAATATCTGGTAGCCATTCACCACCCCGACGACTACGATCCCACAACAGAGGACCAGGCCATGCACCGCGCCATCGACGAGCTGAACGATGAGATGGTTGCGGCAGGGGTCCGGCTCTTTGTCGGCGGCCTGCACCTGGCAAGCAAGGCGAAGTCGCTGCGTGCGCAGCCCGGGGGCAAGGTCGTCGTCACCGACGGCCCCTACCTAGAGACCAAGGAGCACATCGGCGGCTTCTGGGTGCTGGAAGCCGCGAGTATGGAAGAGGCGCTGGAATGGGGCCGCAAAGCCGTGATCGCCTGCCGAGCTCCGGTCGAAGTACGGCAGTTTCACTAAGGGAGGACCAGCGGAATAAGCTAAGACCTACTATCGCCTTGGCTTATTCCCATCAAGAGCTCGCCATAAGGCACATTCCACCCCAGCAAACAAATCGTACGAGACACAATCTCCAAAGTCCCTCAGCGCTCTTCCTCCCGCCCCCAATGCCCCATAATTCCCGAGTGCCCTTCACCCCCGTCCCCAACTTTTGCGAAGAGAACGTTTGGCGGCATTTCCAAGCTCCCAGCGGCAACCCGCGATGGGTGGTTTTTGTCGCCTCAACCGAAGGCGGATGCACCATGCACGCTCAAATCTCGCAGACAGGCGGACCGGAGCCGGTGATCTGGGACTACCACGTCGTCGCCCTAGAGCAGACCCCCGACGGGTTCACCGTTTGGGACCCCGATTGCACCGAAGGCTATCCCCTCCCCAGATCGCGCTGGACCGAAGCCAACTTCCCAACAGCCGATCCATCCGTCCGATTCCGAGTGATCGAGGCCGACGCCTACCTGCAGAACTTCAAGTCCGACCGCCGCCACATGATCAGCGGCATCACGCCCCCATGGCCCAAGATCTCGCAGGACGAGAACAATCTGGACGAGTACAAATCGGTAACACCCGGCCCGCCCGGTGAAGTGCTGGACCTCGGCGAATGGCGGAAGTTCGGGCATCCGTTCAAACCTTCTCCCCTCCGTTAGCTCCAATCTTGTTTGTCACCTCCACGCGCCAACTATTGCGTTATAATCGCACTTAGGCGCGGCCCACGCCTCCCCCCTCCGACCGGGAAAGTGTCACTCACGCAGGGCATCAAAATCGTCGAACCGACTGTTCGAGCGCGAAGCAAAAGGAGGGACTGCCAAACCTGCTCGCAATAGGAGGTTACGAATGAAACTGTCAACACCGATCTATCACTTAAAGCGCAAGGCAAAACTCTTGTCCCGCGAAGACAAAATCCCCCTTCACGAAGCGCTCAACCGCGTCGCCCTTGCCGAAGGCTTCAGCAGTTGGAGCTTGCTCGCCGCCAAAGCATCCGCGACCGCCCCAGCCAGCAAACTGTTCTCTCGACTAAAGCCGGGCGACCTGGTTCTCCTTGGCGCGCGCCCCGGCCAGGGCAAAACGCTGATGAGCTTGGAGCTTGCCGTCGAAGCCATGAAGGCTGGCAATAAGAGCGTTTTCTTCACGCTCGAATACACGCCAAAAGACGTCTTGGAATGTTTCCGAGATATCGGGGTGGACTGGACGCAGTTCGAGGGCTTGTTCGAATTCGATGGCTCCGACGCCATCAGCGCGGTCTACATCGTCGAGAAGCTTGTAACCGCTCCACGCGGCACCCTGGTCGTCATTGACTATCTGCAACTGCTCGACCAAAGACGAGAGAATCCAGCCCTGTCTGTTCAGATACGCACGCTAAAGTCGTTCGCAAAAGAACGCGGGCTGATCGTCGTCTTCATCTCCCAAATCGACCGATCCTACGATCCATCGATCAAGCCGTGCCCCGACAGCCGCGATGTCCGGCTCCCAAACCCGCTGGATTTGAAGCTGTTTAACAAGATGTGCTTCTTGAATAATGGCGAAATCCAGTTCAAAACAGCGCGCTCATAACCACAAAGGCCTATGTCGCGGAATACCGCGACATAGGCCGATAGCATCGTCTTAAGCCCGCCCTACTTGCCCTTGTTGGCCATTAGAAAACCAACCAGAGCTGCCCCAAAGTCCGGCTTGGTCAGCGTCGTCATGTGGTCCGCGCCCTCCACAATCTTGACCTCATGATTGGGAACCACCTTCCGCGCCGCGCTGACGCAATTCTTAACGTAGTCCGACTCATTCCCCCCATAGATAAACAGGGTCGGAGCCTTACACTTCTTAAGATCATCCACGCTCACGGCAAGGTCCTTGAACCCACGACCCGCCGCCACAAACGCCCGGACGTCTTTCTTGCCATACAAAAACTTGGCATAAGCGTCGGCCTGCTCTTTAGTTGGTTTTGGCTTGTCGTCTGGGCTTACCGCCATGATGTAAGACCCCAGATCGCCCTCTTCCACCGCCTTGGCAAACAGATCAACCTCCCCAAATTTGAGCGAGGAAACTTCTTTAATGAGGGGCGCTTGCCCGCCATAGACCACGCTGATCACGCGATCCGGATGCGTCGCCGCCACGTGTCCGGCGATGAAAGCCCCCATCGAATAGCCGATCAAATGCGCCCTCTTGATCTTAAGGTGATCGAGCAGTCGCACCACATCCTCCGCCATTTCTGCGCCGTACTTGCTCGGCTCATACGGCTTGTCGCTTTTGCCGTGCCCGCGACAGTCGAGGGCGATGGCCTGGAAGCCCTCCAAAGGGGTGAGCTTGGTTTCGCCGGTTGCGGCATCCCTACCCCACATGCTGGAATCGCTCATCCAACCGTGAATCAGCACAATAGCCTCCCCCTGCCCCTCGGTGACGTACCGAATCTTCACACCGTTGGAGTCGAAGGTGCCCTCAGCAGCTTGGGCAGATATCGGCAAAGCGCATAGGGCGACCAGAGCCGCCAGAGTCGTCTTAATTCTCACAGAGGGTCCATACTCCGGAACAGGGCTAAGGGTTGCGATAGACCATTAACTTCCAGAAACCACCTCAACCCTCAACCTCACAACATCCCCCACATTCACACCCTCCGCCCGCTGGACCGCAACCTTCACCGGCACCAGATACACCCCATCCTTCGGAAAGAGCGACGTCCGATACTCCGTCTCCCCAATCCTCACAACCACCGGAATCACGCCCCAACCGTACGTCACCTGCGCCGAAATCGCCTTGACATCAGCCGAGAGATCGGGAGGAATCGGCACAAACACAAACGGAGCCGGGCCGCGCCAATAGATCGCTTCCCCCTCAAACTCCAAGATCATTCGGCAAGTATATCAAGGGCTGCCAGCTTGCTCTATCCCATTCCCCAACCGCAAAGCGCAAACCACCGCCCCAGGTAAAACCGACCGATGGATGTCACCGCCGCTCTCCTCGACTCCTGGGATCGCCAATGCCGCATCGTCAACGCCATCGCAGAGCGAGTGACCGAGGCTAACCGCCACATCAAACCCTCGCCCGACGGATGGTCGTTGGACACTCATCTGGCCCACATCCAGAAGGTCCGCACTTACTTCCTCACCCAACTCGACGCCGACAAGGCCAACGCGCTCGGCAAGCCGTTCAAGAAGGAGTGGGAAGACCCTATCGACGACCTCAACGCCATCCGAAAGATGCTCGCCGAAAGCAGCCTCGCGGTGAGAGATGCCGTCAAGAGCGCCATCGAAAAGGGCAACGAGAAGGCGGGTTGGTACGACAATCCGGTGCTCTATCTGCAGCACATGGTCTGGCATGAAGGCTGGCACGTCGGCCTGATCTTCCTTGCCCTAAGGTCGGCCGGAGAAGAACCGCCCGAAGAGTGGGAAGAAGAGAAAGTCTGGGGCGAGTGGCGCACAGAAGAGTGGTCATAGCGTCACCTCAGATACCATATAACGTGCTGCCAATTTTGCGCATTGCCCGACCCGTCACCGACCTCGCCCTGTCGCAGAGGATGTACTGCGAGGGTCTTGGCCTCTCCGTCCTCGGCTCCTTCCAAGACCACGATGGTTTTGACGGCGTCATGGTCGGAAGGGAAGGATCACCCTATCACTTCGAGTTCACCTACTGCCGCACAACTCCGGTTGAGCCAACCCCAACCCACGAAGACCTTGTCGTGTTCTACATCCCGACGGATCACGAATGGCAAGCCGTCTGCGATTCGATGCTTGCCGCAGGCTTCAAGGCCGTAACCTCCTACAACCCCTATTGGGAGAAGAACAGCCGAACCTTTGAGGATCACGACGGATACCGCACGGTGCTGCACAACGGGGTCTGAAGGCTTTACTTGGCCAGGGCCATTTTCAAAACGACTTTGCCCCTTTCCTCATTTGCCGTCCAACCCTTTTCCGTCGCTTGCGCTGTGCCCTGCACAACCGCAATCGAATATTCAAACTCCTGCCACCGATACGCCACTTGCTTGGGCTGAACGCCCGTTAGCGCCGACTTCGCCGGGTCCCACTCAAACGATACTTTCAGCTTCTTATCGCTCTTCGTGGCAAACTGCACCGTAATGCTGCTCTCTGCAAAATGGACTCGAAGAATCGCACCATCCTGAACCGGCAGCTCCACGATCATCGAATTGCCGTCCTCACGTACCGTGGGTTTGCCCGTGAGCCGCAACCGTTGATCATCCAGGTAGAAGTATCCACCCGCGCCCTCGTCATCAAGCGATCCCGGCTTCTTGCTCCAGTGGTAGCCGTCCAGCACGGCGGGCATGCGCTGCTCCACCTCGGTCAGCCGGGTCGGCTCGTCAAGAAACGGCTGCTTAAAGCGGTCGCTGTAGACTGTCAGATCGCGCAGATAGGGAAGGTCGCCCTTCATGTGCAGGTTCGCCCGGTAGAACCTGGACTGATACCAGACCGTCGCGGCGGGCTTCTCGTTCCCAAAGGGATCGTTCAGCATCACCTGAGCCTGGGGTGGCGTCTGCCGGAAGGCCTTCTTGAACCGCCGGCCTGTCTCCCCCATTGTCTCTACATGCACCACGCCCCGATCGCGCAAAGCCGCCAACGCCTCCATTTGGGCAGGGTAGCCCGTTGCCTGCTGATCCCACGGGAACGTGTTCTCCTGTCCCATCTGGGCATAGGCAAAGCCGAGCGTCGGCGACTTCTCGATCATCTCCAAGAACTCGCGTACAAAAACCGGACTCCGACCGGAAGGCCATACCGGCTCCATCGTGTCGGGTTCGCTGTGCCGCTTTCCGTCCGGCATCATCCAAACGCGGTCATAGTAGTAGACCGGGTCTTGCCCCAGCATCCGAAAGATCGGCGAGCCGATCTGCTGGCTGCGGTCCAGCGCCGGACTCCAACAGTTGGCCTTGCTGGGGTAGTAGCCCGCGATGGGTGCTCCCCAGATGGTGAAGCCGTCGGTGGCAATTTGGTCACGGCAGACGGCAAAGGCATCGACCTTGTACTTCTCGACCAGATGTGCGATGGTCACGGAGTCAAGATTCCAACTGGCGACGGAGCTTGGGTACTTGCCCCAAACCATCTTGAACTCTTCCATCGCCGTATCCGCTAGCTTGATCCGCTCCTCCTTCGTGTAGCCGATGGTGAACGCGACATGCGGGATGTGGTCCCATTCATAGCCGGGCCGCCCGCGCCATTCCACACCCGCCGCCTTGCAGTGCCGCTCGTTCATCTCAAACCAGAAGCCGACCTCGTGGTCCTTCGCCATCTGGGCCTTCAAGAACGGCACGAACGGCCCGGAGACCAACGCATCGAATTGGAGCAGCCAGGTCGCGGGCAGCCGATGCTTCAAGATGATCTCCATCTGCTTCTGGATGGGGAGCATCATGTCCATCTTGAAGCGAGGCTCGATTTCGCGGATGAAGTTGATGACGTTGATGCAGCGCGTCGTGTTTTGGCCAGTCGGCAGATCCATTATCATCAACGTGCTTGCAAAATTGAGGCTGCCAACAGAAGCCCACGCCGCTCCCGATAGCTTCAAAAAATCGCGCCTGCTGTGCATTGAGGCCATGCTACCCCGCCCTAACAACGGGGTAGCATGGCCTCCCTTAGCGATCCAAAAACGTTAGGGCTCCTAACATTCTCCGACCGCAATCAAACGTTCACAGTTACGCGCAAGAACGTCGCTGGGATGTGCGTCCCCCCGTTCTTGTCGGTGTTCTGCGCTCGCGCCAACTCCAAGAGTTGCGCATGCAGCTCTTCCGTTCTGCCATCCTTCTCCGCCGCGTCAAAAGCGTTCATCGTCGGACCGTAGAACCGTCGGAAGATATCGATAAACTGATCTGGCCCCGTGTCCGGCGAGATGAAGTAGAAAGTGTCTTTCGCCGTAGAGATATTCGCCTCGGGCACTCCTGCTTTCCCAAATCGCTCAATGATGTGAGAATCCACACCCCAGAGCATCGGGCTGATGAAGCCCTCCGGCGGAGGAGGCGTAAAAGCCGAGCTGATTTTGAGCAGCTGCGACACAAACGTCTCATCGCCCGGAATCCAGTTGCCCATAACCACTCGCCCGCCCGGCTTGGTCACTCGAACCATCTCCTGTGCAACTTCAAACGGCTTGGGGGCGAACATCGCGCCAAACACGCTAAGGCTCAGATCGAACGAATTATCCTCAACCCCTTGAAGGTCGCAGGCATCGCCCTCCCGAAAGCTCACGTTGGTAAGCCCCATTTCAGAGGCTCGTCGATTGCCGGCTTCCACAAGATTGCGAGCGATGTCGATGCCCACCACTTCCGCTCCCAATTGAGCAAGGGGAAGGGCGGTTGTCCCATCGCCGCATCCGAGGTCCAACGCTCGCAGCGGCGGGGTAATGCCGATAGACTCAACGACGGCGTGACCCGATTGACGCATGAAGGCGGCAATCTGAGTGAAGTCGCCTTTCTCCCATAACGCTTTATTTGGATTCATAACTGCTCCTGTTTCGATGCTCATAGCAAACCTCTGAAGAGTCTGGCATAGCTGATCTTGACCCCTCCCGAGTCCCAACGCAAAACGGGCTGCTGCACTCTCCAGATTCCGACCAACTGCCCATGACCGATGCGCAAGAAAGGGACATTAGGCCGTTGCTCCAGACCTTCTCAAACGCACTCGTTGGCAACCGAACACAGCCTTGGCTTACAGTTAAGCCTAGCACCCTTCTCAATCTAACGTAAGGCATACTCTGGAAATGGGTTTGAGTTATATCCTCCTCGCTGCGGTCACGCTGACGTCCTGCACGCAAGAATCGCCTGCGCCCGACCTTGCCGCATGGCTCACTCAGACAAATAAGCCCACCTACCAAAAGCGCATTGTGTCCGGCTGGACCGTCAACATCCAAACAGAGCTGCTCACCACCGATGCCAAGCTCACCGAACGCGCCATCGACTTGCTCAAAATCCAACTCGACGAGATCGTCAAAGTCGTCCCAAAGCCCGCCGTTAAGGAACTGCTCAAGGTGCAGCTTTGGTTCTCACCTGTATATCCCGACTCCCAAGCGGGCGCGGCCTACCATCCTGGCGCAGCGTGGCTCAAGGAGCACGGGCGAAATCCTGATATGGTCCAAGGAGTCGAGTTCACAAACATCCGCATCTTTGATGCCGAAGTTCGGCGAATGCCCAACTTCGCCCTCCACGAACTCGCCCATGCGTATCACGACCGCGTTTTGCCCGAGGGCTTTGGCAATAAAGAGGTTCGCGAGGCTTACGAAAAGGCGAAGGCAAGCGACAAATACCAGAGAGTTGAAAAGCAAGATTCTGAGGGGAGAAAGTCGATGGATAAGCATTACGCCCTCACCAACCCGCAAGAGTACTTTGCTGAGAGTACAGAAGCGTTCTTCACGCGCAACGACTTCTACCCATACAACGCCACTGACCTGAAAGATTACGACCCCGACACGTACGCTCTGATCGCGAAGTTATGGGGCGTGGAAAAGAAGTAAGTCGTTGCGCCCTACGCTGCATCAACGAGCTTTACATCGTAAATGCACTCTTTAAGTGCGGCAACGCAATCGCCATCGAATGCAGTGCCGATATCGCTGTCGAGAATGCTCCAAACCTTCTCCAATGGCATCGCCGCCCTGTAGGGCCGAGTCGCCGAAAGCGCATCGAAAACATCGCAGGCGGTGACGATACGAACGTCGAGCGAGAGGTCATCAGCCCCCAAACCGCGCCAGTACCCCTTGCCATCAAGCCTCTCGTGATGAGCTGAGGCAATCTCCGCCATGTATTCAAAGCTGGGAATCCGCCCCAAAATCTCGTGGCCAAATTTGGGATGCAGCGTGACGCGCTCAAACTCTTCAGGATCCAGCCGTCCCGGCTTCTCCAAGATGCCGCTGGGCACGCCAAGCTTGCCAATGTCGTGGAGCAGCGCCGCTCGCCGCAGGTCCGATAGCCTCGCTTTGTCGAATCCGAGGTGCTCGGCAATGAGTACCGAATACTGCATCACTCGTGTGGAGTGCTCAGAAGTGAAGTTCGACTTCGCGTCAACGATCATCGCAAACGCTTCACAAATCGCGTCGATGTCCGACTCGATCGCATTTCCGGCTAGCTCCGGCAATTCACGCTCGACAAATGATGGATCGCCGATGCTTTCTAAGAAAGAGTTATCGTCGGCAAAGTCCACACAAGCCTGCACGACCTCTGGATCGAACCACCTTCCAGAACGCGCTGCCGCCATATCAAGCGACTCCTCCAATCCATAGCAAGCCAGAAAGACCTCAAAGGTTTGGGCAAAGCAAAGGATGCGGCTCAGGATCGGAATCTTATCGCCAGCAAGCTGGTAGGGCGCTCCCTTGCCGTCCCAATGTTCATCCAGATAGAGAATCGCATCGGCAACTGCCGGGTTCAAACTCAGCATATTCGCGATGGCTGCGCCGCGCGTGCATCGTGCCTCGGTCATCGCGTTCATGACCTGGTTCGGCGAGCCGATGTTGCTCGCCATTCGGCGCAGCTTGGCCGCGAGAGATCGCCCAGCCTCCGTGTGTTGCCAGGCAAACTTGAGCGACTGTGCGGGTGAAGTCCAGTCGATAAATTTGACCGCACGCTTGGAAAGATGCTCGTCTCCACCAAAAATTTGCTGGATGCGGACGGAGTTGTTGGAGCATCCCGAATCTTTCAACACCGCTGCAAAGTAGAGGTCTTCGCGCTGCCTATTGGATAACCCCATCGTCTCGCCGATTTTCAGCGCAATTTGGGCCGTGCGCAGGGCATGCCCTTCCGGTTGACCCTCAACGAGGTCCAACGCTTGGCTAAGCGCACCCAAAATACTCGCCTTCGACGGCCTCATCTCCACAAGAGAATTGTCGGTACGGCTGGCATTTTTCTTAGGAAATTCACAAACGGGCCACAAGCCAATCCTGGCTTGTTATACTGGCGTTCTCGGGTTGCAATTTGGAGATGTTGAATGCGGGAATACGCGGTTAGGGGTTACACCTACTTAAGTTGCTGTGTCATGTTGCTCGCCGTTATCGGTTGCAGCCAAACGCCACCGCTCGCCAGTAAACAGCCTTCTGGAGTCCAGATGCCTCCTACCCAAAACCCAAAGGAGAGGCAGGACGAGGAGCGATTGAGCGCTGCAATCGAAGGTCTTAGCTTCGCCTCCGGCGCCGTCAAAGTAATCTCACCTCAGCGCGCCGATCGAAGTAAGAGCATCAAACTAACGCAAGCCGCTGAGAAGTGCCTGAACGTCGATAACGTCTGGTTCAAGGCAGCCGGCCTTTTCCGCGATGCAATCCTTGCCGACCCCAGCCATGCCCCCGCATACGAGGGGCTTTCGCGGGCGATAGTCCTCGAAGGCGGCACAGACCTCGCAAGCGCCGCCCTCAACACAGCAATTTCCCTCGATCCTGGCTTTCTTAAAGCCCGGTATGAGCTCGGTGTAGTCACCCAAATGACTGGCGACTACAAAGGCGCGATCCAGGCTTGGAAAGAACTGGTAGCCCGCGATCCCAATTACCCCGATGCCTATGCACGGTTGGCCATCGCCAGCTATTTCGACCAAGACTTTAAGTCCGCTCGGATGTACTTGGAGGAGGCCGACAAGCGCAAGCAAAGCGTCCCGCCCCAATTCCGCGACCTCCTACAAGAGGTGTCGACAAAGCCATGAAACGTGCGCTGATTATCTCTATTCTCGCGATCATGGCGTTTGCCGCCGCACAAAACCCGATCGTTAACAATCAAATCCGGGTGTCCTTAGACGATGTTTCAAAGTCCGCTACCGAGACCAGCGCAGCGGCAAGCGCCAACGGACAAGAAATCGTCGCTGGATTCGTCGACGCGCGTACCGATGGCTCCTACAAGAGCGGCTTTTCGGTGACTTCGAACGGTGGGCAAACCTGGGAGCATATTATCGTTCGACCCCCCGCAGCATTTCAAAGTACGACCGAAGCCGACCCCATGACCGCATACGACCCCCGAACGAACACGCTGTTCGTGGGCGCAATTGCAGGCGGCAAAGGGATGTATGTCGCCAAGAAAATCCCGGGGCAAAACGCCTTCACCCCCGCTGTAATGTGCCGTATCACCACCGGCGCCGACAAGGGCTGGATGACCGCCGGCCCCCTCCCCGGACAACCGAATTCGACAAGGCTTTACATCGGCTACAACGAAGGCATGATCTGGTCGGATGACCTGGGCGCGACATGGACAAATCCGCTCAGTATGGGTGCGGGAGTTGGCTTCCTGCCGCGAGTCGGTCCCCAGGGTGAGTTGTATCTCACCTATTGGGAATATCTTGGTTTCGGCATCCAATTCCGCCGCAGCTTCGACGGGGGCCAAACTTGGGATGCACCGGTTCAAGCCGCAACCCGCCTTGCAACCTGGGGAGTCGTGAATTACGGTGTCCCCGGAATATTCCGAAACGTTCACAACCACGCCATGGCCGTCAACCCGGTAAACGGTGAGATCGTTCTTGTTTACTTCGATCAAACCAACATCGTTGATGGTCGAAAAAACCTCGACCTTTATCTGATCAAGTCGGCAGACCAGGGTCAAACTTGGTCCAACGCTGTCCGACTGCCGTTCCGTCCACTCAACCAAATCTCCGATATGATCTTCCCCTGGCTGGAGTTCACCAAAGACGGACGCCTGCACCTGATGACAATGGACACCTCGTTCAATCCCGGGCAAGCGGACGGACTGATCAATGGACTGTGGGACCAGGTCTACTACTACAGCGACAACGCCGGAGATACATGGTCGCAAGCATTTCGACTCACGCCAACTTCGTGGAATAGCGCCAACGACGGCCTCGGCGGTTGGTTCTCAGGCGACTATCAAGGAATGGCCGCCAGCGACAAGGCGATGTTTCCCGTGTATCCCGACGCTCATACGCTCCAACACGAAGCCTATATAAACGTCATCTACAACCCCATCGAGCGCCCGCTCTCCTACGCCTGGGTTACCGGCATACCTGTGAGCGGGACGCTTGAAAGTCTCTTCCTTGCCGATGGCAACGCCGTCCAAGTCAAACCCCTATACGTGCCCATCCGCTCAGAACCGCAGATCAGAGTGGAGACAACAACCACGGTTCCTTCGAGCGCTCCATCGTCGATGAAGGTTTGCCTTTGGGCATCCACCACCATCGCCAACATCCAGCAGCATATCCAGCTGAAAAATGTAATCACCGGGAACTGGGACACGGTCGACAGTCGGGTCGCTGCGTTGTCACTGTCGAACGTAACGGCAACCGTGCCGACCCCGGCAAACTACATATCTGGCAACACCGTGAAGGCAAGGATTGTGTATAAAGCAAACGACTTTGCAATGGGCAGAGCTTGGACGGCGAGTATCGATCAATGTGTTCTCCTGGTTGACCCGTAGCCGATTCCAACGGGATTAGCCCGCTGATGCACCATCAAGATTCTAAAGGCAGTAGTTGATTAGTTACGGATTTGCCACTCAGAGCCGTATAATTACGAAATGCTAAAACGCTCTGTCTTTCTCAATCTTGGGATTGCGTTTTCCGTCGTTGCAGGCTGCCTCGTCGTCAGCTCTATCGCCCAAAGCTCCGCCCAGCAGACCAAGCCGCCCGCAACCGCCCCCACCAAGGGCACCGTTCAGATGCCCGGCGACAACGGCAAGGTCGGCACCATCTACCAGCTTGGCCCGAAGGGAACCGAGATGCACTTCACGCTGGATTCGGCAGCCGTCGCCACCCGCTACAAAACCGTCGATACCAACATCATCGCCGGCAAAGATGAGCGGCTGCTGGTCCTGACCTACACCGTCCACAACCCCCTCAAGACCGAGCAGATGGCAGATTCCCAGTCGTTCAAATTCACCGTCGTCTCGCCCGACGACAAGAACGTCGAGTTCCGTGGCGCTGTCTACGAACCGGTCAAGCGCACCGCCATCAGCCAAATGCTCAAGCCCGCTCAGAAAGTCAAGCTCACCGCGGTCATCCCGATCTTTGCCCAGGGCCCCATCACCAAGATCATCGTGGCTCGCGGACAGGGACCCGTCCTTCGGTACGACCTGCGCGAATCTCTGGTGAAATCGACCTCTGTCTTCGCCACCGACGGCGTGACGATCGGCAACGACGCGACCGTTGAGCTGGGCAAGCCGTTCGACTTTGGCGGGTTCGACATGGAGATTCAGGATATCAGCGAGTCAGCCGCCACCATCGGAGGCTACGTGGCCAGCGATTCAAAGGGCGTCTACCGCGTTGTCGTAAAGTTCTCCAACCCGCTCTCGAAGCCGCTTTCGGTCGGCTGGCAGTACTTCACACCCAAGCTCACCGACGAGAACGGCGAAGAGATTCACTGGGCAAAGGATCTGGCGTCCATGTCGGGAGCGTCCTATTTCAGCTCTGATGTGGACATGGATTCGTCGGTCCGCGCGCAGTACCTCTTCGCAGGTGCCAAGGGCCTTAAGCTGGCAAAGTTCAAGCTCACCCAGAACAGCACAGGCCGCGCGGTAACGGTCAAGCTGCAGTAGAATCAAACGTCGCCTCCCATTGCTGGACAGAGGTCGGCAATGGGAGGCTGCGTAGCTTTGAATGAAGGATAGGCGGCGCTCCACAAAACCCAAATCGAGTATCTTAAGTCATGAAACGACCATCGAAAAAAGAGATTAAAGCGGCAGTCGAGAAGCTGAAAGAGAAGCCTGTGGACACGTCAGGCGCTTCCGAACCGACCAATGTCGGCAAGCCCGCGTCCAAGAAGACCAGCCAGCGCATCCGCAAGCAAGGCGTCTAATCCCCCTTTAGGAGTGCGCGGATTCATCCGCGCTCTACTTTTTCATCTCGATTTAGCAGGAGATGAAAAGGGACAACCACGATCTCCGATCGCCGGCCGCCGATAGCCGATAGCTGATTTCTGATCTCTGATCTCTGATCTCCGATAGCCGATAGCCGATAGCCGATAGCTGATTTCTGATCGCCGATCGCTGATTTCTGATCTCTGATCTCCGATAGCCGATAGCCGATAGCCGATAGCTGATTTCTGATTGCTGATCTCTGATCGCCGACCGCCCCTACAAACTCCTCCCCTTCAAATACTCCCTCCAATCCCACGCCACCGGATCGTCGCAGCACCGCACCGCCACCGGAGCTGCCACCCGCATCGCAAGCTCATCAAAGATGCTCTTCACCGGCTCCACCTGGTCAAACCCAGGCTTTCCAAAATCCCTCGCCCGATTGCATAGCGAGCACACGGCCCGCAGGTTGATCGGCCGGTTTCATCCGCTGCCCGTGTGGTCGATCTCCGTCGCAGGCGCACCGCACACCTGGCACTTACCGCCATCCCGCTCGATCACCTTGGCAACGACCTTGGGCGGCACCAGCGCCTGCCGCATCGGATAGCCCCCAACCGCCACCGCCCACAGCTTCTGCCCCATCATCGCCTGCTTCTCCGGCTCCAAAATCGACCCGTCACTCACCGCCGCCCGAAACTGCCGCACAAACGCCGCCATCTCCCGGCACTTCTCGCTGCAATACGGACTCCGCTTGTCCTGAACTTCGATCCCACAGTTAGGACAGGTGTTGGAATCGGTAGGGAAGTTGGGGAAGCTTTCGCCCTTTCGAGTCGGATTAACTCGCCTGATGAATGGTATTAGAATGCGTCGAGTTTGAGCATCCGGGCCTTCAAGATGTTCGTCCTTAAGTAGACCACTCACAAAGCTTGTCACCAGTTGGTTCAAATGAGCGGACGTCTCAACCATCATCTGTATTTTACATAGAGCCTCAAGGAGTTGTAGCGACATGAACCCTTCTCGCACACGCTTTGAGTGAAACTCCTCCCCCTTGAGGGGGGAGGCTGTGAGCGTAGCGAACAGGGTGGGGGTGACGCAGACGCCGTCCTGGTCACTGTTAGGCTATCTACAGACCGACCGACTCCCCAGCCTCAACCAAAGTCGGCCCGACATCCGGCTTCCGAATCTTATAAACAATCACCCCAATCAGCACGACCAGCAACACCAAGGACGGCCCCTTACTGTAGCTCAGTCAATCTTCCTTCAATGTACGTAGGAGAAGGGAAGAGAGCAGACATATCTGGTCACATATGCCAATCCTGATCGCCGTAGACCGTCTGAATGTAGGCTATCTGGGCAGTGTGCCAATCAATGTGCCCCGCCATGAACGGCAACACGGTGTGCATGGGCGCTTCGCCCATTCCGAAGGGGAAGGTGATCGTGCTGTCCAACTCCCATTCTCCTACGTTTTCTAACCAATTCAAGAAAGCAAGGCTGTTCTCTTCCAAGAGCTTAAGAACCTCCTCTCGCGTAGAAAATGGCTTTTCCCACTCTCGAAACTCACGGTCGGCCTGTGCCGTGGTCGGCACGGCAAACGTCTGCCCCTGAAGCATCCCATGCATGCTCTGCACCGCCCATGCCGCATGGGCCACCAGCTGAATCGGGGTCCGAGCCGTAGGCGCAGGCGACCAGTTGATCCGGTCGTCCGGCGTTGTCGCGAGAGCGCGCTCGATTCCCGCCTTCGCTCTTAGAAACTCCTCTTTCGTCCTGTCGATCACGTCACTCATCTTCATTCCTTTACTTGTCTTTAATCGCCTCAAAGGAGATTCGAACGATAACGGTATCGCTCGCGCCCTCGGTGCCATCCGGGAGCTTGAAATCTCCCCCGACCCCAAAGTCGCTCCGCTTGATCTTGATCGGCTCGGCAACAATACCTACTCGTGTAGAATTATCACCCACCGTCAGCGTGTAAGGACCATAGTGCTTGAACGGGATAGTGATCGACTTCGTCTTATCCTTCATCGTCAGATCGCCCGTAACCGTGTACCCGTCCTTTGTCTTTTCAACCTTTGTGCTCTTGAAAGTCAGCGTCGGATACTTGGCGGCATCGAAGAAGTCCGCGGTCAGCAGATGCTTGTCCCGCGCGGCGACAGCCGTGTCGATCGAGTCGATCTGGGCTGTGAATTCAACGCTCGATTTGGTCAGGTCTTTGGCATCTTCCTCCAGCTTTCCGCTGAACTTGTTGAACCGTCCGTGAGTCTGCGAGAGGCCCAGGTGGGTGATCTCGAACGAGATGCTGCAGTGATCCGCGTCGATAGTGTAGCTCGCCTGATCGGCAAACTCAGTCGTCGAAAGCTTGGCAAAGTGCGGCTCAGCATAAGCCACCCCCGGGTGGAAGGCAACATAGCCCGCAAAAAGCGTGGCTAAGGCTAATGGGATAAGTGTAATTCTTAGTTTCATAACGATCTCCTTTTCTGTGGCAAACGGAATGTCAGAGAGAAAACTGCTAACAAGCGCCTCCAATCTCCAATCTACAATCTATAATCCCTCAATCTCCAAACTCCAATCTCCAATCTCCAATCCACAATCTCCAATCCACAATCCACAATCCAAAATCCAAAATCTAAAACCCCTTCGCCTTCCTCCTTTCGCGGCTGGCTTCCACCATCGCATTCAGGTCGGCGGCAGGCCGAATCTCAAAGCATCCCGCCCGAACGCCCGGATGCTTCGACATGATCTGAATCGCGTGGTTTAGGTCGTTGGCCTCCAAAATCAGAATGCCTCCGAGTTGCTCTTTCGTCTCGGCGAATGGACCGTCGATGACGACAGCCTTGCCATTGGCCCAGCGCACGGTCGTGGCTGTATCCGTCGTCTGCAGAGCCTCTCCGCCCGCAAAATTCCCGTTCGCGCGCAGCTCTTCATCGTATTCGAAGCATTCGTCCATGAACTCATAGATTTCGGCTTCGGTGTATGAATTCCAGTTCGATTCTTGGTGATATCCAAGGCAGATGTATTTCATCGTTTTCTCCTAAATCTGTCCCCCCTCCCTCGCCAACTCCGAAGGTTGGTGAGGGAGGGGGTTAGGGGGAGGGAGACCAGCGGCCTCTCGCCTGCCAGCAGCCTGTCAGGCGTTGCCCCTCGCTTCCCGGCTCGCCTCCACCATCGCGCTGGTGTCAAAGATCGGGCGAATCTCCAGCCCGGCGCTTCCACGAACTCCTGGGTGGGCAAGCATGATCTCAAGCGCGTGGTCGATGTCGTTCGCCTCGATGATCTGGAATCCCCCGACCTGCTCCTTCGTTTCAATGAAAGGCCCGTCGGTCACCACCGGCTCACCATCCTTCCAGCGCACCGATTTGGCCGACTCCGGCCCAAAAAGCGCTTCGCTGGCCACGAAGTTTCCGTTCGCCCGAAGCTTGTCGTCATAGGCGCAGCAAGCTTCCATCAGTTCACTCATATCGACTTCGCTGCCGGTGTGGCAGCTATCGCCCGACCCGTATCC
The DNA here is from genome assembly GCA_019638775.1 of Fimbriimonadaceae bacterium. NCBI lineage: Bacteria > Bacillati > Armatimonadota > Fimbriimonadia > Fimbriimonadales > Fimbriimonadaceae > Fimbriimonadaceae bacterium. The sequence goes on along the minus strand of JAHBTD010000001.1, from coordinate 198,703 downwards.
AAGGCAAATAAATTTCATCGTTGTTTCTCCTAAATCTGTCCCCCTCCTTCGCCAACTCCGAAGGATGGGAGGGGGTTAGGGGGAGGGAACAGCCCACTCCCACTCCAAACTTGCTTCCTGCAAAAAGGAAGGCTGGACCTACTGCGGCCCCTCGCTCAACATCGTCTCCTTCAGCGGCGAGCTGTCCACCACTTTCTGGACCTCTTCCGGGTAGTCGTCCATGTCGAAGATCTGCCGAACCTCGACCACGTCGCCGTCCTGGGCTGGGCAGCGAGCCGCCCACTCCAAGGCCTCCTCCTTCGAGTTCGCACGGATAATCCAGAATCCGCCCACGACCTCTTTGGCCTCGACAAACGGGCCGTCGGTGATGGTGCCCTTGCCGCCCGAGAAGGACACGCGACCGCCCTTCGCCATCGGCTGAAGACCGTCCATCGCGATCACCATGCCAGCGTTCGCCAGGTCCTCGTTGTATTTCATCATCTTCTCAACCAGCCCGGGAGGCGGGTCGAATTCGGGGTTGTTTCCTTCGGGGCCCTGATAGACCGCCGGAATCATCAGCATCAGAAATCTCATCTTCGTTTCTCCTTTTCGTGTCTACTTCCGTGGCCTGCCTTTCCGGCGGGAGTTCCGCTGGGAAGGCTCGGCTTCGGTTGCTTTCAAGATGTAGTCGAACGGCAATTGTCCATTTCGACAGCGACGTGAAGTTTTTTGATAAATTCTCGATTTGAGTCTGACTGCTCTGTGTGGAGAATTATCTGACCGTTTGTTCGGTGATTCGTGATCCACAATCGGCTATCGGCTCTCCGCAATCCAAAATCTACAATCTACAATCTACAATCCAAAATCAAGCCAGCCCTTTCAGCCGCCTCTCAATAAACCGCCGCTCAGGCTCCAGCTGCGTCAGGCTCAGAGCCCTCTCATACGACGTCCTCGCCTCTTCCCGTCTCCCCAGCCGACGGCACAGGTCCGCCCGCGCCGAATGCACCAGGTGGTAATCCGCCAAATCCCCCCTCTCCAGAATCGAATCGATAAGAGCCAGCCCCGCCTCAAACCCTTCATGCATCGCCACCGCAACCGCCCGATTCAGCTCAATAACGGGCGACGGCTCAATGCGAAGGAGCAGGGAATAGAGCGCGGCGATCTGCCCCCAGTCGGTCTGTTCAGGCGTCTCCGCCTCGGCATGCACCGCCGCGATCGCCGCCTGCAGCGTGTATGGCCCGAACCTTCGGGAAGCGAGCGACTGCTCGACTAGCGCAATCCCCTCAGCGATCATCGACCGATCCCACAGCGTCCGGTCCTGATCCTCCAAAAGAACGAGCTCCCCGTCGGAAGAGGTGCGGGCCACACGCCTCGACTCTTGCAGGAGCATCAAGCCCAGCAGCCCCCCAACCTCCGGCTCGGGCAAAAGCTCCATCATCAGCCGACCAAGCCGAATCGCCTCGCCGGAAAGATCGGCCCGCGTCAGCTCCGCGCCAAAAGAGGCCGAATACCCTTCGTTGAAAACCAGATAGATCGCCTGCAAGGCCGTGTCCAGCCGGTCGGGAAGGTCCGCCGAGGTTGGCACTTCATAAGGAATCTTCGCATCCCGAATCTTCGCCTTGGCTCGCACGATCCTTTGCGCAATCGTCGGCGGGCTCGTGAGGAACGCACGCGCAATCTCCTCTGTCGTCAGTCCGCACACTTCCCGAAGCGTCAGCGCAACGCGAGCCTCCGCCGGCAAAGCCGGGTGGCAACAGGTAAAGATCAGACGAAGCTGGTCATCCTTGACAGCCTGCTCGCTCGCCTCAAAGGGCTCCGAAGATCGCGTATCCAGGCGGTCGGCAGCATCAGCCAGGGAAGCGTCGAACCGCGCGCGGCGACGGATCTGGTCGATGGCCTTGAACCGCCCGGTCGAAACGAGCCATGCGCGAGGGTTGTCCGGCACGCCGTCGACGGGCCACTTCTCCAGAGCCGCCGCAAAGGCGTCGTGCAGCGCGTCCTCGGCAAGCTCAAAGTCGCCCAAAAGCCGGATGAGCGTGGCAAGAACCCGCCGCGACTCGGTCTTGTAGATCGTTTCAATGTCGATGGTCTTCAATCGCTTCCCAAGATTCCTCGAAGCTTCACGAGGCTTCCTCGGCATCCATGCACGCCACCCAGCTTCGGACGACGCTTTCCAAGGCCAATCGCTTATCCTCGATATCCTTCATGTTTCGCAGATAAGCCATCTTCCTTCCGTCGGGATAGTCGCCTTCAAGGAGGCCGCTGCTGTCCGGAATGCGGTTTCCAGTGGGAAAGATCAGGTGGACATATTCCTGGGATCGAGTATGGATAACCGCCATATCGCCCTTGTAATAGAAGCAGGGATTGTTCCACTTGATGCCCTCGGTCATCCTTGGATGTGCGCTCAGGATGATCCGTCGGACAGCCTCAATCTCCGCCTTCAAGGGATGCTCCAGCCCTTCCAAGAAGGCGGTCACCTTCGGGGCATCGTCAAGCGGCTTCGCCTTGGATGTTGCCATTGTCGTCTCCTTGTCGAGGCGGCGGTCGTTCAGCGCCGCGATGGATTGCGATGCCTCCTGATCGGCACCTCAGACCTGATCCCTTGCCGCCTCCAAGGTCGCGATGTCGAACTTCACCATCTGCATCATGGCCTTCATAACCCGTCCGGCTCGCTCCTTGTCGGTGTCATTCATCATGTCGCCAAGGATCGTCGGCGTAACCTGCCAAGAAACCCCGAACTTGTCCTTCAGCCAGCCGCAGGCCTGTGCCTCGCCGCCCTCCATGAGCTTGTCCCAAATGCGGTCGATCTCCTCTTGTGTCTCGCAGTTGATCATCAGCGAGATGCCTTGATCAAACTTGAACTGCGGCCCGCCGTTCAGCGCGATGAACTCTTGACCCTCGATCGTGAAGGAGATCGTCATCGCCTGACCCGCCACATGGGCAAGCTCGGGGATGTCGTCGGGGTAGCGGGAGATGTGGGTGATCTCTGCGTTCTTGAAGAGGGAAACGTAGATGTTGACGGCCTCTTCGGCCTGATCGTTATAAGTTAAGAATGTCGTTATTTTCTGCATGAATGTGTCCTGTATCTAAAGTGTAAAAGGGGTCAACGCCTTAGCGTCTGCACCGCACCTGCCTCATTCTCATCGACCCTCGCTAAAACGAGCCTTTCGACAAGATCAACGGGAATCGGTGTACCAAAGCGGAATCGCACGGTGCCTTTGGAAGTGTCGTACCCTTGCAGATCGTCCTGAAATCTATCGAGCAAGGTCGAGCTCATCACATAAAGGCTGCAATGTCCTTTGCCGTAGCCGAATCCGACAAGCCCCCCAAACAGCTTAAAAGTGGGCACCTGATAGCTGATCGCTTCGACGGCATCGGGAGCCACGCGGCCAATAATGCCGCGCAACTCCTCCAACATTGCTCTTGCCTCGGGAGGGGCAGAGGCGATGTATTCGTCGACAGCCAATGCGTCGCTCATGAAAGCTCCCCAAGCCGTGTCGCCATCTTCTCAAAGCTCTGGCTCCAGCCTTCCTCCATTCCTTCAAGCATGTACTTCGCCGCTTCGGCAAAACCGACTCCCTTGTCGTGCAGGGTCATCTCGGTCTTGCCGTCTTTCTCAATGAAGGTTACCGTCGCCAATCCTTCAAGGACCGTGCTGCCATCTTCGCCAGGAACCGACGCAAAAAAGACAAGCTTGGTTGGTTTGATGACCTCGTGAAAGGTGCCGGTCATCGGGTAGATTGCTCCCTCAGGGCTTTGCATGTGGATGAGAATCGAGCCTCCCGGGCTAGCATTCCATTCGCAAACCGGGTTGGTGAACCCGTGCGGCCCAAACCACTCCTTCACATGACGGGCCTCCGTCCACACCTCCCACACAAGGTCTAGCGGCGCGTCAAAAAGACGAACCAGCGTGAGCTCCTTTTCGGCAACGGGAACCCTGCTCATGCCTTTGCTCCGTGCTGCATCTTAACAAGCAGCTCTTCCAGTCGGTCGTAAGACTCGCCTACGCCGCGCTCCACTCCCGAACCAAGGTGTCCGGCACAAGCCTCCTTCGTCATGTGAAAGACCGAGACGGTCATCTTCGTCTTGCCGCCGGCCTCTTCCAATGACACCGTCACCGTCGCCGGATAGTTGTTGTAGGGCTCCACGTCGAAGATTTCGATGAATCGGATCCGGGCCGGCGGGTCGATCTCAAGGTATTCCCCCTTCATCGGGCATTCGTTGCCGTCGGAGGTCCGACCGAGATAACGATAAGCTCCGCCCACGCGAAAGTCGATCTCGCAGACGGGCATTGTCATGTCGCGGCATCCCCACCACTGCACCACATGCTCAGGCTTGCTCAAAGCCTCGAACACCAGACTCCTTGGCGCATCGAAAGTGCGCGTCATGACGAACTCAAGGTCCGAGACCTGGGTCAAAGTCAGTTTATTCCTGCTAACTGTGTCCATCCTATTTTCCCTTGCTTTGAATGTCTCGCAAGTAGTCATCCAGTCGGTCGAAACTCTCCTCCCAAAACTGGCGATATTTCTCCACCCAGTCCAGCACCTCTTTCAATGGCTCGGCCTGTAGCTTGCAAGGCCGCCACTGCGCCTCCCTCCCTCGAGTGATCAGTCCGGCGTGCTCAAGCACTTTGAGGTGCTTGGTGATCGCTGGCATGGTCATATCAAAAGGCTGGGCAAGCTCCTTGACGGACGTCTCGCCCGACGCCAGCCGAGCCAAAATAGCCCGCCTTGTCGGGTCCGCCAGGGCAGAGAACGTAGCGCTGAGATGATCTGCTTGCATAGTATTTAACCTTACAGTTAATTAACTAATTGGTAAATTACCATATTCGCAGGCGTGTGTCAAGGCTCTTTCAACGGTTCGTTTGGAATGCTCATCTGGCGGTTTGCGACGATCGAACCGTTTATCCGTAAGTCGGGCTTTGTGGCCAGCCCTCCGGCGAATCCTCAAAATCCTCCTGACGACCGTAGGGCGTCAGATCGAGCAGGCCGTAGGTGTCGGTCGTCCCTTCCGTACCCCGACCGTAGTTCGAATAGGCGTGGTACACGTCGTCGCCAATCCGAAAGAACACGCTCGTCCCGTGCTCCTCGCCAGCCATGCGGCTCGTGTCCTTGCCAAGCGCCTCCCACTCCGCCTTGGTGCGGTAGTTGTATTCGAGGGGCGCTTTCGATTCGTCGATCGTGGTGTGAAAGTCGTAGTTGAAGTCGCTCCCAAAGGACGACGCCCAGCTGACCTTCCAGCCCTTCTTCTGCTTAAAGCTCTCAAGCTTTTCGAGCGGGGCGCGCGAGATGAGGGTGAACGTCGTGTCCCTTTTGGCAAGGTGCGACTGGTCGCCGATCTCAGCGACGTAGCTTGTGCATCCGGGGCAGCCCTCTTCCCATTCGGGGTCGAACATGAAGTGATACACGATGAGCTGGCGACGGCCCTCGAAAAGATCGAGAAGCGTCTTCTTGCCCTCGGATGTGTCGAACACGTACTCCTTCTCGATCTTGACCATAGGCAGCCGCCGACGCAAAGCGTTGACACGATCCTTGTGCCGGGTTAGCTCTTTCTCCTCTTCGAGGAGCCGCTTGCGTTCGGCGAGCCACTCTTCCCGCGACACAACTTTTGGGTGGGCGATGGTTTCTGTCTGCATATCCGTCTCTCCTTTCTGACCCGGTACTGACCTACTTCACGCGATAGTAGTTCGCCTCCATAAACTGCGTCCACTCACCGTTGTCACCCAGCATGTGCGAGGTCAAGACTCGGTGGTCGTCGCTCTTGAACTCCATGACGTCGCGATATTGGCGCATCTTTCCTGGCGTCTCGAAGTCCGGCCCCTCCGCGCTCAGCGTCAGCGTCGTGCCTGCCTCGTTCATCTCCCCGTCATAGACCCACAAATGCGTCATCATCGAGCCTATCCAGGTGCCGATGTATCGGCCCTTCTGCGGGTCAAAGCCGACCGTCATCCGTGTAGTCATTGGGCTGCCATCCGGCATTTCCCCCGACCCGTTCAATTGCGCCCAAAGCCCGCCGATCATGTGTCCCGTCTCTGTTCCCGTGCTCTTCTCTTGGCCTTCGCCGCAGCCGGGCATTTCGAAAGTCCATTCCCCGACAAACTTCTGAAGCCATTCGTGCTCTTTCTGTGGTGTTGCAAACATAGTTGATTCCTCCTTCTGATTCTTATTTACGTCTCTTTTCAGCCCATTAGGCTGCACTTTCCTTTCTGTCGAACAAGCTCATCACATAAGCCCGACAGTGTTTAATGTTGCTGTTCACGATCGCGCGGTCGCTCTGAGTTTTCGCGATCAGTAGAGTCCCCTGAACGAAGCTGCACAGCCACCAGGCCACCTCGTCCGCGTCAAAGTCGGTATGCGGTGGATACGCAGCCTTAGCTTCACTGAGGAGCCGAGAAGTGTTCACCTTCCAGAACTCAAGATGCGCCTCGCAGATCGCTCGGAACTTCTCGCTGGGAAGGGAACACTCCTGCGCGACCGTTCCGATCATGCAGCCCGGGTCCACGTCAGGATTCAGATAAGCCCCTTCCATCACCTTGAAGAGATGCTCCACCCGATCAAGCGGGTCAGGGATGCGGTCGAAGCCTGCCTCGTCCATAATGCCGAGCCAGTATCCAGCCCAAGCCTCCATCGCCGCCAGACAGATCTCCTCCTTGCTGGAGAAGTAGTAGAAGAAGCTCCCTTTCGTCACCTCCGCCTTCGCGCAGATGTCATCGACCGAGGTCGCCGCATAGCCGTGCCGAAGCATCAGCCGCACGGCTGCCTCGATCAGGCGAACCTTCTTCTCCGGTATCTTGGTCTGGACTTGATCACTCATACCAACTGGTTGGTATGTTACAAGAAAAACGACACAATGTCAAGCAAGAGTGAAAAAATGAATGCTCAGATGCTGGAAAAAGACGGCTAACATAAACTCAGCTATCGTTGCAGATTGAAGAGCAGATAGAGCCAGACCGAACCGAGCAAAAGATGAGCCTTGCAAAGCTAAACGCCTTTTTGAATTGGTCGGTCTCCGTGGGCCGACTCTTTGGCATTCCGATCAAGCTCCATATCTCGCTTGTCTTCTTTCTCTATCCGGTTCTTATGGGTTGGGGGATGGGCGTCTGGCACACGCTCGAATATGTGCTCTTGATCGTCCTGAGTATCCTCCTCCACGAGTTCGGTCACGCACTTACCGCAAAGCGCTACCGCCTCACCGGACTCTCGATCACCCTCCACGGTTTTGGTGGGTTTGCCGTCTCAAGTGGCTACCGCTCACCCAAACAAGCCCTCATCATAACGCTGATGGGGCCAGCCGTCACATTTGCAGTAGCGGGATTCTGCTTATCGGTCGGCACACTTGGATTGAACGCAGCCGAACTCGGGTCTGAAGCGCGGACGCAGTTTCTCATCGTGCATGCCGTAGGCTTTCTGAACCTGATGCTCGGATTCCTCAACCTCATCCCGAGTTATCCATTCGACGGCGGTCATGCGGTTCAGGCCATCCTCAACCGAAAGCAGGACGAATTCAAGTCCATGCGGGTTGTCTTTCACCTGGGCTTGGTCGTCAGCATCCTTGTCTTAGTCTATGGCCTGATCTCGGGGCATAGCCTCGTCACGATTTTCGGCCTGATCGGCGGAGCAACTTCTTTGGTTAACCTGCGGCAAACAGGTGGAATCAGGTTCCGAGAGCCGTTTCAAGATCGAAAGAGTAGGAAAGAGGCCGAAGCGGCCCGCATGCGCGAAAGAGCCAGGGATCAAGCGTTTCTAAGCGATGTGATGAACCGGGAAAAGGCGCGAGAAGAGCGTGAGCGGTTGAGAAAGATCCTCGAAGCTTCGCTGGACGATGAGTAGCCCTACGCCTCACCCATCAAAGCCGCCAACTTCAATACCGTATTCCAATTTCGTCCTGTTGCTTGGGCAGTCAGCTTCTTCCACAACTTATGCTCAGAAAGCTTCGACACGCCGATACCAACCGGGAAGCATGCGTACAGGTAACCGCCCACAAGCTTATAGCTTTCCGGCCCCGAGTAAACCTCACGAATCTCCTGAATAGCCTCTTCAGAAGGCGGCTCAACGAACGTAAACACGAGCAAATGGCTGGGGTCATCCTTTGCAGAGTCAGGAAAAGGGTTCGCGCCGATCATCTGCATCCATTCCCATTCCGAGCGCACGTAAAACTGAACGTTTAGACTCAGCCGCTGAGAGGCCTCCGTCCTCAACAACTCTTCAAGTTCTGCGGTGGAACCCGTTTCGGTCTTAAAAACAAAGTTCCCGCTCTGTAGCAAAGTTTGGGCGCGAGTGAGCCCGATCTCAGCAAGAAACGCCCGAAAATCCGCCATCTTGATAAGGTTGTTCCCACCAACATTGATCCCACGAATGAGCCCCACAAATCTCGCCACGAGAACATTGTATCTGCCGCACCAGACGATTCCAATCTCAGCCGTACGCCGTGCCTGCTCAAGAATATCTCCCAGTCCAGATTCGGCAAGAGCATCGAATTGGTCGGGTAAGCTCGAACCTATGAGGTTCAGAATTCTCCTGACGTTGGCAGCGATCGTGTCTGTTTCCATGGTCGTGAGTCAGGCCAAGCCCCCCACGAAGAAACCCGCGCCCGTCAAGGCGACCTTTGCCAAGCACGTTGCGCCGTACATCAAGAATTACTGCGTGAGCTGCCACACCGGAAAGGACGCACCGGACAAGATCGACTTCAGCATCATCAAGAAAGAAGAAGACGCCAAGAAGAACATCAAGTGGTTTACAAAGGGCGCCCACGAGGTGGCAGAAAAGAAAATGCCGCCAAAGGGAATGACCCAGCCCAAAGCCGAAGAAACCAAGATGTTCGCTGCATGGGTGAAGGCAAACACCCCTAAGACGAAGTAACAACTTTTGGGAGTGCGCGAATTTATTCGCGCTTTCAGGGGCGGCGATTTATCGCCGCCCCTGTTTTTGTCTAAGACGGTGCATGACATCGTCAACACCCGCAAAAATCACTCCACAATCGACGAAAGTCACAGGTGCAGAAACGCAACGGTAACTTATACTTTCTACTGAAGGGAGATTTACACGGACCCAACTGACGACCCCTTAGGATTTGAAATGAGAAAGCTATTCTTTTTCTTCATCGCTGCAACCATCGCTTCGCAGCTCCTTGCTCAAGACGAAGACATGCCCAAGGCCAGTGCCGCTAGCCGCAAGTACCACGAATATCGAGGACAAATCACCGAGCCAAGCTACGGCCTCGCCAAAGTAAAGGCGCTAATCAAGAAGATTAAGCCGAAGAATGTCGAAGATGATATGGGAGATTTGAGCCTGCCCGACAAAACTTTTGACGCCCTCACCGTCGAAGAAAAATTCACCTACACAATGCTTCACGGCGAGATTTGGTCACAGGTCTGCGACGTATCGTTTGCGATGCAGGGCGAAGAGAAGATGATCTTTGCCTACTTCCCAAGCATGTTCGGTGGAGAGCAGCTTTGGAGCCCAAGACAGCGAGAATTCTTGAAGAAGAATCGAACCAAGGTCATCAGTCTCGTCAAGGAAACGATGACCAGCAAGAAACGAATCGGTGTCAACCTCAAGGAGGCCATCGTTGAGGTCAACGCATATGAGCTGATCCCCGACATCATCGCCATGTACAACCGCGACAAAAAGGATCACGACATCCTCACGCTGCTGTTCCTGCTGATGAAGGAAGGCAACTACAAGCCGTTCATAGAATCGGCAGCGCATGCCAAGCTGTACAGTGAGGATGCGAGATACGACGCCTACCTCACCGCAAACGCTCAAAACCAAAAGCTGACGCTCGACCGCGCGACGGCTTACTACAAAACCAAAGTCAAGCCGAAGAAGTAAGAGGAATCAAACTCCCTCCCCAGTCAATCGCAAGAATGGATGGGGAGGGACGAAAATAATAAGATAGGATTTGAATCTCCGATAGCCGATAGCCGATAGCCGATCGCCCTTACACCCCCAAATGCTTTCCACCCTCGCCGGACTGATCCTAATTCTCTCGCCAATCCCAGAGCCAAAAGCTTTCGTCGCCGTTAAGGCCGGAAAGTACACCGTCGGCGACACCATCCGCCTCGATAACTTCAAGCGCACCGTCACCCTCAAGGCCTTTGAGATCGCCAGATACGAGACCACTAACTCCGAATTTGAAGCGTTCGTCAAGGCGACGAAGTACGTCACGGACGCCGAACGCAAGCACGATGCCATGGTCTTCGATCCCCCGATGGAAGAGTTTCGGTGGACTCAAGACAAGACCGCTTTTTGGCGCTTTCCAAACGGCAAAGCAAGGGGAGGGATCGGCGACAAAATGGACCACCCCGTCACCTGCATCAGCTATCACGACGCACAGGAATATTGCAAATGGGCAGGCGTTCGGCTGCCGACGCTCGACGAATGGGAGGTTGCCAGTCGAGCTGGGGCTAAGACCGATTTTTTCTTTGGCAAGGAAAATACAGAGATCGGTCAATACGCAAACGTCTGGCACGGGCGTGACCACACAAAGCCAGACCTCAGCGACGGCTATATGTACACCTCGCCGGTAGGGAAGTTTAAGCCGAACCCGTGGGGCCTGTACGACATCTACGGTAACGTGTTTGAGTTCTGTTCGGGCAGGGTCGAGAGCGATACGTCTGAGCGAAGCGTCCACGCGCGCGGCGGGTCGTGGTGGTGCAGCAAAAACGCCTGCAACTTCTTTAACTCGGTCGACATCGGCAAAATGGACATCCGTGCATCCTTCAGCAATCAAGGGTTCCGGGTTGTAAAAGGGAAGTAAGCGCGCTCGCTTTTTGATAGTCCGCAGCATTGTGCCCAAGCCTCCCCTCCCTCCATTTTTCTGGAAATGGAGGGAGGGGGCAGGGGGTGGGAGGTCTCCTTTGGGAGTGCGCGAATTTATTCGCGCTTTCAGGGGCGGCGATTTATCGCCGCCTTTTTTTGCCCCGAAACTGCATCCTGAAGGCATAAGGATCCGGCCACGGGAGGGCAACGCTCCGTCGTTGCGGCTTGATGCGCAATCTATCTACCGGAGGGCAACGCTCCGTCGTTGCGGGTTCATGCGTGATCTAGCCACGGGTGGGTAACGCACTGTCGTTGCCGCTTGTGCGCAAAGGGAAGCAGTCCAACGGCTCTCATCGCAACTCAGCCGCAAGCCCGGTCGTACCTACGAGTGCGATGAAAGCACGACTCGGCAACTGGAAAACCGCTCTCTTGTGCGCCGTGCTCGGCGCAGCCATCATCGGGTTCAGCATTGCGGGATACATCGTTCGAAAAGAAGGCTTTGAAGGTCTCCTGAACCGCAAAAAGAGCGTTATCAAATCTACTTTTCCAGAAGCAATGCCTATCGTCGACAAAGCCGAAAAAGCCATCAAAGAGTCAGGGAACTAGCTCCAATCTAACCGGACAACTCCAAGGTATCGTCATTCCCATGACCGCAATCGACCTCCTCAAACTCGACGCCGAGTACGGATTCAAGCAACTCATGGAAGCCCTCGAAGGCATCACCCAGCCCCAGGCCTGGGCCAAACTCACCCCGCAAGGCAAGGAATACCTCCACACCGACGGCTCCGTCCAGGGAATTGCGCTGCACATCGCCTCGGTAAAGTGGGCTTACGCCAGCATCACCTTCCGCAACACCGAACTCCGCTGGCATCAAATCGCTGACCAGATGGAGGCCTTCGAGCCCTCTTGGGATGGCGCGCTCGACTACCTCAAGCGCGGGCACGATTATTGGATGGCAAGCTGGGCAGACCTCAAAGAGGAAGAATTAGAGGAGATGCGCCCGACCAATTACAAGAAGGAACTGCCCGCCTGGCGCATGATCCAAATCATGAATCAGCACGACGCCTACCACGCCGGGCAGATCGCCACCATACGCTATGCCGCAGGCGAATCGGACACCCCGCCCATGTCTTACGCCGAAGACATCCGGGGAAGTTGTCAAGATTCGGCAGCTTGGTAGCGGGCGCTTATTTAGCATTCTAAGCACAAAAGGCGCATCAATGCCCGACTTCTGCGCTACCAATCAACTGCGCCGTTGCCCATCCCGTCCCAACTGCGTTAGTATCCGAAAATTGAGGCGACCCTATGACCCAACTCCTTTTTGCCGCCGCCATGATCGCAAGCTCCGCTGCGAACCAACCCTTCACGGTCCGCTACGCACAGAGCATCACCGGTCATAACGTTTCGGTCTCCCTGAACGGTAACCGCGCCAAAACCACCTTTGCCGGAAAGCTCGGCTTCCAAGATCAAAACCGTTCGTGGATGTCTTACTGCGCCCAGCCAGGCTCCCCCATCCGCGCCGGTCAATTCTTCCAGGTCAGGTCTCTAAGCTCAGCCAAGCAGGGGGGCAACGTCGCCAAGGCGGGCAATATCGTCGCAAAATTCTTCAGCTCCGCCCAAACCGCCGACCAGTGCGCTGGACTTCAGCTCGCCATATGGGAAGCGGTTGAAGATGGCGGGGATAAGCCGCACTTCCTGAGCGGAAGATTCCAGGCAAGAGCCAGCGAAGCCGTCATCGCCTACGCCGAAGCGTATTACGATGCCATCGACGAAGAGGGTGACGCGATCTTTCTGCAATCCGGCGGCGACGGGCAAGACCAGATCACGACCTAACCGCTACCCCTAGCTAGCTTCTTGGACACCCGAACTCCTTAGCACGGGTGTCCATTTTGCATGCCTCAACTCTCACAAAGAATAACGGCCATAACCGCAACTGCCCGCCCAAACCACTCACCCAAGTAACATATCCCCAATGTCCGCATTCCGCTCCATCACGGCCCAAGACCTCGCCCGACTCCTGCCCTTCAAAGAACTCGTCGAGGCCCTTCGCGCCCAATACCAAAGCGGATGCACCGTCCCCCCACGCCACCACCACACCGTCGATCAAGGAAGCGAGCCCGAATCCACGCTCCTCCTCATGCCCGCCTGGGACGACGAGTGGCTTGGAATCAAAAACGTCACCGTCACCCCTGGGAATGGCGCGCGCGACCTGCCGACCGTCAGCGCCACCTACCTCCTCTACCGCAAGCAGACAGGAGAGCTCGCCGCCATCATCGACGGCGCTGAACTCACCGCTCGCCGCACCGCCGCCAACTCCGCCCTCGCCGCCGACCTCCTCGCCCATCCCGACGCTAAGCGCATGCTCATGGTCGGCACCGGCAAACTTGGTTCCAATCTTCCGCTCGCCCACGCCTCCGTAAGGCCGCTGGAACGCATCGACGTGTGGGGAAGACGCCACGAAAGAGCCGTTAGGCTGGCTAGTGAATTACAGGCCGCCGGACTGAACGCCTACCCTGTCGAATCCCTCGAAACGGCCTGCCGAGAGGCTGATATTATTAGCTGTGCGACGCTCGCCAAGGACGCGCTCATCAAGGGTGAATGGCTCAAGCCGGGTTCGCATCTCGATCTTGTCGGAGCCTTCCGACCCGACATGCGCGAAGCCGACGCTCAAGCCGTCGCCGGAGCCTGGCTAGCCGTCGATCACCGAGCGGGCGTCCTTGCCGAAGCTGGGGACGTACTCTGCGCCATCTCCGAAGGCGCGATCACCCAAGACCATATCGAAGCCGACCTCCCCCAGCTATGCCAAGGAACCGTTCAGAGGCCTAACGACCAGGAGCAAAGAACGGCCTTCAAATCTGTGGGCATGGCCCTCCAAGACCTCTGCGCGGCAAAGATGGCGCTGAGGTAGCCTTTACAGCAAGAACCGCTGCACTTGTCAGCACACCAATCGACGAGTTAAGGTTTAGACAAAGCCCACTACCCTTGCAAACCCACCGCTTTACCGCCTATCCTTAACGTTATGCTCGACGAACAAACGCCGATTACACTTGCGCCAAACGAAGGTCGTACCTACTTTTGCGGCCCCATGCGCGCGGTCTTCAAAGCCGACGGCGAAGAGACGGGCAGCCGCTACAGCGTCTCCGAATGGTGGGTCGAGCCGCAGCAGCCGGGCTCTGGACCACACTCGCACGACGCAAACGATGAACTGTTCTACGTCACCGAAGGCACGATGTCGTTTCGTGTGGGCGACGAATGGACCGACTGCCCTCGCGGCACATTCCTGCGTGTCCCAGCCGGTGTCATCCACGATTTTCGCAACCGCACCGACGCCCCTGCCTGCGTCCTGAACGTCTTTCTCCCCGGCGGGTTCGAGGAATCCATGCCCCAGATCGTAAAGTGGTTTGAAGATCACCCCGAAGGCGTACAGTAACCGCTCGGTCGTGGCTAGGGAGCGCGACGCTCCATTATTGTCATGACCCTCAAAGCCGTACAATTCAATCCAAATGCGCATTGCCGACTTCATCGCCCAAGTCAAGGAGCAGGGAACGCTTCTCGCCCTACGCTGCGAATGGCAGAAGGACGATAAGTTCTTATGCGGCTATGTAGATGAAATAGAGGGCGATGACTTTAAGCTCCGATATGTGAACTTCCACGGAGAGCCTGGGCATTCTGGAGCGGAGTACGACTGGATCGGATTTGACGAGGTCGACTGGATCGAAACCGATAGCCGTTATCTTCACGCGCTGGAAAAGCTGCACAAGACATGGTCGCAGTTCGAGGGACAAAAGTCAGCCCGTTGGAAGACCAGCCCAGCCTCCGTCAAAAAGGCCCTCAAAGACTGCCACGCCGCCGGAGCGTTTTGCTGCGTCCGCTATGACGACTGCATTTACTATGCAAAGGTCGAAGAAGTGCATCAACACATTGCAAAGCTGGCCGTTTTCTGGGAGGACTATTCTTCCAAGGGAACGGTGTTCATCCGCCCCGACCAGATCAAAGCCATCCGCATCGGCGGAATCGACGAAGCACAGGCAGAGTTCCTGCTGGCAAAGGCGTAAAAAGGCGTTCTCCCAGGAACCTCACAAATCAGAAACCCCTCCCTCCATTTTTCCGGAAATGGAGGGAGGGGCTAGGGGGAGGGAGGTCACGGGCTACCTGGCTGTGGGCGCCGTTCTTCGACTCCGCCGAGAAACGCGCCTGCCCTGGCCAATCGGGGATGACGGAAGCAAAGGAGGGGGTGATTGGATAGCACGGTCTTGTCCGAGTACCACAACCCATCGCAAAGGCCCTCCTCCCCCTTGAGGGGGGAGGCTGTGAGCGCAGCGAACTGGGTGGGGGTGATTGGACAGAGCGGCCTTGTCCGAGTACCACCACCCACCGCAAAGGAGCTTCCTCCCCCTTGAGGGGGGAGGAACCAAAGGAGGGGGTGATCGGGTGGCACGGCCCCTGCGCCATCGCAGATTCTGCGCGCCCTGTCTTAGCCTGCTGCCCAGCCCCCGCATTCAGCCGCGCTCCTCGCCACCCTCCCCCTGTATCCCCCTCCCATCAAGGGAGGGGGGATTCCCTTCGGCCTTGGCTCGAGGACTTCCTCCCCCTTGAGGGGGGAGGCTGTGAGCGCAGCGAACAGGGTGGGGGTGATTGGACCGCGCATCCCTTGCCCGAGTACCACCACCCAACGCAAAGGATCTTCCTCCCCCTTGACGGGGGAGGAGCCAAAGGAGGGGGGTGATAGGGTGGCACGGCCCCTGCGCCATCGCAGATTCTGCGAGCCCTGTCTTAGCCTGTTGCCCAGCCCCCGCATTCAGCCGCGCTCTTCGCCACCCTCCCCCTTTATCCCCCTCCCATCAAGGGAGGGGGATTCCCTTCGGCCTTGGCTCGAGGACTTCCTCCCCCTCGAGGGGGGAGGCTGTGAGCGCAGCGAACAGGGTGGGGGTGATTGGACCGCGCATCCCTTGCCTGAGCACCGCAACCCATCGCAAAGGCCCTCCTCCCCCTTGAGGGGGGAGGCAGTGAGCGCAGCGAACTGGGTGAGGGTGAATGGACCACGCTGCCTTGCCCGAGTACCACCACCCATCGCAAAGGCCCTCCTCCCCCTTGAGGGGGGAGGAACCAAAGGAGGGGGTGATTGGGTGGCACGGCCCCTGCGTCATCGCAGATTCTGCGAGCCCTGTCTTAGCCTGTTGCCCAGCCCCCGCATTCAGCCGCGCTCTTCGCCACCCTCCCCCTTTATCCCCCTCCCATCAAGGGAGGGGGAATCCCCTCCGGCTCGGCTTGATCCGGCTCTGCCTCCGGCTCCTGCCCGTCCGCCTTTTCCTTAGCCTTGTCTCTTTCAGACAAGATATCGTCAATCGTCACGGCCCCTTCCCCAACCGGGCTCTTCCCGATCAGCTTCTTGCCCTCTGCTTTGCTCAAATTGCCCTGCTCGACCAGCTTGCGGAGGACTACTGCGTTACAAAGATTCTCCACGCCCCAACCTATCCCACTAAATCCGCATACTCTTGATGCTTATCCAAGAACCCCTTCACAAACGGACACACCGCTTTCACCTTTAACCCATCGCTCCTGGCCGACTCAAGCGCGTACCGCGTGAGCATGTTCGCGATCCCGCGTCCTCGCAAGGCATGGGGCACTTCAGTGTGGTTGAGCGACACTACTCCCGAATCTCTGCGATAGTCCAAGATTGCAAGACCGCCGTCAAGTTGGAGCTCATACCGGCTCCGCTCGGTATTGTCCTTCGGCGTTGGGATAGCCGTGACCGCAGGAGGATCACTGGCGGGGAAAGATTCGTCCAAAGCCTCGTCAAGCCGGTCATCCGTTTGTGTGTGCTTGTCATTCATCATGGGCTTCTTTCTACGCCATCCCTATCCACGTAGGTTCAACAAGATGCGTAAGATTAGGCAGTACGTACGTCCAGTCCATGACTTATCAGCGATGGGAAAATAGTTGGCCAACCTCTTCAAGAGCCAGCCGTACCTTGTCCCAAGCATGCCCCGGCTCCGTGCCACCATCGCGCACCACGACCAAGCTCCAGCCCCACACACGCCAAGGATCAAGCTGCAACTCTTTGGCAAACCGCCGTATCCGTCGCTCTAAGATCAAAGGCAAGTCTTCCCACTCCCCAATCTCCTCGATCGGATTGCGGATAAACGCCGACGGCTCAAATGCCGGATCGCCAATCAATCCCTTGGGGTCGATCACCACCCAACCCTCTGGGCCAAGCAGAATGTTGCTGTGGTGCAAATCACCATGCAAAAACACCTCTTCAGTGGTGCTTTGCAATAGCTCCTGCCCGAGCGGGTCGTCGGCATCAACGTAGTTGCGAAGGGGCATCAACCGATTGTGGTGCAGGCATCCTTGCTTGCCCGATCCGCTGGAGGGACATTGTCCACAATGTCCACTCTCGTTATGGTGCAGGCTTCCAGCCTGATCCGTCAACTCCCACTCCAGCGCATCCACTGGGTTTTCACGTATCCGGTGAGCAAACTCAACTGTAATGTTGAGGCATTCTTCATCGGATAATCCTGCTTGTGAAAGGGAAGTCCCCGGCAACAGTCGATCCATCAGGATCACCCCTGTCGCCTCATCCCAAGCATGCACCTTCGGCCCGACTGTGCCCGACATCCGTACCACCGCCACGCACCCACTGGTCAGCTCTTCCCCCTGAAAAGGAACCTTCAAAACCCGCGTCTCGTCGGCAAACACCCGCGAGCAGTACCCGCTCGGAAGCTCGACCTCGGGTTGGAACCCCCAGGACTCGGCAAGTTCCCGGACTTTGACGTCCATGGAGAATGGGTCGCTCTTCATGGCCGTCGATCGGTCAAGCCGGAAAGCCAGCTTGCTCCCTCAAGGAGGGCCAACGCCGTCACCGCGGGTCGATGCAGGTACACGTTATCTGCATTGAATGTCAGCGCTTCCGAGATCGTTTGCTGTCGATAATCCTCAACTGTTTCCTGCGAGCCAGAGCGAGACGCCGCCATGAACCATCGCTCGGCTGGAGCTTGTGGAGCGAGGCCAGTGTCGGGTTTGAACTTCGATCTAAGCTCGCTCCAAAGCTGGCCACGCCATTTGGCCACCCAAGTCAGCGCAAAGAGATTAGCCATGCATTCAGTTCCAAGGTGTTGTTTGGCATCGGCCGGGCGGACTTCGTAAGCTCCCGTTTCCAGGAGCGCATACGCATAACGCTCCTCCTTGGCTTGCCAAAATCCGATCAAACGGTTGCCAAGCACGTTGCGTAATCTCGCCGACTTCGAAGTCTGCTTGTCTTCGCCCAACGCAATAAAGAGCCTCTCCGCAGACACCAACCCGCCATAAACCTCAATGTTATCCATCAGATATTTCACACGGTAGTTGGCGTGAGCCCAAGTTAAACCGTCAGCCCTGTCCGTAACGCTTTCAATGGCAGCAACGGCGTTCTTGGCTGCTTCTCGAACACTATCGGGCAGCTTGGCGGTTGCCTTGTGATACCGTTCCACCACGATCAAAAACGTTGCTGCCGTCGAGTCAGTGGCGTCGGTCGTGCCTCGGTCTTTATAGTCGTCGCGACTGCCTACAAAGTCGTTGACGGTACCGTTTGAGTGCTGATGAGCGGCGTACCATTCGAGCCATTTGGCAACCCTAGGAAGGTCCGACTCTTGCTTGCCCGCGACCAGTGCCAATGCGGCGTGGTTGGCGAAGTACGGCTGAATCCAGACGGGCCCATCCTTCTTCATCGTGAAGGCTCCATCGGGCAATTGGCAATCGCGGATCAAAGTCAAGCAGTGGGCGATGGCGCGCTCTTGGGGAGTTAGTTGGGACACCTGCGCATCAACGTGCCCGGCCAAACAGACCGCCACCGACACAGCCACTGCAAACCTGCTCAGGAGCCTACTCATGGATAGGCAAAAGCCTACCTGCGTTCATCCAATAGCAGGAGCGACACTGTAATGAACTCGCCTACACGAACTTCATCAACTGCCGAATCGCGCCGAGATGATAGGCCATGTGCGGCAGAACGTTCAGAGCGCCGATCAGATTGTCTTCGTCCGACCAATCTTCGTTCTTCTCGAACCACGCCACGAACGAATTGCATTCAGAGCGGACGGTTGCCACAAGCTCCTTCCACTCCGCCTCATTAACGGATTGCTTGTCCCAACTCGTCTCCCACGTCCCCACAGGCTCCGGCCCACCCTGTAGATTATTCGCCCACCGCATCGCAAAGAGGATGTGATAGGTGTGGGCGGCGATGGTGGAGCAGTCGGGTGCGGGGTGCGTAGAGGCTTGTTCGGCGGTGACGGAATCGAAAGAGTCGAACAACGCTTCGTTGCGTTGTATGAACCAACTGTAGTCTTGGCTTTGCGGAACGCCTTCAAAGCACTCACGCAAAAGCGTTGTTGTCGCTTGCTGAAAGTCAATGGAGTGTGCCATGAGATTATTGTAGACAAATGTATATCAAAATGCAATGATTTTGATATCATTTTCATATCATTTGGAGGTCGGCCACTGCGGCCCGCCAAGCCTTCATTTGGATCATCCGCGCGATCGGCAAAAAAGTCCAGAAAAGCCAGTGCTGCGGCCCTGCAATACTGGTCACCTGCAGCTTCAAACGCCCATCCTCTCGCCACAAATGCGCCTGCCAAATCCCCCTGCCAAAATGCCGAGCCGTAGTTACATAACCGATCCGGCAATCTGTATCAGACGACTCCGCAACAAAGATCTCTGCTGCCGACCACAAATATAACTCTTTCACAGAGGGGAGTAAGAAAGCCTTTTGGATGATGCGGTCACCAGGACGCAAGTGCCGCGCCTCGTTTCGAAATCGCCCATAGAAGCGGATGACATTGGGTGGGTAGTACTTGCCGCTGAGCATCCGCTCCCGAATCAGTTCAAATCGCAATCCTTCAGGATCAGCCCCCAATTCAAAGTGTTTGTCATCATCCCAAGCGATCCAGGGCCGCTTGCCGCCTTCGGTCGGGTGCCAAGTAAGGGGGCAGTTCTCTCCCCACTGGATGCGGCTTTCTGGGATGTTCTCGCTGGGTTGCATGGCGGTTCAGTAGGTTCAGTTTGCCTCTTTCACTCGCACCAGCACAATCGAGCTGATCGTTCGCACCACTTCTGGGAAGGCGCGGATGTCCACGAGCAACGCGCGAAGCTCCTCTGTTGATCCAACCTCAACTTTGAGGTAGAAGCAGTCCTCACCGTTTACGTCGTAGCACTCCACGATTCGGGGCTCATTGATGGCGAACTTCTCAAAGACTTCAGTGTCGTTTGGAGTAGGGCGAGTGACGATTCTCACGAACGCCACCAAGGAGCGTCCTTCAAAGTCGGGATTGATATCCACCTTGTAACCGCGGATGATGCCAGATTCCTCAAGACGCTTGACCCGGGCATAGACGCCAGGCCCCGTCAGACCGACGGCGCGTCCAATCGTCGCATACGAGGCGCGGGCGTCCTTTTGCAGTTGTTCGATGATTTTCCGGTCGAGCGCGTCTGCCGATGACATGAAACGGAGTGTATCTCATTCTTAACGAATCGTAATCAAATTTGAAATTTCAGTAATGATTCGTAGCAATTGGGAGAGCTTTTACGCAATGGGGAGATTGATAAGCGGGGTGGTCAGTATCATTCCGCTAATGGTCTTCAAATCGCGTCTGATTCTTTTCTGCTTCATGATCCTCTGCTCTGTAGCGGCGATTGCGCAGCAGCCGCTGTTTTGGGGAGGACTAAAACCGGGGCTGCATTCGGTAGGTTTCCAAAGTCGTTGGGTGGCTGACTACAGCCGAACGTATCAACTCCCCGGAGCAAGCGTGGAAGCCATTTTGGCAAGCAAAGCTCCACGCCCAATTCTGCTGAACATTTGGTATCCGGCGGTTGGACCGAAGGGACAGCCCCTGAAACAGCGCGACTACTTTGCCATTGAGACCAAACAACCGGAGTTCAAGCAGGTTGCCGAGAAACTGCGGGCCTATGAGCTGGACACGGTTGCCACTGAGGTGATGCGCAAGGAGCCCGCGAAGCTTACGCCTGAAGAGAAGGCCGTTCTGAATCAGATTTTGGACACAGCTACGGCGGCGTATCGCGATGCAAAGCCAACGCCCGGTAAGTTTCCGCTCGTGATCTACCATGCGGGGAACGGTTCGTCGTTTGATGACAATTCGGTCCTTTGCGAATACTTGGCAAGCCACGGCTACGTTGTGGTGGGCAGCGCATTTCAAAGTCTTGATGGCTCCTCGATGGCGATTGAAGGGGGTGAAGGATCGGGCCAAGATATCCGGTTTATCATCGGTTACTGCCGTACGATGCCCAACGTGAACTGGGATCAGATCGGGTTTGTGGGGCACAGCGCTGGCGCTCAGGCAGGCGTGATCTTTCAAACACATGCGGGCACGCGTGTTGATGCGTTGGTGAGCCTGGATACGACGGAGGATTACTACAGTCTTGCTGACACCCGTTGGCGCTATATGACCGATCCAGTTCAGAGAAACATGGGCATCATGCATCAGCCGATTCTCTTCTGCGCGGGCCCAGAGGCGGGATTTGACATGGTGGACCGGATGAAGTTCACGCCGCGCCATATCTTTACCATCGACCAGCTTAATCACAACGATTTCATCTCGCAAGGGACGATGAGTCACCGGGCCAAGTCTTTGCTTATGCCGGACTCTGTTGAGCTCAAGCAGACTGCGCAAACGATCCTCGATCGTTACGTGATGCTCAATGAAGTTGAGTTAGCCTTTCTCACCAAATGCCTCAAGGGCGATTCAAAGCTGTTGGATCAACTGATGACTCGATATGACGCGCCGGTGCGGATGGATTCGGCGAGCTTGAGTTATGCGCCGGTTGGCCAGGTTGGTCCAGCGCCCTATGACAGTTCCAGGAGCCTCCCACCTGGTCCACGCGACATTCGACCCCTGATCGCGAAGAATGGAGCTGTTGAGACGGGGAAGCTTCTACAGAGATACAAAGACCAGATTAAGGTCGCGCCCATCTACGATACACAGTTCGCTTTCGCGCTGGTCTTCCAGTTGGCCTCAGACAGCAAGGATGCGGATGCGAAGACGATGTTTGCGGCCTATCGCGATGCGGGAGTCGATGCCGCGAAGGCGCTTTTGTCGAACGGCAGCTTCGCGAAACGATTTGGGATGCTCGAATTTGCCGAGAAGTGTTTCCGGATTTTGCTGATGGTTGATCCGGGGAATAAGGAAGCGGCCGATGAGCTGAAGGCGATGGGGAAAGGCGAGGAGTCTTAGATTTTGGATTTTGGATTGCTGATTGTAGATTGGGGATCGCAGATAGCAGATAGCAGATTGATGATCATGCGTTTGAGGCGATGGGACCTGCGCGAACTTTTTTGCGTAGAAAGGGATTGTGAATGGCATGGCAAAAATGGGAATGCTTTTTGTTTTGGTCTCGGCAGCGGTCATTGGGCTTGCGGTCTTTAGTGTTCGGCAGGGCGGCGATCGCAAACCGCTTTCTGGCAAAATACCGGCGCAAGTGACTATTCCCAAGGATGCAAAAGAGATTGTTCTCGGAGGCGGCTGCTTCTGGTGTATTGAGACACTGTTTGAAGAGCTTGAAGGTGTGTACACCGTTGAGAGTGGCTATGCGGGGGGCAAGTCTGCGCAAGCGACCTATGCCGATGTCAGCTCCGGCACGAGCGGACACGCCGAAACGATTAAGATTTTTTATAACCCGAAAGTGATCACGGCCCATGATCTCTTGACCGTGTTTATGACCGTCCACGACCCCACCACGTTGAACCGACAGGGGCCAGACTCGGGTCCGCAGTACCGGTCGGTGATCTTCTATTCCAACGATGAGGAGAAGAAGTTGGGGCAGCAGGTGATTGACGAGATTGCCAAAGAGAAGATTTGGCCGAACAAGATTGTGACGGTGCTTGAGCCGCTCAAGAATTACATCCGGGCGGAGGAGTATCACCAGGACTACTTTAACAAGTATGAGAACGCGAGCGATGAAGAGCGCGCGCGGATGAATGGTGGCTATTGCCGTGCGATCATTGAGCCGAAGGTGAAGAAGTTCCGGGCGAAGTTTGCGTCGAAGTTGAAGAAGAAGGGGTAGTGCGAATTAGCCTCAACCCTTGGAAGGGTTGCAGCATGGAAAACCGGAGAGCCATCGGAAACGATGGCTTTTTTGTCTATGATCAAGGCGGAGTGAAAATGTCTCCTAATCCTCACGCACGAATATGGTTGATTGCAGCTAGAGACAAACCTCTTGTTGTGATTCTTCGCCTTAAGCCAAGCAAGCACTTTCACGTAATGCTTTGGCACACAGAGACTGGCGAGATCGAGCACGGATCGTGGTTTCATGGCAGGTTATTCGCCGAGCATTGCGCCCTCTCGCCGGATGGCAAATTCTTGCTGTACTCTGCGATGGGCGCAACAGGGGACACGTGGACTGGAATCTGCAAACCGCCCTGGTTGCAGACTTTATGTCATTGGAAAGAAAGCGGGACGAACTTTGGCTATGGGGGCTGGCAAGACTCCACCACGTTGGTAACACACTATTCATCTAATGATGAAGGCTTTGAAATGAATACAGCTGATCAGTTGCCCTTCATAATTATCGCGGTTGGAGATGACAACACAGATGCTTTGAGTGGCGGCTGGATTGAGCGTCCCATTCCAGAGATGCCAGGCAGCATCAAACCAGAACGGGTCAGCAGATGGCAGCAGGTCAACCACCAAGGGTGGGAGAAGAAACCATCACCGAATCATCCCAATCTGATTCGTCAATACACAACAGATAATAAGAACTGCTCTTTGTACTACAGTTATCAATTGGAGGGTTGCGAGGGGTTGCTTGGCCCGGAGGTGAATCAGGCGGACTGGGATAGCGAAGGATGTCTTGTTGTTGCTTCCTGTGGTGTCATCCAGAGATACACTCTTTCGGACATGAATGCGGGGAAACCAAGCTTCTTGCTTGACCTCGAACCACTTGCTCCACCCACGTAACGTCACCCAGTTTTAGAGGCAGTCATAGAATGAAAATCGTTATCCCCGGAGGGTCGGGCCACGTTGGGCAGATGCTTGCCCGTTACTGGCAGAAGCAGGGCCATGAGATTGTCGTGCTTTCGCGCTCCTCTTCGGCAGGGGAAGTGAGGGCCGTTGCCTGGGACGGCAAGACCCTTGGTCCTTGGACTGAGGAGTTTGAAAACGCCGACGTCATCCTCAACCTGGCGGGACGGTCGGTCAACTGCCGCTACACCGAGGCTAACCTCAAGCAGATGATGGATTCGAGGGTGGATTCCACACGGGTTGTCGGGCAAGCGATTGCTCAAGCAAAGCACCCGCCCAAGCTTTGGTTTCAAGCGAGCACCGCGACAATCTATGCTCACCGGCTCGACGCTCCCAACGATGAATACACCGGCATTCTTGGGGGAGATGAACCAGGAGCGCCGTACAAGTGGAACGTGAGCATCGAGATCGCCAAGGCCTGGGAGCGCGAACTTGACGAAGCCGACACTCCGAGCACGCGCAAGGTCGCGCTACGGTCGGCGATGACGATGAGCGTGGAGGATGGGAGCGTTTTCGACACGATGGCACGGCTTGCCAAGAAGGGGTTGTTTGGCACTTCAGGGTCGGGGGAGCAGTACGTTTCGTGGGTTCATGAACAGGACTTCGTGCGCGCGCTCGACTGGATCATCGAGCATGAAAACATCGATGGGGCGATAAACATCTCTTCTCCGAATCCAGTGCCAAATAAGGAGTTCAACCGGATTCTTCGTCAGGTGTTGAGAGTGAGGGTTGGACTTCCTACGATGAGTTGGATGCTGGAGCTCGGCGCGCTCGTTATGAGGACGGAGACTGAGCTGATCCTCAAGAGCAGGCGCGTTGTTCCGACAAGATTGCTGGAATCGGGATTCACGTTTGACTACCCCGAGTGGGAAGGGGCGGCGAAGAGCTTGGCTGAGGCGTGGACACGTCGCGTTGTGAACAGTCGGATGCGCGTTTAGGCCGCCGACTTTTGCGGCAGGCAATCCCAAGCGATGTCCCCGATCAGCTCTATCGTCTCGAGCTCCTCTTCGGGCGAGAGTCCGATTGCTGATTGGACAAAATCTGGGCACTCGGTTGTGGCGAGATTCCTGGTGAGTCCGTAGCCGAACGTTTCGGCAAGGTACTCGGCATAGACAAGGCAAGCTACCGTTTTGGATTCGGTGGGATGATCTTCGGGGGCTGACATGGAGCTTACAACGTCCAGCAACTTCGGGGAGAGATTCCACGATCGCAGGGCCCCGGCGGTCAGTTCGTAAGAGCACTCGTCGTAGGTGCGCAGGAATTCGTCGGAAACCGTGAGCAAGTGAAGGCGGGAGGACTCGACCATCTTGCGAAACTGCATGGGCTCGGTCACAGCGAAGAGTCCGAGGCCAACGTCGTGGAGGATGCCTGCTGCGAAGATTTCGTCAGGCAAGAATTCACTCTTGTGTCCGTGCTCGCGCACTTGGGTTTCGAAGAGGAAGCGCGCCATAACGCCGACGAATGTGCTGTGGAGTACAAACTGTCGAGGATCGAGCAGGGCGGCTTTTACGCGCTCTGAGATCACGGCTTGGACGATGGAGGCGATCGCGATCGCGGTTAGGGAGCGTTTGCCAAGAACGAGGATTGCGCGGCGGACGTCGGTAACTCGTTCTGACGATCCATATGCAGCGCTTGACGCAGAGCGCAAAACCATTGCCGTGAGCGCAGGGCTGCTGGTGATGATCCGGTGCAGATTGGATGTTTCAGGCTCGACGGGGCCTTCCAGCACACGACGCAGCTCGACGGAGGCCTCCGCCATGTGCGGTACCGCATTCTCTACCGAGATTTCGTTTTTAAGTTTTGTAAGAAATGCTTTGTGCACGTAACGCCTCAACTTATATTTGCGGCAGATAACGATGCACTCTTTAGGTGATAGCCTGTAATTGATCGTATACAAGCCTCTATTCTAAGTGTGAGAAATAGGCAATGTCTTAGGCTGCATTTTTCTTGGGGAGGCATCCCAAGGCGACTTCTCCAATCAGGTCCGTCACTTCAAGCTCTTCATCAGACGACATTCCGACGGCATCTTGGACGAACGCAGGGCACTCTGTTGTCGCCAGGTTTTTTGTCAATCCAAATCCAAATGTTTCGGCTATGTAGTCTGCGTATACCAAGCAGGCGGCGGTTCGAGATTCTGTCGGATGGCTTTCTGGGTCGGTCATTGCACCGACGAGTTTTCTCATCTCGGGAGAGAGATCCCAGGCTTTCAGGGCGCTTGTGGTCAGTTCGTACGAGCTTTCGTCGTAGGTGCGCAAGTATTCGTCTGAGACCGTTAAGACGTGAAGGCGAGAGGATTCGACCATCTTGCGGAATTGCATTGGCTCGGTTACGGCGAACAGGCCAATACCGACATCGTGCAGGATGCCCGCGGCAAAAACTTCATCGGCTAGGAACTCGCTTTTGTGGCCATGCTCACGCACTTGCAGCTCGAACAAGAACCTCGCCATGACGCCGACAAAGGTGCTGTGGAGGACGAACTGTTGAGGGTCAAGAAGGGCTTTCTTTGCTCGCTCGGAGATGATTGCTTGTACGATCGATGCGATGGCAATGGCGAGCAGTGATCGCTTTCCAAGAACAAGGATCGCGCGACGGACGTCCGTGACTCGGTCTGTGGCGCCTGACGATGCGCTTGACGCCGATCTCAACACCATCGCGGTCAGCGCGGGACTGCCAGCAATGATCTTGTAGAGAGTCGCCGTAGACGGCTCGTCTTCTTTCTCGATAACTCGCTTGAGTTCGACGGCTGCTTCTGCCATATGGGGCACAGCAGTTTCTAGGGCGATAGCGTGTTTAAGTTTGGCAAGAAAAGCTTGTTTCAAGGGTTCCCCCAAAGTAATGAATGGCATTGCTTAAGGGACTCCTCAGTCCGAAATTCGGACATGTGGAAAAATGCCGTCGAAATGACATTTTGTTGTTGCTTAGAGGGGCGTAGAACCACTGCCAGCCATCCAAAGGTCACAGGTTTCGGAGAGGGCGTGGACAGCGGAGCGGCCCTCCTCTTCGGAGATGCCTGCGGAGGCGATGACGTCTTCTGGGCAAGCGGGAGCTGCTCGCTGGGACAACAATCCTAAACCTTGCGATTCGAGCAGGTAGTCCGCATAGCGAAGGCAAGAGGCAGAAAGATTTCTTGGTGTGGATGTGTCACTGAATGCTGAAGAGACTACATTGACAAGCCGGTCGCTTATTCCCCAAGTTTTGAGCGCGATCGTGGTGAGCTCAACAGTGGGGCTGCCGAATGCGGAGGCGAACGCCTCTGAGAATGTGAGTTCGCGTTGCTCGGCGAACTGGGCAAGCGGGCGAAATACGCCTGGTTCGATGACGGACAGAATCCCGATACCCACGTCGTGGAGGACTCCAGCAGCGAAGAGTTCGTCCGGCTCGGATTCGTCTCGACTGGTTTCTGGCGTCCGGTGAACTTGGAAGAGTGAGCTGGCAAGGAGGCCAACAAACATCGAGTGTCTGACAAATCGGTGCACATTAAGCCCTGAGTGTCGGGCCGAGTTTGAGAATGTGCTTTGGACCATCACCGCGAATGTGATGGAGCGCAGGGTTTTGAGGCCAAGAATCTGAATGGCTGTGCGGACGTCTGAAACTGCCCTGGATTGACGGTTATAGAAGGCGCTGGAGGCCATTCGCAGCACGGAAGTGGTGAGCGCGGGGCTGGCAAGGATGGCATGGTGGATGTCGGTAAGGTTGGGCTCTTCGATGCCGATGAGCTTGAGGACCTGAAGGCAAGACGTAGGCAATTGAGGAATCGCCGCTTCGTTGGCCATTCCGTCAAGAATCCGCTGATAGATCTCCTGCGGGCGCACCACTATGATGAATATCGGGTGTTTGTGTCTCGGCGCTGATACTTCGTTGGCGAAACCCGACAAATGTGCGAGTTAGCTCACGACGATAACAGCCAGATCGGAGCGATGGTTCTGAGCCTTTAGCTTGATGGTTTGGTGGTCGGGATGGGCGAGCGTTTGATCTCGGCTGAGGAGGTCGATCGCCGCCTGTCGGGCTACTTCGAGCATTTTGGAATCTTGGATCAGGTCGGCGACTTTGAAGTCCAGGTTTCCGCTTTGTCGGGTTCCGGCGACTTCGCCTGGGCCTCGCAGGCGGAGGTCTTCCTCGGCAATCTTGAATCCGTCGCTAGTGGCGACCATGACATCGAGCCGTGCTCTTGCATCTTCAGTCTTGGCATCGGCGATGAGGATACAGTAGCTCTGATGCTCGCCACGCCCTACACGCCCTCGCAACTGGTGCAATTGGCTTAGCCCAAACCGGTTGGCATCTTCGATGACCATAACTGAGGCGTTCGCGACGTCGACGCCGACTTCGATCACGGTTGTGCTCACGAGGATGTCCAGCTCGTGCTTGCGGAAGGACTCCATGACCGTCTCTTTTTCCTTTGCCTTCAACTGTCCGTGAAGCAGGCCAACTCGAAGGTCGGGGTAGACCTCGTGGGTGAGTCGATAGTGGAGGTCTTCGGCGGCTTGGGCTACGAGCTTTTCGTTTTCGGAGACCATCGGGCAGACGAAGTAAGCCTGTCTTCCGTCGGCGATGAGCTTTCTTACCGAATCGTATACAGATTCGCGCTGATGCGAGAACTTCCAGTGTGTCTTGATCGGCTTGCGGCCGGGGGGCATCTCGTCAATCACGGACAGGCTGAGGTCGCCGTAGATCGTCATGGTGAGTGTGCGGGGAATGGGTGTTGCTGTCATCACCAGGACATCTGGATTTCCGTAGCCTTTCCCGCGCAAAGCTGCACGTTGGAGGACTCCGAACCGGTGCTGCTCGTCCACCACGATCAGCCCAAGTTTCTCGAACTCAACACCTTCTTGGATGAGGGCATGGGTTCCGACGGCGATGCGGGCGATGCCGTTCTTCGTTGCTGCCGCCGCTTTTTTCTTTTGGGTGGCAGTGAGCTTTCCGACGAGCAGAGTCACCTCAATACCGAGCGGGTCAAAGAGTTCTCTCAGGCTCACGTAATGTTGCTCGGCGAGGATTTCGGTCGGGGCCATCATCGCAGCTTGGTAGCCGCATCTCACGGCGGCGAGGATGGCGCTGGCAGCGACGGCGGTTTTGCCCGAGCCGACGTCGCCCTGGACAAGCCGGTTCATGGGGTGGGGGGCTTCCATGTCACGCCAAATCTCACCGATGACGCGAGTCTGGGCGTTGGTGAGTTGGAAGGGAAGCATCTGATGGACTTCATCCCAAACAGTCCCTTCTGTGGATGCGCCGAAGAGGGTGCCCGACCCTGCGCCCGAACCCCGGATTTCGGAGATAGGAAAGGCAATCCCTGGCTCTTGCAAGGTCTCTTGCCTTCGCATCGCCATGGCGACCTGCATGTAGAAGAAATCCTCGAAAACTAGCCGCTTTCGGGCTTCGAGGCGGTCGTTTTCTGACTCTGGGTGGTGGAGTTGCCGCAAACACCACCCGAGAGGACGCAGCTTCTGCTCGCGGCGGATGGATTCGGGCAAGGGGTCTTGGACAAGTTGGACATATCCGGCGATTGCGGAGGCGGCGGCCTTGCGGACGAGCCATTGATTCACCCCTTCTGAGAGCGGATAGACGGGCACGATCTGGGCGAAGGTCTCGCCGTCGTCCTCTTCGTCGAGCAGCTCGTATTCGGGGCTGTGCATCTCGTAGGACCAGCCCGCTTCCTTCACCTGTCCGTAGGCGATCAAATCTCCGCTGTAGCTTTTGAGCTTGCGGGCAACCCAGGGCTGGTTGAACCAGACGAGGGAGATCGCGCCCATTCCGTCGGTGAGGGAGACCTTGATGATGACCTTGCCCCCGCGAACGGTGCGGGCGTCAAAGCCAGCGATTCTGCCCCGCACCGTCGCAAACTGGCCCGGTTTGAGGTGGGTCATCGGGGGGAGCGTGGTGCGGTCCTCGTACCGTCGGGGAAGGTAGAAGAGCATGTCGCCGACGGTCTTGATGCCGAGCTTCGCCAAAGTCACAGCGTTCTTTGGCCCGACCCCTTTGAGGAATTGCACCTCGGAATCGAGCGATTTGAATCCGGATCCGCTTGAAGTTGTAGCCATGGCGATGCGGTACCTTTACGAGTATGCCGGACGACGACAATCCGCGTAAAGACGTACCGGAGGAAGACCTGGATGCTGAAATCGCTGAGCTTGAGCAGAAGCTGCAAGAGGCGGCAGCAGGGATGCCTCTTTCGGATGAGGATGAAGATCGCGTTATCGAGATTGCCGAAAAGCTAGAGACCGAGGCAAAGCTTGAAGCGTTCCTAGAGCATCATCAAGAGGGCATTGACGCGCTTCAGTCGATTGCGGAAGAGGTCAAAGTTGACCGTACGGCACCTGACTTCGATTCGGAGTTTCACGAAAAGCTTGCAAGCATAGAGGAGCGCGCACGCATCGCGCGCACGAGGCGTGGGACTGGACTGAAGAGCCCTGACGCTGAGCGCCAGATACGGTCGGATCGTGAATCGGCGAAGGGTCTCGGCACAGGGCTTGGCTTGGCCTATCTCATTTTGGGAACGCCTATGGCGGGGCTTGGTATCGGCTGGCTGATCGACGTACAGACCGACAGCAACGCCTTCAAGGCATTCTTCATGTTGGGGGGCGCGGTTCTGGGTGTGATCCTTGCCGTGATGTTGATGAACCGCGAGCAGAACAAGCCATGACGGACACTCCTGCGGCTGTGCCTCGCATCTTTTCGCCTCTGTGGCTGATTACGCTTTCTCTCATCGCCATCGGTGGTTCGTGGGTCTTTGCTGGGTGGCAAGGCGGAGTGGGGATGGGGGCAGGAATTGTCGGCACATCGTTCAATTTGTGGGCCCTTTGGCGTATTTGTATTTACATAGGAGAAATCGCTGCAGACAACCCGCAACCACGCGTTGCCACCTTCGTTACGATCTTCGTCTTTCTGCTAAAGCTGCCGATTTTGATCGGTCTCGGGCTCGCTATGCAGCGTGTCGGAGGTCCCGCCATGCCTTGCTTTCTGATCGGACTTGGGATGGTATACTTCGCGCTGGTCGGATGGGCCTTGGCTCGGCGCTAAGGCCCATATCTTCGTATGGGCGATTTTCAACAGATAGGAATGCATTTGGTTGCTAGCGAGGGTGGTGAAACAAGCCACGCTATGAGCTATGCGGGCCTCTTCATTTATCTCCTCATTGTTCTTGCCGTGATCTTCGGTTCGATGGCAATGTCGAAGTCTGGGCTCAACGCTAAGGTTATCAAGAACCCCATTGCGCAGCTCTACGAACAGCTTTACCTTTTCATCGAAAATATGACGGTGGGCATCATTGGCGGCCACGGCCGCCGATACATCCCGATGATGATGACCATCTGGCTGGTCGTGTTCGTCTCGAACATGGTTTCGCTCTTCTTCCCGGCAGCCCCGAGCGGCGACCTCAGCTTTAACATTGCGCTGGCGTTGGTTTGTGTGGGCTATGTGCAGTGGGAAGGCATGAAGGCAAACGGTGTGTTTGGCCACTTTGGTCACTTCGCCGGTCCGAAGCTGGGCCTCGCTTTGATCCCGATTACGCTGATGATTTTCGTTATCGAAATCATCTCCGAAGTGATGAAGAATGTGTCGCTCTCGCTGCGACTCTTCGGAAACATTCACGGCGGTCACGAAGCGGTTGTCAAGTTGAACGAAATCGGCGCGCCGATTTATGTTCCGCTTGGCTTCTTCTTGCTTCCGATCAAGTTTCTGACGTGCATTGTGCAGGCGCTCATTTTCACCTTGCTGACCTGCGTTTACATCTCCTTGGTGACACACCATGAAGAGGAGCACGGCGGACACGACGAAGGGCACGGGGAGATGGCTCACGCCCACTAATACGATTTCTGCGGTCCAGGACGGTCCGCAGCGCAACTGGAGGATACTAACTTAAAATGACTGGCAACGTTCTGGCACTCGGTATCGGCATCGCCGCACTTGGCGTCGCACTCGGTCTTGGTCTTATCGGTTATTCGGCGCTTCAGGGCATGTCCCGACAGCCGGAAGCTATCGGTAAGCTTCAGACGGTGATGCTCATCGCTTTCGCATTCGTCGAGCTCGTTTTCCTACTTACGGTCTTCGTCGTTCCCGGCGCAATGCCCAGGTAGATTCAATTTGATATGGCGCTGTTTGGGATCTCCCAAACGGCGTCGTCGTGACCCCTGAAATTCAACATGGCGAATACGAATAAGTCTTCAGCAGCATCCACCTGGATCGGCATCATCGTTGGTGCCGCTCTTGCGGTTGGTGGCTTCTGGGTCTCGAAGAACTGGCATCCTGACTTTCTGGATACTCTGAAACATCAGGGCATCGATATCGATCCGGGCAAAACCGTTTCGGCAATCGGCGTTCTGTTGTTCCTGTTCCCAGTCGTTCGAACCTTCTATATCGTTCCCCTCAAGGAAGCGATCGAAGGCCGCACGGCGGAGCTTGAGAAGACCTTCTCGGAAGCCGAACAGCTTCGCGTCGAAATGTCGACGATGAAGTCGGAATATGAGAACAGGATTGTCGAGACGGAGGCTGCCGCTCGCGAACAGATTCAGGCTGAAGTGAAGCGGGCTCAAGACCTTGCGACTCAGCTTCGTGCAGAAGCTTCTTCGCAGATCGAAGAGATGAAGCGCTCCGCGACCGATGAAGTGGCGCGAGAAAGGGATAAGGCGATCCGGGAGCTTCAGCTCCACGTCGTCAACCTGACTCTCGGCGCGACGGAGAAGCTGCTCGGCGAAAACGTCGACAGTGAGAAGAATCGGAAGCTCGTGGAGGAGTTCATCGAGAAAGTGGAGGTAAGCCGCTAAGATGGACGTTCGTGTCGCCCGCCGTTACGCAGAAGCGTTGTACTCCGTTGCAAAGCAGGATAACACCATTCAGGCCGTCGAAGACGATCTGAATGGTGTTGTCGGCATGATGGAGAACGATCAGCGTTTCCGCAGCTTGGTTCTTTCGCCGACTTTTGACCGAGGGCAGAAGCTTCAGGTCCTTGAGAAGGCGTTTTCGGATCGGGTGACGGCGCTCACGATGCAGGCTTTGCGAATCCTTGTTCAGAAGCGACGCGAAGCCGAACTCGCTGCATTGCGCGATGAGTTCGTTCGGATTCGTCGTGAGCAGGGCAAGGTGATGTATACAAACGTTACCTCGGCAGAAGCTCTTACGGCGGATCAACAAAAGCGCCTCATCGACCAGCTTGCCAGCCAGACTGGCAAAACGGTGGAGGCAACCTTCGACGTCGACAAAGCGCTGATCGGTGGAATCCGGGTCAGCTACGACAACTACGTTTTGGACGGGTCGGTTCGGGGTGGGTTAAACCGCCTTCGCGAATCGCTCAAGCGCGACTTGCTGAAGCAAGCGTGACGACTTTGGTGAACTAAGAGAAATGGCCATTCGACCAGAAGAAATCACATCGATCATCGAACAGGAACTGCAGAAGTTCGAGCGAAAGCCGGGCGTCGAGCACGTTGGAACCGTCATCCAAGTGGGCGACTCCATCGCTCGTGTCTACGGTCTCCCCGACTGTCAGGTCGGCGAACTGCTTGAGTTCCCCGGTGGCGTTATGGGCCTTGCCCTCAACCTCGAAGAGGACTCCATCGGCGCGGTCTTGATCGGCGAGGACAAGGAGATCAAGGAAGGGGACCCCGTCAAGGAGACTGGACGCATTATCGAGCTTCCGGTTGGACGTGGAGTGCTTGGGCGCGTGGTCAACATTCTTGGCCAGCCGCTGGATGGCAAGGGTCCGATCGTTAGCGACGAAACCCGCCGACTTGAAGTGATCGCTCCCGGCGTTGTCGAACGACAGCCGGTTACCGAGCCGCTTCAGACCGGAATCAAGGCCATTGACGCGATGATCCCCATCGGTCGCGGACAGCGCGAGTTGATCATCGGCGACCGCCAAACCGGTAAGACGGCGATCTGTATCGACACGATCATCAACCAGGCCGTGATTAACGAGACCTGTGCCGAGAAGGACCGCGTTTATTCGATTTATGTTGCCATCGGACAGAAGATGGCCTCGGTTGCCCGTGTTGTGGCGACGCTTGAGAATGCCAACGCGATGCAGTACACGACCATCGTGGTTGCTTCTGCCTCTGACCCGAACGCGATGCAGTATCTGGCGCCGTTTGCGGGAGCTGCGATTGGCGAGTACTTCCGTGACAACGGGATGCACGCACTTGCGATTTACGACGATCTTTCCAAGCACGCGCAGGCTTATCGCGCGGTTTCGCTCCTTCTGCGAAGACCTCCGGGCCGTGAAGCTTATCCGGGAGACGTTTTCTACCTTCACAGCCGCTTGCTTGAGCGTGCCGCGAAGCTCAACGACGAGCTTGGTGGCGGATCATTGACGGCTTTGCCGATCATCGAAACTCAGCAGGGCGACGTTTCGGCGTACATTCCCACGAACGTTATCTCGATTACCGACGGCCAGATCTACCTTGAGCCCGACCTGTTCTTTGCGGGTGTTCGCCCTGCGATTAACGTCGGTATCTCGGTTAGCCGCGTTGGTGGTAATGCTCAGATCAAGGCGATGAAGCAGGTTGCGGGTCGGTTGAAGCTGGAGATGGCGAACTTCCGCGAAGTTCAGGCCTTTAGCCAGTTTGCGAGCGACCTTGATAAGGCCACGCAGATGCAGCTCATCCGAGGTCAACGCCTTACCGAACTGCTCAAGCAGAACCTTCAGTCGCCAATGGATGTTAACGACCAGGTCGTTTTGATCTTCGGTGGTACGACGGGCTACCTTGATGAAATCCCCAACGACAGGGTTGGCGAATTCTCGGAAGGCATTCTTGCTTTCGTCAAGGATAAGTATCCGGAGGCGATTGAGTCGATTCGAACAAGCAAAGCGATGTCGAGCGAAGTCGAAGAGACGCTGAAGAAGGCGTACAGCGAGTTCACTGCAAATTTTAAGTAGAGTTGTAAGGGTTGTAAGGGGTAAGGATCGTAAGGGCAGCATAGAGAAACTCAAGCGATCTTTTCTCCTTACCCTTTACTCATTACAATCATTACAACGTAGAAATTATGGCAACCCTTAAGCAGATTCGACAACGCATTAAAGCAGCGAAGAGCATCCAGCAGATCACTCGTGCGATGAAGCTGGTTGCCACTGCGCGCTTTAAGAAAGCTACCGAGAGAGCTATTGCAGCACGGCCTTACAGCGATAAGCTGCAAGAGTTCATGTCGTCTCTTTCGAGTGCGGGCGAGTTGCCGGAACACCCTCTGCTTGAGAAAAGAAACACCGAAGACTATGCCGTTATCGTCGTTTCGGGCGAGCGGGGACTTTGCGGGTCTTACAATACGAACTTGATTCGTAAAGCTTGGGATTTTCTCCGAGCTACACCAGGCAAGGGTAAGTTGATTACCGTTGGCAAGAAGGGCATGCTCTTCTTGAGCAAACGCGGCTATGAAGTTGCATATCACCACACGGTTCCAAGCGCGGGCGCTGGGCTTGCCGACGGAATGGCGGTAGCTCAGAAGGCTGCCGAGCTTTGGGCGAGTGGGGAAGTCGGAAAGATATACGTTTGCTACAGCAAGTTTTATTCGGCGATTCGGCAGGTGCCGACCATTGTGCAGCTATTGCCGATTGAGCCGCCAGAGTCGGAAGAGGGGCACGGCGAAAGCAGCGTTTTTGAGTTTGAGCCGAATGCTGAGGAGCTTCTGCAGACGCTTTTGCCGCGTTACTTCCAGACGCTTGTGCTGCAGGCGCTGTTGGAGTCAACAGCGAGCGGATTTGCTGCGCAGATGACGGCGATGACAAACGCTACCGAAAACGCGGGCAAGATGATTCAGAACCTAACACTGACGGCGAACCGCGTGCGTCAGGCCACGATTACCACGGAGATCCTTGAGGTCGTCGGTGGCGCTGAAGCTTTGAAGAGCTAAGGCACGGAGCCAGTTCTCTGTGTTATTGTTTGCTCGGCAACGACGGAGCGTTGCCCTCCCGTCCTGTAGTTATTATTTCTCGCAAAGACGCCAAGGCTTTTGGATTTTAGATTTTGGATTGCGGTGGGAGTGTTGCTCGTAAAAGCGCAAAGCCTGTCCACAGGGCTTGTGTTGTTCTCCGTGTCTTTGTTTGCGCGGCAACGACGGAACGTTATCCACCCAGTGAATTAAAAGGAAATGACGTAGCGGGGGGATTGTATGGCATCGACGGACGATGCCATACAATCTCATTTGGAATCCGGTGCGTAGCGCCGGGCAATCGCTTCGACAGCCTGCAGCGGCGGTGAGGGGTCGGTCTCTCCACCTCGGTTGACAATCGCGGCGACGATCAGTTTTTCCTTAGGAAAGATGGCGAGCTCTGCTCTGAAAGTGCCGTTTGAGCCGTTATGTCCGTGCCTTATGGCGGTGCCCATAAGACGCCCGACCGACCAACCGCAAGCATAGCCGCCAGAATCGCCGGGCCGCTCGGGTACCGCTTCGTGCAGTTTCTTGATGGTCGCCGACTTCAGGTATCCATCCACCCCGTTGATGCCGTCCATGTGCATCTTCGCAAACTTGGCTAAGTCTTGCACTGTGCTGGACATGTCTCCCGCAGGCCGCATCATCGCGCCAATCTCGCCATCTAGCGAATACGGTCGGAGTCCGGTCTGACCCATCACGTGTCCGCTCGGGTGGACATCGGGGAGGGTGTTTGAACAGGTTGCCGAGTTCATCCCCAGAGGTACAAATACAAGCTCTTTGACAAGCTGCTCGAAAGGCTTATTCATCGTGCGCTCGGCAATGTGCCCGAGCAGCATATAGCCAGCATTGGAGTAAGCAAACTTCTCGTTTGGCTTGCCGATCGGCTCGCGAGATAGAACGTCTTTCGCGTAGTTAGCACGGATAGCCATCGGCTCTTTTGCCGTGCCGACAATCTTTTCTACTTGGGCGCGATTGAAGCCCATGTCTTGCGGAAGTCCACCACGGTGGCGCATGATGTCAAACAGCTTTACACCCTCATATTCCGGCTTCATCTCGACGCCGGGAAGAGCCTCTTTAAGTGTCATATCCCATCGCAACTTGCCCATTTCGATCAGCTTTGCGACGAGGGTTGATGTGATCGATTTTCCGATAGATCCGATATGCCAGACCTCCTCGGGAGTGACCTTTTCTTCCTTGCCCATTGCACGCACTCCGTCGACGGCTACCTCCATCGGCTTGCCGTCCTGCCAGACGCAGACCGCCATTGCTGGCGAGTTGGTGTCCTTGCGGATGTCGGCGACTAAGATTTGGAGGTCCTTCCAACCTGTGTAATCTTTGGCGGGGGGCTCGTCGAGCGACTCGGGTCCATCGAGGAGGATTCCGATGATCTTGGGTGGATTGCTTCTGCTGAGCATGAGGGTCAACGTGATCTGCTCGCCGCCTTTGTCCTCGATCAGGCCCCTTTGCAGTGTGCGATTCGTGTAGCCCAGCTTCAGGAACTTGAACGGAGCACCGTTTTCGATGAGCGGCTTGAGTCGATTTGCCATCGCATCTGGAGGGGCTGAACCGCCAAAGTTCTCTTTAAGATAGTCGACCAGTTTGGCAGGGTCTTTGGCGTTGAGAGCGTTGATAAAGGGCTCAACGTAGTTCTTGACCGCCGCGCTTTGATTTGCTACGCAGACACCGAGGATCAGTGAGGCTCCGAGGGCGACGGCAAAAATGTGGTTAAAAAGTCTCCTTCGATTCATTTTCTATTCTTCTCGCAACGAATGTTTAAGGGAACGCGTCCAATAATTAAAGAAGTTCCATTATATTTAATTATGCGCGCATATTCTCAAAAGTCCCATGTCCTGACCGCTGAGCAGGTTCGATGCTTGGCTACGCCCGCTCGTAACGAAGTGTATCAAAGACTTCGAGCGATCCAGCCCGCAAGCGTAGCGGACGTGGCGGCATCTCTCGGTCGGTCGGTGGAGTTGGTTCATTATCATGCCCGGTCGCTGGTCAAGTGTGGATTGATCGCCGAGGTTGAAAAGCGGCCTTCGGGAAGGAGGCCAGAGGCGGTTTATTCGGCGGTTCATGGTCCCGTCCAATTGCCTGAGCCGAGTCCGGATACGGATGATGTGGTGAGGGAGATGGTTGTGGGCGGGCTGAGGTTGACCGCTCGGCAGTACGAACGCGCTTCCATCGCCTCCGCTAGCGATCCAGAGATTCGGAACTCAATGCATGTACTGCGGGCGATCGTGCGATTGAACAATGATGACTTTGAGGAGTTTACGGAGATGCTGGAGCGGGTGGGCGAATTCCTGAAGGAGAAGCAATCGCCGGAGGGGAAGAGCATTACTTGGTCGTCGGCTGTGTATCCGAATCTCCCTGCGAAAAAGAGCAAGGCACGTAAGGTCGCGGAGTAAGGGATGAACCCTCGTTTAACTCGGTCACGTATCACTTAATAGTGAGTGAGCACACCAATCCGTCTCTTCCAGCCGACTTCGAACCGTTCGAGATCCGAGCGGGGAGGCAGTATGCGCTCATGCTGACTCTTGGCACAGTAGCATTGGGCTTGCTTGTAGGAATGTGTATAGGCTTTTTTGTGGACAGTTTCGACATCATATCGGGCGGCGTGCGTGAGTTAGTTTCAGTCTTCGCTTTTGCCCTCGGACTTGGTTTTGCTAGTAACTGCTTGTGGGTGAAGCTCACCAAAGGAATTACCCTTGTTGCCGATAAACAAGGAGTCGTTATGCGAAAAGGCCAGTCAATCCTGTGGCAATCCAAGTGGGAGGAGATTCGCTTTCGCTGGCGAGGAATCGCGCTAGTCGGAAAAGAGCCAATAGATGCTTTGGGACGTCGCCTTAACCTGGATCTCTTCCTCGAAGAACCGGAGCGAGTACGTCAACTCCACGCAATCCTTGATAACCTGCGAAGGGCAGGCACTAGGTAAGACTTTTCGGCAACGACTGAGCGTTGCCCTCCCGTTGAAGTTACGCGGCATCGACGGAGCGATGCCCTCCAGTCCTGTAGTTCTTATTTCTCGGAAAGGCGCTAAGGCGCAAAGCCTGTTCTCTGTGTTATTGATTGCGCGGCAACGACAGAGCGTTGCCCTCCCGTTTAGCTAGTTTGGTAACGACGGGCGTTGCCCTCCCGGGACCTCCCCTCCATTTATCGTTCCTCAAATGGAGGGGAGGGGATTCTATTCGATGCGGGTGATGAGTCGGGCGCCACGCCGGAAGGTGATGTACGACCACGCCCATTGGATCATCACCAGCAGTTTGTTTTCAAAGTCGATCAAATACCAAATGTGGATCGCCAACCACAAAAACCACGCCAGAAAACCACCGAACTTCCGGCCCCCAACCTCCGCAACGGCAAGTTTGCGCCCGATTGTCGCCATGATCCCCTTGTCGATGTAACGGAAGTCGCCCGGGTCACCCCGCTGCCCAAGCTTTGCCAAGACCTTTTTGCCCGCATAACGACCCTGCTGCATCGCTGCCGGGCACATTCCTGGCACGATCCCACCCTTCGTGTCCTTCACGATGGCGACATCGCCAAGCACGAACACGTTTTCTAATCCAGCAACCGTCAAGTCAGAGCCGACGACAACACGCCCAACCCGATCCCCCTCAACCTTTAGCCATTGAGCCACGGGCGATGCTTGCACCCCGGCAGCCCAGATTGCCGTACAAGCGCCGATGGGGCCGCCGCTCGTTTCCACGATGTGGTCTTTGACCGATTCGACGCGGCAGTTCAGACGGACGTCCACGCCAAGCTTCTCCAAACTGGATTTGGCTCGGGCTGAAGATTCCTCTGAGAACGCGCCGAGCAGTCGCGGACCTGCCTCAACAAGGATGACTTTGGCATCCTCGGGGTGAAAGTTTTGGAATTCAGAGGCAAGAGTTCTGGTGGCGATCTCGGTGATGGCTCCGGCAAGCTCCACACCCGTCGGTCCACCGCCGATGATCACAAACGTCAATTGGCGTAAGCGCTCCTCGGGGTCGCTCGTCATCTCGGCACGCTCGAAGGCAAGCAGGACTTCTTTGCGGATGCGAAGAGCGTCGTCAAGGGTCTTCAAGCCTGGCGCGTATGGCTCCCAGTCGTCATGCCCAAAGTAGCTGTGCTTGGCTCCGGTCGCGAGGATCAAGTGATCGTACGGCACTCTTCGACTGGCGGTAACAACCTCGCGCTTTTCAAGATCAACGTCGGTAACAGTGTCCATCAAGACCGTTGTGTTCGACTGCCCGCGAAGGATGTTTCTTATTGGCGCGGCAATGTCCGCTGGGCTGAGTCCGGCGGTCGCGACTTGATAGAGAAGAGGTTGGAAGACGTGGTGGTTGGTACGGTCGATGAGGGTGATATCGGCATTGGCCTTTTTTAGGGCCTTCGCTGCTGCGATTCCGGCAAACCCACCTCCAACAATTACGACTTTTTGCCGGCGCTCTTCCATCACTTAGGGTGTACCAGATGATGGTTAACCCGGCATGGGGTTAATGGGCTATGAAAAGAGCTCCCTGGCTTAGGCCAGGGAGCTCTTTTGCTTCGTTGCTGTCGGTTAGGCTCGAATCCAGTCCTTCACGTCGAGCACCTGAGTTTGAGTCTGTCCGTCAACGGTGATCCGCACGGCATAGGAGCCAGCTTGGGCCATCCCACCGCTTCCGCGCAGGTTCCAGGTGACGGAGTTGAGTCCAGCTGTGAGGGCTGAGCTTGGCACTCGCGGTTCCGAGATCACCTTTCCGTCCACGCTGAGGATTTCGATCTTTACTTCCTTTGCATCTGCGGCGAGGAAGAAGTAGATCTGCGCCCCGAATGGCGGGTTCGGCGAGGTGTATCGTGAGGAGCCTTGGAAGGCATCGAACATGTTCGACTCGTTCACGAAAGCAAGCGCGGCGGCTGGCTTGAACAAGTGGAACGGTTTGCCCATCACGTCGGCGGAGAGCTGCCGGAGTGGATTGACGTCCATCACGA
Source organism: Fimbriimonadaceae bacterium (assembly GCA_019638775.1). Taxonomy (NCBI): domain Bacteria; kingdom Bacillati; phylum Armatimonadota; class Fimbriimonadia; order Fimbriimonadales; family Fimbriimonadaceae; species Fimbriimonadaceae bacterium. The sequence continues at coordinate 158,154 of JAHBTD010000001.1, read as the reverse complement.
AGATGCCGCGTCCGTGAGTTCCGACAACCAGGTCGCCATCTCTTGGGTGGACAAGCAGGTCTTGAACGGGCGCGGACGGGAGGCCGTTGCCCAGTTTGTTCCAGCTTTTGCCGCCGTCGAGACTGACTTGGCAGCTTTGCTCTGTTCCGACGAACAGGAGGTCGGGGTTCAGGATGTCCTGCTTGACCACACAAAGCTGCTCGTTCGGGAGGTTGCTTGCGATTGAGTTCCAGGTCTTGCCGTAGTCGGTGGTCTTGTAGATCAGCGGGGTGAACTCATCTTCGCGGAATCCGGTGATGGTCACAAACGCAGTCGCCACGTCGTGGGGTGAGGCGTGAACGCGGCTGATCCACCATTCTTTGGGTGCGCCCGGCATATTGGCGTTGACCTGTGTCCAGTTCGCCCCGTCGTCTTGGGTGACCCAAACGTTGCCATCATCGGTCCCTGCCCAGATGACACCTGCCTTCTTGGGCGATTCGTCGAGGGTGGTGATGGTGCAGTGGGGGACGTTGCCTCTGATCTTGTCGGGGTTGTTTGTTGTTAGGTCTGGGCTGATGGCGGTCCAGCCATCGCCACGGTTGAGCGACTTGAACACCTTTTGCGCGCCGACGAGGATCGTCTTTGAGCTATGGGGTGAGGTCAAGAATGGGGTCATCCAGTTGAAGCGGAGCCCTTGTTCGCGCGGGCGGATCGAGCGTCCGTTTCGGGTTACGGCGTCGAAGCGTGTGATGCCGCCAAACTGCGATGACACGTAGATTGTGTTGGGGTCTTCGGGGTCAGGGACGGAGTAGAAACCGTCGCCGCCGACGATGTTAAACCAATCGGAGTTGTTAATACCGGATGGTCGTCGGGACCGCGAAGGGGCGCGCCAAGCGCCGTTGTCTTGGAGGCCACCCATCACGTTGTAGGGGACGGCCATGTCAGCGCCGATCGCGTAGAACTGGGCGAGCGGAAGGTTGTCGTGGAAATGCCAGTTTTCTCCGCCGTCGTAGCTGGAATAGAAGCCTCCGTCGTTGCCGCAAAGGACGTGTTCGGAGTCACGTGGGTCGATCCAGATTGCGTGGTTGTCGACGTGCTTGCCGCGTTCCATCGTGCGGTATGTCTTGCCTCCGTCTGTGGATTTGCGCAGCTGAACGTCGATAACGTAAACCGTGTCGGCGGTATTGGGATCGACAAAGATTTTGCCGTAGTAGGAGCCACCGCCGAGTCGTTGGGTACTGGCCAGATTCCAGGTCTTGCCGGAGTCATCGCTGCGATAGACTTCGACGGACTTGCCGGGGTTATTGTTGTCGATAACGCTGTAGACGATCTTGGGGTCCTTCTCGTAGAAAGCCATGCCGATCCGTCCAAGATTGCCTCCGGGCAATCCGTTTGCGCCAGAGATCTTTGTCCAATTTTTGCCCGCATCGGTGGACTTATAGATCGCAGAGCCGGGTCCGCTGTCGCGGATGTTCCAGGGGCGTCGAAGGCGATCCATCGAACATGCAAAAAGCAAGTTGGGGTTTTTGGGGTCAATGACGACGTCGATCATCGCGCAGGTGTCGTTTTCGCCTTGCAAGATTCGATTCCAGGTTTTGCCACCGTCGGTCGTCTTGAAAAGGCCCTTGCCGCCTCCGGGTTTGTATAGGTAGCCCATCGCGGCGACATACACGATATCGGGGTTTTTGGGGTCGATAGCGACTCGACCAACTCTCATCGAGTCGGCAAGGCCCATATTTGTCCAGGTTTTTCCCGCATCTGTGGACTTCCACACGCCGTCGCCGTAGTGAGCGCTTCGCTGGCTGTTGTTTTCACCCGTGCCGAGCCAAATGATGTTTGGGTTGCTTGGCGCAATTGCCATATCCCCCATCGAAATCGTCTTCTCGTACTGATAAATGCAGGTCCAGGACACGCCATTGTTTGTGGATTTCCACACGCCGCCGGTTGCAGCACCTACATAGATCGTATTCGGTTGGCTTGGGTGGACTTCAATGTCGATAATGCGTCCACCGGTGACGGATGGACCCATTTCTCGAAATTGGAAGCCTTTGAGGAGAGTTGCCGCGCTGGGAGCGCTTTGAGCGAGAACGCTCAGCGGCAGTAAAAGAGCAAGCAGTGATAGTAACGACCGCCTCATAGTGCGCCTATTCTTCCCTAAAAAATTCGCGCCGGTCTACGTGCGATGGAAATCTTGCATGAAGAAGCCAAAGGGCCGAGCAAGGCAAACGAACCTACGCCTGTGCCCGGTAACATTGGATTAGCTATGTCAGAAACGATTACGAATCTTAAGTCAAGACTCGCGGATATCAACGCTTTGAATGCGGCAACTGCCGTTTTGGATTGGGATCAGCAGACTTACATGCCCAAGGGCGGCGGTGAGGCGCGGGGCGCTCATGTTGGACTCCTCGGCCGGATGGCGCACGAGCTGATGACGTCCGACGAGATGGGCAAGCTGCTTGAGGCGGCGGCCTCTGAGGTTACACCCGGAAGCGACGATGCGGCGATGGTGCGCATCAGCAAGCGCGATTATGACCTTGCCACAAAGATTCCCTCGAAGTTAGTTGAAGAGAAGATGCGTCTCTCGTCGGAAGCTCACGAGCACTGGGTTCAGGCGCGGGCTAACAACGACTTCGCTTCGTTTGCGCCGATCCTTGAGAAGATGTTCGATATCTCGCGCCAAGAGGCCGAGTACCTTGGATACAAGGATCATATCTACGACGCCCTGCTCGACCAGTATGAAGAGGGGGCAACCGCTGCCGAGGTTCGTTCCATGTTCGACTCGCTGAAGGGTCCGTTGGTGGACCTCGTGAAGGCGATTAAGGACAGCCCAAATCAGATCGACGATTCACGTCTCTATGGGAACTGGGATGTGGATAAGCAGCGACAATTTACGGAGAAGATCGTTCAAGCGGTTGGGTTCTCGTTCGACCGCGGACGACAGGACATCGCACCACACCCGTTCTGCACAAACTTCTCGGTGAACGACGTTCGGTTGACGACGCGCTACAAGGATTACATCGGTTCAGCGATATTTGGCTCGCTGCACGAGGCTGGACACGGCATGTATGAGCAAGGTTCGCCGACAGCTTGGGATCGAACTCCGCTGGCGGGTGGCGTTTCACTCGGCGTTCATGAAAGCCAATCGCGAACCTGGGAGAATATCGTCGGACGCTCCAAGGCGTTCTGGAAGCGGTACTTGCCTGACCTGCAGGCCACGTTCTCTGAGCTGACGGCCTTCAACATCGACACGTGGTATCGGACTATCAATAAGGTGGAACCGTCGTTCATTCGGGTGGAGGCCGATGAGGTCACGTACAACCTCCATATCCTCGTCCGGTTTGAGATGGAGTGCGACCTGCTGGAGCAAAAGCTCGCTATCAAGGACATTCCCGAGGCGTGGAATCAAAAGTACAAGGACTATTTGGGCATCACACCGGAGACCGACTCGGTGGGATGTTTGCAGGATGTCCACTGGTCAGGCGCGCTGATCGGCTACTTCCCAACGTATTCGATGGGCAACCTTTTGAGCTACCAAATCTGGAACTGCCTGCGCAAGGATGTGGGTGACACCGACGCGCTGATGGAAGAGGGTAAGTTCGAACCGATTCTGACCTGGCTGCAAGAGAAGATTTATCTGCAGGGCTCGAAGTATCCGCCGCGCGAACTGATCATGAAAGTCACCGGCAAGCCGATGGGCTCGGAAGATTATATGACCGCGCTGACGGCAAAGTATTCCGAGATTTATGGGCTTTGAGGGGAGTGGGGGTGTTCGGCGTTCGGGCGTACAGGCTTTAGGGCGTTAGGGCGTTAGGGCGTTCGGGCGTTCGGGCGTTCGGGTGTTCGGGCGTTCGGGCATTTACCTTGGGTATCGGAAGTGTGCGACGATCTTGTAGCTCTCCAGCACGTCCTCTTCGGTGGGTTTGTTGAGGTTATGGATCACGAGCGGCAGTCCTTTTTCGTTGCGTTTGTCTGTGAGGACACCCACGTGGTCAAGGCCGCTGGATAGCTTCCAAAAAACCACATCGCCCGGCTTCCACTCACTCTTGTTGGCGGCTTCGACAGAGGTCGTCAGCTTCTTGCCGTGGCGTTTGAAGAAAGCGATTTGGTTTGGGCAGCGGCGATGGTCGATGTTGGGATCGGGTTTTGAGTTGCCGGGGTAGCGAGGGTAGGAGCTCCACGCAGTCTTCATATCTTCGTGGATCAGCTGCTGTAGATCATAACCGGCGTGACGGAAGGCACGAACCACGACGTCGGTGCAGACACCCTGTGTTTTAGGGACATCTCCGTTTGGATAGTTGATGCGGACGTAGGCGCCGTTATAGGTTGTTCCCCAGTTCAGTTGCTGGCGCGCTCCGGCGACGATTTTGGTTGCGGGAGACTCGGTTGGCTTCGCCTGAGGTGGCGCAAGGGTAAGGCTCAACACTACGATTGCGGCTGTCCACATAGTTCCCAGTTTATCCCTGTTCGATCTTTGGACCTGTTTTTGTTGAAATGGTGTGACGTGAACTAAACAATGGAGAAGTCTTGGCGTCTCGGCTCGTACTCCAACCTTAGGTTGGCTCTAGCAATGAATACTATCCCCACGAAGGAGGGCCTAAATGGCCAAACGCGGACTGACAACGCCGGTCTACCGATGGTGGACCTTGACGAGGTCAAGCCCGATCATGACGCCATTTTGTTGGCTCCGGGAGATTTTGCCCTCAATCGGCAGGTCTTGCCGATGTACGTTGAAGGTGAGACGCTCGTCGTCGCCATCGGTTCCGTCGAATCTCTAACCTCCGTCGATGACCTTGGAATTCTCACGGGAATGCCCACACGCGCGGTCATGGCTGATCCGCAACTGCTGCGTGAGCGCATCGAAGAGCGATTTCTTGAGGGGATGCTTGCCGAACTGCCATCCGATGACAGCGGCATCACCGAAATCGACGACAGCGTTGACCTTGCTGACCTTCAAAAGATGGCGGGCGAGACTGCCGTCGTCCAGATGGTCAACCTGATCTTCGCCCAAGCCGCCCGCGACGCGGCATCGGACATCCACATCGAACCTTACGAGAAAGAGGTCAAGGTGCGCTACCGCGTCGATGGCATGCTGCGCGACGTGATGAGGCCGCCAAAGCGGATGCACGCGGCGCTTATTTCACGCATTAAGATTCTTGGCGAGATGAACATCGCCGAGCGGCGACTACCCCAGGATGGACGCATCAAGCTGACCATCGCGGGTCGAGGCGTCGATATCCGTGTCTCCATCGTGCCGACCGTTTTTGGCGAGCGATGCGTTATGCGTATTCTCGATAAGGGCACGGCGATGCTGAGCATGACCGACCTTGGCATGGCGGGCGACAACCTCCAAAAGTATCAACGGCTCATCAACATGCCGTACGGGATTATCCTCTCCACCGGTCCGACGGGAAGTGGAAAGTCCACGACGCTGTACGCTTCGCTGCAAGAGATTTATTCGCCATCGAAGAACATCCTTACGATTGAGGACCCGGTCGAATACCAAGTCGCCGGAATTGGGCAGATTCAGGTGAGATCGAACATCGGTCTGACCTTTGCCAGTGGACTGCGCAGTATCGTTCGGCAAGACCCGGACGTGATCATGGTCGGTGAAATCCGCGACCATGAGACAGCCGAGATTGCGATCCATGCGTCCTTGACGGGACACCTTGTTTTCAGCACTCTGCACACCAACGACGCACCCGGCGCGATCACACGATTGATCGACATGGGCGTGGAGCCGTTCTTGGTGGCAAGTTCGCTTCTTGGAGTGCTTGCCCAGCGGCTTGTTCGTCGCAACTGTCCTTTCTGTTCGACGCCATACGAGTTTGACGAGGATGCCCTGCATTCGGTTGGCATCCGGTTCGACGAACTTAAGAACGCTAACTTGATGAAGGGCAAGGGCTGCGACAAGTGTTTGGGTTCTGGTTACAAGGGACGACAGGGAATTTTTGAGTTGCTCGTGGTTGACGAAGAGGTCAAGCACTTGACGGTTGCGCGGGCGTCGGCATCGACCATAAGAAACCACGCTATTGAGAAGCAGGGAATGCGGACGCTTCTCGGAGACGGCAAGCTTGCCGTTCTTAACGGCAAGACCACTCCGGAAGAGGTGCTTCGAGTCAGCCAACGGGAGGACTTTTAACCGCGAATGACAACCTTCGCCTATACCGCTGTTGAACCTTCCGGCAAGAAGCAGTCGGGTTTTCTTGAGGCTGCTTCGCAGGAAGCGGCTGTGGCTACTTTGACCGCAGACGGTCGCTATGTGCTTGAGATCAAAGCACAGAAGCAGGTGTCGCAAACAAAGGCTACGGGTCAGAAGAAAGCGACACGGCAGGACATCGCCTTGTTTACTCGGCGAATGGCGGATTTGGCTTCGGCAGGTTTGCCTCTCGACCGCGTTTTGCAGGTCATTGGCGAGCAATCGGAAAGCCCCCAGCTCGCGGCGATTGCGGAGCAAGCGTTAGAGGATGTTCGTTCGGGATTGCCAGTATCGGCAGCCCTCTCAAAATTTCCAAAGCAGTTTCCCAGCGTTTACACGGAGACGCTCAAAGCCGGTGAAGCTTCAGGTCAGTTTTCTGAAGTTGCAGGAAAGCTCGCCGACTTCCAAGAGAACGAGCTTGCTCGCCGCAGCCAGATTGTCGCGGCGCTGATCTACCCTTCGATCTTGGCGGTCGTTGCGGTTTTGGTCGTCGTGTTTCTGTTCACCTTTGTCATTCCCCGACTCTCGGGTGTGTTTGACAGCCTGGGCAACGAACTGCCGACGACAACGAAGATTCTCCTTGGTATCGCTGACTTTTTGACGAGCAACGGTACGGTGATTCTTGGTGGGCTTATTGGCGCGTTCTTGCTGTACCGCGGCTGGATCGCGACCGAGGCGGGGGCGCTTGCGCGAGACTCATTCCTTCTTCGGGCACCGGTCCTCGGCAAGGTGATTTCTAAGGCGGTCGTCTCCAGGTTTTCACGAGTTTTGGGAACATTGGTTTATGGCGGTGTGCCAATTCTCGAAGCGCTAACGCTGGCGGGAATGGCAAGCGGCAACCGTTTGTTTGTTAAAACAAGCCGCCTCGTCGCGGATGATGTTCGCGACGGTAAAGCGATCCACCAGTCGATGCGCGATACCGGCTCTTTTCCGCCGGTGCTCGTGCACATGGTCGCAATCGGAGAGGAGACGGGTGACCTGCCGAAGATGCTGGGCCGCGTTTCCGACAGCCTCGACTTTGAGGTTGATGTGAGCATGCGCAGGATTAGCGCCATGGTCGAGCCGATTGTCGTCGTTGCGATGGGTGTGATTGTCGGTTTCGTCATCCTCTCGGTGCTCCTGCCGATCGTCCAAGCACAGGACTTGGTGAAGTAAGGGAGCTTTCGAGATTGAAGAATTCAAATAACAATTTACGAAGTACGGGAAGAAAAACTATGCTGAAAAGGCCAAACATACGAAAAGCTTTCACGCTCATCGAGCTCTTGGTGGTCATCCTCATTCTGGCCATCCTTGCGGCGATGATCGTGCCACGCATCATCAACAAAGCGGGCGACGCCAAGCGCGCCAAAGCCGCGAGCGACATTGCCGCGCTGCGCACCGCATTGACCAATTTCAAATTGGACACAGGGACATACCCGACGACCGAAGAGGGCTTGCTTGCTCTTGAGCAGGATCCGGGCAACGTCAACAACTGGAAGGGCCCTTACACTGAGAAGGCGATTCCGCCGGATCCCTGGTTTAACGAATACATTTACACATCCGATGGGGAGACCATCACGCTGACGAGCTACGGCAGCGACGGCCAGCCAGGTGGAGAAGGAGAAGCCGCTGACATCGATCCGGTCGATCAATAAGCGCTCCGGATTCACGCTCATTGAGTTGGGTGTGGTTGTTTTGGTGCTTGCAATGTTCTCTGCTCTGGCAGTGCCGCGTCTTGTCGCGTTCCAGAGGGCTGAGGATTACCAGAACTTTATCAACCGCACAAAGGCGATCTTTGGTGAGGCTCGGGAGACGGCAATCGAACGCAAAGCCGTCTTTGTGCTGCGTGTATCGGGCGATCAGATCGAACTCACTGAGGACGGCGCTGATGAAGGTCAGGGCCAAGCGATACGAACGGTGCCATTGCCAGACGGCGTTCAGGTGGACCAAGTGACCTTGAACGGCTCGACGACCAACACCGAAACCTGGCTTATGGCGTTTTATCCCGATGGGACCGCCACACGAGGCGGGGTTCAGTTCGATTCGGATGGGCGTCTGTTTTCGATGCAGGTTGATGACGTAACCGGGCGAGCCGCATTTATCGACGGTGAACTGCCCGAACAAACTCAGACCAAGTGGGAAGCGGGAGAGAGGGAGCAGCGCGGTGGTGGCTAAACAACATCGTCGTCCCTCATATGCGCGTCAACGACGCGGCTTCAGCCTTGTTGAAGTGTTGGTGTCTATTGCGCTGCTCGGCCTGGGCATCAGCGCATGTTTGGGCGCTCTTGCCGAGATGGCCAACGGCGAGACGCGAGCAGAGAGGGCAGAGCATTTGCAGATGCTCGCCAAACGAAAGCTTGATGAGATTATCGCGACTGCGGAGTATCAGCAAGCTCCGCTTGATGGCGACTTTGAAGTGGAAGGCTATCCAGATATCAGCTGGGAAGCGAGCACTGAACAGAGCGGCGTCGAGAACCTTGAGATCGTTCGATTTACGATCAACGGAGAGGGCAATTCGATCTCCTACTCCCTGACAAGACTTGTCTTCCGACAGCCCGTAACCACCGATGCAGGAGGCCAGCAACCTTGAGGAGCAGACAAGCTGGTATTACGCTGATTGAGACTCTGCTGGTGGCAGCGATGAGCGCGATCATTCTGACCGGCGTTTCGTCATCGTACGTCGCGGCCCATAACTTTCAGGCACGCATCGCGCCTCGGCAAGAGCAAGCGGCGATCCAGCGCACTTTTGAGGACCGCGTGACGCGGTTGCTTGAAACGGCGTTCCTTACAGCTGAAGAGGACACAACCACCTTTTTTGTGGCAAGCATCGACGGTGAGAATCCGATTGAGCCATCCGCTTCGGGATCGACATCTCTCCCCGACACTTTGATCTTCACGTCGGCGGGGACGACGACAAGCGGGGCTTTCCTCAACACTTCGGCTACCGAAACCTTTGAAGACCTGAATGCGACGTACGGTCCACAGGGCGGTGTCGCCGAGTTTGGGCTTTCGGTGCTTGCGGTTGGCGATCCGGCGGGGCGAACAGGCTTGTTTTTACGTGAGCAAAGACCTTCGGACGGCGACGCTTTCCAGGGCGGATACGAGTCGGTGATGGATGAGCATGTGACGTCCATCGGGTTCGAGTTCTTTGACGGGATTCAATGGGTCACCGAATGGGACACCACTATCGCCACGGAGAAGCGACTGCCGGCGGCGGTGCGTGTGACTTACACCTTAGATTCGGATGATGGCAGCAATCACGTCTTTACGGTTCGGCTCATGTTTAGCGACGTCACGCCGGAGAACCCAGCAGCTACCAGCGGTGGTATTGGGGGTGGGCAATGATGCGCAGGAAGGATAGCGGCGGTGTGTTTATCATGACGCTCATCGTTCTTGTTGGGCTGGTCGCCATCGTGGCTTCTTTTGCGGCGACTCAGCGCGTGTCTTACATGGCCCGCCAAAACCGAATCGACCATATTCGTGCGGAGCTGATGGCTGAGTCGGGAGTTCAGCGGGCGATGGCCGAGCTTGAACTGATCGAAGCGGGCACCCCGACGACAACGCAAGACGAATGGGCCTTGCTTGGCAATGCGGGGTCGGACAGGTTTGTCGTTGCCGAGGGTTCGATTCGCATTCAGATCGTGGACGCTTCGGCGAGGGTTGATCTTAACACCGCGGCGCAAGAGCAGTTGCAGCGGCTGCCACTCACAAACGAGCAGGTTGAGAGCTTGCTGGATTGGCGTTCGCCAGAGACAGCCCCACGACCCGAAGGCGCCAAGGACGAGTATTACAACAACCTGGAGTATGCCTACAACGCGGCGCTGCGCCCCTTCATTACAGTTGACGAACTGCTGTTGGTGCGGGGTTTTACACCGGCTACGCTTTATCAACCCACCGAGGTCAACAATTCCAACCAGTTCCTCGCGCAGGGCGATGTCACTCAGCAGCCTCTTTTGATCGACTTGGTGATGACGGGGCAGCTTTCTTCGCCGGTGGCTGCGGCGGGGCAGCAGCTCATCAATGCCAATCAGGCCCAAGGCGTGCAGATCGGGCAAGCGATTGGCAACATCCCACTTGGATTGCAGATCGCCCAAAATCGACCCTACACAAGCATGCAAGACCTTCTGGTGCGAAACAACGTCACAACCCAAACCGTTGGCCCGATACTCGACAACCTTACGGTTAGCACAGAGCAGGAGTTTGGCGGAAAGATCAATTTGAACACGGCATCGGAAGCCGTTTTGAACAGCATCCCGGCCTTTACGCCGGACATTTCGCAGGCGATTATTCAGCGTCAAGACGCAGGAATGACGACATTGGGGGAGATCGCCGCGATCCCTGGAATGACCGTGGACATCCTTCGACAGTCTGTCGATCTGTTTACGATCAATTCGCGAACGTTTTTGATACGAGTCATCGGAACCTATGGAAGTTCTCAATCGATTAAAGAGGTCTTTGTGCATCTGACCGACACGGGACCGCGCATTCTTCGCACCGACCAACCGAGGGGGGACAACCTCTTGACCCGGTGGGGCTGGCAGCCCGAAGCCGCCAACGACATTGTTCTTGCGGAGGCGCAATGAGAAAGTCGATCCCTGGCGCGATGCCGGTTATCGAATGGTCGGCTAAGCATGTCGCCGCCGTGCCAGCGGCAGGGGGTTCCGCTTCGGTATCCGATACCGTGTCGGGAGCTGCCGATAAAGCTGGACTGGCGAAGGCGGTTGTGCTTGCCCTTTCTCGGCGAAGCGCGTTTGTGCGAACCACGCACGTGCCTAACATCAACGAGCGCGAGATCACCCAAGTCCTCGCTCTTCAGGTTGGCAAGCTCTTTCCGATCACTCAGGGCAAGGTGGCATACGATTTTAAGCTGGGTACAGAGCTGACGCAGGAAGGGCGGGTTGCCAGTGTGATGGCGACATCGGACGAGACGCTCAAGCTTGCCAAGGAGGACTTGGCGAAGGCGGGCTACCACGTCGCGGCGTGTGTTCCTTCGGCGCTCGGGGCGCTGGCTCTTGCTGGCTCGCTTAACATCACGGATTGTGCGGTTGTCGAGATCGGCTTTGAGGGTCTGTCAGTCGATATCGTCAAAGATGGACTGCTTCGCTACAGCCGGGTAGCTCCCAAGACCGAGGACCCGGAAGCGATTCAGGATGAGGTGTGCCGGACTTACTCTTCGGTGGGTATAGCCTGCGGTCCGGTGTTGGCCGCTGGTGGCTTGAATTTGCCGACCGCCGATTATCATTCGCGGACTTCGACGCTTGAAGCTCTTGCGGGGGTTGGACTTGGTCTTGGCGTCAACGTTGAGCAGCCCGAAGAGGTAGCTCGTCGAGAGGCCAAGCAAGCTTCGAACCGGGCGCGGTTTGCCGCGCTCCTTTGTGTTGCGGCGGTGATGCTGGGCGCACTGGCGTTTATGGACCGGTCGGATCAATCGGCAGCGGTGGATACGCGCAACGCAGAGTGGATGGCGAATTCGCGATCGGCGCGACAAGAGCGTGATGCGGCCAAACAGAAAGCCGCGAATGCGAAGGTCATTAGCGACAGCGTGCGACGGCTTTTCGAACCTGCCCAGCGTTCAAGCGACATCTTGGTGTTGATCGGGAACAGCGTCCCTGAGGGGGCTTGGATCACGGGTGTCAACTATGACCGAGGCAGGGTTGTTCAGATTCGGGGAACCGCAGTCAACAACCAGGCCGTAACGGCCTATTTGGAGGCGCTGACCGCGCAAGAAAGATTCCGAGACGTCAAGCTGGTGTTTGCCAACAACGCGACCATTGAGCAGACGGAGGTTGTGAATTTCTCGATCTCGGCTTGGGCGGTGGGCAACTTGCCGCTCGAGGATGTGAAGAAGGGGGCAAAGAGATAATGGCCACGAACGCTCAGAAGATCAAGACAGCAAATACTGTGATGATCGTGGCTGGGGTCGCGATGCTTGGCATCTTCCTTTACGACAACTTTGCACCAAGACCCACGGAAGCGATGAAGCAGAGCGCTCGAAACAGCAGCATCGCGACAATCAATGGCGAGAAGCATACGAGCCTTGAGCTTGAGAAGAAGGAGCGAGCCTACGCTCAAACGAAGGTGTGGTCGGAAGAGGTCGAGCAGATCGGACCCAAGGTGCTTGATCGGGCAACGGCGATCGCTCGTGAGAACGGTTTGGCGATCAAAGCGTTTCGCCCTCAGCGAACCGTTGAAGACGGGAAGCTTTTGCGCGTTCCGTTCCTTGTCACGCTTGATGGCTCTTATCCTCAGGTCGCCTCGTTCCTGCGCTCTATCGAAAATGCGGAGGGCAAAGTAGCCGTGACGATGGTGCAGCTCTCTTCGTCGGACGGTGTGAGTGATACGGTTTCAGCAACGATTGGATTGATGGCGCTTCGGGACATGGCCAAGCCCGAACCCGAGAAGAAAGACGGGGAAAAACCCCCAGCGGCAACGACCGCACAAGTTTCAGGAGACTCTCATGCTTAAGATTAGCAAACCCATTTGGTACTTATTGGTCGTCGTGGCGCTATCGGCAGTCTATATGCAGATGAGCGGCGACGAATCAGCCGCAGCAAAGGCCAAAAAAGCGAAGCCCCCGGCAAAGACAGCCAAGATGCCGGAGGGAGTGACCCAAGAGGATTACACAAAACGGTTCGATCCATTGAACGAATCTGTCGATAATTCGTTTATGCCTATAGTTGCGCGCATGTCGAGCGGCAAGAATGGTCAGATGAACGAGCCTGACGCCATTCCAGCCGACCTTGCGGGTGGAGAACCGGGTTGGTACTTTACCGGGACGTTTGAGATCGACGGCGCGCGCGAGGCCTGCGTTGAGAACCGCAGTTCGGGCGTAGGAGAGTTTATAAGAACAGGTCAAAGCTGGAAGCGTGTGAGGATCACAGAGATTGGCGATGGAACGCTGACGATGGTGGGTCCAAACGGGCAACCAAAGACGCTACGTTTAGCGTATGGATTTAATGATCAGACAGTAGCAAGTTCATCGGGGCTGAGACCGCTGGATCCGACCCTAAGTGGGAATATCGGTGGAGGCGGGGCGGTTGGAATTAGTCCCTCCAATACGTCGGGAAATAGAAGAGGTCAGGGACGTGGAAACGGCAACAGTATGCCGGCTACAGATGCAGGAGCAGACGAATGAAGGTTTTTAAATGGTTGATTTGTATCATCGCGCTGGTGCCGGTTGTGGCATTTGCGCAGTTTGATGACGGCAGCAGAATCGCACAGACACCGGCGTGGAAGCAGTTTGAGTTGAATCCCAAGACGAGGATGAAGCTTGAGTTCCGCAATGCCAGCGTGGACATGATCGTTTCCGTTTACTCCAAAGCGTCTGGACTCACCATCATCAAGGACCCGGCTCTCACTGGGACATTAACGATCACGAGCCCCAATCCTGTACCGCTGGATGAGGCGTTTTCGATTCTGAATACAACCCTTGGCCTAAAGAACTTCGAACTTGCCAAAGAGGGCAACGCTCTCGTGATTCGAGGGCGAAGGCAGAACCGTGAGAGCGGCGGGAACAGCATGTTCGGCGGGATGACTCCAGAGCAGATCGCCCAGATGTTCAGCGGCAGCCGAAACGAGATCAAGGTTTATCCTGTTCAGTATGCGAATGCGAGCCAGGTCGCCCGCGTTGTGAATGAGGTTTTTGCTCAGGCACAGAGCGCGTTCGATCAGTTCATGCAAACGCTCGGCGGTGGCGGCGGAATGCCGATTTCCATCGGACGCGGTGAGCCAGAAGCCTCCATTGACGGCGACGGCCTTTATGCGCAGCGGGGCGGCGGCGGTAATCCGTTCCAGTTCGGCGGGCAGAACCGTGGCGGACAGAACAACAACCGATTTGGTGGATTCTCCGGCTTTGGACGTGGGCAACAGTCCAGCGTTCGTGCATCTTCTGACGATTACAGCAACACCGTTATCGTCAACGCTCCGTCGAACGAGCAGAAGCAGGTTGAGGCTCTCATCAAGCAGATTGACAAAGAGACCGATCAGCCGCTGAAGCCCAAGGTTTACACGCTTGAATTTGCCGCTGCCGATCAGATCGCAGCTGCGATACAGAACATCCTGACCACCAACGCTCCGAGAGGACGTGGCGGGCAGGGCAATCAGAGCGTTCCGATTGAGCAGAGATTTCAGCAGGCGTTCCGATTTGGCAACGCGCAGGCCGCATTTGGCACCGTTGTCGCGGACGCTCGTACAAACTCAATCGTTGTAACCGCTACCGAAGAGAACCACACGCTTGTTGCGCAGGTTTTGAAGGACCTCGACAAAGAAGTGACCATTGAGCAGTCGACGTTCGTGGTGCCGCTTTCGAACGCAAGGGCCGACCAGGTTTCCGATCTCCTGAACCAAGCGTTTGGCGGGAACAACCGAAACAACAACCGCAACAACACGGGTCGAACGACAGGCAACAACAATAACCGGAACAACAATAACAACCGCAATAATGGCGGAGGCAACCGGGGCGGTGGACAGCCCGAAGCTTACGTTCCTTCTGAAGAGGAGCTTGCTCGGAACTCGCTGAACATCGATATGGACGGCGACGGCTACCTTGATACGGACGTTTACGTTCAGCAGGGCGGCGCCTTCCAGTTCGGCGGACAAAACCGACAGGGCAATCAGGCTACAGGAGCAGCAACCCAGCAGGGCCGCGACTCTCAGGGCCGCCTCATCAACATTCGCGATCTTACCAACCAGGTCACGATCATTCCGGACCAGAACACGAACAGCCTGATCATTGTTGGTTCGCCCGACAATGTTGAACTGATTCGGCAGATTCTTGAGCAGCTTGACCGGATTCCTGAGCAGGTGATGATCGAGACGATTATCGTGGAAGCGACGCTTGACGCGAGCAGCAAGTTTGGCGTGGAGTGGAAGTACGCTCAGAGCAATCCTTTTGGAACGCCGGGCACCACCGGAAACTCCGAAGGCGCTTTTGGATTGGCGAATGCCAACCCGCCACTGCAGGGCTTCCGATACACGCTATCGGGCGGTGCTTTGACTGGGTTCCTCAATGCGCTGAAGACCGACCGTAAGTTCCAGGTCCTTAGCACACCGAGAATCTTCACTTCGAACAACTCTCAAGCGACGATCAACATCAGCCAGCGGATTCCTTATGTTCTGAGCTCACGCGAAGATACCAACGGAAACCTCACCTTCACTTACGCCTTTGAAGATGTTGGAATCATTCTGACGGTGACCCCGCGCATCACCTCCAACGGCTATGTGACGATGGATATTACGCAGACGGCGAACGACCTTCAGGGCTTCACCGACTTCAACGCGCCGATTATCAATCAGCGCGAAGCCGATACGACCGTGTCGGTGAAGGACGGCGAGACGATTATCTTGGGTGGAATTATCCGCAATACGGTGAACTCCACGACCAAGAAGATTCCCCTGTTGGGCGATCTTCCGATCCTTGGCAATCTCTTCCGCAGCACCGACAAGCAGGATGTGAAGACCGAGCTTCTCGTCTTCCTTACACCTCGGCTCGTTCGTGACGAGGATGAGGCTCGGAGACTTCGTGAGGAAGAGCAGAGGAAGCTCTCCAAGCAGTCGCAGGGAGCGCTTGACGGCGTGATCAAGAAGACGGACCCACCCAAACAAGGACCGCCTGCAACAGGTGGCGGGACTGGGGGCGGTGGCGGCAAGGGCTAAGCTTTCTCGCCAACAATTCGATGCCCGAAGGAATACCTTCGGGCATCGTTGTTTTTAAGGTTGACTACAGCAATTCTTGCCGCTCAAAAATCTAAGAAATATTCGCCTTTTCTTTCTGAACTTCACACCAGCCTTAACGTCACAACGTTCAGTTCGTAAGAATACGCGCTTTTCGGCGTGACTTACAGAGGCGAGCTATGCGAAATACAATTTGGAAATTTACAGTTGCAGCCGTGCTTGTGGTAGCTGCTACATCGATGGCGTTTGCCCAGGGTGGCGGCGGCGGAGGACGAGGTGGCGCTGGCGGATTTGGCGGAGGCCAAGGCCGTGGCGGAATGTTTGGCAACGATACGAGCGGGCTTAATCTGCTCGGACGTGCTGATGTTCAGAAAGACCTGAATATCACTGCTGAGCAAAAGACGAAGATTGATGCCCTGAACCAGGCAAATCGCGACAAAATGCGATCCGCTTTTCAGGACAACCAAGGCGATCAGGAAGGCATGATGAAGGCTATGGAGAAGATCCAGGCTGACAACAAGGCCGAGGTTGCCAAGATTCTTGATGCGAAGCAGGTTAAGAGACTCGGCGAGATCCGAATCCAACTGGCGGGCAACCGTGCGATCATGGAAGCCGACGTTCAGAAGGCGCTTGGCATGAGCGCTGAGCAGGTGGCTAAGGTCAAGAAGCTGAGCGACGATTCAACAGCGGCGATGCGATCTTTGGGCGAGAAGATGATGAACCAAGAGATCAGCCGAGAAGATATGCAGGCTGCTATGCAGAAGAACAACGAGACCATGAATGCGGAGCTCGGAAAGGTTCTGACCGCAGACCAGACAGCAAAGCTGAAGACCATGGGTGGCGAGCCGTTCAAGGCTGAGCCTCAGCAGGGTCGTGGCGGCGGCGCTGGTGGACGTGGCGGCGGTACCGGTGGCGCTGGCGGCGGCGGCGGTCGTGGCGGCGGCACGGGCGGTGGTGGCGGCATCGGCTAACCACTAGCGACGATTCATTTATACGTAGGCATCATTCTGCGGGCATGCTCGCTGTATGTACCGATCGTGAAGGGGCTCTGCGGGCGGCGGAGTCCCTTTTTTGGGTTGTAAGGACTGTAAGGATTGTAAGGGTTGTAAGGGGGAACGATCGTCAAGAGATCAGAATCCCGATCACTGACCACGGATTACCGATTACGGATCACGGATTACCGATCACCAATCACCAATCACGAATCTCTTCCTCACTTCTTAAAAAAGAGCTGCAGGGCCACCAAGACCAAGAACACGGCAAATGACTTTCGCAAGAGTGTGTCATCAATCTGCACGGCGATTTTTGAGCCGAAGAAAGCGCCGACAAAGAGTCCGGCTGCGACGAGCGCGCCTATCTTGAAGTCGGCCTGCTGCTTCTGATAGTAGTTCCAAAATCCAAGGATGCCCACGGGCAGGAGCAATGCCGCAAGCGACGTGCCTTGGGCCTTCTGTTGGGAGAACTGCATGAAGTAGATCAGCGCAGGGACGATGATGATTCCCCCGCCGATCCCGAACATCCCGCTCAGCACTCCCCCCGCTAGTCCGATTCCAAGCCCGATCAGCCATTCCATAGGCTCATTCTACTGGGCTGAGCTAACGGCACATACAGGGAGGAGTGATGAGAACAATCGGAAGCGCCTTACGTCCCTGCCTGGACGTTGCTTCGCACAATCTCAAGCACTCGCCGGACGTTCCAGTCGTTGGCGGCGAGGAGGGCGTCGGCTTCATCCGCTGTGACCGGCGCAAGCTCTCGAACGATGCGCACGCAGCGCTCGCGCAGTTTCTCGTTCTTTGCCTTGACGTCCACCATTAGGTTTTCTACGACCTTGCCGCTTAGCACCATCGCCGCCGTGCTGATTCGGTTTAGGATGAGCTTTTGAGACGTGCCCGCTTTCAATCGGGTTGATCCCGTCAGAATTTCGGGACCGGTGTCCAGGAAAATGCCAAGATCGGCGAGCTGGAGCAACGGGCCATTGGCGTTGTTCGCGATGCCGCAAGTCCAGATACCCTTTTGTTGGGCATGCCGCACAGCGGCAAGTGTGAACGCGGTTTTGCCAGATGCAGCCAGGCCGATGACGATGCTTTCGCGGGTTAAGCTGAGCGCGTTCAGGGCATCGATGGCGGCGTGCTCGTCATCCTCGGCATCCTCCTGCGTGTAGCCTCCTGCCACGATGGGGCCACCGGCAACGACCGCGACAAAGCGGTTAGGATCGACCCCGAAGGTGGGTGGCATTTCGGCAGCGTCGGTAGTGGCGATGCGCCCGCTGGTTCCGGCGCCAACATAGACGACAGTGCCTCCTGCCATGAAGGTGTTGGCTGCCTTTTGCGAGACGATGGCGATCAGTTCTTCAACAGCTTGGAGCGCCCTTAATACCGAGTACTCCTCTTCGTTCATCAGCCGGATGATTTCTTGGGCCGACATTTTGTCCAGGCCGTACGAACGTGGGTTTCTTCCTTCGGTACTCATATCTCTTTTGCAAGCGCGATGGCTCCGTAAACGGGGGCGCGCTGGATGCGTTGGGTCTCGATAATAATGTCGGGCATTGACCTTTGGCACTCTACGTCAAATGCTTCGCGGAAGATGCCTGAAGCATCCCAAAGTCCTCCGCTCAGGCAGACAAGAATCCGCTCTTGTCCCTGAAGGTATTGGTCTTTATGTTGTTTTACCGCTTCTACGAGGCGTTTTGTCTGTGTCTTCAATTCCTGGGTTGCGTAGGCTTCGCCTGCACGCGCATCCTTGACGAAAGCATCGACGAGTTTTGCCAACGCCGGTGCAGGGGCACCCCCGCGATAAAGACGGGCTATGATCTCGTTCTGTTCGCGAGATTGGAAGCGGTCTTCGATCGCGGCAACAAGGGCTGCACTGGCCTGATCGGGGCGCTCTAGGTAATGCTCAAGCGCGGCTTTGCCGTATCGGTAGGCCGAACCCCAATCGCCGAGCAAGTATCCCTTTCCGCCCGATTTGACCACCGTGTCGTTGTGACGTGAACATATGAGTGACCCGGTTCCGGCGATGACGCAGATGTCGGTGCCTGGCACACAAGCCATGAGGGCTGCGTAGTAATCGGGCTCGGCGCGAATGGTTGCAGCAGGGAAGATCTCTCGCAGGGTTTTGATGGCTTGTTGACGATCCTTGGCGGTGAGCAGTCCGGCAAAGCAGCCGCAGACGGTATCGGGTGTGGGGCAACCGGCAAGCGCCTTTTCAAGACTGGCTCGCAGTTTGGCGGGTGGAGTTGTGGCAATGTTTGCGGGGCCGGACTGTCCCTGAAATACAACTTCGTCCGACTCGTTTTGAGCCATCGCTCGGCAAGACGAGCCGCCACAATCGAGGCCAAGCGCAATGTGCATGCGGAGGCTGGAGTGTACCTGTGGTCAGCTGGCTTTCTTCTTGCCAACCACAAACGGAACTCCAACCGCCGATAGCAGCGCCAGGCCAGCACAAGCTTTGAGGGCTGCGCCAGGAGAAACCGAGTACCAAAGCAGGCCAGTGAGCGCATTGCCGAGTAGGGTCGCCAACCCTCCAAGCATTTCGAAGAAGCCCATCGCGGTGCCCTTCATCTGCTTTGGTGCGTTGTCGGCGACGAGCGCTTTGCCTGCGCCTTGGGTCATTCCGGTGTAGATGCCGTAGAGCGCCCATAGCATCCATGCCCAACCGTTGCCCATGATGGCAAATCCCAGATACACGCCCGCATAGAGGAGCCATCCTGCCGCGATCACGCGCCAGCGTCCGATCCTGTCGCTCAAGACTCCGAATGGGTAGGAGGTGAGTGCATAGGTCACGTTGTAGAAGGCGTAGGCGAGAACGGTTTGGAATGGGGTGAACCCCCAGTACAACGAGGAGAAGAGGAGCAAGAAGGTGTCGCTGGAGTTCGCCAGCCGAAAGACAAGCGTGATGGCGAGCGCTTTCCAGTAGCTCGTGGGCAGCTCTTTGAGACTGATTCGGGGTTTTGGCTCCTCATCGACGTTGGCTTCTGCCTCTTTTTTGGTTGTGGGCTTTGCGCGGTCTTTGAGCGTGAGTGTTATTGCTACGGAGATGGCACCAGGAATGATGGCGAGCAAGAAGATTAGGCGGTAGTTTCCGGGTACGAGTGAAAGCAGGAGCAGAGCAATTGCCACCCCGACAAACGCACCTGCAGTATCCATGGCACGGTGAAAGCCGAACGCTCGTCCGTACTGGGACGCGTCTACCGAATCCGCTAAGTAAGCGTCGCGAGCGCTTGTGCGCAGTCCTTTGCCAAAGCGGTCGAGCAGTCGGGCAAACAGGACAAGAGGCCAGATCGTTGCCAGCCCAAGAAGGGGTTTTCCGACGGCGCTGAGGCCGTAACCCCACTGAATGTAGGGGACGCGCTGCCCTTTCACGTCGGAGCGCCATCCTGACCATCCCTTCATAAAACTGACCAGAGCCTCTGCCAAACCTTCCACGAGTCCAAGGATCGGAACGGGGGCCTTGAGAACGCCGGTCAGGAATAGGGGGAGCACCGGATAGGCCATCTCCGAGGCTACGTCGGCAAAGAAGCTGATCCATCCCATCTTGGCGACGACGGGCGGCAGGGAGGTCTTGGCAGCTTGCTCGTGCACGGCAGATTAGTTTAGCTGGTATTTGGCCTGGAGGCTTCCGAGGATTTGTTGGAGATGGTCCCTGATTGAAATGCGACCCTCTGCTTTTGCAGAGGGTCGCATCGCGGGTGGTCGGATGAGCTTTGGCTACGGCTTCTTGATGAACGGCACACCTTCGGTCACCCACGGGTCCGCTTTCGCGCCTTGAAGGTTAACGTCGAAGAAATGCCGCACACGGTAAGTGAAGTCCAGCACGTTCGCCTTTTTCGCAGGGAAGTGGTTTTCTCCTTCGTAGACGACCATGATGACCTCTTTGCCCATGCGTCGGAGGGTGTTGTAGTAGTACTGCCCTTGGTGCCAGTCCACCGCACCATCAGAAGTGCCAAACAGCATCATGAACGGGCCGTTGATGGTCTTGGCGTTCCACATCGCCGAGTTGCGGGTGTACGCATCGGGGATGTCGTACCAGGGCTTGTTGAATCGCCCTTGCGAGCTTTCAAAGATGACCTGATTGGTCTCGCCCCAGTTCCAGTAGAAGCTGTTCGACATGCTCACCAACTCCGTGAGGGGAGCTCCGGCGGCGGCGGCTTTGAATAGCTTCGACTTGGTGTGAACGAAGGTCGTTTGGTAGCCGCCCCAACTGTGCCCTGTCAAGCCCAGATTGCGTGGGTCTACACCGACGTTTTTCTTGAGTACCGTTTGAACGGCGGTTTCGATGCACTCCAGTGCAGAGAGACCGGGATCGTTGGTGCGGTAAGTGATGTCGGGCCTCAGCACGAAGTACCCCTTTTGCGCGAACATTTGGGCGCTGTAGGGGTTTGTGTCGCTTGGAGACTCGTAGTTGTACATCCCGTCTGAGAGCTTCTCGTAGATGTAAGTGATCATCGGATACTGACGCTTGGGATCGTAATCCGCCGGGTAGGTGAGGATGCCGTGGAGCTTCCAGCCCGACTTTGTGGTGAAGCTGATCAGCTCTTGCTTGGGCCAGAAGAACTGCGACTGTTGTGGATTGAGTCGGCTCATCGGCTTGGCGGCGTCGAATGTGGCGTTTGTGAGGTAGAGATCGGCGGTCTTTTGATCCGATTCCATCGAGAAGATGATCCTATCGGTGTCTTTCGACTTTTGGATGAGACCGTACTGAACGCCATCGTAGGTCAGCATTTTGCCGGTTCCGTCGGTCTCTCTACGGTACAGGCCTGCCTTCATCGTGTTGTTGTCGAACACTCGGAAATAGATAGGGTCGGCAAGCCGAATTCCATCTTCGTGCCACCCAACATCGGTCGGGCGGAGAGTCAGGTTTTCGGCTGCCCCCTCGGTGATTCGACGTGCCTCGGCCATCGTGGGCTCTACGAGATAAGTGTCGAACTTGTCGAAGATGAACGCGGCTTCACCCTCCATCCACATCACGCCGGCTGCGGCGGGCGTTTCCTGCTGGGGGCCGTCGTAATCCACGTCATCCCATCGGGTCTTGATGTTGCGGGTTACGTTCGTGGATTTCTTTGCCGCGCAGTCGTAGAGCCACCAGTTTTTCTGCTGGTAGTACATGACGTAATTGCCCTTGCGTGAAGGAGAGACTCCGAACTGGCGCTTTTCGACGATCTTGGTCTTTGTGCCATCCTGCAAGTCCCAAACGTAGTAGTCGGCGTAGGTGAGGCCACCCGGCTTTACGGCGCTTCGGTAAGGCTTTGGATCGGTGATGATTGCAAAGCGTCCGTCTCCGATGGGATTCACTGAGATCAGTTCGTCGGTTTCGAGTTGCTTGAACTCGCCGTTGGATACGTTCCAAGTGCTGCGCAGTGTTTTGGATTGTGCCTGTCCGGCGAGGCTTTGCTGCAGCGGCTGGACGTCGACGTCCTTGTAATGCCAGATATCGACGCCCGGTTTGTCTTCGGGTTTCTTGCCATCGGGGGTCTTCTTGTCGGGCCAGTCTTTGATGCCAAACCAGAACTTGGTACCGTCCTCGCTGATGCGCAGCCCGCCGGATTCGGCGATTCGCATCTCTTTGGGAAACTTATCATCCTTGGCTGGGTCGTACTCTGTCTTCTTGGGATCGCTTCCCACTCCGCTATAGACGACGACGCGATTTGCGGCTCCTTCTTTCTTCGGATTCGGAGTCCCGACCAAAAAGCCAAGCGTGTCCGCCTTCCTTGCCCAGATGGCGGGGCCAACATCGTCTTTCCCCCATTGCAACGTTTGCAGCGTTCCAGAGGCGGGGTTGAAGAGCTGCATGCCGTGCTCGCCGCTGTCGGATTCGATGTTTAGGGCGATGAGGGTTTCCTCTTTATTTAGCCTAAAGCCCATGACATTGCCGATGGTCAGCGTTGTGCCGTTGGCAAGGTTCATCACCTGAAGGTCGGCGCTTGGTGGGTTCTTGCCCTGGCCGGGGTAGCGCGAGATGAGCAGAAACTTGCTGCCCTTTAAGAATTGGAATGATCGTACGTTCTCAACGGTCTGCTCTTTACCCTCGGGCAAGCTGCGCAAGCCTAGCTTCATTCTGACGGGTTGTTTCTGAGCAGCCATCTTTTCGGAGTCGGCTTTGGAGACGCCGATGGAGTAAGCCGCCCATTTGGAGTCGTCGGAGAAAACGATGCGGGTGGTGTAAGGAATCTCCCACTTTTCTGGGCCGTCGGAGCTGCGAATGATGCCTTTTGGATCGCCCTCGTAGTGACCGATGCCGTAAGCCACCCAACGCCCGTCTGACGAAATGGTGCCTCCGGCGAGGCTTTGCCAATCTTTGAGGTCGTCGGGGCTCTTGATGGCGCGCTTGGCGGTTTGACCTTGGGGTGCCGTGTTAGCCGGGGCGTTTGGGTCTTGGGCCAGAACGATGCCCGCAGGGATGAGCAGGATGACGGCGCTGAGGGCGACGATACGCCAGGTTGGGACGATCATGACTCATTATTCGTGAATTGTTTTCGGGTTTGCAAGGAGTGCTGCACGACAATCCCTGAATGATTCAGAGCAACATATTTGGGGCTCTCGATTGTCAAAAGCGTTGAGGCAGCCCCGTATTTAGATGGGGCGCCGTGATTGCCCTTTACCCTGGCAAAGATAGTGGGAGCCTCGTATTTCTCTGAGTAGAAGGGAAGTCCTTTATCCGATGAGAAACAAAATCGTTTAATACTAAACTATCTGTCAAAATTGCATGGTATTCGATTGATGCTAAGTATTTTGTGTGAACTATTGTGATTTTTGTGCCGATTAACACAATAGATGATCATACCGAACAAGCCCCCGACCCGGCGGGATCTGCTCAAGGCAGGTGCCGTCGGTATTACAGCTTTGAGTCTGCCTGCGAGCCTGCTTGCGGAGCGTCCGCAAAAGGCTAATGACGACTCTTTGAAGAAAGCCCAAGAAGTTCATAAATGGCTTTCGACGATGCGTATAGAGGAACCTGATGGACAGGTGCGATACAATCTCGCTCACAGCATTGATTATCCTGAAACTAGTCTCTATTCGGGTACTGCCGGTGTTCTGTATTTTTTACGGGCATTGAACGATGCTGCGCCATCGCCACGGATTGAAAAGGATCGCGAAGGAGTTGTGCGGCATCTGGCCGGATCGGTGCAAGACCTAAGCGACGACTCGCCTGCTGGACTCTACTCGGGCAGCGCGGGTCTGCTTGACTTGCTTTTGAGGGAGAACCTGAACAGGGCATCCTTCAAGGTCAATAAGCCTGGGCGACCCTTAGCACGACCTGTCCTGGAGCACTATGGGAGTGTCTGGTCGAAGCTTCCTGCTGACGAACGATTTGGACCGGAGAACGACCTCTTTTCTGGCCTTGCCGGACTTTGCGTGGCTTGGCCCGGTGAGTCTACCAGTAAGTCTCTTTGGCCCTCCGCGACTTCGACTAATCTGAAAGTATCTTCAACGATTGGCAAGTTAGCCGCCGATGAACTGATTCGTCGAGCGGATAAGTCAGGAACGGGCTGGAAGTGGGCCGCGCTTGAAGATATGACACTCAATTTGTCGAATTATTCGCATGGCACTATTGCGGCATCTTATGCGTTGGCTCGTGCCTTTGAGCTTTGGCCGGGCAGGCCTGAGTATCTTAAAGCTGCTCTCAAGGGTGTTGAATATCTTGGCAGTATAGGCGATTGGTCAAATGCAAACTGTCGCGTGTTTGCTGGGCATCCGATTGATTCGCTCGTTATTTATACGGGGAGAAGCCACGGAACGATTGGCATAGCAAGACTCTTTGCAAAGCTTCATCAGATCCAACCCAAGAACGGGTGGATGAAAGAGGCGGGACGATGTGCAAGGGCTGTTATGAATAGCAGTTGCGATAAGCATAGTGAAAGCGGCTTGAAGAGCAAGAACTGGGATTGTTGCGGCAATGCGGGAATTGCGATGTTCTTTATGGATATGTATCGCGAAACTAAGAAACAGGTCTATTTAGAATATGCAAAGTCGCACATAGCTGCGATCGACGCGAAGGCGACTGTGGATGCCAAGGGGCGTCGATGGAGCTGGACGGACGGGGAAACGCTGGACCAGGGTCACCTCGCTCAAACTGGCTTGATGCAGGGCGCGGCAGGAATCGGCCTGATGTACCTGAGCATGCATGCTCTTTCGAGCGGCGCGGAATGGACGCATCGTTTGCCCGATGATCCGTGGTTTAAGGGCGTCGGCGAAGTTTAAGCTTAAAGTCCGTTGCGCGCTCATGCTCGGCAGTGGGCGGTAGTCTGCTCGCGCAGTCTAGCCGCCGCTTGCTCGGGCGTCAAATCCCGTTGGGCTTCGGCGAGAAGCTCATATCCAACCATGAACTTTCGCACGGTTGCGGACCGCAACAATGGCGGATAGAAGTGGGCGTGGAGCTGCCAGTGTTTATTGACTTGATCAGTATTTGGCGCTCCATGCCAGCCCATCGAATACGGGAAGCTGGTCTGAAAGAGATTGTCGTAGCGGGTGAGCCCGAGTTTCAAGATTTGGGAAAGGCTGCTTTGCTCAGCCTGTGTTAAATCGTGCAGCCGATGGACGTGCCGACGAGGAACAAGCAGCATCTCGAACGGCCACGTCGCCCAATACGGCACGATCAGGGCCCAGTGCGCATTGACATCGACGATGCGTTCAGCTTTTTGGAGCTCTTGCTCGACGTAATCGAGCAAGAGCGGCTTTCCATTACTGGAGAAGTAGGTCTGCTGAGCGCTGTCTTCGCGCGCAGCAAGGCTTGGCAACGCGTTGCTGCACCAGATCTGTCCATGCGGATGTGGGTTTGAGCATCCCATCGCCGCGCCTTTGTTCTCAAAAATTTGAACCCAGGTGTATAGCTTGGCGAGTTCTGTGCTTTGCTCGATCCAAGTGTGGATGACCTTGCCGATTTCGGCTTCCGACATCTCCGCCAAAGTCAAATCGTGGCGCGGAGAAAAGCAGATCACGCGGCACGTGCCCTTTACGGACTCGGCGCGGAAAAGCGGATCCGAGGTTTGGAAGTCGGGAGATTCGGGCAGGATCGCCTGGAAGTCGTTGGTGAAAACGTATGTTTCTGTGTAGTTGGGGTTCTGGTGTCCACCCGCGCGTTCGTTGCCTGGGCAAAGGTAGCAGTCTGGGGCGTGTGTGGGTCGATTCTCTTCCGCAGTCGGCTCTGTTTGTCCTTGCCAGGGCCTTTGTGTTCGGTGCGGAGAGACGAGCACCCACTCGTTCAGGAGGGGGTTGAATCGTCGGTGAACGTGCTGGGTTGGGTCGTGGTCCATTGACGGATTAGGCTAGCATTTTTGGGGATGGTGGAGTCGGAGCGGTTTTCTGCACTGCGCTGATTCTCAGCTTGCACCGACTTGGCATCTGCGGAGTTGCTGAGCCTCATACAAGGCTTGCGGGGCTTGGGCACTTTGAAGTTTTCGTCACCCTCTCCCCTTGCCCCTCTCCCATCAAGGGAGAGGGGATTTCCTTCGGAACTTGAGGCTATTGCCACCCTCTCCGTCCAGATAAATCGGGCTCTTAGGACTTGCCCCTCTCCCGTCTAAGAAGAGGGGATTCATCTCTGCGGAGGGTTACTTGGCGCAGCAGGTTTCTGCAGCTGCTGGCTTCTCGGCTTGACATTCGCAGTCACCGAAGCTCTGCGTTTGGCAACACTGGCTGGCGTCCACTTCGCCATGGGCGTGATCGTCGTGGTCGTCGTCCTGCATATCGTCGAGCAGGGCATAGACCTCCCAAGCATTGCCGTCGGGGTCGCGCACCCAGATCTTGTCTTGCTTGGCGTAGCAACACGTCACATTCTCTTCGGAGAAGGTAATCAGACCAGCCTCTTCAAGACGCGTTTTTGCGGCAAGGACCTCTTCTGTGTTCGGCACCAGTATGCCGAGGTGGTTGAGCGGCCCCCCGGTTCCAGCGTCGATTTGCTGGAGCGCTAGCTTGAGGGCGGGTTGATCGAGGTCGAAGTTGGCATAGCCGGGTCGGCGTTTGTGCGTCGGTACCCCGAAGAACACTTCGTACCAATGCGCCGACTTTTCGACGTCCTTTACATTCAATGACAGATGGGTTTTTGTTATAGACATGGGTTCTCTCCTTTCGATAGGGAAATTACGAACTGCCCGAGCTGGGCGAGGGCCTCTTTGTTGAGGGTGCATATCATGCTTTTGCCCTTGCGTTCGATCTCGATGAGGCCTGCACCCTTCAACTCATGCAGGTGGTGCGAGATCGTGGAGTTGATTTTCTCCGCCCCGGTGATCGTGCAGCAGACTTCGCTTGCGGTGGGTCCGCACGATCCGTCTTCGTCGATCACGTTACACTGTGGGCAACATCCAAGAAACTGGATGATGCGCAGTCGGGTGGGGTCTCCGAGCGCTTTCAAGGCCTTCGCCTGACTCGTCGTTTCGTCAATCATCGAAATGAATATACCATACATTTCGATAAAATACGAAATGAAATAGAAAGTCCTAGATGTTTTCTTGGGATTACTTCCCTGGCCATCGAATCGAACGTATGTTTGGATGCCCGTGAATTGAGGTCGTGACTGGTGTGGGTGAGTTTCTCGCAGAGCGTGCCAAGAAGCAAAGAACGCTAAGCCAGATCAGGCAACAGTACACGTTGCGAGCATTTGACGACTTTGCGTCTGTTGTGCGGAAGAGGTTTCTCTTCGCAGGATAGAAGCTGATTTACCAGTTCCATCCGTTAACTAGGCACAGACAGCAGAATCCCTGGATGACGGTAACCCGCATCCAGGGATACCTCGTTTACGACAGAGGTTCGTTTAACCTACCGCTGCGGGAACTGGGATCTTGCTGCCGTTTTCCGCCAGCCACTCCTTAAGCGTTTTCAGCTGAGGGTTGAGCTCGCGGGCGATCACATGGTCGCGGGCGGTCAAGAAGTAGTCGTTGAAGTCGCGGTGGAACTGGAACATGTTGCCAAGATCGGCTGCGCCTGGGAATCCGAAGTTCCGGTACGTCTCCGGCTCGACTGCCCAATAGCCAACCGGCTCGCCCAAGGTCTCCGAAAGCGCAGCGGCCATCTCTTCTCCGGTGAGCTGCTCTCCGGCAACGCCCACGCGCTTGCCGATGTACTCGCCTCCACGCTTAAAAATGCCGTAAGCGCAGCGACCGATATCCTCAATGCTGATGCCGGGCAGCTTCTTGTCCCCCATCGGAAAGGTGATCATCAGCTTTCCGTCTGGCCCGCGCTGAGGACCGGAGCCGAAGTGGATCATGTTGTCCCAATAGAATGCGACCATGTAGAAGGTGGTCGGCACACCGGCGTCGGTGAAGAAGTGGTCGGCTTCACCCTTGGCGTCGAAGTGCGGCACCTTGTAGTTACCGTTCAGGGTCGGCAGTTGGTCGCTCTCGAGCGGCACCCACTTGCGGACGTCTTCGAGGGTTGACCAGATGACGTGTTGAAGTCCGGTCGCTTTGGCGGCTTGGGCCATGTTCTTGGCCTGCGACATTTCGAGGTTGGGGTCGAAATGCTCCCAGAATGAGGTGACGCAGTAGGCGCCGTACGCGCCTTCAAAGGCTTTGGTCAGGCTGGCGACGTCGTTCATGTCCGCCTCCACGACCTCGACGCCCTGCGCGGCAAGGGCCTTAGCCTTTTCCGAGTCTGCGTTGCGGGTGATGGCGCGAACGGCGAACTCGCTGTTCGGGTCTTCGAGAATGGCGCGGATGAGATTTCCCCCCTGGGCTCCGGTCGCGCCGATGACGGCGATGATTTTCTTTTGACTCATGGTTTTCTTTCCTACGTCAGGAAAGTGAGATTACCGAACACTTAGACGTAATATAATTGCAACCGCAATTAAATAGGACTTATGGGCTTTACATCGTCAATCTGAGCAAACTAAGAAGATGACCGTGAAGTATGGAGAGAAACCTATCGGGTCATGACAAGCGTAACTCAGGTATGTCCTCCATGGGCGGGCGATCATGCCATTCTCACATTGGAGCATTCGATGAAGGAACCTTTTTCGCTCGATGGTTTACGGATGCAGGTGGTCTCAACCGCCGACAACGGCGTGGTGAACGCAGACACGACTTTCCAGTTCACACAAGAGGGTTCGACCGTTTCAGCGCATTACTCTGGCGGCAGAGTCCGACAGGGCTACCTCGTCGGAGAGCTCAAAGCAGACGAGCTCTGCTTTCGGTATTGCCAGCTCGACACCGACGGACGTCTTGACGGCGGGGTATCGACATGCGAAGTATCGAGGGGCGAAGACGGGCGAGTGCGCATCATCGAGCATTTTGAATGGCAGTCACGCGAGGGGGCCGGCACAAACATTTTTGAGGAGTTGCCTTCGCGCCCTGACTGACGAGCGTGTCGCTTGGCTCCTAATTTAACAGACACGCCAGTTCTTTCAGAAAGCTACGAAGTTAAGTCACTGTCCTCAAACCTTGTCTCGCCTGAATCTTCCCAAGGCGTCAGGTCGGTCAGTGAAATCGCCAGGTCGGTACGTCCAATCATCGCTGAAAGCTGGGCGAACTCTGTCAAAGGGAACTTGGCCATCCACCGTGACTCGTATCCCGCAAAGCCGTGTTTCAAGATGAGTCCTTCCAGGACAGTATGGACTGCCTGAGCAAACTCCTCGATCGTGCACTCGCCAACAAAGAGTAAGGTACGAACTTCATGGGCCTGACCCGGCCAAATCGAATCTGAGTCGTATTTCCAGACTTCGTACATGATCGGCGGGCGCTCTTCGACCTCTGGCCACCCTTCGGGTTTATCCCAAGGAAGCTCCACGGACTCCTCGTCTTCCAGAACGTTGAGAATGTAGCCACCGGGTTCGTCTGCGAAGGCGATTTCTCGATTGATTCTGTGCTCAATGGATGCCCCTTCTTCATCCGACGAGAGCAGAAAGCAAGCAAGGGTAACCATCTCCTTGAGTGGCTGACTCAAGCAGGTAACGGTCATCTCTGCCGTTTGCTCACCATTGCTAATCCGTGCTTTTGACCAGCCTCCATCAAGAAGCTCATATTCGAACTGGAACTTCTCCACACCGCAAGCATAGCCAATAAGACACTCGCAACGATCTCCGGCAGGCCAACATACCCCAGCGGCTCGGATTCCTCCCCGGTAAACTTGGACCTATGAAGTTCGGCGATTTTCACTATCCGATGCCTGTCAACGAGCCCGTCCTGAATTACGCGCCTGGATCCAAAGAGAAGGGAGCCTTGAAAGTGGCGCTCAGCGAGCTGAAATCGCAAGAAGCCGACATCCCCATGATCATCGGCGGCAAAGAGGTGCGCACCTCCAAGATGATCGCCATCCGCCCGCCCCACGAGATCGCCCACACCCTAGGACATTTTCATATGGGCAACGCGAGCCACGTGCAGGAAGCCATCGACGCCGCGCTTGCCGCAAAGCCAGCGTGGGAAAACATGAGCTGGGAGAACCGGGCCAACATCTTCCTGAAGGCCGCCGACCTCCTTGCCACCAGATACCGCCCGTATATCAACGCCGCAACGATGCTGGGCCAGAGCAAGAATGCTTTTCAGGCCGAGATCGACGCGGCTTGCGAGATCATCGACTTCCTTCGTTTTAACGTCCACTTCCTCAGCGAGATTTACGCCCAGCAGCCGATCGGCAGCCCAGGAGTCCACAACCGGATGGAGTTTCGGGCGCTGGAGGGATTCGTACTCGCCGTCACGCCGTTTAATTTCACCGCCATCGCCGGGAACCTGCCAACTTCGGCGGCGATGTGTGGCAACACGGTGATTTGGAAGCCAGCGAATACCCAGGTCTTCAGCGCACAGATGCTGATGAAGGTCTTCCGGGAGGCCGGTCTGCCCGACGGCGTCATCAATCTCATCTTCATCGACGGCCCGACGGTCGGCGACGTCTGCTTCAACCATCCCGACTTCGCCGGTGTCCACTTCACCGGCTCCACCGGAGTCTTCAACCAGATGTGGAAGACCATCGGCGAAAACATGGGCAAGTACCGCACCTACCCGCGCATCGTCGGCGAGACGGGCGGCAAGGACTTTGTGATGGTTCACAAGAGTGCGGACGTGGACTCGGTGGTCACTGCCCTCCTGCGCGGCGCATTCGAGTATCAGGGCCAGAAGTGCAGCGCAGCCTCCCGCGCCTATCTCCCCTCCAACCTCGCCGCCGAGATCAAGGCCAAGCTGGTCGAGGGCGTGAAGAGCTTCAAGATGGGCTCGGTCGAGGACTTCACGAACTTCGTCAATGCCGTGATCGACGAGCGCAGCTTCGACAAGATCGCCGCCTATATCGACAAGGCCAAGGCCGACGGTCAGATGATCTTGGTCGGCGGGGGATACGACAAGTCGAAGGGCTGGTTCATCGAGCCGACGATCATCGAAGCCCTTGACCCGCACTACCGCACCATGTGCGAAGAGATCTTCGGGCCGGTGCTCACGATCTACGTGTACGACGCGGACAAGTACGAAGAGACGCTGGACCTGGTGAACACGACCTCGCCCTATGCGCTCACCGGAGCAATCCTCTCCCAAGACCGCTACGCCGTGGAACTGGCGGTGAGCAAGCTTCGCCACGCCGCTGGCAACTTCTATATCAACGACAAGCCGACCGGCGCAGTCGTGGGGCAGCAGCCGTTCGGCGGGGCGCGGGCGTCGGGAACGAACGACAAGGCAGGCTCGCAGCTGAACCTCTACCGATGGCTCAGCGCAAGAACGATCAAGGAGACCTTCGTGCCTCCGACCGACTACCGGTATCCGTTCATGCAGGAGTCGTAAGAGAAAGCCCCTCCCTCGTTCCGGCTTGCCGGAATGGGGGAGGGGTTGGGGTGGGGGACGTCCGTTTCACTGCCTCCAGACGCTTCGTCTGGAGGCTTCATCTATGCCCAGCAGCCAAGCCTCCAGATTGCGAATCTTGAGGCAGGTGAACGCGCAAACCTACGCCATGCGCTGGAGGGACATTGTCCTCAATGTCTGACCATACTACGGATGCCTGCACCGTGTATGCTTCCCTACACTCATGCCCTACCCCCGAATCGACGTCCTCGACATGCACACCGGAGGCGAGCCCCTGCGCATCGTCAAGAGCGGCTATCCCCCCATCCCCGGCAGCACCATCCTGGACAAGCGACGCTACGCCCGGGAGAACCTCGACCACCTGCGCCGATTCCTCATGTTTGAGCCGCGCGGACACTTCGACATGTACGGCGCACTGCTGGTCGAGCCCACCCTTCCCGGCGCCGATCTTGCCGTCCTCTTCATCCACAACGAGGGCTACAGCACCATGTGCGGGCATGCCGTCATCGCGCTGGGGCGGTACGCGGTGGACTATGGCCTGGTCAAAGCCGTCGAGCCGGTCACGGAGGTGGGGATCGAGTGCCCCTGCGGGCTGGTGAAGGCCTATGTCGAGGTGACGGGCGGCAAGTCCGGCAAAGTCTCCTTCGACAGTGTGAAGGCGTTTCTGCACTCGGCGGATGTGCGGGTGGAGGTCCCTGGCTATGGCGAGATCGTGTGTGATGTAGCCTACGGCGGTGCGTTCTATGCGCTTGCCGATGCGCGGCAGTTTGGGCTGGAGCCGGGCAAATCTCCCGTGCGGGCTTTGGTGGATGCGGCTTTGGCCGTGTCTTCCGAAGTGAGGAAGGCGGTAAAGCTGAGCCACCCCGAGCACGACGATCTGGCTTTCCTCTACGGCAGCATCCTCACCGACGGGATCGACTCCCCCGACGCGACCTCCTGCAACATCTGCGTCTTTGCCGACGCCGAAGTGGACCGCAGCCCCACCGGGTCGGGTGTGACCGCGCGGATGGCGGCCCGCTTCGCCAAGGGTCAGGCCAGGCTGAATGAGACAGCTCTTTTCTCCAGCATCACGGGAGCGGTCTTTGAAGGAACAGTGGTGGAAGAGACGGGTGAAGGTTCGTTCGATGCGGTGCGCGTCCGGGTGGGCGGGCAGGCGCACTATTCAGGCGAAGCGAGCTATTGGTTGGAGGAGGGCGATGAGATAGGGAAGGGGTTCCTTGCGCGCTGAAGATGCTCCTGCGCTTGCTTGCGCGATCGTTCCTGACCGGGGCAGCTATCAAGCCGTGCCGCTGATCGGCTAAAGTTCATCCAAGCTCTCATGTCGCCCGAATTCAACCTTCGTGACGTCTCGCCAGAAGATATCGCAGTCTTCTTTAAGCAACAGGCAGCCCCAGAAGTGTTTCTGATGACGGGGATCCAGCCGCGCGATGAGAGAGCATTTTTCGATCACTGGAGCAAGGTTATGTCCGATTCCACCGTGATCGTACGGACGATCACAGTGGGCGATGAAGTAGCCGGGTTCACTGTCTCTTTCAACCGCATCGGTGTTCGTGAGGTGGGTTATTGGCTCGGGAGAGAATATTGGGGGAAAGGAATCGCCACGGCGGCGCTGAAAGAGTTTCTTCTTCTTCTGATTGACGAGCGCCCAGTGTATGCAAGAACCGCAAAGAAGAACACCGCGTCTGTCAGAGTCTTGGAGAAGTGCGGGTTTGTGGTCGCGGATCAAGCGGAGGGGTTTGTGGATGAATCTGGACAGCCTATCGAAGGGCTTCACATGAGGTTGGATGCATAGCGACATCGGTATTTCTGTGCGACAGGTCGGTGACCACGAGGCCAGACTCGTCTACGAGTTGAAAAAGGCAGCGTTCAAGGAATACATCGAGCAAGTCTGGGGTTGGGACGAAGAGGAGCAGTGGAAGCTTCATCTGCGCCGGTTTGCGGAGCAGGACTTCTTTCTCGTTTCGAGGGCCTCTGCCGACGTCGGCTACTACTCAACGACCATCGAATGCTCCTGTATCAAGCTTCATCAGATGTTTATTCATCCCGATTGCCAATCGCAGGGCATAGGAGCTTGGGTTATCGAAAGACTGATGAAACAAGCTCAAGAGTCGAGCGCCCCGATTCGACTCAGTGTGTTAAAGGTCAACCCGCGCGCCAAGGAGTTTTATCTCCGAGCGGGATTCGAGCCTTGTGGCGAATCTGAAACTCACGACCTCTTGGAATGGAGCCTCCCTGTGGACAACTCTCCCTGAGAGTTGTTGACCTATCTGCAAGTTGGTGGCCCCGAAGACCGCTTTGTTAAATCTTCGACTGATTCTTGGCCCATTGTGAAGTTGGGGTTGCATTTTTGGGATGGTTGCGTAAGAATAGGAATACTAATCTCTGCACATATAGGGCAAAACGGGCGGCACTTCAGATCTTTTAACGATTATAGATTTGGGTGTCGCTTCGTTGTGTGTGAGATGCGAAAGCCTTCCTTGGCTTGAAGCGAGTATTGGTGAAACTCTAAATCATTAAAGATTAAACGAATGTGAATATATCGAGGGCTTGGCTGGCCGAACGCGCAAAGACGCCTACACATCTCGTTGTCTCACTCTTTCATAATCGTCATTTTTGACAATTGTTAACGTGCGCATAGTATCGAAATTCTCTTGTGAGAGGGTCAGCATTTCATCATTCTGTGATGATGCAATGAATAGCCTTGTCTAACTCAACGAAGGCACAATGTGGCTCACTTTGCACTGTAGTTATCCACAATGCGCAGACAAGAGATTACATTTTTCTCTTGCCGCTTTTATCAGCTTGATGATCGTTTGATGCCTTCTGTATTGCGATCATCAGATAAGTAGAGAGTTAATGTTGCATTTTAGTATTAGCTGTGTTATGCTCACTGAACCAATTTGCTTTTCGTTGAAGCTGGCTTTTTCGTAAAGCATATAAATCTGTCAGTTGGAGAGAACTATGGCGCTTTCCGTTTCCTATCCTGGTGTCTACATTCAAGAAATACCCAGTGGGGTACGCACAATAACTGGGGTTCCGACCGCGATAGCGGCTTTTGTTGGCCGCGCTGCGCGTGGACCCGTCAATGAAGCTGTCACGATCACGAGCTACGCCGACTACGAACGCATGTTTGGGGGGCTTGCCGAGTTCAGCAACATGAGTTTTGCCGTTCGTGACTACTTCCTGAACGGAGGCTCACGAGCTGTGATTGTCCGGCTCTTCCGAAATCGCACGGGCGGCGGTGTGCCTCCGGCTTCGACGCCAATCGACGTAGGCGCGTTGGTTTTTGAGGCGGCCAACCAGGGCACTTGGGGGCGAGGTCTCCGGGTGCGGATTGATACGAACGTTCCTGCGGGCATGGGGGCGACGATGGGAGTCGCCCAGAATACGCTTTTCAACCTGCGCGTCACCGATGTCAACAGCGGGCAGAGCGAGACGTTCCAGAACCTCACCAGTGTTGCTCATGCTTCGCGGGTAGACACGGTTTTGGCTCAAAGATCGGCGCTCTTGCGCTGGCGAGGGGCCTACCCGAATGCCGCGCCTGCTGTTGCGGCGGGAGCGGATGCAGTGAGCGTCGCCGAGGACGCGGTGGAGGCGGCTCGCCGGGCTGTCCCGTTCAACCAGGGCAACTTCAACACCGCCGTTACCAACCTCAATACGGCGCTTGCAGCCCAAGGCGGCGACAACGGTGACACGCTGAGGGTGCAGGAGTTCTTTCCCAACAACGCGCGAACAAACAAGACAGCGTTCTACTCGTTGGAGCAGGCCGATCTCTTCACAATGCTCTGCATCCCTCCGACGGATGCGGCGACGTTGGACCCGCAGATTGTCGGTCTTGCGGCGTCGTACTGCGAAGAGCGCAGGGCCTTCATGATCGTCGATCCGCCGGATGCGTGGAATACGCCTCAGGCGGTCGTCACGGGGATGGCGGCTACTCCAGATCCGGTTGGGACGCGAAGCCGAAACTCGATGATCTCCTGGCCCCGGCTCAGAATGCCGAACCCGTTCCACAACAACGATCTGGAGACGTTCGTGGCGTGCGGCGCGGTCGCCGGAGTCCTGGCAAGGACGGACGGGGAGAGAGGAGTTTGGAAGGCAGCTGCCGGCTTGGAGGCAACTCTGCGTGGCGTGCCTGACCTGATGTACAACATGACCGACGGCGAGAACGGGCTTCTGAATCCAATCGGCGTCAACGCTCTGCGCATCAAGAATCCGGCGGGCCGAATCGTCTACGGGGCGAGAACGCTGGTGGGTGACGACCGGCTGGCTTCGGAGTGGAAGTATGTGCCCGTTCGCAGACTCGCGCTTTACATCGAAGAGAGCCTTTTCCGCGGAACGCAGTGGGCGGTTTTTGAGCCAAACGACGAGCCGCTATGGGCGCAGATTCGCCTCAACCTCGGCGCATTCATGAACAACCTGTTCCGCAAAGGGGCCTTCCAAGGGCAGACCCCCAGCGAGGCTTACTTCGTGAAGTGCGATTCCGAGACGACAACCCAAAACGACATCAATCTGGGCGTGGTCAATATCGTGGTCGGCTTCGCTCCGCTCAAGCCCGCCGAGTTTGTCGTTATCAGCCTGCAGCAGATGGCAGGAAGGGTTCAGGCATAGGGAGGAGCAATGGCACAGTTCACAGTCAACACACATCGATTCGACCCGTACAAGAACTTCAAGTTCCGCATCTGGTGGGATGGCAAGTTCGTCGCGGGAGTGAGCAAGATCACGGCCCTCAAGCGCACCACCGAGGTGATCAAGCACCGCGAAGGAGGCGACCCCAGCACCAGCCACAAGGCTCCTGGGCGCACCGAATTCGAGGCGATCACTTTGGAGCGCGGTGTCACCCACGACAAGGACTTTGAAGAGTGGGCGCGCCGGGTCTGGAACTTCGGGGCAAACCTCGGCAGCGAATCTTCGCTGAAGGATTTCCGCAAGGACATCATCATCGAGGTTTACAACGAGGCAGGCCAAAAGGTGATCGCGTACAAGCTCTATAAGTGTTGGGTGTCGGAGTACCAGGCGCAAGCCGACCTCGATGCCAACGCCAACGCCGTTCTCATTCAGAGCCTGAAGCTGGAGCATGAGGGATTTGAACGAGACGAAGCCGTTGGTGAACCCACCGAAGAGAGCTTGACCTTCGCTTAAGGAGCCGTCGATGTACGGAAGCGATCTCCTCGACCTGTGGGACGCCGGCGAGGGTTGCGCCGCTATTGAGCGCGGCCTCCTCGTGGCCTCTCAGGCTGCCCCAACCTCTGCGGATGATGCCGTGGGTCTGCGCAATGCGCGGATTCTTGAATGGCGCAGCCGTCAGTTTGGGGCGCGTGTTGAGGCGCTTGCTGCTTGCCCGGATTGTGGGGAGATCGCCGAATTCACTCTGCCCGATATGTCGGCAACGGAGCCGATGCCGGGAACGCTATCGATGGGGGATTGGGAGGTGGAGTATCGCCCCGCGAACTCCCTCGATTTGGCGTACATGCTGCGGTTCGACAACGACGAAGATGCGGCGTCTGCGCTTGTGCGAAGGTGCGTTTTGGCCTGTCGCAGGTCGGGCGAGGAGGCTTCCTTCGAGGAGGTTCCCAAGGAGGTCTTGGAAGCCCTTGACGAAAGATTGGATGCGGAAGATCCGCTGGGCGCACCTCGGCTGAGCCTGGCCTGCCCGAAGTGCGAGACCGAATGGGAAGCCTTGATCGACCTGCCGGCGATTACTTGGAGAGAGATCGGGCAGCGGGCCCGTCGTACGTTGAGCGAAGTTCACGATCTCGCCAAAGCTTACGGCTGGAACGAGACTGAAATTCTCGCCTTAAGCCCAGCCCGAAGACGCCGCTATCTGGAGTTTGCGCGATCATGAGCGGCTACTTCCTCTCGATGGCGCGGCTGGCTCTGGGAATCGGTCCAAGGGTGGAGCCTTTGCTGCCGGTGGCTGGACACGATGAGGGCTGGATCGAGGTCGAGCCGACGGCTTCGACGCCGTCTGAGCAAACCCCAACGCCGACGCTGCTGCCGGGAGTTCAGGTTTATGAGTCGCCGGGAGAAGGCTCCCGTGCCGACTTTGATCCTGAACTTCCTGAGCCTGCGCACGATACGCTGCGCGAAGTCCACCGGACGGATCGGCAAGTACATCGTGAAACGCTTGAGCGAGAGAAGGCCGTGCACGAATCGCGCACGCAAGAGACAAGGACTCGGGAGACCCAGCAGGTCCGCGAAACGCTGTCCCAGCTGTTGCGCGAAGCCCGCACCGAGCATCTGCGCGTGCTTCGCGAGACCTCGACCACGCACACCGAAACGCAGTCCGAGAGAGAAGTCAGAACGGAGCGCGAGCGGATTCTGCGAACGCAGATCGAGTCGCGGATGGAGACGGTTGAGAAGCAGCTGAGGATCTCCGGGCCGCCGTCGGAAGAGCGAATCCCCGTCCGGGAAGAGACCTCTTACGATATCCACATCGGACGGATTGACGTGCGTCTCGACGGAACCGCAACCCCTGCCCAGCCCACCGAATCCGAGAACCCCAAGGGGGCGCTCTCGCTCGACGAGTATCTGAAGCTTCGTTCGCGGGGTGAGGCATGAGCAACCACCTCGCCTTCGCCACCGTGACGTTTGTGCTCCAGCGGCTGCTGGACCGCGCTGTCCGGGCCGACGTCAACGGCGCATCGGCGAGCGCGGTTCGGCCCGACGGAACCGACGGCAACCTGCCGGGAACGGGGGTCAACGTCTATCTTTATCAGGCGGTGCCCACGGGCGATCTGGGGAACTTCGACGCCCCGACCCGCGACGCAGGGGGAAATCTGATTCAGCGTCCGGTCGGGGTGTTCGATCTCGTCTATCTGCTCACCTTTTATGGGCAAGAGGCGAACCTCGAGCCTCAACGTGTGCAGGCTTCGGCGCTACGCTACATCACCAGCGAGCCTCGCATTCTCAAGCAGGCTATCCGATCCCAGCTCCAAACCCTCCCGGGCGGGCACTTCCTGGCGAACACAAACCTTGCCGATCAGCCGACCATCGTTCATCTCAAGCTGCTGAAGACCTCTTTTGAAGACTTCTCCCACATCTGGGCGACCTTCTCGCAGATCAACTATTCGTTGACCTCCTTGGTGAAGGCCGAAGTTGTGATGCTGGACATGGAGAGCGCGGGTCGGGAGAGCCTGCCTGTGCGGAATCGCGGCGTCTACGGCGTGGCGTTTGGGGCGCTGGGGATCGACTCGGTCACGCCGAACCTCGTGCCGTTCGCCGCAAACGGAACGATCTTGCTGAACGGGCGCGGCTTCTCCGGCGCGAACGTGCGATTCCAGATTGGGGATGCCGACGCGAGCGTCGTCCCGAACACGCTCACCGGATCGGCGGTTCGCCTGCGGCTGCCCGCCGGGATTCGGGCGGGGGTCACGACGGTCCGGGCGGTGGATTCGGGCGATCTTGGGGCGGGCCATGTCGCCAGCGAGTCGAACGTCGTGCCGATCATGATCCTGCCCGTCATCCAGACCACCGTTTACAACTTCGACAACACTCCGGCAAGGGACCACACGATCACGGTCACCGCTCTGCCGCAGATCGGGATCGACCAGAAGGCGACGCTTCTGCTGAACCGAACCGATGCGCCGCCCCCGAATACACCCGCCGCCTACAGCATGGACGCAAGACCGCGCACCAACGCCAACAACCCGCTGATCTTCCCGGCTCGCGACGTCGCCGACGGCACCTACCTGGTTCGCCTGCGCGTGGATGGCGCGGTCAGCGAACTAGCTCTCGACCCCAACGCACCCGAACCTAAACCGTTTACCGGCCCGACCCTGACAATCCCATGAACACCTTAACCCTCGACTGGCAGAGAACGAACCAAGACCACCTTGCAGCGGTGGCGGAAAAGGCGCGCGCCCGGGTGGAGGCGCTCTTGGGAAACACGCTTGAGCTTGAGCAGGCGTTGGCGGTTGTTGAGGAGGTGCGGCAGCAGTGTCCGGCGCCGCCTGCGTTCGAGCTTTTGGCCCAGTCATTCCAGTTGGGAACGTTCGAGCAGGAGGTTCTGGGGCTGGTTGCGGCGCATGAGCTGCTGCCGAATTTTGCGGCCCGTTGCGCGGTAGCGATGGGTTCGGAGTTCGCCGCCTATCCCACTCCTGCGCTGGCTCTCGCGGCTTTGCCCGAAGCCAGCTGGCACATCTTTGCGCCGGAGGCTCCTCTGCGCAAGTTCCGGCTCATGGAGCTGGAGCCGGGACCGAGCTTCGCCTTGAGCGGACTTCGGATGCCCGAGCGGGTTCTGCACTATCTGATGGGGGTTCATACGCTCGATGCGGGCGGGGTGCCCGTGCAGCCATTCCGGGCAACGACCGACCTGACGCCAGGGCAAGCGGACCTCGCCGAGCGGATCGCCGACCGTTGGCGCAAGCGCGAGGGGGGACGGCTCACGCCGTTCTGGATCGCGGGGCCGGATTCACGATCCGTCGCCGGATACACGGCAGGCGTCCTGCGGCTACAGCCCTATATCGCGTCGTCGGAGGCTGTGCTTTCGGAGGGCTTCGTCGACGTTTGGACGCGCGAAGCGCTGCTTCTTGGCGCGGGGCTCATCATCGAGTGCGGCGAGCACGATGTGCCGCGTCTGAGCCGACTGTTGGAGGAGATTGAATTCCCAGCCTTGGTGGTTTCGGCGATGCCGCCGACCCACGCCAGCGTTCCCGTTTTCGAGTGCCCGCAGAGCACCGCCGGAGAGAGGGCCGACCTTTGGCGACAGAGCCTTGGCGAGAAGGGGGCCAAGCTGAACGGCGAAGTGGATACCGTGGCACGGCAGTTCCGGCTGACCCCGGAACAGATCGCTGTCGCGGCATCTGCCGTCGATCCCGGCGAGGATGCCGAAGCCGCTTTGTGGCGCGAGGGACGTCGAGCGGCAAGACAACGGCTCGACGGCCTCACTCACCGCATCGACACCCGCGCGGCCTGGGACGACCTGATCCTCCCCGAGGCTCCCAAGGCGATGCTGAGGGAGATCGCGGCTCACGTCAAGCACCGCTCCACGGTCTACGACCGCTGGGGCTTTGCCGAGCGCACCTCGCGCGGGCTTGGGCTCGCCGCGCTGTTCGCGGGGCCGAGCGGCACAGGCAAGACGCTGGCTGCCGAAGTCTTGGCGAACGAGCTTCGGCTGGACCTGCATCGGGTGGATTTGAGCCGGATCGTCAGCAAGTACATCGGCGAGACCGAGAAGAACCTGCGAGCGGTTTTCGACGCGGCGGAAGGCTCCGGCGCGATCCTGCTTTTCGACGAAGCCGACGCGCTGTTCGGCAAGCGCACGGAGGTCCGGGACAGTCACGACCGATACGCGAACTTGGAAGTGAGCTATCTGCTTCAGCTCACCGAAAGCTACGAGGGGCTCGTGATCCTGACCAGCAACCTCAAACAGGCGATCGACCCTGCTTTTCTGCGTCGGCTGCGGTTCACTGTCAGCTTCCCGTTCCCCGACCTGGTCCAACGCTCGGAGATCTGGAAGCGGGCGTTTCCGGCAGCCGCGCCGCTGGGCAAGATCGACTTCGACAAGCTGTCGGAGTGGAGCATCAGCGGTGGAAGCATCCGCAACGTCGCGCTGAACGCGGCCTTTGCTGCCGCCGAAGAGGACAAGCCGCTGGAGATGGATCATCTGCTTCGTGCCGCGCGGGCCGAGTTTGCCAAGCTGGAGCGTCCGGGCGCCGAACTGGAGGGGCTGCGATGAGGCGGATTCGGATCGACCGGATCGTGCTGGAGGGCGGGGCGAACGTGGACCCGGCTCGCCTTCGCCGGTGTCTTGCGGAAGCTCTGAGCGGCGCATTCGGGGAGGATTCGCGAAAGCCTGCCTTCCCGAATCGGGAGGAGGCCATCGCCCGCGCCATCGCCATCAAGGTGAAGGAGGCCGTCCGCAGTGGCTGAGCGCGCCGCTCCCCAGACGAAGGCCCCTGCCAAAACGCCGTCTTTGACCAAGACGACGAAGCCCGCTATCCGCATGAAGTGCAACTGCGGGGGCAGTTGCGCGGCGTGCAAGGACGACAACAAGAAGGACATCCTCCAGCGTAAGGGCTCCGTTCCAGCGACCTCCGGCATGGCGACCGCGCCGAGCATCGTCGGTACGGTTCTGAGCAGTCCAGGCAGACCGCTGGACGCTCCCGTCCGCAACACGATGGAGTCGCGGTTCGGAACGGACTTCTCGAACGTGCGCATCCACACCGACTCCAGGGCCGCCGAATCCGCCCGCGCCGTCGGAGCCCAGGCTTACACCTTCGGACCGAATATCGTCTTCGACCACGGCCGCTACAACCCGAGCGTCCCCACAGGACAGAAGCTTCTAGCCCACGAGTTGGCCCACACCATCCAGCAGGGAGGGCTTCAGCAGATGGCGAACGATGCGCCGGAGGTCGGGCTTGCCAGCGATCCGCTGGAGTATGAGGCCGACCGCGCTGCGGAGATGGTGACCGCCGGGTACGCCGCCCCGTCGCTCACCCAAGGAGACTTTGGAGCGATTCGCAGGACAGAGGATGGGACGACCCCGGTCGCGCCGCCCTCGCCCGTTCCCCCGACTTCGGCGACTACCACGCCCGTGACGGGAACGACCCCGCCCCCATCGACGCCGGGCGTACCCGCCCCTATCCCCGGCACGACGGCCCTCGCCGGATTCCCGCCCGAGCTGGACGCGACCAAGCTGAACCAGGCGGGCGTGACGCAGATTTTGGACACCGATCCGCCTGGAGGCATTCACCGCACCTTCGTCATCCAATACTTCGACCTTCCTGCGGC
Source organism: Fimbriimonadaceae bacterium (assembly GCA_019638775.1). NCBI lineage: Bacteria > Bacillati > Armatimonadota > Fimbriimonadia > Fimbriimonadales > Fimbriimonadaceae > Fimbriimonadaceae bacterium. Next base: position 115,888 of record JAHBTD010000001.1, on the reverse strand, counting down.
GAAGGGGCCGTTCTCGAAGGCGATCTACGACGCGATGGCGACCTCGAATCAGCTCCGGGCGACTATCGACATGCGGTCGGCAAACCCTTCCGCCGGGGCCAGCCAAGCCCGCGACCGGACCTCGACGCTGCGGCGAAGCTGGCTGCAGAGGGTGAACTGGTCGGAGCAGAGGGCGAACACGTATTGGGCGGCGGTCGGCGGCAAGACGCAGACCGGACGATGGACCTCCAAGCTCCAGAACGACACGATCTGCGACATGGACCACATCGTCGAGCTTCAGCTTGGCGGCGGCAACCAGCCCACGAACGTCCAACTTCTCGACCCCACGCCCAACCGCAGCAGCGGATCGAACATCTTTCTTTGGCTGGTGGAGCGGGCGACTCTCATCCGCGACGCGTATCCGGCAGGAGCCGCGCCGGGACAGATCACGATGGCTTTCCGTCAGGTTCGGGTGCCGGAAGGGGAAACGAGCTGCGGCACTTTCACCGACCCCGCGTCGCAGTGCCTTGCCATTGAGTGTCGGCTAGCAAACGGCCCGGTCGCGGGGGCGGAGGGTCAGGAGGACCCGGCAGGCAAGACGCGGCTGCGCGTGAACAGCGGCGCGGCGAATGCCGACGTTTGGATCAACCCCACCGGAACGACCGACCTCAACGAGCCGATCTTCCAGAATCGCGGCTTTCGGCAGCTCGTTCCCGGATTCTTGATGGATTCCTATGTGAAGGGGACACCCGCCGATACCGTCCGCGCAAAGATGGACACGGGGCGGCTTTCGGGGCGGGGCGGCACCAGCAGCATCCCGATCAACATCGACGTCACCAAGCACCCGAACCCGCAGTTCCGGGCCACCGATGCCGGAGAGGTGAACGGGGTTCCGACGCGGACGCTCGCGTTCCTGAACATGACCGATCCGGTCATGAACTTCCACTATCCGTTCCTGAGCCAAGGAAACCTGCGGCTGGCCTACGCCGAAGACGGATCGATCAGCGGCACGGGGACGCTCCGGCCTTCGCTGCCGCTCTTCCGCAACACCCAGTTTGGACTCACGTTCGGCAACGGAACGCTGACCGCCACGCTTGGGGCAAACGTCTCGACGTGGAGACCCTTCGGTCCGGCAAGGGTCACCCGAGCCGAGCTCAGCGCGACGCTGCTTCCTGAGCTCTCCGCTCAGGGCAATCTCGACTTTGCCATCGGCGGAGGGTCAAGCCCGATCGCGACGGCGAACATCAACGTGACGGCGAACATGCGCGGGTTTGAGGCATCGGGAACGATCAATCTGCACGTCCCGCGCATCGACAACGCGCAGGGTCGGATCGTCTACCGCGACGGGGCATGGTCGGGCTCAATCCGTATCACCAGCACCCAGCTGCAGATTCCGAACGTGACGAGCTGTACGGTGGTGGTGGATTTCACCAACCAGGGGATTCGCCCCAGCGGCGAGATCGTGATCGACGTTCGCGGAAATCCGATCACCCTCCGCGCCGCGATGGAGGGCAACAACTGGGTCTTCTCCGGCAGCGGTCGGTTCACCTATCCGCCGCTGAACCCCACGACCCTGAGCTTCCGCTATACGCGGGGTCGTCTGACCGCGACGGGCACCACTGGCTTCACTTTCCGGGGACTGACGGGAACCATCACCATCAACTACGACGAGGGTGTGGTCACGGGCGAAGGCACGCTGAACATGACGCGGGGGCGCATGAACGGGACGATCACCGCGCGGCTTCTGCGCTCGGGGGCGATCACGGCCGACGGCACGATCAGCTATCAGCTCACGCCCAGTCTTCGCGCTCAGGTCGGCATCTCCATCGACGAAAGGCAGAACGTGCGGCTGACGGGCGAGCTCCGATTTACCCAGCCTATCGAGCTTTTCCGCCGCTTCGGGTCGGAGCGCAGGCTGTTCAGCACGAGCGTCGATATCCCGATTTTGGGGATCAGCCTGGGTCCGGTCTCGGTCGGGCTGGTCTTCCGCATCACCGGGTCGCTCAGTGTGGACTACGGCATCGGCCCGGGCCGCATCGAGGACCTGCATCTCAGCGCGGGATTCAACCCCTTTGACGAGAATCCAAACTTCGAGCTGGAGGGGGGCGGTCGGCTGGTGATCCCGATCGGTGGCGGCTTCACCGCCAGCATCCGAGGGGCGTTGGCATTGAGCGCGGGCATCGCGTCGATCAGCGGCGGCCTGACCGCCAGCGCACGGGTCGGGCTGAACGGCGGCTTCACCAACAACCTTACGATCAGCTATCGGCAGGGCAAGTACACCGTGGACAACATCGCACGGCTGACCGTCGCGCCAGAGCTCAGCTTTGGGCTGGAGGCGAACGTGGAGGCCGAAGCCTTGCGCGGCGCATATACCTATCACCGAGGCTATCAGCTTGCCAGCTATCGCTTTGGCTCGAACCTCGAGTTCGGCGTCGAAGCTCCGTTCCACTACGAGTCCGACCAGCCATTCCGACCGCCATCTCTTGACTCGATTCGGTTCATCAAGCCGGACATCGACGTCAGCTCGCTGATGAGCGGAATGCTTTCCCGGGTAGGTGCCGCATGAGTCTAACAAGTTCTCCCAAACTCCTCAAGGGCGGCATCGTCCTGATCGACCCCGAAACGGGGGCAACCAAGCGCACGATTCCGCTGCAATACAACCCCGACACACTGACCCGGACCCTGCAGCCTCAAGGCGCAGGGGCAGAGAGCGGGGACCGCTCGGAGGCGTTGCGGCTGAAGTCTCCACCGGTGGAGACCTTCAAGCTGGAGGCAATCCTGGATGCGACGGACAGACTTGCCGAGGCGACGGCTTCGCAAAAGCGGCTTGAGCTGAGCGTTGCCAAAGACCTGGCTGCGCTGGAGACGATGATCTACCCCTCCAGCACCGACATCGAGCGCAACGACCAGATGGCTGCGTCGGGGACGCTGGAGATTCTGCCGATGATGGCGGCGCTGACCGTGTTCGTCTGGAGCCGGGATCGGGTGACTCCGGTTCGGATCACCGAGTTCGGCATCGTCGAAGAGGCGTTCGATCCGGATTTGAACCCGATCCGCGCCAAGGTTTCGCTCGGCCTGCGCGTGCTGAGCGTGAGCGACCTGCCCGCCGGATCGAAAGCCTCGGGTCTCTACATGGCCTATCACAAGCGCAAGGAGCAGCTGATCGGGGCGACCTCGACTGCGCTTGACCCGTTCGGGGTGGGGAGCATCGGATGAGCAAAGCCTCCTTCCCGCCCAACAGCCGCTACAGCGGTATGGATATCAAGAAGCTCACGCTTCCCGACGGCCGCGAGGTGGCCTATCTCGCGCGTCGGATGGTGCCCCCGCCCGAGAAGTTTGCGACCTACGGCGAGGTGCGGATCGAGCGGGGAGACCGCCCCGATCTGGTCTCCTACCGAGTTCTTGGAGATTCGGAGCTTTATTGGAGGCTGGCCGACGCCAATGCCGTGCTTCACCCTGACGAACTGACGGAAGTGGTGGGCCGCCGCATCCGCATCGCCATGCCCGAGGGAATCCCCAGCCTGGAGGATGCGGATGCCTAAAGGTCTGACGCTGACGCTCCTGATCGGACTCGTTCCGGTGCCCGCCCCCAAGCTTTTGGTGGACGCGCTGGCGAGCGCCCAGGTGACGATCAGCGCGACCGATCGCTCTGGCTTCCAGCTTCAGTTCAAGTACGGGAAGGAGTCGCCCATCGTCACGACGATGATCCCGGCGGGCTACTTCGACCCCGGCACGCGAGTGATCCTCGTGGCGACGGTGGACGGCATTCCGAACGTGCTGATGGACGGGATTATCACTCGGCAGGACATCGCTCCAAGCAACACTCCGTCTGCGTCTACCCTTACTCTGACCGGCGAAGACATCGCCCTCCAGATGAGCCGCATCGACTTTACGGGCATCATTCCGTATCCCGCCATGCCGCCTTCGATCCGTGTGCTGACGATCCTGGCGCGGTATGCGGTGTTCGGGGTGATCCCGCTGGTCATCCCCAGCCCGTTCGACGAGCCGCCGCTTCCCACCGAGCAGATCCCTACCCAGCAGGGCACCGACTACGACTATGTGAAGAAACTCGCAGCCGATACGGGCTACGTTTTCTACGTCGATCCTGGTCCGCTCCCCGGCATGAACACGGCCTATTGGGGACCGGAGATTCGGGTCGGGATGATCCAGCCCGCACTGAACATCAACATGGACCGCCACACGAATGTGGAGTCCCTGACGTTCAACTACAACGGCTTGCAGCTGACCCAGCTGATCGCCCTCATTCAGCAGCGGCAAACTCGCGTGCCGATCCCGATCCCGGTACCGGACCTTGGGATGCTGGCGGGGCCGCTCGGAGCCAAGCCCGTGACGAGGCTGAAGGTGGGTTTCCTGCGCGACATCGCCAACCTCAGTCCGATGGAGGCGATGGCGAAGATTCTGGGCGAGATCAAGGCCGCCTCGGACGCGATCACGGGCACGGGGTCGCTCGACGTACTGCGCTACGGCAAGGTTTTGAAGGCGCGGCAGCTCGTGGGGGTTCGGGGAGCGGGGATCGCTTACGACGGCCTGTACTACGTGAAGACCGTGACCCACAACATCAAACCGGGTGAGTTCAAGCAACAGTTCACCCTCGCCCGCAACGGCACCCTGCCAACCGTTCCGGCGGTGCCTGCCTAAGAAGGAGAGATATGCCAAGCGAACAGAGATTCTACGGAAAGTATCGAGGACTCGTGATGAACAACCTCGACCCGATGATGCGGGGACGCATTCAGGCGCAGGTGCCGGACGTTCAGCAGCTCGTCCCCACCACCTACGCCGAACCCTGCCTTCCCATCGCGGGGATTCAGCAGGGCGTCTTCACCGTGCCTTCGATAGGCTCGGGTGTTTGGATCGAGTTTGAGCATGGCGATCCGAACTATCCGATCTGGACGGGAGGCTGGTGGAGCACCAAAGCCGAAGTCCCCGGCATCGCCACGACCGTTCCCCCCGGCGTGCAGTGCTACATCGTTCAAACCCAGCTTCAGCAGACGTTTATGATCAGCGACGTTCCCGGCCCCACCGGCGGCATCCTCATCAAGAACGCCACCGGAGCGATGATCAAGATCGACGACACCGGGATCGTGATCATGAACGGCAAGGGCGCGTCGATCATGATGCAGGGCCCGAGCATCACCATCAACGGAGGCGCGCTGGTCATCACGTAGGCGCGAAAGATCATGCCCGGACCCATCTACAACGTCGGCGCAACGGTGATCTGTCCTCACGGAGGGCAGGTCACCCCCGTTCCCACCTCCACGCGGGTGCTGTTCTCGGGGACTCCGGCGGTGCTGGTGCCGGATACCTGCACTGTCGCCGGGTGCGCGTTCACGCTTCCCGGGCCGAAGCCGAGTCCGTGCATTCGGGTGCAGTGGCTGGTGGGGGCGACTCGGGTGCTGATCGAAGGACGACCGCCGTTGATTCAGACCTCGACCGGGCTCTGCCTCAGCCCTGAGCAGGCGCCGCAAGGCCCGCCGACGATCACGGTCACGCAGATGAGGGTGATTGCCACATGATCAACGCCGCCTTTCCCTACCATATCGCTGAAGACGGGACGACTGCGGTCAGCACCTACGAGCGCCACGTTCGGGAGATGATCGAGCAGCTCCTGTTTACAAACCCTGGCGAGCGCGTGCATCGACCGACCTTCGGCTGCGGGCTTCTTGCCCTGCTCTTCGAGCCTAACAGCGACCTTCTTGCCGCGACCACGCAGGCTTTGGTTGCCGGGTCGCTCCAGCAGTGGCTGGGGACCGTGATCGACGCCCACGACGTGACGGTGGAGAGCGAAGATTCGACGATCCGGGTGACCGTCACCTACTCCATTCGTCGCACCGGCGACACGATGACCGAGGTGTTTGAGAGGACCAAATGAGCGACGTCTACGTGTGCGGAAAGCAGAGGCGTTTGGAGGCCGTGCGAACAGCCGGGGTCCTGAACGGGATCGACTTTTTGGAGGTCCGACACCCTGCGCAGACCACGCTGGACATCACCTTCGTGAAGTCTCCGGCGGGGCTGACCGTCCAGAACTTCCGCATCGAAGGCGGCGTTCGCGTCACGAACATCGCGGTGACGGGAGCCCCGATCAACGGCAATGTGGTGAGCCTGACCGTGGATCGTCCCGGCGATTTCTCCACCTACGTGCTTCGGGTGGTCGCGGGTCCTGGCGACGACGCCCCGCCCGCCGGATACGACTCCCAGCTTTGCGCAGTGGAGTTCTCGTTCAAGGTGGCGTGCCCCAGCGACTTCGACTGCGCGCCTTTGGACGAATGCCCGCCCGTAACGCCGGAGATGGCGGAGATCGACTATCTGGCGAAGGACTACCCGTCGTTCCGGCGGTTGATGCTGGACCGGATGCGCGTCACCCGTCCTGAGTGGACCGAGCGCAACCCCTCCGACTTTCAGGTGGCTTTGGTGGAGATGCTGGCCTATGTGGCTGACCACCTCAGCTACGCGCAGGACGCTGTCGCTACCGAGGGCTACCTTGGCACGGCACGGCGGCGGACCAGCGTTCGGCGCATCGCCCGGATGCTGGACTATCCGGTGCACGAGGGCTGCGCGGCGCGGACGTTCGTCTGCTTTGAGGTTTTGGCGGGGAGCGGGGCCGACGGACAGACGATCCCCAAGGGCACGCCGATCCTCGACAAGGCGCTTGCTTCGACGCCGGCTGTCACTCAGGCGGTCTACGACTCCGCCGGCGAGAGCCTGAGAGTCTTTGAGACTCTGCACGATGTCACGATCCGATCCAGCAGGAACACGATCAAGTTCCACACCTGGAGCGATCTTGACTGCTGCCTGCCTCAAGGAAGCACGAGCGCGACGCTTTTGGTGGAGAACGGTTTGACCCTTGCCCCCGGAGACCTCCTCTCCATCGAAGAGGTCAAGAACCCCACTGGGCTTACCGGCAACGGCGCAGACCCGCGCAACCGCCATGTGGTCAGGCTCACCAAGGTCACCCCCGACCACGACGACCACGAGAACGTCGATGTGCTGCAGGTGGAGTGGGCGCGGGCCGACGCCCTGCCGTTCCCCGTCTGCCTGAGCGTCACTCACGACGAGGAGACGATCACGGACGTCTCGGTGGCCTGCGCCAACGTGGTGCTTGCCGACTGCGGGCGCACACGGCAACCCGAACTGCCGATCCCTTCAGCACCCGATACAGATTCAAAGTTTGAGCCGACGCTGGTGAGCGCTGACGTTACTTTTGCGACGCCGTACAGCCATCAGGACATGAAGAATCAGCCAGCGATGGCCTGTCTCAAGACCGACCCGAAGACCTCGATTGCTGAGATTGGCCTGGATTCGGTAACTCCCGATCTTCTTGGAAATCCCGTGACCACACGCGTCTGGAGGGTTCAGTCCGATCTCCTTGGTTCGGGTCCGTTCGACGCGCACTTTGTCGCCGAGCCTGAGCACGACCGCACCGTTCGGCTGCGGTTTGGCAACGGCATCAATGGCATGGCGCCTCAAGCGGGAGACACTCTGCTTGCCACCGTGCGGACGTGCAACGGCAAAGCTGGAAACGTGGGGCACGATGCGCTCAAGTCTGTAGTGACCTCGCTCGTTGGCTTGCAGCGGGTTTGGAATCCGTTGCCGGGATTGGGCGGAGTCGATCCTGAAAACCTAAATGAAGTCCGGCGAGATGCTCCCGAAGCGTTCAAGGTTCAGGAGCGGGCCGTCACTGAGGCCGACTACGAAGAGATGGCTTTGCGGCATCCCGAGGTTCAAAACGCGAAAGCCCAATTCCGTTGGACGGGAAGTTGGTACACCGTATTCCTCGCGATCGACCGCCTTGGCGGATTGCCTGTGATGGCTGACGAGGCCTTCAAGACCGACATGCTGAACCACATCGACCGTTATCGGATGATGGGGACGGACATTGAGGTTCGGGGGCCGAACTACGTTCCGTTGGATATTGAGCTTGAGGTGTGCGTTGCGCCGGGGGCTTTTCGGGGGAACGTCCTGCAAGACCTCGCCAAGACCTTTTCGGCGGGGACGTTGCCGGATGGCACGCTCGGGTTCTTCCACCCCGACCGTTTCACGTTCGGGCAGGAGGTTTATCTGAGTCAGATTCTTGCGGCAGCAATGCTGGTTCGGGACGTGGACCACGTCCGCGCAACAAAGTTCCAGCGTTGGGGCAAACAAGCCGTGAGCGAGTTGGGGGACGGCTATATCTCGATCAGCACCTTTGAGATTGCCCAGCTCAAGAACGACCCGAACTTTCCTGAACAAGGCCGCATCGTTTTCAGCCTTGACGGAGGACTATAGGAATGGATAAGAGCACTTGCGGATGCTGTGGCCATGAAAAAAGCTTAGATAGCCTAGGGAATCCTCCGGGCCGCACTTCGATCAGCTACCGGCTTGGCACGTTTGGAACGTTTAAGTCCTCCATGCTGGAGAACATCTGGCAATCACCTGGGCTCAGAGGGTTTGGGCAAAGGGAGACGTCGGATGCGACGGTGGCGTTGATCGACGCCTATGCGGTGGCTCTCGATGTCCTCAGTTTCTATCAAGAGCGATTGGTCAATGAGAGCTTTCTGGGCACTGCGCAAGAGCGAAGGTCTCTCGTTGAGTTGGCAAATCAGATCGGGTATCGGCCCATTCCTTCTACCGCTGCCGAAGCGTACGTCGCTTTTAAGGCGGATGACAGTGGCTTCGGTCCGGAAAGCGTGACGATTGCGGTAGGGAACAAGGTTCAAAGTATTCCCGGACAGAACGAACTGCCGCAGACATACGAGACGGTTGAGGAGATTGTCGCCTATCCTGAGTACAACGAGATCGCCGTTCGACGGTTTTTGCCGGAGGCGATCACCGAGGGCAGTACGAGCGCGTACTTTGAGGGTATCGACCTCGCTCTGAACATCGGGGACATCCTTCTATTCGTTACGGCGAACACGGTCTCAAACTTCGGCACGGCTAAGTTCGCACTTCGCAGGGTCACGAAGATCGAGCGGGACGATGATCGTAAGGTCACCAAAGTATCTTGGGGATCAAGCCTGACCGAAATGGCGGGTGTCGCGAGCATCGAGGCCCATGTGATGCGCAAGCGGGCGTCTCTCTTCGGATACAACGCCATCGAAAAGACGATGGTGCCGACCGTCGAGGTCACCGTCAACAACATCAAGAACAGCGTCCCCGTCATCAGCACATCCACATGGGCTGACTCGGACATCAACACAACACTGGTCGATCTGGACACGACGTACCCCGAGGTTAAAGCCGGATCGTGGGTGGTGTTGCGGGATTCTCAGGCCAAGCTGTTCTGGTGCAGCGCGGTCACCGATGTGACCCTTACTCGATTCCTCATCAGTGGCAAGGCGACACGCATGACCATCGACCGCGCGGCCTCCGTCTTCACTCCCCGAACGACCGTCGTGTTCTGCCAGAGCGAACCTCTGACTGTAGCCACAAAACCGGACACTTCGTATCTGCAGGGCAAGATCGTTCAGTTGGGCGTGACGATAGATCGTCCTGAGGTCGGCCGCAGAGTCATCGTCAAAGGCCAGGTCCCGCGAATCAAGTTTTTCTCGGATCGCTCCATCCTGAGCCCGATTGGGGAGACCATCGGCACGACCAGCGCCGATACGCCGCTCCGCCTCATGTCTGGTGAGATTGAGAACGTGCCGGGAACGAAGTCTGTGCAGGTCGAGACCGAAGACGGACAGATTGGGATTGTGCAGTTCCTCTCCACAACAGAACTCATGCTTGTCGAGCCTTATGAGGACGACCTTGAGGTTGGGGAGATGGCGATCTTGGATGAGGACCAGAGCCAACTTAGCGACGATCCCCTGGAGATTCGGGTGAGCGCGAGCTTGGAGCACCAATACTATCGCCCAACCACCCGGGTTTATGCGAACGTCGCCCTGGCGACCCACGGCGAGACGCGCGAAGAAGTTTTGGGCAGTGGCAATGGTGCGGCTTTCCAGAAGTTCGACCTCAAGAGCAAGCCGCTTACCTACCTCGCCGACGCTTCGCCGTCGGGCTATGCGACAACGTTGCAGGTGCGGGTGAACGACATCCTTTGGAAAGAGGCCGATACGCTCTTCGGCAAGAAGCCGACCGACCGTGTGTACACCACTCGCGAGAGCAACGAGGCGGTGACGACGGTCGGTTTCGGCGATGGTTATTCGGGAGTGCGCCCGCCAAACGGTTTGGAGAACATCCGAGCCAAGTATCGGGTTGGCGGTGGCGTGGGTGGTCGTGTTCGTGAAGGCCAGCTTTCGATGCTGCTCACCCGACCGCTAGGCGTCACCGAAGTCATCAACCCGTTGGCGGCGGCGGGTGGCTCCGATCCTGAGGATGAGAAGAATCTGCGCGAGAACGTGTCGGGTTCGGTTCGGACGCTTCAGCGCGTCGTCAGCGTGGAGGACTTTGCTTACCAGTCGATGCGGTTACCCGGCATTGCTAAGGCCCGTGCCTCGTGGCTGTGGAACGGGACGCGCCGGGTGGTGGTGCTGTGCGTCATGGGTGACGACGGCGCGGACGTGGACACCGCATTCGTCAAAGAGGCCCTCGACTCGGCGCGGGACACCCACATCCCGCTGACCGTGATGAACGCCGACATCCGGCCCTTCGGCGCAAAGATGGAGATACTCGTCCGCGAAGAGTACGAGACCGACAAGGTGATCGAAGAGGCCCGCGTCAAGCTCCTCGCCGACTTCGGTTTCGACAATCGGGCGTTTGGGGTTTCCGTCACCGTCGCCCATCTGGACGCTTCGCTGCACGAGGTGGAGGGCGTCGAGGCCGTCAAGATTACGGCCTTACACTTTGCCCACCAAGTGGCTGCGCTGCCCGCCGATGGCGTTCTGCGCGCCGAGATCGCTCGCATTGAGAACGGTATCGTGCATCCCGACGACCTGTTGGTTCTTTCCGACACCGCCCTGACCACAGAGGAGATGACCCGTGCGCTATGATGCCGATGCCCTGATGAAGCTGCTGCCCGAGTTCTACTCGGTGGCGGACCTGAACGACTGGCTCCTCGAACAGTCTCGAACGGCAGAGAATGCCGAACAGATCGAGCAAAATCTGCGCGGGCCGCTGTGGCATCTGCTTGAGGTTTTGGCAGGGCCCACTTCCCAAATTGACGAGCAGAACCGCCAACTCTACGACGATCAGTTCATAGAGACCTGTACGGAGTGGGTGGTTGCCTACATCGGCGATCTTGTGGGGGCCAGCGTCCTTCACCCCACGGGTGAGGATTCTTCGCTGCGGGGATGGGTAGCGAACACCCTGGCGAGCCGTCGGCGGAAGGGCACGGTCCCGGCGCTGCGTCAGGTCGCCAAGGATTCTTCGGCTTTCCCGGCAGAAGCGGTGGAGATGTTCCAGAAAGTTGGGTGGACGCAGAACCAGAACCACATTCGGCCTGGGCATCAGTGGATCGATATTCGCAATGCCAACAAATTGGACTTTCTGGGCGGGCCATTCACTCCCGGCACCCACACCGTCGATATTCGCAACATCCGCATCCCGCGTGGAAAGTACGCCGTGCCGAACATGGGCGTGTTTGTTTGGCGCTGGCGCGACTTCCCAATCCAGACCGTGACCGCCAAGGATGCGGGGATGGCGGGCGCCTACACCTTCAGCCCGCTGGGGATCGACGCGCCGATCTTTAACACACCTGAATCTGTTACGGACCGCTATTCCCCCAAGTCGATGGACGAGACCAAGCTCCCTGTTCCTATCCGGCGGCGAGCCTTGCACGACGACCTTGAGGCGATGAGACAGGCCGATGTCGTTGGAGAGGATTACACCTCCAGCTACTTCGGCGATGAGAACGTAATTGTGATTCGGGAGCGCGGGCAGGCCCCAATCCCGACCGACGAGATCTACGTCTGCAACTTGGAGGCATGGGGCGTCCCGCCGAACGCCCGCACCTACACCAAGCCCGACGGAAGCACAGAGAACCGACCGGTCCGAGTTGGCGTCGATCCGATGAATGGACGCATCCGATTTGTGCCCGGGCAGGAGCCCACCGAGGATGTGCTGGTGGACTTCAGCTATGGGTTCTGGGGGGCGATCGGGGGAGGGCCTTATGACCGGACCGACAGTCTGGATGAGATTTGGCCCGACGAGGTGGAGTGGTTCCGGCGGGTTAGGAGAGAGGGCGGTCCCGGCTTTGTCACGTCGCTTGCCCAGGCCATCACCGACTGGAATGCAGGCGGCGCGGACCTGGACGGCGTCATCACCATCGAAGATTGCGAGACGTATGACGAAGCCTTGGATGAGATTGAAGCCCACGAAGGATCGCACCTGCTGATCCTTGCTGGGAAGTGGTTGGGCACCGACCCGGTGCCTCCGTTCGCCTCTTGGACGGCATCGGCTCAAGGCCCGCGCCCCCACATCCTCGGCGACATGTCGATCAAGGGAACAGCCGCGGCGAACAGCAACCGCCCTGGATTTGTGGGCGTCTCTGGTCTCCTTATTGAGGGCGACCTGACGGTTTCGGCGGGGAACTGCGGTGGGCTCACCCTAGCTGACTGCACAATCGACCCGCGAACCCACAAGCTGGAGATTAAATCGACGAACGCGGGCGACAACCGCAACCTCCAGCTTCGCGCAAGCCGATGCATCCTCGGCAGCACGCTGATCGCCTCGGCGGCGGAGATCGCTGTCTTTGAGGATGCGATCGTCGATGGCAACATCGTCGGCCCGCGAGCCGAAGTCACGCTCAACCGCACGACGACGACAGGAAAGGTGGAGGTCGAAGTCATCGACGCCTCCGACACGCTGTTCGTGGGCGTGCTCGATCCGAAGCGGCTCCAGAAAGGCTGTGTTCGGTTCAGCTATCTCAGCGAGGGTTCGCGCGCGCCAAGGGCATACCGATGCCAGCCTGAACTCGCGATCAAAAATCGCACGACGGAGACCGAGGCGTCGATCCGCGCTCGCATGATGCCCAGCTTCGTTTCGACCGTCTATGGGCACCCCGGCTATATGCAGCCCAGCATCGCCTGCTCCCCCGAGATTCTGACCGGGGCGGAGAATGGCGACTGCATGGGCGCGACGAACATCGTTCGACACAGTTTGCGCGAGGCTAACTTGCGCTTTGCCATTGGAGAGTATTTGCGTGCAGGAATGGACGCAGGAATCTTCATCAGCGACCAAGAGAGGACACCATGAAAGGCGACTTCACCCGTATCAGCTTTGACCGCGAAAAGCAGTTTTCAAGCGTCCGCATGCAGCAAGGGCGCGTTCAGCTTGACGCGGATTGGAACGAAAGCGAAGACATTTGGCTCTATCGCACTCGGACGGAGGCCGAGGACACCCTGGGCGGAGCGGCTATGCCGATTGACGCGCCGGGCTACGGCATCACGTTTTCGGGCGGGCAGTTTCGCATCGCGGCCGGGCGTGCTTATGTGGACGGCATCCTTGTTGAGAACGACACCGAAGATTCGTACACAAACCAGCCCGATTTTCCGGGGCAGACTCTGCCTGCTGGGAACAAGCTGTTCTTCTTCTTGGATGTCTACGAGAGGCATATCACGGGAGTTGAGGATTCCGATCTTCTCGACGTCGCGCTGAACGGACTGGACACGGCGACGCGCCTGCGTGTGCTAGGGCGTGTGTGGGCTATCGCCTTGCCCAACAACGTCAACACTTGCGCCCAGGCTTTTTCGCGCGTTCCCGGTCCGACAGCCGCCCGCCTTCGTGCCCGCGCCAAGACACTTGATGTGACGGAAGCATGCACCGTGCGCCCAGGGTCGCAATATCGGCGATTGGAAAATCAGCTTTATAGGGTGGAGGTCCATACGGGTGGGACGCTCAACCAGGCAAGGTTCAAGTGGTCTCGCGACAACGGTTCCATCCTCAGCGCGGCGAACATTGTGGATGTGCGCATCGTCCAGGTGAGCCAGCCAGGACGCGATCAGATGCTTTCCTTTGCGGCGGGGCAGTGGATCGAGATCACCGACACGGCTCGCGATCTTAAGCTGGAATCGGGCGAGTTCTTCAAGATCGCTCGCGTCGAGGACGACCGATTGATCCTCGACCCCAACGCTCCCGGCGTGACCGCCGCCAACTACGGTGCGGGACTGAAGGTTCGGCGATGGGATTCGGCGGGTCCGGTGGCCTTCGGCAACCTCGACCCCGACGGGTTCATGTCGCTCGAAGACGGCGTTCAGGTGAGGATTTCTGGTGCGGACTTCCGGGTGGGCGACCACTGGCTGATCCCCGCGCGCACGGCAACGGGGGATGTGATCTGGCCCACCACGGGTGGCGTTCCCGATGACCAGGAGCCTCTTGGCATCATCCACCACTATGCGCCATTGGCGATTGCGGTGCAGAGTCCAGGGGCGAACGCCTGGCAGATCACCGACTGCCGCAGGCCGTTCATCCCTCTTACCGACGTGATCGACATGCACTTCCTCGCTGGCGACGGCCAGGAGGTCATGCCCAACCCGACAACACCCAACGCCATGCTCCAGCTGCCGCAGCTGCCGACGGTCGGCGTGACGCGAGGGCGCAGGCCCGTGCAGAACGCGCAGGTGCGGTTTACGGTGATCGCGGGCAACGGGCAGATCAACAGCGCCAACCCCGCGAGCACAAACGCCCAGGGCATCGCCACGTGCGACTGGCGTGTGGACTCGACAACGGCTGTACAGAAGCTGAAGGCAGAGCTGCTCGACGAAAACGGGGCTGTCATCCACGTTCCGGTGACGTTCACGGTGCAGCTTTCCCGCGCTGACCTGGTCTCCTACAACCCCACCTGCGACCGATTGACGGGCAAACTCACCGTTCAGGCCGCGCTGGATGAGCTTTGCAATACCCCTGTTGTGGAGGAGTGCTGTATTGTTGTCCACCCGGGCAAGCACAAGGAGAACCTTGTCGCCGTGCTGAAGCGGCTGATCGAAGACACCAAGATCGAGGCGGCTTGCCTGTGCCTCAAGCCCGGAATCCATACCTGGATCAAGGGAGTCTTGGACATCGGCGACCGCAAGCCCCGGCTCTCGCTCAAGCTTCACGGAGTACGCGGGGGAACGACGATTCAGGCCAACGGGGTGATCGACATCCGGGGATTTGGCTCGCTGGATATCCGCGACATCGCCTTCCAGGCCAACGGACAGGCCTATGCGATCAACATCGAGGACTGTGCGGAGCTGAATATGGAGGGATGCCGCATAGAAGGAACCGCCGAGGTGACCACGCGGGTGATCCCTCCGCCTTCTCCGACGGTCGGGCCGACGCAGATGGTGGTTTGCGGAACGATCTTGCGTATTGGGGCGGTGACCGATCTGACGCTGACGGACAACATCGTCCGCGGTCAGATCGTGGTGCCGCAAACTCCCGGCGATTTCCGCGACCCGATCGAGCGTGGGGATTGGCTGGTGCCAAAGCTCTGGACCGACATTGCGACCGTCGGCGAATCCGGCCCTCGTACCAAGGCTTTCCAGTCGGTGGTCAAGGAGATGAGCAAGGCCACGCCCGAAGAGCGCAAGACAATGGCAGTCGAGCTGGAGCGGTTCATCGGAAGACCGGGAATGGTGGATGCGAACACGGTGAACCTGACCAAGAACCTGATCTTGGCTTTGCGACAGGACACGGTCGAAGCGGCTGTCCTAACAAGGGCGGTCCAGGCTCTCGCTCCTCGGGTCGCAACCCTTGGCGGCACGAAAGAGGTGATGCCGCCTGTAGCCCTGCAGCTGGACGACGTGGATGGCTTCCACCGGATCGAGCGCAACGTCTTTCTTGGATGGGTGGCTCTTTACGCCGAGACGGGGGCTCAGCAGCTTTCCGGGCAGATCTGGGAACTGCTGCAGGCCCGAATGAAGCGGATTCAGGGCAACGAGCATCGGAACTGGGGGTCGGCGCGGCTGATCTTCAGCGACAACGTGCTTGGCGGGTTCCGGCTTCCGGCGATGCTGGCGAACGGGAACGACCCGGCGGTGCTGGCGTTCATTCGGCAGAACGGCCTGCCGCCTTTCCCGATCTATCAGGACGCCAACCTGCAGGGCAACGAGATGGCGTTCGGCCTGCGCGAGTTTATGGCGGTGTACACGGCGATCACGTCGAACATCTTTTCGGGGCAGGTGCAGTTTCAGGGTGTGCTCTTTGGGCGCGGCGCGACGGCGACGGGAAATATCGCGGAGCAGCCGAGCAATATCGGAGGGTTTACGCAGCTGCAGCCAGCTTCGGCGGGGAATCTTCAGGTGACGATATAGAAGCTAAATGAGTCAAGTGCCAAAGGGCAATTGAAGATCAATGTACTGTGCGTGCAGATCGGTTGCCCCTTATCATGCATAGCCCGCTCCATGCGTCCTTTGGATTCAATGCGATTACAGCTGACTAATTAGGTAAAAGTTGAAAGAAAAGTGTATGGTCGGGAAGCATTTGCTGTGCTATATTGAACTTGGTCACAGTTCCATGGAAGCAGCACCGAGCTCAGTTTCTGTTCGTTTCGATCACAGCTGTACGTGCGAGTGTGCGAACGTCAGGACAGATGCGGTGAGTTACAAGTCATGCTCCCGAAGGGCGTTTACTCTCATTGAGCTACTTGTTGTGATCGCCATCATCGCCATTATCGCCGCAATTATCTTTCCGATGATGGCCAATGCCAAAGAGACAGCAAGTAAAAGCAAAGCTACATCAACGATGAAGCAAATGGGGACAAGTTTCTATCTATACACATCTGATTACGATGGTCGCATGCCTCCTGTTGGAGGGTATTACCAGGATACTGGTTCATATTCGGATAAAGCTATTAGTCTCTCCAAAGGAAGATATTATTCGACGTGGGCGCTTCTTTTATATCCATATGTCAAAAATTACAGTGTTTATTATCTAAACTATTCTGGTGTAAAGCAAGTGGAAGAACCAAAAGACTCTATCGCAAAGGCTACTCGCTTTGGAGATATTGGCTTTGCGTATTGCCATCTCAATAGGGTAGATCCGTTGAATCGAGGTTCGATCATTGGAATTGAGGAAGGCAAAATTGCGAATCCAGCCAATACAGTTATGTTAGCCTCCAGAACACCGGCTGCATATTTAACAGACAACGCACTGCTTAAGAGTGACTATGGATTTATGACACTTATGCAAGTTGAGCCTCCTGTTAACCCAGGAGGGCATTGCGCGGCAGGGTGGGGAAGACAAAGTATCTGGCTGAATAAGGAAATGCATACTAAACTTGCTGACGAAGATTCAGGGATTGCTACAGGCTTATACTCGACGTTATTCAAACACCATGGCTTTGTGTGTAAGGTTGATACAAGTTGTCGGAGCTTGACTGCTGCACAAGCGGCTTCCGGTGCAAACTGTGGCTCTCTCTTCTCGGGTGCCAAAGGTGATCCGACATGCCGAATTGCTAACAAGGAGCTTTATCAGTGGGATATCGAATAGGCACTGTTCTCGCTATCGCAGTTGTTCTGTCGATAGGGTGTGGTTCAAGCAATCCTAACTCGACACCAGCGACTAGGCTTTCCAATTTAGTTGAACTCGTGAAGCAAGCTTTGCCATTTAAAGATAATAGCGACTCGCTAACGAAACTTGACAAAGATGAGATTGATGCGTTGAAGCGATAGATTCTTTAGTGACGATTTAGCACGTAAAATGTATTAATTTCAAGGTTGACTGCACCTGTTGAGTAGTACTTGGAGTCATTGTGCTTAGCATCAACCAGAAAATCACCTAACTGGCAATCGAATATTCCACGCTCTTGAGTTCTTTTTGCATAGATCTCTTTTTGCAGCGGGTCGTCTTTATCATATTCAAGATCGAGAGAGCAGTAGAAGGTTTCGGCATCAACCGTGCTGAACGGGGCTCTTGGATGGATAGGGACAAAGGAAGCCTGATATCGGACCTTTACGGAGCCTGATTTCACTAGAAGGGATTGTGCAGAGCCTCTGATTTGGACGCGCACTTCGACTATGGTTTGTGTAAGGCCATCGCTGCCTAGGCTGGGTTGAAGTTGGGGATCAACTGACCTCGCTTCTTTTGGGGACGTCCACAAAGTCAAAGATCCGTCACTCGCTATGAGACGCTCCAGATGTACAAGCGGGCTTTTGTTTAGGGTGTTGCTGTCACCGGTTGGCGCGAGTACGACCTCGGAAATGATGGCATTTGGCTGATAGGATACGTTCCAACCTCCATATTCAAATTGTAGTGGTTTGACGCCTGCAGCTTTAATGCGCTCTAACAGCTCTGCAGGCAGAAGTGTTGCAATGACTGCCTTGTCTGCTAAAGTGTAATCGGCGACGATATCAATCGACTTGAACGTGTAAACTGCACGAACCGCTCGTTTAAGTTCAGCAATTTTTTGTTCCTCCTTTTGCAGAGTCGCTTGTATATTGACTTGCCAGTTTAGAGCAAACAAGATAAAGGCTAGCAAGCCTGACCATACTTTGGGAGAGCCCAGTGGCGAAGGTTTTGGCTGTGTCTGTGTTGCCTCAGGTTCTGCGTGGCATTTGAATTCAGGTGGCTTTTCTCTCCAGTGAAGGATCAGGGTGACTATTGCAGATATAAGAGCCAAGAACAGGATGACGTAATCTAGCATCTGTACACTTTCTCCCCCAACAATGAGAACGCCTTCATGATACAACTTGAAGAGTTTGCCAAGAATAGCTTCGGAAGGTTTGTTTTGAATGGAATGGCTGATATTCTACAGAGGAGATGTCCACGAATCGCCCATCCCGTCGTGATCTGATTAAAGCTGGAGCTCTGGGCTATGCGGCTCTCTCGCTGCCTGCGCCACTGCTTGCCCAAGAATCTGCCAAGCCCAAGCCGAACGACGAATGGCTGACGAAAACGCGGGAGGTTCAGAAGTGGCTGCACTCGATGCGGATTGAGGGGCCTGACGGACAGATCAGCTATAAGCTTGCCGAGGGTGTTGATAAGGCGGAAACGAACCTCTACAGCGGCACGGCGGGGGTGCTGTATTTTCTGAAGGCGTTGGATGAATTTGGGCCAACGGATCAGGTGAGGTCGGATAAGGAGCGGGCGGTCAGGTATCTGGTGAAGTCGCTGGACGGATTGACGGACAAGAGCGATCTCGGACTCTACACAGGCGTTGCTGGATTAATCAACCTGCTGGTATTTGAGCCCATAGAGGGACCTTATCTGCAAGCCAAAGAGGTCTATCTTCCAACTTACCAAAGAATTCGAGACCACATTGAGAAACAATGGCGCAGCGGCCCCGAAGGTGCAAACTTTGGCCCAGAAAACGACATCATCTCCGGCCTGGCTGGAATTCTCGCGGCGTTCCCAGCGGGTCGGATTGAAGCCCTAAGCGACTCAAGTTTTCGGCGATCAACAGCGCGTCCATTAGTTCGAAATGCGGCAGAAGAACTCATCAACCGTGCCGATAAGTCCGGCAAAGGCTGGCGATGGAGCTACGCTCAAGGCGTCACCCGCAACCTGCCGAACTTCTCTCATGGCACCGCCGGGGTCGCCTACGCTTTGGCCTGCGCGCACCAGCGGTGGTATCCCAGAGAAGAATATCTCTCCGCTGCACTCAGAGGCGTTCAGTACCTGCATAGCATCGCCTACACCTCCAACGGCGGATACAAAGTCTTCTACGACAACGTCATCGACCCGCCGATCTTCTACATGGGCTATTGCCACGGTCCGATCGGCACGGCGCGGCTCTTCATCAAACTCCATCAGATTCAGCCGGAGAAGGGCTGGCTGGAGTGGGCGGAGAGGTGCGCCAACTCGGTGATGGACAGCGGCTGCGACCGAAATGAAACTCCGGGCTTCTGGAATAACCATGGCATCTGCTGCGGCAATGCTGGCGTGGCGATGTTCTTTATGGATATGTACCGGGAGACGAAGAAGCAGGCGTACCTCGACTACGCCAAGGCCCACATTGCGGTGATCGATGCAAAGGCGACGGTCGATGAAAAAGGTCGTCGGTGGAGTTGGGCAGAGAATCGGAAATCACCGAAAGAGCTCTCGACGCAGACTGGCCTTATGCAAGGTGCGGCTGGGGTTGGGTTGATGTACCTGAGCTTGCATGCTTTGGAGCAGGGGAAAGACTGGACGCACCGCCTCCCCGACGATCCTTGGCTCAGGATGAGATAGCGACGCAAAAGAGCATTCTTAACTGAGTGCAGTTAGCTGATAGCCACCCAAAAACATTGAAGTGAATTTTTCGGTAGCGCGCCCCTCCGCCAACCCAAGTACCATCAACCCATGCTCACATTGCCGAGCGACTGCGAAATGTACACCGCGATGGAGGCGAGAAACCCCGACTACGACGGGATCTTCTTCGTCGGCGTTCTCACAACCGGCATCTTCTGCCGCCCGGTCTGCCCGGCAAAGACTCCGCTACGCAAGAACGTGCAGTTCTTCGCCACCGCCCGCGACGCCCTCCACGCCGGACTTCGGCCTTGCAAGCGTTGCCGACCGATGGACATGGGCAGTAAGCCGCCGGAATGGGTGCTGGACTTGCTTTCCAAAGTAGACTCAAACCCCACGCAGCGCCTCAAAGACTGGGATTTGCGATGCCAGGGGTTTGAACCGGAGCGAGTGCGGAGATACTTCAAAACCCACTACGGAATGACCTTTCAGGGGTATCAGCGCGCAAGGCGGCTTGGGCAGGCATTCAAGGAGATTCGGCGCGGAATGAACAAGACAGAGGCAGCCATGGAGATTGGATACGATTCGGACAGCGGATTTCGCGATGCGTTCCTCAAGACCCTCGGCGCGACCCCCGGACAGGCGGAGGGTCGCAACGTCCTCACCGTTCGCTGGATCGACACCCCGCTGGGCGCCATGATCGCCGGAGCCAACGACCACGCGCTCTGCATCCTCGAATACGTCGATCGCCGGATGCTGGAGACGCAGCTCACCACCGTCCGCAAGCGATTCTCCTGCGCGCTCGTCCCCGGAGAAAGCCCAATCCTGGATCAGATCGAAGCCGAGCTCGACGCCTATTTCAAAGGCGAGCTGAAAGAGTTCAAAACACCCCTGGAATACCCCGGCACCGACTTCCAAATGCGGGTCTGGGATTATCTGCTGAAGATCCCCTACGGTGAAACGCGGTCTTATGGACAGCTTGGCAAGGCGATTGGATGCCCGGACGGACAGAGAGCGGTCGGCAAAGCCAACGGCGACAATCGGCTGGCGATCATCATCCCTTGCCACCGGGTCATCAAGTCGGACGGCACCATGTGCGGCTACGGCGGCGGACTGTGGCGCAAACAGCGATTGCTCGAGCTGGAGCAAGGCGCTGGAACGCTGTTCTAGGGCGTTACCAGGTTGCTGGCAGGTAGTCGGCAAGTGGCTGATAAGTCGCTCAGATCATTCATGGAAAGCGGATTAGTCTGACGCACAATGATCCCTTCTCACTGAGAAGCTGTCTGTCAGCCACTTGCCAACAACCTGCCGACCACCTGCCAGCACCCCCAACCAAGTATCCTATCCCCGTGATTCCCAAACGTCGATTTCTCGACCCCAGGCTATCCCGGCATGCCATCGAAAAGCCGATGAAGGATGCCGTTAGCATTCCGCTCGACGAAATCGAAAAGCGCCCGTATGAACTTCCTGACAAGAGCACACCAATATTGGTTGCCGGACCGGAGGGCTACGCGGCCGCTGCGGTGGAAATGCTGTGGTCGCTTGGGCGGGCGGCGGAAGGGGTTGATGAGAGCAATTGCAGCTATTTTGATGAGCCAACGACCGAGGCAAACGCAGGGGATGAGGACCGCCGCCCAGGTCGGTTGTGGGAGCCGAATGATTTTCTTGCCGAGCGTTTGAAGGTCCTCCAGCCGGGTCGTGCGCTTGATCTCGGCTGCGGGTCGGGCCGCGATGCACTGTATTTAGCCTCTTTAGACTGGGAAGTTACCGCTATCGACCGCTTTGCCAGCGCTCTTGAAATCGGGCGAATGCTGGGTGAGCGCTACGGCGTGAATGGCAAAATCGACTGGGTGGAGGCAGATATCCGCAACTTTCAGACTGAGAAGCAGTTCGACCTCATTACAAGCTTCTTTATCTTTGAGGCGGGGCAAATCCGCCGCACACTTTCGTGGCTTGCGCCTGGTGGATCGGTACTAATCGAGACTTTCAGCCCCGAGCACAGGCAGCGGTTCAAGAAACCGAAGGACCAAAGCAAGGTCCTTTCTGTCGAGATCGCCAAGAAGACTCTTGGAGCGATGTCGATGCCGTATGTGGATACGGGCAACTTTTTCGGCGAACGCTGGACCACGAGGGTACATGCTGTCTGGGAGTTGGAGTAGGCCGATCCGGATTGTCCGGTTGAAATGTGATACTTTTTCAAGCAAAGTTTTATGCTTGAAGGGAGCCGTTTTCGAGTCTGTGGCAGAATAGGCCAGAACCATGCCTAAATCCCTTATCCCCTCGGAGAAGCTTCGACAAGCCGCCGATCTGGTGGCGAAGTCTGATGCAGATGTTTGGCTGACCTTTGTGCGAGAGACGGCGCTGGGGGGCGACCCGGTTTTGCCCCTGATTCTTGAGGGTGGGCTAACTTGGCAAAGCGCACTCATGGTGGGCAAGAACGGCAAGAAGGTTGCGGTGGTGGGCAACTACGATGCCGACCCGCTCAAGGCTTCGGGCGACTGGGATGAAGTCGTTCCGTATGTCCAAAGCATTAAGGAGCCCCTGCTTGCAGCCTTGGAAGAGTTGGTCGCACAAGGGGGGAAGATCGCGGTTAACTACTCCATCAACGACGTGAAGGCAGATGGCCTGAGCCACGGAATGTTTTTGTTGCTTCAGGACTATTTGAAGGGGACAAGGTTTGAGCAGAGCATGGTCAGCGCCGAGCCGATCGTTATGGCGCTGCGAGGCCAGAAAACGCCTTCAGAGATCTTTCACATTGAGCAGGCGATTGCCGAGACCGACCGGATGTTTGAGGACATCGCAGGCTTTGCCCGGTTGGGGGTGACGGAATGGCAGGTTTACGACTTCGTCCATCAAAAGGCGTATGAGCGGGAGCTTGGTTTTTCGTGGGATTCGGCTGGTGATCCTATTGTTAACTCAGGGCCTGACTCGATGGTGGGGCACGGAATCCCCTCGAACACGATCACGATTGAGCGCGGACACATTTTCCATATCGATCTTGGTTTGTTGAAGTTGGGATATGCATCGGACATCCAGCGCTGCTGGTATGTGCCTTTGCGTGGGGAAGTTGATTTGCCGGCTGACGTTGCACGGGCGATGGAGGCGGTTACCGGCGCGATTCAGGCCGGATTTGCGGCGGTGAAGCCGGGAGTGCTCGGGCACGAAGTGGATGCAGCCGCGCGTGCTCACCTGGTGTCAAAGGGCTACCCCGAATACATGCATGCCTTTGGGCATCAGGTCGGGCGGGTTGCGCACGATGGCGGCGCGATCCTTGGTCCGAAGTGGCAGCGATATGGGAATACGCCGATGATTCCGCTCCAGGAGAATGAGGTTTATACGCTTGAGCTAGGCGTGGATGTGACTGGGCGTGGATATCTGGGGATTGAAGAGATGGTGGCTGTGACGGCCGACGGGGCAAGATGGCTGTCTGTTCCACAGACAACGTTGCCATTACTTGAAGAGTAATGTTCGCTCATCCTTAAATGACCTCTCCGTCTCTCCATTGAACAAATCGCCAGTTGTCCGCGTCCATTCCGCGCATGCAGACGATTTCCGAACGCGAGAGAGTAGCGCACTTGCTTCGGCGTTTTGGTTTGGGGGCTAGTGAGGCCGAACTGGGCTATTACGGCAATGGTGGCTCCAAAGCAGCGGTTGATAAGCTTCTCAACTATAAGGACAATCCTTGGCGGTGGGATGTGCCCCCTTCGGCCTTTGCCAATAACCAGGGCGTCGTCAACATTCGAGTGATGCAAGGGATGTGGTACTTGCGGGTGCTTGCCACGCAGAAGCCGCTCGAAGAGAAGATGACGATCTTTTGGCATCACCACTTCGCCGTCAGTGGCGAAAAGGTGGACAACTCTTTTGCGCTGATGAACTACGTCGAGACGCTGCGAACTCACGCGACGGGCAAGTTCAAGGACCTCTTGCGAGCGGTGAGCAAAGACCCCTCGATGATCTTTTGGTTGGATAACCAAGAGAATGTGAAAGGGAAGCCGAATGAGAATTTTGCCCGTGAAATCATGGAGCTTTTCACCATGGGAATCGGCCATTACACTGAGACCGATGTTCTTGAAGCGGCTCGTGCATTTACAGGATGGGCCTATGGCGTGCCTGTGCGCAATGGAAGGTCTCTGACCACAAACAACTCGCCACGGCGGGTTGATCGCTTTGTCTTTGTGCCTGAGCGGCATGACTATGGGGCAAAGAAGCTGCTTGGCAAATCGGGCGATCTTAACGGCGACGATGTGATTGACTTGCTATGCGGGCAGCCTGAAACCGCGCGCTTCTTGGTGAAGAAGATTTGGGAGTGGTTTGTTTACGCTGACCCGGATACAAAAGTAATTGACAAGTTTGCCAAGATCTTTCGAGATTCGGACCTGGACATTGCTGTATTGCTGCGCGCGATTATGCTCTCTGAAGAGTTCTACAGTGATAAGGCTACACGTACGCTGATCAAGAATCCGATCGATTTTTGTGTTTCGACCGCGAGGCAGCTTGGCATTGGCGAGGCCGCGATGACACGAGTTCGGAGCGCTATCGCAAATCCCCAGATTAACGAGCAGAATGGATTGAACCAAGCCTTGATTCGGGCGGCAGGACCAGCATTCCTAATCCTTCAATCGACGAAGTCGATGGGCATGGAGCTGATGTATCCACCCGATGTTTCAGGGTGGAGAACAGGTTCGTATTGGGTCACCTCGGCAACGATGGTCGAGCGGATCAAGTGGGCTGACATGCTATTTGGCACTGCTGTCGCTGGTGCACGTCCGGGCGGAAATGCTGCAGCCGCACCTTTGGCTCAAGGGGGCAACCCCGGCGGGTACATGGCGATGACTCTGTTTAGAGGCGACCCTTCCCCCAAAGGCGTGGTCGATAAGTTGACCTCAATCTTTGATGTTCAGCTCCCGGACGCGACAGTTCAAACACTTGTGGCTTCGGCTCAGGCGGAGTCTTCGGGGCGGCTAACTCTGGCGAACAGCGCGCAAACGGCGGCGGGTGTTTGCAAACTGATGTTTGGGAGTCCTGAGTTTCAGTTTGAGTAGCATAAGCAGGTCATGCAAGCTCGTCGAGAAGAAGTTTGGTCACCCATTCAGCAGTTTCAGAGTCCCGAGTTGTGAAGCCTATCCCAACAATTTTCCTTCAAATTTGTTGGATTCGTTGACCGTAACGCGTTGACTCTCTGCAGATCGATTAATTCGATCATAAGGATCAAAAATGAAAAACCCAAGACATATTAAGATCAAACCAGACGATACGATGTGGTTCCATACTGGCGACGTTGGTGATATTGCAGCAATTGTAAGTGATGCTGATCGATGGCATAAGGACAACATCGAGAAAAATGTGCCTGATTGCGCGCCTGCAATCAAACATACTTTCAAATTCAAGGCGGTCAACTCAACTCATCGTCGAGTGCTCATTTCAGGTATCTGCAATACAGGCCCAATTAGCATTCGAGGTGCACTTGGTCCAACTTTACGGGCATTAGAGGCACGCCGCGAGCTCACTCAGATACGCGAACAAGCTGACCTGCTTCGGAAACCCACTATTGCTGAGGTGGACCAGTACATGACGGCTAAGCAAGCGCTCAGCTTCCATTCCGTTGAGCTACGTAGCATCAAGCTGCCTGAAGAAGCCCTCACCGACAGCTTTTGGGAAAACCTCGACGATGAAATACTGAGAGCTGCCCCAAAGTCAGGAATCGAATTCTTCTATCTCCCCGCCGAAGGGATTGGATACATTCATTTTGAATTGGGAAATGATCCGTTGCTGATTGCTGGCTATGTGCAAGCTGTCCCAATCGATCAAGATAACTATTTGGCATGGCTCCTTGGGAAGATTAACCCGAAGATGACTAGGAAGGCCTATGTAATTGATGAAGAAGGTAATCCTACAGAAATAGATATTTCTGAGGTGAAACTTAGTATCAATAAAGGCATAGGCATTCTCACGCCGGATATTTGGAAGGAGAGAATACTATGTCCCTTAGGTTGCGATATTTTCGCCTGCAATATCGATTCTGGCACATTGGATGGTATGGAGATTGTTCTTGATGATGTTACTGTTAAGTACTATTGTCGCAGAGCAGATGGTACTACCTGTTCGCCGCTCAGTCGTGAATCGAATGCTGCACTTAGTGCAAGTACTTGCACGTGCAACTCAGGATAGAGAATCCTCCTAACCCGCACCGTTCTCGCTCTCTCTGCTCGACTCTCGGGCAGAGAGTGTGAGTCAGCCGCCACAAAGCATGGGTGTAAAGCGCTTCTCTCCCATTACTTCGCCAAATAATCCCTCAAGATAGTCGGACTTTTAAGTTCAAACAGCCGGACGGGCGACCTCTTGATCTCGTCCCCGATCACGACTATGGCCTAGGACATGGTCACGTTTATAGGGTTCTCTGCTAGGTCCTACGCACTTATTCTCGTGACATATAGGGACGAAGTGACTAATTGTTCGCGCAACTATTTCTGGCTTGTCGAAGGACTAGCCAAAATGCTGGCGTTGGCATGACTGCATGCCTTTAAAGGAAGAACATGAGAACATTCATTACACTCTCTCTGCTGTCGGTGGCAGCAGTTTCGAATGCCGTATCCGGAATGGTGCCGAGCGGCTTCAATGCAACAGAAGGAGACGCTTCATTCACTCTCTCTTCAACCGGCCTCTCTCGAACTTATCAGTTCCAGATCCACGAGAGTCAGTTGACGAGCTTTGTGAACACGAACTTGAACGGACTGCAATGGCGCTTGGATTCCACAGCGACCGGCGACTGGCCCGATGTAAGCGCAAGCTTCGGCCAGTTCGATATCTTTATCGGCGCGGGTGTTGCCCCGTCGGCTCGCTCGACGACCTTTGCGAACAACTTCCTTTCGACACCGACACAGGTGCGATCAGGGGCGTTGACGTTTACGCCGGGTAGCTTTTCGAACACTGGCTCGCCGGTGAAGCCTTGGGGCCCGACAATCAGCTTCGACAACTATCTCTACACGGGTGGGAATCTCACTATTGAGATGCGTTTTTCGGAGCAGAGCGGCTCGACGGTGGTACCAAAGCTCGATGCGATGAGCTCAGCGACTGCTGGCTACGGGACTCTGTACTCCTCGAATTGGGCGCTGGACTCGACCGCGACCTCCGCGTTCTTCTCCAATACAAACGTCCTAGCGACGCAGTTGACAGCAACGCCCGTTCCGGAGCCGGCAACGATGGCTATTCTTGGAGTGGGAGCACTTGCTCTCCTTCGACGACGAAAGAAGTAACAAGGCGTTATTAAGGCTGAAAAGTTCCCGGCATATGCCGGGGGCTTTTTCATTGGCTAGCATCGTTACTAGGGTTTTGAGCGATGCGGGCTATAATAGTAACGTTGCGCTGGACACTATCCTGGCTGATATTGGTAACGCTGATTCTTGGTACGGTTCATCCGTGTCATGCGAAGTATGTGTTGCCAGACGGGTCCACTTGTTCCAAGTGTTTGATCCTGCCTGAAGTGTGCAACGCTGATTCGGGCGACTCGGCTGCAGTCGAATTTGATGCGCAGGAGAAGCACGGAGATTGTCACGATTGCTGCAAACTGACGTCTTGCAGCGAGCGGCATACCGATAGCCAAGCGATTTCGAGTCCGTCACCGTTGTTCGTCTGTGCAGTCCTTCCCACTACGGAAACCGTCGTTATTCCTCTTTTCAATCTCGCGGTAGTGACGACGACACCGATACCCGCCGCTCCCATCCACGGCCCTCCGGGCCGAGTTGATGCTCGCGGTCCTCCTTCCACATTGGCCTAGTCAACCGTCGTCGTCAATGTGCTCTCCTGCATAAGGCGTCGGCCCTGACCCAATGCTGGAGAATCCTTGAAAACACTGTTATCCCTTTTGCTTATCCTGGGCGCACTGCTTGGGCAAGCGCAAACAAAACTTGGCATCGCCGACGCGCTTAAGACAGCGGCTGAGAACCGGTCCAGTGTCCGGGCGATGCGACTTGGGCTCGAACAAGCTCAGGCAAACGCTCGAGCTTACGGCGCATACCTGCCCACGACTCTCGGGGTGGGCGGTTCATCGCGGGGCGAAGTTGGAGCCACCGACGGCGATCTCTTTCTGAGTCAACCGATTGACCTCTTTGGACGAGCTTCTGCTGGACGCAAGGTCGGGTTGGCCCACTTGAAGCTTGCGGAAGCAACCTATAAAGGCGAACTCCTCCAACTTCAAAGCGAGGTGCTTGACGCTTATGTGAATGCGGTTGCGGCGAGTGATCTTTCCGAGTCTGCCGATCTCCTCCTGAAAGTAGCGGAAGGACTACTTTCCGCAACGCGGAGGCGATTTGAAGAAGGGAAGGTCGCCGAAGTGCAGCTTATTCGCGCGAACATCGAACTGGAACGAGCCAGGCAGGCGGCAAGTTTGCGAGCTTCGGGGAAGGCTGCGGCTCTTCGTCGGCTTGCCGGCGCGCTGGGCATTCATCAAGCGGATGTGGAGTCAGGGATCGCCGACGCATTGAGCCCGATTGCAGCGCTTGAAGTGAAAGATCGACCGGACATTCTTGCTCTAATCGCACAAGCCGACATCGCGGAAGCGGAGGCTCAACTCGTCAGCGTTGAGAGGAGGCCGGAACTGGAGTTTCAGCTTCGGCGGTCGCCTTGGAACGACTCGCGCGCCTACTACGGAGCGAGGATTCAACTGACCTGGGCGCTTTTCGATCATGGCAAATCCAAGGCTGAATCCGATGCAGCGCGGAAGAAGGCCGCCTCGGCAAAAGCGCTGATTGAAGATGCTCGGAAGCATGCGATTTCTGAACTCGCGGCAATTCAAGTTGAGATTGAGGCTGAACGTGCGCAAGTAGCCAGTTACGAGAAGATCCTGTCCTCGGCGCGTGATCTCGTCGAGAAGTCTCAGCGAGGCTATGGCGAGGGGTTTGGAACTCAGGTGGATGTCTTGGAATCGACCCGAGCTTTGCGGGAGATCGAGCAGGAGCTCGTCGAGGCACGGCAGAGATTGGCGCTCACGACGGTCCAGCAGTACCGTGCTGCTGGATTTCTGATGGAGGGTTTGCGATGAAAAGAAGTCTATGGATCGTTGTATCGTTGTTAGCTATCTTTGTCGTCGGGTGTAGCTCGCCAGAGCACGATGCCCATAGTGAACCCGCAGCGACGCCGGATGTGCATGAGGAGGGCCACGTCGAGTTATCCCCTGAAGCGATGAAGATCGCCGGGATTGAGATTGGGACGGTCGGCTATCGCATGATTCAGGACGGCATAGACGTTCCCGGGGTCGTGAACAGCACGACAAAGGGTCGCGCTGTCGTCACACCCCCTGTAGCGGGCAGGATCGTGTCGATCAGCGTATCGTTGGGTGACACCGTACGACAGGGCCAAACACTCGCTGTTATTGAGTCGCCCGAACTGGCCCAGTCTTGGTCGTCCATCGCTGATGCCCAACATGCCAGAGACGTTGCCAATGCAGACCTCAAGCAGGCTGTTGCGGAGGCCGATCTCTCGCGAGCAAAGCTGAGTGCGGCAAGGATCAGCCTCAAGCGTCAGCAGGACTTTGCCAAAGCAGGGGCTTTCAATCAGGCCCCGGTCCAGCAAGCGCAGAGTGAACTGAACGACGCCCAGAGTGAGCTACTCAGTATTCAAAAGGAGCAGGCTTCTCACGCGGAGCAATTCCGCCGGATAGAGAACCTGTTCAAAGATGGAATTGTGTCGAAATCGGAGCTTGAAGCTGCGCGTCTGGAGCTTCAGCAAGACGAGATACGGCTCAATCGGGTGCAGGCCAGGGTCGACATGGCCAAGCGCACTTATGAGCGGGAAAAGAGTATCGCCGATAAGGGCTTGCTGAATGCCAAAGAGCTACAAACTGCCGAAGCAGAAGTCCGGTCAGCCGAACTTGAAAGGGAGAAGTCGGAAATTCGGATTCGGTCTGCGAAGGCCGCTCTCGCCAACGCAAACAGGGCGGTCGCCAATGCTCAGGCGGTGTACCGCTCGAACAGCGGGTCGGTCGGCGCATCGGTTGGGCGTGTGTCTTTGACGGCTCCAATCGCGGGCGTCGTCACCCATCTGGACATCACGCAAGGGCAGGCTGTGGATCGAACGCAAACGATCCTTGAAGTAGAGAATTTGGATGCGGTTTGGGTAACGGCGAATGTGCCCGAGCAAGACTCGGCGATCATCGCCAAAGGCGCGACGGTTTCCGTGGCGGTAGCCTCGATGCCGGGCAAAACATTTGAGGGAGTCGTACAGTCCGTCGGCAGCAGGATCGACCCAAAGACGCGCTCCATGCCAGTACAGTGCCTCATCGCCAATGCCGGTGGCGCACTAAAGCCGGACATGTTCGCCAAAGTACGAGTGGGAACGGGAGCCTCAACGAAGCACCTTGCCGTACCACAGACATCGATCTTGACGGAGGACCGCGATAGTTTTGTCTTCGTCAAAGAGGGCGGCGCTTTCGAGAAACGCAAAGTGGAGCTGGGGTCGCAGGATGGAAACTTCGTCGCCATCGTTTCCGGCCTGAAGGAGGGCGAGGAGATCGCGACGACCGGGGTGTTTATCCTCTCCAGCGAACTCAAGAAGGCCGAACTCAAGGGGCATGATCACTAATGCTCGAACGCGTCCTGCACTTCAGCCTCACTCAGAGGTTTCTCGTCATTTTGGCGACCTTGCTTGTGGTCGGCTATGGGGTCTACTCTTGGCGGAATCTCACCCTTGATGCCGTGCCCGATATCACCACCAACCAGGTTGTTGTCAACACCGAAACCGGGGGGATGAGCCCGGAAGAGGTCGAGAAGTTGGTCACCTTCCCGGTCGAAACTGCGATGGGTGGTCTGCCGGGCGTCGAAGAGGTGCGCAGCCTCAGCCAGTACGGGCTCTCCCAGGTCATTGTCACGTTCCAAGACAGCGTCGATACTTACTTCGCACGGAACTTGGTGAACGAGCGGCTGGCCAGTGTTAAAGAGTCTCTGCCGCCCGGGATTGAAGCCCCGCATATGGGGCCGGTTTCCACGGGATTGGGCGACATTTACATGTACACACTTGAGAGTGAAAACCGCAGTCCAATGGAGCTGCGCACTCTGCAAGATTGGTTCGTTTCACCCCAATTGCGGACGGTGCCAGGGGTTGCCGAAGTCAACGCTGCCGATGGCAGCGTGAAGCAATATCAAGTCATCGTCGAACCGCGACTCCTCCAAGCCAGGGGAATCGGCGTCGATGAAGTGGTCGAAGCGCTTCAGAAGAACAACCGAAACGCGGGCGGCGGAGTGCTTGAGCGCAACGGCGAGCGGGTCCTGATCCGAAGCGTTGGAGCAGCGACTTCCAAGGCGGACATTGAAAGGGTCGTCGTCAAATCGGAAGAGAGCATTCCTGTCCTTATCCGTGACATTGGCAAGGTTGAGTTGGGCATTCCCGTTCTGACTGGTATCAGCACCAAGGACGGCAAAGAGACGATGCTCGGCATCGTGATGATGCTCAAGGGCGCGAATGGCCAAAAGGTTGCCAATGCTGTCGATGCGAAGATTCAGGAGATTCGTGGGCAGCTTCCCGAAGACGTCAAGCTTGTCACAACCTACAACCGTTCCGAACTTGTCGGTGAGACGCTCAAGACCGTGCAAAAGAGCTTGCTTGAAGGCGGCTTACTGGTCATCCTCATTCTGTTGCTCCTGTTGGGAAACCTTCGTGGGGCGATGATCGTCGCCGTTGCGATTCCACTTTCCATGCTCATCGCGATCATTGGGATGAACCGCTTCGGCATCTCCGGAAACTTGATGAGTTTGGGGGCGATCGACTTCGGCCTCATCGTCGATGGCGCAGTCGTCATCATTGAGAACGCCGTGCGCCGCGTCGCCGAAGCGCGGGAGCATAAAGGCTCCACACTGAACCGGCAAGAGGTTCGGCATACGGTGTGGGAATCGGCCCGTGAAGTGGCGAAGCCAACGGCCTTTGCCGTGACGATCATCACCGTGGTCTATCTCCCGATCCTGGCCCTTGAAGGCACGGAAGGGAAGATGTTTAAGCCGATGGCGTTTACGGTCGTGTTCGCGCTGTTGGGGGCATTGATTCTTACCCTAACCCTGATCCCCGCCCTCGCCAGCCTGATTCTCTCCGGCGACACTCGGGAAGGGCGCAACCCACTGATGGGCTTTTTCACCCGAATCTATCGGCCCACATTGGACTTCGCGTTGAAGAGCAAGGCCGTGGTTCTTGGAATCGGAGTGGCATTGCTGGGTCTAGCTGGGTTTTTGTTCACGGGGCTCGGGTCGGAGTTCATTCCTCAGTTGGATGAGGGTTCCCTCGTCATCCAGCCTGTGCGCGTGAGAACGGTAGACGCGGAGCAGACCGTGAAGTTGGTAACCGCCTTCGAAAAGAAGGTGCTGGAGATTCCCGAAGTCACCACCGTCTTCTCTCGAAGCGGCACTCCTGAAGTCGCGACCGACCCCATGCCCCTCAGCCTCACCGACTCCTTTATCATGCTCAAGCCCCGCCATCAATGGCGAAAGGGTATGACCAAGGAGAAGCTGATTGAGGAGCTGACCGAGAAGATATCGGAGGTCCCTGGACAGGGCTACAGCTTTTCCCAACCGATCCAAATGCGCTTCGCCGAGTTGGTGTCCGGTGTGAAGGCAGACATCGGCATCAAGGTCTTTGGCGAGGACTTGAAGGTGCTGAGGGAAAAGGCAGATGAGATCGCCGATGCAGTGCGCGGAATCCCCGGCGCGAAGGATGTGGAGGTCGAGCAGGTGGAAGAGGTTCCCATGCTTCAGATCGACATCGACCGTGAGGCGATTTCGCGCCTTGGTGTGAACGTGGATGACATCCAGAAGGTGATCCAGATCGCCCTTGGTGGTGAACCGGTCGGGCAGATTTTGGAGGGCGACCGCCGGTTTGCGCTGACCGTTCGCTTCCCAGAATCGGTCAGGAACGACGTGGAGCAACTGCGGTCGCTGCCCATCGAAACGCACAACGGCGGAAGTGTGCCGCTGTCGTCCCTGGCCCACATCGATAACGTTCCCGCCCCTGCCCAAATCAGCCGGGAAATGGGGAAGCGGCGGGTTGTTGTCCAGCTGAACGTCAGGGGTCGAGATTTGGGCACGTTTGTGGAGGAGGCCCAGGCGGCGATCAACGCCAAAGTGAAGCTGCCAGAAGGCTCCTATATCAGTTGGGGTGGTCAGTTTGAGAACCTTCAGCAAGCCTCCTCGCGGCTGATGATCGTGGTGCCGCTGGCCCTCACGCTCATCTTTCTGCTGCTTTTTTCAACCTTCGGTTCTTTGCGGCAAGCTTTGCTGATCTTTACTGGAGTTCCTCTGGCGATGACGGGCGGAGTGATCGCACTCTTTGCGCGGGGATTGCCGTTTAGCATCTCGGCAGGCGTGGGCTTCATCGCCCTCTCTGGAGTTGCCGTTCTCAACGGCGTCGTGATGGTCTCGGCCATCAATCGACTCCGTCAAGAGGGCGGCATGAAGTCGCTTGATGCGGTGCGAGAAGGGGCGTTACAGAGGCTTCGTCCGGTGTTGATGACGGCCCTTGTCGCCGCGCTCGGGTTCATCCCGATGGCGCTGAACACGGGCATCGGCGCGGAAGTGCAGCGACCGCTGGCAACGGTCGTGATCGGAGGGATCGTATCGTCAACGCTCCTGACGTTGGTGCTTCTGCCTGTGCTCTATGCACTGTGGCATAAAGACGCGAAGAAGAAGGTCATACCTTAGGGATGTAAAGGAAGTAAGAACTTCAGTTGTAGAACCAGTAAACTTAATCAAACATAAATACTTCAACATTAAATCATTCAAGGAAGAATAATTAATCCAATAGAATAAGGCGAAAATATTATAATTACTTTTCGACCTACTATGATAAGATAACTTAGTGGGAGGATTGTTGAACAAAAGCGCCGCTCTCTGCGATGCTTGTGTTCGTCTTGTGTTTCGCCTGTAGCCTACGCGATCAGGCAGCACAGTTCTCCACTCATGAGGAGTAGGTGAAATGTATCGAATGAACTATAGACTTGCGCTTGCCGTATTAGTCGTAGCGATGTCGTCGTTCGTGTGCGCTCAGGAGACCAGGCTGCAGGAGCATGCCATCACTAACGCTAACCTGAATCTCAAGCGCACTCTTGTCTGTCGAGTTATGCCGGGGGAGAAGATCACAAACCCGCACCGACTTTCTGATGCTCAGGTTGTTGCGGCAACGCACTATCTTTCCAATATGGAGGAGTTTGAGGCATTTTTCGACGAAGTTGAGGAGCCCAGTGACGATACTGAAACTGGGTCCTATACCATCCCGATAGCCTGTAACACGCTGCCGAGCTACAACTGTGAGTTGACGAAGCATTCCAAGTGTCGCGAGATCACTCTACCGCCCGCTTGTGCGACTACTGCAAACTGCTTCACGTCGAAAACTGACTGCACAAAGGGGGCTGACAATTGCGGTGAGATCACACTTCCGAGTGCGTGCCCAGGAGGCATCACCTCGGTCACTGACTGTACCAAGTCAGCAGCAAAGTGTGATGTGTTCACTTTGCCGCCTGCTTGCAGCACGTCCGAGACGTACTGTTTTACTAAAAGCAGCAGCGTCAACTGTGGAACAAAAGGGGCGATATGCAACAAGATGACGATGCACGGTGAAGGCTGCACAAGCAATCCTGACCTTTGCAATCTGACGTTTAATGCAGCTGGCAGCTGTGCGGAGACGAAGAACTGGAACTGCGTCAATACGCTGAAACAGTGCGACACGAAGACCGAGAACAACTGCACCAAGGGCTACGCGTGCGAAAAGACAGTCGCAATTGTGTGTCTGACTTTTAAGGGGATTTTGTGCCCCGACGGTCCGCCTTATCCCACCGCACCAGAGGAGCCTTCATCCGGCCTTCTGATTATGGGGATCGGACTTCCACTCTTGGGCGTTGTAGCTTTTCGAGGCAAAGACGTTCTGCCCTGTTAAGCTAATGTTATGACAAGCGTGTTGGCCGCTATCGCTATAGGTCTGTGCTCTCCGCAGGTGTCTTCCGATCCGATGGTCGGGGTAAAGCCCTCGATCATGACCTTGGAGGAGTTGGCAACTGTACTCAGTAAGGATGGAGTGCAAGTTGTTTGCAACGCATCGCTTGCTTCGAGGGTCGCCTTGGTTGCGTTGCGCGAACGGCCTTTTTCTGAACAGAGACTTCGCCTCGAAAAAGGGCTTGGAGTCAAGTTCGTGGAATACCGTCCGGGCAACTGGACGATAGCGGTCGACACAAAGTTAGCTGCCGCAGATGCTGCGCTCTTATCCGCGTATTATCGTGGGGCAGAAGCGCGCCTGATGCGACAGCTAACGCTCGTTTTTCGGGACCTTGCTGGCGCCGACTTTGCCGTCGCCCAGCAGGAATTGGAACGTGCTCAGGAAGATTACCGTGCGCTGTCGGGTTCGGGATCTGCCTCCAGTGGAGGAGTGGCTGTCCAAGAGGCAAAGGATCGAATGGATCGTTTTGCTTCGGTGGCGACGGTTCCAAATTGGATCATTAGCAAGTTGCTCGGGGAGGAATCTTCGCTGCAGAGCCTGCAAAAACGAACGTCCGGGGGCTCGTTCTATCCCTCGGAGACTCTGATTCGCCGGTTTGCCTTTCCCGATAGAAGCGCGATTCATCCTAAAGATTTCTCTCTGAACTGGATTCTTGAAGCGCGAGGTCTCGCGCTGTCGGCTTGGATGGACCTGGACACGGGAGCGTTAAGAGGCGTGGCCATGCCGCTGACTAAGGATGGTCTGAACCGAGTACAGTCGGGTTACGATCTTGGACCGCTTTTTGACCTTGAGCGGGGAACCACGCCTTGGACGCTTGCCGGTCAATCGGCTCTGCAGAGTCACGAGTCTGTGTTGGCTGGGACACGTGATCTGCTCAAATCTGACATAGGACAGGCCAAAGTTCAGTTACCCGAGGGTACAAGACTGGGGCTTCTTCAGGTTCTACAGGCTTATGCTGAGCAGTATGGGCAGGATGTCATCGCACAGTGCCCAGCAAGCCTTGCGGTGGAACCCAAGTACGCTCGCAAAGACACAAGTCTGAAGCTTGCATCGATGCTTGCGCCCTTGCTTCGCGATTTGGACGCGACTTACTTCGCTCCGCAAATCCTTCAACTCTCGGGCCTGTCGCTTGATGAGGCTCGTGCTGCGATGCATGCGTATCAGATACGGAAGCTTTCGATCAGCATCCGTGAAGACGGTGATCTACTCATCGTTGATGACGAACTTGGTTTTCTGCGACGGACGGTCAAACCGCCAATTTCTGCGTTCTGTCGGCTTGAGGATCGATCAATCGATGCTGAGACGGGCGTTGCGGCAGTTTCATTTGAAGACCTTCGTCGGTACTGCTTGGCAGCCACGCCAGAGTCAAACGCTGCCTGGTTTTCAGTAGGAATGCGCGATTCGAAGTCGGATCGTATAAACCTTCAGCAGTTGGCGGAGAGTATGCCGTTCTTCCGCGTTTTGTGCTCATTATCAACGGAGCAGCTTACTGAGGCGCTTCGTGCGGTTGCGGACAAGAGGTCTTACGTCATCCCGTGCTCGACGCTTTCGCCTCAAGCGCTTTCGACTTTCTCTGCCTACTTACGGCAGATCCCGACGCTGAACTATGCATCTTCACACCCGATTGTCTCGCAAAATCTCCGGGGTGCTGAGATCCGTATCGGCCATGGGTTAGTCAACCAAAATCCTGGAACTCTCCGGTTCGCGTTTAGCCTCTATGGCGAGGCGCCCAGACCCACATCTCAGCCACTGATCGTCGCTGACAGCGGCGTGCCGCTGAGGATGGATGAATGGTAACCAGGGCAAAGACTCAACTCTTGCCTTTAAGCGAGTGGACGGCAAACGAACGATCTGCGCTGTTTGGTCGCAGCGTTGCCAGCATCGCTCTCCTCATGCTTGGATATGCGGCGGCAACGCTTTATCCGACGGCACACGCAGGCGCACGCGTATGGACCTTACTGCCTTTGCTGATTAGCGCTTTGCTGCTCCAACGGATGTTCAAACGCTCAGCGCACCGCTTGCTTGTTTTTGCACCGCTGTTGGCGCTGCCGATTATTGGGCAGGCATGGCATGCCGCTGCGCTGATGACTCTCCAGATAGCGCTTACGGCTAGCTATGGGCGGCGCTCAATGCGGCGCTGGTTCGTGCTTCCTGCGTCGGCCAGTCTTCTACTGACTGTCCTGTTGTATTGGGAGTCAACCGGTCTCATGTGGCGTGAGTTGCCATTGACGAGTTGGGCGGTGTCGTTGTGGGTCACCGAGATTCAGGGGCACCCGCAGCGCCTGGGGCCTGACTACGTTGGTCTACCGTGGCTGTTTTTGGCGCTTTCGGTGACCTTTATTGCAGCGATACGTCTTCGGGGCAGGCGTCTTTGGCTTGTGGCACCACTCGTTGCGCTCTTCCTCTTTGCAGCAGCGATGACCATGGTTACGAGTTCCTTGGCTCCGCTTATCCTTGACGTTTTCCTCGCAGTCTTTATGCTTGGGTCCTCTCCATCAAAGGGATGGATCGAGCCCCGTTGGGTGCGGCTTGGTGCGGTGATCGCATCGACATCTCTTCTATTGGGGTCAATCCTGGCCGGTTGGGGTGGCAGAATCGATGCACCCCGCAAGCTCGTCGTTCTGGAGCCTGGATTAGGAACGTTGGATTTTCCCGAGCGGCTGCCGACAAATCGCCAGGACACCGCGAATGCACACTTCGGCCTCCTTGTTCGACATTTGCAGAAGGCCGGGTGGGAAGCTACGGCGGTTCCTCAAGAAGAGGTCGAACGAGCCATTCCAGGTGTGTCTGTGCTGTGTGTCGCAAATCCTCAAAAAGCATTTACCGTCAAGCAGCGTGAAGCGATTAGACGCTTTGTGAGCGAAGGCGGCGCATTGCTGGTGTTGGGTGACCATACGGATATTGGGGACATCCAAGCGCCGCTTGACGAGCTACTTTCGTTCACATCAATCCGTTTCCGGTTTGATAGTGCTATTGATCTGGCTGGTACGGCGCAATGGATGAACGGGCTTCGGGGTTCGCCAACCCCTGGCTTTGCAGGCAGGGAAAACAGCGATTTTCGGATTAGCATTGGCGCATCGCTCGACGTTGGTCCAAGCGCTCGAGTCTTGATTACTGGCGACCGTGGATTCTCGGACATGGGCGATGCCTCTACTGGCCCATCAAAGCTCGGTGACATGATGTACACAGGTCGTGAGCGGCTGGGTGGAATTATTTTGGCGGCTGAAGAGCGAGTGGGTAAAGGGACCGTCGTCGTTTTTGGCGATACCAGCGGATTTCAAGACTCGACACTTTCGTTCAATCATGAATGGCGAATGCAGCTATTCGAGAGATTACGCAGTTACCGATCCTTGGGTGCTTCTTGGCTGCTTGTGTACGGCTTGGTGTTGTTGTCTGTGCTTACGATTTGGACAATGCGACGCTCGCCGGCATTGATTGCCTGTGTCTTTGCAGCAGTTGCAGCAGTCACAGCTCTCATTGCCCGGCCCTTGTCGACTCCGGCTCCAGACCTCTCGTCCAACGTACTCTTTGACACAAGCCACTGGCCAGCGGTGGTTAGCAGCAAGGAGGGCTCCGAGCTTTACAGGCTGGGCGAAACGGTTGTTCGAACCGGCAGCGAACTCTTGCTCTCCAACGACTTTGACCGAATGCTGGCGAGCAAGCCGCGCCAGGTCATTGTCGCAGCTCCAACAAAGCCATACACCATGGATGAGGCACGACGGCTGTTGGAGTATGTGAAGGAGGGTGGGCGTTTGATCATTTCTGCAAACGCGACAAACAACGTCGCGATGGCAAAGGTCGCTGCTGCATTCGAGTACAGCGTGAGTTCAAGATTGATTGGGATCGCGCCCGACTCCAGGGTCCTGGATGCGAACTGGCGTTTCTCGATCCCGATTGATCGCACCGGGATGCCAGAGGTTCCTTTCCGGCATGCCAACCCTATTTCGGGCGATCAATGGGAGCCTGTTGTGGAGTGCTGGGGGGAGACGATCGTCGCACGGCGGCAGATCGGAAAGGGAAGGGTCATATTAATCGCCGACGACGAGTTCGTTACTGACGCCAATGTTGGGAGGCAAGCCACCATCGATGTGGAAGTTGTTCAGTTTTTGGTTCACTGCTTGGAGTGGTAAGGATCACCGCACGGGATGGCTGCTGCCGATTTGGCTTGTTAGCCTTGTGTAT
Source organism: Fimbriimonadaceae bacterium (assembly GCA_019638775.1). Taxonomy (NCBI): domain Bacteria; kingdom Bacillati; phylum Armatimonadota; class Fimbriimonadia; order Fimbriimonadales; family Fimbriimonadaceae; species Fimbriimonadaceae bacterium. The sequence goes on along the minus strand of JAHBTD010000001.1, from coordinate 76,744 downwards.
CTGTGTTCGGCTGCCCAGTATGCGCTGACTTACCGGAGCTTTCTTGGTGTTGGGTTTATGCCCCACGGAACTTGGGTGCTCTGGGCAGGACTGGCTTTCTTGGGAGCTTTGGTCGTTCCTCTACCAACCAAAGCCACCTTCTACAGTCCTCTATGGAAGATAGCTCCGATCGTGCTTTTGCCGAGCCTGTGGGCGAGTTTGCCCGTGCTCGTGGGCGCAATTTTTGTGGCTGTCGCTGGCGTCTTGTGTTGGATACCCAAGCCGACTGCGCAGCGATTTTTCGGCGCGTTTTTTATGCTTTCGACGGCCTGGATAGGAAGCCTGTTGGTGGCGAATATCTACACGCACGTTGAGGCACGGACGCATTCCGTTCCCATGCTGACTTGGCCTTTGCAGGCGATATTGGGTCTCTTCGGCATCCCGTCTCATGTTTCGCAAGGGATGCTGACCTATAGTTCGGAGACGGGTACGCAGACAGTTCTGCCGAGTTTGGACAAGTTTGGCGGGCAACTATGGATCACTTTCCTTGTCACACTTGTGTTCATGGCTTTCCTCTATCGTTACGAGGTTAGAGCCGTGTTGCGGACATTGGGCGTGGGATTCCTTTTTGGGGTGCTTTGGGGTGCCAGCGTCGTGCTTTACTTTGGAAGCGCCCTGAGTCCTCAGTGGTGGGACGACGGCTATATCTGTCTAAGCTTCGCTCTGATCGCTCCGATTTGCATATTTAGCCTGGGCATCCCCAAGGGCGATCGGGAGTCGGCTATGCCCAAGTCGCGTCGCTATTCGCTCGCCGCCGTCGGGTTAGGGGCTGCGGGAGCCCTTTGCCTCGTCATAGGGTGGCAGTGGCCTGCGCCAGGACCTGTGAAAACTGGGGTCGTGATGGTCGACGACAGCTGCAGCGATTGGGAGGCAGTTGACGAGCCGATTACGACCCAGTGGTTTGGGACGCGCAGCGTTTATAACTACAGCGACTTCTATCGCGGTCTGGGACATTACTTCGACGTAAGTCGCAACACGGAGACGATCACGCCCGAGAGATTGAAGGGGGTGTCCGTACTCGTGGTCAAGACGCCAACGCGCGCCTACTCCAAGGAGTCTATTGCCGCGATTGTAGATTTTGTCCAGCAAGGTGGAGGACTCTGGCTTATCGGCGACCACACGGATGCGTTTGGTATGACGACCCACCTCAATCCAATAGCAGGGGAGTTCGGGTTTCATTTTCGCAACGATGCTTTTGCCGAGCCTCGGGACATCCGCACAATTTTTGAAGGCTCACCATGGGTGCACCCTACAGCAAGGCAGATGAACACTTTCTTGTTCTACACCGGCGCATCCATCTTGGGGAACTGGTGGGCTCAAGACCCTGTAAATGCTGGTCGGATGTTGATGGATGATGGCGATACGACCGTCGGCACTTTCTTTGGTGATTTCAAGGTGCAGCTATCCGAGCGGACCGGGTTTTGTCGTGCGTCAACGGTAGTCGATGCGGGCCGCGGGCGTGTTGCCGTATGGTCGGACAGCACGCTGTTCTCGAACTTCTCGATCTATATTCCCGGCAAGATGGAGACAGCAGTGGCGACGATCGATTGGCTTCGTCGTGAGAACGGAACGATGCCATTACGACCGATTCTCATTGCTCTGGGACTTGGGCTAATCGGGCTTAGCCTTTGGTCGGGCTTTTCTCCTGGTGTTGCGGGTCTTTGGTTAGGCCTTGCAGCTTCAGCAACGGTCCTTGGCTTCATCGTTGAAAAGGGCTATCCGCAAGTGGTGGAGCGGAACCCGATTCCGCGCGTTACATTCTATGAACCTGAAGTTAGCTATCACTTCCCGATTCTTCTGACCCATGATAAGCCAGTTGAGGAGGGTTATCTGACAGCCTATATCGCTGTACAGCGAGTGGGCCTTCGACCGACGATTGAGTACGATCTTGATGCGGCGATGAAACAGTCAAGAGTCATCGCGATGATCCATGAACACTCTTCGCCGGATACCGACCTCTCGCGCTTGGAACAGTGGATTAGAAATGGGGGAAGGCTGCTACTGCTGGATTCTGGCGGGGTCAGCAAACCGCTGCAGAAGCTTCTGAAGTCGGCCGGTGTTCATGTTGACAGCGCGGCGAAAAAGGATGGGACGCTACCGATTGAGAAGCTTTACACAGTGAGGCTTAACGGTAAGCCTAATCGGTACTTTGTAGGGTCGCAGTTCTATCTGGCGACGCTACGTGGCGGCCAGCCGATTGTTGAGACGGAGGGTGGGAAGACGGTTGTGGTCTCCGCGAAGCTTGGAACGGGGGAGATCATCGTTAGCACGACGTCGGGACTTTTCAGTGATACGTCTCTTGGTGAAAACTCTAGCGTACCAAGTAATTTCCAGCTTTGCGCCTACCACCTTCTCTTCGAATGGTATCGCCACTGACCAGGCGCTATTCAGGTGAGAAGGGATTGCCGTCCTGCAAGCAACGTGTAGTGAGAATTGGCTGCCCATCTTGGACGCAATTCGAACTCTCAAGACCTTCACCTGAATCTTGTCTGTAAACGACTTTACCGATGCTGACCTGATTTGCGCGTAGGTCAGCGGACAGTGCAACTCCAAGTGAACTCTTTAGAGAGACAGCAAAGAGGATGATTGTGGGATTGCAGCCGTTATACTGGATTCAACGACGATTTGGTTAAAGTGATTGAAGGAAACGCGATGGAGAAATTAGATTTAGCAATTCGCGAGGTGCTGCAAGCGAGCACGCTATTCAATGCTCTCACTCCCGAAGAGTCCGAAGGTTTAGCTAAGAATTCTCGGCTCTGTCGTGTCGCTCGTGGCGAAGTCATCTGGACTCATGGCGCCGAGGTCGATTTCTTCGGCATTGTGGGCACAGGCTTCGTCAAGATGGTCAAAGGGGTTTCCAGTGGAGCCGACGTGACCCTGGAGATAATGGGACCCGGCCAGATTTTTGGCCTCATGGGGACCTTAGATCGCCAAGGATGCCCATTAACAGCGATCGCCATCAGCAAGGCAATCTATCTGCGCGTGCCGAAGCGAGAGATTCACCCGATCTACGAAAGGAACTTAGTTCTGAAAAACGGGCTGTTGATGCGTCTTTCCCGGCGCTTTAAGCAAAACCTCGACATGATGGCCCGCATGGGCAGCGGACGGGTGGATGAACGCATCGGCGCCGTGCTCTTTATCCTCGCCGATTCCTACGGAGAGGAGGATGGCGATACGGTAAAGCTGACGATCCCCCTCACGCGTCAGGAGATTGGTGAGATGGCAGGAACCACCACCGAGTCGACCATCCGTACGCTTAGCCGATGGCAAAAGGAAGGCATTGTCAGCACGGACAAACATCTCATCACGATCACCGATGTGCCTGCACTCGTCGCGATTGTAGGCAAGTAACGACCGAGACATTCTGGACTGGTGGCGCTTTGCCTGGGTATTCAAGGGGTTAGAATCGAACTTGCATGGAAACGTAGCCCCAAGCCTGTTGGTCGGCGTTTCCACCGTTGACATTTTTCACATACTTGCCAGGCGAGAAGATGCCGATCCCTCCAGTAATGGTGTAGACCTTGTTCAGTCGGTAGGTCGCTTCGAGATTGAACTCGTTTCCAATGTCTCGGCCGCTCGTTCCGGTTGGATCGACGAACGATCCGCCAGGACGCTTGTTAGGTGCTCCGCCCGCACCGTACCAGGCATCGCTCGGGTCGCGAAGCGATAGGGAACTCCAACGTGCCCGCAGGTCGGTTTTGGTATTGAGTTTGTGGTCGATCTGGACCGCAAACTCGTTCATGTTCTTCCACGACTGCATATCCATGCTGCCGTAGAACTTGTGATTGGTTGGATACAGGTTGTCGAACGTTCGAGATGTATCCGCGTCAGAGCCACCGCTCGCCGCATTGGCTTCGACGTATAGCTTGGTGCGGGAGTCTAGTGATTTGGAAAGTCCCACGTGCCAAGCCCAAGCCTCTTGATCTTTGCCTGCGTTATCGCCCACCTGGAGAGCGCCTTCAAAATCGAAATTCATCCCGGCAATTTTGCCAGTGTAAGCGTGGGTCAGAGTCGTGATGTCGACATCGCCTGAGGGTGTTTCGTCGTGTTTGAAAATCGCGCTCGTTGTTCCCTGTCGCCAGGGGTGCGATACAAACCCAACGCGAGCATCGTAGATTCTGGGCCAAGAGACGCCAAACTTGAAAGCAGCAAAGTCCCAATCCTTAGATTGAAATCGGACGCCATCCATCGCCCGAGCGACATTCGCCCATTCGAGGCACCCGATCAATCGTTCCGATCCGAGGTTAATCTTCTGCCGCCCGATGGTCGTTGTCCAACCCGAGTTCTTGTAACGGACAAAGGCCAAGCTGGCATCGCTGTTTTCATCAGTTTTATTGATGCGATCACGCCAAAGGAAGGAATGCGCGTACTGGTATTGGAAGGCACCAGAAATCCGATCGCCATACGTGAACGTAAACCCTGGCCGGACTCTCGTGAGAAGCTCCGACCGTCCGTCTCCAAGAGCGTCGTTAAAGTCGCGATTGATCCGACGCTCGAAGCGGGACCGCTCCTCAAATGTGTACTTTATGTCTAGCTTCGGGACGTCGTTCGTGAGTGACAGCCAAATCATTCCTTGGTCTCCTATTGTCGAGGCGCGTGGCCCCTGAGATTAGGTTGGGCCGTGCTTCAAAGGAATTCTATGACGGCAGTCATACGGCGTAATTTGCAACTAAAAGGGGCGGAATATCTAACCTATGATCCGGGTCATAGACGGCACGCCCTCCTACCGCCAGAATTTTGTTATGCAGTTGAGGAGTGCCCGAGCGATCGATGAGTGAACGTCAGTTTTATATCGATCCGAGCCGGTGTATTGGATGCAACGCCTGCGTTGAAGCTTGCGCCGAATGCGATACCCATGCGGGTGTTTCTATGATCCATCTGGAAACAATCCAGCGTGGGGACACCGTGCAGACCACGCCCATCATCTGCATGCACTGCGACGAGCCTGCGTGCGCAGCCGTTTGTCCGGCAGATGCGATCAAACGCACACCCGATGGAGTCGTTCAAAGCTCGCTGAAACCAAGGTGTATTGGATGTTCGAACTGCGTCTTTGCGTGTCCTTTCGGTGTGCCGAAGTACGACGCAGCAATCGACCAAATGATGAAATGCGACATGTGCTACGACCGCACTTCGGTTGGGAAGAAGCCGATGTGCGCGACGGTCTGCCCTTCACAAGCGCTGTTTTTTGGAACCCCCGAAGAGATCGCCGAGCTGCGGGGTGGCACACCGATCAATGAATTCATTTTTGGAGATCGGAAGATTACGACCAAAGTACATCTGATGATGCCCGCTGGCAATAAGCGGCTGGAAGTCCGCGCGGATGCACTGATCCGCAAATCCGACCTGCTGACGAACTCACGACTTCAAAAATAGGAGCCTGAAAGATAATGGACAAGAAGCTGATTGAAGATTTTCCAGTGGATTGGGAAGAGGATCATTACGTAAGCCGACGAGAGTTTTTTAAGTTCCTGACGCTCGCGAGCGGCGGACTTGCCGCTGGTACTGCGGCAGTGGGAGTTTGGTCGAAAATCCCGCGTGACGTTCGTCCGATGGAACCGGCGATGATCGCCACGGTCGGCGACGTTCAACCTGGAACATCCCTGGCATTTAGTTATCCAAGACCACGCGATCTCTGCATTCTCGTTCGCAAAAAAGATGGTGAATGGACTGCATTTTCACGACGGTGCACTCACCTGTCCTGTCCCGTTGACTATCAGCCCGACCATGATCGGTTGTTCTGTCCTTGCCACAACGGCGCATTCTCCATCGAAGACGGCCGGGTGCTGCAAGGACCGCCCCCGCATCCCTTACCCAAAATCATGGTGGAGGTACGGGGAGACGAGATTTGGGCGGTCGGAGTAGCGAAAGGAGAAATGGCATGAAGACGCCAGGCTATTATCGACGACGCCAAAAATCAGCGGTGTTTGTGGGGATGCTGCTTTTCCAGCTGGTCCTTCTTTTGTTGCAGCTTTGGTTGTTCGTCGCCGCTTTTGAGAACCTCCTTGCTGGGCACACGTCGATGGCGATCCCGGCGGCTTTAGCAAGCCTCGCTATTCTGGCAATAAACATCTGGATGCTCAAAGGGGTTGACCGGATGAGCTCGGATTCATAGAATCTAATCGTGCCTGTTTATCTTCATCTTCGCATCCGTGTTTTGTCGTCAAGGCTTGACGACTTTCACGCATTTCTATCTAGGGCGATTCCGTGTTACGAACAACCGGGTGGCATTAAAGTGCGTCTGTTGCAGCAGGATGGCGACCCTGAATCCTTCATTGAGGTTGTGGAATATGAAACCGAGGACGACTATGCGAAGGATCAGGTTAGGGTTGAGGAAGATCCGCAATCTCGTGACCTGATAGCTGAATGGCGAACGTTATTAGATGGCCCTCCAACTGTTGAGGTCTGGCGGGAGCAAACTCTCATTTGACGTGGATGTTTGGTTATCGGGGGCGCGAGGCGGCATCGCTTAAGTTCAGTCGTCGTCGTTTGTGGACGTTGAGATAAGCCAGTCGGTCTGATCCCGCGCTGATTGTGCGTTCTGATCCTTTGGGAATCACAACTGAAAAGCCTGCTGAAAGGGGCATCGTTTGCCCGTCGACAATCAGCTCACCAACACCCGAGATCACCGTCATTACGACATCGACCTCGACATTGACGTGAGCAGGGACGCTTTGCCCAGGATTCCACGCGACAAAAGTGCAGTTCAAATCTTCACAAGCATCGGACCATAACGGCCCGGTCGCGGGATTCTCTTCCAGTAGAGTGGAAAGGTTTGAGAAGGCAGGAGTCTTATCCAACGAACGGGTCTCCATCGATCACAGCGGCTTGATTTAACGCTATCAACTTGCGCTTTTCTGGGGGAGAGAGATTTTGGTGATCGCCAAAATCCATCCCGATCTCCTTCATCACATTAACAAGATCGTCGTGGTGGAGCTTTGATTGATAAGTTTGCCCCGATCGGATACATGCCACTTGCTCGCCTTGCTGCCCCTCCTCTTTGTAGTACGCCACGCCAAGCTGTGCGGGTCTTTGGATGACGTGGAACAGCTTGCCGAACGGCATATACAGCAGCAGAAGGATCACAGTGAACGCGTGGAGCAGAGAGATAAACGAAAAATGCGATCCGCCCATCAACCGATAGCTTGCCGTAAGCATAAGCCCCGAAACCGCAACCGCAAACAGCAGGAACAGGGGAATGAAGTCGTTGGCAAGGGTCTGGACAGATTGGGCACCCGAGTCAAAGATACGGCGATGCATGGCAAGGCCGACACCCGTGAGGACCAACACCGCACTGATGTTCAAGGCATTGAACATGAAGAAAGCGATGACGCTGTCGGGGGGAAAGGAGAATTGGGGAACGCCCATAAACTCCACAAGGTAGTCCTTTCCGTTGGCCGCAATGCTGAACTGAACCCATCCCCAACTCAGCGGAAACGTAACGAAGAATGCGAGGATGCATCCCCACGCAAGACAGATGTGGGCCAACCATCGCTGCTTACTCCGACGCTCGATGAACTTCTGTACGACGATGTTGTTCCAGAACAGTTTGACCAGTTTAAGGATGTTTGGAAAGAGCCGCTTTGGATTGAGAAAGAGCCTCCAGCCGGCAACGAAATAGCGATATGTTGCAGGCCGCTGAACCCACATCGTGTAGCGATATGCCATCGCAAAGGCGGAAAAAACCGTTGCTGCCGCATAGGCCGCCAAGGGCGAATCGAATCGCGTTAAGTTGCCTGAACCGAAATAGATCCCTGCTATGACCAGCAACGCGGCAATGAGCCCTGCGAAGAAGGCGTTCGCTTGTGATCGGTATGACGTTCGAATGACCATTCTTAGCTCTCGTCCTTTTTGTCGATGACATCGTCGATCCATGACATCGCTGCCATCATGTTTGGGAATCCAATGGTGGTCGTTGAGAGGAGGATCGCGTGGCGGATTTCTTCGGGTGTGCAGCCCGCCTCTAGAGCTTTGCGAGTGTGGCTGTGGGCAGCCCCTTCCATTCGTGCGCCGACGGTAATCGATAGCTTGATGAGGGCTCTTGTCTTTGCATCAAGAGGGCCCGACGCGGCGGTTGCATCTCCAAGCGACTTATATGCTTGGGCGATATCAGGATACTTCTCTAAGAATTGGACGTAGCGTTTGGGCAGCTTGCTCATAGTTATTCAGATGATCGCCCATCCGCTGGCATTCGGCTATGATTCTGGTCATAGCCGAACAAATTCACAGGAGCCAATATGTAACTATGCCAATCGAAGCGATTGTCTTGACGGGCGGTGCGAGTTCGCGGATGGGCGAAGATAAGGCAGGCTTGACGGTTGGCGGCGAACCGCAAGCGAAGCGCATTGCCGATATCATTGCAGCGACTGGGCACCGTGTGACGATCCTTGGCCGATCACCGATCCACGGCCACAATTTTCTCGCAGATGCCGAGGAGTTTCGGGGGCCACTCGCCGCTCTCTCACGATACGATCCATTCTCAGAATTTGTCTTTGTGGCCTCGTGCGATATGCCGAGGTTCGATCCCCGGATCGTTCCCGTATTGCGGACGGGCATCGACAGCGCCTCCGGCGAGGCCCAAAATGAGGGCGTGTTTGATGCGGCGATGCCTGTGATCGGGGGCAAGATGCAGCCCCTTTGCGCTCTCTACCGGCGTACTGCTTTCCTGAAGATTCCTGAAGTTGTTTCAGCAGGCAAAGCGAGTCTCATGTCTTGGCTGGATCTGCTTAACGTGCGTCCGTTCGAGGCTGCAGAGCTTCGCTCTGAGGGGCTTGATCCACACTGCGTTCATAGTGCAAACACCCCAGAAGAGTTTCAAGGGCTGACTAACTAACAAGCGCCTCGTTAAGCAAATTCATGTTCGTAATCGTGATCACTTGGTGATCTGTATCAAGCACTCCAGCTTTCTGCCATCGGCTCATCACGCGGATCGCCGTCTCAACCGTCGTGCCTGCCATTTCCGCAAGATCTTGGCGGGTGAGTGGAACCGTCAGTCGAACGCCTTCGGGGACGTTCTCGCCGTAAGATTCAACAAGAATCGCAAGCACAGCCGCGAGCCGCTGTTCGATCCTCCCCGTGCTGAGGCGAGCCATCATGTCGTGTGCTTTTCTTAATCTGGGGGCGATAGAGCGCAGAATCTGGTCTTTCATGTTCGGGTTGGCGGCGTAAGCAGCATTGATCGCACGCGTTGGGATTTTCAGATACCACGTGTGGGTCACAGCACAAGCACTCAGGGGGTAGATGCGGCCTTCAAGAGCTGCCATCAGTCCAAAGCATTGCCCGGGCCCGAGCAATTCGACCGCGACTTCCGAGCCGCTCGGTGTTGTGCGCGTCATCTTCACATAGCCCACACCCACGACACCGACGAAGTGCGATGGGGAGTCGGCGATCCAAATGTACTCGCCGCGTTCCGCATAAGCCACGTACGACTCCTTGGCAAGGATTGTCCGCTCCTCATCGGTGAGTGCGTTGAGCATTGAGCAAGCTTCGAGAACGGAGATCACCGACGGTTTTTCGGGGACTCCGTTCATCAATTGATGGACGGAATGGGAGTTAGCAGGCATAAGACACCTTGTGGCGGCGGCCCCGCAACATGATGGAAACCATGTAGAAGGCCCAAATCGATAGAGCAGTAAGCTCGACAAACCCGGTGAATCCCATCGGGATGAAGGCGCGTCCAGTGTAGTCGGTGCCGATCTCAAGACCAACACGAGCGGCATTGCCAAGATTCAGAAGCCAAAAGACGCTCCATAGCGTTGGCAGCTTTTCTTCGGAAAGGCCGTTCAGACGTGAGACGACATGGATGCCGACACCAAGGATCATTTGAGAGATAAATCCAACGGTTGCGGCATGTCGGATTGCGCCGGTGTAGGCATGTGAAAACGGGCTGGATATTTGCAGGAGATGGGCAGGTTCCAACACCATGAGCGAGCCTGCAATCATGAGCCAAGCAAAAGCAGCACGGATGAACTTATGGGAAGTGAGATGCAACGACGGGCGCTCGAAAATACCGAGAGCCGCAACGATGAACAGCGCTCCCGAACCGAGCACGGCGCCCCCGTAATAGTAGGTCGATCCAGACTCGGCAGCCATCCCCGAACGATAGAAGGCCAGCCAGCCAAATATTCTCATGAGGAGTCCTGCCGTCCAAACGCCCAAGCCGAATAGGGCAACATTTCGAGACGCAGTTCGGAAACCAAAGCACGAGTTCATCTTGACGAGAGCCACCCCAAAGATCATCATCGCTACAAAGCCGAGAAACTGGGCTTCACGCAGGGCCGGAAACCACTCGGCAATAAAAGTGACAGAAGCTTGAGCATTCGCTTGGTGCGAAAAGGCGAATGCAAACGGCTCTGCAACACTGACGATGAGCATCCAAGCCAAGGAGGCAAAGACGAATGTGGTTTGCCACGTCAAGCCTGTTCCGCGTCGGTGTCGGGTTATCCCGGTATTTAACACAAAGAGCAACACAGCGATCGTCTGCAAGACGCACGAACCGATACCAACGGGCACCCACAGATCGTGGTTCACATGTGTCAGCGGCTCCGTAACAAACCGCAACGCGATTCCCGAACCCATGAGCCCGAGAGACGCATAAGCCAGACGATGAAAGAGCTGCTTACGGGCGATTGTCGGAGGGTGCTGCTGCAGTGCGAACCCCATGATAAAGAATCCGACCCAGCCAAAGAGTTGAGAGTTGGCGTGGGCGAGGATATAGGGGGTCCATATATTAGTTGTGTAGCTACCTTGAAGGGCAATGCCAAGCAGAGCTATCGCTCCGAGGAGGCAACCCGCCGTCAGGACACTCAGGATTCCTGCCAAAAAGAAGGGTCGATAAATCCAAACATTTGCTTTTCCGTTTGGATCGCGTTCCGGTACCTGGGTAGGCAGTACGCGTAAAGGATAAAGCTCGCGCACACTCATCGTATTCCTATCCTGCGTCACCTTGGGGTGCGACAACATGACCGCTGTCATAGCCGGGCAGAATGGCGGCTCGCTCTGCCTGCCTTTGTTCACAAAGCGAAAGGAAGGGACATGGAACACCCTGACATCCAACGAGTCCGTGGCTGACGTACTTGGAGTACCCGTCGGCGAAGAGAGTGGCGACAGTTGCAAAGCGCTTGCGCAGTCGCTTGGCAGCCGCGTAATTCGCGCCGGACGAGATGCCGACGCACAGCCCGAATTTTTCCTGTAGTTCGTGCGCGGCGCTAAGCGCCTCTGCTGACGACACAACGATAATGCTATCGATAACTGGGTTCAACCCACCGTTGCCGTTCGATGCGATTGGTGGGATGAATCCGTCGCCTATTCCGAAGATTGAGTGAGCGCGGTGACCGCCGCCCGACATCACAGCTGACTCTTCCGGCTCAACAGCGACGATACAGATATCGGGGTAGTGCTGTTTCAGGGCTTGTCCAACGCCGACCAACGTGCCTCCGGTGCCAATGCCCGCGACAAACGCATCCAGTTCACGGCCGGAGATCTGGCCGATCAATTCTGCACCGGTCGTTTGTTCGTGACACTCGACGTTTAGAGGATTGCTAAATTGATCGGGGTTGAACCAGCCTCGCTCCTCTGCAAGTCGATTACGGATTTCCGCCGCCTCGGCAAAGCTGCCCTCTTCGGAGCATAGGATGAGATCGGCTCCGAGTGCTCGAATGATCGATTTACGCTCTTCTGTCATGTTCTCGGGCATGACGATGGTGACGGGATGCCCAAGCTCTCGTCCCCAATAGGCCACCGCGATGCCAGTATTTCCGCTGGTCGCTTCCACGACCGTTTGTCCGGCTTTTAGGAGTCCCAACTTCTTGCTTCGTACCAGAATGTAGTGAGCGATCCGATCCTTGACGCTGCCGAGCGTATTCAGGCACTCAAGCTTGGCGATGATTCCGCCCGATTCCCATACCGGAGTATTGCCAATGTTCATTTTCGCTTCAAATTCGGGGCAGCCCAGACGGGCTGCCCGCTATGCGTCACATGCTAGGTGGGTTAGCATGGTTTCTCTGCGCCCTTTCTGGTGTAGAACCACCAGTTCACGAGCAGACACAGAGCATAAAAGACGGCTGCGCCATAAAAGAACGCGGTCGGGGCTCCCGTGCGCGTGATGATCGCACCGAAAGCTACGGAGAAGACGAAGGGACCGTATGCAGCAATTGCAGAGGTCCAACCGATCACTCCACCCGCCTGTCGCGGAGGGAAGATCATGGGCATTTGCTTGAACGTTGAGGCGTTGCCGATGCCGCTGAACAAGAACAGCCCGAGCATCAGGAAGAGGAAGCCAGGCCATTGATCCAGGGAGGTCGGGCGAGTGAACGCTGTGATCCCGATGGCACAGCCTAGGAGCCCGATCGCGCTGATCATCGTCACGCGTGCCCCGCCAAACTTGTCGCTAATCGGTCCAAAAAGCGCGCGCACGCCCGCGCCGATTAACGGACCAAGAAATGCGTACTTTAACGGCTCCGGCGCGCCCTCAAATTTACCAAACGTCTCTTTGATCAGGAGCGGGAAGGCGGCGGCGAAGCCGCTAAACGAGCCGAATGTCATGAAGTAAAGCAAGGTCATCAGCCATGTATGTTTGTCTTTGAAGATGTCAAGCTGTTGGCGAAAGTTGGCTTTGACGGGAACGCTTCGAAGCATGAACCACGCTAAGACTCCAGCGATCAGGATGAACGGAATCCAGATAAAAGCCGCGTTCTGGAGGAAGATGTCTGTTTCCTTAACGACCTTGCCTGCTTTCTTATCGACGAAGTGTTGAGAGCTCCCTACCATGCTGATTCCGATCAGCACGGGGACAAGAAATTGCACGACGCTGACGCCGAAATTGCCAATGCCCGCCTGAATCCCTAATGCGGTGCCTTGAAGTCTTTTCGGGAAAAAGAGCGATGTGCTGGGCATGAAGGAGCTGAAGTTGCCGCCGCCCAGACCAGCGAGAAATCCCAGAGCCATAAACGTGGAGTAACTCGTGTTCGGATTCGACACTGCCATCCCCCAACCGATACACGGCAGAAGAAGGAGGATGGACGACCATGTGATCGTCTTTCGAGTGCCAAAGACGGGAATCAGGAAGGTGTGGATGATACGGAGAGTTCCTGCTGAGAGGCCAGGCATCGCATTCAGCCAGAAAAGCTGCGACTTCGTAAAGCCAAAGCCAATGCCGGTCAACTTCACTACCATCGCACTGACCATAAACCAGGTCGTAAACGAAAGGATGAGAGCGAATGTGGTGATCCACAAGGTCTTCCAGGCTTGGCTTTTGCCGGTCGAGTCCCAGAATTCTTGATCTTCCGGGCGCCAATCTTGCAAATGAGCATTATTCATATAGCTTGGGTTTGGGCGTGGCCAGAGTCCACGGCAAACCTCCTGCAATGAAGTTTCAGCCCGTGCGCATCTTGCAGCCATGACGGCTGTCATGTTTCAAGAATTCTAAAGGGATAATGATCCGATTGACCCAATAAGATATTCAAAGACGACCGGAAGTCTAAGGCTTAATACTATTCAAAAAAGTATCCATTGAAACCCTCTTGACTGTTGGAAGCCAGCGTATCTTGTGTGAACTCGCGGCCGGTCGCAAAGACCCACTCATGGCCTGCTTCCCCAATCGAGGAAGGATTCCCGATTGCGTTCGGTTTCGACCTAGCTCCTATCCTTGGCGTTCGATGTTTTGATTCTTCGCCATCCTCAAAATAGTGAAGTGCATCCACAGCAAGCTGATGACGCTGAGTAAGCCCAGGAAAAGCCAGCATGTCGTCCACAAACCCGTGAGCTTAAGGAAGTATCCGAACAAGATTGGACAGAAGAATCCACCTAGCCCACCAAGCACACCAACGATGCCGCCAACGACACCAACATCGTGGGGGAAGTATTCCGGAATATGTTTGTAAACGGCGGCCTTTCCAATGCCCATCACAATTCCAGCGAGGAACACGAGTACGGTGAAGACCCAAACGTTGGCTTGAAAAAAGACCTGTGTCACGCCTCTCGCGACAAGCTCCTTCTTCTTCACTTGTTGCCCAACCGATACAGCTGGTTCTTGCCAGGATTCAAAAGTCGGCCAGATGATGGTGCCTTGCTTCGCCGAACTGATTGGCGTTGCCGGGGGTTCCTTCAGTGCATACATGTTGTCATCGACCACGACGTGGGTCTTGCTAACCTCGGTTACCGTTCCCGCACGATCCGCCATTATGCCTTCTCCCGGTGAACGGATATCCATTCTCGGCGCGACAAGCAGAAAGAAGGTGATTGCCAGCAAACTAAGCACCCAATACATCGTGGCCCGGGCTCCAAACTTGTCGGAGGCCCAGCCGCCTAACGCTCGGATCACGCCCGATGGCAGGCTGAAAACAGAAGCGAGCAGGCCAGCCATCGCTAGAGTCATGCCGTAAACGTTGAGATAGTACGGAACAAGCCACTGAGCCAGCGCGACGAACGCGCCAAAAACCAGGAAGTAGTAGAGGCCAAATCTCCAAACGCGGATGTCGGAGAGCGGCTTGAGCATTTGAATGATAGTGCGAGTGCCCGCCCTTTCGTCCAGCTTGTTCACCGTTGTGAACGCAAAAATCACTGTCATGGCGAGCAAAACGTATCCGTAGACTTGAGGCAGCGTCCTCCATCCATCAAGGTTCTTGCCTTGGTCGGTGAAGACTTTGAGCATGTGGGGCGCGGCAAGAGTCGTCAAGGCTGCTCCGGCATTGCCCATTCCAAAGATTCCAAGTGCGGTACCTTGCTTTTCTTTCGGAAACCACAGCGAGGAATAAGCAATCCCAACTGCAAACGCGGCGCCGCTCATACCGAACGCCAAGCCACCGATCATAAACCCGAGAAATGAGTTCGCAAAACTCGTCAAGTAAGCCGAGATTGCAGCGAAAAGCATGACGCCGATATAGACCGGCTTGCCTCCATAACGGTCGGTAAGAATTCCCATCGGAAGGCGCATGAGCGAGCCAGTGAGGATGGGGATACCGATCAGCCAGCCGATCTGAGCCTTGTCGAGCAGCAACAGGCGATTATCGACGAGGAAGGTGATCAGAACGCCATACATCGTCCACACCGCAAAGCAGATGGTGAACGCAAGTGTGTTGATAAAAAGGATGCGGTTTGCAGTGCGATTGCCGCTCATGCCTCACATTCTTAGCGCCCTGGATTTTTCTATCTATGATTCCTGTCATAGCCAGCCCGAATCTTTTGGCGGATATTTATGGAGCACCCATTCAGGTCCTGTTTAGGAAAATGACCGCACACGCGTTACCGAAAGATTTGCACACCCGGCGAGCTCCGCTTACGGATCGGTTTGGCCGTGTGCATACCTACCTTAGGGTGTCTGTCACTGATCGCTGCAACCTGAGGTGTGTGTACTGCATGCCCGAGGAAGGTGTGGTGTGCAAGAGCCGGGAAGAGATTCTGAGTTTTGAAGAGATCGCTCGTCTTACAACGATTTTTGCCGAGTGTGGGGTCTCAAAGGTTCGATTGACTGGCGGAGAGCCAACGGTTCGCAAAGACTTGCCCGACCTTGTTCGGTCACTCGCAAAGATCGAGGGCATCAAGGATCTCCTGCTCACGACGAATGGGATCGCCCTCGCAAAACATGCTGCCTTGTATCGTGGTGCTGGCATCTCGGGAGTCAACATCAGTCTCGACACATTGCGTCCAGACCGTTTTTTTTCGATCAGCCGGCGCGATGGTTTGTCTCAAGTTTTGGACGGGATTCAAGCTGCGCTCGAAGTTGGGTTTGAACCCGTAAAGTTGAACATGGTTGTAATGAAGGGCGTGAACGAAGACGAGATTCTCGACTTTGTGGAGCTGGCTCGGACCATGCTGATCCAGGTGCGCTTTATCGAATTCATGCCGTTCCAAGCGAACGGATGGTCAGCGGGCGGGCTGTATCCCTTCGCCGAAATGAAGCGAGATATCGAGACGGCCTATCGATTAGCGCCGATCGACGCCTGCCCAGGAGCCGTGGCGACCGAATTTTCTATCGAGAATGGAGAAGGCAATATTGGCTTCATCACGTCGATGACCCACAACTTTTGCAGTGGGTGCAATCGTGTCCGATTGACTGCCGACGGGCAAATGAAGAACTGCCTGTTTTCAACGTCGGAGACGAACCTTCGCGATGCGATGCGGTCGGGCGCTTCAGATGACGCATTGACTGAGATTATTCGTGAGTGTGTGATGGGCAAGTGGAAAGAGCATCCACCAATGGGTCTTCTTGAAAGACTGGAGAATCGGTCGATGGTGCAGATCGGGGGTTGATATGAAAGACGTATCCGCAAAGGTTTCAACAATGAGAACGGCTACCGCGAAAGCCGTCATCACCGTCTCCCCAGAGACGATCACCATTATTCGCCAAGGAAAGGTCCCCAAGGGCGATCCCATCCCCGTCTCGAAGGTCGCCGCCATTCAGGCCGTGAAGAACACTCCCCTCATCCTTCCTTATTGCCATCCGATTCCTGTCGACGGAATTGGTGTGGATCTCGAAATTAAAGAGGATCGCATTGAGGTCACGGTCAGTGTGCGGGCGATTTATAAAACTGGTGTCGAAATGGAGGCGTTGACCGGGGCTTCGGCGGCAGTTCTCAACATTTACGACATGCTTAAGATGCTCGACGATACGATGGAGATTGATAGCGTCCGGCTCGTGGAGAAGACGGGAGGGAAGTCGAACTTCGCCCATGGACTTGCAGGGGCGTTTCACTCCGCTGTCATTGTCGTTTCCGATTCTGCAAGCAAGGGCGAACGGGAGGATACATCCGGCGCGATCTTGAAAGCCGGACTTGAGGAGTTCGGTGCGCAAGGCGTTGGACTTGTAATACTGCCGGACGATCCTGAAGCGCTGCAAAACCAAGTACGCAAACTCGCTGACGACGACGGGATCGACCTCATCCTTCTCACGGGTGGAACGGGCATCGGCCCCCGAGACCTCACTCCAGAAGCGATCTTGCCCTTACTGGACAAGCGCATAGAAGGGATTGAGGAGCATTTTCAAAGCTATAGCCGACAGCGCACTCCGTTCGCGATGTTCAGCCGTACCGTTGCGGGCCAGCGAGGATGCACGTTGATCTTGGCTCTTCCAGGTTCACCGGGAGCATGCCGCGATGCACTCGACAGTCTGTTCCCGTACGTCAAGCATTACCTCTCTATGCGAGAAGGTGCGTCCCATGGTTAAGGACCGACTCCTAAGCTACGAAGAGGCGCTTGCCGCAATCCTGTCCCGTGCTCGCACGTTCGGAACGGAGGGCGTGGGCTTGTCGCAAGCGATCGGAAGAGTCTTGTCGGAGCCAGTGTTTAGCGTTCATCCGATGCCGCGATTCGACAACTCAGCCGTAGATGGTTTTGCGATAAGTGAAGCGGATCGTATGAAGCTCGAAGAGTCGGGGAGTTTGATGCTCGATCTTGGGAAAACCGTTGCCGCAGGTGATCCCATACCCGAAGCCCCCATCGCTGAGGGCGTCGCCGCTTATGTGTTGACGGGGGCACGTGTTCCGGAACGGACGAGCGCCATTGTGATGCAAGAGGACGCCGTCATGGAGGGGACGCAGGTTCGCCTTTCGGGAAGTGCATGTGCCGGCCAGCATATTCGGTTCGCCGGTGAGGAGTACGAAGTTGGGACAGAGCTGCTGCCTGCGAACACATTGCTGAATCCCGCTGGAGCCTCCATGGCCGCGTCTTCGGGAAAAAGGGATATACGGGTCTGGCGCAGACCGAAAGTTGGAATGCTCTTTACTGGAAACGAGCTGACGCCACCTGGATACGAACTCCACGGAACGCAGATTTATGAATCCAACAGCTACGGCATCGAAGCGGCCCTGAGGGAGTTAGGGATCGAAAGCTTTGAACGTGTGCACTCGCCCGATGTCGAAGCCCCGACGGTTACGGCGCTGGGTGGCTTGGTTATGCGCAACGATGTTGTGATTACGTCCGGCGGGGTTTCGGTGGGCCAATACGACACCGTGAAATCGGCGATGAAAGAGGCTGGCATCCAGACTGAGTTTTGGGGCGTTGCCATCAAACCCGGAAAGCCGTTCTACTTTGGCCTTTTTCGGGAGGATGGACGGACCGTTCCGGTCTTCGGACTCCCCGGAAATCCAATGTCGGCTCTCGTTACGTTTGCCGTGCTCGTGGAGCCATTTTTACGATCTTGCCAAGGGCTCGATCCGCTGATCGAAGAGTTTGAAGGCCGAACGGCAAAGCCGCTCCGCAAGAAGAAGGGTCGTCTGGAGTTTGTGCCTACGATCGCGGTTTGGCGAGATCGTGAGTGGGTTTTAGAACCACTCGAAAGGCGTGGCTCTCACATGCTCGGTGGCCTTGCCTTCGCCAACTCATGGATCAAGTTGCCGCCGGAAAGCGATTGTATTGAGGCTGGCGGCATTGTCAGTTTTGTGCATACGCCATGGAGGTCGAAGTGATGAAAGAGATTCAAGTTGATGTGCAATATTTCGCTATCTTTCGCGAGCAGCGCGGAGCTAGCCACGAAACAGTCAGCGCCCACGTCACGAATGTCAAAGAGCTATACAACGAGCTCCGAGTGAAGCACGGATTTACTTTAAGCCCCGATATGGTTCGGGCGGGCGTTAACGGCAAGCTAGGAGACTTGAACCAAGGACTTGCCGATGGTGACTGTGTCGTCCTCATCCCACCAGTGGCGGGTGGGTAGTGATGTTCAGGATCACTTCTGAACCGCTTGTACCCGTCGTGATGCATTGTGCGGGGGCAGGCGGTTTCGTCAGTTTCGAGGGAAAGATTCGCGACCATCACCAGGGCCGTGAAGTTCTCGCGCTAGAATATGAGGCCCCCCAAGACCTTGCTGAAGCCGAGGGTAGGCAACTCCTTTTGGAGGCAGCTGAGAGGTTCGGCTTGCTTTCAGTTGAGGCTATTCACCGTGTTGGCAGATTGGAGATTGGTGAAACTGCCGTTTGGATCGGGGTAGCGGCGGCGCATCGCAGAGAGGCGTTTGAGGCCTGCGAATGGATTTTGGATGCGTTAAAGCGCCGGGTCCCGATTTGGAAGAAAGAGCATTATGCTGATGGCGATTCGGGCTGGGTAGGCGCTGACGCGGCGCCCTCGGCCGCACCTGTCAACGAGGCTTCTTTTTACGGACGTCAAATCCGACTTGAAGAAGTTGGAGATGTCGGGCAGCAACACCTACGTGACGCCCGTGTGCTGGTCGTTGGGGTGGGGGGATTGGGCTGTGCGGCGTTGCCCTATCTCGCAGCGGCAGGAGTAGGGACGATCGGCGTTTGTGACTTTGACCGGGTCGATGCCACAAACCTCCACCGTCAGACACTCTTCGGTGCTGCGGACGTGGGTAAACCAAAGGCTGAACTCGCTGCCACCCGCATCGCTCGACAGAATCCATTTATCGAGGCTAACGCACATGTGTGCAGGCTGACCCCAAGCAACGCCGAGGCATTACTCAAGGGCTACGACCTGGTTCTCGATTGCACCGACAATTTCCGCACGAAGTTCTTGCTGAACGATCTCGCGGTTCGACACGCAAAACCGCTCGTTCAAGCCAGCATCCACCGATTCGAGGGCCAGATTCACCTCTACGATCCATCCTCGAATGCAGGATGTTTAAGCTGTCTATGGCCCGAAGCACCGACAGACGGTTGTGTAGGCACATGTGCCGAGATTGGGGTGCTCGGCGTGGTGCCGGGAGTGTTCGGAGCGCTGCAAGCCAATGAGGCGATCAAATATCTGCTCGGCTTTCCCGACATACTCAGCCGTAGCCTCTTGCTGATGGATTTGCAGACATATGCTGTGCATCACCTGGATCGTCCGAGGAATCCTGAGTGTCCGGTTTGTGGATGTGGAGGACACACACGACTATCACTCGAAGTGGACATGTCCGAATTGAGCAAGGAAGAATCCTTAAACTTAGTGATATTGGACGTTCGAGAATTGGATGAAGAGCGTCCGCGTTTGGACTTCGGCGTCGATGATTGGCGGCATTTCCCTCTATCAAAATTTGAGGAAGGCATTGAAGGGCTCAATCCCAATCGCTCCTATCTAACGGTCTGCAAGAGTGGGTTGCGGAGCTATCGAGCCGTTGAAATGTTGCGTGAACGGGGCTTTACGAACGTGCGGTCCCTAGCGGGTGGTGTTGAAGGAAATTGCCAGCTGGCCTCCACCCCTCCACACACGTCGTCCAGAACATCCTCAAGCGAAACAGCAGGAAGGAGAGGTCATGGCTGATCTTTCTCTTTGGTTTGTTGCCGGCATCGCTGTCATTGCGATGATCTATTCGATGGTGGGGCACGGCGGGGCTTCTGGTTATCTCGGCCTTCTGGCGATCTCGCCCCTCTTACCAAAGCAAATCGCGGTAATCGCACTCACCATCAACCTGGTTGTAGCGGGGACCTCGTTCGTGCTCTACAGCCTGGCGAAGCATTTTAACTGGCGACTTACTTGGCCGTTTCTGATCGGTTCTTTGCCTCTTGCATTTGTGGGTTCAATCATCAAGCTTACGGACACGGCTTACTTTACACTCGTCGGCCTTACCCTACTGATTGCGGGCGTTCGTCTGTTGTTCATTCGCAAGCATGATGACGGTTTGCCGACAAGACCGTCTAGCGTTCCTGTCGGTATTGCGGCTGGCGCAGGGATCGGGTTGCTGTCGGGCATGGTCGGTGTGGGGGGAGGAATCTTTCTCAGCCCAATTCTTGTCCTTCATCGTTGGGCAACGGCAAAGGAAACCTCTGCAAGCTCAGCGATCTTTATCGTGGCAAATTCAGCGATCGGGTTAGCGGGTCGCATTTCTCAGGGAGCAACGCTTCCGAATCAGATTTGGGTCTTCGCCTTTGCTGGACTGTGTGGATCGCTGGTGGGCTCGTACGTAGGCGCGTTTGCTATCCCCAATACAACGTTGCGGCGTGCCCTTGCATGCGTTCTGATCTTTGCTGCTGTCAAGCTTGCTCTGAAGTAATGTGCGGGCCATTGCGGGATCATCAACCTCCACCCTCCTACGGGGGAGGCTAAGGGGGAGGCATCGCTGTCGGGACGGCGAGGAGATGGACAGCGCTTAGTCTCAGACCTAAGTAGGATTTAGACATGAAAAAGCCCCCTGTTGAGTGGGGGCCGATTCAGGAGTTTGCCTGAATGCTTTGTCGCCTCAAGCTTGATGGCAGGTCAGAGGTGGTCGGCATTGTTACGGCCTCTGCTCACTAGCTCGCCACGACGCGGGCTGTGGGGGGAGTTACTTCGACGGGCCTCCATCGCATCCGTTGCTTCCAAGATCGACTCTATCGCCCCGCTTCTTTCAACCGCAGGAAAGAGTTCGTTCTCTTCCCAACGGATGTGCTCCCGCAACTTTTTGCCAAGATCGCGTATCTTCGCTTCGGGAAGCGTTCCCGCACGAGCCGATTCAATCGTCTCCCGAATATCTTCATGCTCCTTGAAAAGTCTTGCCGACATTGCGATGCTTGCCATCGGAACAAGCAACAACTCCTCTTCTTCGAAGTGGTTCTTCATCTCATCGTCCCACACCTGCACGCACTTGGCGAGAGTCTCTTGTTTGGGGTTCTGGATGAGATGACGCGCGAGAACCAGCCCGACGTTGTGGTCGCGCGAAAATGGTTGCAGTACTTTATGGCGTTTCATGGTTGTTTGCCCTCCGCTGGCAGTGATTTCGGTGCTACTTCACGCATTGACGAAGGAGCCTGAGTAGCTCCTACTACGGGTGGAGCTTTGTGCTCGGGCGGTGTCTCCAAAATCCCTTTCAAAGTCATCAAGCCGATCATGAGAATTACGGCCGTCCCGGTATAGATAATCCATTGCCTCTTTGCCGGATGCCGCGACTTTGAACGATCAAGCCAAGGCAAGGCAAACATGCCGATGGTGACGAGCCCTGGGATAATGGCAGTTGCGACGATTTCATATCCCGCAGGCATGATCTTTAGCAACTCGTACAGGCCGAGGAAGTACCACTCGGGACGCGGGGAGAAGTCGGTTCCCGTCGGATCGGCGATCGCTTCTAACGCTGGCGGGAAACCGATGGCGAGGTAAATGACCAAGCCAACCCCAAAGAGCAGAACAATGGCGTCTTTAAAGAGTTGGTTGGGATAGAACGCCACGGGCGGTCCCTTTTGAGGATTCACTGGGCCAGCGATGTGGTGCTTGCGTACAAGGTACAGATGCAAGCCCATCAATCCCATGAGCATCGCTGGCAAGAACATGACGTGGAGTGAGAAGAACCGCGTGAGGGTCAGCGCCCCGACCTCCGGCCCACCACGGACGAGCAGAATGAGGTCGTCTCCGATCACTGGGATCGTGCCTGCAATATTCGTCCCGACGACCGTCGCCCAATACGCTTTCTGATCCCACGGCAATAGGTAGCCGGTGAACGAAAAGCCGAGAATGACCTGGAAGATGAGCACGCCAACAACCCAGGTGAGCTCACGGGGCTTCTTGTAGGAGCCCCAGAAAAAGACACGCAAAGTGTGGAGCACAACGGCAATCACGATGATGGTTGAGCCCCAAACGTGAAGCCCACGAACGAAAGAGCCGAGGGTCACTTCATACGTGATGTGCTTGACGCTCGCATGCGCCCCTACGGTGCTCGGCGTGTAGTACATCGCCAGTGCAAAGCCGGTGATGAACTGGAACATCAAAAGGGTTAACAGCAAATTCCCGAGTGTTTGCCACCATCCAACACCGGCGGGCATTGGCTCGTCGAGATTCTTGCGAACGAACCCGTACCAACCCAAGCGAAGATCAAGCCAGTCGCCAAGACTTGGCCGGCGAAGACGCAGCTCCTCTTCTTCAGTCTCGGTCTCTCGAGTTTTATCTGCGGGGACTTCAGGGGATAGCGTGTGCTCTTTGTCGTCATGGGGGAGAAGTATTTTTGACACTGCCTAAACCTCCTTATAGATCCAGATTTTCCCGCCCTCAACCTTCACCGGATGCTTGTCAAGCGGCCTGGGCGGAGGACCGGAAACGACGTCGCCATCTTGGTTGAAAACGCCGCCATGGCATGGGCAAAGGAACCGGTGTTGATCAGATTGGTACTTCACTCGACAGCCGAGGTGTGTACAGGCCGGGTCGATGCATACTACGCCGTCGTCCGACTTGCGTAGAAAGACTGTATATTGCCGATCCACGTCCTGAAAACCGTCGCGAATCCGCATCGTGAAGCTGACATCCTTGACGTCTCCGGGGGCTAGGTGGCTGTCATCAAGGACAGCCACCCACTCTCCTTTTTTGCGTCGCTTCAAAGGAGAAGCGACGAAACCGAGTACAGGCCCGACAATCGCACCAATCAGGGCGATGTTGATGACCCCGACGGCGATCCCAAGGAATTTTCGTCTCTCCTTGTTCTTGACAGTGTCATCTTGAGGGTTCGAATTGTTGTGACTCATAAGGGCACCTAGGGGTAGTAGCGGAGGCGTATGGGACCGTCGTACTCCGGTCCAAGCTGCTCCATGACGTTGGCGGCGATCCGCTCAGACTTGTGATGCCGTCCGGGCGACGGTTCCCGCTCGAATCCGATATCGACGCCCGATTCGGCAACAGCATCCGTCAATCGTGTGAGAGCGACCATAATCGGCACGACCCAAACGTGCTGGAAGCGCGTAAACGGTGCCGTGGCGATCAGCAAAGTGATTGAGGCCAGATGATAGAGGTAGATCGTCATCACCCAGTCGTGGATGCCGAATCTCTTTAGGACCACTGTCAGGAACCCGCTGACGACCGTGTGGAAGAGCAGATTCACGAAAAGGAAGTCCTTCCCGAGAGTCAGGCCGTTGTCGATGTAGTTGTCCTTGCGATAGCGGACCATGACGAAGCTGACACCCATCAACACGGCAATGCCAGAGAGAACGGGCAGGAGCTTTAGAGGATTGGTGAGGGGCAGTTGGCTGCGCGTTGGGTTGTAGATCGCCATCAGGATGTCGGCGGCAAGCAGCCCGCAGAAACCGTAAAGGATCAGTCCGTGCATTAGCCAGCGGTGTTTGCTTTTTTTCCAGAGCGAACTCACCAAGAAGCCATCCACGATGAATGCCTTCATGGCGATACCCAACGATTTGAACAGCCCCATCTTCAGCAGCCGTGGCCAAAGTTGAGCAAAGCCAGCAGCTCTGAACCACAATCCCAAGCCACGGATAGCGAAGATTGCGGCGAATAGGAACACTCCGAGGAAGATGCGAGAAACGTTCTTCGTCGATAGAAACTGGCCCACCTTATACGCGATCGGGATCTCGTGGGGCAGCCATGCTTTCGACTGCAGTTCGTCGTAGATCGCACGCAGTTTATCGTCAGAAAGATCGGCCTTGGAGGTTGCAGGCATCATTCCCTTGCCTTCTCGCACAACCTTCAAGAAATGCTCATATTCAAGCGATCCTTTCACGATCGGAGGGCCGAGACCGCCCATTCCGTTCTGTCCATGGCAACCCATACAATTCGAAGTTGAGAAGACATCCTTATGCTCGGAAGCGGTCTTTTGAAGGTCGGAAGTTTGAGCGAGGCCAAGGGTCACGACGCTACAGAGAATGACGAAAGACAGCCATCTGAACATTACAGATTTCCTCCGTCGGCATGTGCTTCAACAGTGGCCTTGAGTGGGTTTTCCGGGCTTGCCGCCTGACCCGTGGTCTTCACCTCTTGGTCAGCCATCGTGCCGAGATACGATCCGGCTGGTTTGGTCCCGGCTTGGGGAAGCAGATGAAACGGCTTCCGTCCAGTCAAGCGCTCCTGCTCAACGATGTAAGTAGAAACGTCACTTTCAGGATCATCTAAATCGCCGAAGATGCGGGCTGTTGTTGGGCAGGCCACCACACAAGCGGGCTTCAAACCCTCATCCACTCGATGCGCACAGTAAGTGCACTTTCGGGCGACGTTTGGCTTCAGTCTCGGCTTGACGTACTCCTCTTCATAGGGCTCTTCACCGTCCAGATACCAACCGTCGACCTGCGACAAAATGATGTTTCCGTACGGGCATGAAGAGACGCATGCTCCGGTCCCTCGACAACGATCTTGGTCTATCAAGACGATGCCGTCCTGACGACGAACGATCGCTTTGTTGGGACAGGCTTTCAGGCAAGGAGCATCCTCACAGTGGTTGCAAAGGACGGGAATGTAGACCCGTTTTACATTCGGATACTCACCAACTTCGACGTTCAGCACACGGGCAAAAAACGTATCCATTGGAGTGCCGTTCTCCTGCTTGCATGCCATCGTACAAGCATCGCAACCAATGCACCGCGTGAGGTCGACCAGCATGGACATTCGTGCCATTACGCATTCACCTTCCTGATGTCTACACGGGTGTCTTTCCAGTGCTGCCCAGGGGCATACACGGCAGGGAGATAATAGTTCTCGTGGGTCGGTTTGACCTTTTGGTGGGTATGGACACTGTGATACTTGCCCCCACCGAGATATCGATCCCACCAACCGTGGTCCACACAAACCACGCCAGGCTTGATCGATTCAGTGATCAGCGCCCACAGTTGGTAAGAACCGTTGTCGTTAAAGACTTCAACCTGGTCGCCGTCGGCGATGCCTCGCGCTGCAGCATCGCGTGGGTTGATCTCGATCACTGGCTTGCGGTTGAGGTTGAGCAGGAACGTATTGTTGCTGTGGGTGGAATGGACTCTCCATTTCGAGTGGGGGGTCACGATGGCAAGCGGCATCCTCTGCTGATCTTCCGGCAGATGCTCGAATGCCCACTTAAAGATTGGGACGCTCTCACCAACCTTCTGGAAAATCTCCTCCTCCTTATAGAACTCCATGCGGCCCGTCTTGAGAAATTCGCGCTGGACGCCTTCTGGGAACGGATAGGCTCGGGGCGGGAAGAGCTTGTCTTCGTGGAACTGCTCGTCAAGCCCGCATTCGGGGTCGTGAACGTTCAGCCGCACCGGACCCTCTTTAAGCTGTTCGACGGTGATCCCCTCAACCTCTTTGCCACCCGATTTGAGCATCATCTCAATCGCGTCAAATTCGTTGAGATCGAAGTACTTGTTGAGGCTGGGGTCGATGCGCTTTAGCAGTTCGCGCACCATCCACATCTCCGTACGGCTGTCGTATCGGGGAGTCAAGACTTCCTGCTGAATTTGAAGATAGGGGTGGCAACTGGTGCCGACCAAATCTACTTTCTCCCAGAACGTAGGTGCGGGCAAAACGACGTCGGAATATTCGCATGTCGGCGACATCGAAAAGTCGATGGTCACAAAGAGATCAAGCTTGTCAATAGCCTCTTTCAGCGGACCAGAAAACTCAGTAACCAAAGGATTGCCGTGCGAGACAAAGAGCGCTTTAAATCCATCTTTGGGGTACTTGATCTTGGGGTTGATCGTCTCTGTGGGTTTGCCCATGACGAAGTAATGCATCGGCACGCCGTTCGGCCGTTTGCCGTCTGGGAACCACCAACTGGACACATCCAGCCGAAAGTGGTGCTGCCCAGAGTAGATGGAGACCGATTCACCCGGCTTGCCATGTGCCCCAACCAGGGCCGAGAGAAGGAGAATCGCCCGGATGGTGAGATCACCATGCAGTCGGTGGTTGATCCCCATGCCGATAATGATCGAACTTGGCCTTTCGGTGGCGTAGCGAATGGCGATGTCGCGGATCGTTGCAGCGGGGATATCGGTGATTTCGGCGACCCGTTCCGGCGAATACTCCTGCCGCATTACGATGTCTTCGAGGAGTTGATAGACGGGAGTGACCTTGATCGTGCCCCCATCCTTCAACTTGATTTCGCGAGTTCCATGAAAGGCAAATCGAATGTCGTCCGGGAGCTTCAACGATTCCATCGGGAGCTTGAATAGCTCATCTTTGCCTTCATCCCAAACGATGAACTCCGCCTCCGTTCCCATACCAACATCAGAGGCACGAAGACGGGCCCCGTTGTCGTCGCGGATCAAGGTGCCAAAGTCGGTGTACTTCTTGACAAACTCCCAATCGACGTGCTGATTCTCGATCACGACTTGGCACATCGAAAGGGCGAGTGCCGCATCGGTTCCGGGGTTAATGGGCAGCCATTGATCGGCCCCTTTGGCGGTCTGGCTGCACCGGGGATCAATGCTGATGATCTGGCAGTTGTTGCGTTGTTTGGCGTGGGTCGTCAGGAATTTGGCGTCGGGAATGCGGGTTTGGAAAACGTTGCTCGACCACAAGATTGCGGTCTTGCAATGCCCCCAACTCTTCGTTTCGCATTCGACACAATCGATACCCACCGTGTGCGTAAAGCCCATCGAGATGTCGCCATTGAAATCATAGGCGGTAGCGAAGGACATACCAAGAAGAGCCGCCATCCGCACTTGCGCACCCTTCTGGACGTAGCCCGTACCGACCACTTGATTGAACAGCAACATGCTTTCCGGGCCGTAATTATCGCGGATGTGGATCATCTTTCCGGCGATGTAATCCAGAGCTTCGTCCCACGTCACTGTCCGCCATTTCCCCTCTCCACGAGCGCCATCGCGGATGAGAGGGGCCTTGATGCGGTCCGGCCCGTAGATGAG
The DNA here is from genome assembly GCA_019638775.1 of Fimbriimonadaceae bacterium. Lineage (NCBI taxonomy): Bacteria > Bacillati > Armatimonadota > Fimbriimonadia > Fimbriimonadales > Fimbriimonadaceae > Fimbriimonadaceae bacterium. The sequence continues at coordinate 49,259 of JAHBTD010000001.1, read as the reverse complement.
GTGCGTCATCGACATTCCACGCAGGCAACCTCGGGGGTTGTACTCTTGGCACGGATAGTCTGCAGCTGGTTTCAAATCCACAATGACGTCATTGATAACAGTGGCAAGCCAGCCGCAAGCTCCCGTACAGTTCGGACTGTCGGTGGTTCGTACAACTCGAACCTCTTCTTCAGGTTTGGGCTTCTTAAATCTGCCAGGAACCGCATGTCGCGTTGCCATTTTTCTGCACCTTAACGGGGAGATTTCTCTCACCGTTAGGCTGATTCTCAGGCGTGGAGACGTATGTGCGCTATGACTGCGGTCATATTCGGAGTCTTTTTTCGTGGAGTTACCGAGGCATGATTCGCGTCATAGACGCGCGCTCGTGTGAGAGCCAACATTTGGGTATGGCCCACCCGCCGATTACCATCGAAGAGTTACAGAAGCAGTTCGGCCCGACGCTGAATTACGACCCGCCGGGAGGTTGGGTTGGGCGGGGCGAACCGGACAAGCTTGTCAAGACCCATTGTTGCTTCTGTGGCCAGCAGTGCGGTATCCAGCTCAAGGTCAAAGATAACCGGGTGATCGGCTTTGAACCGTGGGAAGACTTTCCATTTAATCGCGGCAAACTGTGCCCGAAGGGAATCAAGCGCTATATGCAGGGCAGTCACCCTGACCGCCTTATGCACCCGATGAAGCGTGTGGAAGGCAAGGGATTTGTTCCGATTTCATGGGAGGAGGCATACGCCACGACGGTGAGTGAGATCCAGCGCGTCCAGGCGAAATATGGCAAGGATGCTGTCGCTATCCTTTCTGGAGTCTCACTGACTAACGAGAAGAGCTATCTGGTCGGGAAATTTGCCCGAGTTGCTCTTCAAACCAAGGAACTGGACTACAATGGCCGGCTTTGTATGGTGAGCGCGGGGACAGGAAACAAAAAAGCTTTTGGCATTGACCGAGCGGCGAACTCTTGGGAAGACATCCTAACCGCCGAGGTCATTCTTTGCATCGGTACGAATGTAGCCGAATGCTCCCCCATTACCACCGATTATGTCTGGCGCGCCCGCGACAAGGGCGCAAAGCTGATCGTGATCGACCCTCGGGTGACCCCGATCGCGCGAACCTGCACACTCCATCTTCCGGTGAGGCCGGGCGCTGATTCGGCGCTTCTGCTTGGAATGCTACGAGTCCTGATTGAAGAAGGTTTTACCAACGAAGAGTTCATCTCCAACTACACCTCAGGCTGGGAGGAGACCAAGCAGACGGCTTTGGCGATGAGCTTGGATGAGGCCAGCCGAATCAGCGGTGTGAATGTGGAGGACATCGTCGCTGCCGCCCGAATGTGGGGCCAGGCCAAAACATCTTTCTTGCTGCATGCGCGCGGGATCGAGCACCACACGAAAGGTGTCGATAATGTCCTCGCTTGCATCAACCTTGTTCTTGCCACTGGACGCTTGGGTAAGCCCGGCTGCGGCTATGCAACGATCACTGGTCAGGGGAATGGACAAGGCGGACGTGAGCATGGGCATAAGTGCGACCAGCTGCCCGGTAACCGAGACATCACCAATCCAGAGCATCGGAAGTACATCGCTGATGTGTGGGGAATCCCCGAACCGGAGCTCCCTGGCAAGGGCCACCCCGCTCCCGAGATCATGGAGATGATCCACGCCGGGGAGATTAAGGCCCTTATCAGCATCTGCTTCAACCCGCTCGTTTCATTGCCGGACTCCAATTTCACGCGCGAAGCCCTCGATAAGTTGGAGCACTACACCGCCATCGACTTTTTCTTGAACGAGACAGCTCACCATGCCGACATCGTCATGGCCGGTTCACTCCACGAGGAGGAAGAGGGCACTAGCACCAGCGCCGAGGGCCGCGTCATCAAGATCAATAAGGCCGTCGATCCTCCTGGGGATGCCAGGGCTGATACAGAAATCATCCTCACACTTGCGGAGAAGCTCGGACGAGGTCAATACTTCAGTCACTTCAAGACCTCCGAAGACATCTTTAACGAACTTCGCATCGCCAGCAAAGGTGGTACTGCCGACTATTACGGCATCACCTATCAGCGCGTCGTTGACGAAATGGGCGTCTTTTGGCCTTGCCCGGAGATCGGACATCCCGGAACACCACGGTTATTTGAAGACCTCAAATTTCACACACCCGACGGTAAAGCTCATTTCCACCCAACCGCATATCGTCCCAGTGCCGAAGAGCCGGACGAGGAATATCCGGTGATCCTAACGACTGGGCGGGTGGTGATGCACTATCTCAGCGGTACGCAAACGCGCCGCATCGGTGCGTTGGTGGACTTGTGTCCCGATCCCTATGTCGAGATTCATCCACAGCTTGCTGAAGAGTATGGGATCAAGGATGGGGAGTGGATGCGAGTTGAGAGTCGGCGCGGTGAGGTCGTTCTTAAGGCGAAGGTCGTGACAACGATCCGTCCCGACACAGTCTTCATTCCTTACCATTGGGCAGGACCGAAAGCAGCGAACAACCTGACTATTCGAGCCTATGATCCCCTCAGCAAGATCCCAGAATTCAAGAAGGCATGCGTGAAGATCTCTCCATCTACACAGCCAGAGTAGGCGGTTCATCTGGCGAAGCGGCGGGAAGGAGACTGTCGATAACATCGTCAGCCGAGTAGGAATCCTGTCCGGGCTTGAGGAATTGGGCGATGTTCTGCACATCGTCCCCTGCCGTGACAAGGGCCGCTTCGGGTATTTCTTTCCGAACCTGGCCCAAGCCTATGGTCGCAAAAAGCCCATTGCATACGCACTTCCGACCCACAGCCTTTGCAGGATCACCGCCCTTGCTGATGTAGTCGTCGAGCGGCTCTGCTGGGCATCGATATCCCACTTTCCCATCCTCCTTTTGGTAGAGTTCGCGAAGGTATCCCAGATCGCAAATCCGCTCCCTATCTTCGTAGACCGATTCCTCGGATAGTGTGCCTTCGGATTGCAGTACTTTGAAGGGAAAGCCCGTTGGGGATGCAAGCGGGTCGGTGAAAACTCGGGCACGATGCTCAAGGCTCTGGTGAAGGGTTCGCGATTTGATCGCTGGATCCAGCCCCGATTCGTTGCAAAAGGCAAACGCTGTGCCGACCTGAATACCCTGCGCCCCAGTCTCGACAGCTTCGTGCAGTTTGAGCGAGTTTCCAAACGATCCCGCCAACCAAAACGGCAACCCTATCTCTCGGAATTGTCCCAGATCGGGGTTATCGCGAGGTCCATATACGGGCTCGCCTGCCTCGTCAAGCACGAGGGCGCCACGCGGGGGCGCATTGTGCCCACCGGCAGTTTTTCCCTCGACCACAAAGCCATTCACCTTGCCCGTACACTTTCTTGCCAGCGTCAAGGCCAGAGCGGAGGAGGAGACGATCGCGAGGAATTCAGGGCGTGGAAGCTCTGTTGTCCCGGCTGGACAAAACTCTTTAGGCTCAAATTTTGTGAAGTAGGTCTGGTCTGCTCCGACAACGTCGAGCGGCAGCTCCACAGGTTTTAGCTGGGAAAGCTGGTCGAGGATGGCAGGGATTGCGCGGGGAATTCCAGCCCCCATCAACACGTAATCAACTTTGGCGAGCATCGCGCCGTAGAGCGAAGGCAGGGTCGGGAGTTGAATTTTCTCAAGCAAATTGATCCCGACCAGCCCATTGTGTCCGCGCTTGGCGAGGAACACTTCCACATAGTTTGCGAGAATGATCAGCTCAAGCAAAGCCTGCGAAGGTCGGATGGCTGGGAGAGGCTTGGACTTGAAGGCGGCCAACGGGGACTTGCCACCCTCGATGAAATAACGAGCCCAAATCCGGTCAGCCATCTCCTTGATTGGGAAGTGATCGAACGCATGTCGTAAGTGTCCGCCGAGGTCACCCATTTGTAGCCGACGTGCCAAAACAGCGTCTAATCCAGAGCTGGAAACGACCCCGAGCTGGCCTCTTCTGGAAACAGCTGAAGCGAGGGGCCAAGACGAAACTGCGATGCCCATGCCACCCTGAATGATCCTTGGAAATATCAATGCCCATTCCTTGGCCACAGCTATCCGGGGCCACCAAGACAAGTCTGTTGAGGAGGCAGAGGGCGCGCTATGACAACTGTCATATCCGGCTACTGTTGGGCGCGAGAATCCGCGCTGTTAAGCAGTTGATTTTTGATCCGACTTGGAATCCCAAATTATGAAGCACGCTCGTGTGAACAAAGTACAACTTCGTGAAGAAGCAAGTTTTGGAGAAAGAAAATTGGCTACCAGTCTTGGATGCAGTTCGAAAACTGAGAAACTTTGCCAACAGGGTCTGCAAGCACTCTTATGCTGATCGCTTCACATGCGACTTACTTTACCGACGATAGTTTTCACAAAGTTTTTTGAGCAAAACGACGACAAAACGCGACTGGGTGAGCGATGTGAAAGGGAACCATCTCCCGTCTGGTAGCATTGATGTGGATATGTCCTCACGAGCAGAGTTACACCATCTGGTCGTGGCGGCGCTGGTATTTCTTACCCAGGCCGTCATTGCTCAGTCGTGTTGGGGACAATGCGATTCTAGGGTAGTTGTGTGCCAGGATATGGGCCCACAATTGCCTTGTTGCAAAAGTGCATGCTCAGAGGCGGCAAAGAAGTGTGACTGCTCCAAGGTCTCTGCATCCGAAATCCAGCAGATTACTGGAGGCAAGGTCACCTTGCCTCCGTTCGGCACCCTTATAGCCGCTTTGCTAACACCAGACGATATCCTAGATTGGCCTGTCATTCAAAAGGCAACCGAGATAATCACCTTTAATCATGGGCCACCCCCTGAATGTCCGATTTTGCTTCGGCCTGGAAGGGCTCCTCCGGCAGTTTGACGTTTGTCAATCGCGTTCGCTTGCGCGAACCCCGACCGGAGAAGACTAATGAAATTTGCCACTAATACTAACAAACTCACAATTATAGGGTTAATCACCCTCTTTGCCGTGTTTATCGTGGGATGTTCGCAGCCTGCAGACACACCCTCGCCCGCGAAGGGGGAAGACAGTGCGGCTAGCACGCCTGTGCCTTCGACTCCTGCGGCCTTCACCAATGATAAAGGCCAGATACTCTGCCCTGTGATGGGAACTGTCGTTGAGGACAAGTCGAAGGCGGTGGGTTACCAAGACTACAACGGGAAGCGCTACTACTTCTGCTGTGGTTCATGCCCCGACGAATTCAAGGCCGATCCGGCCAAGTTCGAAGACGGCAAAGCCCTTTAAGCTCCATCGCGTTGGGCAGGCCTTGGCCTGTCCAACCTTTGCATGCAGATATTGGCAGGTTAATGATGAGTTTGTTTGCTCAATTTCTCAAGAAGCAGTGGTTTAGCATTTTGTTGCTAACAGCGGTTGCCCTGGGCGTTGTCTGGACAGTGAAAGCGTTGCGTCCGCGAGGTTCGATGAGCGTTATCGAAGCGCAATCTATGGATATGACGACCATGAAAGCGCCAGTAGGGACGTTCCCGGTCGAGACAGATTTTGCTATTGAGCGGATGATTGGGGGGAGCGCCACCTTTCCGGCAACGGTCCAAGCTCTGAACGATGAGGATGTCGTTGCCCGAGTTGCCGGCCTTGTCAAGAAGATTGAGGTCTATCCTGGGGACTCGGTAAAGCCAGGACAGCTCTTAGGGATGGTGGAAGCCCACGAACTCGGCAGTCAAGGAGTTGCAGCAGGGCTTGATGCAGAAGCTGCTCGGATGAAGTCGTCCGCGATGCAATCCATGATTGCCCAGGAGCAGGCTTCAGTAGCGAGAGCCAAAGCGGAGTTAAAAACGACAGAATCGAAGGTACGTGGCGCTGAGGCCAAACATAGGGCTGCCCAATCTCGCCTGCAAGAGGCACGGGACGAAGTCCCCCGCCGAAAAGCCGAGATCGACGAGCAGATCGCTGAGCTCACCTTGGCAGAGGAAAATGTCAAGAGATATCGCTCGCTCTATGAGGAGGGTGCCGTCCCCAAAATCAAGTTTGAGGAAATGGTCAGAACCCGCGACACAGTGCGTTCACGGCTATCGGGCGCAAGGGCTGCAGAGCAGCAGGCTAAGTCCGCTGTGGAAACGGCATCGATCGAGGTGCAAGCAGCCCAGTCCTCTTTGGAAGCTGAACGCAACGGATTGTCGGCGATGCGAGCGGCAATCGCAGAAGCAGAAGCCCGCTTGAAAACGGCGTTCCGACAAGCGGCGGCAGAGTCCGCAAATGCGTCGGCAGTGTCTGCGAAAGCAGACTCTGCGAAGACGGTCGCGTCCTATGTCGAGCTTCGCGCCTTATCGGCAGGCGTCGTGACAGAGCGCGTTGTCAGTCCAGGCACGCCAGTCATGTCAGGGCAAGTGATACTGCGCATAAAGTCGACATCCAAACTCCGCGTGCAGGCAGATCTGCCGCAAAGCTACGCAGGCAAAGTCACCCCGGGCTCGCCAGCCCGGATTAAGACCAACGGCCATATTCTTGAAGGTGCCGTTTCAAGCGTGTTTCCGTATGTTGACGATATGTCGCGGACTTTCCGAGTGGAAGTCATGATTGACAGTCCGGGCAAGGGTTGGGATGTCGGCAGCTATTCGGAGATTGAGGTGTTCACCGACAAGCCTTCAAGGCGATTGTCGGTTCGCAATGAAGCCGTAAAGACTGCGAGCGACGGAACACGTTTCGTCTGGGTTGTTCATGAAGGCAAAGCGCAAACTGACAACAACGCCGAATACACCTGCACGATGCATCCCCAAGTTTCCCAAAAGGGGCCTGGTCTTTGCCCGATCTGCAAGATGGAGCTGGTTCCGCGCGACGCTCGTGGGAACATGTCCGTCCAACGCCGCAAAGTCGTGATAGGGCTTCACGATGGAAGCTTCACAGAGATTGTTTCAGGGCTTGACCCAGGCGAGCAAGTGACGACCCGTGGCGATGACGAGTTGTTTCCTGGAGCGGCAGTAAAGCCAGTGGAGCGAGCCAAGAGCGCTTTGGAGGAGCAACCTAATAAAATCGGTAGCTCGGATCATGAAGACCACGCGTCCGTTGGGACGGAACCGACGAAGCCGCTCAATACGGGTGGACAGGCTGCAACCGGAGATGCAGCAAGCCAGAAATACACGTGCCCGATGCATCCGGAAGTGATCGCGGACACGCCTGGCATTTGCCCGATATGCAAGATGGATCTGACTCCTTTGAAGAAGGGAGAACCCGAGTGAACGAACCGCCCGAGACGAAACGTGAGGGTGGCATCGTCCGATGGTCGGTCGACAATCCGTATGGAGTGGTCGCCCTGTTTTTGGCGGTATTGGTCTTGGGATGGCTCGCGATCAGCCAACTGATGCCAAAGCGGTTTATGCCTTACGTTGAGTCACCCCTCATCGGCATCGTCACGGAAATGCCAGGGCTCTCCGCGGAGGATATGGAGACGTATTACAGCTCCCCGATCGAACAGAAGATGATCTCGATCCAGAGCGTCCGCTACATCCGCTCCGTCAGTCAGGACGGGTTTAGCATGGTTGTCCTGGAGTTCCCTTATGGGCACAACATGCAGAAGGCGTACACCGAGGTTCAAGCGCTGATGGAGTCTGCGAAAGGCGAATTGCCAGGGGACGACGCTAACCGGACGCCGAGCTTTATCGTGAAGGTGGACCCGCTCAATCTACCAGTTCTGACGTTAGCGCTCACCGGGGATGAAAGCCTAGGTTGGACAGACACCCAGCTTAGGGACTTGGCGGACAATCAGATTCTGAATCGGTTTAAAACCCTTAGCAAAAATGTCTATTCGGTGAGTACGTTCGGTGGACATCGAAGACAGCTCCAAGTAAGGGTCGATCCGGCAAAGCTTAAGAGCGTAGGGCTTTCCATTATTGACGTCAAGGACGCGATCGACCGATACAACGTGGCAAAACCTGCAGGGCATGTCACACAAAGCGGCTCTGAACCCGTCTTCCGGCTCGATACTCTTGCCAAGAGAGCCGCAAACGTCGCGGATTACCCTATAAAAGCCGACGGAACTCAGGTCGTGAAGATTGGGGATGTGGCCGAGGTGCTGGACACGGAGGTTGAACAGCGGTCTGGTTATCGCTATATACAAGACGGTGAGCCCAAGGACGCTCTTGCGATCCATATCTTGCAGAACCCTGACGCCTCTTCACCGGTCACGATCAAAGCTGCTCTGAAGATTGCGCGTCAGCTTGAGAAGGACTATCCAGGGATCCGTCTGGAAGTCGCCTACAACAACGCAAGCTTTGTTGACATTTTGTTCGACAACATGACGCATGAATTGATCATTGCCGTGGTCTTGACAGGGATAGCCGTTCTTCTTTTCTTGGGCGAGTGGAGGGGCACGCTGATTGCCCTCACAGCAATCCCAACGTCGATGGCGATGACGCTCCTGTTCATGGCAGCGTTCGGATTTAGCCTAAACTCTTCGACGCTGATCGGGCTGTTGATTTCGATCGGACGTCTCGTTGATGATGCAATCATTGACATCCACGCGGTGGAACGTCATATGAGATTGGGCAAGGATGTGCGGACAGCAACGATCGACGGCATCAGTGAGGTGCGGAAGTCGGTGCTTGCGGGAACTGTTGTTCTGATCGTCGCATTGGTCCCTCTTTTGTTCTCCGGCGGGATTACTCAACTGATGTTCGTGGGCCTTTGTTGGCCAATTATCTTTGGCGTTGCTTTCAGCTACTTTGTATCGATGACCCTGACATCGGTCTTATGCTCACGCTTTTTACGGCATCCAGATTCTCGTCGGATAACTTGGTTTAGCCAGCTTATTCTTGCCCCCTTCGACAATGGATTAAAACGGCTGGAGCACGGCTATGAGAAGCTGATACGCTGGCTGCTGCGGCATAGGTTTGCGAATATGGTCCGTGTGCTTGTCACGGTGATGATCGGCTTCGGGTTTTACTACTTTATCGGTAGCGAAATGATGCCGCTTGCCGATGTCGGGCAAGCCTCTATGCAGCTAGAAATGCAGCCAGGGACGAGCTTTGCCGCAACGAAGGGTGGAGTACGACAGCTTGAGCAGATCATGGCAGAGGAGGGCGGTCGGCAGGGTTGGATTCGCAAGGCGAGCATTGAGATTGGAAACGAAGCAGGGCCGGGGATGCCCCAAGATGTTGCTTACACAGGATATGGGATGCGTATGGTAAATGGGGCGTCCGCAATGCTCACTTTTTCAGACAAGGACAGTGGGCGTCCGGATGTTTGGCGAATCATCGACCGAATCCATGAAAGGGCGATGTCCGAGATACCAGGAATTCGGCGCATCCAGTTAAAAGAGATGGGAAGCGATGTCATGGCGACAGCCTTGGCTCCTGTTGCACTTGTGATTGTCGGCGATGACTTGAATGCCCTGGACAAGCTTGGCAAGGAGGTGATGGCTATTGCGAAGAAGGATGTTGTTAATCCAAGAACGGGCAAACCTGATATCGCTCAACCGTTCCTTACTTGGGAGATGTCAAAGCCGACGTACGACTTGGTCGTCGACAAGGCAAAGGCGGCGGCTCACGGCCTTTCGTCCGTTGCCATCAGTCAGCAGGCTTACTATGCTTTGCGCGGGGGGCTTACTGAAACCTTCTACCGATTGCCAAACCGACGTCCCATTTCGATCCAGGTGCGCTACCAAGAGGACGCCAGGGATGACTTGAGCAAGCTGGATTCTATGTTTATAGCCGACTCCAGAGGGAGGCAAGTACCCTTAAAGGAGTTGGTACGCTTCGAGAAGCGGTTGGCCCCTTCTCTGATCGAACACGATCAGCTAAGGCGTGCGTTGAACTTTGGCGGCTACTACCGAAAAGACGGCAGACCGAGCATGGATGTGACGATGGACCTCCAGATGCAAGCACAAGCCAAACTCAACTGGCCTCTTGGTTACGCAATCGAAGCACGTGGGGACATGACGCAGATGATGGACTCGTTCCGTGTGCTTCTGACTGGGCTTGCGATTGCGCTTGTCCTAATGTACTTGATCCTAGTTGCGCAGTTCCAAGGCTTCTTGCAGCCGCTGCAAATGATGTTCAGCCTTCCGCTAGAGCTATCCGGCGTCTTCGTGATGCTCTGGCTCATGCATCATGCTTTCAGCACGGTCTCAATCATGGGTGTGATCATCCTAAGCGGGATGGACGTTGTCACCGCGATCCTCATGATTGACCTGATCATTGACTATCGAAAGAAGGGAATGCCGCGAAACGTTGCCGTGATTAAGGCGAGCCCACAAAGACTCAGGCCCATTCTCATGACCACTATCATTACGGTCATCGTTATGGCCTTGATTGCATTCAAGCCCAAGTCTGGTTTGGATGCTTACCAGCCGATGGGGACTGTCATTGTCGGAGGTCTGATCGCGGGCACGATTCTATCACTAGTCGACATTCCGATCATGCACACGCTTATTGATGATTTGGTGCGGTGGCTACGGGTCCGTGTACTTCGACACGATCCATCAAGTTTAGAGCCCATTGAGTGAGTCGTGTAAGCTCATCCACTCCAAGACCTGCATAGGTGTAGCGAGCACCTGAAGCCGCTCGGTAGGGATCGGTGTAGAGTTCGATGTCCTAGTTGGGATGAGAGAACTTTTGAACTCAAAAAGACTGGCTGCCCATCTTGGACGCAGTTCGAACACTCAGCAAGCAGGATCGGGGATAAGCGGCCATCCGCTTACAAGATGGACTGTGTGTTCGTCCAGGCTCGCAGGCAACCTTACAGGGCCCCTCAGAGCACGCCACAGAACAGTGCACGGTATGTCAACAGTATGTCAGACCAGGATCTACCGCTTGTGACTAGAATGGGTGCCCATCTTGGACGCAAGTCGATCCCTAAAAACAGCATAGTAATTAAGACATGTAATCCGCACCGATCAATAGGGCGCTTCTATGACATGTAGTAATTGAAATCAGATAGGTGGCACTTCGAAGTTCGTGAGTTTCCCAAATCTAGTTAATTGGAGCACTGCTAGTATGTGAGATCTAAGAATCTTGTCTTAGTGACGACGAAATTCTACTCATACAGTGACATCCTCCGCACGTTTGTTGAACGCCACGAAGAGTGAATGTCATTGTCAGCCACAACTATGCAACTGCTCAAGCCGAGCACTTCCACTTTGCCTTCTAAAAAGTCGGATATTGGGAGTCTATGTTAGGTGCGACCGCTTGCACCTTGTACTCAACCGAAGGGGTATCTATTAGGCAAGCATCCGTGTACAACAAGATTTCACTAGCTTCTAACGAGTCTGGCTCAATAATGCACGGCGTACTAGGAATGGGTCTGGGCTCCCCCAAAGTCGCGGAACAGGAGGGAATGTATCGAAGTCGTAACAAAACTACACTTCGATTGTACGAGACACAGAAGTCCAGGTATGCAAATGTACGTTGGAGGATGTCTCAATTGCTTCAAAGTAGGCACACAAAGACGCAAAGCATACTAGCGTGTGTAGAGCTGCTGTGCAGCAGAACATCTTAGTTGCTCGGGAAGGCCATGGCAGGCAAGAACGTTGAATACACACTATCCTGCCTAGTTCATTGAATTCGAAATAAATCTGTGTTAGAATTGGGCTATCGCACTTATACAAATGGCCGGGTCCTTGTCGGTGGCAATCTCATCTATCGCAATAGATCGGATTGCTGCCAGCAAGGAGGGAGCATTGAAGAATCTATTTACTATTCTTGTTGTTGAGCATAGCGAGATTCGCTACGCTGCATTCCAATCAATGTTGGAGACTGCTCGGGCGGGACTGCCGATTAAGATTATCTCAGAATGCGTCACCTCATCGAATGCGGTATCACCGAGGCTTACAGGGGCTGAGGTTGTCATCACCAATGCATGCATGAGCGACGACAAGGGAACAATCGACGCTCACCATGGACGTGCAGTGGTCAAGTCGAGTCTGAATGCGAATAAGCCAGTGGTTTGGTACACAACAGAAGACCCGCAGGAAGAAGGGCTGAAGGCTCACGTTAAGTGGGGTCGCGACCATGGACTGGAGATGTTCGTATGTGCTTCCACCAGCACACACGATGAATCCCTGCGAGCGTGGAAGTTAGTCATGTTTGGCGCTATCGCTCTGAGCATGGGAATTAAGTCCGGCATGTACCTGATTGATGATTGCAAGATTTGGGGACACCATCCAAGTGATCCGCGATTTCAGAGATCTAGCCGGATTACTAGCCGCTATGCTAGGCTTGGCGATCGAGACCTCCTGGGAGCTAGTCTTAACCAGGCTACTAAAGAATTTCTCGAACCATCGCCTCTCCATTTGGAACTCCTTCGGATGGGCTTAGGAAGGGATTTCTAAAGTAGGCCTTTCGTAACCTTTTCGGGGCTTTGCCAATCGCAAGGGCCCCTTTTTTGTGTGCCTACGCATTGCGCGATATCATCAAGTACGCTATACGGCAACCTCAAACCATATGGGGGTAATGCTGTGACTAATGCTTGTCGAATTGCGCCAAGAAAGAATTCCAACACACCTCGTCGTCAGGCGTCTTGCACTCACCATAGATTCTGCCTCCTTCAATCACGTAGACTCGACTGCATACTGATTTGACTAGGTTGAGATCTTGTTCCGACAAGAGTATTGCTGTGCCCTCTGCAGTGAGTTCACTGATAAGTTGCTCTAGTGACGCAACTGTATCGGGGGCCAGCCCCAATGAGGGCTCGTCGAGTAACAAGAGTTTGGGTTGCGCCGCTACCGCGCGAACTAAGCCTACCATCTGACGTTCACCTCCCGATAATGACTTTGCAGGTCGAAACATCAAGGTAGCCAAACCGGGAATGCGCCTGATAGCCGCCTCTGCAACTTCGCGCCAATTCAATCCTGACGTGGGGCTATGAGCTAGTTGAATATTGCTCAGGACGTCAAGCGAGGAATACAAGGGCGATCCTTGCGCAACCATGTAGAGACCCAACGACTTAGCTTTGTGAGGAGAAAGATTTATGAGCGAAAGCCCTTCGAAATCGATCATCCCATCAATATCGCTAAGTTGCCCCACCAATGCGCGAAAAAGGGTAGTCTTTCCAGATCCGTTTCTTCCGATGATTGCCACAGCTTCACCCGGTTCGACTCTTAGAGTAATCGAATGCAAGACCTGAGTACCCTCAATTGAGACGCTGAGATTGGTGACGGTCAGGATCGCGTCAGACATCAACTAAACCTCTTTCGGGGCTCCAATTCAATAGGTATCTGGCTCCAGAACCCGTCTATTTTGCACCGCCCTTTGTCAAGAGCTAGAAACCGGTCAGCTAAATTACTGAGAATATAGCCGTCGTGTTCCGCAACAATAATTGTGGCCCCGTCCTGAGCTAATACCTTAATAATACTGGCTACAACAGTGGAAGCGGTGCGGTCCAGTCCTGCGAAAGGCTCGTCCAGAATTAGTAGGCGAGGATTTAGCGCCAGCGCGCACGTAAAGTTCAGAACTCTCTTTTGCCCAAAAGAGAGTTCTCCGGCTTGCTGTTCAGATACTGAAGATAGACCAACTTGTGTCAGCGCTCGTATTGCTCGTACATACTCTTCTTCGGACCACCGAGATCCACTCAAGAATCCAGTTGAGAAATCCTGGGAGCGTGCGTAGAATGCAATCAAGACATTCTCCAACACAGAAGAAGAGTTCAGCACTCTGGAACCCTGGAATGTACGAGCAACTCCGTACTTCGCTCGCTTGCTTGCTTCCAGATGTGTAACATCTTCGTCGTTGAACATCACACGGCCGTAGGTGACCGGTAATGTGCCCGCAATGATATTTAGCAATGTACTTTTGCCACTTCCGTTCGGGCCGATAAGAGCGGTGACGTGCCCCGGTACAAACACTTGATCGATGGTATCCAAGACGATGTTTCCTCCCATAACGCGAGTGACTGATTCTAGTTTTACTGTCATCTGCGGTTGTGTTTCCTCCAATTCGTCCTCTTTAATAACATCCCCATAGCAACCAGGACTGCCCCATATAGGCCCTGCTTAATGATCGATGCATCTGAGCTACTGACGTTGAGCAATCGAAACGCTTCTGGAACGCCTACGACGACAAGCGCACCGGCAGCGCCCCCCCAAATCCTATCAATATTAATCAAAAAAGCAGCTACTATGGGGCCAATAATCAGTGAGAAGTCAAATAACGAAGAGTCCACATAGTTGACATGAGCCAAATAAACACAGCCAGCTATAGCAGAAACCGCACCACTAAAGCCAAAGGCAAGACATAATGCTTTAAATTTTGACACTCCGAGCGATATAGCAAGCTCTTCGTCGTCTCGAATAGCTATCAGATAAAGTCCCAGCCTGGATCTTTTAGACAGTTCGGCTATTGCAAACGAAATAGATAGGGCCAATACTGCAACAAGCAATTTGCTAGAGATAGCATCCAGGCCAAACAAATGATAAGAGGCCGCGAGGATCACACGACCGCCTCCATCGACTGCTTTAAAGAGACTAGAAACAAGGAGGAGAAGAGCAAGAGTTGCTATCACAAAATACTCTCCACGGACTCGCCTTGATAGGGTAGTTAGGATCAGGCCAGCGATGAATCCCAAGCATGTTACAAGCATATATGCGCACCAAGGACCAATGAATGTCGCACTTAGCCAACCGAAAAGAATGGCTCCGACTCCAAAGAAAGCCGGAAAAGCGAGTGACAAATATCCACTTAGTCCCGCAGTAAAGGATATTGATACAGCTAAAAGTGCAACAACAATTACTTGGCCAATAAGAGACTCAATCAAGGTATGCCCCCATCTGAACTCTCAGCTGAAGCCTGGAAGACAATTGCAAGCAGGACGACGCCAAAGGAAGCGACTGGGGCCCAAGTAGCACCCATAAGCCAGACCGCCACTTGCGTAATCAAACCGAAAACAATCCCTGAACAAAAAACCGATAGTGGTGACCTGAATTGAACAGCTAAACCTACGACAATGCCGTACAAAACAGGCTCAAGGCCCATCATTGGCTGAAGTCCCGTGTCTGCGGCCTGCAAAAGCCCGCCGATACCGACCAAGCAAGACCCAATAAAGAAAGCGCACCTTCGGATTCTAACGGGATCGATGCCATCGGTCACAGCTAGTCGAACATTGTCACTGACCGCCCTAAAACATCTTCCAATGAGTGTGAACTGCAATAAGACGTGGACTACGGTACAAGCGAACACTGCTACCCCTATCTGAATTAACCGTAGCCAAGAAATCTGTATACCGAAGATGTGTACGGTCGGCTGGGCGTCGACTGGCCACAAATCCCTGCTCTGTGGACCGAAGGCAAAAATAAGAACTGAAGAAAAGAGTATGTAGACTCCGAAGGATACTGCGATAGGCCCGATTCCGGTGTGTCTACCTTCAGACGGACTAGCTTTTCGGAAGAAAAGCTCATTTATTGCTACTCCCAGCAGTCCAGCGAGTACTATAGCCGCAAGAATTTTAAAAAATGCTGGCAGGTGGGTAGCATCTTTCAACCACAACAGCATGTATCCTGAGCCAGCATAGACTGAGGTGTGCGCAAGATGAAAAATCTTGGTAGGGTTGTAGATGACACCAAATGACACACCAAGTAACCCAATCATCGCACCGGAGTGAACTCCATTTATGATTATCGAGGCTGGTGGTAGGGATGTGAATGGTATAAGAATGCCAATAGAGACCCATATCAAGGCGGTTCTAAAGGCGCGAGCAGTATCGAGGATGAATTGCGCAGGAGCCTGTCGCAATATATGCTTCACAATGGCATCAGGCGAGACGCGCTCCTCGCCTGACTTGGAAGTAGCCAAAGCCGTAGTCTTTGCTTCGACCCACACCTGATTTGCCTTCTCTACAACTCGCAAATATGATGATGTTCCAACCAGAAGTGCAACAGCAGAAGTAAGGTGCTTTAGGTCAAAAGATGAGTAAAGACTATTACTCACACCCGTCCCGGCGACTCCCAAGAGTAGGGCAACGACAACGATCAGATGGGCTTCTGGAGTGAAGCCTAGTAGTGTAGTGGGGAAAGAACTCCAAGAAATGCGGAAAGACCTCATTGGTTTTTACTCTCTGAAAACTCAATAGTTAGCTGTTGAATATCAGCAGGTGAGGCACCTTGCCCTTGGATCCTAAGTCGCTCTAAAATTGCCGATAAGTGTTCTATCGAGGTGCTGTTTTGCGCAACATCTTGCAGGTCGGATAGATACTTGTCACGTTGCTCTGATAGTAGTCTTTTATTGGGAAGCAATACGCGTGGCTGCCGCAGATCGTTGATGTACTTTAGGACTTCGCTTCTAGTCTTTTCCAAAGGGCCACCGCCAACTAGACTGTTTTCGAACAATGCTTGCATGCCTGCACTTACTAATTCAAAGTCACCTTTGTTGCACCAGACGCACAGTGCAGTTCGATGACCATCCGTATTCATGTCGTTAAGCCAAAGGCCGACGAGACTCTCAAACTTGCCAAACATCGCCCTTTCCATGGCCATTCCAAAGCGGAACAGGTAGTCACGTTCGCTCTGTAACTCTCTCCTGTTAATCTCTATCTGAATGGGCACCCCAGTAGCAGCGTCGAAAAACTGGCACAGCAGGGCGTCATCAAATTCAACTTGTTCGAGTACCTTGAGTAACTTCTTGATCGATAACCAAGTTTTGTTGCGGTTTTGTTTAGGAAATGAAACGGTATATCCCTTTGACAAGATCTCGCTAGCTACAGAAGCAATCTCAGCAGTTTTTGTTTCGGTCATTTGCAATGCTATTAGTCCGAGCGCATAGCCAAGATCCATGGCGTGATCCAAACTCGCAGTGTCGGTGAAGAGTTTCAATACTTGATCTTTAGCAGTCTGCACCTCCAAGTAGTCTTCGAGCGACTGATACCTCGCACAGCTGGCAGTGCAAATAGCTGTTATTGCAATGGAGTTCGGAACTTCACTGAATCCTATAGCTATGTCAGCGGGGTTAAGCCCTGGCAGTGCAATCTTGGTTCCGCTAAGCTCCGGCATGTGGAAACTGCCCCTTCGCAACAGCGTTGACAGAGAGAACATGAAGCCTGGACCGTAGGCACACTAAGGCTAGGTCCGCAATTGATTCTGGAGGAGCCTGTGGCAATTCACCTTTTGAATAGTCATAGCCAAACTCTTTTGCAATTCTTGTCACTGCCTCTTTTACAGCAATGCTGTCGTACATGCCAGTGTCTACCATGCCGGGGTTTATCTCAGACACGTATACCCCCTTTTTTAGTAGCTCTAGCGTTAGAACACGAACCGCATGATGCAGTCCAGCCTTAGCGCTCGCATGTGCGTAACCCAAGGGATACGGTCTGATCCCGCTCATACTTGCGATTACGACTAAGTTTGTTTCCGCTTGTAACTCCCATCTTGGCAACAGTTCCTGCACCATCAGAAGCAGTGATCGAACAACTGTGTCGAACTCACGTGTGGGCAAGTCATCAGGAGTATTCCCAATATTTAAATAAGGATTATCCTCAGGTATTGTGTATGCACCGCTCGAAAGTCCCACGCTGTGGACAAGATCGATTCTGGTATTTGAGTCTATCGACTTAACCAATTTACTCACTTGTGTCCTGTCTAGTACATCAGCAGAGCGCTCGGTGATATTCGAATGTGGATGAACTTCTCGTATTGACTCTACAACACGCTTTAGCTTCTCCTCAGACCTGGCCACGGCGAGTACAGGAAGACCATCTCCTGCAATCTTTAGGGCAGACCAAGCCCCAAGGTTTGCCTTGGCCTCTTTGCTGTTGAATACATTGTCCGATGCCGAGCCGCGGAAACCTACACCCGTGACCACCACAAGCCGAGAAGACTCAGAACTCAACGATTCTCCCTCCCTTTACAACTTTTAAGGATACTTCCTTTTTGACGTCGCCGTTTGCATCGAATGACATGGCCCCAGAAACTCCCTTGAACGTCGATAATTGGAGGAGGGACTCTTTCAGGGAACTAGGATGAAAGTGCGCATTTCTTAGTCCTGCGATGATAAGATTCGCTGCGTCATAGCCTTGGGCGGCAAAGTAGGACGGGCTCGTCTTAAATCGCTCTTTGTAAGCTGCAATAAAGTTGCGGGCCCCCAGATCTGACGTATTTAAATTGTAAGACCCGTAGTAGCCGAATATGACTCCTTCTGCCAATTTACCCAAAGTCGCAATAGTTCCTTCGTCTGCGAACACTGGAGTCGTTAGAACACGAGCTCTAAGGCCCAATTCGTCACGTTGTCGAAGTACGTCCTTGATATGACGTTCGTCTTGATAGACTACGTACAATGTGTCAGCGCCTGCTTGACGGGCTCGTTCTAGTTGCGAGCGAAGATTGGTTGCATCTGTATTGAAAGGCTCTGATGCAACGATAGTACTTCCCAACTCCTTTACCTTGGCCTCGAAAGGAGACCTTGTGCTCGCTCCGTAAGGATTGTTTACGTACAGTACTGCGATCTTCAAGCTACCTAGCTTTTGAATAGTGAGAGCTGCAAGTTCACTCGAGCCGGTAGACTCAGATATCTCGTTACGAAAAACATAGTCGCCTGCGGACGTGACCTCAGCTGCGGATGCTCCTGGCGATAGAACAATTACACTCTTTTGGTTAGCAAGCGGTGCAACGGCAAGCGTGCCGCCGCTTGTAAGAGGTCCAATAATCACCTTCACTCCATCAGCGTCTGCGAGCTTCTGGAATGCGCTTACAGCCTTCGCAGCGTCTGCCTGATCGTCCTCTGAAACAATTCTGATTTCTGGCTCGTTTACCGTCTTTGAGGCATTATATTGTTGAATTGCCAGCTCGATGCCCTGTTCACAAGGCTTACCTAATGACGCAGCATCGCCTGTCAGAGGCATTATCGAGCCTACTAACACTAATTTGGCAGGAGATGATGTGGCAACGGAGCGTCGCTCGCTGCGACATCCCAAGACCAATACGACCGATGCGGCTACGACAAGTAGAAACTTTCCGTTCATTCTTTCACTCTCCAGCTTGATTGACATTCAGGTCAAGCATTTGTACAAGTGTACGCGATTTGGAATCATGCGGTTGCGACGTGCTGGTGTGCTCGACCATGCAACGTTATCTCAGCATCTAACGCATGTCCAGTCTAAATAAAAAAGTAGCACGTCTTCCTGAAGTCACTGAATACAAAAAAACAAGTGGACTGCCCTCATTGACTCGTTCACTCGTAACACTAGGCCGCTTCAAGTGATGACACCCCAGAATCCGGGGGGGGGTATCCCGAACGGCGTCTGCAGAGTGCTCGGCGACCGGTGGGGTTTGGTTGTTCATCTGCATCCCCGTGCACTTGTGCTTCCAAATATAGAATGTGTCTCTGCCCACACAGTGCTCGTGGTCATTGTGGATAATCAGTGTATCACAGTAGACGCAAATGCACTATGTCGTGTGTTTTCACATTGAATACTTCTTTGGGCAAGCGCTGACTTTTGACGATCCAGAAAACTTGGGGAGGCCGCTGATCGTTGTTCGGAACAAAGCGGTTCTGGAAGCTTATTTCTCGGCTCAAACCAAAGGGATTTCACCCGGCATGGCCGAGCGGCAAGCACTGTCAATTATGTCCGACGCCCGCTTTGTCGAGTTGAGTGCGTTCGACTTTGAGACCGCGCAATCCGCTTGGCTCGACGTTCTGACCGACTATTCGGACGTTATTGAGTTTGCTGAGCCTCACATTGCCTTTGTAGACCTTTCTGGACACCCAAACCCCGGCAGTCTTCCTCATGCCACAGTGACGCGGCTTTGGGATGAGTTCGGCTAGCGCGTGCGCGTGGGGTCGGGTGCAGTGGATCGCTGCCGTTTCTGCACAGACCGCATTTGATGAGAAGGCCGTTTCTCGGCCTTCCAAATTCCTGAAAGACCTCCCGATTGACATTTAGCGCCTGTTCCACCTGAGTGTAGGGGCTGGCTCAAGTTTTCGTGCTATGAGACGATAGGCAAGGTAACGTCTTTGCCGGATACGGTCTTGCAGAAACAGTTGGAAAGATAGCGTCTCTCATTCGGCTTGCTGCTACCGGCAGACTAAGCGATCCGGTCCAGAAAGTCTGTCCCCCGGATACGCTTACAGGGCGCATGTTCTGTGGGGGCCCATGAAGATACCGAAACCCTTGCAAAACGCGTTAAAAGACCTTTCAAAGACCCTTTACGGGACACTGTGCGAAGAGGAATCCCAAGCCTCCGAAATACGGCTGAATTACGGTTTTCGACCTGTGGCACCAGCCACGATGTGCCGAGTGGCGATCCTCAGTTACGTCATGTTTCAGCAGGGCGTTTGAGTCGGCTTAGAGATTTCTCAAACCGTCCAGCCTTTGTGGCCGCATCAATTACTTTGAGCACGTGCGCCGCTATCTCAGGCGTTACTCGGTCAAACCCAAGCCGGTTTGCAAGAGGGCGGGCGATTTGATCCGGCTCAACGGCAATCGAGTCCCTGAGAATTTCTGTGGCAGCCAGTTCAATCTCTTCTGGCGCAATCAGGTCAATCTTCTTGACCTGCTGCGGAAACTGTGATCGACTCCGTACTACAAACTCAGTCTGATTGGGCAAGTATACGAATGGCATTTTGAATTTGATCAATCCTTGCCGTTCTGCCGCCCTGACAGCGCCCTCAATATGCGGCCTGATTTGTGAGCCCGCACGACTTTTACCTGCAGCCTCCCGAATTCGTCGAACTATCTCATCAAAATGCACTGGCGCTTCAACTTGGGCGACCTTGCCAACGAGGCCCGCTAGCTGCCAAGGGGGAGTGTCAAGAAGCTCTTGGTACCGGGGCCAAGTCAATTCTGCAAGAATGTAGTCGGGCACTATTGATGACTCTTTGTTAGATTGGGGGGTGGATTGTCCCTCGTCTTCTTCCCCCGTTTCATGGATAAGCTGTTGTTCTGTAGGCGTCGCGGCTGGGTCAGCCATGATCCCCTCAAACCTGAAGGATGCTTCAATCGCCTCGGCACATCTCTCAAGTTCGCGCTCTGGGTGCCGCCACCAATCGGTACTCCAGATCCTGTGAATTCGCCAACCACGATCTTCAAGGACTTGTTGGCGAAGCCGATCTCGGTCGCGTGCAGACTTTGCTGAGTGGTACATACGACCGTCGCATTCAATTCCGATTGAGTACTTCCCGGGCTCGGCTGGATTCCGTACTGCGAGGTCAATATAGAAGTGTTCTGACCCTACCTGCCGTGTCACGTCATAACCACGGTTTCGCAACTGCTCGAAAACGCAGTCCTCGAAGTAGGACGGTTCCGGCTTGAAAACGGATGGCATTGCATCGAGGTGCCCGGATTCAGCGAAGGCGAGGAACGTGTGAAATGCATGAACCCCTGCGCCTTGGGAGGCCTCTATTCGCATATCTGCGGCTCGGAAGTTTGAGAAGACCACTGTACGAATTCGTGCACGTGTGATCAACACATTTAGTCGACGTTCTCCACCAGCCTTGTTGAGTGTTGCAAAGGACCGACCATCCATAAACCCATTCTCGTCACGACCGTAACCAACCGAGATGAAGATTACATCTCGCTGATCTCCTTGAACTGTCTCAAGATTCTTGACAAAGAGTCTGTCTAGCCCGTGTTGCTCGTCAAAGTGTCGTAAGGCTGGTTCTGCTTTCCTGGCAAGGTCAAGTTGGTCCTCTATTGCCTCTTGCTGAGCCTTGCTAAAAGCAACAATTCCGAGCGTCAAGTTTGGGGATTCCAAGACATGCTTGACAACAGCTTCTACGATAGCCTTCGCCTCCATTTCATTCTTACGTGATCCTCCCCTACTGTAGATCGTGGAAGGCAAATGCCGAAAGATAAGGCCCATTTCACTATCTTTCTCACGCGGGTGTGGAAAGATCACAAGCCGATCTTTGTAAAAAAGTCGGTTCGACGTTAAAATGAGGTCCTGATGGCGGCTCCGATAATGCCACCGCAAATCCCTTCGATTTGATGAACCCTCAGGAATCCGTGCCGAAGCAAGAGCCAAGATACTCTCTTGCTCGCCAAGGTCCTGAGCTTCTTGATCCTCTTCAGATTCTAGGTCTCCGTCGTCTGAAGCTGTCATTCGCTCGAATACACTAGTTGGTGGCATTTGCTTCGAGTCGCCCACGACAATCATTTGCTTTGCCCGTATGATGCTACCAAGGGAGTCTTCGGGCTTTATCTGGCTTGCCTCGTCAAAGATCACAACATCAAACTCAGGCCCATCCGGCGGAAGATACATCGCCACAGACATTGGGCTCATTAGAAAGACTGGCCTGATCGCTTGTATTGCGGAGGGGGCTTCCTTCATTGCAATCCGTATTGCCTTGTGCCCGCGCTGGCGATTCATCTGAAGCAAAAGGAATCCCATCTCACCAACTGCTGATCCTCTGGGTACGGTCTTCCAGTGGGATAGCGCTACCTTCGTTTGATTGAGTTCGATTAGGCCCCGATCTAAAGACCGGAAGGACTCAACAATCTCCTCGTGTGTCTTCCGATCGAACTCTTGAAGCACAGGACGTGACTGCACCGCCTCGTCAAGCAAGCCGTTGTACCAGGCTCGCTTAAATTCGGCAGCTAATCGCGATCCTGCAGGCTCCCAAGTCTCGGCAAGCTGCGTTGCTTGCTCTATGCCTGCTTCATGGACTTGCTTGGAAAGCAAGTTGTAGCGAAAATAGCTTTCCAGGTCCTCTACGTGCGTCTGCCACGCCTTCAGCCGAGCCTCTTGTACATCTAATGACTGTTGTAGAAACGCTTCGCCGCCCCCATCCAGTTGGGCACGGTCGGAGATGCTATCAATGAGACCTGAATAGGAGTCACGTAAGTGTCGAAGCTCTGCAAGCTGTTCTTCAAGCCCCTTTGGACTATCGCCCTTGCCAAAAAACTGCAGGAGTCCGGTTGGCAAAACTCCTGTTTCAACGCGATTGATCAAGTCCACCGTCCAGTCAATCAATCGATGTAGGCCAAACCAGTCGGCCGTCGCCAACGTCTCCGATCCGAGGCACTTGACTAAGGTTTTTTCTTCCTCCGTGTATTCTTTTGTGGCTGATTGATGCCGTCGAATTGCGTCAATGCGTCGGAGTCGTTCTTGCCAAGTTGGCGTGGAGCTTGAGGGTCTAAATAGTCCGTCAGCTATAGCTTTGGCCGGTTCAATGATGTCGATTACAAAACGGTATAGCCTTTCGTTCGGGTCGCCTGTATCTGACTCGAATGCCCCCGAGTCGTGAACCTGAAGTGCCGTACGAAATTGCCCGATTGTTGTCGAGCTTGTAGACATGGCGGTGCGAAGTCCGTCAGCCAACTTGCCAATATCACGCAAGGAGTCTTGGCGGAGCAGGCAACGGACGGTGCCCCTTTCAAGTTTGTCCTTACCAACGTCACCGTGGAGCAACGAAAGAAAGTCAATACACGAAGCAAGCTCGTCGGCATTAGCATCTTCGATTGACCAGCGCTCCGCAAAGAGCTCCAGAAGCGAAGGTCGCAGTTGTGTGAGGCGAGCCCGTGACTGTCGCTCCACACGGACCTCACTGAGCATCGCCACAAGGTTGACATGGGTTACTTTGCCTTGCAAGCCGAGCGCTCTTGTTGACGAGGTTGCTGCATCTCGGTAGCGGCGACTAAACCACCGCTTTAAAACTGAAGCGCCCTCTTTCTCAAGAGTCATCAGCATCGGCTCAATGTCTGTGGTCCAAACGCTTGGGGACACCTTGCCCTGAAGTTTCATATGAGCGCTTTGGCAAGACTTTAAGAGTTCCAGCGCCTTACGCAACGTAGCCTCTTCTGTGAGCCACTTTTCGCTTTCAACGTTTAGCCCCCGCAAATCGGGCGCGGCGGCGAGTCTTTTGGCTGTTGTAGCCAACGACTCTTGGTTCCAGAACGAGCTTGGTACTTCTACGCCCATCAATTCGGCAAGACGCTTGGCCAGGGTCCTCATTTCCGTCATTGCGAAGTCAAGCCCATCAACAGCGCTAAGGTAGCCAGACAGTTCTCCAATATTTTCAAGTGTGTGAGACGGAGGCAGCAGGCCTTCTTCAAGGCCATTGGTGTCTGCTTTCCATGAGTCGGGCTTTACGTGATCTGCGTATTCAGATTCAATGGTTGCCGCTTCTCCTCCGCACTGAACGGCCGACTTAATGCGCTCTGGATCGGTTTTCCATATGGCTTGACCAAAGTCAACCCCTCGCGTGTCTGGCGCGGACACGATGAAGTCGACTACATGACCAAAATTGATAACATCGTCCAAATCTACTGCAGGTTCAAGGTGGAGCCGGTTGGTGAGAAAGTCAATCGCTGCCCGGAACTTTCCAAAGGATGCAACAGCCTCGTCTATCTTGCGGGCGAGGTCGCGTTTGTCGTCAGGTGAAATATACGTTCGCTTCGAACCTGCGAATGCATGATGAGCTGGGCGACCTAACCTGCTCACCTGCGCCTCCAGCGATGCGACAAGCTCTAACTTTGAATCGAAGTCGTCCTGCGTCCAACCATACATCCACTCGAACGACATGCGCCCGTCAGTATCGGGTTCAGGTCCTAAGCTGATAAGGCGTCCGATTGCTTCACGAGGAGAAATTCCCCGCAGTACCCCGACTGTGCCCTGTTCCCGATTTCCTTCGCTTACATACTTCTCAGAAGTTCGTATCGATACACCAAGAGGGGTGTGAAGTGCCTCGACGTAGTGGTTCAACGTATCACGGCTGTTTGACAGCGTTCTGAGTGCCTCATTTGCAGCCGCAAGTCTTGGCTGTGCCTGTTCGACGGTGTCTTTCAATCCTTGATAGAAGGCTTGCTTTTTTGACTTGGTGCCGTGAATTTCTATGCAGCACTGGTCCAGCTTGGCCCTCTTGAGGTTGTCGTGAACAACGTTAAGCGCGGCTCCCTTTTCCGAGACAAACAGAACTCGCTTGCCCTGCGACACGAATTCTGCGATGAGGTTTGCGATAGTTTGTGATTTCCCAGTACCTGGAGGTCCTTCGATGACCATTGACTTGCCTTGCTGGGCCTGCAAGATAGCAAGCGTCTGCGACGAGTCGGCATCGAAGACCTCGTTGGTTTGACCAATTGGCCTATGTGAGTCGAGGTCATCGTTGTCCGTAAGCGCATTCTCGATCTCCTCAAATTCTGTGACCTTAAACAACGCCTGCAGTACGGGGTGTTCAAGAATGCTCCGTGCTTTGGGCCAAGATGAGGGGGCAAGGTCTTTGTAGATCAGGAACTTCGCGAAGCTGAAGAAGGCAAGCGCGATGGTGTCGGTCTGAACCTTCCAATCCTTCTGATCTCGGATTGCCGCTGACACCTGGGCGGCGTACTTGTCCACATCAATCTCTTCGCTTGGCACCATGGGAAGGTCAATGGCAAAGTCCTTCTTAAGCAGAGCAGCAAGTGACAGGTTAGTGCCGATCTCAGCGCCATCCCAGGTCAGCTTGAATCCTCCCCGCTCGGTTCGCTCAAGCAGCACTGGAACCAAGACAAGGGGAGCGAGTCTTCTTTCGCATGAATGATCGGCTTCGTACCACTCCAACATCCCCAGGGCCAAGTAAAGGGCGTTGACACCTTGTTCCTCAATCATCGCGACTTGGTCACGGTGAATCTTGGTCAGATGACGCTCAAGTCGACTTCTTTGTAACGGTGTGTTGAGCTTTTCATCCGTTTGATCCACTTGGCTTTCGCTAGCTTCATCAAAGTACTCATTGGACTCGCCTTCCTGCTCCAAATCAAGGCGATCCTGTTTGTCAGGTTGCCCGTGGAAAGACATCACGCGTTGTTCATTTACTAGAGTTGAGAAGACTTGAGTCGGGTCTTCTCCCGTAACTTCGACTACGCGCTCGATGGGCCGTTTTGACGTCAAGGTTCGGCTGCGAAAGTTTACGAGCCGGTTGTTCCGTTCAGTCCCTAGCAGGTTGTCTCTGAATCGCTCAAGCAGTTCAGCTGCCCTTATTGTTCCGTTCCCCACCAGGTTCATTATGCTCCTACAATATGGAGACCGTCAATAGCTAGCTATGCACGAGCATGCTTAGGTGACCGAGAGCAGCCTCACTTGTGCCCACGTCCAGATTCATGAGGACCTGGTGTACGGTATTGGTCATGTATGCCCAGCATCCTGGCAAACGAGGAGAGGCCCGACACCGGCACCAAACACCTGCGCTAATCCACCGAATGCCGAATAGTCGGCTTTCCTAAAGCCGTCTCGGATCTCACATGACAAGAGGGCGCTTAGGGTCCCACTGAGGATGAATCCCCCAAGACATGCATTCGAGCTTGCGCTTGCCGTCTTTCAGAATCACGACTGGCAGTAGTGTCCTAGGCGTTGCGTTGTACTCCTCAACATCCTCGAAGGCGTCCTCAATGTCAAGGAGGCTCTCGAGCTGATTCCCCCCGGCAATATGGGATGCTCGGGAACACATGCAACCCATTATGCGCTCGGCATGGTTACATGCGGCCGCTCGCCAATCGCAAATCAAACGCCCTAGTTTTTGCTCTCTGCAAATCAACTTCTTACTGTGTTCCCGAATGGTGTGAGCGAACAACAACTCACGCCATTCAGGAGAATCACATGAAAGCTACTTGTACCTTTCCAGAAATCGTCAACCGTACCGAAAAAGCCGCCAGTGACACTTGGGACACAACCGTTTCGCCGACGGCGCTCGCCATGCGGGATGGAGCGCTCTCGCTCGACATCGAAGGCGATCGTTCAGTCAATTTAAAGCCAAACACCTGGGCGCTTGGCCAGTTATGTACGAAGCTCGGCATACCCTCCGGCTATTTCAAGCGCTGCCCTCCGTCTTTGCAGGACCTGCAGTTTGAGTATTGGATGCGCCGGTTTGCCGAATCAGGGCAGCCAGATCGGCAGCTGTTCTTACGTGCATCTGGTCTTACGCTTCGCGGAGTGCTGAGTGAGAAGTATGCCTGCATCGACAACTCTAAGCTGATTGAGGCGGTTGAGCCATTGATGGAGGATGGACTGATCGTGACCTGGTTTGAGCTCACCGACGTCAGTTTTCACTTGCGATTGGTTAGTCCGAAGATCGGATCGGGGGACGACGATCCGATCTTAGCCGGAGTCCACATCGCCAACAGCGAAGTCGGTATGCGGACACTGACGATCAATGCGATCCTCTACCGGCAGGTCTGCACCAACGGCATGGTGCGGTTGGTCCGGAACCAGAACCTCTATGCGCGCAAGCATATCGGCGCTCAGCCGGAGAACCTGTGCGAGATTATCCAACTGTCGGCAAGGGAAGCCTTGGATACAGGCCGTATTGAACTGAACAAGTTGCAGCAATCGCGAAACTTTCGGATTACTGAGCCCAAGTCGACACTCGACAATCTCTCTAAGGCTTGGACGCTGACGGAGAGCGTTTTGGAGACGATCCAGCGCCAGTTGCCGATGAATAGGCTCGCCTTTACCGCCTTCGACCTCATCAACGCCATTACCGCCACAGCTCAGCTCCAACCGGCTGACGAACGATACCGGTTGGAGACGTTAGCTGGCAGCCTGCTCGATCGCGATCTGTCCCGGCTGTAGTAACCCTTCAACCCGGCGGGTCCCTTGCGGACCCGCTTTTCTTCGTGCGCCGCAGAATTTGCACCCTTGCGACAAAGGGCCGAGCGTGGGGGAATGAGCCTGCCGGAAGCGGGCTCTGCACTTTGGAGGTGAAACCCGATGTCCCCTGAGACTCCCCCCAGGCGCTCGCTGCCTTACGAGGCCGAGCCGGGATACTACGAAGACGGAAGGCTCTGGCTCTACGGAAACGTCCGCTTGCTGCAATCGGAGCTGGCATATCTGCCGAATGCGGCAGGCCTGCCCGGCCACACCAAGGCCGAGCTGGACGAGCTGGAGAAAGAGGCCGAGCGGCTGGTCCTGGCAGGCAGAACCCTCGTCGTCGGCATCCACAGTCCCGCGCACCAGAGGACGGCTCTCGTGCCGCTGCGCTGGAGCGCTCCCCGGATCGTGGTGATGTCGGGCGGCTTCCGCCGCCATCTCGGTCCGAATCTCGACCGCGAGCCGTTCCGGGGGCGATGCTCTGGCGGTTCC
The DNA here is from genome assembly GCA_019638775.1 of Fimbriimonadaceae bacterium. Classification (NCBI taxonomy): domain Bacteria; kingdom Bacillati; phylum Armatimonadota; class Fimbriimonadia; order Fimbriimonadales; family Fimbriimonadaceae; species Fimbriimonadaceae bacterium. Next base: position 21,383 of record JAHBTD010000001.1, on the reverse strand, counting down.
AGTGGGACGCCAAGGTGGACCTGGCGGTCTCCCGCCGCGCTCCGGAGAAGCTGCCGACCTTCGCTTTGCACAACCCGACCGTCGACCGCCTCATCGCCGCTATCGCGACAGGCGAACACCCGGGGCTACGCTCCCCTTACGACCCCCTGACGCCCCTGCCCGAATGGGCTAAAGGCTGACCCAAGGCTCTTCCGGAATGCCGGAGGAGTCTCTTCATGTCTCCCAAAGGTTGATGGTTATTTAGGGCTTTAAGTCTCTTGTTCCTCTTCTGCATCTTGAGTTTCAGTTTTGTTTGCCACCAACGCGAATACTACAAAGGCTACAAAAAAAATGATTGATATTGCTTCATTTATTAGAGTCTTAGAATCATTTTCATGCTCTGTATTGTGGCTTCCTGTCTTGATCCGCTTTGCCATTAAGAACGATACAAATGCAAAAACAATCGTAATTCCTGCTGATTTCCAAAACGGATTAAACATATAAAGGAACCCTTTGAAAATCTCGCAGAGTTTCCAGACGGCAACGAAGTTGACAGCACCTATTGTAGCAGTCAATGCAAAGGAATGACTGGCAATGCAATCAAGGAACTCACCCTTGCTGGCCTTAAATACCCTGTAGAGCGGAAGGAATGTTTGGCAAAGCGCTTCTGTCGATGAAAGCGCTGTAGGGTCTTTCATGTCGATGAAAGGGTGAATCTTGAACAGGCTGTGTTCAACGCCTTCGCTATGTTTCTCCAGTTCGACGCCTTCATATGCCACTTGGCTCAAGATTCGAATATTCCTGGCTTCAAAAAGGCGGAATAGAGAGTTTGCAACTAGTATCGCAACCCATGGCAGCCAGGGATAGCTTTTCGCCGACTGAGAATGAGACTCATGCCCGGTCTGAGCCGGTGAAACATGCGGTGCGAACACATTGTCCCCTCCCTTTTTCTCGCTGTGCTGCGTCAGACTGATAACAGCAACCGGCTGGGCTTGGGCCGATTCGGGAGTAGCCTCTTGCTGGGCAAGCAGCGTCATCAAAGCGACAAGCGCCGTGATATAGAAGCCGAACACTGCGAACCGGGTTGAAACGATGCGGCCGTAGTAATCTGCCAGGTGATTGTAGCTAGCAGTCTTAATATCACTCACTGTCGCCTCCGGGACTAAGTTGGATGGTGCAATTATACTCCGGCGTCAGATGGTCGTCTTTACAGCTGGCTGCCGCCTCAAGGCACTTGCAGCCGGTTTGCCTCAAGACGCTCATAGGCCTTACTGACAATGAGGCTGCAGGCAATGATTAATGGTTCTTCTAGCGGTCATATGAGTCAGTGAGTCGGGTGCCTTCTGAATTGCCTAGGTCGGCCCAACCAACCGAAAAGCCCTAGCATCTCCACGCTGCCCCTACACGAGGCATGGCTGCCAACGGGCCTTTCAAGGCTGTGAGCTTCAAGGCTGCTTCGTTCCAAGTGTGAGCAACGATGAGGCAGGGTGCAAGCTCTGCGGCGTCTGCGCAAGAGCTTCCGGCTGCAGCAATTGCGAAAATTTCACTCGCAATCCGCAAAAAGATGCCCCAGTTTGCCAAAGCTGCCGGATAATGGATGCACAGGGGAAGGCGATGAATCCAGACACGGGGAGGCTTCCGGATATTAAGGCGCCGAGTGGTGCGCCCGTACTTGTTCTTGGCGGGTGCGGTTACATAGGGTCCGCCCTTTGTAAGCATTTGTTGGACTCGGGAGTCTCCGTTTCTTCTGTAGATTTTGAAGTGATAGTCACTCCGTCTGCACATCCCCATATCTGCCGTGACTATCGAGATATTGAGTCAGACTTCCTTCAAAGCTTCGAAGCTGTCATCCTTCTCGCCGCGCACTCCAGCGTAGGAGCAGCCCTGAGCGATCCGGAAGGCGCACTCGATAACAACACCGTCGGCTTCTTCAAACTCCTGCAAAAGCTTGGAAACACACGCCTTATCTATGCGAGCTCGTCCAGCGTGTACTCGGGGATGTCGCCGGCTTCGGCTAGTGAGGAAGACCGAAGCTTTCGACCGACCAATATGTACGACCTTACCAAGCACTGCAGCGATGTCATGGCTGAAATCTCCGACGTCCCGGCCTACGGTCTGCGGTTTGGCACGGTAAATGGCCCCTCACCCAATCTTCGCGGCGAACTCATGATCAACCGGATGGTGATGACGGCGCTGGAGAAAGGATGCGTCGAAGTATCCAATCCGGATGCGCATCGGCCCATTCTGGATATTTGCGATCTTTGTCGGGCTATTGAGGCAATGCTGAAACATGATGGCAAGCCCGGGCTTTACAACCTCGCCAGCTTCAACGCCCGTATTGGAGAGATTGCCGAAAAAGTGGCTTGGATCATGGATGTCCCGGTCATCCGACAGCCAGATTCCCCGACTTACGATTTCACCGTCAGCTCAGCAAAGTTCGAGTCGGAATATAGCTTCGAATTCAAAGGCAGTATCGAGAGCATCGTTGCCGATCTGCTCAAGTCTCCGGCGTACCAAAGGAGTCTGCTGTTGTGAACTACACACCGATGACCGAATGCCTGGCCTGCGGCTCAGCGGACATGCAAACGTATCTCGATCTGGGCGTTCAGCCGCTGGCGAACTCCTACCACGACGGCTCGAAGCCGCTCGAAACATTCCCCTTAGGTGTGAACCGTTGCAAGCGTTGCTGGCATAGCCAGCTCACCGTCGCCGTTGATCCAGATCTGATGTTCAAGGAATATCTCTACGTTAGCGGCACGACAGCAACGCTCGTGGACTATTTCAAGGACTTCGTTCAGCAGGTTGAACAGCGACAAGGAAGCGGCATGTCGGTGCTGGACATCGCCAGCAACGACGGCTCGCTCTTGGAGCAGTTCCTCTTGAGGGGGCATACGGTTCTCGGTGTCGATCCAGCGGAGAATCTTGCCAATGCCTCAGCAGACCGAGGTGTGCCTACGCAAGTGGACTATTGGTCGCCAGAACTTGCCAATTCCCTAGGCCCGAGCTTCGATACGATCATAGCGATGAACGTGCTCGGGCACGTCGCAAGTCCGCTCGAGTTCTTGACTGCTTGTAAGGCAGCGTTGAAGCCGGGCGGCAATGTCTATATCCAGACGTCGCAGAGCCGGATGGTCGTGAACGGCGAGTTCGACACCATTTACCACGAGCATCATTCGTTCTTTACGGCAAAGTCTTTCCGGGAGCTTGCCCACCGCGCCGGTTTCAGTGTTGTCGGCGCTACCCGCGTTCCCGTTCATGGAAGCAGCTATTTGTGGACGCTGGCTGAAGGATTGAGTCATTGCGAAGTCGCCTGTCAGGAAATGATCGACCAAGAGGAAGCTGACGGCTTCTATGACCCCGCAACCTATGAAAGATTTGCGGACAAAGTGCGCCGAACCGCCCAAGTGATCCATGCTCAGATCGCTGCTTTTCGAAGACAGGGATACCGGGTTATTGGTTATGGGGCGGCCGCCAAAGCCAACACCTTCCTGAACTACGCCGGACTCGACCTCGACGGAATTATCGACGACAACCCGCTCAAGGTTGGTCTGAAGACCCCCGGCCGCAACATCCCCATTCTGCCAAGCGCCTTCTTGCCTAAGATCGAGGAACCCTTGGCCGTGGTCATGCTCGCCTGGAACTTTGCTGGCGAAATCATGAAACGGGTAGCTGCCCAAAGGCCAAATGCCGTAAACGACGTTTTCTTTCAATACTTTCCGGATCCGAAAATTTGCCAGAACCAGCCGTTGTCATAGCCCAATGCTTCAATGAGGAGTACCTGCTTCCCTGGTGGCTGAAGCACCATTATCCGCTGTTTGACCATGGCGTCATCATCGACTCTCATTCGACCGACCGGTCTACCGAAATCGTCCGTGAACTGGCTCCCGGTTGGGAAGTCGTCCCGAGGCAAAGCGATGTGTTCAGCGCCGAGACTATCGATCTGGAAGTCATGGAAGTTGAGCGCAGGTTTGAGGGCTGGAAGCTCTCGATCAACATCACCGAGTTTTTCTGTTGCCGCGACTTCGAGATGTTCCGTGCTTTCCTTGAGATGGATGGACGTGGAATGTTCGGCATTCGGGGAGTGGTGCTGGTTGACCCGCCCGATACCTACGCTGAACCCGACCCCGTGCGGCCTTTAGTCGCTCAGCGACATCATGGCTTTTTCGAAGACGAGCGCATGGGGCCTCAGACCGTGATGATGCGCAGCCGGTTTTTCCACCGCTTTCCCGACGGAGCCTACACCTTCGGGCGACATAACTCTGGTCATCCGCACGTATGGCACCCTCCGGGAGCTCTCATTCTTTGGTGCGGCTACAGCCCTTGGAACGAGCAATTCCTTGCCCGCAAGCTCCAAATAAAGGGACAACTCTCGGACGAAGATAAGAAGATTGGCTGGGGCAGCCAGCACATGCTTGAGCGGGAGGAACTGGAAGAGATGCGCCTTCGCTACGCGAAGATCAGTGAAGACTTGAGCCTCCGTCCTGAGCATCAACGGATTTTTTCTGCCTGGCCTTTTGAAAATCAGATACAAGACAGCCAGGTCAATGAACAAGCGGGGGTGGCGGCAAATTAGCCCGCTTATTGGGGAACCCATCATGCAGAAAGCGAAACTTTGCGCCTCGATCGTCATTCACGACGATCACACTTACCTCGCTCCGGTTCTAAGAAACCTGGCGAGCTTGCCCAGATTCGTTTTTGCCAGTAAAACCGGATGGAACGGAACCGTTGGCAATTGGGAGGAAAGCGTCAGGATCGCGGAGGCCGAAGGTGCGACCGTCATCGTCGGGGATTGGAAAGAGGAGAACGAGCACCGTCAAGCTGCTTACGCCTACCTATTGGAGCAAGGCTTCACCCATGCTCTGACCGTCGATTCGGACGAAATCATCGAGAAGCAGCTCCTTGAACACTTAATCCAGATCGCCGATGGAGAACTGGCGGACCGTGTCTATATTCGCTGGGACACCTACTGGAAATCGCCGGAGTATGTTATTCGTCCGCGCGAGCCGTTTACGCCCTGCATCATGATCGATCTGCGCAATGCCCGTCAGGTGCATATCCGCGAGTATGAGGGTGGGCGCGGGCTTTTCCTAAACGAGAGCTATGGCATCGTCCACCACCTAAGCTACGCCGGTACGGATGAGCGGATTTGGAAAAAGATCACGGGGTGGAGCCATCGTGATGAGATCGTGCCCCGGTGGTGGGAGTGTGTCTGGAAGGGTTGGGAAGATCAGCGTCTTATGCAGAACATTCACCCCACGCATCCCGAATCCTACCGATTTGCCGAGCGCATTCACCCGCCTCAGCTCTTCGTCGATCTCGGCATCGCGGTGCCTCAGGAAAAGCCTAAGCCTAAGACCGCCAAGAAGTCCAAGGCGTCCGTCTCCATCATTATCCCCGCAAGGGGCGGCCAGTACGATCTCGACCGTTGCCTTGAAAGCCTAACCAAGTGTGAAGGCTTATATTCAGAGATTGTGGTGATCGACAATGGCAGCGCCGTGCCCATCACCGTCCCTAAGGGCGTCACCCTCATTCGCAATGAAGAAAACCTTGGCTTTTCCAAAGCCTGCAACCAAGGGATTTCGGCTTCCAAGGGAGAAATTCTGCTCTTCCTCAATAGCGACACGATAGTCCCCAGAACCGGGCTTGAGAAGCTCCTGGAATCACTCAATGCCAGCGGCTCTATCGCCGCGGCTGGACCGTATTCCAACAACTGCGGGCATTTCCAGCGTATCCCGTCGACCTACACCTCTCACGAAACTATCGATCTCTTCGCCGAAGACTTCGCCAGGTGGTCGGGAGAGGATATCGACACCGACATGCTCGTAGGATTCTGCCTAGCGGTGCGGCGGCGGGTGATCGATGAGGTCGGCGCGTTCGACGACCGGTTCGGCCTGGGCTTCTTCGAAGACAACGATCTTTGCTACCGCATTCGCCGGGCTGGTTACCGGATGGTCATTGCCGCCAAGGCGTTCGTGCATCACGAAGGTTCTAAGACGATGCGGCGGATGCAGGAGTCCAGGGATGCAGATCTCGACATCCACCGACTCCTTGAAGAGAACCAGCGCAAATACATTGCCAAATGGCGGGAAGACTTGGAGTCCGGTTTTGCCTCGACGCTCAGTGGGCTTGGACCGGAAAAGGTCGTTTTCAATCCTGAAAGAAAGCCTGAGATTCGCCGCGAGGCGATTGAGCACCTCGTTGAAAAGGCGGATATCTCGCTGTGCATGATCGCTAAGAACGAAGAGCGCGTGATCCGCGACTGTCTGGAAAGCGCCAAGCCCTTCTTCAAAGAGATTCTATTCCTGGACACAGGTTCTACCGATAGCACGGTCGAAATAGCCAAAGAGTGCGGTGCGATCGTTCGGCAGACGGAATGGCCCGACAGTTTTGCTTTGGCCCGGACCGAGTCGATGCAGGGAGCCACGGGCAAATGGATCATGTGGCTGGACGCAGACGACACGCTCCCATTCGAGTGTGGAGAGGAGATTATCCGCGCGGTCAATCACGCACCCGAGGACGTTATTGGTTTCGTTGTTCCGGTTCGCTTTGTTGAGGAGAAGGGCTTTGGTACGCAGGTCGATCACGTCAAAGTCTTCCGCAATTGGCCGGGGCTAACGTGGGAAGGCCGGATTCACGAACAGATCCTGCCGGAGCTCCGCCGGGAAGGGCTCAATAGAGGGTTTGAGGCCGGGGGTCGGATTGCGCGGCTTAACGCTTACGTTCTGCATTCGGGCTACGACACAAGCGAGGCGGGTCAAGCCAAGAAACGGGAACGGGACGAACACCTGCTCAAGCTGGATCTTGCGGAGCGGCCGGATCATCCGTTCGTGCTATTCAACCTTGGCATGACGGCTCATTACACGGGTGCGCATGAAGAGGCGGTCGAGTGGTTCAAGAACTGTCTAGAACACTCACGGGATGAAGAATCACATGTGCGCAAGGCGTATGCGCTTTATGGGGCGTCCTTAAGGATCCTGGAACGAAACGATGAAGCTCAGCGGCTGCTCAGTGAAGGTCTGAGCAAGTTCCCAACCGATCCAGAAATCCAGTTCCACCTGGCCCAGATGGCATATGCCGAAGGCAAGCACGACCGGGCGATCATGTTCTACAAGAAGGTCTTGGAGGCCGATATCTCCGGCGTGTTCACCAGCCTCGATCCTGCGATCTTAAGCTGGAAGACCAGGCACAACATGGCGCTTGCGTACCTGGCGAAGAAGAACTACGCCATGGCGCGGGATAACTGGAAGATGGGGTTGCAGGACTCTGGCAAGCCGGAGTTGGCGATGACGCTATTCGACTGTGCGATGGAGAACGACGACCTCCCAACTGCCAAAGAGATGCTGGACTGGACGGTGAAGAATCTTGGCTTCGTCGAGCCATGGGCGAACATGGTGGGACGGCTCTCCGAGCATGCCGGGCTCGATCCGATGGTGCATTGGCACACGGTGCTCCATATGCAGCCGGAGAATACGGGCGTCAGGAAAGTCCTGGCAAGGCATCTGCTGAACGCAGGCCATGCCGAAGCTGCCATCCCGCACCTGGATATCCTCCAGCAGGCTGGAGAGGCCGAAGGCGCGTACTTCCTCGGTGTTCTAGCGAAAGAGACAGGGGATCTAGAAAAGGCAAGGGCGTGGCTTGAGCAGGCGCACGCTCTTGATCCGGAGCACTCTGACACAACGTCAACTATGCACAAGAATAGAAAACCAGTATAAGAAGTAATTCAAGTTCGTCAGTCTTAACTTGCAACAAGTTACCCTCATTGCCTACCGCGGGACAAGAGAATAAACGTTCATATGAAACGACACACGAAATACTGCCTAATCTATCATAAAATAGGGCGTATATCAATCTAATTTCTTAGCGCTTAGACTCATGTACTGCCTACTCCAATAAGCGCAAGTAACGTGCTCGTTTCAAGATCGAATCCAGTTCCACGTCGCCCCACTTATCTGAAGGACTACTCAGTCTTTGGTTTAATGTCTCTGAGATTCGTTTCCTTAAACCATCATCCGTGTACAAAGAAGTTGCATTCATACCTGCAATGATGGCCTTCGGCCGAGAATCTGATGCAATAATATAAAGCACGTACTCTATGTCTTGTTCGTTATTGGGTCGACAAAGAATACTTATAGACAGTTCAATAAAAGTAATGTCACTCTTCAGTGAAACTGCTTTGCATTTCTCGATTAAACTATCCCTATCCTCTATATGGGCTAATATCGATAGGGCAGCATACTGGCCAAACACATCGCCTGTATCAGTTAGTTGCTGGCTCAAAAATGAAAGATCAGGTTCTGTAGATAGCTTCTTCCGATATGCATCAAGCTCAGAAGCCGACGGGCCATCTTCAGCATGCTCGAAAAACTTACGAGATCGCGCAGAGTACTCTGCGAACAATGAGCGGTACTCTTGACCAGAAGAACGGCATCCTATTGCTATCATCATGCTGAAAAGTGAAACTATTGTGATTGAAGCTAAGTAGACCTTCATGATTATTTATGCTCTTTGATTCAAGCCCTGGCGACGACAATTACAAACAGTATCCTCCACCCAGCCGTCATCCGTATAAGTCGCGGCATTACATTCACGTATGCAGTCCTCCCTTAACACTCCGGACATGTAGTAGCAATTGCTAAGGCATTCTTGATTGCTACGCGAATGACAGACGAAAAAGCAGTTTCCATGCTTGCTATCAATAATTGACTTACATATCTGTTGCGCAATCCATGCAAATGTAGGCGGAATGATTTTGCAATAAGGGATCACAACTGGTGGAAATGCTATCTTAATTATGATCCCGCATTTTAAACGCGGTCCTACTGGCTTACCATGCGCATCTCGGCAACACTCGACAGGCGAGTACTTCTTTCCTATGATACCCTTAAGATACTTATACTTGTCTTTAAGTCCTTTATCTACTGCTCCGATACCCGCATCTAAATCATCGTACATTTCTTTTACTGTGCCGAATGAACAAATCATCGCGATGCACGCCCCCATGAGCGACTTGTCTTTTGAGCAATCATTATCCTTATACCGATCTTGGACTTGGCATGGAGACAACCCCCAATAATCAAACACTGTGACAGGGATAGCATTTGCGTATCCGTAGGTATGAGTATCCGGCCAGACAGGATCTTTTGTAATCCACGTCGCCGTTACATCGCTATAATGTCGGTAACGAACATAATGAGAAGCGATAGCGAGTGCAGTGAATAGGTACCCGAGGTTGCCAACCCATAAGAACATAGGATCGGCGGCGGCTCCCGTTTTGTTCAGAAGCTCCCCATACGGCTTGAACCTGTAAGTATTCTGAACCGCCTGACTCTGATCCACAATAGCTGTGACGCTACCGAGCGCGTCCGTCAGGTAGTCCGTTCGGTCTCCAGCTGTCGCTTCGCCGATCAATCTTCCGTTTGCTGTGTAATAGTTCGTTACAGGCATTAGCTTCTCCCCTGCAGATAGTCGCTGCCGTCCCAAACCAGAGTCGTCGTTCCTGACCCGTCCTTCTCGGATCGCTTCAAGCCGTCTCCGCTGTAAGTATACGTCGTTATTGCTCCATTGTCGTCGTATTCCGTCATTCTGTTCTCTTTGTCGTAGGCCATAGTCACAGGCGAACTGCCTTGAGCCGAAACGACGGTTTGATTGCCGTTGGCGTTGAACGTGTAGGTCGTCACCAGCGTTCCGTTCGTGCTTGTGGTGAGCCTGCTGGCCGCGTCATAGCTGAAGGTAGATACGACTCCGGTTTCGCTGGATGTCAGCCGGTTGTCGGTGGAGTCGTAGGAATAGTCGTACGTGTGCGCGTTAGTTCCAACGGTCGCGTCCTGCGTCAGGCGGTTCTTGGCGTCATAGGAAAATGTTGTCGAAGCGCCGTTGGAGTCGAAGATCGCCTTGCGGTTTCCGACTTCATCGTAGCTGAAGGTGAATCGAGCAAGCACGCCTCCGCCGCCCGTCTGGTCGATGATCGAGACGATCTGGTCGTTCGCATCGTATGTCGTTCTTCGCACTAAGCCCGAATCGTAGGTCGCAGTTGTCTCCCTGCCTGCTGCGTCGTAAGAAAAAGTTGTCCGCTTGGCGTCTGGGTCTTGGAAGAGCGCATTCCTGCCGTCATTGTCGTACACGTAGGTTCGGACTCCGCCGTCGGGATCGGTCAGTTTCGTTCGGTTTCCGGCGGCATCGTATTCATAGGTCTGCACAAGCGAGCCGGGATCTGTCTTGCCGAACAGCCTGTTCACTGAGTCATAGGCGTAGGTTGTCGTTCCGGTGCTGTCCTGCATCGTCGTCTGGTTTCCGGCTGCGTCGTAGGCGAACGTCACTCTCGTCGCGTCGGCGTAGAGCGTGGTTGTCGGACTTCCCACAGCATCGTAGGAATAGGTGGTCAGGTCTCCGTTGGGGAACTTGCGTGAGGCTCTTCGTCCTACTGCGTCGTAGGTATAGGTTGTGGCATTGTTCAATTGGTCGCGGATGGACTCCAGTTCAGAGCGGCTTGTGTATGTCATCGTTATCAGGCCGTCTCGCGGGTCCTTGATGACAGTGTTTCGACCGTCGCTGTCGAAAGTGTAGGTCGTGCGGCTGCCAAGCTGGTCCTGCACCGCCTGGGCTCTGTTCAGAGCGTCGTAAGCGGTTGTGACTCGGTTGCCTCTTGCGTCCAATATCTCAGTTTGGTTTCCGACCGCATCGTAAGCGAATGTGGTTCGATAACCCAGCGGATTGACCATCGCCTGGGTTCGCCCGCCGTTGTCGTAGACCGTGGTCCAGATGTTGCCGAGCGGGTTGACGCTCTCCGTTTGCTGCCCTGCGGCGTCGTAGACGGAGGTTGAGACGAACCCGAGCGGAGTCGTCGTCGTCACGGCCCGGTTCACCGCGTCGTACCCGGTCCTCCAGATGTTGCCTCTAGCGTCAGTCATCGAGATTTGCCTTCCCGCCGCGTCGTATCCGTAGGTCGTTACGCTTCCCACTGCGTCTTTAGACGTCGTTCTCCGTCCCGCGTTATCGTAAGTCCACGTCGTTCGGTTGCCTCTCGCGTCCTGAACTTCCGTCTGCTCCCCGGCAAGATCGTAGGCGAATGTGGTTCTGTTCCCAAGGGCGTCAATGGTCGCGTTCAGACGGTTGCTTGTGGAGAAGTAGACGCTGGTCGTCACATTGCCGAGAGCGTCTTTGACAGTCTCCCTATTGCCTGCGTTGTCGTATGTAGACGTCGTTCGGTTGCCCAGCGGGTCAATAGTCGCTTGCACTTGCCCCACCGCATCAGATACTGTCGTGCTTCTAAAGCCCAGTGGAGTCTGGCTCTCTATCTGTCTTCCGACATTGTCGTAGACCGAGGTCCAACGATTGCCAAGCGCATCCACCGTCGCAATCATGTCGCGAGCGTTGTATACGCTGGTCGTCACGTACCCCCGAGCGTTCTTCACCGTCTCCTGCCGACCGGAAGAGTCGTAGGTGAAGGTGGTTTGGTATCCAAGGGGATCGATGCTCGCCGTCACCTGCTTGGCGGCATTGTAGACCGTCGTGCTGACTCTGCCCAGCGGGTCGGTGACCGTCTGGCGGTAGCCCATATTGTCGAAGCCGTAGGTGGTGACATACCCGAGGGCGTCCTTCTGGGTAGTCATCTTGTCGAATCGTCCGTAGGTGAAGCTGGTCCGGTGGTTCAGTGGATCAACCACCGCCTGCACCAGGCAGGTGTCGTAGATCGTGGTGGTCGTCTCTCCCATCGGGTTGGTGACCGCGATCACGTGGTCGGCTGCGTCGTAGGCGTAGGTGGTGGTGCGCCCAAGCTGGTCGACCATCGTCTGCCTGCGGTTTAGCGAGTCGTATGTGTAGGTGACGACCCCGCCGTCGGAATACAGGATGCTTGCCACGTTTCCATAGGCGTCGTAGGCCATCGTGGTGGTGAGCCCTCGCCCGTCTGCGACAGCTAGCGGCTGCCCGTCGGCGTCGTAGGCGTAGCTCATCACACGGCCCAAAGGATCAGTCATACGAATGCGGCGGTGGGTGGTTCCCGAGCCATCGTAGCCGAACGTCGTCACGTTGCCCAAGGCGTCCGTCAAGGTCGTCAGGTTGCCGAAGGCATCGTACTGGAACGTCGTCCGGTTGCCCAAGGGATCGTCGGACAGCTCGACCAGCCAGAGGCTGTTATAGCTGATGCTCGTCACCGTTCCGCTTGGAATCTGCGCCTTGGTCATCAGCTTGTTGGTGTTGTAGGTGTAGGTAACGGTGTAGCCTTCAGGCCTGACGGTCGTCGTGTTCGTGCCCAGATTCTGGGCAAAGTTGTAGGTCACTGCCGCGCCGGAGGGCCAGGTCTCCACCGTCTGGAAGTTGTTGTAGGTGTAGGACCAGACCGCCGAGCCTGCCGCCATCGTGACTGTGCGCTTGCTCGTGTCGTACATGTACGTCGTCACATAGCCGCGCGGATCCTCGATGGTGTGGATCATCGAGACGCCAGGTCCTGCTCCAGCAGAAGAGTAGCCGTACTTGGTGATGCAGCCCAGCGGTGTCTGAAAGGTCGTGAGATACCCAGCCGCGTCGTACTGGAACGTCCAGCGGCGGCTTCCCCAGTCTTCGATACTGCTGACCAGCGAAACGGTCGAGGGTCCGGGCGTATAGCTCAGCGTCGCCGTCTTTCCTCCAGGTACCACAATCGTCTTAATGAGGCCCGCCTCGGGCGTGGAGCCGTAGGTGTAGGTCTGGGTGACGCCGTCGGGATCAACGACGCAGTCTAACTCATACCGCGAGCCGCCGATCACATGACGCTTGTAAACCATCTTCATGCCGTCGGAGAAGTACTCAGTGTAAGCGTCCGGGGCTGAGTCGTAGCTAAGCGTCGTGACGTTGCGTGTGTTGTCTGATGAGACATAGGTAGTCACTGTTCCTGAAGTTCCAACCTGCTGGAAGTACTGTTCACTAAAGTCTCCCCGTCGCAGAGTTGCCACGCCGCCAGTGTTGGTGATGTAAGTGCGAATGGAGGCTGAGCGGCCTGAGCCGTACTCGCTGGCGTCGGAGTTGGCCGAACTGTAGTACAGGCTGACGGCAAGGTTAAACTTTTTGGCCTTCAGCTCGATCTCCGGATCTATCTTGAGCTCGCCTGTCCGGGGATCTGGCATTGGGAAATGAGGATGCATTCGTTCGGTCGGTCGGTCGCAGCCTTGCCGATCGGCGCTTGGAGCATATCCGGGAGGGTTAGGAATGTTCAGCATGATCTTCTCGCTCGGTTTCTATGCCTGGCCGTCTTATGGGAATGTGAACTGGAAGCAGGGTCGGTTTCCACATGGTGATGTTGTAGGAGGCGGCGAAGAATCGCCAGGGGAGACGAAAGTGCCTGGAGTTCCGGTCGTGCAGCAAGCAGAACATGAGGAGCAGACCGGCGCACCAGCAGGGTAGTACAAACCCCCTCCTCCTGAGGGCGCACCGTAGCCTCCGCCAGAGCTTCCGCCTCCGTAGCTTCCCGAGCCGCCAGTTGTAAATGGCACACAGATTGGATTCATAGCTGTCTCTCCGATAGTTCTTCCTTCAAAGCGTCCTGGATCGCCTGCACGGCAAGGTCTGCGTAGTACTCCTTCCCCTCCGGCAGCCCTCCCAGTACGGTCATCACGTCCCTAGCATCAATGGAAAGCGCCTGGGCAACTGTTCTTCCGGCGAGCAGTAGGGCGGACATACTGGCGGCGGCGATGCTAGACGGGCAGCCGTTGCAGGCGTAGGTGGCCTTGCGGACGGTTCCTTCCTCCAAGATGAGCCACAGCCGGACGTAGGGACCCTCGCCCGGCGTTCCGCCGGTTCCCACGTGGGTTGCGTCCTCAAGCTCGCCCGCGTTGCGCGGTGAGTGGACATGCTCTGCTGCTATGGGAGAGAGTATCACTTTTCGCCTACCCCAGAATCACTGCTGAATATAGTACGATACGCTTTGCCGAAATGCCAAGTGCTTTTCCGCTACTTTTTTCAGTAATCGACCTCTACACTCAGGATTTGAGCTTGGATGTACAAATTGTTATGCCGAGAGACTTCCTTTGTTAATGCGAAGTTAACGCTTCAATCAAGAATCATTAGCTGTTAATTGTTTAAGAGCTGAAGCGCTGAATGCTCACCTATCCTTTTCGCTTCTATAAGATATTGTGAGCAAAGCCGCAAAGGCACTAGTGCCGTACTCTCAAATGCCCGCCGAAAACTATCTCAAGGGCCGCCGCGCTTTACTGGCATTGGGCTGGGCTTCCCGACCGCCTTTAGGCGGTCTATAGATTGGGGATGAGAGGAGTCCAAGGGCTCTCCTTGATACAGGGAGAGGCGGCGGCTCATATCTACCTTCATCGTAGAGGATAAGCGGGGTTGAGCTCTATCCCCAATCCCTTTCTACCGAGTCTCAGTGCTACTCGGAGCATTGTGCCGGTTCCTGCAAACGGGTCGAGAACCACTCCTCCTAACGGGCAGCCTGCCAGGATGCATGGTTCAACCAGTTTTTCGGGGAAGGTGGCAAAGTGACCTCCTTGGCCATGGCTGACGGGGATGGTCCAAACGGTGCGTTTGTTTCTGCCCAAAGGGTGAAACATCTGCCTCGGCTTTAGAGTTTGTGAGCCTCCCGAAGGATGATTACGAAACATCGGACCAGGCCAGTGCTTGCCGGTGTTCTTCGGCTTCGATCGGTGGGGCTCACGGATAGCGTCAACGTCGTAGTAGTACCGCCTTGACTTGCTGAAGAGGAAAAGGTACTCGTGTGCCCTAGTTGGTCGATCACGGACGCGCTCGGGCAGGCCGTTGGGCTTGTGCCAGATAATGTCGGTGCGCAAATACCAACCATCCTTCTGCAGAGCGAATGCCACCCGCCAAGGGATTCCGGCCATGTCTTTTTCTTTGAGATCTCCAACCAGTCGGTTTCGTCGCTGGTGTGCCTGGGGCGCTCCCTGCCCGATCCGGCTGACCCTTGAACATGCCCAGGCCGACATATACGTATCGCCCAGATTCAGCCAAAGAGTGCCGTCCTTCCTCAGAACCCGCCTAACTTCTCGAAAGACGGCTACGAGCTTGCTTATGTACTGGGATGGATCATTTTCTAATCCAATTTGTCCGTCAACTCGGTAGTCCCGCAATTGCCAGTACGGCGGCGAAGTGACGCAGCAGTTTACCGACTCGCCCGGAAGCTTCTTGAGCTCCGTCAAAGCATCCCCAATGATCATGCGGCTAAGTAGTTTTCCCATTGGGGCACATAAGCGCCGTGTCCCGGAGGGCGCAAGAAGACGGGCTTCAAAGCCAGAACATTTGCACGCTCTCACGGAGGCGGTCACGCTGCGATTAAGATATGTCGAGTATCGATCGCAGCGTGAGCGTTTCCGCGAGATGCCACAACCGCGTGGCCGCTATCATGGTGCATACGGGCCGCTACTCATTCTTAGGAACATCAAGGCTAGCTCGTGACGCGGGCGTCTCAACTTCGGCAATAACCCGGCTCCTGCATGGCCGGTCTAGTCCTCGGTATAGCACACTGGCCAAGGTTGTCAAGTGCTTAGAGGTTGAGATAAGGAAGCCCCTTGATGTCCGAGATGTCTTCTCACCGAATGGCACATATCTGACGCAGTATGTCTGCGACCTCGTTGGTTGTCCTGGCTGCCTACCGGACCGGTTGTACGAGCCAAATGGAAGCCGTGACCGACGGTATCTGCACATCACGTCCGGTCGTTGGACTGGCGATACCGGAGAGTTTGGCGGCGTTTGGTTGAAGTCTCAAGAAGATTTGGGAGATCGGCAATGATCCGTCTTCACAACCACGACGACAGCCGCCGCTACAGCGACCACAGCAGCAGCAACGTTTTTATTGCTCTTGAGCGAAAAGTGCGAAACCTTGATTTTCCTTCGTTTCAGATTTGCACTTTGCTTTGGCTTAGCAGGCAGGGATTTAGCCACGTTCGTTCGCTTGGCCGCTGCCACCAAAGGGGAAGGCGCAAGAATGGAGGGGCCGACTTTGTAGCCTTGGCATCCCAGGATCCTCAAGTTAAGATTGCGATTCAATTGAGGCATTGCCAGACTCCGGTCCAGCGACGAGCTATCGATGAGCTTTGGGGATTCATGCTTCGCAACGGAATTCCGACCGGACTGGTTGTCTCTAACGGCCGTTACCAAGACTCGGCTCAAAGAGCGATTAACGAGTATCCAGGGCGGCCGGTCCAGTTGGTTTCTCTTCAGGATCTGTCCCGTTCGATGATCAACCTGGGTCTTGGCATTGTTCAGACAGACACGTGGCGGGTACTGGATGAACGCTATTTCGACTCCCTTACACACCTGCGCTTAGCTGGGTGCTCTGTCTGTACCGCGAACACTGAGCCAAGGGTTCATGTCAGGCCGCTGGCAGTTTCCCAATCGGAGGACTTTGTCGATGTTCGGAGCGGTCCACCCAGTGACCCGCTTCGCTGGGTTTGGTACGTCGTTATGATCCTGCTGATCCTGGCCTTCTTCGCTTCGTTATGGCTGGCAAAGGAGTCGTTTTGAACGGCTTTCAACCGATAGGAGAACTGCTGCCCGAGAATGAACCAAAGCGTCGTCGCAAGCCGACTCCAGACGACGTTGTATTGACCGAGCGAGAAGAGCTGGTTCTTCAACTCGTCGAAGTCGGAATTTCTTTGCGCAAGGCGGATAACATCGCCTCAGGCTATTCGTATGATCTGATCCGTAAACAACTCCGCTGGCTGCCGTACCGGGCCGCCAAGCGCCCGGCTTCACTTCTCATTGCGGCCATTGAGCACGACTACGATGCTCCAGCCTATGCACCAAATGAATAAACCCAGGCAGTACCGCTTCATCGTCGGCACGACGCCGTTTCCCAACTTCCTGCTTGACCGGGTCATGCCCCGTCTCACGGACACCGAGTGGCGGATCATCTGTATAATCGTCCGCCAGACTTACGGCTGGAGCATCGGCTCCGGCATCCGTAAGGGCTCTGACTGGCTTTCTCATTTCCAATTCAAGCGCAAAACAGGCAGGCAGAGCGCAGCGATTTCGCGGGCCATCGACGTGCTGGTCCGGTCCGGTCTGATCGCCGTTCGCGATCGGCACGGGTACGGGCTCTACACCCCTGCGGCTCGGCGGCGGTCGCACTCCCACCTAAACTTTGCACTCCATCCGCAAGTTGCCACTCCCAAGTTTCAAAAACGGTTTGCGCTTGCTCGTTTCCGAAGTTCCGAATACGTAAATAACAAAAGAAACTTTGACAAAAGAAAACAACAACACAGCAAACACTGGAAGTTTTCCACAGGCGGTCCTTTGGATGGTCAGATGTCGATTCTTGATGCCGAACAAAAACCGAACGGAACGGAGGCCCAGACTGGAAGCTGAAAAGCGAAATTCGCATCGCATGGAGAAGCCAGGTACACGTCCAAGAGAGCTACAAGGGTGCGATTTCGATGTACTTTCCGTGACTGACGGCATACCAAACGCACTGGTAGAAAAGGTTCGGCTCGCCTGCAAACGCATCAATCGTCATGATAATCCTGTCTGCGCCCCTTTGGTGGACGGCTCTAGCAAAGGCAGGAACCTCGATCTCAACCTTGCGTGCGATAGTCGCAGAGATTCTTCTCATAGCGCAACTCTATCAAGAGGGCCAAAGGCTGACAAGCAAGCTTGGCGCTCGGCGTAGGCTCTATGGATTTGCCCTCACCCAGTCAGGCCACTATGAACGCGATCCTAGCCTTGTACAAGCGCAAATTCAACGTAGAATTGACTCCAAAGGAAGCGTACGAGGTTGCTAGAAGGGTGGTCTGTATCTGCTATGCCAAGCGATATTCAATATTTTCTGTACGCACGGAAAAGCTCTGAAGAGGAAGACCGTCAGGTTCAGAGTATCCCCGATCAGAACTCAGCCCTGCTCCGCCAAGCCAAGACTCTCGATCTGCAGATAGTAGACCGGTTGGAAGAGGCACACTCGGCGAAAGAGCCTGGCATTCGCCCGGTTTTCGCTTCGATGCTTGAACGGATTCGCAAAGGAGAAGCAAATGGGATTCTATGCTGGGGCACAAACAGGCTCTTCCGCAACCCCGTAGATGCAGGTGAGGTTCAGTGGATGCTGCAGAAGGGCATCATTCAATCCATTCGTACCATAGACCGAGAGTATAGGCCGGAGGATAACGTGTTGCTTCTTGCCGTCGAAGCAGCCCACGCCAACCAACAGATCATTGACCTAAGCAAGAACGTTAAACGGGGCCTGCACGAAAAGGCACGGCGCGGTTGGTGGCCCACTAAGCCAAAGCCCGGATACAGATCAGTCATCCAGGTGATCGGTGGAAGGGAATCTTGTGTACAGGAGCCAGACCCCGACCGTTTTTCGATTCTTAGGCGTGCATGGGAGATGATGCTGACAGGTGCACACTCTGTGCCTCAAATCTTGGATGCCCTTGAAAGCTGGGGCTACCGTTCACTATCTGGAAAGGGCAGGGCTGGACGGCCCATGTCTCGGTCAGGGCTTTACCGACTCTTTTCTGACCCATTCTATGCTGGGCGTTTTCTATACGGCGACGAGTGGCATGAAGGTGCATATGAGGCAATGGTAACTGTTGACGAGTTTGCACGAGTCCAACGCCTGCTCGGACGGCATAGCCAGATCAGACCCCAGAAGCACGAGTTTGCCTTTACGGGGCTTATCCGGTGCGGTGTCTGCGGCTGCATGATTACCGCCGAGCGAAAGGTCAAGCGCTACCCTTCAACAGGAGGGCAACGAGAATACGTCTACTACCACTGCACAGGTCGCAGAGGCTGCCCAAAAAACAGCGTTTCTGAGGAGTTCATCGTTCGCAGCATCGGAAACCTGTTGGAGGCTTGGCACCTAGACAAGGATGCCTATATCATAGGTAACGAAGCAATCGACTTCGCTGAGGGAAAGGTTGCAAAGAACCAGAATGAAGTTAGGCGCTCAAGACAGACAGCACTAGACCAAGCTCAATTGCGGCTTGATTCCCTGATTGCGATGAGAGAAAACCAGGAGATTTCTGCCGAAGAATTTCAAAAGAGAAGACGGATCCACCTGCAGGAAATCTGGAAGCGAGAGTCGAGCATAGAAGACGACTCAAAGATAATTGAGCAAAACGTCGTGCAGCTTCGGCGTGCCGTTCGATTCCTTCATAAAGCACCTCAGGTTTTCACCGGCGGCATCGTCAGCCAGCGACGACAGGTTGCAAGCGTATTGGTCGACGAATGTGTTCTCACTCTGGGAAAGCTGAGAATCAGGCCGGACCCGCTACTACTGAAAATAAGCAGGTTCGAACGTCCAAATGCGCCTCGCGATATGGTTCAAATAGGCGAAACTATGGCCTCGCGTCCCGGACAGCGGAGAGGCCGAACTGACATGCGAACTCTGTTAACAGAGAAGAAGTGGGAATTCAATACGGCTGGTCTTTTTGACGAGCCTGATACGCTGTCCGGCTGAATCCAAGCCGTTCAAATCCCCTGTGGTGGAGCACTCGCACACAAGTCCGAATCATCGACGGGAGAGGGCAACAGAGATAATTGCGTTCTACCGCAGGCTCTACGTTGACTTCAGTCAAGAATCGTAAGCAGCTAGTATTTCAATGTCAGTCAAAGGTTTGAGGCCATCTATCGGGCACGAACCGCTCCACGAGCGTGGGGCGGTTCCAAGAACCAGGTCGATGTTGTTCTTGGAGAACGGTTCATCCCCACGAATGTGGGGCGGTTGACTGGGCGATTATGTTTGCGCCGAATTACGACGGTTCATCCCCACGAACGTGGGGCGGTTTTGAGGCTTACCACTAAAGCAACCCGTCACGCCGGTTCATCCCCACGAGTGTGGGGCGGTTCGCTACGCCTTCTGGGTCTACTGTGTAATCGGCGGTTCATCCCCACGAACGTGGGGCGGTTGTTTGCCAATAGCAAGCATCTGGCGCAACTCTCGGTTCATCCCCACGAGCGTGGGGCGGTTACGGCAGATCCAGCGCTTTGCACGTATCGGTTCGGTTCATCCCCACGAGCGTGGGGCAGTTACGCAGATAAGGTGGAGTGATCGGATTGAGGCCAGTTCATCCCCACGAGCGTGGGGCAGTTGCAATCTCTCGATCAGACTTGCGTTTTGGATTCGGTTCTTCTCCACGATCGTGGGGCAGTTGCACCCGCCAAAGCGAACGTCGATAGCGTGTACGGTTCATCCCCACGAGCGTGGGGCATTTGCTCGCGCCTTTCGGTCTGTAGCGGCGGATCGCGGTTCATCCCCACGAGCGTGGGGCATTTACCACCGCCCTCACCAGCACATTGTCCTTGCGCGGTTCATCCCCACGAGCGTGGGGCGATTCCACTTAAGGCCCTCGACTATCTGCTTTTGGACGGTTCATCCCCACAAGCGTGGGGCGATTGCTAGGCAAGCCTGCAGCCACATTTCAAAGGCCGGTTCATCCCCACGAGCGTGGGGCGATTGTTTCCAGCGTCCCTTCCCCCTGCTTTCGGTGCGGTTCATCCCCACGAGCGTGGGGCGATTTTATCCGGCGCATCGGATACGTCGGGAAGGTTCGGTTCATCCCCACGAGCGTGGGGCGATTTAGAGCTTCGCCGCCGCGCTCGCCCCGTCGATCGGTTCATCCCCACGAGCGTGGGGCGATTCGTTTGTAGGCAAGTCGCGCACGTGTTCCGGACGGTTCATCCCCACGAGCGTGGGGCGATTTTATTTTGGGGGTTCGCTGTAGACGCATCTTCGGTTCATCCCCACGAGCGTGGGGCGATTCAATTGACCTCATCGGGCGAACGGTTCCGTCCCGGTTCATCCCCACGAGCGTGGGGCGATTAGTGTGGCTGTTTCCGAACGACCCCGCCGACTCGGTTCATCCCCACGAGCGTGGGGCGATTTCTGAGGATCGGCATAAGTGAAAAAGGTCTGCCGGTTCATCCCCACGAGCGTGGGGCGATTGGTAGCTGCGCCGAGAAGGTCCAAATAGATGTCGGTTCATCCCCACGAGCGTGGGGCGATTTCGTTTTACAATCTCTTTCGCTAACTCTCTAACGGTTCATCCCCACGAGCGTGGGGCGATTAAGGGCAAACCTTCGAATGCGTTTGCTTTGCGCGGTTCATCCCCACGAGCGTGGGGCGATTTCGGGCCGCGGCTCGAGCGATCGCGCCTTGCACGGTTCATCCCCACGAGCGTGGGGCGATTGGCACCGCGACAGCTTCGGGAGTTCCCGATGCCGGTTCATCCCCACGAGCGTGGGGCGATTAGGCAGGCAGGTGCCAGCTTGCCCTCTTGCTACGGTTCATCCCCACGAGCGTGGGGCGATTAAAACGTGCGCCTTCGGCGATTGCCCATTCACCGGTTCATCCCCACGAGCGTGGGGCGATTCGGAAGTCTTTAGCGACTATCAAAAGACCGCTCGGTTCATCCCCACGAGCGTGGGGCGATTGCGGACCAGTAGCCAAACTTGAGCCGGACCTTCGGTTC